>NZ_CP118962.1:900000-2100000 GCF_029024925.1 Enterococcus faecalis | reverse complement strand
ACGTGGCAATTATCGCCCACGTTGACCATGGTAAAACAACCTTAGTAGATGAACTTTTAAAACAATCTGACACTTTAGATGGACACACACAATTACAAGAACGTGCAATGGATTCCAATGCACTTGAAAGTGAACGTGGAATTACTATCTTAGCAAAAAATACAGCCGTAGATTATAACGGTACACGTATCAACATTCTAGATACACCAGGACACGCGGACTTCGGTGGTGAAGTAGAACGTATCATGAAAATGGTAGATGGTGTTGTTTTAGTTGTCGATGCGTATGAAGGAACAATGCCTCAAACACGTTTCGTATTGAAAAAAGCATTAGAACAAAAAGTAACACCAATCGTGGTTGTTAACAAAATTGACAAACCTTCTGCTCGTCCTGAACACGTAGTAGATGAAGTTTTAGAGTTATTCATCGAATTAGGCGCAGACGACGATCAATTAGATTTCCCAGTTGTTTATGCTTCTGCTTTAAACGGAACTTCAAGTGAATCAGATGATCCAGCAGATCAAGAGCCAACAATGGCCCCAATTTTTGATAAAATTATTGAACATGTGCCAGCTCCAGTTGACAATTCAGATGAACCACTTCAATTCCAAGTCTCATTACTAGACTACAACGATTACGTTGGACGTATTGGGATTGGCCGTGTGTTCCGTGGCACAATGAAAGTCGGCGACCAAGTTGCGTTGATGAAATTAGATGGCAGCGTGAAAAATTTCCGTGTAACGAAAATTTTAGGTTTCTTTGGCCTACAACGTGTGGAAATTGATGAAGCAAAAGCGGGCGATTTAATTGCCGTTTCTGGAATGGAAGACATTTTCGTTGGGGAAACAGTTGTAGATGTTCACAATCAAGAAGCATTACCAATTCTACACATTGATGAGCCAACCTTACAAATGACTTTCTTAGTTAACAATTCTCCATTTGCGGGACGTGAAGGAAAATATATCACCGCTCGTAAAATCGAAGAACGTTTAATGGCTGAGTTACAAACAGACGTATCTTTACGTGTTGATCCAATTGGCCCAGATTCTTGGACTGTATCAGGCCGCGGCGAATTGCATTTATCAATTTTAATTGAAAACATGCGTCGTGAAGGCTATGAATTACAAGTTTCTCGTCCAGAAGTTATTGAACGTGAAATTGATGGGGTTAAATGTGAACCATTTGAACGTGTTCAAATTGACACACCTGAAGAATACATGGGTAGCGTGATTGAATCCCTAAGTTTACGTAAAGGCGAAATGCAAGATATGATTAATGCCGGTAACGGACAAATGCGTTTAATCTTCTTAGCACCAGCTCGTGGCTTAATTGGTTATTCAACAGAATTCTTATCAATGACTCGTGGTTATGGTATTATGAACCACACCTTCGATCAATACTTACCAATGATTCAAGGAACGATTGGTGGCCGTCATCAAGGTGCATTAGTTTCAATCGATACTGGTAAAGCAACGACTTACTCAATCATGAGTATTGAAGAACGTGGTACAGTTTTCGTTGAACCAACGACAGAAGTTTACGAAGGAATGATTGTTGGGGAAAACAACCGCGACAACGATTTAACTGTGAACATCACAAAAGCTAAACAAATGACTAACGTTCGTTCGGCAACGAAAGACCAAACATCAGTCATTAAAAAACCGAAAAAATTAACGTTAGAAGAATCATTAGAATTCTTGAATGAAGATGAATACTGTGAAGTAACACCAGAAAGCATCCGTTTAAGAAAACAAATTCTTAACAAAAACGAACGCGAAAAAGCAAGCAAGAAAAAGAAAAAAGCTGAATAATTTTTCTACAAATAAACATTTAAACCAACTATGCTCGTTTTACTACGAAAATAGTTGGTTTTTTTGATGGCAAAAACGAATTAATGCGTATTTTAAGATAAGGTTATTTTTTTATGTGTGGATAACTACTCGTTATCCACAACAAGCAAATGTCGCTATTTTTGAAAGCTTTTGATAGCAAGCTTTCACAATTTTTCATTCTTTTTGATGTTTCACGTTAACTGGTGTTTCACGATTGTGTCTTGTTTTAACACACCTTGTTCCTGTTAGATTAGCGTGTTAAAATGACTTGTAGAACAAAGATTGGAGCGCAATAAATGAGTGCATTACAAGAATTATTAAAAGATACATTTGGCTATGATGATTTTCGGCCAGGACAAGAAACGATTATTCGTCATGTATTGCGACAAGAAAATGTCTTAGGCATTATGCCAACAGGTGGAGGCAAATCAATTTGTTATCAGTTGCCAGCCTTACTTTTGGATAATTTAACATTGGTGATTTCACCATTAATTTCTTTAATGAAAGATCAAGTAGATGCCCTGAATTTAATGGGGATTCCAGCTACATATATCAATAGTACCATTTCCTATCAAGAAATGAATCATCGTATTCAATTAGCGGTTAACAAAGAAATCAAGCTATTGTATGTTGCGCCAGAGCGATTAGAATCTTATGATTTTCAACAGATGCTGACACATGTACCGATTGATTTATTGGCAGTAGATGAGGCACACTGTATTTCACAATGGGGGCATGATTTTCGTCCAAGCTATTTGCGTTTAGCAGAGATTATCGATCAATTTCAACAGCAACCAACTGTGATTGCACTAACAGCTACAGCAACGCCACAAGTAGCGGAGGATATTGTCAAGCAATTAAGAATTCCATCAGAAAATGAAATCAAAACAGGATTCGCTCGAGAAAATTTATCTTTTCAAGTCGTGAAGGATCAAAACAGAGACGTTTTTCTTTTGGAATATTTAAAGATGAATACTGGGCAATCAGGTATTATTTATGCAAGCACGCGGAAGGAAGTTGAACGAATTTATCATTTATTAGAAAGTAAAAAAATTGCAGCTGGGATGTATCATGGGGGCATGAGTGAACAGTTACGTAGTGAAAATCAAGAAGCATTCTTGTATGATCAAGTGCAAGTGATGGTAGCAACAAATGCCTTTGGTATGGGGATTAATAAGAGTAATGTTCGTTTTGTCATTCACGCACAAGTACCAGGAAATATTGAATCTTATTACCAAGAAGCGGGCCGAGCTGGTCGTGACGGTCTGCCTAGTGATGCTGTGTTAATGTTTGCTCCACAAGACTTGCAAATTCAACAATACTTTATTGAACAATCTGAAATGACCATTGATTATAAGCAGAAAGAGTACTTGAAATTACGGGAAATGTCACAATATGCGAATGCACAAATGTGTTTACAAAAATATATTTTACGCTATTTTGGTGAAGAAGGGACGGACTGCGGTCGCTGCTCGAATTGTCTGGATAATCGAGAATTAGTCGATATTACGGTCGATGCCCAAAAAGTCTTGTCTTGTGTAAAACGTATGGGAGAACGTTTCGGTAAGGGCTTAGTTGGTAAAGTCTTGACTGGTTCAAAAGATCAAAAAATTGATCAATGGCATTTTGATCGTTTGCCAACATACGGACTAATGAAAGGTCGCACACAAAAAGAAGTCACACAGCTGATTGATTATTTGACAGCAGAACGTTATTTAATTCCTTCTGATGGGCAATTTCCGTTGTTATCAGTCTCGACAGAAGGTGTTCAGGTGCTTTTAAGGGAACGGAAAGTCTTCCGAAAAGAAGACCAAAAAGTTCGAAAAGTAGCAGTGGATGATGCCTTGTTTGAACGATTACGCGAATTACGTATGGACATGGCTCAAGAGGCAGGCGTGCCGCCATATGTAGTCTTTTCCGATAGTACACTTAAAGAAATGTGTGAAAAATTACCGCAAACAACGATTCAATTATTGCAAATAAAAGGGGTCGGCCAAAATAAATTAGATAAATATGGCACCGCCTTTTTAGAAGTAATTAAAGAATATCAAGAGACAAAAAAATGATATAGTTTGTTATTTTATTTAAAATTAAAAGCAGAAAATAAGGAAAAAGTCTTTTAATGTATTTGTTGTTGTATTGATAAAATAAGCTTGTTATATAAAGAGATTTCTTACTTAATATATCGCTTGGTTTTAGAAAATTTCTTAAAGGAAATTTTCTGAAATCATCATGTATCTAACTGAGAATTATGTTATAATTATTTAATTAAGATAGGGAGGTTCTGTACAAATGGACGAAGGAATTTCAAAGAAATTTGCCATTCAATTATTAGAAGACGATGCAGAACGCATTAAAATGCTTATTCGTAATCAAAAAAACAGTTTGTGCATTTCTCAATGTAAAGCGTTTGAAGAAGTGGTGGATACACAAATGTATGGTTTTTCAAGACAAGTGACCTATGCGACCCGTTTGGGGATTTTAACTAATGATGAAGGACATCGCTTACTAAGTGATTTAGAACGCGAATTGAATCAATTATATACAGATGTTTATGAAGAAACACAAGAAAAAAACGAGATTGGCAAGGAGGGTTAAGCTTTGCCAAACAAAGTAAAGAAACGGCATTTGCTAGACTATAGTATTTTTATTCCATATTTAATTTTAAGCATCGTGGGATTGATTATGGTATATAGTTCCACATCCGCATTACAAGTAATGAAAGGTTTTTCACCTACCTCATTCGTTATTAACCAGGTTGCCTTTTGGGTAGTAGGGTTAGTTGCAATGTTTTTTATTTATAAGATGAAAACATCCGTTTTTCAGAATCGAAGTTTTATCATGTTTGCCATTGCAGTAATTACGGTTATGGTTTTAGCCGTTCGGATTCCTGGTATCGGGAAAGAAATTAACGGCGCACGTGGTTGGATTGAGATTGGTGGATTTTCGATGCAACCAGCTGAGTATTTAAAAATTATGGTTGTCTGGTATCTGTCTTATATTTTAGCACGGCGACAAAAGACAATTAATGGAGGCATGGATCAATTTAAACAAGCTGCCGGGCGCCCGTTGATGCTCGTTTTTGTATTAATTGCTCTAGTTGCAATCCAGCCTGACTTCGGGAATGCGGCCATTCTAACATTAATTACCATCGTGATGGTTTTAGCAAGTGGGATTAATTATATGTATACCTACTTGGTCGGTGGCTTGGGCATTTTAGGTAGTATCACGGCTATTCAGTTATTAATTATGTCTAAAGGAAAAATTTTCCCAGCGCGTTATCAATATATTTATAATCGTTTTGCTGTTTTTAAAAATCCATTTTTAGATGAACGGAACTTAGGCCATCAGTTAGCTAATTCTTATTATGCAATCAGTAATGGCGGCTGGTTTGGCAAAGGTCTAGGGAATAGTGTTCAGAAAAAAGGCTTTTTACCAGAAGCACATACGGACTTTATCTTTGCGATTACTTTAGAAGAGTTAGGCATTATCGGCGGTCTAGCGATTTTAGGATTGTTGATGTTTATGATTGCGCGAATTATTTTAGTCGGTGTACGCTCGAAGAAACCTTTTAATTCACTAATGTGTATTGGAATTGGTACAATGTTATTAATTCAAGTCTTTATTAATGTTGGTGGGATTACTGGGATTATTCCATTAACAGGAATTACTTTCCCGTTCTTGAGTCAAGGTGGGAATAGTTTGCTGATTATTTCGATTGCTGTGGCCTTTGTCCTGAATATCAGTGCAGATGAAACACGTCAGAAATTAGAAAATGAGTACTATTTATCTTTAGAACAGAACCAATAAATTTGAAGGAAATTGATGGTAGGAGTGACGTTATGAAAAAGGTATTAGTTGCCAATCGTGGCGAAATTGCGATTCGAATTTTTAGAGCTTGTACAGAATTAGATATCCAGACAGTAGCGATTTATGCTGCAGAAGATGAGTATTCTGTTCATCGTTTCAAAGCAGATGAAGCGTATTTAGTTGGTAAAGGGAAAAAACCAATTGAAGCCTATTTAGACATTGAAAATATTATCCAAATTGCCAAAAAATCGGGAGCAGATGCCATTCATCCTGGTTATGGCTTTTTATCTGAGAACTTACGCTTCGCCGAACGTTGTGAAGAAGAAGGAATCATTTTTGTCGGACCTAAAACACATCATTTAGATATTTTTGGCGATAAAATTAAAGCGAAAGAAGCAGCTGTAGCTGCGGGGATTGCTTCGATTCCAGGCTCAGATGGGCCAGTAGCAACGGTGGAAGAGGTCGTAGCTTTTGGTGAAACGCATGGCTTTCCTATCATGATTAAAGCTGCTTTAGGTGGCGGCGGTCGCGGGATGCGCGTTGCCCACGATGCCAAGGAAGCACGAGAAGGTTACGAAAGAGCCAAAAGTGAAGCGAAAGCAGCCTTTGGTTCTGACGAGGTTTATGTTGAAAAGTATATTTCTAATCCTAAACATATCGAAGTACAAATTTTAGGCGATCATCATGGGAACGTCTTGCATTTATTTGAACGTGATTGTTCCGTTCAACGGCGCCACCAAAAAGTGGTAGAAGTCGCACCATGTGTATCAATGAATGAAGAACAACGAGCAGCCATTTGTTCGGCTGCTGTGCAGTTAATGGCGCATGTCGGCTACGTGAATGCGGGAACGGTTGAGTTTTTAGTAGAAGGGGATCAGTTTTATTTTATTGAAGTGAATCCTCGTGTTCAGGTAGAACATACTATCACAGAAATGATTACAGATATTGATATTGTGATCTCTCAATTACAAATTGCGCAAGGGCTTGATTTGCATAAAGATATGCATTTGCCAAAACAAAACGAATTGACATTAAAAGGCGCGGCTATTCAATGTCGGATTACGACTGAAGATCCCCTGAACCAATTTATGCCAGATACAGGGAAAATTGATACGTATCGTTCACCAGGTGGTTTTGGTGTGCGTTTAGATGTAGGAAATGCTTATTCTGGCTACGCTGTGACGCCTTACTTTGATTCTTTATTGGTTAAAGTCTGTACGCATGGTTTCTCTTTTGAACAGGCAATCAGTAAAATGCAACGCTGCTTAAAAGAATTTCGGATTCGTGGCGTGAAAACAAATATTCCGTTTTTACAAAATGTTGTGAGCTATCCAGCGTTTCAATCTGGCGAAGCCAAAACAACCTTTATTGATAATACACCTGAATTATTTGAATTTCCTCGTATGCGCGATCGTGGCAATAAAACGATGAAATACATTGGAGAAGTAACGGTCAATGGGTTCCCTGGCATTGAACGAACGGAGAAAAAATATTTTGAAGCCCCGCGCGTGCCGACAGATATTGAAGTTCCAGAAAAAGTGATCACAGCTAAAAATATTCTAGACGCTCAAGGAGCAACCGCCGTCATCGATTGGGTTAAGAATCAAGAAAGTGTGTTAATGACAGATACCACGTTCCGTGATGCGCACCAAAGTTTATTAGCTACTCGTGTGAGAACACAAGATTTTAAAGCAATTGCTGGTCTAACTGATGCAGCCCTGCCTGAGCTGTTTTCTAGTGAAATGTGGGGTGGCGCTACGTTCGATGTTGCCTATCGCTTCTTAACCGAAGACCCATGGCAACGTTTAAGAAAAATTCGTCAGTTGATGCCAAACACACTTTTACAAATGCTGTTCAGAGGATCTAATGCGGTAGGCTATCAAAATTATCCTGATAATGTTATTGAAGAATTTATTAAAGAATCCGCTCGCCAAGGAGTCGATGTTTTCCGAATTTTTGATAGCTTAAACTGGATTCCTCAAATGGAAAAAAGTATTCAAGTCGTTCGGGATACCGGAAAAATTGCGGAAGCAGCAATTTGTTATACTGGGGACATCAATGATCCAGCCCGAGCAAAATATAATGTTCAATATTACCTTGATATGGCTAAAGAATTGGAAAATTTAGGCGCACAAATCATTGCGATTAAAGATATGGCTGGCTTATTGAAACCACAAGCTGCTTATCGTTTAATTAGTGAATTAAAGGCAGCCACGGATTTACCAATCCATCTCCATACCCACGATACTAGTGGCAATGGGATCATCACTTATTCAGCAGCCACTAAAGCAGGCGTTGATATTGTTGACGTCGCAATGAGTGCGATGAGTGGCGCAACTAGCCAGCCAAGTATGAACAGTCTATATTATGCTTTAGTCAATGGTGAACGGACGCCAACTATTAACATTGATAATGCACAGAAAATCAATCATTATTGGGAAGATGTGCGCATGTATTATCAACCATTTGAAAATGGATTAAATGCCCCGCAAACAGAAGTCTATATGCATGAAATGCCTGGTGGTCAATACTCTAATCTACAGCAGCAAGCAAAAGCGGTAGGCTTAGGGCACCGTTGGGATGAAATCAAAAAAGTGTATCACACAGTGAATTTGATGTTTGGCGATATTGTAAAAGTGACGCCATCTTCAAAAGTCGTGGGAGACATGGCACTCTTCATGGTTCAAAATAATCTGACAGAACAAGATGTTTATGCGCGTGGTGAAGAACTAAGTTTTCCTGAATCCGTTGTGACTTTTTTCCAAGGTGATTTAGGTCAACCAGTTGGTGGGTTCCCGAAAGAGCTCCAACGAATTATTCTAAAAGGTCGACCAGCCTTCACAGAGCGACCAGGTGACTTAGCAGCACCTGTTGATTTTGCGAAAGTACAAGAAGAATTAGCCGAAAAAATTGGGTATCAACCTAAATTGGAAGAAGTTTTAAGTTATTTAATGTATCCACAAGTATTTTTAGAGTATCGACAAAAATACGAAACCTTTGGAGATATAACCTTATTAGATACGCCAACATTCTTTAATGGTATTCGTCAAGGAGAGACATTGGAAGTTCAAATTGAACGAGGAAAAACGTTAATTATTCGTTTAGATGAAATTGGCGAACCTGATATTGACGGAAACCGTGTCTTGTTCTTCAATTTGAATGGGCAACGTCGTGAGGTTTTAGTTAAAGATGCCTCTATTAAGTCAGCTGTTCAAGTTAAACAAAAGGCGGAACCAACTAATAAAGAACAAATCGGCGCAACGATGTCTGGTTCTGTTCTACAAGTATTGGTCAAACGTGGCGATAAAGTAGAAAAAGGTCAGCCGTTGCTGATTACAGAAGCCATGAAAATGGAAACGACTATCGAAGCACGTTTTGCGGGCACGGTAGATCACATTTATGTTGAAGAAGGCGAAGCAATCAGCTCAGGTGATTTGTTATTAGAAGTGAAAGAAAAATAAGATGAGAGGGGAAAAAATGAAGCGATTTTGGGCCTTTACTGCTGTTTTTTTAACAGTTCTACTCATCGGATATTTAGAGCCAGTTTTTTTCCCTGCTGAAAAACCAACCGAAACAGCTCAAAGTGGGCGCTTATCCAGCGCTCACACCGCTGTTCCTCATGAAGAATTGCCAGCTTCTGGCTACGCAGCATACATAGGGAAAGATGTGGAAACCTTTATCCGCCAGTTTGGCAATCCTAAAGAAAAAATTAAAACAGGTCGTACGTATGAATTATGGACGTTCGGTTTGACGATGAATGATTACTTAGAAGTCAACGTTCGAGAAAATAAAGTCATCGCAATTAAGGCCTTTAACAATGACAAAATGATAGAACCGTTTAAGATAGATATGAAGCTTGCTGACTTGTCTGATTTAATGACGATTTATTCGAATTTTGCATTTAATTTTCATCATGAAGCTTACGATGTCGAGCTGATGGAAGAAGATATGAACTATCGACCACTGGTTGCTTTTGATAATGGCAGTTTTGCAGTGTTATTTTTTAATCAGCGGACAGGCGGTTTAATGGCAGTTAATTATGTCAATAAAGAAACGTTGCTCACGGAAATGCCGTATCAATTAAATGAAGGTTCTCCTTTGCCAGTTGATATAACGCAGTCAATGACCTTCGATCCTGTTCAAAGTAACCAAGCGATTTATGTCATGAATCTGGTTAAACAGCAAGAAAATCAAGCTGCTTTTTCAGTTTCCACACAAAGTCAAAAAGATGCCCAAACATTGTATCAAACGATGGCTAACCATACACCAACAATTTTGTCGGCAAATCGACAAGCAGAATTGTTACAAACGAGAGAGGAACATACAGCCATTCATCCCTTTCATTTGACTAAGGACGAATTTTCTTTATTAGTTAAAACGAGCAAACTTTCGTTGAGAGAACCAGCAGGTATTTTCCAAGAACCTGTTTATGATAGTACCTTTACTATTTTGTCATGGTTTTCGGACCCGCAATATGATAGCTATTTTGCTGAGTCAGAAACGACAGAATTGGGCGTTGCCTTTTCCAATGAAGGTGTGTTAGTCTTATTAGAGAAACGACCAGAAAATAGGCAAATCACGGAGAGTAGTGAAAAGTTATGATTGTGACAGAACATTTATTTGCAATTGAAGATCAAACAGAATGTTTAATTTCAGCACTTTTAGAAAGTGATGCTGTTCAAAACTATAAAGAAACAAAAAAAGCTATGTATGCTTCGGCGGAAGTTGCTCAGTTACAAAAAGCATTTTTAGAAGCTAAGTCAGCCTTTGAACGAGTAGAAGCTTATGGAATTCATGCACCCGATTTTCGGGAGAAACAACGAGCCCTACGTAAAGCGAAGCGGGCGCTTGATTTAAATGAAATCGTTGCAAATTATCGTTTTGCTGAGACAAACGTTCAAACGTTGCTAGATACAATTGGTTTAAAGATCGCGCAACTAATTTCTGAAGACATTAAAGTAGATGCTGGAAATCCTTTCTTTGAACGAGGAAAGAAACATTCAGGTTGTGGAGGAAGCTGCCATGCAAGCTAAAGAAGAAAAAGAATTTACGCTTCAAGAGCGTCGTTGTCTAATTGTTTGGGTATACACATTAAAACCGTTAAAACAGTTACGCCGATATGGACTGATTCACTATGTTTCACGAAAAATGAAATATGTGGTGATTTACATGAATGAAGAAAATATTGAAAGTAACATGGAAAAAATTAATCAGTTACATTTTGTTCGTAGTGTCGATAAATCGTATCGACCAGATGTCGAAATGAATTTTGCTGAAAAAATTGGTACCAAAGCGGCTTATCAAGAACAAGAAGACGATGGCTATGTAGTAGAGGAATTATCTACAGAGATTCGCTTAGCAGAGAATGTCTAATGCAAAAGAGTGAGAAATGTTATGAGAAATTTCAAACATTTTTCACTCTTTTTGTTATAATGAATTATAAAAGAATGATTGATAAAGGAGTCGAAACAATGCGTGTTATTTCTGGAGAATATGGTGGCCGACGCTTGAAAGCGTTAGATGGCGACAATACTAGGCCCACAACAGATAAAGTAAAAGAATCTATTTTTAATATGATTGGTCCATATTTCGACGGTGGAATGGCGCTGGATTTATATTCAGGAAGTGGCGGGTTAGCGATTGAAGCCGTTTCTCGTGGAATGGACAAAAGTATTTGTATTGAAAAGAATTTTGCTGCACTAAAAGTAATTAAAGAAAATATTGCGATTACAAAAGAACCAGAAAAATTTGAAGTTAGAAAAATGGATGCTAATCGTGCCTTAGAACAGTTTTATGAAGAGAAGCTACAATTTGATTTGGTCTTATTGGATCCGCCCTATGCCAAACAAGAAATTGTTTCACAATTAGAAAAGATGTTAGAACGGCAGTTATTAACAAACGAAGCCGTTATCGTTTGTGAAACAGATAAAACTGTCAAATTACCGGAAACGATTGGCACACTAGAAAAAACAAGAGAAACCGTTTACGGAATCACTCAAGTAACGATTTATCGTCAGGAGGCGTAGGATGCGTAAAATTGCTCTATTTCCCGGAAGTTTTGATCCGATGACAAATGGTCATTTAAATTTGATTGAACGCAGTGCGAAGTTATTTGACGAAGTCATTATTGGCGTTTTTATAAATACAAGTAAGCAAACATTATTTACGCCAGAAGAGAAAAAATATTTAATTGAAGAAGCAACTAAAGAAATGCCAAATGTGCGTGTTATTATGCAAGAAACCCAGTTAACTGTGGAAAGTGCAAAATCATTAGGGGCTAATTTTTTGATTCGTGGCATTAGAAACGTCAAAGACTACGAGTACGAGAAAGACATTGCTAAAATGAATCAACATCTGGCGCCAGAAATTGAAACGGTTTTTCTATTAGCAGAAGAACCATATGCACATGTAAGCTCCAGTTTACTAAAAGAAGTTTTACGTTTTGGGGGCGATGTGTCTGACTATCTTCCTCCAAATATTTATCACGCGTTAAAACAAAAGAAGAATGACTGGAGCTAAAATAATGATAAAAAAACAGAGAAATTTTCGTTTAAATCACTCATTCCAATGGTATTGGCATTGCTGCTAATTGGTTTGTTTATCGTCCCCATTCCTTATTATATTGAAGGACCAGGAACGACTGAAAATTTAAAGGAGTTTGTAACTGTTGATGGGAAAAAAGATACGCAGTCTGGTGCTTTTTATTTAACAACGGTGGGCATTCGTTCGGCCACTATTTTTTCTGCCATAAAAGCAAACTTTTCGGATTTTCAAGAAGTTATGTCTAAAAAAGAATTAATGGGAGATAGTAGTAATAGCGAATATAATCGAATTCAACAATACTATATGGATTCCTCAAAAAACGCCGCAATTGAGCAAGCCTTAAAATTAGCGAAGGTTCCATATGAGATGAAATTTAAAGGCGTCTATGTGTTAGCGATGGAAGACAACTCAAGTTTTAAAGGAAAAATTGAAGTTGGCGATACCGTGACAGGCGTGGATGGCAAATCTTTTAAAAGCAGTGAAGAATTAATGAATTACATTAAAGCACAAAAAGTGAATCAAAAAGTCACTGTTCAATTTATTCAAGATGGCAAAGCAAAAGAAGCGACCGGCAAATTAATTGAATTGCCAACAGATAAAAAAGCGGGGATTGGTATTGGTTTGACCGATCATACAGAAATTGATTCTTCTATCCCAGTATCTATTGAAGCGGGTGATATTGGTGGGCCATCGGCTGGGTTAATGTTTACTTTGCAGACATATGAACAATTAAGTCATAAAGATTTACGTAAAGGTCATGAAATTGCTGGAACAGGTACGATGAACAGTCAAGGAATCGTTGGTAGAATCGGAGGCATTGACAAAAAAGTTGTAACTGCCAGTGAGAACGGTGCAGAAATTTTCTTTGCACCCGATGATGAAATAACTTCAGAAATGAAAAAAGTTGAGCCGAAAATCAAATCGAATTATCAAGAAGCACAAGAAGCTGCGAAAAAAATTGGGACAAAAATGAAAATTGTCCCAGTAAAAACGGTTCAAGATGCCTTGAACTATCTAGAAAAATTAAAATAAAAGTGTGCCTGGGCCAAAAATTACTAGTGATTTTTGGTCCAGGCGCATTTTTTTGTTAAAAAATGCGTAATTATATTTTGAAGGGAGGACAAACGATGGATTGGTTGAAACAGTTACCTAAAAAGTGGCTATTGCTAGGTAGTGGCGCGTCTATAGTTATTTTGATAACTCTATTAGTGGGCATTTATTTGATGGTTAATAAGGAGCCACGTGTAGACACCACAATGTGGGAGGAGACAAGTCTGACCACTATGGCAGAGTTCGCCACAGATGCCACAAAAGAAAGGGCAGAAACAATGATCTATGTTGATATTAAAGGCGCAGTGAAAGTACCAGGAATCTATCAACTAAAAAATCAGCAGCGGATTTGGGATGCTTTAGCTTTAGCTGGAGGCGTGAGCGAGGAAGCTGATACTACCCAGGTCAATTACGCTCAAAAAGTAAAAGATCAAATGATTATTTACGTGCCCAAAAAAGGAGAACCAGTGCCACAGTCATTAGAAACGCTGCAGGAATCAGCACCTGCTCAGCAAAATCAGGAGGAAAAAATCAACCTTAATAGGGCAACAGAAGCAGAGCTACAAACGATTTCAGGAATCGGTGCGAAAAAAGCACAAGAGATTATTCGCTTTCGTGACGAACAAGGACCGTTTAAAACCGTCGAGGAACTGAAAAATGTTCCAGGTATTGGAGAGAAAACAGTAGAACGTTTAAAAGACATGTTGACAGTGACTGGCTAACTTTTAACAGAAAATTCCTGAGAATTCTTGACTATGGGATGCGGATAACATACTATTTGTAATAAGATTAAATGATTTGGCAAATCGAACACAGGAGTCATTAAAAATAAAGGAGGTTTATTATGGAACGAATTCCATGGGACCAATATTTTATGGGACAAAGCGTCTTATTATCATTAAGAAGTACTTGCACACGGTTAACTGTCGGAGCAACCATTGTTCGCGACAAACGAATTATTGCAGGAGGTTACAATGGTTCAGTCAGTGGCGGAACGCATTGTATTGATGAAGGATGCTATGTTGTTGATAATCATTGCGTTCGAACAATCCACGCAGAAATGAATGCAATTTTACAATGTGCGAAGTTTGGCGTCCCTACAGAAGGGGCAGAAATTTATGTGACACATTTCCCTTGCCTGCAATGTACAAAGATGATTTTACAAGCAGGGATTAAAAAGATTTATTATTTAAAGGATTACCGTAATGATGCGTACGCCCTAAATTTAATTGAACAAGTAGGAGCCACGGTTGAAAAAGTGACTTTAGTACCAAAATATTTTGCCGAATTACAATGGGGAGAAGAATTTGCCACACTTGAGGACAATCCTTCCTCAGCTGAGGAATAATTGGTTCTTCATAGCTCTGCTGACTAGTTGTGGGCTGTGGTGTTTTTTCGCACCTAGTCTATTAGGAGCTCTTCTTTTTTCTATCACTGTTATCCGTATTGTCTGTACAAAAAGTTTTCCTGTTATATTGGGAGGTTTTTTGTGCAGTTTTTTAATAGTAGGGGGCATATTGATTTTCCAGTGGTTAAAGCCAGTCTCTTTGTTGCCTAAAGAAGTCCGCTTGTCAGGACAGCTAACGATATTACCAGATGAAATACAAGTAGATGGTGATCAAGTAAAATTTCCTGCCAATTGGATCGTAAAAGGCAAAAGGCAGAAAGTGATGGCATTTTATCAATTAAAAAGTGTGAAAGAAAAACAGCAATGGCAACAACTAACCACAACCATTCAGGCAACTGCTGTAGGTATTTTAGACTCGCCCCAAGGTCAAACCAACAAAAATAGCTTCAATTATCAACTATTTTTAAAGAATCAAGGAATCGAAGCTATTTTATTCATTGAGGAGATAGGACAACCGCGTCCTTTTTTTTCTTGGCGGTTTAAAGAAATCATTAGCGGCTGGCGGAAATGGGCGATGGTACATATTCAGAAAAATTTTGCTGAGACTAGTGCAATGTATATGAATGCGTTGCTCTTAGGTTTTCGTAATGAAGAATTTGCTGAAATAAGCGATAAATTTTCAGCATTAGGCATTTTGCATCTTTTTAGTTTGTCAGGGATGCATGTTTCTTTTTTCCTTCGTTTATTTCGCTTACTAATGCTAAGAATTGCTCGCCGAACGCAAGAAAGTTATTTTTTGTGGCAATGCGGTTTTTCACTGATATATGCTGGTTTAACAGGATTCTCAGTTAGTGTCATGCGGGCGCTTTTACAAACAAACCTCAATACGTTCAATCGACGGTTTAATTGGCAGGTTCCGGCCCTCGATTGTTGGAGTTTAACTCTCTTAGTGCACTTGATTGTTCAGCCAACCCTCTTTTTTTCAGTCGGCGGTCAATTTAGTTACTTACTTTCTTTTGTTCTGCTGTTTTTAGAGCAAACATTGGTTGGTTATTCTTCGCCTTTCATTAAAAATTGTTTAGGCTCTTTCCTATTGGCTGTGGCTTCCTTACCTATTTTAGTCCAATCATTTTATGAATGGCCCTTGTTAGGAAGTTTCTTAACATTTCTCTTGTTACCAATTTTTGAACGGTTCTTGTTACCGCTTTTGACGTTGAGCTTTTTTCTAGTGATTATTATGCCAGCACGCTATTTAGCAGTCTTGCTCGAACCACTATTTTTAACAATGAATGGCTTATTTGAGTGGGTGCTAGTTCACTTAAATCCGAAGCTGACCATCGGCTATTTAAATTCTTGGATACAAATTAGTTTGTTATTACTAATCGGACTTTCAATGATTTATTTAGCAGACAAGTCTAAAAAAATTTTTTTCTCAATCGGACTACTAATTGTTTTGATAAATAGTAAATACCTTTCGCCAATTGGCATTGTTGCAATGATCGATGTAGGCCAAGGGGATAGTTTGTTTATCCAAGCGCCTTTTCACAGAAAAAATACATTGATCGATACAGGTGGTCGGTTGTCTTTTGACAAAGAAGCTTGGCGGCAACGGAAAAATAGTCGATCAGGAGCGGAATATTCAGTGATTCCTTTTCTCAAAAGTCAAGGAGTCAAACGTTTAGATGAAGTGATCATCACACACGCACATGAAGACCATTTTGGCGATTTATTAGCCATTGCGCAGAAGGTTCCAATTTCTGTTCTGTATTTTCCTAAAGGAGCAGCTGAAGCCAATTTTTCGTTTCGCCAAGTCTTGAAACAACTCCAAAAAAGCGGGACAGACTGTCGGCCAATTTTAGCGCCCAAGCGAATTAATGGGCCCGTTTCTTTTCAAATTTTATCACCAAATAAGAGCAGTATTGGGGGCAATAATGACTCGATAGTGTTTTCCACACAATTAGGCGGACGGCATTTTTTATTTACTGGTGACTTGGAAGCCGAAGGAGAAGAACAAGTGTTGGCTCGCTATCCCCAGTTGAAAATCGACATCTTGAAAGTCGGTCATCATGGTAGTAAAACGTCGTCTACTAAAAGATTTATCAAACAGCTTAATCCGCGAGAAGCATTGATTTCAGCTGGACTGAATAATCGTTTTAAACATCCTCATCAGGAGACATTAGCGACGCTGGAGGAGCAAAAAATAAATTATTATCGGACCGATCTTCAAGGAATGATTTATTATCAATGGTTACCTTGGCAAGGGCTTTCTAAAGCCAAATTTGTTAAAGAACAAGACTAGTATTTCCAGAAGTAACATGATAGGATAAACAAGAGAAACGAGAAAAGGAGCGAGCCAATGGAGTTACAAAAAGCTTTGAAAGAAGTGCGAGAGCAAAAAATCGCTCCAGTGTATTTATTAATAGGAACAGAACTTTATTTAACTGAATTATTTAAAACAACATTGATGAAAGAATTGTTGACGGAAGAGGATGATCAATTTAACTTTTTCTCATTTGATATTGAGGAAACACCTTTAAGTGCAGCGATTGCTGAAGCGGAAACAATTCCGTTTTTTGGTGATTATCGCCTTGTCTTTGTGGAAAATCCTTACTTTTTAACTGCCGAAAGAAAAACAAACGGTGTGGAACATGATGTCAATCTTTTATTGAATTATTTGGAAAGTCCATCACCAACAACTGTTCTTGTTTTTATGGCCTCTTATGAAAAATTAGATGAACGCAAAAAAGTTACCAAAGCATTGAAAAAAAATGCCACAGTAGTTGACGTCAATCCAATGGATGAAAAGGCTATTCGTCAGTATATTTCTCAAACGATTGAGAGCGAAGGGTACACTATTCGCTCCGATGCTTTTGATTTATTACTTCAATTGACAGACTTGAACTTATCAAAAATTATGGGAGAATTACAGAAGCTGTATTTATATGCCCTTGAAACGAAGACAATTACACGAGGTGCGGTTCAAGAATTAGTCCCTAAGTCTTTGGAACATAATGTTTTTGATTTAACCAACGAAGTACTTTCTGGAAACAGTGAAAAAGCTGTTCAATTGTATGAAGATTTACTTTTACAAGGAGAAGAAACCATTAAGTTAAATGCAATCTTATTGAATCAGATTCGCCTTTTTCTGCAAACCAAAATTTTGGCTAAGATGGGCTATCAACAAGCGAATATCGCTGATACATTAAAGGTTCATCCTTATCGAGTCAAGTTAGCGTTACAACAAGTCCGACGATTTGAATTGTCTCGATTAGAAAGACTTTATGATGAATTAGTTGAAAATGATTACCGCATGAAAACGGGCCAAATGGATAAAGAATTACTATTCCAATTATTTATTTTAAAATTGACTGCACAAGCAAAATAAGAAAATGCCAGAGGCAATCGTCATACAACGATTGTCTCTGGCATTTTCTTATTATTTAGCTCCTAATAGTTCTTCTTTTCCGTGAACAAGCTGTGTCAACATGGCACAGAAAGGTGTTGCTACGTTGTATTTTTGTCCTTTGCGCCAAACAGCACCATTAATGTAATCAATTTCTGTGAGACGATGATTTTTAATTAAATCTTGATACATAGACGGATAGTGCAAGCCAATACCGTTTGGATCATAAGTTTGAGCAATATGTGTATAGACTTCTGCTTGATCTAAATGAATGGCTTCTTTTTCTGCGACTGCTGCAAATTCACTGATTAATGTTTTAACAAGGGATTCACTAACAGGTAGTGCACCAAATTCGGCAATATTACAATCAAGGATTGTACACAAACCATTTAGCGTGCCATTGACACAGGCTTTCCGCCAAATAGAGTAGCGAACATTGCTACTATAGCTTGGATTTAAACCAGCTTTTTGGAAGACATCAACGACTTCTAAAGCAAATTCTTTACCAGAAGGATCAATATTTTCTAATTCAATTTCGCCATCACCTAAAAGTTTAACACGTCCCGGTCCTTCTAAACCAGCTGTCCACATGGTAATGCCAACCAAGATGTTTTCTTTTGGCACATATTTTTCTAGTACATCTTCATGACCTAAGCCATTTAATAAACATAGTACATACGTTTTTTCAGTAATCATTGGTTGAATCGCTTTAAACATTGCATCTAATTGTTGTGCTTTGGTTAAAGCAATAATTAAATCAACTTGTTCATTTTGATGGTCAATTTCTTCTGGTGAGAAGATTGGTAGTTTTGCGACAACTTCTTCTCCATTAAAATCAGCGATTAAACCATTTTTACGAATGGCTTCAATGTGCGCGGGCCATTGATCGATTAAAGTTACATCATTTCCGCCTTGATGCAACATAATTTCTAAACGGCTGCCCATAGCGCCGGCACCAGCAATTGCAATTTTCATGTGTATCCATCTCCTTAAAAGTTCTTTAACCGTTATTATTATACAGCAACTTTCTTAAAAATGAATAAATGGGACTTGCAAATTTGTTATTTTTTAAATGTTTCCTAAAAAGTAAGGATTGCATCAAATGGTAAAGTAAGCTAAAGTAAAGCGTGGAAAAGTTTATAAATGAAAGTAGAGGAATCGTTAATGACGAAAGAAAAATTTTGTCGAGAATCACGAGTGATTCAAACACATCGTGTATTTCCCTTTGATTTAAATCCCTTTGGTGCACTATTTGGTGGGAAATTAATGTCTTTAATTGATGACGCCGCATCCATTTCCGTTTCACGACATTGTCGGAGAGGGGCAGTTACAGCATCTTTAGATAACTTGAATTTTTTAAAACCTTTAAAAGAAAATCACTCAGTGTGTGTTGAAACGTTTGTTTCTGGTGTGCATCATAAATCGATGGAAGTATTTGTTAAAGTTGTAGGAGAAGATTTAACAACTGGAGAGCGTTATTTAGCGGCGACTTGTTTTACAACTTTTGTAGCCATTCCGTCTCATATGAATCCTGAAAGTGACTTCCAATTAGCGGCAGTCGTCCCAGAAACTGCAGAAGAAAAGTTGATTTGTTCCAATTATGAAACGAGACGACAACAACGTTTAGCTTTGCGAGAAGAGACTAAATTATTTAGTCAACATCTCACAACGGATTTACCGTGGATTGATTCACCTTTATAAAAAAATGTCCGAGTCTTTGTGAAAACAGACTTGGACATTTTTGGATGAAAAAAGAAGCTAACATGAATGCTAACTTCTATCTCACATTATTTAGCTAATTTGCTTAAACGAATTTTATCGCGGTTAGCTTTGTTTTTATGGATTAAACCTTTAGTTGCAGCCATATCAACAGCTTTAACAGCTTCGTTGTATAAAGCATCGACGTTATCAGCTCCAGCAGCTACAGCTTCTTCAAATTTCTTGATTGCTGTACGCATTGCGTTTGTTTGAGATGAATTTTTCGCATTCGCGTTAGCACTTGTACGTACGCGTTTGATTGCAGATTCGATATTTGGCATTTGTTTCACCTCCGATGATTTAGGTTTTACACTGGTCAGCCAATGTAATTCAACAGTAATCATTATACCTAATCCATTGTTCCATTGCAATAAAAGACGACAAGTTTTTTTCCTTAACAGACAATTTCAAGAAAAAAATAAGAAAATTTGCCAGAGCCTTAAGAAAAAAGCATACATTTTTTTTAAAACATGCTATGATAAAATAGATAAATGAAAAATGGTGGTGTCTTTGTGAGTATTGCATTATTGGTAACGATTACTTTGGTAATGGGTGTAATTTTTGTTAACGGTTGGACGGATGCGCCGAACGCAATTGCAACCGCTGTCTCGACTCGGGTGTTAAAACCGAATGTCGCAATTTGGATGGCTGTTGTGATGAACTTTTTAGGTGCATTAGTCATGACCTTTTTTAATGCCCAAGTAGCTGAAACGATTAGCAACATTGTTAGTTTTGACGCAAATGGAAACGCTTCACAGGTGGCTTTGGCTGCTTCGCTTTTTTCAATTGTGGTTTGGGCAGTTGCTGCGTGGTATTTTGGTATTCCCACAAGTGAAAGCCATGCGTTAATTGCCGGTTTGACTGGTTCGGCAATGGCATTAGGTGGTTTGGGTGCAGTCAATGGCTCGGAATGGATCAAAGTGCTTGTTGGCCTAGTTGTTTCTACCGTTATGGGCTTTGGCGGCGGTTATTTGATTGCCAAACTTGTTGTGAAAGCTTTCTCGGCTGTGCCTAGAAGAAAAGCCAACAAATTTTTTACAGTTGGGCAAGCCTTTGGTGCAGGAGCTAATGCTTTTTTACATGGTGCGCAAGATGGGCAAAAATTTATGGGCGTGTTCATGTTAGTGCTTTTTTATAATAATTTAGTCGAAAAAACAGGTGGCGGTTTTGTGATTCCGTTATGGGTTATGGTTCTGTGTTCCATTACAATGGGCATTGGAACTTCTGTGGGCGGCATGAGAATCATTAAATCAGTCGGGATGGATATGGTAAAACTCGAACGCTATCAAGGCTTCACTGCAGATTTAAGCACGGCTATTTGTTTATTTTTAGCATCGGCTTTTGGGATTCCAGTTTCAACTACTCATACAAAAACGACAGCGATTATGGGAGTAGGTGCTTCTAAGCGAATCTCAAGTGTTGACTGGCGTATCGTGAAAGAAATGCTGATAGCATGGATTTTAACTTTCCCAGGATGTGGGCTGATCGCTTATGTGATGTCAAAATTATTTATTGCAATTTTTTAAGGAGAGAAAAACATGGCACGTAAAAAACAATTTGATTATTTTGGAGAATTAAACCAGTTAGCAACAAATGCTTATGAAGCGGCAAAGGTTTTGCAAGAAATTGTAGACAATTATTCATTAGAAAACTTAGTAAAAAAATCAGAAGTGGTTCATCAATTGGAAAAAGAGAATGATGAAATTGTTCGCAAAATTTTAAATGAACTCTATATTTCCTTTATTACGCCGATTGATCGAGAAGATATTGTCGATATTACGGATCACTTAGATAACATTATTGATAGCATTAATAGTTTGTCTTATTTACTTGATCATTTAGTTGTCGAAGCAATGATTGCGCCCGCGCTAGAATTAACTGCTTATATTGTTAAAGCGACAGAAGGCGTTAAATCAGCAACGAAGGAATTTGCAAAATTTAAGAATTCTAAAACGTTAGTTTCATTGATTGATGAAGTCAATACGATTGAATCTCAAGGCGATAAATTATACAGTAGCGCCATGAAAGATTTGATGACTAACGAAAAAGATTTATTAAAAGTTATCAAGTGGAAAGATGTTTATGATCAGCTTGAGCGCACGATTAATGATTGTGAATCAGCTGTTAATATTATTGTCGGAATTGTCATCAAAAATACGTAAAGAAAAGAGGGGGGAGCTGTTGGTTAAAGTAATTATTGATGCTGATGATTTTGGGATGTCAGAAGCGATTAATCATGGCATTATCAAAAGTTATGTCGATGGTTTAACAACGTCGACACTTTTGATGCCCAATTTACCAACAGCAGAACATGCCGTTGCGTTAGCAAAAAATTATCCAGGCTTATTTGTAGGTCAGCATACGAATTTTTTATTAGGGAAACCTTGTGCGGACCCATGTATGATTCCTTCACTGGTAGATGAACAAGGCAATTTTCATCGCTCTTCTTATTATCGTCAACAAAAGCAAGTAACCTTCGTATATGAAGAAGTACGACTTGAAACGATTGCACAATTGACGCGCTTTAAGGAACTAACTGGACATTATCCTGAACATTTTGATTGCCATTCGATTGGTGATGAAGTGGTTGATCAAGTATTTTTAGAATTAGCAGAAGAGTACGGACTTCATACAACCCTGAAATATAGTGGGGAAAAAGAATATCCACCGCAACAAGGTTATTTCCAGGTGACACATTTGTTAGAGTCTGGCGCGTTATCTTATATTCACGAAGGCGTATCAGTGGAGAATTTTTTAGAAGATGACTTTGGTTTATTACGGATGCCGGAATCGGCAATTGCTGAGATGCATTTTGATGTTGGGTATTTGGATCAATTTGTGTTAGACAATTCTTCTTATACCACTTTACGCTGCAAAGAATTAGCAACGATTTGTGATCCTCGTGTTCGTCAGTGGTTTGAAGAACAGGGGATTGAGCGGATAACGTTTGGCGATTTAAAAAAATAAAACCGTTGCTTTCAATAGTGAAAGCAACGGTTTTATTTTTATGAGAATAACCAGTAGCCAATTAAAATCGCACCTAAAATTACACGATACCAACCGAAAACTGTAAAATCGTTTTTCTTCAAGTAATTCAATAAGAATTTAATCGCAATGATGGAAACAACGAAGGCAACAATAGAGCCAGTTAATAAAATAATGATTTCTTCTGATCCAAACGTATTTCCTTTGGCCAAGAATTTAAAGATTTTTAAAAAACTTGCTCCAAACATTACTGGAATTCCTAAGAAAAATGAAAACTCTGTTGCAACAAAACGTGAGGCCCCAATTAAGATTGCCCCTAAAATGGTCGCTCCTGAACGTGAAGTTCCTGGAATTAATGCCAGTACTTGGAAAGCACCAACGATTAAAGCGGCTTTATAAGTGAAGTCTTTTAGATTAGTACACTTCGGTGCAACATTTTTATTTCGTTTTTCAATGATAATAAAAGCAATCCCATAAACAATTAACATAATCGATACTGTTAAAAAGTTATAAAAATGTGCATCTAAATAATCATCAAATTTTAGACCAATAACTGCCGCTGGTAAACAAGCGACTAAGACTTTAGACCAAAGAATCCAAGTATCTTTTTTCTCTTCGCCATTTTTCTTTGGTGAGAAAGGATTCAATTTGTGGAAGTATAAAATAACAACCGCCATAATTGCTCCCAATTGGATAACGACGTTGAACATTTCCATAAAATCTTTACTTAGATCGAGTTTAATAAACTCATCCACTAAAATTAAATGTCCGGTACTACTAATTGGAAGCCACTCGGTAATTCCTTCGATAATACCAAGAATAATTGCTTTCCATAGGTTAGCAAAAAGCATGTCACCATTCCTTTCTGAAATAAATGCAAAATACATCAAGTATAAGTATACCCGCTGACAAAGTAAATGCCAATGCAAATTCTTATTTTAAAATAAATTTTAGAATTATACAAAGGTGCCACTTGTAATTCATGAAACTTTTTTCTATACTAGTGATACTTTAAAAAATGGGGGAAGAGAAATGTTTGGATTTTTGAAGAAAAAGAATGAAGTTGTCGAAAATAATACAATGTATGCCGTTGCCAATGGAACCGTTATCCCAATTAGTGAAGTGAATGATCCTGTTTTTTCACAAAAAATGATGGGAGATGGCTACGCAGTAGTTCCAGAAAATGGTGAAATTTATGCACCTATTGAAGGAGAAGTTTTAAGCGTTTTCCAAACAAAACATGCCATTGGTTTAAAAATGACAAACGGTCTTGAAATTTTATTACACATGGGTATCGATACGGTGGAGTTAAACGGGGCACCGTTCACTATTAAAGTGAAAGAAGGCGACCAAGTGACTGCAGATACGGTGGTCGCAATTGCTAATTTAGAAGCAATTAAAGCAGCTGGTAAAGGAACTGAAATGGTTGTCATCATTACCAACATGGATAAAGTAGCACAATTTTCGTTAGAGAAAACTGGCGTGGTTACAGCTGGTACACCAGTTGGCTCTGCCACAGCCAATTAATGCATTAGACGAGGTCGGGACAGAACCGTTTAGCTCCGAGAAATAAGAAGAAATTTCCGAAAATTGATCTTTGATTTTTGGAGAATTTCGGCTTATTTCCGAAGGAGTTGGTTCTGTTCCCGCCGTTTATCAGTTTTTGAGCGTGGAGCAAAAATCCAAAGTGATTTTTGTTCCACGCTCGTTTTTTTTGAACAGAAATAAAATTTTATTTTGGGATTAAAAAATATTTAGAAAAATAGTTGAAATATTATTTCAAACAAGTTATAATGAAAGCGTATTAGAGAGGAGCTAAAAAGATGTATGGTATTTCAGTTTTTCTTGGTGAAGAGATTACAAACGATACAATTATTTATATCAAAAAGATGAAAGCGCTTGGATTTGATGGTATTTTCACTTCTTTACACATTCCAGAAGATGATACTTCCCTTTACCGCCAACGCTTGACTGATTTAGGGGCAATTGCTAAGGCAGAAAAAATGAAAATTATGGTAGATATTTCAGGTGAAGCGTTAAAAAGAGCGGGTTTTTCTTTCGATGAATTAGAGCCTTTAATTGAGTTGGGCGTAACTGGCCTCCGGATGGACTATGGCATTACGATAGAACAAATGGCTCATGCTTCACATAAGATTGATATAGGATTGAATGCTAGTACCATTACACTGGAAGAAGTGGCTGAGTTAAAGGCTCACCAAGCGGACTTTTCTCGCTTAGAAGCTTGGCATAATTATTATCCAAGACCTGAAACAGGCATTGGAACAACATTTTTTAATGAAAAGAACCGCTGGCTTAAAGAATTAGGCTTACAAGTTTTTACTTTTGTGCCAGGAGATGGGCAAACAAGAGGCCCAATTTTTGCTGGTTTACCAACATTAGAAAAACATCGTGGGCAAAATCCTTTCGCCGCTGCTGTTGGTTTGATGGCTGATCCTTATGTCGATGCTGTTTATATTGGTGATCCCAAAATTAGTGAGCGAACCATGGCTCAATTTGGTTATTATCACCAAACCAATCAATTTCTGTTAGAAGTAGCACCTAGCAAGAGCCGCTATTTGAAGCGAATACTTGGGACTCATACCAATCGTTTAGATGCTGCAAGAGATGTTTTGCGAAGTGAATTATCAAGAACGAGTGAAATGTTCAGAAAAGATGAAATTGCAACGATTGAGTCAGAGCAGACTGAAGCCCGTCCAGTGGGAACCGTAACGATTGATAATGAAAAATATGGTCGCTATATGGGAGAAATTCAAGTCACACTGGTGGACTTGCCGAAAGATGAAAAAGTCAATACGATTACACAAATTATTGAAAAAGATCAAACGATATTGCCGTTAATCAAGGCAGGCAATCAATTTACGCTAGTCACGGAAGGAACGATAGAGAATGAATTTAGAAAACTTAACAACTGAACGTAGAAATGAAAATACAATGGGCTTAGATGAGATGAGTGTCAAAGAAGCTTTACAAAAAATGAATCAAGAAGACCAAAAAGGTGCAATGGCAGTGGGTCAAGAATTAGCAGCCATTGAACCAGTGGTAGAAGCCATCATCAAAAGCTTCAATCAAGGCGGCCGCTTGATCTACATGGGCGCTGGTACGAGTGGTCGGTTAGGTGTCTTAGATGCAGCCGAATGCGTACCAACTTTTGGCGTCGAGCCAGAGATGGTTCAAGGCCTCATCGCTGGTGGACAAAAAGCAATGACTGTCGCAGTAGAGGGTGCCGAAGATTCAAAAGAACTAGGTCGTCAAGATTTAGTTGATCTAAAATTATCAGCAAATGACATTGTTGTTGGGATTGCAGCCAGTGGTCGGACGCCTTACGTAATTGGCGGTTTAGAATATGCTACAACGGTGGGAGCAGCCACCGCAACTGTGGCATGTAATAAAAATGCCGAAATTAGTAAATATGCGCAAATGCCGATTGAAGTAGATGCAGGACCTGAATTTTTAACAGGTTCGACTCGCTTGAAATCTGGGACAGCTCAAAAATTAATTTTAAATATGTTATCAACTATTTCCATGATTGGTATTGGGAAAGTCTACAATAACTTAATGGTTGATGTAAAACCAACCAATGAAAAATTAGTGGAGCGTTCCAAACGGATTATTATGGAAGCAACGGGTTGTAGTTATGAAGTTGCCGAACTAAAATTTGTAGAAGCAGAAGAAAATGTGAAGTTAGCAATTGTAATGATTTTAACTGATAGTACTAAAGAAGAAGCAACACAAAAATTAATTGACGGGAATCAATTTATCAAGAATACATTAAATTAAGGAATTAGGAGGGTGTTTTAACATGGCAGAAGAAAGAATTAAACGCATTGCTGATGGGATTTATAAAGAAGTTGGTGGTCAAGAAAACGTGGACAAAGTCATTCATTGTATGACTCGTGTTCGTATGGATATCCGCGATTATGACAAAGTGGATATTGAAGGATTGAAAAAAATTGATGGCGTTATGGGCGTCGTAGAAGACGATACGTTGCAAGTAGTTGTTGGTCCAGGGACTGTTAACAAGGTTGCACAAGAAATGGTAGATCAAGCAGGTGTCAAATTGGGAGAACCATTTAATCATGGCACCGCAACTGATGATTCAGCAGGCAAATCTGGAAAAGATTTAGTAGAAGAAAAAGCCGCTCAAATGAAAGCACAACAAAAAGCGAAACAAAATAACACTTCACCATTTAAAAAAGTGTTAAAAGCCATTTCTAGTATCTTTGTTCCGATGATTCCTGCCTTTGTTGGGGCTGGTATTATTGGCGGGATTGCAGCTGTTATGTCTAACTTAGTTGTTGCTGGTGATATTTCAGCTTCATGGCAACAATATATTGATGTCTTAAATATCATTAAAAATGGGATTTTTGCTTATTTAGCTCTTTACACTGGGATTAACAGTGCCAGCGTTTTTGGTGCAACGCCAGCGTTGGGTGGTGTTATTGGGGCAGTCACAATGTTGACAGGAATGAATCCAGATGCTCCAATCAGTAATATTTTCACTGGGGGAACATTATCTGCAGGACAAGGCGGAATTATCGGTGTTATTTTTGCCGTATGGTTATTATCCTTGTTAGAAAAACAATTGCATAAAATTGTCCCAGAATCAATTGATATTATCGTAACGCCAACCATTTCACTTTTAGTGATTGGCTTAGCAACTATTTTCTTAATCATGCCTGTAGCCGGAGCTATTTCTAATGGCTTAGTTGGTATTATCAATGTTGTCTTAGAAAAAGGTGGCATGGTTGCTGGCTTTACTCTTGGTTTAACCTTCTTGCCAATGGTAATGTTTGGTTTACATCAAATTTTGACGCCAATCCACATTGAAATGATTAATCAAACAGGGATGACTTTGTTATTACCAATCTTGGCCATGGCTGGTGCGGGACAAGTCGGTGCAGCTTTAGCATTATGGATTCGTTGTAAATCAGATAAAAAATTAGTTGAAATGATTAAAGGTGCCTTGCCAGTTGGGATTTTAGGTATTGGTGAACCATTAATCTACGGAGTTACTTTACCATTAGGACGTCCATTCATTACTGCTTGTATCGGCGGTGGTATTGGTGGTGCGGTGATTGGGGCCTTCGGTAATGTTGGTGCGATTGCTATTGGACCAAGTGGGGTGGCTTTAATTCCATTAATTGCCAACAACCAATGGCTTGCTTATGTATTAGGTTTATTGGCTGCTTACGCAGGTGGTTTTGTAGCAACGTTATTCTTTGGGATTCCTAAAGATATGCAAACAACTAAATAATAAATAGAAAAAGGAGAACTTGGCTTCTCCCTTTTTCTTTGTTAAAATTTAATTGCGTAGGAAATGGTGTATCAGGAGGGGTGTTTATGCAACAAAATATTGTCTTATCTATCCAAGATCGTCTACAACAATTACCAAAATCAGAACGAAAAATCGCAGAATATATTTTAAAAAATACAGAAACAGTTATTTCAATGAATGCGCAAGAGCTAGCGAAACAAGCAGGATCAAGTCCAGCGGCAATTATTCGCTTTTGTCATTCTATGGATGTGAATGGCTTCACAGAATTGAAACTTTTATTATCTGCAAATCTTGGCCAAATGAAGCAGCAAATGTACACTGAAGTTACTAAGGGGGAATCAACAGCTGACATTAAACAAAAGTTACAGGCGCGCTTTGTTCATGTGGTTGAGCGAAGCGGTCAGACATTAGAGGATGTCGCAGTGAATGAAGCCGTTGATTTGTTGGAAAAAACAGAAGTAATTTTTGTCTATGGGTTGGGTGCATCTTCGTTGGTTGCTCAAGATATTTATCAAAAATTTACGCGATTAGGCCGAACGGTATTTACAACATTGGATCATCATTTATTTGCTTCTATGTTAGGCTCAACAGAAAAGCCTAGTGTTTTTATTGTTATTTCTAATTCTGGAACGAATAAAGAAGCAAGTACTTTAGCTGATTTAGCGAAGCAGCAAGGGATTCCTATTATTAGTATCACACAAGATGAAAAATCAGTGATTGGTGAAAAAAGTGATATCGTCCTCCAAACCTCTAGTGGGGAAGACGTGCCATTGAGAAGTGCGGCTACTGTTTCCTTGGTGGCACAATTGTATGTAGTCGATGTTTTATTTTTTGCTTATGCAGCAAAAAACTATAAGGAAACCTTAGAAAAAATTCAAATCTCAAGAAAAAATGTAGAACGTTTAAAAGAATAAACAAAAAGAGAAGGTTATCTGTCATTTTGACAGATAACCTTCTCTTTTTTTACAATAAACAGCGCTTTTCAGCGATCTTTTTTCCCTTTTCAATATAAGAAATATCATTAATTCCTTGAATGGTAAATGTTCCTTTTTCGTAAGTTAAGGTCGTCACGCTACCATTCTCCAGTGCCATCTGCATAGGCAAACTTGCATCAATTAAGGAAAGTAAAAAGGAAATTGTTAGTCCATGGGAAACCACCATGACTTTGCCGCCACCATTTTTTTCTCGATGATGAGCGATATCTTCGAAACCAGACCAAACACGATCACGGATAACTTCATAAGGCTCCGCCCAGTCAGCCGTATCGGCTTCAATAATAGCATTTGCTAACTCGCGATAGGTAATCTTCGTGGTCATCATGTCTTCATAACTTTTAAAAGCTAAAATGCGTGGCACCACACCCCAAAGTTCACCATCATAGCCGCCATCTAAAGAACCAAAACACCACTCACGAATCCGTTTATCGGTTAGGTAAGGAATCTTTTGGTGGTTTTGATGTTCTTGTAAAATAATCTGAGCGGTTTGCATGGCACGACCACTATCACTACTATAGGCTTCCTTAAAGTCTATGTCTCTAAGACCTAAGCCTAAATGATAAATGCCTTCTTCTCCTTGTTTGGTTAAGGGGGTATCTGACCAGCCTTGGGTACGGCCAATCGTATTAAACATCGTTTTTCCGTGACGAATAATATAAAGTGTCGTTGCTTCAGTCATTGCTACTCCTCCTAAGTTTCTTTAAATAGTGAATAAATCTCTAATTAAAAAATGGGTTTGTGGCTTTTTCATGTTGAATGGTTGTGGCATCACCATGGCCTGGATAAACAGGAAATTCTTCTGGTAAAGTGAATAGATAGGTCGTAATGCTGTGTAATAATTGTTGCATATCACCAGTGTGTAAATCGGTACGACCAATACTACCTTTAAACAATGCATCCCCAACAACAACAAAATCATCAAAGACAAAGCTGACGCTACCAATTGAATGACCAGGTGTTGGGACTACGGAAAATTTCATGCCGCCAATTTCATAATCGGTTAGTTTAAATTCGTGTTCGGCGGGTTGAACAATAATATTTGCTATATCATCATGTCTGCCTAATCCTGAAAGATTCAAAATAGGATTGGAAAGCCACGCTTGTTCTAATGGACTAACATAAACAGGGATTTGATAATGATGGCGCAATTCTTCTACCGCACCAATATGATCATAGTGAGTATGTGTTAATAAAATAGCGGCTGGTTTCTTCCCTAAACGGATAATTTCTTGAATTAGTTTTGCTCCTTCTGCACCTGGATCAATAATTAATAATGCTTCTTCATTATAAACAAGATAACAGTTCTCTTGAATAACACCTGTTCTAATTTGTTCGATCTGTATCATCTCAGGACCTCCTAAAGTTCTAACGATTCTCTTCAAGTATACCGAAGAATCTTAAGAATAGAAAGTTTTCTTGTTTATCCAAAGAAAAAATAAATCATTCTTAGAATGTTCGGTTTTTGCTTGTTTGAACATGGATTTTTTTTAAAAAAATCACATTTTTATAGTTATTAAACGAAAGTTTATGTATAATCTTCATGTGATAGTAAGGAGGAGTATTAAATGTTTCATTTTGTAATAAAAGGAACAGGTTTTTCTAGTAAAAATTTGCAAGAGATTAAAGTCTATGAAGAGACACTTTTTTGTATAGATGAGGCCGGAGTAATTCAGGAAATAATTGAACCAGATGCTGAAGCGTATGAAACTGTGCTAGCAGAACAAAAAGAGGCGCAACGTTTTCAAGAATTGCCCCAAGATTCTTATCTTTTACCCGGCTTTGTTGATTTACATGTCCATGCACCTCAGTGGGCACAATCAGGGACCGCCTTGGATATTCCATTGCATGAATGGCTGAATACGTACACGTTTCCTTTGGAGTCCAAATTTGCAGATTTAACATTTGCCCAACAAGTCTATGATGAATTGGTAACCCAATTGTTAGCTAATGGGACAACAACAGCCCTTTATTTTGCAACCATTCATTATGAAGCTAGCCGTTGTTTGGCAGAGATTTGTGCGGAAAAAGGGCAGCGTGGCTTAATTGGTAAAGTTGTAATGGATGATCTTAATGAGAATCCAGAGTACTATCGTGATCAAACAACGGAACAAGCATTAGAAGAAACGGAACGGTTTATTCAAGAAATTCAAACATTAGCGCAGCAAACAAAACAAGGCGTATATCCCGTTGTAACTCCGCGTTTCATTCCTAGTTGTACAGAAGAAGCACTTAAAGAATTAGGAGAATTAGCAGCGAAATATCAAGTCCATGTTCAAAGTCATTGTAGTGAGAGTGATTGGGAACATCAATTTGTTCAAGAACGTTTTGGAAAAAATGATGCTCAAGCATTGAATGATTTTGGTTTATTGACAGAAAAAGCAGTGATGGCACATGCAGGCTTTTTAGAAGAAGCAGATATGAATTTATTCCATGAAACAGGGACGGCTGTGGCGCACTGCCCAATCTCTAATGCTTATTTTGGTAATGCAGTAACACCGATTGCAAAATTAGTACATCAACATCAAGTAGAAGTTGGTTTAGGTAGTGATCTTTCAGGTGGTTTTTCACCAAGTCTTTTTGACAATTTAAAGCAAGCGGTTATTTCTTCTAGAATGTTAGAAGATGGCGTCGATGCTACAAAAAAACCAGAAGTACGAGGTGTTAAAACAGCACGGATTACAGTAAATGAAGCGTTTTATTTAGCTACTGCTGGTGGTGGTCAAGCGCTAAGTTTACCAATTGGAAAATTAGAAAAAGGGTATGCTTGGGATGTTCAAATTATTAATACAAGCTTGTCACAAGCACGAATCCCTAAAAATCCAGGGGAATCATTGCTTGATGTTTTCCAAAAAATCTTATATTTAGCACGACCAGAAAATATTCGAGAAGTCTGGGTACAAGGTGAAAAAGTACATGATAAAAATTTAATGTCAGCAACTAAAGGAGTATAAAAAATGAGTGAAAAGAAACAAAATAATCTTCATTTAACAGTGGGGCCAGAAGATTCAGTATCTTTTGGGCAGGCCACTATGTTAGGGATTCAGCATGTCTTAGCAATGGACGTGTACGTCGTACCTGTAATCATTGCTTCGATTATTGGTATTAGCACAGCACAAACGTCTTCTTTAATTCAAGCAACATTCATAGCAGCAGGACTTGCCACGATTATTCAATCTCATTTTTGTATGAGATTACCAGTTGCGCAAGGCCCTTCATTTATTCCAATCGGGGCAATTGCGGGAATTTATTTTGCCAATAACCAACAAGGAAATGGCTGGGGCGCAGTTTTAGGTGCTAGTTTAGTGGGGGCAATTGTTGTTATTATATTAGGATTTACTGGTATTTTTAATCGTTTAATCACTAAATTTGTTCCACCAATTGTGGGAGGAACAATTATTTTTGTGGTGGGGCTTTCGTTAATGCCAGTCGCTTTATCGGATAATATTTACCATGCAAAAGGGGAATTAGGACAAAATATTTTATTAGCATTTATAGCAGCGGGTACGTTGATCTTCTTTGCGCTCTTAGGTTCTGCTTTGAAAAAAGGGCGGATTTTCCGCGTTTCTTCTGTCATTTTGGCATTATTATTTGGGAGCATCGCGGCACAATTATTAGGGGTACTTGATTTATCAGCCGTTAGTGAAGCGGCTTGGTTTAGTTTGCCTCAGTTACCATTAGTTAACTTTTCTTTCCAATTTGATTGGTCAGCCATTGCCACGATGTTAGTTATTTATCTGGTTTTAATGGCGGAAACAACAGGCACTTGGTTTGCTGTGAGTCATGTTGTCGCTGAACCTTTGACCGAAGAAAAAATTAATCGCGGCGTAATTGGTGAAGGCTTAGGTTGCTTAGTTTCTTCATTCATTGGCGGCACGCCAGTAACTAGTTACTCTACAAATGCTGGGATTATTTCAATCACTGGAGTTGCTAGTCGCAAGGTTTTTGTGGCTGCAGGTGCGTGGTTTGTCTTATTTGGCTTATCTGGAAAACTTTCCACCTTGATTTCGGCCATTCCGGCACCAGTTATCGGCGGTGTTTTTGTGGTTGTTTGTGGCATCATTTCTGTAAGTGGAATGAAAGTCATGAGCGATGTAACAATTCATGAAAAAGAGATGTATGTAATTGCCGTTCCGATTATTATGACATTAGCGTTGACATTGTTACCAAAAGAGTTTTTGGAAACTCTACCACAATTTTTACAATATTTATTTAGTTCACCCGTGGCAACTGCCTCAATTGTTGCTATTTTATTGCAGGCCATTTTACCAAACGTTCAAGAAGGGTAAAAAGATTAATTTTCGTTAAAACGCCTTTGACAAGTGGCGGTAAATAGTGTAAATTAACAATGGTGTTTGTAAACACGAACGTTAAATGACCGAATGTTCGGTTTTTACGTTATTTTTGTAAATAACTAGGAGGCAGTAAGTATGAAAGTTTTTGATTATGAAGATGTCCAATTAATTCCCAATAAATGTATCGTGAATAGTCGTTCTGAATGTGATACTACAGTAACTTTAGGAAAACATTCGTTTAAAATGCCTGTCGTTCCAGCGAACATGCAAACAATTATTGATGAAACGATTGCGGAAACCCTTGCTGAAAATGGTTATTTTTATATCATGCATCGGTTTGATGAAGAGGCGCGAGTGCCATTTATTAAAAAAATGCAACAAAAGGGCTTAATCACGTCAATTAGTGTGGGTGTGAAAGAAGGGGAATACGCTTTTGTTGAAACGTTAGCCCGAGAAGGTTTAGTTCCTGACTACGTGACAATTGATATCGCCCATGGTCATTCAAATGCGGTGATTAATATGATTCAACACTTGAAAAAATTTTTACCAGAAACGTTCGTTATTGCGGGCAATGTTGGAACGCCAGAAGCCGTTCGCGAATTAGAAAACGCTGGAGCCGATGCCACCAAAGTGGGGATTGGACCAGGAAAAGTATGTATTACTAAAATTAAGACTGGCTTTGGGACAGGTGGCTGGCAGTTAGCGGCTTTACGTTGGTGTGCCAAAGCTGCTCGGAAACCAATTATTGCAGATGGTGGGATTCGGACCCATGGAGACATTGCAAAATCTGTGCGTTTTGGGGCAACTATGGTCATGATTGGTTCACTATTTGCTGGACATGAAGAATCACCAGGTGAAACAAAAGTGGAAGATGGTGTTGTTTACAAAGAATACTTTGGTAGCGCCTCTGAATTCCAAAAAGGCGAAAAGAAAAACGTTGAAGGCAAAAAAATCTGGTTACGCCATAAAGGGAAGTTGGCAGATACTTTAGTCGAAATGCAACAAGATTTACAATCTTCCATTTCATACGCGGGAGGTCGCGATTTAGAAGCGATTCGTAAAGTTGATTATGTGATTGTAAAAAATTCTATTTTTAATGGTGATACCATTTAACATTCAACTATAGACTGAAAAGAAGACAGCACGTAGTGCAGAAATTAAAATGATTTCTGCATTACGTGCTTTTTTTACTTTACCTATCGTAGTAATCGTGTTAAGATAATTACAACGACAGACGTAGTACGATAGTTGAAGTACTTGAGGGAGGAATTTATGTGATTGGTAGTGATGCAATTCGAGGATACAACGATACCTTTATTCTCTCAATCTTACAATCCGGCGCTTCATATGGTTATGCGATTTCTAAACGCATTCGTGAAATTTCTAAAGAACAATATTCGATTAAAGAAACGACACTTTATTCTGCTTTTACACGTTTAGAGAAAAATGGCTACATTGAATCATTTCCAGGAGAAGTAACGCATGGCAAAAAGCGGACCTATTATCAAATAACCCATGCAGGAGAGCGTTATTTAGAGGAAAAGTTACTAGAATGGGAAGTAACAAAAGACGTCGTCGAAGCATTTGTAAAGGAGATGGGAAAATGAAAATTATAGAAGAATTTATTGATAGCTTATTTTCAGGCGTTGTTGAAACATCTGAAACAAAACAATTAAAGGCGGACTTATTAGCAAATGCTGAGGATCGTTATGAAGACTTGCTCAGCCAAGGAAAATCGGAAAATGAAGCAATTGGTACAATTATTTCTGAATTTGGTACTATTGATGAATTAATGGAAGAATTGAATTTAGAAAATAAACAAGTGGATGAAACAAACGATTCAATGAACGGTTTGCCAGAAATTTCAGTGGAGGAAGGACTTGACTATTTAGCTGTCCAACGTAAAGGTGCTATTCAAATTGGTCTTGGTGTTGTTGCAATCATGGTGGGTGTTGGCTTGCTGGTTGGTATGCGTGGTGTTCTTTCTAACGGTCTTGGTTTAGTTTGTCTTTTCATAGGTGTGGCAATCGGCGTTCCATTATTTATTGTTGCTGGTAATCGGTTTGTTGCAATGGACAAACAACTGGGGCAACGATTGATTCCGATTAAGTTAAAAAAAGAAGTTGCACAAAGAGAACAAAGTTTTCAACGATCATTTATTTTTTGTATGGCAGCGGGCGTCGTTTTTTGTATTTTGGGTTTAATCCCAGTTGTTGTCTTTAGTAGTGGCCTTCATCTGATGATGCGCCGTTCCATGCATCAAATGATGGGCGGACAATATTATAATGGAACGATGGGGATTAGTTGGCTCTTCTTTTTAGTATCGGTTGGCGTCTTCTTGTTTATATTTGGTGGAGTAATTAAAGGAAGTTTTAATAAATTGTTGAATGAAACTTATTTTTATTCAGAACATGTTGGTCATCCTGATTTTGCCCCTCAACAAACAAAAACAGAGGAAGGACCTGTGGGAAATCCTGTCGGTGCAATTATTGCATCCGTTTATTGGCCCTTAGTTGTTGCACTCTATCTATTTATTAGTTTTGTTTTAGGGGATTGGCGGTTTAGTTGGTTAATCTTTATGTTCGCAGGAATCTTTTATAACACCATCCAAGCATTTTTACACAAACATTGAGACAAACCTGTTAATAGTAAAACAGAAAAGTGGGACATTCGTCAAAACGGCTGTCTCACTTTTCTTGTATTTTCGATTGACAAAAGCATTAAACTGGATTACTTTTAACTCATCCAATTGTTGAGGTGATTGCTATGTGGCAACTTAAAAAAGAACAAAATGTTCCCATTTATCGCAGTATTATGGAAATGATTGTTCAAAAGATTCAAACAGGCGAATTATTACCAGGCGAAAAAATCCCTTCAGAACGTAAACTGGCAGAGTACTTGTCTGTCAATCGTTCAACCGTTGTTCATGCATTAGACGAACTGGTGGACTTAGGCTGGATTGTGCGAAAAAGAGGGAGCGGAACGATTGTTAACGAAGGAAAATGGGGGGTAATGATGACGCCACGAACGGATTGGCATCGTTATTTAGAACAAAATGTGTTCAAACAAGTTCATCCCTTGGTGGCAGAGATTGAGTTACGTGCTAAACAAAATTTGCCGACTGACTTAGATATGTATACAGGCGAGTTGCCGTTAGACTTAATTCCCAGTTTCGATTTTCCAGCATTAAATTGGAAACAATTTTTAAAAGAGGAAGCACAAGATGAATTAGGTTATTTGCCGTTAAGAAAAGAAATCCAAGCCATTACAGCAACGGAATATCAGCTTCATTTACCAAGTGAAAGTTTATTGCTTACTTCAGGTGCGCAACAAGCACTTTTTTTAGTTTTACAAGTTTTATTGAGACAAGGAGATAGTGTTGCCGTAGAAGATCCATCTTTCTTCTATGCCTTACCAATTTTCCAAGCTGCTGGTGTGCGCTTATTTGGTGTGCCCATGACAGAGGAAGGGATTGATCTTGAAGCGCTAGAACAAACAATCCGACAACATCGCATCAAAATGGTTATGGTTAATCCTTCCTTTCAAAATCCGACTGGGACAGTGATGCCTTTAAGAAAAAGAGAACAGCTCGTGAAAGTTTGTCAAACGTATCAAGTTCCTATTTTAGAAGATGATGTTTTTGGGCAGCTAAGTTTTATCCCGAAAACAGAAATTCCTCCTTTAAAAAAATTAGATCCAGATAATGTCTTGTATATCGGTTCGTTGTCAAAAATTTTAGGTTCGACCACGAAAATTGGTTGGTTAAGTGCGCCCGCCTCCGTGACGAAACAAATTGCAGAAGCCAGAAAAATGATGGATGTTTCGTTGAGTATTTTTCCGCAGATGCTCGCTAAAATGGCGATTGAAGATCCTTCTTTTTCTGAAAAAATTACGTTATTAAATAAACAAGTGGAACAACGAGCAACAGCTGTATATCAAGTATTTAAATCGTTGTCAGAATGGGAAGTTTCGCCAGTAAAAGGCGGCTTTTATTTATGGGCACATTGGTGTCAAGGGGCACTTAAGCCAGAAGATTGGCAAGTGTTTTTACGAGAAGGTGTTTTGGTAGCACCAAGTGTAGCTTTTAGTGAAAAACGTGGAAGTATTCGCTTGAACTGTTCCCGAATTTCACCAGAAGAAATTCCTCTTTTTTGTGAGCGAATGGTACGGATTACACGACAGCTTTCTGAAAATAGACAAACAAAAATAGAACACTAAGTAAGATTTTTCTTATAAAAATCATTTGCTGAGAGAAAACGCTACAACTTCCCTTTTCTAAACGAATATCCAATGCTATACTTAAAAAGTAAAAACAAAAAAACAAATGAGGTGTTTTCCATGTCTTGGGAACAAGTTTACCAACAATGGTTAAATGAAGAAAATATTCCAGAAAATTTAAAAAATGAATTAAAGGACTTAAATACAGACCCTGAAAAATGTGAAGATGCATTTTACGCACCATTAGAATTTGGGACTGCCGGGATGCGCGGGATTTTAGGCGCCGGTATTAATCGGATGAATATCTTTACAGTTCGTCAAGCGACAGAAGGGCTTGCACGTTTTATGGATACGCAAGATCCTGAAACAAAACGTCGCGGTGTAGCTATTGCCTATGATTCACGTCATATGTCTCCAGAATTTGCAATGGAAGCAGCTAAAACATTAGCTAAACATGATATTCCTTCTTTTGTGTTTGAAAGCTTACGACCAACACCAGAATTATCTTTTGCGGTCCGCTACTTTAAAGCTTTTGCGGGAATCATGATTACGGCTTCTCACAATCCAGCTGCCTATAATGGCTACAAAGTCTATGGTGAAGACGGTGGTCAAATGCCGCCAGCTGATGCAGATGCATTAACTAAATATGTTCGTAGTATCGAAAATCCTTTGAAAATTGATGTCTTATCAGATGAAGAAGTTGCCCACAGCGGTTTAATTAACATTGTTGGTGAAGAAGTCGATAACGCGTATTTGAAAGAAATTAAAACAGTTACGATTAATCAAGAATTAATTAACGAAATGGGTAAAGAATTAAAATTAGTTTACACTCCCTTACATGGAACTGGGAAAATGTTAGGAGAAAAGGCATTAAAACAAGCCGGTTTTGAAAAATTTGTTTTAGTACCTGAGCAAGCCGTTGCTGATCCTGACTTTACTACAGTTAAGTCACCAAACCCTGAAGAACATTCAGCTTTTGAATACGCGATTCGTTTAGGGGAAAAAGAAGGCGCTGATTTATTGATTGCAACAGATCCAGATGCTGATCGTTTAGGTGCTGCTGTGCGGATGCCAAACGGAGACTACCAAGTATTAACAGGAAATCAATTAGGTTCAATTATGATTCATTATATTTTAGAAGCCCATCAACAAGCAGACACGTTGCCTCAAAATGCTGCGGTTCTAAAATCAATCGTTTCTAGTGAACTTGCTACAGCGATTGCTGAGAAATATAATACGAAGATGTTTAATGTTTTAACAGGTTTCAAATTTATTGCTGAAAAAATTCAACAATACGAAGAAGACCACAGTCAAACGTTTATGTTTGGTTTTGAAGAAAGTTATGGTTACTTAGTGAAACCTTTTGTTCGTGATAAAGATGCAATTCAAGCGTTAGTTTTATTAGCAGAAGTAGCGGCTTTCTATAAAAAACAAGGAAAAACATTATACGATGGCTTACAAGATATCTTTGAAGAATTTGGTTACTTTGAAGAAAAAACTATTTCCGTAACAATGAGCGGAATTGAAGGAAGCGGTAAAATCAAAGCTTTAATGGCAAAATGTCGTGAACAAGCGCCAACTGAGTTTGCCGGGATTCAAGTTGCTCAAACGGAAGATTTTAAAGAATTAACACGCACTTTTGCAGATGGTCAAACAGAACAATTACAAACGCCTCCTTCTGATGTGTTGAAATATCATTTAGAAGATGGCAGTTGGATTGCTATCCGACCATCAGGAACAGAACCAAAAATTAAATTCTATCTAGCAACAAAAGCAACAAGTAGTTCAGAAGCTTCTGAAAAAATTGCTGCGTTTGAAGCAGTCGTTAATGAATTAACAAAATAAAATAAACGAAACAGGCTGTACGGAAAAAAGTACGAATGTGAGTGTTTGTGTCAAAAGCTAATTGACTTTTGACACAAACACTTTATTTAACTAAGGAGGGAATGCTATGAAAATTGGCTTTATCGGTGCTGGCAGTATGGGCGGTGCCATGATTAAAGGGTTACTGAAAGCTGAGGCAGTCAAGAAGGAACATTTATATGTGAAAGGCGGCTCAAGTGGAACAGCAGAAGCACTTCAAAAAGAGTGGGGCTTTCAACTTGTCACAGATTATGCACTTTTCCAAGAATGTAAGGTTATTTTTATTGCGACAGGAGCAAAGGTCGTGTTACCTGTCCTTCAGGAATTAGCCCCTCATTTTTCCAACGAAAGTTTATTGATTTCTGTTGCAACAGGTCATACCATACAAGAAGCACAAATGGCTCTTGGCAATAAAGAAGCCAAAGTTGTTCATGCCATTCCTAATACACCAGTTAGCGTGAATCAGGGTGTGATTGGCGTAGCCTTGGCACCAACAATTGAAGGCCAAACGAAGGACCTGGTAATGGAACTTCTTGCTACTTTAGGGTTAGTCAAAGAAATTCGTGAAGCGCAACTGGAAACTTTTGGTACTGTGGCTGGTTGCAGTCCAGCTTTTGTTGATATCTTTATGGAAGCATTGGGAGATGCAGCAGTCTTAGAAGGGTTACCAAGAGACTTATCTTATGAAATTGTCGCTCAAATGATAAAAGGAACGGCGACCTTAGCCTTAGACACGAAAAAACACCCAGGAGCATTGAAAGATGAAGTGACTTCTCCAGGAGGAAGTACGATTCGCGGTGTCGTAGCTCTAGAAAAAAATGGCTTCCGTTATGCCGTGATGGATGCAGTTCAGCAAGCCAACCACGAATAGATGAAGAAAGTTGGAAAATCGACAAGTTTGTCATTTTTCCAACTTTCTTTGTGCCATATTTTTCGTAGGAAAGAACAATCGCAGTTCTTATTTTAAAAAACTCTGTGTTATAATGAGTGCAAAGTGAGGCGACTATAATGAAACAAATGGAAGAAATCAAACAAGTAAGTCAATTATATAAAGTATTAAGTGATCCAACACGTTTAAGAATTTTGCTACTTTTAAAAGAAGGCGAGCATAACGTAACGGCGATTAGTGAACAATTGGGAATGGAACAGTCCGCCGTTTCTCATCAACTAAAATTATTAAGAGATAGCCGGGTTGTCAAGGCACGTCGCGAAGGAAAAACGATTTTTTATACATTGGATGATCATCATGTAATAGATATTTTAAATCAGACCTTTGAGCATATTGAACATCGATAAAAAGTAGGAAAAAATAGCGTAACTAGAATAGCGCTGTTGATGGAGGTAAAAATGAAGGATACCTTAAAGATCGGGTTACTAGGATTAGGGACTGTAGGCACTGGCGTTTTAACTCTCTTGAAAGAACATCAAGAGAAAATTTCACAAGTGACAGGAATGAATGTAGTCATTGAAAAAGCATTTGTCCGAAATCTTGAAACGAAACAAGCGCAAGCGGAAGAATACGGTCTTTCTTTAACAACTTCAATTGATGATATTTTAGAAGATAAAGAGATTCAAATCGTTGTGGAATTAATGGGAACCATTGAACCAGCCAAAACGTATATCATGAAAGCTTTAGAAAAGGGTAAACATATTGTGACTGCTAATAAAGATTTACTGGCGCAACATGGGAGTGAATTAGTAGCGTTAGCCCAAAAACATCATTGTGATTTATATTATGAAGCAAGTGTTGCTGGCGGGATTCCAATTTTAAGAACAATTGCTAATAGCTTAGCGGCAGACAATATTCAACAAGTTTTAGGGATTGTGAACGGTACGACGAATTATATGCTTACGCAAATGGTTTCTGCTGATAAAAGTTATGAAGAAGCTTTAGCAGAAGCGCAAGCGTTGGGATTTGCTGAAGCGGATCCGACAAATGATGTCGATGGAATTGACGCAGCCTATAAAATGGTTATTTTAAGTCAATTTGCTTTTGGGATGAATGTTTCATTACCACAAGTTGATATTCGTGGAATTCGCGGATTGTCTTTAGATGATGTCGCTATGGCTAAACAACTGGGGTATGAAATCAAATTGATTGGCTCTGCTGAACAAAATGAGAATAGTATCTCGGTGGAAGTGGCGCCTATGCTAGTCAATCAAAAGCACCCTATTGCATCTGTTCGGAATGAGTACAATGCAGTATTTATTAAAAGTGCAGGCGTGGGGGAATCAATGTATTACGGTCCAGGAGCTGGAGCTAAACCGACAGCAACCAGTGTGGTCAGTGATTTAATTACGATTGCTAAAAACATTCGCTTGGCAACGACTGGCCATATGTTCAATTCGTATCAACATAAAACACAATTGACGAGTTCCGAAAATGTATTTGGGCAGTACTATTTTTCATTAGATGTTCCAGATACACCAGGACAATTTTTGCAGTTGACGCAATTAATGACTAAAGCAGAAGTCAGCTTTGATCAATTAGTTCAACAGAAATCAGATGGACAGCGAGCAAGAATTGTTGCCATTACACACCAGATATCAAAAGCACAAATGCAACAAGTTGTGATAGCTATTCAAAATACGGAAGCCTTTCAGTTATTGAATGTAATGAAGGTTATAGGAGATGAGTAAACATGTATGAAGGTTTGTTAAAACAGTATCAAGCGTATTTGCCCGTAACAGAAAAAACACCAATGATTTCTTTAGCCGAAGGAAATACGCCACTGATTCCTTTACCTAATTTATCCAAAGAATTAGGTATTCAATTATATGGAAAATACGAAGGCTTAAATCCCACCGGCTCATTCAAAGATCGCGGGATGGTGATGGCTGTAGCAAAAGCGGTAGAAGAAGGTGCCAAAGCGATTGTTTGTGCTTCTACAGGAAATACTAGTGCCGCCGCTGCTGCGTATGCCACAAGAGCAGGCATTAAAGCGTATGTAGTGATTCCAGAAGGGAAAATCGCACTGGGAAAATTGGCGCAAGCTATTATGTATGGGGCAGACATTATTTCGATTCCAGGTAACTTTGATGAAGCATTAAAAGCGGTGCGAGAGATTGCGAAAACTGAGGCAGTTGCGCTAGTTAATTCAGTGAATCCTTATCGCTTAGAAGGGCAAAAGACAGCAGCTTTTGAAGTTTGTGAACAATTAGGTCAAGCGCCCGATGTCTTAGCGATTCCAGTTGGAAATGCCGGCAATATTTCCGCTTACTGGAAAGGCTTTAAAGAATGGCATGAAAAACAAGGAACAACTTTACCAAGAATGCATGGTTTTGAAGCAGAAGGTGCCGCAGCGATCGTGAAAGGCCAAGTGATTGAGCAACCTGAAACCGTGGCAACAGCGATCCGGATTGGAAATCCTGCTAGTTGGCAACTAGCAGAACAGGCACGGGATGAATCCGGTGGTTTCATTGATGCCGTGACAGATCAAGAAATTTTAACGGCTTACCGAAAAATTGCTGCTCAAGATGGGGTTTTCATTGAACCTGGTTCGGCTGCTTCATTAGCTGGAGTTATTCAACATGTTAAAAGCGGTAAAATCAAAGCAGGTGAAACCGTCGTGGCAGTCTTTACTGGTAACGGACTGAAAGATCCTGATACAGCAATGGAGACAGAAGTAGCTATTTCAAAAATGAGTGACGTGGAAGAAATGCGTCTGCACTTACGAAAAGGAGTCGCAACACTATGAAAATAAGAGTACCTGCCACTAGTGCCAACTTAGGACCTGGCTTTGATTCATGTGGCATTGCATTATCCGCTTATTTAACAATCAACGTTTTAGGTGAAAGTGAATTTTGGGAAATTCAACATACTTTGGGAGAAGAGATTCCTACTAATGAAGAGAATTTATTAATTCAAACGGCATTGAAAATTGCACCAGAATTAACACCAAAAGTTATTCGGATGGTTTCTGACATTCCCCTTGCAAGAGGACTAGGCAGTAGCTCAAGTGTGATTGTAGCAGGCATTGAATTAGCTAACCGACTAGCACATTTAAATTTGTCCCCTAAAGAAAAAGTTCGTTTGGCCACAGAGATGGAAGGACATCCTGATAATGTTGCCCCAGCTATTTTAGGAGATTTCGTGGTGGCTAGCCATGTAGAAAACCAAGTCTACCATGTCAAACATCACTTTCCAATGTGTGATGTCATTGCATTTATTCCAGAGGAACCATTATTTACCGAAAAAAGTCGCGCTGTTTTGCCCGAAAAATTGACTTATAAAGAAGCGGTCGCGGCCAGCTCAATTGCCAATGTTATGATTGCCGCAATTTTAAACGGGGATTTACCTTTAGCAGGCAAAATGATGGAACAAGATAAATGGCATGAAACGTATCGTCGTTCATTGGTTCCTCACTTAAAAGAAATTCGTCGTTTAACTCAGCAAAAAGGTGCTTATGGCTCTTTCTTAAGCGGTGCTGGTCCAACTGTGCTAATCTTGTCGCCAGAAGAACGAACCAACGAAATTGTTCAAAGTTTGGAGAAATTATCTACCAAAGCGAGCATCCAAATTTTCAATATTGATCAAGAAGGTGTTCAAGTCTTTTAAAAAAAACGAGAAAAAATCACTAGTGATTTTTTCTCGTTTTTTTTAATCCTCGGCTGTTTCCGTGGAATAATAACTATGATCTTCTAAGTTCAAAGCATTAAGAATCATTGAGGCAGTTTCTTCAATTGAAAGAGAAGCGACATCAATAACGATACAACCTAATTTTTGATAAAGATCATTAGCAAAAGCCAGTTCTCGCCGAATTTTTTCAATATCTGAATAAGAAGTATTTTCAGGCAATCCATATGCGCGCATTCGTTCTTTACGAATCCCGTTTAAAACATTGGGATCATTGGTTAAGCCAACAATTTTTTTAGGGTCCATTTCGAATAATTGTTTCGGTAAATGTGCTTCAGGAATTAGTGGCAAATTAGCAACTTTTAAGTTCTTGTTGGCTAAAAAGAGACTTAGCGGTGTTTTAGAAGTTCGGGAAACGCCAAGAAGTAACACATCCGCTTCTAAAAAGCCTCGTGGGTCCTTGCCATCGTCATATTTGACAGCAAATTCCATTGCTTCAATTCGTTTAAAATAATTTTCATTCAGATGATGTAAGGCACCTGGTTCCCGCATGGGTGCGACACCTGTTAATCGTTCGATTTCCGCAACTGGTGGTGTCAAAATGTCAAAATGGAACAATTGATGCTCATTGAAAAATTGATTAGCAATCGCCACGAGATGATCATTAATGATAGTATGCAGTACCATGGCCTCTGCTTTTTTGGCATCTTCTAACGCTTGCACCAGTTTATCTTCGTCTTTAACGAATGTTCGTCTAATCAAAGTAAAATCAACAGTGGGGTACTGGGCCATTGAAGCAGCCGCCAATTTTGAAGCGGTCTCGCCAGCAGAATCTGAGATGACAAAAATCGTCACACATTTTTTTTCTTCAGAAATAGTCATAGAGGGTAAGTCCTTTCTTGCATTTTTAATAATTTTATTATACCATAAGTCCAGAATCTATTTCGTAATGATTCTGATTTAGGTTGGTGAGGGAGGAAATGGCGATGGCACCAGTAAAAACCAATATTGAACAAGCCTTAGAAACCATGAAAGCCAGTGGATTAAAATATACTAAAAAACGAGAATTACTGATGAGCTATTTGATTAAGCGAAATCGGTATGTTTCTGCACGTGAAGTGTATGAATTTATGAATGAAACCTTTAAAGGAGTCAGTTATGATACGGTTTATCGTAACTTGCATGACTTTGAGCGCTTAGAATTACTGGAAAAAACAGAATTAAATGGCGAGCAAAAGTTTCGTTTCCGTTGTTGCCAAGAGGTGGAACATCATCATCACTTTATTTGTACGGTTTGTGGCAAAACGGAAGAAATTCACATGTGTCCGATGAATTTTTTTGAAGAACAGTTAAAAGGTTGTTCAATTGAAGGACATCGCTTTGAAATACTTGGTCGTTGTGCCGATTGTTGCGAAAAATAGCGAATAAGACGAAAAATCAAACAAAAATTTCGTATTTTATCAGTAGAGTGGTTGACGGTTATTTATGCTTTAGCTATAATATAACAAGGACAGTATTTTAATTTGTGGGTTTTTCCCACAAATAAGAAAAACGGTTACTTTTTAAGCTCGGAGGGAGGGAATAACATGTCAAAAACAGTCGTTCGTAAAAACGAATCTCTTGATGATGCTCTTCGTCGCTTCAAACGTTCCGTTTCAAAAGCGGGTACTTTACAAGAATCACGTAAACGTGAATTCTACGAAAAACCAAGTGTAAAGCGTAAGAAAAAATCTGAAGCAGCTAGAAAACGTAAAAAATTCTAGTTTTGAATGAATTGGAGTTGGTGGTATGTCATTGCTAACCACATTGAATGACGACATTAAAACAGCGATGAAAGCTAAAGACAAAGAAACTTTAGCCGTACTTCGTATGTTAAAGACTGCCATTCAAAATGATCAGATTAAAGCGGGCCGTGAATTGAACGGAGAAGAAGAACTCACTGTATTGTCTCGTGAGATGAAACAGAGAAAAGATTCTTTATCAGAGTTTGAAAAGGCGGGACGCGACGATCTTGTTGAAAAAGTAAAAGTTGAAATAGCAATTGTTGAAAAATATATGCCTCAACAACTAACAGAGGAAGAAATTCGTCAACTAGTTCAAGAGGTAATGACGCAAACTGGCGCCACTTCACCAAAAGATTTTGGTAAAGTGATGGGCGCTATGATGCCGAAAGTCAAAGGCAAAGCCGATGGCAACCAAGTTAACGCAATTGTGAAAGAATTATTACAAGAAAACTAAGAGCGTTATCGAAACTAGGACAGTATACTGTCCTAGTTTTTTTATGTAAAGAGAAAACCGGTAGCTTTTTACGGTTTTCTCTTTTTTGACTTTCAAAGTCAAATCAGGTACGACTTCTTTTTAAACAGATAAGAATGTGGTATCATTGTAAAGGACTATATAATAAAGGAGATGGACGTTTTTTGACAGATAATCAGTCAAAATCTTTGGAATTAATACTTACTGATTCTGATGATGCACACATGCTTTTAGGAACACATGATAAACATATCAAATTTTTAGAAGAGAATACCCACGTAACGATTAATAGTCGTGGCGAAGTTATTCAGTTAATTGGCGAATCATCAGAGGTAGAGTTAGTCGCTTCCGTGTTAAGAGCGCTACAAACATTAATTCAACGAGGCATCAAAGTGCATACGCCAGATGTCGTTTCTGCTTTAAAAATGGCCAAAGCTGGAAATTTAGAGGCGTTTATTGCCATGTATGAAGAAGAAATTATGAAGGACCATCATGGTCGGGCCATCCGAATTAAGAATGTTGGTCAAAAAAAATATATCGATGCAGTTAAAACTCATGACGTCATTTTCGGGGTGGGACCTGCGGGAACAGGAAAAACCTTTTTAGCCGTGGTGATGGCGGTAGCAGCTTTGAAAAAAGGCGAAGTACAAAAAATTATTTTAACTCGTCCAGCGGTGGAAGCTGGCGAAAGCTTGGGCTTTTTACCAGGTGACTTAAAAGAAAAAGTCGATCCTTATTTACGTCCAGTTTACGATGCCTTATATCAAATTTTTGGTATGGATCATACAAATCGTTTAATGGAACGCGGCGTTATTGAAATTGCCCCGCTTGCTTATATGCGTGGTCGTACATTGGATGATGCTTTTGTCATTCTAGATGAAGCACAAAATACCACGGTTGCCCAAATGAAAATGTTTTTAACTCGTTTAGGGTTTAGTTCAAAAATGATTGTTAATGGAGATACTAGTCAAATTGACTTGCCACGTGGTGTAACAAGTGGTTTAGTTAACGCCGAGCGTACGTTAAAAGACATTGAAAAAATTGCCTTTGTAAATTTTGAAGCCAGTGACGTTGTGCGTCATCCGGTTGTAGCACAAATTATTCAAGCCTATGAAAAAGAACAACAAAAGCATTCCTAAGCAGTTAGGGAAGGAGTGAAAGTACCTTTTGAAAAAAGTACTTACAAAGTTAGGGGATCGTTTAGGTAAGGCCTACTTACCTATTTTATTAGCCGTTTTTTCTCTTCTTTTATTTATGATTATGTTTGGCAGTGTCCATCAGAAAAGAGTAGAAATTAAAGAAGGTCAACTGGCCGAGAAAACCATTCGTGCAAATAAAAATATCGAGAATACCTACGAAACAGAACAAAGAAAAAAATTGGCAGCAGAAGCTGTCACCCCCGAATATATTTATCAAGAAGATACGGCATCTGTCCAACATAATCGTATTGATAAATTATTTAAATTGATTGATTCTGCGAATGAAAAAGTAGACAAAGAGTACAGCAATAAGCAAGCGAAGGCCAAAAAGGAAGAAACGATTCCTGCGCCGACCGTGGAAGAACGAGTAGCTAGCTTAAAGTCATTGTTTGAATCTTTACCGCAAGATGAAGTTACGTTTTATCAAAGTTTTCCTAATGTTTTTTATCAAACAATCTTTACATTAACCTCTGAGCAATTGGATAAGGTTCGTTCAGAAAGTTTGATGTTGGTGGATGACGCAATGCAAAATCACGTTCGAGAATCTGATTTGGATAAAATTCGCCAAGAAGCTAACGGTAAAATTCAATACTTAGATATTACGAGTACCATGCAACAAGTCATTCGTTACATTGTTAACCAAGGGATTGTGGTAAACGATATTGCCAATGAAAAACGAACAGAAGAGCTGCGTCAAAAAGCGATGAATGCTGTTCAACCCGCAATGATTTATCAAGGCGAAATTATTGTTCGTGAAGGTACTCAAATTGATGCAAAAGCGGTCGAAAAACTTGAGTTACTAGGAATGACTAGTCAAAATACCTCTATTTTTCCGATGGTGGCATTAGCATTAGCTATTTTACTTCAAGTTGAAGTGTTAATTTTCTTTACAAAACAAGTGACTGAGCCTTCGCGACAACGCTCGTTTATTATCTTTTACACGGGTGCTATGCTAATCAGTGTTATTTTAATGAAATTCTTCCAGATTTTCCAAACAGAGCAGTTGATGTATATTCCCTTGTTCTATCCGGCAGCCTTTGCGCCGCTGATTCTAAATCATTTTGTAAATCGTCGTTCAGGGATAATCGCTGCCATTTTCCAAGTCGTTTTTGCGTTATTTATCTTTTATAATTCTATTGGCACAAACTCGTTGACGGTTATTCTGATTATGTACTTATTCTCAGGATTTCTAGCAACAGTTGTTAAACGGAAACGGATGAGTGAGCAAGTTTTCCCAGCTTTAATGTGGGTAGTGGTCTTTCCTGTTTTCATGGCGGTTGTCTTAATGATTTATCAAGGAATGAGTTTAACAGATGGTAAAACGTGGACAGCTTTAATTTGTGCAGGTGCAGGAACGGTACTTTCATTTTTAGCAACAATGGGCTTGCATCCATATATCGAATTATTAGTGACTGATGATAGTATGATTGTCTTGAATGAATTAAGTAATCCGAACCATCCGTTGTTAAAACAACTGTTAGAAGAAGCGCCAGGTACCTATCATCATAGCATGATGGTGGCTAGTTTGAGCGCTAACGCTGTTGCTGAGATTGGTGGACGGTCGCTATTAACACGAGTTGCTTGTTATTACCATGACATTGGCAAAATTAAACACGCCAATTTCTTTGTGGAAAACTTACCTGCTGGCGCAGAAAATCCACATAACTTTTTATTGCCAGAAGATAGTAAACAAATTATTTTTGGCCACGTAATTGATGGCGCCAAAATTTTAGAAGAGTACAATATGCCGCAAATGGTGATTGACATTTGTCGTCAACATCATGGCACAACATTGATGAAATTTTTCTATGTGAAAGCAAAAGAACGCAATCCTGAAATTAAAGAATCAGACTTCCGTTATCCTGGGCCACGTCCACAAACACGAGAAGCAGGGATTGTGAGTATTGCTGATACTTGTGAGGCTGCTGTGCGGGCGATGGATCATCCGACCAACGAAAAAATTCAAGCCTTTGTGCATAATGTGATTCAAGATAGAATTTCAGATGGCCAATTAGATGAATGCGGGTTAACGATGAAAGAGATTCGCATCATTGAAAAATCATTAATTAATGGATTATGCAGTACCTTCCATTCACGGATTAAGTATCCAAAAATGAAAGCTGAAGCAGAAGAAATGAAAGATGAACAAGAAAAGAGAGATGACTAATGGATATTACTTTCATTGATGAAACCGAGAAAGTACCAACAGAAGAAATCAAAGAAATCGAAAATTTGCTGCAATTTGCAGCGGGTTTTCTAGAAATTGCCGAAGATACGGAGATGTCGGTGACTTTTACAGATAACGCAGGTATCCAAGTGATTAATCGTGACTATCGGGGCAAAGATATGCCTACAGATGTCATCAGTTTTGCTTTAGAGGATGAAGGGGAAGACGAATTGCCAATTATTTTTGATGATGAAGAGTTGGCAGAGCTACCACGTAATCTAGGTGATTTAATTATTTCAACAGAGCGAGCAGCAGAACAAGCAGTTGAATATGGGCACACATTGGAGCGAGAAATGGGCTTTTTGGCAGTACATGGCTTTTTACATTTGAATGGGTACGATCATATGGAACCTGAAGATGAAAAAGAAATGTTTGGTTTACAGAAAGAGATTTTAGATGCGTATGGCCTTAAAAGATGAGCAAACAGGAAAAAATAAACATTTTATTAATTCATTAGAATTTGCCTGGCAAGGAATCAAAACAGTTTTTCGAGAAGAACGTAATATGCGCAAACATGTGGCGTTTGGCGTCACGGCCATTGTGTTTGGTTTCTTGTTTTCCTTAACACTTGCTGAATGGCTGTGGTTGTTATTGGCCGTTTTTCTTGTCTGGTTGGCAGAAATTATCAACACAATTTTTGAAAATGTCGTAGATATGTTTACGGATTTTCACTTTCATCCAATCGGAAAAAAAGTCAAAGACATGGCCGCAGGAGCTGTTTTATTAACAGCCGGTTTCGCAGTGCTAGTAGGACTAATTCTATTTGTACCAAAAATTTTACAAATCATTCAAATGTGGAAATAAGAGGAGAAATACAATGACAACTGAACATAAATCTGGTTTCGTAGCCATTGTCGGCAGACCAAATGTTGGAAAATCAACATTGTTAAATCGAATTGTCGGCCAAAAAATTGCAATTATGAGTGACAAAGCACAAACAACTCGTAATAAGATTCAAGGAATTTATACAATTCCTGAAGCACAAATTGTTTTTATCGATACTCCAGGGATTCACAAACCTAAACACCGCTTGGGCGATTTCATGGTGGAAAGTGCCTACAATGCGATGCGTGAAGTAGATGCTACTTTATTTATGGTAAGTGCTGATCAAAAACGCGGGAAAGGTGACGACTTTATTATTGAACGATTGAAAAATAATAATAGTCCAGTCTACTTGATTATTAATAAAATTGACAAAGTCCATCCAGATGATTTATTGAGTATTATTGAAGACTATTCGAAACAAATGGACTTTAAAGAAATTATTCCCATTTCTGCCACTGAAGGAAATAATTTTGAGCATTTGATGGATGTTCTCGTTGAGCAAATGCCAGAAGGACCACAATATTTCCCTGATGACCAAATTACGGATCATCCAGAATATTTTATCGTTTCCGAATTAATTCGTGAAAAAGTGTTACTTTTAACAAGAGATGAGATTCCTCATTCTGTCGCTGTCGTTGTGGACTCAATGAAACGGGATGAAAACGATAAAGTCCATGTCCAAGCAACCATTATTGTGGAACGGGACAGTCAAAAAGGTATCATTATTGGCAAAGGCGGAAAAATGCTGAAACAAATTGGTACCAAGGCGCGTCAAGATATTGAATATTTATTAGATGACAAAGTGTATTTGGAGCTTTGGGTAAAAGTCCAAAAAGACTGGCGTGACAAAAAAATCTATTTACAAGATTTTGGTTATCGCAAAGAAGAATATTAAGAAAGTAGTGTTTGGGAAGCGAGTGTATAAACGAACTTTCCAAACACTACACTAATTTACATAAGAAATGGAAGTGAATTGAATGGCATTAGGGGAGACCAAAGGCATTATTTTATTTACGAAGGATTTTAAAGAGAAGGATAAACTCGTCAAAATTTTTACAGAATCCTATGGGAAATTGATGTTTTTTGTGAAAGGCGCGCATCGAAAAAATAATCCTCTTTTGCCAGCGATTCTGCCATTTACAGAAGCCGTCTACATCGGAAATTTTAGAGAAGAAGGCTTATCTTTTCTCAATAGCAGCAAAGAAGTTCAACCTTTTCGAAACATTCAACAAGACATATTTATTAACGCATATGGAACATATATTTTAAACTTAGTCGATGCAGCAATTGAAGATCAGCACTATGACCCTAATTTATTTCAATTTACCCACATGGCATTATCCGCTTTAAATGAGCAAAAAGATCCGGAAATCATTACAAATATTTTTGAAATTCAATTGTTAGAACGGTTTGGTGTACGACCAGAATGGCATCATTGTGTGGCTTGTGGCGAAACACAAGGGAAATTTGATTATTCCTCAAGATATAGCGGTGTGCTTTGTGAAAAACATTGGCATTTAGATGAACAGCGATACCATGCAGATCCTAGAGCAATTCATTTTATTCGCTTATTTTCGCAAGTCTCCTATGAAAAAGTCCAAAACATTCAAGTAAAAGAAGAAACTAAGAAAAGTATTCGAGAAACGATTGATATGTTATACGATGAATATGTCGGGTTGCACTTAAAAAGCAAAAAATTTATTGATCAAATGAAAACGTGGGAAAATACGTTAAAAATTCCACCACGAAAGAAGGAAGAAAAAGAAACATAAACAAGCAGTCATTTTTCTAAAAAAAATTTGACAACTTCCCTCAGACACCGTATTATGATAGAGAAGTTAAATACGTACGAAGAAAAAGAGAAGTAAAAAGAACCCTCTGTTAAGCGAATCTGGGAGAGTGGGAGCCAGAAACACGGAACTTTTGAAAGGCACTTTGGAGTACGACAAACGAAGCTGCCGATGAACACATCGGAAGTAGGGTGGAACCGCGATAATTATTCGTCCCTATGTCTATTAATAGGCATGGGGACTTTTTGCTGTGAATCACTACGATTGGCGCAAATGCGACAGAGTAGATGATGAACAGTACAAGGTGACCAAAGGGAACGTTGTAACCGAATAAAAAAAGCAAACAGTTAACACCAAAAGAAAAAATAGTAACGTTTATTCAAAAAAGCTCAATTGGCGCAAAGGTGACAGAGCAGATGTGGAACAGCACAAGGTGACCAAAGGGAACGTTGTCTCCTCTATGTTAAAACAAACTGCTTAGCCAAAAACATGGAGTAGATGATGAACAGTACAAGGTGACCAAAGGGAACGTTGTCTCCTCTGTGCTAAAACAAACTGTTTAGCCAAAAACATGGAGCAGATGTGGAACGTTATAACAGCATAAAAATTATCCCATTCTACAAAATTGTTTCTCTGTAGCCCTTTTTAAATTTACATTCCCGAAGCAAAGCCAATCCCTATGTCTATAAAAAATATTCCAAGGAGGAAAACAATGAAAAACAAGTTAACCGTACAAGAAATGATTTTAACCTTGCAAAAATTTTGGTCATCTAATGGCTGTATGTTAATGCAAGCCTATGATACAGAAAAGGGAGCCGGCACCATGAGTCCTTACACGTTTTTACGTGCCATTGGACCTGAACCATGGAATGCTGCCTACGTAGAACCTTCTCGTCGTCCAGCTGATGGACGCTATGGTGAAAATCCAAACCGTCTATACCAACATCATCAATTCCAAGTTGTAATGAAGCCTTCTCCTGAAAATATCCAAGAACTTTATCTAGAAAGTTTGAAATTATTAGGAATTGATCCATTAGAACATGACATTCGTTTTGTAGAAGATAACTGGGAAAATCCTTCAATGGGCTGTGCTGGTTTAGGTTGGGAAGTTTGGTTAGATGGCATGGAAATTACCCAATTGACGTATTTCCAACAAGTCGGGGGCTTACAATGTCATCCTGTCACTTCTGAAATTACTTATGGGTTAGAACGCTTGGCATCATATATCCAAGAAGTCGAAAGTGTCTATGATCTAGAATGGACACAAGGCGTTAAATATGGTGAAATTTTTGTCCAACCTGAATATGAACATTCAAAATATTCCTTTGAAATTAGTAACCAAGAAATGCTTTTAGAAAACTTTGACAAATTTGAAAAAGAAGCTAAACGCTGTATTGAAGAAAGCTTAGTTCACCCAGCCTATGATTATATTTTAAAATGTAGCCATACATTCAATTTATTAGATGCTCGCGGCGCTGTCTCTGTAACGGAACGTGCAGGATATTTAGCCCGCATTCGGAATATGGCTCGTTCCGTAGCGAAAATTTTTGTGGCTGAACGTGAAAAATTAGGGTTCCCATTATTAAATAAAGATCAAAGTGTATCCAAGGAGGCAGAATAACATGGCAAAAGATTTATTATTAGAAATTGGCTTAGAAGAAATGCCCGCACATGTTGTCACATTAAGCCGTATCCAACTTGAAGAAAAAGTAATCAAATTTTTAGATGAACATCATTTAGACTATGAAACAGTGCAATCCTTTGCCACACCTCGTCGTTTAGCCGTGAAAGTAACTGCGATTCCTGAAAAACAAGCGGATGTTGAAGAAGAAGTAAAAGGTCCAGCGAAAAAGATTGCTTTAGATGCTGAAGGAAATTGGTCAAAAGCTGCACAAGGTTTTGTACGCGGTCAAGGAGTCACAACTGAGGACATTGTTTTCAAAGAATTAAATGGTGTCGAATATGTCTATGTGACGAAGTTTACCAAAGGCCAAAGTGCCAAAGAAGTATTAACAAAATTAAATGACGTGATTACAAGTCTAACTTTCCCGGTAACAATGCACTGGGCAAACTATGATTTCGAATATATTCGTCCAATTCACTGGATTGTGGCACTACTTGATGATGAAGTAATTTCTTTCAACGTGTTAGACGTGACGACAGGGCAAACTTCTCGTGGCCACCGTTTCTTGGGAGACGATGTGACGTTCCAACATGCTAATGAATATGAAGCAAAATTAAAAGAACAATTTGTAGTGGTTCAACCGAATGAACGGAAACAAATGATTGTTGATCAAGCGAACGCACTCGCTGCAGAAAAAAATTGGCAGTTAGCTTTAGATGAAGAGTTATTGGAAGAAGTTACGAATTTAGTGGAATATCCAACTGCATTTGTAGGCAGTTTTGATGAAAAATATTTATCTGTTCCAGATGAAGTATTAGTGACTTCTATGAAAGAACACCAACGTTACTTTGAAGTTCGTAACGACCAAGGCTTATTAATGCCGCATTTTATCGCTGTTCGCAATGGGGATAATGTTCACCTTGAAAACGTGATTAAAGGAAATGAAAAAGTGTTAATTGCTCGTTTAGAAGATGCAGAATTCTTTTACAATGAAGATAAAAAATTAACGATTGAAGCATGTGTTGAAAAACTAAAAAATGTGACTTTCCATGAAAAGATTGGCTCAATTTATGAAAAAATGCAACGGGTTGCTTTGATTGCACAAATCATTGGTCGAAAAGTTGGCTTATCTGAGGAGGAATTGGAAGATTTAAAACGTGCCTCTGAAATTTATAAATTTGACTTAGTAACAAATATGGTTGGTGAATTCCCAGAATTACAAGGAATTATGGGAGAAAAATATGCCTTATTACAAGGCGAAAAACCAGCCGTAGCAACGGCGATTCGAGAACATTATCTACCAACTTCCAGTGAAGGTGAATTGCCAGAAACAGCAATCGGGGCTGTTTTGGCCTTAGCCGATAAGCTTGACAGCGTCTTTTCATTCTTCTCAGTTGGTATGATTCCAACAGGTTCTAACGATCCTTATGCACTTCGTCGTCAAACCTATGGCGTTATCCGAATTATTGAAGATAAAGGCTGGACCTTCCCATTAGTCCAATTACAAACAGAAGTTGATGAAGCAGTGAATCAAGATGTTGAGAAATATGGCGTTTTACTAAACGAAGGACAAGCAGAAGTCGTTGAATTTGTGAAAGCTCGCTTACGTCAATTATTAATGACGAAAAATGTTCGCCATGACATTATCGATGCAGTGGTGTCTGCTGAGCAAGCCGATTTATCGAAATTATTTGCTTCAGCAAATATTTTAAAAAGCCGTTTTGAAGATCAAGATTTTAAACCATCAATGGAAGCCTTAACGCGTGTTATTAATTTAGCGAAAAAAGGTCAAGAACTTTTAGGTGATACTGAAGAAGGGATTGATCCAAGTCTGTTTGAAAATAAGGCAGAAAAAGAACTGTATCAAGCGGTTAACGATTTATCTGAAGCATTTGCGACACGCACGATTGCAGAAAACTATGAAGCACTAGTAAATCTACGTCCGTTAATTGATGCGTACTTCAATGAAACGATGGTTATGGTTGAGGATGAAAAAGTCAAACAAAACCGATTAAAACAATTAATGCAAATTGCTAAAATGGCGTTATCAATTGCTAGCTTAGATTTATTAATTGTAAAATAAAAAGCGCTGTTTTTCGACCGCTAAGGAGGAACCGACAGCATGTCTGAAACAACGTTTGAACAAATTTTAACACAATTATCAAAGCCAGCTGTTCGTGCACTAACGAATGAAAAAATCGACAGTGTGGATGAACTCTACGCACGAGGCCGAAAAGCGTTACTTTCGTTGCATGGCTTTGGTCCAAAGTCTATTCGAACTATTGAAGAGATGACTGGGAAAGAATTGAAGTAAAAAAAGGATCGCCGTTTAGAGGCGATCCTTTTTTTATTTACGTTTTTGTTTTCCAGCATTGCGACCGTTATTGCCGTTTGCTTTTGGTTGGTTCGTTTTTTGCGTTACTTTGTTTGTTTCTTTTGGTGTCACATCCTTAATAGGAGTAACCACTTGTTTTGGTGGGTTATTTTTCAATTCTTCTTGTACTTGTTTTTTAATTCTTGGACGTAAGAGGATATTTGTGATGGCAGATTGAATACATGTGAAAATACCACCAACTACCCAGTAAAGCGCTACGCCTGCAGGTGAGCTAAAGGACATGAAAACAATCATTAATGGTGAAACAATCAGCATTGATTTCATTGTTTTCTTTTGTTCTTCAGGAATACCAATCATTGAAATATAACCTTGAGCTAAATAGGCTAAACCAGCTAATGCCACTAAAATCATATTTGGTTGCCCTAAATTCATTCCTAAGAAGCTTGCCGTGGCAATACCTTTTGTATAACGAGCAGCAAAGAACAGAGAAGAGAAAATAGGCATTTGAATTAATAAAGGCAAACAACCAATTCCGCCAACCATACTCACATTGTTTTCTTTATAAATCCTTTGTAGTTCTGCTTGTGCGGCCATTTGTTCTTCACGCGTACTTGCTTGTTTCATTTTTGCTTGTGCAACATCCACTTGAGGTTTGATTGCTTGCATTTTTTCCGTTTGGATAAAGCTTTTTTTCGATTGATGTAAGCCTAACGGTAAAATAATGATCCGTACAATAATGGTGATAAAAATAATCGCCCAACCATAGTTCCAATTAAAGTTATCGACAAGATAAGTAATTGCATTACTCATCGGTAAAACAAGGAAGTTATAGACAAAACCTTCACCAGTTGGTTGTCCATCTGCTCCTGTTTTCACACAGCCTGATAAAAACATTACTAAAAATAGTAAGCCAGAGCCGTAAAGCCATCGGTTTAATTTACGCATGTAATTCGGTCCTTTTCTAAAAAATTTTTACATGGTTAACTATACTTGAAACAGCGCTCTTTTTCAATCAAAATCGAAAAGAAGCTCTTACAAAAATCAATAAAAAGCAGGAACTACTTGCTGTTCAAGGCTTCTTCCCAAAGAAATCAATCGTTAGAAAGTAAGTTTATTGGATTACTTTAAATTGTTCCGTTTCTTCTAACAAAGGGTCTTCTTGAATATCAACATACGTTACACGTCCCGCTGGACTGGGGGAATCTTTGATTTTTTTGATAAATGTTTCCATTATGTCTTCAGGTGCAATTGCTGTGATTGAAACGGACCCGTCGTCTTCGTTTCTCACTGAACCAGTGACACCTAATTGATCTGCCACCATTTTGGTCATGTAGCGGAAGCCAACACCTTGGACACGCCCTTGTACATTCATTCTTAGTTTTTCCATGAGAGACACTTCCTTTGCTTTTTTCTTTATGATAGCGATTTTTCTTGGTTCTAGCAAGTATCCAAGCAAGCTAGAAGCATGCTATAATACAAAGGCGAGGTGACTTATGAAAGAAATTACATCAACGAAAAATAACCAATTAAAAGAATGGAAAAAATTACACAAAAAGAAGTACCGAGAAGAACTGAACCAATATATAATAGAAGGATTTCATTTAGTTGAAGAAGCTGTGAAGGCCAACGCCGATGTTCAGTGGATTTTGTTTAACCAAAGAGGTCAACAAGAATGGGGAACTTGGTTAGCTGAACAAGAAACAGAAAAATTAATTTTTGTTAGTGATGAGGTTTTAAATAGCTTGTCGGAGCTGCCAACTTCACAAGGAATTTTGGCAATTGTCACCTTGGAAACGCAACAAGAGCAGTCGCTTTCTTTTAAAGGTGGTTGGTTACTTTTAGATAATATCCAAGACCCTGGTAATGTTGGTACGATGATTCGCACAGCTGATGCAGCAGGTTTAGCAGGTGTGATTTTAGGTAAGGGCACAGCAGATATTTACAATACAAAAGTGTTGCGCTCAATGCAGGGAAGTCACTATCATTTGCCGGTTCTCCAACGAGAATTGACCGAAGTGGTTCAGGCATTCAAGAAGCAAGGTCTACCAGTTTTCGGTACAGAACTAAATGAAGCTGCGATTGCTTATTATGAACAAGAGGCAGTGGAAAATTATGCGTTGATTTTAGGCAATGAAGGTAGCGGGGTTTCGCCAGAATTGTTAGCAGAAACCACGAAAAATCTTTATATTCCAATGAAAGGTCAAGCAGAATCATTGAATGTCGCTATCGCAGCGGGCGTGTTAATGTTTTATTTTGAAAATAATCAATAACAGAAATGAGTGTCAAAAAATGATGACTATCAAAAAGACAACCCAGTTAACAGAAAAAGAATTAGAAACCATTATGGCTATTTGGCTGCAAACGAATCTAGAAGCTCATCCATTTGTCGCGCCAACTTATTGGCAAGAAAATAAAGCATTTGTCCGCGCTGCGTTACCAAAAGCAACACTGATCTTAGCAGAAGAAGAGGATCAGATAATTGGGTTTTTAGGATTAATGGATAACTATATCGCAGGAATTTTTATAAAAAAAGCGTTTCAAGGGAAGGGCATCGGTCAGAAATTACTGCAAGTAGCAAAAGAAGAACAGGATGTCTTATCTTTGGCTGTTTACAGGGAAAATCAAGCAGCTTATGCCTTTTATCAAAAACAAGGCTTTGTCCAACAAAAGCGAACCATCGATGAAACGGGAAACGAAGAATGTCATCTTGTTTGGCAAGCGCAGTAGGAGCGACATTTCTAGTTTTAAGGCTTGCTATTTTTCTGAAAATATCTTATACTGTTAAAGGTGTGATTTTCACACACGAAATCCACATTCTTTTCCATCTGCGAAGTGGTGCTACTACGGTAGTTCTTCAAGGAGTTGACGAAAAGAAGAGGAAAATAAAAACCAAACTGGAGGAAACACAACATGGCAGTAATTTCTATGAAACAATTACTAGAAGCCGGCGTACACTTTGGTCACCAAACTCGTCGCTGGAACCCAAAAATGAAGAAATATATCTTCACAGAAAGAAACGGTATCTACATCATTGACTTACAAAAAACAGTGAAATTAGTAGATGCAGCTTACGATTACATGAAAAACGTTGCAGAAGAAGGCGGCGTTGCTTTATTCGTAGGAACTAAAAAACAAGCACAAGAAGCAATCAAAGATGAAGCAATCCGCGCTGGTCAATACTATGTAAACCATCGTTGGTTAGGTGGTACGTTAACTAACTGGGATACAATCCAAAAACGTATTGCTCGCTTGAAAAAAATCAATGCAATGGAAGAAGACGGCACTTTCGAAGTTTTACCTAAGAAAGAAGTTGCTGGCTTAAACAAAGAACGTGAACGTTTAGAAAAATTCTTAGGTGGTATCGCTGATATGCCGAGAATTCCAGATGTAATGTACATCGTTGACCCACGTAAAGAACGCATTGCTGTTCAAGAAGCACACAAATTAAACATTCCAATCGTTGCAATGGTTGATACAAACTGTGATCCTGATGAGATCGATGTTGTAATCCCTTCAAATGATGATGCAATCCGCGCCGTGAAATTAATCACTGCTAAAATGGCTGATGCTTTCATCGAAGGTAACCAAGGGGAAGACCAAGCAACTGAAGAGTTATTCGTTGAAGAAACACCAGAAGCAACTTCAATCGAAGAAATCGTTGATGTTGTTGAAGGAAACAACGAATCAGCTGAATAATAATGATTACGGAGCTGTCTCAAAGGCTAGGCGACAAAAAGCCTGATTCTCCTTTGAGATAGCTTTTTTAAAAAGAATTGATAATATCCGAGGAGGACACAAATAATGGCAGACGTTACAGCTAAAATGGTAAAAGAATTACGCGATATGACTGGCGTTGGAATGATGGACGCTAAAAAAGCATTAGTAAAAGTAGAAGGCGACATGGAAAAAGCCGTAGACTTTTTACGTGAAAATGGTATGGCTAAAGCAGCGAAGAAAAATGACCGCATTGCGGCTGAAGGTTTAGCAAACGTAGCAACTGTAGGTAACGTTGCAGCAATCGTTGAAGTAAACTCAGAAACTGACTTCGTTTCTAAAAACGAAATGTTCCAAGATTTAGTTAAAGATATTGCGACTAAAGTTGCTGAAAACAAACCAGCTACGATGGAAGAAGCAATGGCTATTAAAACTGAAAAAGGCACAATCGAATCTGATTTAATCGAAGCAACAACTGTTATCGGTGAAAAAATCAGCTTCCGTCGTTTTGAAGTTGTCGAAAAAGCTGACAATGCTGCATTTGGCGCTTACTTACACATGGGTGGCCGTATTGCTGTATTAACAGTTATCGATGGCACAACTGACGAAGAAGTAGCGAAAGATGTTGCTATGCACATCGCGGCAATCAACCCTCGCTATGTCAATGAATCTCAAATTCCTCAAGAAGAATTAGAACACGAAAAAGCTGTGTTAACTGAACAAGCATTAAACGAAGGTAAACCAGCAAATATCGTTGAAAAAATGGTTGTTGGTCGTCTACAAAAATTCAAAGCAGAAATCGCTTTGGTTGACCAACCATTTGTTAAAGATCCAGATATGACTGTCGAAAAATTTGTTGCTTCTAAAGGCGGCGAAGTGAAATCATTCGTACGTTTTGAAGTTGGCGAAGGTATCGAAAAACGTGAAGATAACTTTGCGGATGAAGTAATGAGCCAAATGAAAAACTAAGAGCATCAAACGCTCGGTTGAAAAGCCGTGAATCATAAGTATCTAAACAGACAGCGATCCCCAAAGGAAGCTGCATAAATTGATTACTGCTTGATTCAAGGCAGTCTTTCAGCCATTTGGGAACGCATAACTTTGATATGCGCTCCCTTTTTTTAGGCAAAACCAGTGGATCGCACTGCTTGGTCTAAAAAATCATTTTGGTGAAAAGTCATCTAAATGAGGAATTGAATGATTTTTAGAGAATCTTGGAGGGAATTATGATGGTTAAACCTAAGTATCAACGTGTCGTATTAAAGTTAAGTGGAGAAGCGCTAGCCGGAGAAGACGGTTTTGGCATTAAACCACCAGTCATTAAAGAAATCGTCCAAGAAATTAAAGAGGTCCATGAATTAGGTATCGAAATGGCCATCGTGGTTGGCGGCGGAAACATCTGGCGTGGACAAATTGGTGCTCAAATGGGCATGGAACGTGCACAAGCAGATTATATGGGCATGTTAGCTACTGTGATGAATGCCTTAGCATTGCAAGATACATTAGAAAATCTTGGTGTGCCTACACGTGTTCAAACATCAATTGAAATGCGTCAAATTGCAGAACCATACATTCGTCGTCGTGCAGAACGTCATTTAGAAAAAGGCCGCGTTGTTATTTTTGCCGGAGGAACAGGAAATCCTTACTTCTCGACAGATACAACGGCTGCGTTACGAGCTGCAGAAGTAGATGCAGACGTCATCTTAATGGCGAAGAACAATGTTGATGGTGTTTATTCTGCAGATCCACGTGTGGATGAAACAGCGACAAAATTTGAAGAACTAACACATTTAGATGTTATTTCTAAAGGGCTGCAAGTAATGGATTCAACAGCAAGCTCATTAAGTATGGATAACGATATTCCTTTAGTTGTCTTTAACCTAAATGAAGCAGGAAATATCCGTCGTGCCATCCTTGGTGAAAATATCGGAACAACTGTAAGGGGGAAATAAAGAATGTCTAAAGAAGTTTTAGCAACAGCCAAAGAAAAAATGACAAAAGCGGAAGAAAGCTTACGCCGTGAATTAGGTCAAATTCGTGCTGGTCGTGCGAACGCAAGTCTATTAGACCGTATTCAAGTAGAATATTATGGTGCACCAACACCAGTTAACCAATTAGCAAGTATCAATATCCCAGAAGCACGTGTATTAATGATTACACCGTTTGACAAAAATTCTATCGCTGATATTGAAAAAGCTATTCAAATGAGTGATATCGGCATTAGTCCAACCAATGATGGAAATGTCATCCGTTTAGTGATTCCACAATTAACGGAAGAACGTCGGAAAGAATTAGCCAAAGACGTGAAAAAAGAAGCGGAAAACTCAAAAGTTGCTGTCCGTAACGTTCGTCGTGATGCAATGGATGAGTTGAAAAAAGCTCAAAAAAATGGCGACATCACTGAAGATGAATTACGTTCATTTGAAAAAGATGTTCAAAAATTAACAGACGATAGCATCAAAAATATCGATGCGATTACTGCTGAAAAAGAACAAGAACTTTTAGAAGTATAAAACCAATCACTAATAAAAATTATTGAATCCAGAGAAGCAAATGCTCTGGATTTTTTTGTATAGATGAGGAAGGCGTATCTCAACGCTCTCTTTGCGAAAGTCATTCTAAAGTAATTATTTAAGAAAACGCTTTCTTTAATAAATTTTTTTATTCTACCAGAATTTTTTTCTTTGTGTAGGGAGGATCACTTAAAAATATAGAGAAACTTTGAAATATCAGCCTTTTAAAATTTTCCTTCACAAATTGAATCCTAAAATTTGATGATAAGAGTTGTTATTTTTAGCAATTGTAATTTGCGATTCATTCTCAATTAGGCTAAAATGAGTGAGAACGGAAAAACGATTAAAACAAGTTGGAGGGAATTGTACATGTCTGTGTTAGAAATCAAAAATTTACACGTATCAATTGAAGATAAAAAGATTCTAAAAGGAGTCGATTTAACAATTAATACTGGAGAAATCCATGCAATTATGGGGCCTAATGGAACTGGTAAATCTACTTTATCAGCAGCAATTATGGGAAATCCTAACTATGAAGTCACAGAAGGAGAAATTCTATTTGACGGCGTCAACGTTTTAGATTTAGAAGTAGACGAACGCGCTCGCCTAGGCTTATTCTTAGCAATGCAATACCCAAGTGAAATTCCAGGGATTACCAATGCTGAATTCATGCGTGCAGCAATCAATGCAAAACGTGACGAAGACAACAAAATGTCAGTCATGCAGTTCTTAAAAAAATTAGATAGCAAAATGGAATTATTAAATATGCCTGAAGAAATGGCTGAGCGTTACTTAAACGAAGGGTTTTCTGGCGGCGAGAAAAAACGAAATGAAATTTTACAATTATTGATGTTAGAGCCTACGTTTGCCATTTTAGATGAAATTGATTCAGGCTTAGATATCGATGCGTTAAAAGTAGTTTCTAAAGGGGTTAATGAAATGCGCGGCGAGAACTTTGGTGCGTTAATTATTACCCATTACCAACGCTTATTGAACTATATCACGCCGGATGTTGTTCATATCATGATGGAAGGCCGCGTTGTGAAAACCGGTGGGGCTGATTTGGCAAAACGTTTAGAAACAGAAGGCTATGCTGGTATCAGCCAAGAATTAGGTATTGATTACAAAGAAGAAGCGTAAGGAGGACAAGATAAATGAAAAAAGTAAATCTAATGGATTATCTTGACGAAGTCACCGCTTTTTCACTAGAACATGAAGAACCAGCTTGGATGACTGAATTGCGAACAACGGCTTTAAAAAACGCTGACGAAAGTGAGTTACCACATATTGATCGTGTGAAATTTCATCGTTGGCCTTTATTAAATGTTCACATGGAAAGTTATGTGCCTTCTGAAGGAAATGTCGCAAGTTTTGATCAAATGAAAGACAATCCTTTAATTGTTCAACAAGGATCTTTTCATGCTTTTGAGCAATTGCCAGCCTCATTAGCGGAACAAGGGGTAATTTTTACAGACATTTTTACTGCTTTACAAGAGCACCCAGAATTAGTTAAAGAATACTATATGACTAAAGCCGTATTACCAGAAGAAGATAAGCTGACAGCAGCTCATGCAGCTTTCATGAATAGTGGCGTTTTCTTATACGTTCCTAAAAACGTAGTGATTGAAGAGCCCATTGAATCTTTGTTTATTCAGGATTCAGATAGCAACCAACCTTTCTTTAAACATGTTTTAATCGTTGCAGATAATCATAGTGAATTCAGTTATTTAGAACGTTTTCAATCCACTGGTCATCATGCAGAGAAAGCTTCTGGAAATATCGTTGTGGAAGTGATTGCGAAAGATGGCGCAAAAGTTAAATACTCAGCTGTGGATCAATTAGGGCAAACTGTAACGACTTATATGAATCGTCGTGGCTATATTATGCGGGATGCTTCTGTTGATTGGGCTCTAGGCGTCATGAATGATGGCGATGTTGTTGCTGATTTTGATTCTGATTTAGTTGGCGAAGGTGCTCATTCAGAAGTTAAAGTCGTTGCAATTAGTGCAGGTAAACAAACACAAGGCATCGACACACGAGTGACAAACAAAGCGCCACATTCGATTGGTCATATTTTACAACATGGAGTTATTCGTGAACGTGGTACTTTAACGTTTAACGGAATTGGCCACATTTTAAAAGGCGCAAAAGGAGCCGACGCACAGCAAGAAAGTCGTGTTTTAATGTTGTCTGATAAAGCTCGTGGTGATGCCAATCCAATTCTTTTAATTGATGAAAATGAAGTGACTGCCGGACACGCAGCCAGCGTTGGTCGAGTAGATCCAGAAGAAATGTATTATTTAATGAGCCGCGGCTTGCGTAAAGAAGAAGCGGAACGTTTGGTGATTCGTGGCTTCCTAGGTTCTGTCATTACAGCAATTCCAGTTAAAGAAGTACAAAATGAATTTGTAGAAGTAATCGAAGGGAAGTTAAACGCATGATGGATGCAGCAACCATTCGGCAATCGTTTCCTATTTTATTTCAAGAAGTTAATGATGAACCGCTAGTTTATTTAGACAATGCTGCAACAACCCAAAAACCATCGGCAGTGTTAGATGTTTTACGACATTATTATGAAACCGATAATGCCAATGTTCATCGTGGGGTGCACACGTTAGCCGAACGAGCAACGAAGGACTATGAAGCCTCCCGCGAAAAGGTTCGCCAATTTATACATGCTAAAGAAACAGCGGAAGTTTTATTTACACGAGGAACAACAACCAGTTTGAATTGGATTGCCAAAAGTTATGGTGACTTGGCAGTTACAGCCGGGGATGAAATCGTCATATCTTACATGGAACATCATTCAAACATTATTCCCTGGCAACAATTAGCCCAACGGACAGGGGCCATTTTGAAGTATATAGACGTCACTGAAGACGGCTTTTTAGACATGGCAAGTGCACGTCAACAAATTACAGAAAAAACGAAAATTGTTTCGATTGCTCATGTTTCAAATGTGTTAGGGGTCATTAATCCAATCGAAGAATTAACACAATTAGCTCATCAAAATGGCGCTGTGATGGTGGTAGACGGCGCGCAAGCAGTTCCTCATATGCCTGTGGACGTTCAAGCCATCGATGCTGATTTTTATGCATTTAGTGGTCACAAAATGTGTGGACCAACTGGAATTGGTGTCCTTTATGGCAAACGTCATTTATTGGAACAAATGGAACCTGTGGAATTTGGTGGCGAAATGATTGACTTTGTTCATCTTCAAGAAAGTACTTGGAAAGAGCTTCCATGGAAATTTGAAGCTGGCACACCTAATATTGCTGGGGCAATTGCCTTAGGTGCCGCCATTGATTATTTAACAGAAATTGGTTTAGAGGCCATTCATCAACATGAAGCAGCCCTTGTTCACTATGTTTTGCCGAAGTTGCAAGCTATCGAGGGCTTGACGATTTATGGTCCACAGGATCCAAAAGACCACACAGGTGTGATTACTTTTAATATTGACGGTTTACATCCACATGATGTGGCTACGGCGTTAGATATGGAAGGGGTCGCTGTCAGAGCGGGTCACCATTGCGCGCAACCGCTATTAAACTATCTGAGCGTGCCAGCAACTGCACGGGCAAGTTTTTATTTATACAATACCAAAGAAGACGCAGATCGCTTAGTTGAAGCGATTAAAGCGACAAAGGAGTTTTTCCAGCATGGCACTTTCTAAATTAGATAACTTATATCGCCAAGTCATTTTGGACCATTCTAGCCACCCACATCACCACGGAACGCTAGATGCGTCTAGCCAAACAATTGAACTGAATAATCCTACTTGTGGAGATGTGATTGAACTGGATGTGGCCATTGAAAACGGTGTGATTAAAGATATCGCCTTTCAAGGAAGTGGCTGTTCTATCAGTACAGCAAGTGCTAGTATGATGACTGATGCGGTATTAGGAAAAACAATCGCCGAAGCAACGGCCTTAGCAGAGGATTTTTCTCAACTTGTTCAAGGAAATGAAGTGGCCGAAGATGAAAAATTAGGCGATGCAGCAATGTTAAGCGGCGTAGCTAAATTTCCAGCTCGGATCAAATGTGCAACCTTGGCTTGGAAAGCCTTAGAGCAGGCTGTTGCTAATAACGGCCAAGGCGAAGCCGGTCATTTACATTGTGAAAAATAAAGAAAGGGTGACGACGAATTGAGTACAGTACCTGAATTAGAAGAATATAAATTTGGCTTTCACGACGATGTGGAACCAGTCTTTAGTACCGGAGACGGCCTAACAGAAGACGTCGTTCGCGAAATTTCTCGCGTGAAAGGCGAACCAGAATGGATGCTTGACTTCCGTTTAAAATCGTTAGAACAATTCAATAAAATGCCCATGCAAGAATGGGGTCCAGACCTGTCAGATATTGACTTTAGTAAAATTAAATATTACCAAAAACCGAGTGACAAACCCGCACGCGATTGGGATGATGTACCTGATAAAATCAAAGAAACCTTTGAAAAAATTGGGATTCCCGAAGCTGAGCGTGCTTATCTAGCTGGGGCTTCGGCTCAATATGAATCAGAAGTTGTTTACCACAACATGAAAGAAGAATTTGAAAAATTAGGCATCATTTTTACAGATACTGACTCTGCTTTAAAAGAATATCCTGACTTATTCAAAGAGTATTTTTCAAAACTTGTGCCACCAACAGATAATAAACTGGCCGCTTTAAACTCAGCTGTTTGGTCAGGTGGAACCTTTATTTATGTACCAAAAGGCGTTCGAGTTGATGTACCATTACAAACATATTTCCGAATCAACGCTGAAAATACCGGCCAATTTGAACGGACCTTGATTATTGTCGATGAAGGGGCTAGCGTTCACTATGTTGAAGGTTGTACGGCACCAACGTATTCAAGTAACAGCTTGCATGCGGCCATCGTAGAAATTTTTACAAGAAAAGATGCTTATTGTCGTTATACCACTATTCAAAACTGGTCAGATAACGTCTACAACTTAGTAACCAAACGTGCTAAAGCTTACGAAGGTGCCACTGTCGAATGGATTGATGGTAACCTAGGAGCTAAAACAACCATGAAATATCCAAGCGTTTACTTAGATGGCAAAGGCGCCCGTGGCACGATGTTATCGATTGCCTTTGCTGGTGCTAACCAAATCCAAGATACTGGGGCCAAAATGATTCACAATGCGCCGAATACCTCTAGCTCAATTGTTTCAAAATCAATTGCTAAAGACGGCGGCGAAGTTAACTACCGTGGCCAAGTGACTTTTGGAAAAGACAGCGCAGGCTCGATTTCCCACATCGAATGCGACACGATTATCATGGACGAAAAATCAAAATCAGATACGATTCCGTTTAACGAAATCCATAACAGCCAAGTGTCCTTAGAACACGAAGCCAAAGTTTCAAAAATTTCTGAAGAACAATTATATTATTTAATGAGTCGCGGCTTATCTGAAGCCGAAGCGACAGAAATGATTGTTATGGGCTTTGTTGAACCATTTACGAAAGAATTACCGATGGAATATGCGGTTGAGTTGAATCGGTTGATTAGTTATGAGATGGAAGGCAGTGTTGGGTAAACCTGTTATAGGAGCTAGAACCCTTGATATATAAGGGTTCTAGCTTTTTTGTTTTGCCTGTATACTAGAAATGACCAGATTTTGACCAGCTCTTTTACTGATGAGCCATCATATCAGCAAAGTCTTGACCTGTTTTCTTAGGTGCATTATTTGTAATATGTGCATAGATGTCTAATGTCACTTTACTATTTTCATGCCCTAATCGTTGTTGAACTACCTTGACAGATTCTCCTGCTTCTAATAATAAACTAGCATGTGTATGTCTAAACCCATGAGGTGTAATACGAGGCAAGTTATATTTTTTCAAAATATATCTTAACCAATCATTAACAGTGTTTGGAATGTATAGAGTGTTTTTAACTGTTGTAAAAACATGTTGCTCTTTAGAGCTAGTATTGTATCCAAGTTTTAAATACTCTTCTTTTTGCTGTAATTTCCAGTTGTTGAGGATAGAAAGAGTCTCAGTATCTAAAGAGATAACTCGTCTAGAAGCTCTTGTTTTCGGAGATTGAATTATAACTTTACCAAATTCATCTACAGCAAGAGTTTTATTGACATGTAGTTCTTTATTAAACGTGTCTATGTCTTTCCACTGTAAAGCGAGTACTTCACTCTTTCTCATACCTGTGTATGCCAATAATCTGAAGAAGGCGTATTGTTTCATGTTACCAAAATCTTTAAAAGCATCCAGTAAATTATTAAGCTCCTCTTTTGAGTAAAATTTACGATTTTTCTCATACTCTTTTTTTCGTGGAAGAAGTGTTTTTTCCATAGGATTATTGTCAATATATTGCATTGCAACCCCGTAGCGTAAAATTTGTGCAGTCTGTTTTCTCATATAATCGTAACTTTCATATTTACTGTGCCATTCATCTACCACTTTTTGACAATATGGGACAGAGATATTCGATAGTTTAAGCTTACCAAATGCTGGAAGTACTTGATTATTTGCGTATCTTACTGAGATTGCGATTGTTGAAGCTTTAACACTGGTACGCTGATGAGTTATCCATTCATTATACAGGTCTTCAAATGTCATATCAGGTGCTTTCTTTTTAACACCGTATAATATTTGATGTCTGTACTCGTCATAATCTTTTTGAGCTTCTTGTTTGCTACTAAAACCTCTTCTCGTAGTATTTATTTTTTCACCAGTTCGTGGATCGGTGGCAATGTGTCCTTTATACATCCACGCCACTTGACCGTTTTTCTTTTTGTACTTTGATATTTTTGCCATGAAATCATCTCCTCTTAGTTTACAAGGAGTACTTACCACTAGATGGTATCACCTCCCTTCATTTTTTTCTTAGTGTATTTTTTCCCAATTGATGAAATCGTTTGTTCTAGCTTGTTTATATTATCAGTAATTTCTCTCACAGCTTCTTCGGGATAAGACATGTCTTTCAATTGAATAGGTAGCCATTCATTTACCATTCTTTCTAGTAGTTCTTCTATACTGCTAGTGAGGAAAAGAATGTTATTGTCAAATTCTTCTACAATAGCATTGATGAATAATTCTTCTATTTTTAAGATATTGAAAAGACTAATTTTTTCATTTTTAACTTTATTACAAGTCTTGTTAGCAATAAATTCTTGCATCTCTGGTTCTAATTTGGAATATCTATCCAGCCATGTATCTAAATTAGAGTGTACTGGTGGGAACTGTTGACGAAGATGCTGGAACAGGTTTTTATCTGGAAATGTTATACCATCTAGTACAATGCTATCTCTATAAAGAATAATTCCCAAAATATATTCTTCTACATTGCCACAAACTAACTCCTCTATACTCATATTTCCCAAATCAGCAATTCGGGATAATCGCTCTGGTATTGGTAAATAGGTTCCCTTCTCCCATTCGTAGATAGTTTTTTTGTCAATTAATTGACCGTTGTTAATCATAAGACCAAATGCTGGTTGTGTTAATTTTTTACTCTTTCTTATAGCTTTTATTTTTGTTCCGAGTATCTTTTTTCGTTCTAAATAATTTATTGGTGGACGTTTTATCATATTGACCACACCTCCTAAAATTAGTATACCTCAAAAAAGGGGTGTTGTAAATAAATTTTACAAAACTATTGACACCCCTTTTTTATCGAGGTATTATGTGTATGTCGATGAACTGGTAATCATTTTTTGTTTGATTAATCGGTTAATAACAAAATACTTTTATTTTGAGCAAAAAATACGAAGATAATTCTTAGAAAATTTGTTCAAGCAATCACGAAAGGAGGGGGAAATATGTCTCTACAAATCATTGATAGCATTGTTTCTATACAAGTTGAACAACAAGTGAAAGAGATAATTACAGTGCTAAAGCCTATGCTAGAAGACATTATTTCTGGAGTCACTCTAGAGTATATGGACTATCAGCAGGCAAGTGAATATCTAGGTGTATCAGTAGGAACGATTAGAAAATATGTTTCTCAATACGGGTTACCTGTTATAAAAATTGATACGGTCATTAGATTTAAAAAATCTGATATTGATAGTTTCATGGAACGGTATAAAGGTTGAGTAAACAAATAAGACTAAAACATATAGTAATAAAGAGTTTGTTTTTATTATCTGTATGTTTTAGTCTTTAACAGAATTTTATAAGGAGGAAACACAAATGGAAACATCAATGATTAATATTCCAATTTATGTAGATAAAGAAAAATTATTAGAGAAGCCAGTTACAAAAAAAGAAAAAACTGATGTAAGAGATAGGTGTTTAGATAACTATAGAGAAGTTACAAGAGATGAGTTTGTAGAGATACTAAATTCATCACAATCATTTATTCCAAGCAAGACAAAGAATAAAGGCAATGACAAGGAGAGTTTTGTGGAAACCAGAGTAATTATTCTGGATGTCGATAACACTGTTAAAGATGAGAAGGGGAAGGTAGTAGATTTGAGTAAAGATGATAGTAGATACTTAAGCATAGAAAAGGTTTTATCTATCAATTTAGTTCATAATTCTGCGTTTGCGATACAAAAAAGTATTCGGTACTCTGAAAATCTAGAAAAATACAAGATTGTCTTTCTATTAAAAGAAGCAATTACTGACTATGGTAAAATGGTTGCTGTTTACGAATACTTGAAAAAGAACATCCCCGGGTGTGATGACAATGTAAATGCTTCGAATAGAATGTTTTTTGGAGGATATAAGTCAGATGCAGTGATAATAATTAATGAAGACAACATGTTAGATATTACTGAGCTTCCGATTGATTTTACCATGACATGTTCTAAAAATTGTCAAAGTGATTCAGGGAGAGAGTATGAACTAGTCAATGAAACCTATTTTGTTAAGTTGATAAAAAATGACGACAAAGAAGAAATGAAACAGTGGTTTAAAGACTGCCTGTTTGATTCCTCCGACATGTCTTTTAATGAGATTTATGAAAGATTGTTAACCATTGATATGAATAAATTACTTAAGTCAAGTAAAAACTTAAGATGTCTGTTTCACAACGATCATAATCCCTCTGCTAGTATTTTTACCAGTAAAACTGGGCATTCCATTTTTTATTGTCATTCCAGTAATTGTGATATCAGTGAAAATTTTATTGGAGTTGTGATGCTAATTTTAAAGAAAGACAGTCGGGTAGAAACATTTAATTGGCTATTAGAGAACCTAGACTTGTATCCTACACATTTTCGAAAATTGAAAGAGGAATCAAAAGTACTTTTTGACACTCTTGAATCAATGAAAGACAAACTTTTCAGGACAATAAGGAATTATCTAGAGGAAATGCGACGTGTCTATGATGTCTTGCTTTCTGATGTTAATTTTTTTGATGATAGTAAGGAAAGTGTGACTTGTATTTTGTCGGGGGAACAATTAGCTAAAAAAATGAGTTCTTACTATGGTAAAACTTATGACATAGATAAATGTAATAAGTTACTATCACTTATGACTTTTATAGGATTGATAAAAAAATTAGATGATGAAGATGTTCCTTTGAAGATGCTCGAATACCTAAATAGGTTAAAGGAAGAGAAAGCGTTAGGAAACTTTAATCATAAGAGAAGCAATGTCTATCGATTAGACGTTTTTAATACAACTTCTGTGATTCAAAAATTGAATGAAGATATCCTTCCACTTCTGGAAAAATTTCATTTTACATATCAATATTTTTCTTATGAATGGGTTAAGATATGTTTTAACGAAAAAGAGGCTAAAAGAGTATTTCCTCAAAATTCCCGATCAGAACTTAGCAAGGAAAAACAATTGATTTTAGATGAAGCACATGAAGTTTTACAGGGCTTATCGTGGCAAGGGACATATCTAATGACAGAGAAAGAACTTATTAACACTGTTTGTGAACGCCTACGAAATGTCAGGGATAACAGCGTGAAAAATGCTTTAATAGAAAACAGAGGCTACTTTGTTAAACAAGGATTCACTCTTGAACGAGCTTCTAAGGATATTAAGAAACTATACAATGTGAAAGCAAGCAGTAGTTTTTTAGTATATCTAGCGAAAGGGGCAGGGATAGATGAAGTAATAAAAGAATTGATATTATCAGGAGTTGAATTAGTTCCTATTTATCAATTTACAAGTGTAACAAGAGATGATGGACGGAGAGTAAGGAATAGAAGAGACCCAATTATATTAAACTAGACAGGTTATCCATAGCTCTTAATCTTATTTCATCTCAATACACCCACCGTTAAAGTTCGGTGGGTTATTTATTTTTCAATCTTTCAATAGCTGATTGCGTTCATTTTCTTGCCTTTTTAATAGCTTCATATAGTCAATTGTTCGAATTGCATCTTCAGTACTAAGAGAGCGATAGAGAGCCAAAAACTCTTCCTCATAATCTATGTCAACATTGTCTAGAAAATGGCTTACAGGGGTTCCTAGGGCTCTAGAAAGAGCTGTTAAGCTATCGAGGTTAGGTTCTGTTACAGAATTTTCCCATCTTGCTACTGCCTGTTGTGTAGAGAAGATTTTTTTAGCTAATTCTTTTTGTGTCCACCCGAGTGCTTTTCGCTTTTCTCTAATGACCTTTGCATATTGCTTCTGTTTCATTAATACACCCCCCTTCTCAGTAGAGTACAACAAGTTGTTGTATTTGTAATGACATTTGAAGTATTTATATATTTTATGAGTTGAAATACATCATATTGTTGTATATAATAAAACAGGAGGGGAGAATCATGAAAAAAGTAAGTAATCTCAGCCGATACAGAAAAGAAAAAGGACTTTCCCAAACTGAGTTAGCCAAAAAAATGAATGTTACACAGCAATGTGTAAGTTCGTGGCAAACAGGGAGAACGATTCCTAAACCCTATCAAATGAAAATGCTTTCTGAGATATTAAGTGTACCAATAAATGAGCTGTTTTCTGATGTATTTAATAAAGTAAACAGTTAGCTAATAAGCAATTGAATGATTTTAGGAGGAGAAGACATGTATTGTAGAAAATGTGGTAAAGAAATAACAAATGAAAGTAAGTATTGCCAGTTTTGCGGAGCATTACAAGAAACAGATGAGACAACCGGAACAGACACAGTAAAGAAAAGTACTGAGCAGACAATTAATGAAATGAAGGAACAAATCGTACATGGACAAGAGACAGGGAAGCTGTATTTGATTATTGGTTGGATTTCTATGGTAGTATCATTAGCATTTATTCCTGTGGTATTTGGTGCTGTTGCTGTTATTATGGGTTACTTATATCGAGAGAAAGATGAACAAATGGGTACGATTTTGATGATAGCAGGGGTAGCTGGAGCCATCTTTGGTGTACTATTGGGGATGTCAATGAGTTACTGATGAGAGAAAATCATTTTGGAGATAGGAGATAAAAAGTTGAATAAAGTAAATATGAATAAGAAGTTTGTCATTATAGGTATCGTTGTATTGGCTATTATAGGTATAATTTTTTCAAGAATGACGGGTTCATCTGGACTAGAGAAGTCATCTGTACCATTGGTAACTCAGATTTTACAAGAACAGTATAACTTAAATCGGACATGTGATGATGTGACGATCACTCATGATAATGGTGATAACACGTACCGGGCTAAAGCTACGTTAGACAATGGAAGTGCTATCAATATAAATGTCGAGTACTATCCAAAAAAAGACCGTGTATATGTAGAGATACCATATACTGAGGTGTTAATGTTAAATTGATTTAAATGTATTATGCATACCGTTCAAACAGGAACTCCTAAAGGTGTAAGCTTACTAAGGAGTTTTTTTGATTCCCTGTAAATAATAGTCTGATGATTGCTGGGAAAATCTTTACATTAGTCACTGTTATAACAGCAGTGTATAGGAGGAAAAATGAAAAAGAAAAAATTATTATGGATTTGTTTGGCAATTTTATTGATAATTGGAGGAATTGAGATATTTACCACATATAGATTAAAAACGAATCAGCCTAAACAATATGTATCAGACATGTTAAATATTATTGAAGAAATAGACTCAGAAATGAAAGCTTTCTCAAAAACTTCTATGGATTTGGGAGAAAGATATGATTTTAAGGGGTTTATGGAAGATAAAATGGACGAGGTATCAAGTAGGGAAATTCCAGAAGGCACACCTAAAGCTGTTAGGGACACCAAAGATACTCTTCTTGAAGCGATTGATAACGTGAACACAGCTTTACTAACTAATGATGTAAAATTATTAGAACAAGGCCAGCTTTGTTTTAGTATAGCTCAAGCCATATATACAGAGTTTTTAGATGGAAATATAAAAGAGAAGTCACTTAATGAAAAACTTAATTCATTTGTAGAAACATACACAGCTATACCACCTACTTGGAAACTTGTAAATGAAGATAAAGGAATCACGATAAATACTGATACAGAGATTTCTACAGATGCTCAATCTTTATCAGATTTATTAGCTAATCTAACAGGTATCAGTAATGCAGTGACAGAGCAAGTTGGTAAAGATATTCCACTTCGGTTACTTGAAAATGGGAAAAAAGATTATTCTGTGGTATTTAAGAACGGACAGGTAACTGATTACAACGAAGTATTTAAAAAAGTTATTGAATAATGATTCTTCCATCTTTTTCATTTATTTACCCTACCCCGTTGTTATATGACCGTACTTATACATCTCCAGTAGCTTAGGATAAGCTACTGGGGGTATTTTTTTTCGGATTTGGAGCCCGACTATATTTATTTGTATCTGAAATGAAACGGAGATAGTTTCATTAAACGTTGATATATAAGTGTTTTAGACTGTTTCAGGTAGTGATTTTAGTGAAAAAATTTTTAAGAAATTTGTATATTTTATACTACTAGACAGTACTGTTTTTTTATGAAAAAATCATATGTAATTGTTTCATATGTATCTGAAATGGTTCTAAAGATAACTATGTAGAAATATAAAAAATAAGTTAACGATCAGTCTAAGTTATATCAAACAACGTTAGACTCCTTTCGCGTAGTTTATTAGCAAGAATAAGTTTCTTTCTTTTTTTTTTGCTTTTTCTAAAAGGGAGTATGCTAAAATAAGAGGGTATATAGCAACTTTAAATAAGAGATAGGAGTGTATCTTTTTGGGTGCAGAATTAAATCAAAAATTATTTAGTGCGGCAGATAATCTCCGTAGCAAAATGGATGCGTCAGAATATAAAAATTATTTATTGGGACTGATTTTCTATAAATATTTATCCGACCGTTTGTTGGAACAAGTGGTTCTTTTAGCAGATGAATCCTTAGAGGAATATGATACGGTAAGCAAACAAACGATGTTGTATCGCGAATTACTTTCAGATGAAGAATCAAAAGAAGATCTGATTGCAACAATCGTTGATATTTTGGGGTATGCGATTTCGCCAGAGTATCTTTTCAACGTCTTAGCGGATCAAGCAAAACAAGCAACGTTCCAATTGAATGATCTAAACAAAGCCTTTGTGCAATTGGCATCTACCTACAATCAATTTAATGGGTTATTTGATGATGTGGATCTCCAATCAAAAAAACTAGGAACAGATGAGCAACAACGAAATGTGACGATTACCGAAGTCATTAAGAAATTGAATGACGTGGAAGTTTTAGGTCACGATGGGGACGTGATCGGGGATGCTTATGAATTTCTGATCAGTCAATTTGCTTCAGAAGCAGGGAAGAAAGCCGGAGAATTTTACACGCCTCATATGGTTTCTGATATGATGGCACAAATCGTGACGTTGGATCAAAAAGAACGACGATTCTTTAGTGTTTTTGATCCAACCATGGGTTCAGGTTCATTGATGTTAAATGTGCGTAACTACTTAACTCACCCAGATAACGTTAAATATCATGGGCAAGAATTAAATACAACGACATACAATCTAGCAAAAATGAACTTGATTTTACATGGGGTAGATGCCGAAGAAATGAATCTCCGCAATGGGGATACGTTGAATAAGGATTGGCCAACAGATGAACCTTACACATTTGATGCAGTAGTAATGAACCCACCTTATTCGGCTAATTGGTCAGCAGATACGACCTTCTTAGACGATTCTCGGTTTAATCGTTATGGAAAATTAGCGCCAAAATCCAAAGCAGATTTTGCGTTTCTTCTTCATGGTTTCTATCATTTGAAGGAAACAGGGACTATGGCCATCGTCTTGCCACACGGAGTTTTATTCCGTGGCGCTGCAGAAGGAGTCATTCGTCAAAAATTATTAGAAGATGGCAGTATTTACGCCGTGATTGGTATGCCTGCGAACTTGTTCTTTGGTACGTCGATTCCAACGACGGTGATTGTATTGAAAAAGAACCGCCAAAATCGAGATGTATTATTCATTGACGCTAGTCGAGAATTTGTCAAAGGAAAAAATCAGAATAAATTATCGGAAGAAAACATTCAAAAAATCCTCGAAAACTACGCTGAAAGAAAAGATGTCGAGAAATACGCTCATTTGGCAACCTTTGATGAAATCAAAGAAAATGACTATAACTTAAATATCCCACGCTATGTAGATACGTTTGAAGAAGAAGAACCAATTGATATGGTTCATGTCGGAAATGACATCAAGAAGATACGACAAGAACAGCAAGTGCTAGAAAAAGAACTTTTAGAAGCTATCTCTTCCCTGCAAACAACACCTGAAAATGAAGCGTGGTTACAAGGTGCGCTGGAGGTGTTTAAGCATGAGTAATGATACACGACCAGAAATCCGTTTCCCAGGATTTACAGAGGATTGGGAAGAGCGGAAGTTGGGGGAATTGACTGAATCATTCGACGGGAAACGTGTTCCTATCGATTCAGATCTTCGTATTTCAGGTAAATACCCTTATTATGGTGCTACGGGAATTATCGATTATGTCGATGATTATATATTCAATGGTGGTTCTGTTGCAAAGTTTTAAATAAAGAATAAAATCCCTTACGGTATCTATGATTTAAGCTGGGATTCCCAATAATACCTTGATTTCAGTACAGACCGAAAACCCGAAGAGAGTGCCTTCTTTTCGGGTTTTCTTATATAATCCTCGAATGGCTTCCATGCCTTTAATCGTGGTAGAGGCAGTGCGTAAACTTCGATAGAATTTATTGCGTCTCTTTACTGGACGATGGTCTTGTTCAATCAAATTATTCAGGTATTTAATGGTACGATGTTCTGTCCCTTGATAAAAGCCGTATTCTTTTAGTTTCTTAAAGGCACTTGTAATAGAGGGGGGCTTTATCTGTGACTACAACCTTCGGTTCATCAAACTGCTTCACTAACCGCTTAAGAAAAGCATAGGCTGCTTGTGTGTCCCGTTTTTTACGTAACCAAATATCCAAGGTTAAACCATCTGCATCGATGGCTCGATACAAATAATGTCATTTTCCTTTAATTTTGATGTACGTTTCATCCATTTTCCATGAATAAAAGGATTTTTTATTTTTCTTTTTCCAAATTTGATAGAGTAGTTTGCCATATTCTTGCACCCAACGATAAATCGTCGTATGAGAAACGTTAATGCCACGATCATATAAGATTTCTTGAACTTCACGATAGCTAAGGTTATAACGAAGATAGTAGCCCACGGCTACAATAATCACATCCTGCTGAAATTGCTTTCCTTTAAAATGACTCATCGTCATTCCTCCTGCTATCTTTTTCTATTATTCTACCTTATCTGATAGTAGATTTAAAACTTTGCAACAGAACCTTTGCGCTAATTTTCTGGTGTAACAAATAATTGTCACGCCATGGTACACTTGATATAACGCCGATTATGCTATCTGTGTCACACCGGTGTGACAAACTAAAAAAGTGAGTGTGACAAATATCGTGATGAAAGCGTCGTCAAAAAGCGCTTGCGTGAATATATAATGATTTTGTCAGGAGGATAGTCAAATGAACAAACGAATTCGTGAAATACTCAAAATGATTATTAAAAACCCTGAAATGAAACTTTCCGCTTTGACAAGTGAACTCGATTTGACACGTCGTCAAATCAACTATGCCATCAACCAATTCAATGAAGACTTGGAGATGAAAAATATCCCAACGATCCAGCGTAGTCACTCTGGTGATATTACAGTACCGATTGAAGTGATCCAAATGATGTCCCAGTTGGATCAGGAAACGGTGGACGAACAAGCAACGTTGGCATTGACGGAGGGAGAACGTGGGGCGCTGATAGTGATGACTTTGATTACCAATATCGAATATGTTAGTCTGGATCATTTGTTGGATATAGTAGAAGTCAGCAAAACTACCATCATGGATGATATCAAACGAACCGACGCCCTACTAAGAAACTACAGTTTGACAATTCAATACGACCGGATTAACGGGTATCAATTGGCTGGATCGGAACACCGAATCTTGCAACTGTTATCTGATTTGGTGAAGCAGTGCCCGATTTTCCGTCGGGAAACCATCCGAGGCAAGTTGGTTCATGGCGTGACGGAAGAAGAAATTGTCCATCTGGTTCACAATATGGAACAAATGTTACACCTTAGTTATTCCGATGAGGCGGTGGATTACCTGCAAACGGCGGCCCGTTTTTTAGTCAGCCGGGGCATCAAAGTATCCACTAAACCGGATTTCTTTCCCGGTGAGGTCAGTAATACACCGGAATACCGGATGTTGACGATTTTAGTCGGCGAGACGGCTTGGAACTTATCCAAGAGTTACCTGGAATGGTTCACGCTCTTATTTTTGACTTCCAATATTTTTGAAAGTAAGACCACCCAGAACTACGATTCAGATCAAGATTTACGTAAATTGATCAGTCAAATGGTGGAAAATTTTCAAAACCAAACCTTGATTATGATCGATGATCGCGAAGACTTTGAACGTCGGATATTAAGTCATTTACGACCGGCCTGTTTCCGGATCCGCTTTAACTTGAGTTTGGGGGTCTATTCTGTCGATAGCCTGATCAAAGACAGCAACCATGCAATCTTGATCGACTTGATGAAAGAATTGATTATTCCCATCGAGAATTGGCTGAACAAAGCCTTTCCGAACGACGAATTGGATTTGTTGTCTTATTATTTCGGCTACCAGTTAAGCAGTCATAACAAGCTGAACAAACAGCGGCCACGAGCAGTGGTGGTTTGTACCAACGGCGTTATGGTTTCCAAGTTAGTACGGGCCAATATGGAAAAACTTTTTCCCGAAATTCATTTTTTGGCTTCCTTATCGGTGCGAGACTTTTACAAGTTTGAAGTCGATTACGACTTGGTTTTTACTACAACACCTTTAAACAGCGCCATGATGCAGTTCATTATTGATCCCATCATGACTTATCAGGAACAAATCAGTTTGCGCTACCGAGTCTTAAGTGACTTGGGCATCACTAAGGTGGATCGCGCGCTGGATGAATTGTTGAAAATCGTCAAAAAATATGCGACGGTCAACGATCAAGCGTCTCTGCGGGAAGAGTTGCAATACTTCTTGGTGAAACAAGATGAAAGTACTCCATTGGATAATTTCCAAGTCTTACCTTCTTTGACTCACTACCTGCGTCCAAATTATGTGCAAGTAATCGATCAGGAGATGACTTGGGAAGAGGCAGTCAGTCTGGCATGTCAACCATTATTGGATCATCAGATCATCGATTCACGCTTTATTAATGATTGCGTGAATCAAATCAAACAACCCGGTTACGCCGGTTATCTGGGGATGCGAACCTGCATCCCGCATACCACTGTTGATAAAGGGGTCATTAATGACGGTGTCAGCATTATGGTTTGTCAAAAACCGGTGATTTTTCCGAATGGGGAGGCCATCAGTTTGATTTTGCCATTATCCTTCTTTGATTTAACCAAGCATTTACGAGCTATCAATCAGATCGCCGATATCGCCAAAGATGATTCTTTGATTGATCAGTTGGTGGCTTCAGCAGATGAAAAAACCATCTATCAATTATTAAGACAAAGTTCTTAAGGAGGAAAAAATGAAATTAGCTGATTATCCAAGATTTACCGTAATTATGCGGGGCTACACGTTTGATCAAGCAGATGCGATTTTACAAGCAATGCAGGAATTTGATCATCAATTTGCAGTGGAAATGACCATGAATACTGAAGGAGCCATCGATCATATCCGTGAGTTGAATAAACGCTACGGGGATACGACCTACATCGGAGCCGGCACCGTTAGAACCTTAGAACAGGCAAAAGCTTGTTACGAAGCTGGTGCCAAATTCTTATTAGGCCCGCACATGTTTACTGAGGAAATGTTGGCCTACGCCAATGAAAAAGGTGTATTGGCAGTACCGGCTGCGATGACACCGTCAGAGGTCAATCAAATGTTTGCCCAAGGGGCGGACATCGTCAAAGTTTTTCCAGCAGCAGTAGTTACACCGAGATTTTTCAAAGATATCCAAGCGCCTCTTGGCAAATTGCCCTTGATGGGTGTCGGTGGCATCAGTAAAGAAAACGCTAAAGAATTTTTTGAAAACGGCGCCAGTTATTTAGGCCTGGGTTCCGGGATGTTCAATAAGCAGGATATCGAAGAATTGAATGTTAAGAATCTTGCCCAATCAATGAAAGAATTGCTGGCAGCGATTTAATATTATGGGCGATATACAGGTGAAATATGAACAAGGAGTGGAAAGTATGGAACTTTATCTGAATGAGGAACTTGTCTTCCGAAACGTCGAAGCTTCAACAGATAGTGAAGTTTTGGCCTATCTGGCAGGTGAACTTTATCAAAAAGGGTATGTCAAAGAGGAGTACATCCAAGCAATCCAAGATCGGGAAAAAGAATACCCAACGGGATTGCCATCAACGCCCCCGGGAATTGCTATTCCCCACGCAAATTATGAAATGGTCAATAAAACGACTTTGGCGATTGCCACGCTAAAAGAGCCGGTACTTTTCCATAATATGGAAGACAATAAAGCTCAATTACCAATTCAGATCGTGATTATGATGGCAATTGGTGAGCCCCATGGGCAAGTGGAAATGTTGCAAAAAATAGTCGGCATCATCCAAGATGAACCATTGCGTCAGGAAATGATTGACGCCCGCAATGATACAGAATTATTGGCTTTATTAAAGAAAGCCGTTTTTTAAAAAATAAAAAATCACGAGTGGAAAGCTCGCAATCGGAGGAAATTATCATGAAAAGAATTTTAGTCGCATGTGGAAACGGTATTGCAACATCAACAGTGGTAGCAACAAAGGTTAAAGAATACTTGCAAGAACACGGAGTTGAAGTGGCAACTACCCAAACCAAACTAATGGAAGTGCCCGGCAAAGTCGAAGGGTATGATTTGTTGGTGACAACCGGTCAATTCGATGGTCAAACCGGCAATGTGCCAGTGGTAAAAGGCATGCCTATCCTGACAGGAATCGGTGCTGACAAAACGATGGAAGAAATCTTGAACTTATTGAAATAATAGCGGATTAAAGGAGCTGAAAAAATGAAAATCATTATGAATGTCTTTAACTTCTTTATCGATGCTGGACCGACAGTTATGTTGCCAGTCATCATTACCATCATCGGGTTGATCTTTGGTTTAAAGATTACCCGTGCATTTAAATCAGGTTTGACGTTGGGTATTGGTTTTGCCGGAATCAAATTGATTTTGGACTTTATGACCACTAACGTCGGCCCGGCTGCGAAGGCTATGGTTGAACGGACCGGTGTTAAGCTGGATGCGTTGGATGTCGGTTGGGGTTCAATCGCCGCAGTTACGTGGGCATCACCCATCATTCCAATCCTGATTTTCGCCATCTTACTGGTTAATATCGTTTTATTGGTTTTGAAACGTACCCATACGTTGGACGTGGATATTTGGAATTACCATCACATGGCCATCGTTGGGGTGATGGTCTACTTTGTTACCAAAAATGTGTTTTTAGGTGTTGGTGCCTCTGTTGTGATGGCAATCGTTACCTTTAAAATCTCCGACTGGTCACAACCGATGGTGGAAAGCTTCTTTGGAATTCCGGGCGTTTCCTTGCCAACTGTGTCCGCCTTGTCTTCCTTAGTGATTGCTTGGCCGTTGAACTGGTTACTGGATCGTATTCCATTATTCCGCAAATCGAAATTCACGATCAAGGATGCACAAAAATATCTTGGGTTCTTCGGTGACTCAATGATCATGGGGCTGGTTATTGGGATGGTGATTGGTGCTTTGGCCGGTTACGATATCAAGGCCGTCTTGCAATTAGGTGTCAGCATGTCCGCCGTTTTGGTTTTGATTCCTAAAATGACCTCATTGTTCATGGAAGGTCTGATGCCAATTTCTGATGCAGCTCAAAAATGGTCCCAAGAAAAATTCAAAGGAACACGTTTATTTATCGGATTGGATGCAGCGGTTGTCGTTGGGAATCCAGATGTTATTACAACAGCATTGATCATTATTCCTTTAACAATCGCCATGGCCTTAGTCTTGCCAGGAAACCGCGTTTTACCATTTGCCGATTTGGCCGTTGTGCCTTTCCGGGTAGCGATGGTGGTTGCCTTGACTCGCGGGAATTTGTTGAAAAACATCGTGATCGGTTTAGTCATTACTGCTTCATTGCTATGGTGTGGTTCTGCAACATCCCCAATGTTGACAGCAATTGCTAAATCAGTGGGTATCGACTTGGGTACTTCATCAATGTTGATCTCATCATTTGCGGCAACTTCCATGATCCAAAGTTATTTGGTATTCATCGCCTTTGCCTACAAACCAATCATCGGGATTCCGGTCTTATTGTTGGTATTGGCAGGTGTATGGTACTACTTTGACGGTGTGAAAAAAGTGAACCGAGAAATGAATGAACCAGTAGAAGCACAATAATTGGAGGGTTTAAATTGAAAATTTCAGATATTACAGTATACAAAGTAAAACCAAGATGGATCTTCGTGAAGATTTCCACCGATGAAGGCATTGACGGCTGGGGGGAAATGATCTCCGGAACCAAGACTGAAACAGTTGTTGCGGGTGCTTATGAGATCGGTAATCGTTTGATTGGGCGTAATCCATTTGAAATTGAACGCTTATTCCAAGAAATGCATCGCTCCTTCTTCCGTGGTGGCCCCATCAATGGGACGATTGTTTCCGGATTGGAAATGGCGCTGTGGGATATCAAAGGAAAAGCCTTTAACGTCCCTGTCTATGAATTATTAGGCGGAGCCGCCCGGGATAACATTAAAGTTTATTCGTGGATTGGTGGCGACCGGCCAAGTGAAGTCGCTGAACAAGCGCAAGACCGTTTTGATCGTGGCTTTACTGCCGTTAAAATGAATGCTACCGAAGAATTGCACTATATCGACTCTTACAAAAAAGTGGATGAAGTTGTCGAACGGGTGGCATCCATTCGGGAACGTTTTGGTGACGCGATGGATATCGGTGTGGATTTCCACGGTCGGGTGCATAAACCAATGGCTAAAGTTCTAGCGAAGGCCCTGGAGCCATTCCACCCAATGTTTTTGGAAGAAGTTGTCTTGCCGGAAAATGAAGAGCATTACAAAGAAGTTGCCGATGCAGTTGCTGTCCCTTTAGCAACCGGCGAACGTTTGTACACTCGCTGGCAGTTTAAAAATATCTTCAAACAAGGCGCCATCGATATTATCCAACCAGACGTAGCCCTTTGCGGCGGAATTTTAGAAACCCGCAAAATTGCGGCTATGGCTGAAGCTCATGATATGGCCGTGGCACCACATGCACCATACGGACCAGTTGCATTAGCAGCTACCTTGCAAGTGGACTCATGTACACCAAATGTCTTTATCCAAGAACAAAGCTTGGGTATCCACTACAATAAAGGCTTTGATTTGTTGGATTTTGTCAAAAACAAAGAAGTTTTCCAATACAAAGACGGCTATGTTGACCTACCTTCTAAACCAGGCCTTGGTTTGGAAATGGATGAAGACCGCATTAAGGAAATTTCTCAAGAAGGTTTGGTTTGGACCAACCCACAATGGAAAAACTACGACGGCACCATCGCCGAGTGGTAAAAATAAGTAAAGGATGATAGAAAATGGCAGAAGCACTAGTGATTGCAGGCTTTTTAGGATTGTTGGTCGTCTTACAAGTAAAAGATCAAAAGAAAATTATCGTGGCGGCTCAAACCAGCTGGATTCGTATGGGTTTGAGTATCGCATTGACGGTAGCGATACTTGTAATCTTTTGGCCAAGTAATCTGGCGGATCAAATCAAACTGGGGGCTTTTGCCGCTATTATCCTGATCAATGGTTTCTTAAAAGAAGGCTTGTCACAAGAAGGAGTCGTTAAACTAGGTGTCTTGAACGGCGAGTTTGCCCGCTACCCCCAAATTCAAATTGAAGAATTAGCTGGTGGCAACTCTTTTGTTTCCTTCTACAAGAGTAAGAATAATTCTTTCTCCCTGGTCTTTGGCAAATCGCAAGCTGAGATGGTGGCGGCTTTACAACAATTGGCCACTGATTCAGAGCTGGTTCTGGGTGAAATGGCGGATGAGAAACGTCCGCTTGCAAAGGGGAGTGCCCGATGATTTACGTAGCACGTCATGGTCAGACCCAATATAATGTGGACGGCAAAATTTGCGGTCATGCGGATATTGAGCTGACGGAAGTCGGTTATGCTCAAGCAGAGGAATTGGCTCAATTGGTCAGCGACTTGGAGCAGCCAATCACTAAAATCTATGTCTCACCATTGAGGCGGGCCCAGGAAACGGCCCGAATCATTAATGAAAAAGTGTCGGTACCCATTGAGGTGGAACCGCGCCTAATTGAGATGGATTTTGGACAGTATGATGGCTTACCAATTGAAACACCGGAATTCCAAAAGGTTCGTGTGGAATTCTCGCTACCATTACCAGACGGCGAATCCATCATGGATGTTGCCGGTCGGGTGTATCCTTTGCTGGCAGAGTTGGAACAAAGTGACGAAGATGTTTTGTTGGTGTGTCACAATGCCTTGATTCGGGTGATTGACAATTATTTTCATGGGAAGACGATGATTGACTTCTTGAAATTCAATGTGGACAATACTCAGCTGTTGAGGTACGAAAGGAAACGATATTAATTAATGATATTTATATTAAAAAGGCAATCCATCTGAGGTGGATCGCCTTTTTTTATGAGGCTCAATTACTATTCATTTGGTTGGCTCCTAAGTTTCGGGTTCAACCAAATAAAATCAGTGATTCCATCATCGATTCTCTTTTGATAATCTTCTGTCGGTAAAGTATTTGTTATTACTGAGTGAGAATCAGCGAAATCAGCAATTTTGTAAAAGTGAGGCGAGTCAAATTTGTGTTCATCAACTAGTAAAATAGAATGTTTTGACCGTCTCATTATTTGTTGTTTGATTTTAGCTTGTCCCAAGCTAGCTTCATAAACCCCGTCTAGGTCGATTCCACGACAAGAAAAGAAAGAAAAATCATAGACAAATTGTTCTGTTAGAGAGTTTGGTGTTAGTATCAAATCTTAGACAACTGGAGCTGTTGAAGAAGATCTTTCAAGTTGAATTGATTTCGTAAGGCATCAATCAATAGAGTCTTTTCTTGATTTGATAGACGAAGTAGATTGATGCCTTTTCCTTTTTTTAGTAGTTCAGCTGCTCCTTCGAGTAATGCTTTCTCAAGCTGCAATTGGTGTACTTGTTCTTGTAACTCTTCTACTTCCTTTAAAAGTAATTCTTTTTGTTTTCCTTGATTTTTTGAAGTCATGGGCAGAGGGAAATCCTTTCCAAGATAAGTGGCCTTCCATTGATATAGAGCAACCCTACTGATTCCTTCAGCTTCAGCTAAGCCTTTTCTGTTGGTTTGAGGTTTATAGAACTTTTTCAACACGTCTTCTTTTTGATCTTTGGTTAACTTTACCGCACTTTTTCGAAGTTTTCTAGCACCTGGTGCGAGTTCTTCACACCATTGTCGTAAGGAGCCTTTATTTGGGTAACCAAGCATTCGAATGGTTCGTGCATAACATTGACCATATTCAAAATAATGATTCACAGCGACTCTTTTTTGTTCTTCAGAATACTTTGACTTCTTCCGGAGTTCCTGATGGAGCTCTCCAGATACCAAATATTCTTTATACCATTGACGTAGTGCTCCAACGGACGGATAACCTAATTTCCGAATGGTAGCGGCGTAGGAGCAATCATATTTTAAAAATAACTGAATTGCTTTTACACGTTCTTCGTGGGAAAACATACGGATATTCCTCCTAAGTTCATTTTTAGTCCAGGATTATGTCCGCACCCCCGACCACATCACACAAATAAGCAATGCAATTAATTTAGACAAGATTCCTGTAATGGGGTATACACCATGAGCGCCAATTGATCTGGTCTCTTTAGCAACCGGGGAAATGACAAAACGCTACGGGTTCGTATATACAGATATGGATAATGAAGGTAAGGGAACGAAGAAGAGAATCAAGAAAGCATCATTTGACTGGTATAAAAAGGTTATTGCAACTAATGGGGAAGATTTATCGTATTAATTCTTAAACATTTAGTAGAAACGGATTGCTCTTATTTTGTCAAACAGATAAGGGCAATCTGTTTCTCTTTGTATAGAGGATTTGAAGAGACAGACATTAAAAGAATTTCTTATTTGATAAAAAAATTGCTTACTGTATGAAATTGGTTTTATGATCCTATATTTTCAATATGTTTAGAAAACTTCAGGAACCATCTTGAAACGAGATGTGATATCCAAATGTAGAATAAAATGATAAATTACAGATACAGGGAAGCGCTCCCTAGAAAGGAGAAAAATCATGCATGAAATAAGCAAGCGTCAACATAAATTATTGAGATTGCTTTTGGAGCAAAAAGATTTTTTACCGGTAAATCATTTCTCCAAGATTTTATCTATCTCCGATCGTACATTGTATAAAGACATTGATGAACTGAATAAGGCATTAAAAAAAAGGAAAATTGAAATCTTGAAACGGCAAGGTAAAGGTATTTTTCTAAGTAAGTCTGATTTGTCAAATGATGAAATATTAAAAATTTTTGGTGAAGCTTCAACTCAAATAGACTTCAATCAGCTTCCACTCGAGCGGCAAATCAAAATGGCGGAATATTTATTATTGAGAAACAAAAAGGTGTCTTACCAACTATTATCTGATGAGTTTCTCGTCAGCAGAACCTCGATCTCAAATGACTTAGATCAAATACAGACTGTTATTGAAGGAAGTTCGGTCACGATTCGTTCTGATAATAATGGAACAAAGGTAAACGGAAATGAGTCTGAGATACAAAAGGCAATTAAACAATATGCTTACTTTATCATTGATAAATCAGACTTAACCAATAGCTATAGAGTTCAATTTCCCAGCTTATTATTCAGTTTTTTACCTAAGGACATCATCAAAAAAGTTTCTGGACTTCTGCAAACAAATGATCACTTTAATATCGATAAATTGTCTGATGATCATTTTCAATCATTAGTATTGTCAATCAGTATATTTGTTCTTCGTTTGCAGGAAGGTTTTCATATTGAATATCAAGATAATTTTTTATTTGAAAATGTGGAGTCGCTTAAAACTTTCTTTTTAGCAAATGAATTAGTAGAGAATCTTGAACTGGATAACAGTATCAAGCTAGATTCAAACGATTTTGAATACTTCAATCGACAATTAGTGGCTCATGGCTTCGAACCACGTTTGAGAGATTTAGCAATTCAGAAGGAATACGATGCTGTGGTAAGAAAGATGATTCAGAAGATGAGTGATTCAATTCAGGTTGACTTAACCAGAGATGAAAAACTCTACATGAACATTCTTTATCACTTGGTGTCCATGATATATCGTTCTAAATTGAACGTTCCTGTCAGTAATCCGCTTTTGGAGGAAATAAAGCGAGAGTATTCTGTGTTATACAGTACAACTTGGCTAATATTGGCCGGGATTGAAAAGGAATTAGATATTCGCTTAACCGATGATGAGGTCGCGTTCATGATGATCCATTTTCAAGGGGCCATCGATCGGTTGTCGGCAAATCGTAAGATATTAATTGTTTGTCCTACTGGAATCGGAACATCAGAGCTGATTGCCAATCGTTTAAAAAGGGTATTCTCTCCACAGGATATAGTTGAAGTTGTCTCATTACGAACACTCTATAAAAGAGATTTGAATAAAATTGATTTGGTGATCTCTTCAGTACAATTAGAAAAAATTGATGTTCCTGTAACGTATGTTTCCCCGCTAATGAGTAAACAAGATCTAAAAAAAGTTTCCGCGACTTATCTAGATTTATTTTATGAGGAAGAAGTAAACGATCAACCGTTTGAGCACTTAGGAAAAATAATCGATTCAGATTTGATTTTTTTGAACGAAACAGTTGCTACTAAAGAACAATGCATCAAAAGGATCACTCAAAAGCTTTTGCAAAATGATTTCGTTACGGATTCGTTCGAACAGGCAATTTGGGATAGAGAGAAGCTAGGGGTGACAGATCTTCCAATTGGGGCGGCGATTCCACATCCTTCACCATCAACAGTTAAGGAAAGCAAATTAGTAATTATGACATTAGTAAAACCAATACGTTGGAATTTTCGAATGATCAACACTGTTTTAATGATCTGTGTTGCAGAAAAGGATTTAAAGCATATTAAAGGAATATTATCAGAAATCTATCGGATCGTTGAGACGAAGAAAAATATCGATCGTTTTATCTTTAGCAAAGATGAAGAAGAAATAGTGAAAGTATTAGGAGGTCAAACAATTGATTGATGAAGGTTTAATCGTTTTGGATTCGGCGTTAACAAATAAGAAATCCATCATTCATTATTTATCAGAAAAGGCAAAAGAGTTCGGCTATTTAAAAAATAGCGCAAATTATATTAAAGCTGTAAACAAAAGAGAAGAAGAATTTTCTACAGCGATCGGCTATGACGTAAGTATCCCTCATGGGAAATCAAAAGAAGTAATCAATCCTTTTATCTGTTTTCTTAGAACGAACCAACCAATTCAATGGGATACAAATGGTAATACAGTTGAATTGGTGTTTATGCTAGGAATACCAGAAGAGAATAAAACGACTTTTCATTTGAAAGTACTCGCTGAAATCAGCAAAAAGCTTTTAGATGAAGGTTTTAGAAATGATTTATTAACTGGGAGCAAAGAGTCAATTTTAGATTCACTATATCAAGTAGAAAAGAAAATAGGAGGAATTTAATATGAAAATCGTTGGAGTATCGGCATGTCCTACAGGAGTAGCCCACACATACATGGCTCAAGAAGCATTGGAAAAAGAAGGAAAAAAGAGAGGACATGAAATCAAAATTGAAACTCAAGGCAGCATCGGGATCGAGAATGAGGTTACTGAGGAAGAAGCTGAAGAAGCAGATGTAGTCATTTTGGCGGTATCTGTCTTTATTGAGAATGAAGAACGTTTTGAAGATAAATTAGTTTTAAATGCTGATGTCAATGATGCTATTTCGTATCCTGCGAAAGTATTGGATGCTGCTGAGAAGTTAGTAAATGGGTAAAAATAAAGGAGGATAAAATGAATATCAAAGCTACTTTAAAGGAAGTTCAAAAATCATTTTTAAGTGGGGTTTCTTTCATGATGCCTGCAGTAGTTGCTGGTGGTATCATGTTGGCCATCTCACTTGCTACTGGAGAAAAAAGCGATACAGGAGTTGTTGTTACTAACGAATTAATGCAGAACATTAACCTTTTAGGTAAAGCAGCTTTTGCAATGATGATTCCTATTTTGGGCGGCTATATCGCATATTCAATTGCGGGTAAGCCTGGTTTGGCGCCAGGGATGATTCTAGGGTTCCTTGCTAATAATCCTGTTACTGTAAATGATGTGGAAGTAAAGTCAGGATTTTTAGGGGCGATGCTTCTAGGTGTTGCTGCAGGATATTTGGTCAAATGGATGAAAAAATGGAAAGTTAGCAAAACGATTAAAACCATTTTACCGATTCTGATCATACCAACCATTTCGGTTTTTATTCTAGGTTTGATTTACATCTATGTTGTTGCCACACCATTGGCATTTTTGATGAACGGATTAACTAGTATCATGAGCAGTCTAAACGGTAGCAGTGCCATTTTATTGGCAGTATTTATTGGATTGTTCGGAGAAGTCGACATGGGAGGACCAATCACCAAATCAGTTTCGATGTTTACACTTGCACTTATGAATGAAGGTATTTATGAACCGAACGGTATGTTTAGAATCGCCGTGGCTATTCCACCTATTGGGATCTTTTTAGCGACATTATTCTTTAAAAAGAAATTTACTGAAGGTGATCGGGATGCGGCGGTTGCTGCTGGAATCATGGGATGTATTGGAATTACTGAAGGAGCCATTCCCTTCGTAGTTAGTGATATGAAACGAATCTTGCCTTCAACAATGATTGGGACAGCGGTAGGATGTGTAATTGGAGCGATTGGGAATGTGAAATGCTATGTTCCTCATGGTGGATTTGTTGTATTACCGGTTGTTGACAATAAACTATGGTTTATTGCTGCAATTATAATTGGATCATTAGTGACAGCGTTGATACTTGGCTTTTTAAAGCCGGCTTTAGAAGAAACACCAGCAAAAAAGAAAAATAAGAGTCAAGTGGCGGATTTAACAAAGGAGAAAGCCTAATGAAACTAGAAATGAACGATTTCATCGAAAAGAATAAAGTAATTGCAATTTGTCGAGGAACTTATGGGGAAAAGCTTATTAACTTGGTGTCCGCGCTAAACGATGGTGGAGTAAAGCTTGTAGAAGTTACTTTTGATCAAGGAGATCCTGAATGTTTGACTAAGACTCCAAAGGCCATCGCCTCGCTGGTTAAGGAGTTTGGAAATGAAGTTAAAATTGGAGCGGGTACTGTTCTGTCCATTGAACAAGTTGAAGCCGCTCACCAAGCAGGAGCAGAATATATTATCTCGCCTAATACGAATTCAAGTGTTATCAAACGAACAAAAGAATTAGATATGGTCTCGATGCCTGGGGCGCTAACACCAAGCGAGATAATCTCAGCGAATGAAGCGGGTGCAGATTTTGTCAAGGTGTTCCCTGTTAGAGCTTTGGGGATAGGATATATCAAGGACATTCTTGGGCCAATCAATCATATTAAACTAGTCGCAACAGCAGGAGTCACACCTGATAACTTGCAAGACTATCTTGATCTAGGTTTCAGCGGTGCTGGGATTAGCGGCTATTTAACGGATAAACGTTTGATTGATACAGGTGATTTTGCGACGATTACCAAACATGCCTTGGAAATGATGAGCATTGTAAGAGAAAATAATGTCTCAAACTAGCCCTATTGACAAAGGGGATAGTGTCTTTAAAAAATGAACGCTGAAAGAAAATCGCGGAAAGAGGTTAATAATGAAATTTTTCTTAGATACGGCAAATGTAGATGAAATCAAACGAATCAATGAGTTGGGTTTAGTTGATGGAGTAACGACGAATCCAACAATTATTGCTAAAGAAGGACGAGATTTTGAAGAGGTCATCAAAGAAATTTGTTCTCTCGTCGATGGGCCTGTAAGTGCGGAAGTAACAGGATCGCAAGCTGAAGAAATGATCGCCGAAGCAGAAGTGCTTGCAAAGTGGGCACGTAATGTTGTCGTCAAGATCCCGATGACAGAACAAGGATTGAAAGCAGTAAACACTCTATCTAAAAAAGGAATCAAAACCAATGTAACGTTAGTCTTTACCGTAGCTCAAGGTTTGATGGCCGCAAAAGCTGGCGCTACTTATATCAGCCCATTTTTAGGTCGTTTAGATGATATTGGAACTGACAGTATGGCTTTAATTAAAAACTTGAGAAAAGTACTAGATAACTATGGATACAAAGCAGAAATTATTTCCGCGAGTGTTCGAGGACTTGAACATGTGGAGAAAGTGGCTGAACTAGGTGCAGATATCGCGACAATTCCTGGTAATCTATTCCCGAAATTATGGAGTCATCCGTTAACTGATAAGGGTATCGAGCAGTTTGAAAAAGACTGGGTGGCATTCTCCAATAGGTAATTACAGATTTCTGTGAGTTATATAGTCATTTTTAAGGTAAGAATAAATAGAAGTAACAATGGAGATGATCAAAATGGAACAAAGAAAACCCATCGTAATTATGAATTGGTCTATGAGGCAAAACTTGATTTCTGAAGCAGAAGAGTATGCTGTTGATGTTCTCAACCATCAATCTGAAAACCATAAAGTTGAGGTTGTACTTTTGCCATCAATGGGTACCATCCATCAAGTTTCAAAAGTTCTTACAGGCAGTCAATTTGCTTTCGGTGCTCAAAATATGGCCGAGATCGATCAAGGTGAACTCAGTGGTGAATTTTCGATTCAATCCTTAGTGGATATGCATGGGAAATTTGTCGAACTTGGTCATTGGGAACGTAGAAAATTATACAATGAGACAGATGAGACGATTAATAAAAAAGTGAAGCTTGCTTTAGCATATGACATTTCCCCGATTGTTTGTATTGGCGAGATTGAAGAAAAAGATGCGAATAACGTCATTGATGAAATCAAGAATCCGAATTATGTACAAGAACTAAAAGAAGAATTATTTTTACGAATTTTCAATGCTTTATATCAAATTGATCGCGATAAATTGAAGAAAATCGTGATAGCGTATACACCTGCTTGGGCCGTTGGGAAAACCAAAGCTGCCAGTGCGCCTCATATCAGTCGAGCGGTTGCCATTATTAGGAATTCATTAACTGAACTATTTGGGAAGGACGCGGATAATATTCGAGTAGTTTATGGTGGAACTGTTAGTCCAGAGAATACCAAGACTATGCTGGATTTAGCAGATTTAGACGGTGTCTTGTTGGGACGTTTTGGAAGTGACCCAGAAAGATTGCAGCAAACGATTGAAGTGGTAGAGCAGATTAGATGTTAAATATTTTGAGTTTTAAACTAATTTATGAAAATCATAGAACTGTTCAAAATTTCAAAATGTAACACGAGGGATTGAGTTATATTATTGAAAATAACTCAATTTATAAACGTATAGTATTATTTTGAAGCTCAATCATCTGTATCTGATGATTGAGCTATTTTTGCGTGCGCCCTGCATGGGTGAAAACTTGGTGGTGAAAGTCCACTACAGGCTTGGCAGTAGGAACTGTTAGCGAAAGAGGTTCTGTTGCAAAGTTTTAAATAAAGAATAAAATCCCTTACGGTATCTATGATTTAAGCTGGGATTCCCAATAATACCTTGATTTCAGTACAGACCGAAAACCCGAAGAGAGTGCCTTCTTTTCGGGTTTTCTTATATAATCCTCGAATGGCTTCCATGCCTTTAATCGTGGTAGAGGCAGTGCGTAAACTTCGATAGAATTTATTGCGTCTCTTTACTGGACGATGGTCTTGTTCAATCAAATTATTCAGGTATTTAATGGTACGATGTTCTGTCCCTTGATAAAAGCCGTATTCTTTTAGTTTCTTAAAGGCACTTGTAATAGAGGGGGGCTTTATCTGTGACTACAACCTTCGGTTCATCAAACTGCTTCACTAACCGCTTAAGAAAAGCATAGGCTGCTTGTGTGTCCCGTTTTTTACGTAACCAAATATCCAAGGTTAAACCATCTGCATCGATGGCTCGATACAAATAATGTCATTTTCCTTTAATTTTGATGTACGTTTCATCCATTTTCCATGAATAAAAGGATTTTTTATTTTTCTTTTTCCAAATTTGATAGAGTAGTTTGCCATATTCTTGCACCCAACGATAAATCGTCGTATGAGAAACGTTAATGCCACGATCATATAAGATTTCTTGAACTTCACGATAGCTAAGGTTATAACGAAGATAGTAGCCCACGGCTACAATAATCACATCCTGCTGAAATTGCTTTCCTTTAAAATGACTCATCGTCATTCCTCCTGCTATCTTTTTCTATTATTCTACCTTATCTGATAGTAGATTTAAAACTTTGCAACAGAACCACCTAAATTAAATAGTAAAATAGTAAAAAATATTGAACTTAAAATTCCGCATATTGAAGAACAACAACAAATTGGTAACTTCTTCAAGCAACTCGACGACATCATCGCTCTTCATCAGCGCAAATTAGATTTGCTGAAGGAAACGAAAAAAGGATTCTTACAAAAAATGTTCCCTAAAAACGGAGCAAAAGTGCCAGAAATCCGGTTTCCTGGATTTACGGGAGATTGGGAACAGTGTAAGTTGGGGGATATTGCCAAAATGTATCAACCACCAACTATTTCAGGATCTGAGCTATTAGATACTGGATATCCTGTTTTTGGAGCAAATGGTTACATTGGGTTCTATTCAAAATCAAATCACCTAGAAGACCAAGTAACAATTTCTGCACGTGGAGAAGGAACAGGAACTCCCAGTTATGTTAAAGCGCCTGTTTGGATTACTGGAAATTCAATGGTGATTAATGTTGAAGATTTTGATATTATGATTTGTCAAATTAAGTTAGAATAAAATGCTTCTTGTACATAGCTCAAAAATATCTCAATTGGTGTTCTGTAATTCAATGATTTTCTTGGAATATGATTACGTTGATTGCTGACACTGGAAATAAATGTCTGATTCACTTCTCTAAAATCCATTGATTTCGGCAGTCCATTACGACGCAGAATCCCGTTAGAATTCTCGTTTAATGGGCGTTGAGAAGGTGTTCCAGGGTCCGCAAAATATATATCAATATCGTGTTGGTTACTAATGGCTTTCCAGTTAGAAAATTCTTTTCCACAGTCAAACGTAATAGATTTAAAGAAGTTTTTAGGGAAGCGAGAAAACCATTGATTAAGGGCGGTTTCAATATCTAATGCCTTACGGCCGTTGGGTTTAATCGTGATAATGACTTTAGATAATCTTTCAACTAAAGTAATGACGGCACTTTTATGATGAATGCCAACGATCGTATCACCTTCAAGGTGACCAAACTCAGAATTGAAATCAGGATAATTATCAGGTCGATCATGGATTGAGCGCTGATATTGTTGTTTTCCCCGTTTTTCCTGATGGCCATTGGGTTTTCTTTTACCTTTCATCGGTAGTGTGTCAATATCAAATATCCCTTTAGAAAATAAACGATAAAGTGTTCTCATACCGCATGAAACAGGCCTTTCTTTTCGCCCGATAATGACGTCAGGCGTCCAACCAAGAGTGACTTTCTCTTTAATGTAATCTACTTCATGAGCAGGTAATTGAATGACTTTTCTACCACATTTTTTCTTATTTTCTTTATACTGGTGCCAATAATCAAGAGCAGTCTTGCCTTGCTTGAACTTATTGACTACATTATAAATAGTTTGTATAGCACGTCCCATTCGGTTAGCGATTTCAACCGGTTTATTATGTTGAAGATAATATGATTCTATCATTGTCAGTTCGTCTATGGTAAGATGTTTGTAGGTCATTTATGGTTACACTCCTTTGTTTTCTTTCGTCGGAAATACAATTTGAGTGTACCATAAATGCCTTTTTATTTTTCTAACTTAATTTTACAATTCGCGTATTAATAAAAAATTTCTCTATGCAATGTTGTTGTCTTATTCACTAAAAAAATATATTACAGGTGGCGCACAGCCGCAATTAACTCGAGATGTTTTGCTTAAAGTACCAATAATTATTCCAAGCTATAATGAACAATTTAAAATCGGCACTTTCTTCAAACAACTCGACGACACGATCGCTCTTCAACAACGCAAGTTAGATTTACTAAAAGAAACGAAAAAAGGCTTCTTGCAAAAGATGTTTGTCTAGGAGGGAAGAAGAATGAAAATTAGTCACCGTGAGGAAGCGGAAGTCGAAGAACAGTTGATTCGTGTACTTGGGGAAGGACATAATCAGTGGACGTATCGTCCCGATCTAAAATCAGAAGAAGATCTTTGGGTCAATTTACGCCAAAAAATTATCTCAAATAATCAAGCAGAACTGAATGATTCTCCTTTGACCGATAAAGAATTTGAAACGATCAAAACGGAATTATTGCTACGGACGAAAATCCCCTTTGATGCTGCGAAATGGTTAAAAGGTGAAAATGGGATGGCTCGGATCACGATTGAACGGGAAGATTCGCAATTGGGTTCTGTCTCACTTATCCTTTATTCCAATCAAGACATTGGTGGAGGAATCTCTACGTATGAAGTGGTTCATCAAATTGCAAAACGTGGAAGTAACATAGAAGCACGGGATCGACGTTTTGATGTTACCTTATTAATCAATGGATTACCGATTGTCCAAATCGAGTTGAAACAAGTAACCGCAAAAGATGGCGTCTATCAGGCGTTTAACCAAATCAAAAAGTATGCAGAAGAAGGCATGTTTCGGAACAATATCTTTTCGACCTTGCAGTTGTTTGTAGTTTCCAATGAACAAACGACCCGGTATTTTGCAAATGCCTTACCGAAAGACTTGCACCCTAAGTTTTTATTTAGTTGGCGAACGAAAGACAATGAAAAAGTAGAAAACTTATATGAGTTTTGTAAACAAGTGCTAAATATCCCGGATGCCCATCGCTTGATTGCGGATTATACGATTGTCAGTGAAGATCAAGACAACAAAACCCTCATGGTGTTACATCCTTATCAAGTTCATGCGATTCAAGCCTTGTTTATTGCCGCAAATAAACATCAATCAGGGTATGTGTGGCATGCGACTGGTTCAGGAAAGACGTTGACTAGTTTTGTATCTACTAAGCTTTTAGCACGAAAATCGGGGATCGATCGAACGATCATGTTAGTGGACCGCAAAGATTTAGATAATCAGACCACCACAGAGTTTACGAAATTTGCTTCGGAGTTTAATACTGGGATTTCTTCTGGTAATGCCAAAGCGAATAGCTTGATCGTGGGAACAGGAAGTGCCAAAGAGTTAAGTGAAACTCTGTTGGCAGATGCCAATGCAAATGTTGTGATTATTACAACCCGTCAAAAACTAGATGCGGCGTTGAAATATGCAAAGAAACAAGAAGAGAAAAAAGGAACCAATCGCTTCCAAAAATTAATGGGACAACATATCGTGTTTGTAGTAGATGAGTGTCATCGAGCGTTAAGTGCTGAAAATATGGAAGAAATCAAAAAAATGTTTCCGAAGTCCACTTGGTTTGGCTTTACAGGTACGCTGATTTTCCCTGAGAATCGGAAACAAGCCAAAGGGCAATTGGCACGTACGACCCATGATCAGTATGGAGAGGTCTTGCACACCTACACCATCAAGAATGCATTAGAAGATGGCTCGGTTTTAGGATTTCAAGTAGAGCATGAAAATACCGTTGAGCCGACTTCATTAGAGAATAAAATCTATCGGAAATTAAAAGAAGTAGAAACATATGCAGAGTATTCATCAGAACAGATCAATCGTATGATCGATCAAATGGAGTCAATCAAAAAAGAAAGTTATTTGGACCCTGCTGTTTTTGAAGTAGATGAGCATATCCAAAAAGTCATCCATAAAATGTTCCGTCCAGATAATGCCTATACAAAATTTGATTTTCGAAATGGCCGTCCAACGAAATCTGCAATCTTAACCACGAGTTCCATTGACATGGCCAAAAAGTATTATCGGGCCATCAAAGAAATGACAAAAGAACCTGAATGGTTAACAAAAGAGTTTCCCAATCAGCCCATTCGTGAAGGACGAACGATGGAGGATCCTGATTTCCCAAGGATCGCTATTACCTATTCATTAGAAGAAAACAGCCGAGATTCAAGTGTCCAACAAGAAGAAATGCAAAAAATTATTGAGGAATATAATCAGTATTATGATACTTCCTGGTCATTAGCAGACATTGAGCGTTATAACGGAGATATCAATAATCGTTTGGCACGAAAAAGAGCGGAATTCAAACAATTTGGGAAACAAATTGATTTAGTGATCGTAGTGGATCGTCTGTTGACAGGTTTTGATGCGCCTACGATTCAAACCCTATTTGTGGATCGTAATCTAGAGTATGCAGGACTGATCCAAGCTTTTTCACGTACGAATCGTACGTATCCTGATAAGACAAAAGGATTGATTGTGACGTTTCGTAAGCCAGCGACAATGGAGAAGAATGTCGAGGATGCGACAAAACTGTATTCAGAAGCTAAAGAGGAATCGGGCTTGATTTGTCCAAGTTATCAAGAATCCAAAAAAAGATTCAAGCAAGCATATGGTAAGTTAAAGGAGGTTTCATCCATGGAATCCATTGATGAACATACGCCACTTGAAATCCGTATCGAGTACGTCAAAGCATTTCAAGAATTGAATCGTGCGTATGAATCGTTAGTGACTTATGACGATTACAATGATGACATTGTGCAATCTTCAACTTTGAACAATCAAATTCAACTTTTGGAAGAACAAATTGGCGTGTACGAGACCGTGAAAGGTTCATTGATAGAGGAAGAACCAGAAAAAGAAGGAGAAGATTTTTCAACGATCGAATTTTATAGTGAAAATACTACTAAGTTGTATGATATTGATTCTACTTATATTGATCAATTACTAGGAACTTATGCTGCGAACAGTTCAGATGCACGAGATGAAATTGAAAAAGCTTTGGCTAAATTGAATAAAACAGAAGGAGTCAAAGAAGTTTACCGACAAATTTTAAATGCATTTGATGTGGGGACTTTAGATAGTAATGAAGATATCTTTGTCATTAAACGTCGCTATTTTACACAAGCGAGTGATGATTTGATTCATGTCTTTTCCAACGAGTGGTTTGTTTCTGAGAAAGAATTACATGCTTCTAATCTGCAATATATGCCAGGTGAAGATCCAATTCCTAATATGAAAGCAATTATCAACAGTAAGGATTACGAAGGATATAAAGCCAACCATCCAGAAGCGAAACCATTTAAATACCCACAAGAAATGAAGCGAGCATGGCGTAAAATGTTAGATGATGAGCTGATTCCACTTGAAAATGAATTGAGGTAAACGAGAAGAGTTAAGAAAATTGTACGATTCAAAGATGGTAGTAAAGTGGAAGTGTAGAAAATAGGGATAGATGTCTTTTATTTGTTCACATTTTATAACGAAGTATTTAAGACAGCTATTGAATAATGTTTCCTCCACCTTTTTCATTCATTTACCCCACCCCGTTGTTATATGACCGTGTTTTGAGAGGAACCAATAAAAAGCATAGGCTAACTAGGGGTTCCTTTTTCTTTTGTTTTTTTGGAATCCGCTTAAGTGAAATGTATCTGAAATGAAACGGAGATAAAGTGATTTTTTGCTGTAATGACAAGGTTTTAGCTGTTTCAGATACCATGTAACCCAAAATAGTTTATTGAGAAAATAGGAGAGTATTTGATACTAACTAGTAGGAAAAAATGAGATAAAAAGTAAATGGAATCATTTCAGGTAATCTCAAATAAAAAAATATACAGTCCTGTGGCACTTTACCTATGGGACTGTATATATTTTTTACTCTCAGCGGGCTTGTTTTGACTCCGTGTCTGACTCCGTCGTATTGATTTTAAATGATATTCGATGACCATTTAACAGGTCATTTTTGAAATTTTTGTCTCTATATGACTCAGTTTGATAATTATTGATAGATCAATTTGGGTCTATATCGAACAAGGGAATAATCCAATAAAAAATGATTTAGAATATCAAAATAACAAAAAAGAGGACTACCTGTATTAGTCCTCTTTTTTGACCAGATTTTGACCAGTCTATTTTACATTCTAATATATTCATATGAGCTAATTTTATGATTAAATGGTAAGTGTTTCCTTGTTTGTTTTAGTTTAAACTAGTGTGTAATTTAAAAATCTATATGGAAGGTAGTGTGGGTTAAAACCTCAAACCAACAACATACTTCAAGAAACCAGCGTCTAACGCTGGTTTCTTTCTTTAACAACTACCGTTCTGCCTTGCAAAAAACAAATAAGAAATTTCCTTGTCTATTCAAAGTTATTTCTATTAGAACCAATCAACTATAGCTTATATTTTTTCTATAACGAGCTAAACAAACCACATTCTTATTGAATTTTTAAAGCAACGTTCTCAAATTAACGGATTTTCTAAAAAAACACAAAATATCCAGACGAAGTGGTCAAGTCCAATGGTTATTTATGAGTGAATATGCTAAAATAAAACTTGTCTTACATAAGGAAAGATTTGTTCACTAACAGTGGCGACTGTTCTCAGTAAACAGTTGCACTGGTTTATCGGGAAGGGAACAGAGCAATTTTTACGAGACTTTCCCATGTAATAATAAAAAGCACTGAACGTCAGTGAATGAAGGAAGAAAGAAGGACATTTATGAAAACAATTATCACATTCATTATTGTCTTCGGTATTCTTGTCCTCGTACATGAATTTGGCCACTTTTATTTTGCAAAACGAGCGGGTATTTTAGTTCGTGAGTTTGCAATCGGAATGGGACCAAAGATTTTTGCGCATCGTGGAAAAGATGGCACCACTTATACGATTCGCTTATTGCCGATTGGTGGCTATGTGCGAATGGCTGGGATGGGCGAAGACATGACAGAAATTACACCAGGTATGCCTCTATCTGTTGAGTTAAATGCCGTGGGTAATGTGGTTAAAATTAATACAAGTAAAAAAGTACAATTACCTCATAGTATTCCGATGGAAGTCGTTGATTTTGATCTTGAAAAAGAATTATTCATCAAGGGCTATGTCAATGGAAACGAGGAAGAAGAAACCGTTTATAAAGTTGACCATGATGCAACGATTATTGAAAGTGATGGTACCGAGGTGCGGATTGCGCCACTTGACGTTCAATTTCAATCAGCGAAATTATCGCAACGCATTTTAACGAACTTTGCGGGACCCATGAATAACTTTATCTTAGGGTTTATTCTGTTTACGTTAGCGGTCTTTCTACAAGGAGGCGTCACTGATTTAAACACGAATCAAATTGGACAAGTGATTCCTAATGGCCCAGCCGCAGAAGCTGGGTTGAAAGAAAACGATAAAGTCTTATCGATTAATAATCAAAAAATCAAAAAATACGAAGATTTTACAACCATTGTGCAGAAGAACCCCGAAAAGCCGTTAACGTTCATAGTTGAGCGTAACGGCAAAGAAGAGCAACTAACAGTGACACCAGAAAAACAAAAAGTGGAAAAACAAACGATTGGTAAAGTCGGCGTTTATCCTTATATGAAAACCGATTTACCGTCAAAATTGATGGGCGGTATTCAGGATACTTTGAATAGTACGACACAGATTTTTAAAGCACTCGGCTCACTATTCACAGGCTTTAGTTTAAACAAACTAGGTGGGCCAGTCATGATGTTTAAATTATCGGAAGAAGCATCCAATGCTGGAGTAAGTACAGTTGTATTCTTAATGGCCATGTTGTCAATGAACTTAGGGATTATTAATTTGTTGCCAATCCCAGCTTTAGATGGCGGGAAAATTGTCTTAAACATTATTGAAGGTGTACGTGGAAAACCAATTAGTCCTGAAAAAGAAGGCATCATTACGTTAATTGGCTTTGGGTTTGTCATGGTGTTAATGGTGTTAGTTACTTGGAACGATATTCAACGCTTTTTCTTTTAAGGAGAAAGCTTAAGTAAAAAAGTGTGTAAAGAAATCAAAAATAGTTGATTTTAAAATAGAGGAGAGTTTTAATGAAACAGTCAAAAATGTTAATTCCAACGTTAAGAGAAGTACCAAATGATGCAGAAGTCTTAAGTCATCAAATTCTGTTGCGCGCAGGCTATATTCGTCAAGTCGCTGCAGGGATTTATTCTTATTTACCTTTAGCCAATCGTGTTTTAGAAAAATTAAAAACGATTATGCGAGAAGAATTTGAGAAAATTGATGCAGTTGAAATGTTAATGCCTGCGTTATTACCAGCAGAACTTTGGAAAGAATCAGGCCGTTATGAAACTTATGGACCTAACTTGTATCGCTTAAAAGATCGCAATGACCGTGACTATATCTTAGGTCCAACGCATGAAGAAACCTTCACAGAATTAATTCGTGATGAAATCAATTCTTACAAACGATTACCTTTGAATTTATACCAAATTCAAACAAAATATCGTGATGAAAAACGCCCACGTTCTGGCTTATTAAGAGGCCGTGAATTTATCATGAAAGATGGCTATTCTTTCCATGCCGATGAAGCTAGTTTAGATCAATCATACCGTGATTACGAAAAAGCTTACTCACGCATTTTTGAACGCTGTGGACTAGAATTCCGTGCCATTATTGGGGACGGTGGTGCCATGGGTGGTAAAGATTCTAAAGAATTTATGGCGATTTCTGAAATTGGGGAAGATACTATTTGTTATTCAACAGAAAGTGATTATGCTGCCAATTTAGAAATGGCAACAAGTCTTTATACGCCGAAAAAATCACATGAAACACAATTAGATTTAGAAAAAATTGCAACACCAGAAGTGGGTACAATTGCCGAAGTGGCAAACTTCTTTGAAGTTGAGCCACAACGTATTATTAAATCAGTACTATTTATTGCCGATGAAGAGCCAGTAATGGTCTTGGTTCGTGGCGATCATGATGTCAATGATGTCAAATTGAAAAACTTCTTAGGCGCTGATTTCCTAGATGAAGCAACAGAAGAAGATGCTCGCCGTGTCTTAGGAGCTGGCTTTGGTTCAATTGGTCCAGTCAATGTTTCCGAAGATGTTAAAATTTATGCAGATTTAGCTGTTCAAGATTTAGCCAACGCCATTGTTGGGGCTAACGAAGATGGCTATCATTTGACAAATGTAAATCCAGATCGTGACTTCCAACCAATTAGTTACGAAGATTTACGCTTTGTTCAAGAAGGCGATCCTTCTCCTGATGGCAATGGTGTCTTAGCCTTTACTAAAGGAATCGAAATTGGCCATATCTTTAAATTAGGAACGCGTTATAGTGATGCTATGGGCGCAACAGTTTTAGATGAAAACGGTCGTGAAAAATCAGTGATCATGGGTTGCTATGGCATCGGCGTTAGTCGTTTACTTTCAGCAATCGTTGAACAAAATGCAGACGAGCGCGGTATTAATTGGCCAACAGGAATTGCGCCATTTGATTTACACGTGGTCCAAATGAATGTGAAAGATGAGTATCAAACAAAACTATCACAAGAAGTTGAAGCAATGATGACCGAAGCGGGCTACGAAGTATTAGTTGATGACCGCAATGAGCGCGCAGGTGTAAAATTTGCTGATGCTGATTTAATTGGTTGTCCAATCCGTATCACAGTCGGTAAAAAAGCAGTCGATGGTGTGGTAGAAGTCAAAATCAAACGTACTGGTGAAATGTTGGAAGTACGCAAAGAAGAATTAGAAAGCACACTTTCTATTTTGATGAACACAACATCAGAAGTAGAATAAATAAACAAACTTAATAACAGTATAAAGCTTAAAACGAAATCAAAGTTTCTCTGATTTTGTTTTAAGCTTTTTTAATGTAATAAAAAACTTAAATGTCTCAAGCTATAAACAATATTCGATTTTAAAGATTAATCTATATAAAATTATTTCCTTTATTGTTTTTAATAATAAAAGAAATAAATAAGTGGTTTAAGCTGATTAAATGATATTTTTTTGTTTTTAAACAAATTTTTCATATATAGATAAAATTTAAAATTATATTTACACTAATTATATGTTGGTGATATTATAAAATAGTGGCTAATTCATTAGATTAAATGGAAGAGATTATAACTAATAAAAAATAGGTTAGAAAATTAAAGAAAATACTCTTTCAGAAGAGAAACGATTGAATGAAGTTAGGCTAGTAAAGGGAACCCAGTAGCATTGGTGCTGTACTAGTGAAAGGAATTTATGGGACGAATCCAATAAGTGTTAAAACATGATTGTACATAAAAAAGAAAGGAGGGAAGCCAGTGAAAAAAGGAAAACTAAGTACCTTAGCTGCTGTAGTACTAATCATAATAGGAATTGGAGGGAAACAATACATGGATAAAAAAGCAATAGAAAAAGATTACCAACAAGGCATCGGTTTAATTCAAAAATATGTATCAAACTATTTGGTAGAAAACTATGAAGGTATTGAGAAGATTGAGTGGCAAGGCGTTGGCGTGGAATGGCGGAATGCAAAAGGATATGGGCCTTCGTTGTTGGGGAATTATGTGAATACTAGAGTGAATATATTTGTATCAGAAGATAAATATTTTTCTGTAAGATTTACTTTGACAGATGAAACAGATTATGACAATAATTTGAAAAAATATGTTAAAGCAAGTTCTTTGAATTCTGAAAATATTGATTTTTCAATCAAATCGGATTTGGAAAATGCTACCTATGATTTAAAACAGAGTGAAAAAGAATCATTCACGAAGCTAGAGAAGTCAATTTTTGGTAGTGATAATGCAAAAATCATTTATAACTTAGAAATTTATGAGTTGAACTATTAGGGGGGAGAATCTATGAGTAGAGAAATCACAACGGAAATATTAGCTAACGCTATTGATGAGACGAAAGATACTGTTCAAACAAAGAATACAAATGTACGATTGAAAATTCAAGGAAAAAAAACAGACTTCAAAATCATCCACAAAGCCGCCAGCACCCAATCCAGCCAACTAAATGCCATGGCCATCGCCCCTTTAGATGACCAAGGCAAACCTGACTATAACAATGTCACTGTCGTGTACGCTGGTACCAATTCCTTTGGTGATGAAGGCAAAAAAGGCTTTGAAACAGCTGGGACGGCTTTTGTAGGTGGCTTTTCTTCTGAATATCAGGAAGCCTGAATATCTTAACATAGAGTTTTAAAACATGATTGTACATAAAAAGAAAGGAGGGAAGCTAGTGAAAAAAGGAAGATGGTGGCTAATTGGTTTAGCTACTGCATTACTAATCATAATAGGAATCGGAGGAAAACAATACATGGATAAAAAAGCAATAGAAAAGGATTACCAACAAGGAATCGATTTAATTCAAAAATATGTGTCGAACTATTTAGTGGAAAACTACGAAGGCATTGAGAAGATTGAGTGGCAAGGCGTTGGCGTAGAATGGCGGAATGCAAAAGGATATGGGACTTCGCTGTTGGGGAATTATGTTAATAGTGAAATTAGAGTATATGTATCTAAAGATGATTATTTCATGATGTATTTTCGTCTAACCGATAAAACAGAATATGATGATGAATTGAAAAAATATGTTGTGCTAGACTCATTAAACGATAAAAATACAGATGTTGCAGTTAGAGTAGGATTAAGGAATGCGACATACGATTTGAACCAAGCTGAAAAAAAAGTTTTTGAGAGATTTAGAAAGTCTGATAAAGGAAGACCAAATGCAAAAGTAGTTTATAACTTAGAAATTCATGAATTAATATATTAGGAGGGAAAGGAATTTGAGTAATGATGAAATTACAACAGAGACCTTAGCAAAAGCAATTGATTCTACAAAAGAGACAGTTCAATTGAATAGTGATACAGTAGTTTTAGAAATTCAAGACAAAACACAAGACTTCAAAATAATCCACAAAGCCGCCAGCACCCAATCCAGCCAACTAAATGCCATGGCCATCGCCCCTTTAGATGACCAAGGTAAACCTGACTATAACAACGTCGCTGTCGTGTACGCTGGTACCAATTCCTTTGGGGATGAAGGTAAAAAAGGCTTTGAGACAGCTGGGACAGCTTTTGTAGGTGGACTTTCTGAAGAATATCAGGAAGCTGAAAATTTTTTAAAACAAACGCAGCAAAAAATCGCCTCGCAAAACGGCACAATTACCGATGTTGCAGGCTTTAGTCAATCAGGTGGCTACATGATGAAAATGGCAGGGAAATACGGGCAAGAAATGGGCTTTCGTACCACCAGTTTTGATGATTGGGGCCGCAATCAATTTGAACGTTTAACGACGAGTGAAAAACAGTGGTTACAAGAAAATCCAGAATTTTTGATTCGCTACCAAAATGATTCATGGGCAGCACTGTCAGGACGTGATAGTAAATATGGCACGCTTTCTTCGATTTCAGGGGTTGGTGAACATAATACTTTAGCTAACTATTTTGACGGGGACGACTTGGATTTGGATCGTTTAGCCAAAGATGGCATTTTCGCACCGAATATGACTTTGGAGCAAGTCAAGTTAGCAGCGAAAGTCTGGGCAAAGAAAAATGGCGACTGGGATCCCACCACAAATAATGAAGCCGAAGCGAAAAAACGAGTGCAGGAGTACTTAGAACTCTATGGCGAATTTGCGCAAACGAATGCGAATTTGGAAAAATTAAAATCTGGTACTGATAAAGCTATTCGTTCCTTACATACAAAAATTGCCAGTGCTTCTGGCGGTCAAAAAATCAAGTTACGAGCAGACTTGGCATTACAGGTAGCTAATCAGGCTAGAACAATCGGTGAAGAAGCGGAGAAATTGCTGAAACAAAGCCAGCAAGACACAGAACAAGCGTTAGCAGAAATTTCCAAGGAAATTTTAACAAGTGCCAATGAAATAAGACAATATTTGTCTTATTCTGAGGTCCAAGCAATGATTGCACCCTATGAAAAAAGTCGTTTGTGGGACGAGGCACAGGCCAGTCACAATCGGAAACAAGTTCAACAATATAATCAAAAACTGATGACATTTAGTGAAAAGTTAACAACTGCGGCTAAAAATATTCAAGAATACGATCGCCAAGCAGGGAATCAGTTATTTACACAGAAATGAAAGGATGTCGCACATGGATGAACCGGAAAGAGAACTTCAATTAGAATTAGAACGCATACAAAAGATGCAAGAACGCCAAGCCATTCAAGCTGTGATTACAGCAAAACAAACCAGAATCGCAACCATCAAACAAACCTCCACACAGACAATCAAGGAACTTTCAAAATTAATGAGCAAGCAATCAAAAACTGCGTTGCCATCTTCCTTAAAAGGTGCGTTTCAAGGGCAAGCGGCGGACGCAGCGAGCCATTATTTGAAAGCGATTCCTGACGCAAATTTAAAAACACCAGCAAAAGGAGGTTAGGAGATGACACCGGAAGAAAAACGCCGCAGTTACCAGATGATTGAAGACAGCTATTATCAAGAAAAGCGCAGAATCAATCAACAACAGCAACATGTTTCCGCTGAAATCCAGCGATTTAGACAACAAACGAACCAACTAGTAGACAAGGTGGCTTATTTTACTAGAAATGATACTTGGGACAAACGAATGTTTCATCATCAAATAGCCACCAGTTTAGATGAAGTGAAACGAACAGAAAATCGGTTTGTTTCAATCCTAGAAGAAACAGAACAAACCATGCGGAAAAATTATCGAAAAGAGATTGAGAAATTGGAAGAAATGGCAAGAATGGATTTGTAAGGGATTGGTAAATACGGATTGACAGGATGTTTTTTGTTCAATATGTTCAAACAAATAATGGAATTCTTCACGAGTACATTACTCTTGTTCTCTAATTTTTAGCAAGCCATTGACGGAACAAGATTGTTTTTTTACAAAAAACGAGTATACTTAATAGAGAAGCGAATGCAGAGAAACCGAAAAAAGGCACTTGACAGATTTGTCTGAGGGCCTTTTTTCAATGATAGAAGGAGGTTCATTTTGTGACAGAAAAAGCACGCGATTTATTTGATAAACTGATGACGCAAATTCAGTTAGATGACACAGCGAAAGAACATCCCTTAATTCAAAATGGCCGGATTGACAAGGTCATTGTTCACCAACAAAGTCGCTTATGGGAATTTCATTTAAGTTTTGATGAATTGATGCCAGTGATGCTATATCAAACATTTATGCAACAATTGGAACTAGCTTTTCAACAAATTGCACAGGTTTCCGTTCAAATAACCACAAATCAGACAACATTTACTGAGGAACAATTAACGGATTATTGGCAGTTGGCCTTGTTAAATAGTCAATGCAATACGCCGTTAGTTCAGAAAGTCTTAAAAACACAGACACCACAATTTGAAGATCGGAAAATTATTTTACCTGTTGATAATGAAGCAGTTATTCCTTATTTGAAGCAACAATATTTACCAATTATTGAGGAACTTTATTTCTCTTACGGGTTTCCTAAATTTCATATTGAACCAAAAATGGATCAACAGCAAGCTGCAGAAGTGCTGAAAAAGTTTGAAGAGCAAAAATTAGAACAAGCCGCAGCCTTTCAACAACAAGCTGCTGAATCGCTTGTTAAACATGAACAAATGAAAAAAGAAAAACAACAACAAGCGCCTGCGTTTGATGGTCCAATTCGTTTAGGGCGGAATATTCCCAACGATGAACCCATTATGCCAATGGGAAACATACTGGAAGAAGAACGTCGGATAACGATTGAAGGCTTTATTTTTGATAAAGAAGTGCGTGAATTGCGTTCTAAACGAAAAATTTTAATTTTGAAAATAACTGATTATACTTCCTCTTTCGTGGTGAAGAAATTTTCGAATGGGGAAAAAGATGAACAAGTTTTTGATGCGATTCAACCACAAAGTTGGATTCGTGTTCGTGGTAGTGTACAAGAAGATACCTTCATGCGTGATTTAGTCATGAATGCTCAAGATTTGATGGAAGTCGCCCATGCGCCAAGAAAAGACTACGCGCCAGAAGGTGAAAAACGTGTAGAATTACACATGCATAGTAACATGAGTACAATGGATGCGACCAATAAAGTCGGTGACTTAGTGGCGCAAGCGGGGAAATGGGGTCACAAGGCCATCGCAATTACGGATCATGGCGGCGCCCAAGCGTTTCCTGATGCCCATGCTGCAGGTAAAAAAGCAGGCGTTAAAATTTTATACGGCGTGGAAGCCAATATTGTTGATGATGGTGTACCTATTGCTTACAACGAAGAACATATTGAATTAACAGATGCTACCTATGTGGTCTTTGACGTGGAAACAACGGGGCTTTCCGCTGTTTATGATACAATTATTGAATTGGCCGCTGTCAAAATGCACAAAGGAAATGTCATTGAGACTTTTGAGCAGTTTATTGATCCTGGCCATCCATTATCTCAAACGACAATTAATTTAACTGGGATTACAGATGAAATGGTGCGCGGTTCAAAATCCGAAGAAGAAGTTTTACGCATGTTTAAAGAGTTTTCAGAAGGAACTATTTTAGTGGCCCACAACGCTTCTTTTGATATGGGGTTCTTAAATACAAGTTATGGCAAACACGGAATACCTGAAGCGGCTAATCCCGTCATCGATACATTAGAATTATCCAGATTCTTGTATCCACATTTCAAAAGCCATCGTCTAAATACCTTATCGAAAAAATTTGGCGTCAACTTAGAACAACATCACCGTGCCATCTATGACTCAGAATCAACAGGTCATTTGTGCTGGATTTTCTTAAAAGAAGCGAAAGAGAATCATGATATGCATTTCCATGATGATTTGAATCGTCATATTGGCGAAGGAGACTCATACAAACGTGCTCGACCTTTCCATGCAACGATTTTAGCAACAACTCAAGCAGGATTAAAAAATCTTTTTAAATTGATTTCGATGTCCAATGTAGATTATTTTTTCCGAGTACCACGGATTCCTCGTTCGCAATTATCGAAGTTAAGAGAAGGGCTTTTAATCGGTTCCGCATGTTCAAACGGCGAAATTTTTGAAGCAATGATGCAAAAAGGTGTCGAAGAAGCAAAAAATCGTGCCAAATTCTACGATTATATTGAAGTTATGCCCAAACCAGTTTACGCGCCATTAATTGAACAAGAATTGGTGAAAAATGAAGCAGATTTGGAAGAAATTATTAGTAATCTAGTGAAAATCGGTGACGAACTTGGCAAGCTGGTTGTCGCCACTGGAAATGTTCATTATTTAAATGAAGAAGATGCCATCTATCGGAAAATTTTAGTCGGGTCTATGGGTGGCGCTAATCCGTTAAATCGCCATAGTTTACCAAAGGTTCATTTCAGAACCACCGATGAAATGTTAACGGAATTCCAATTTTTAGGACAAGACGTCGCTAAGCGAATTGTAGTAGAAAATCCCAACAAAGTCGCTGATTTATGTGAAGAAGTTATTCCAGTAAAAGACGATTTGTATACGCCAAAAATTCCTGGGTCTGAACAAGAAATCACTGATTTAAGCTACAATCGTGCGCGCGAATTGTATGGCGATCCTTTACCAGAAATTGTCGAAAAACGGTTAGAAAAGGAACTGAATTCGATTAACGGGAATGGTTTCTCGGTTATTTATTTAATTTCTCAAAAACTAGTGCATAAAAGTAATGAAGATGGCTATTTAGTTGGTTCACGGGGCTCTGTCGGTTCGAGTTTTGTTGCGACAATGACAGGGATTACTGAAGTAAATCCTTTAGCGCCACATTATTATTGTCCTGAGTGTCAATATTCTGAGTTCTATGAAGATGGTTCCTATGGTTCAGGGTTTGATATGCCTGAAAAAGCCTGTCCAAAATGTGGTGCTCGATTGTTTAAAGATGGTCACGACATTCCTTTTGAAACGTTCTTAGGGTTTCATGGCGACAAAGTTCCCGATATCGATTTGAACTTTTCTGGCGATTATCAAGCCGAAGCCCATAACTACACGAAAGTTCTTTTTGGTGAAGAATATGTCTACCGGGCAGGAACCATTGGTACAGTAGCCGACAAAACAGCGTATGGCTTTGTTAAAGGATATGAAAGAGATCATAATTTACATTTGCGTGGTGCTGAAATTGATCGCTTAGCTAAAGGTTCAACAGGGGTTAAACGGACGACTGGGCAGCATCCCGGCGGTATTATTGTAATTCCTGATTACATGGATGTTTATGACTTTACGCCAATCCAATACCCTGCTGATGATCAAGAGGCAGAATGGAAAACGACGCACTTTGATTTCCATTCCATTCACGATAATATTTTAAAACTTGATATTCTGGGACATGATGATCCAACCGTGATTCGGATGTTACAAGATTTATCTGGGATTGAGCCAAAAACCATCCCAACAGACGATCCAGAAGTGATGCGTATTTTTGAAGGACCTGATGTTCTAGGTGTGGATGCAGAGCAAATTTATTCTAAAACAGGAACTTTAGGAATTCCTGAATTTGGGACACGTTTCGTTCGAGGTATGTTAGAACAGACCCATCCATCAACTTTTGCAGAATTACTTCAAATTTCTGGACTGTCTCACGGAACTGATGTGTGGCTAGGAAATGCAGAAGAGTTGATTCGCCGTGGCGAAGCCAATCTTGCTGAAGTAATTGGTTGTCGGGATGATATCATGGTATATTTAATTCATGCTGGTTTGGACAGTGGGATGGCCTTTAAGATTATGGAAACGGTACGTAAAGGACAATGGAATAAGATTCCTGATGAACTACGGGATACGTATTTAAATGCGATGAAGGAAAACAACGTCCCTGACTGGTATATTGATTCTTGTTCTAAAATTAAATATATGTTCCCGAAAGCCCATGCGGCAGCATACGTATTAATGGCATTGCGGGTCGCTTACTTTAAAGTTTATTTCCCAATCTTATATTACTGTGCGTTTTTCTCCGTTCGGGCGGATGACTTTGACTTAGTGGCAATGTCACAAGGGAAAGAAGCTGTGAAAGCACGAATGAAAGAAATTACGGACAAAGGGATGGACGCCTCCACTAAAGAGAAAAACTTATTAACGGTTTTAGAATTATGTAATGAAATGTTGGAACGGGGCTATAAATTTGGCATGATTGATTTGTACAAATCAGATGCTGAAAATTTTGTGATTGAAGGGGATACCTTGATTGCACCTTTCCGAGCAGTGCCAAGTTTAGGCCTCAACGTAGCGAAAGCCATTGTCGCTGCGCGAGAAGAGCAACCGTTCTTGTCGAAAGAAGATTTGGCAACACGAGGCAAAGTTTCTAAAACGTTGATTGAATACATGAATGAAAATGGTGTCTTAAAAGACTTGCCAGATGAAAACCAATTATCATTATTTGATATGTTATAAAAGAAAAATCTTTTAGAAAAAGGCCGGTGAAGCAACTTATTCACCGGCCTTTTTTAGTCATCAAATAAATTAGAAAATCATTGCTAGAAGCGTTTTAATTACTTATTAAAAAGCCATCTTTATTTAATTATGTTGAGCTTGTGCATAAAAAGTAAAATGCTTATGATAAATGAAGAGCTTTATTTTTTTAATAAGAAAGGAATTGGTTATATGGACAAAAAGCAATTACGATGGTTCACCGTCGGGTTAATTGCCTTTAACATGGTCTGGGGTCTTGGAAATGTTGTGAATAATTATGCACAACAAGGGATTTCAGTGGTCACTTCATGGCTTTTGATTTTAGTTTTATATTTTATTCCCTATGCGTTAATCGTAGGACAATTAGGTTCAACATTTAAAGACAGCAATGGTGGGGTTAGTTCGTGGGTGCAAAACACCAGTACTAAACGTCTAGCCTATTATGCAGCATGGACTTATTGGGTAGTGCACATTCCTTACTTGGCACAAAAACCACAAGCAATTTTAATTGCCTTAGGTTGGGCAGTTCAAGGGAATGGAAACCTAGTCAATACGATGCCAATCGTAACGGTATCATTTATTTCATTAATAATTTTCTTGGTTTTCTTGTTATTATCAACAAAAGGGTTAACCACCTTAAAAGTTATTGGTGGTTTAGCTGGAACCGCCATGTTTGTGATGTCTATTTTATTCATTTTATTAGCGGTAGGCGCACCATTTATTAATTCAACGGTTGAATTTGCGACGCCAAACATGTCACAAGTCAGCACCTACATTCCTAAATTTGATTTTAGTTATTTTACAACCGTATCAATGTTAGTTTTTGCGGTAGGTGGCGCTGAAAAAATTTCTCCTTACGTAAATGCAACTAAAAATCCAGCCAAAGAGTTCCCTAAAGGAATGATTTTCCTAGCGGCAATGGTTGGTTTATCGGCTGTTTTAGGTTCATTTGCAATGGGAATGTTATTCTCAAGTGACAATATTCCTAAAGATTTAATGGCAAATGGTGCCTACAGTGCCTTCCAAAAATTAGGCGCATATTATGGTGTCGGTAATCTCTTAATGATTGTTTATGCTTTGACGAATACAGTGGGTCAAGTGGCTGCGTTAGCCTTTTCAATTGATGCTCCACTGAAAATTCTTTTAGCTGAAGCAGATCCAGAATTTGTTCCAAGTTGGTTACGTAAACGTACGAAAAAAGGTACGTTAATTAATGGTTACTTATTAACAGGTATTTTAGTAAGTATTATTATCGCTTTACCGATGTTTGGGTTGAAGGACATGAACGAAGTGGTTAAATGGCTAACTAACTTAAATTCTGTAGTTATGCCAATGCGTTACTTGTGGGTCTTCTTTGCCTATATGCTTCTAAACAAAGCATACAAACAATTTAATTCAGAATATAAATTTGTTAAAAATCCTAAAATTGGTTTTGTGTTTGGTCTTTGGTGTTTCCTATTTACAGCCTTTGCTTGTATCCTAGGAATGGTGCCTAAATTTGAGTATGCCTCAGACCCTCAAGGCTGGTTGTTCCAATTAGCTTCTAACATTGTGACACCAATCGTCTTAATTCTATTAGGAATGATTTTACCAGCAATTGCACGTCGCGAGAAAAAAGACACGATTTTGCCAATTGATTCAGCAGAATAAATGGTTGCATGTTTCAAGGATAAAATAGTCAGTTTAAGTATTTTGCGTGAGATAAATGGTCAATAGGACTGTTTATCTCACGTTTTTTTTCTGTCGATTTTTCTCTAAAATTTCTATTGTCTCTTAAAAATATGAGAAAATCAGAAGAATTTCTCCTGTATACTAAAGGTATCTATCATTAAAAAATGGTTATTAACGGAGAAAAAGGAAGTGAACCTCATGACTAAAACACTTGAAACACAACCAGAAGAGAAAACGGTCTTTCTTTGTAAAGAAACGAATCCAGATTTTTTAGGACGAGAAATTTATGCGGATAATGTTGAAACACCGTATAATTTTTACTTAATTCGCAAGCTTTATTTAGCGAAAGAGTACCAAAATTTAGCAGAAGGGGAACAATTTTTTGAGGCTTTATGTGAAAGTTGGGATGAATCAGAACAGTTTGAAGAGTTAATTGTTAAAAAGATTTATGTCTATGTTGAAACAGAGTTAATGTACTACACTGTTTATTTTGGAAGTTTTGAGCCGACCACTCGTGACTTACGATCCGCACTGAAACAATGGATGTATGAAATACCAACAACTAAAAATAAAAAAACAGTCCGTATGAATGAAACCAATGTGCAAGTAGTGCCGCAAGAAAATCAATTAACGGAATTAGCTGGTGAAATTGCTGTCTTACGTGAAATGCTGACACTTTTAAAAGAAAATTTAGCCTCCTTAAATGAAGCCGTTAATCAAACGAGAAATCCCGTCATTTCTAGACAAATAAAAACGATCCATTTGAAAAGAGCTTCTCCTGTGATAGCCGCAGAACAGGCATCGCTGAAAGTATCAGAGGATACTAATCTGGAACAACCAGACGTCAATCTATCGCCTGATAATCTGGAAAATCAAGAAGGTGAAACAACTGTAGCAACAAGTGAAGCAGTGCTTCCTGTTAACAAACTAGCGCTTGAAGAACCAGCGAAAGAACCAGTGTTATCTGAAACAGTGCCAATTAAAGAAGCACAGCCAGAAAAAAAAAAAAGAAAACCAGCAGAGTACTGCGGCAAAACCTTTATTTACTTTTCCACAAGAAACAGAAAAAAGCTCGTTAAATTCAGTGAATAAGTCTGCCGAAAAAGAGGAGGAGCAGAAGTCAGAAAAAGAAGCTGTCTCTATGGAAAGTGAGAAAGAAAATTCATCAAGTCGGACAATTCCTGCGGACTTTCAACGACAATTGGACGAATTAGAAGAGGAAATTTATCGTCGCTTTATGAGTCGCCAGTTAGAGGATACTGATGGAAATCAAGCAGTACCGAAAATAACGATTGAAAAAAGACAGTTAGAAGCACAAATGATTGAAGCAAAAGCATTCTCACAATCATTTAAACAAGTTCAAAAGAAAAAAGCAGGAGACGTGCGAATTTGCAATCAGTTAAGCTGTATGAAACTAGAAAAAGGATTAGATAAATTTTTAGACGAAGTTACAGAATATGTTGAAAAGCGGACACTATTTAATAAAAAGGTTCGTTGTCCGCTCCCAGTAATCAGAGAATTGGAAGGCTATGGGCAATTAAATCAGTATATGCAGAAAATCCTTGACTGTTATTAATCGTTTATTTAGGAGAAGGTAAGACAAAACCATTCAGTTTATCAGCTTTTAAGCCTGAAACAAAAATCACTTTGAATTTTTGTTTCAGGCTCTTTCTTATTATCTCTGGAAAAGATTTCAAGAGAATTTTTGAAATACTAGTGAAAATCCTATAAATTGTAGTATAATTTTCAAAGATGAATGAAAGGCGTGAAGTCATTGAAAGACAAACAAGTGTATGCAGTAGTTGACCTTGAAACGACTGGAACAGATCCTACAAGTGATCGGATCATTCAGTTTGGATGCGTTCTCGTTCAAGATGGAAAGATTATTGCGAACTTTGCGACAGATGTGAATCCCAATCAAGTAGTACCAAAACAAATTCAAAGTTTAACGGGGATTAGTAATACGCAAGTTCAAAAAGCGCCTTATTTTGAAGATGTAGCACATACAATTTATCATTATCTGGAAGATACTATTTTTGTGGCGCATAACGTCCACTTTGATTATAATTTTTTAGCTCGTGAACTGGTACGGTGTGGCACGCCGCCACTTACCATTCCAGCCATTGATACAGTGGAATTGGCACAGATTTTTTTACCGACAGAAAAAAGTTTCCGCTTAAGTGATTTGTCGGAAAGCTTAGGTTTGTCTCATGAGAATCCCCATCAAGCAGATAGTGATGCGCAGGTTACAGCCGAACTTTTGTTATTAATTCAAGAAAAAATGAAATCTTTACCATTAGTCACTATGGAAAAAATTGCGGAATTAAGTCAACAGACAGCGCGGGAAACCAGTGCCTTTATTCAACAAACGTATGAACAAATGAAAAAACAAGTCACACCATTAAATCCAGCTTATCAAGTGGTCAGTGGCATTGCTTTACGCAAAAAAGAAGTTCCACTTTTTGAAGAAACGTTCTATCAGACTAGCACGTATCCCAAAACTAAAAAAGCCAAAGAAAAACTGTTTGGCGAACGTTTCGCTTATCGTGCGGAACAGAGTCGGATGATGAATTTAGTCTATGATCATTTTACAGAAGGAACGACAAAAGATTTATTTATTGAAGCAGCGACTGGAACGGGAAAAACATTAGGCTATCTGTTGCCGATGAGCTATTTAGCAACGCCAGAAAAACCAGTCATCATTTCAACAGTTTCGATTGTTTTACAAAATCAATTAGTGGAAAAAGATTTACCATTAGCCAATCAAATCTGCCAAGGGAAATTACGAGGCATTGTTATTAAAAGCCATCGACACTATCTTGATTTACAACGCTTTAAGGCAACGTTGAATCAGCCAACTCCGCAAAAACAATACGCTCTTTATCAAATGGGCGTTCTCGTCTGGTTGCTAGAAACAGAAACGGGCGATTTAGATGAACTACAATTGACGAATTTAAATCATTTATTCTGGAAAGAAGTTACACATCGCGGATTGGATTTTCTTTCAAAAAAAGATGAACTTTATGAAGTTGACTTTTTAAGACATCTGTATAAAAAAGTCGCTCAAAGTAACGTGTTGATTGTTAATCATGCATTTTTGGCGCAAGAGTCGCTAAGAAAACAACCGTTATTACCTGAAAGTCCGTGGCTAATTATTGATGAAGCACATCATTTACCAGACATCGCTAGTCGGATGGCGAGCGAACGAGTGAACAGCGTGATACTAAAAAAACAAGTCACGCATTTTATTGAAAAAGAACAACTTTTTGTTGCTTTACAGCAAATTTTTCAACAGTTTTCTGAAGAGCAGCGGTTTGTAAAAATTTATCAGCAAGGTTTACTGGATTTTGTGGATGAATGGCAAGATTTTCTTTTTGAATTGCATCGTTTATTTAGTAAAACGCAGAAGCGGATAGACCATCAGGAGTTGCTTTTAACCAAAGAACGTATTGATTATTTATCTGCTGCGGGAGAAAAACATAGTCAAACGCTCCAGCTTTTACTGCAGGAGCTGTTAACTATTCAAAGTAAGTTACAGCAAACAATTATGAGTCAGTTGGAAACCTTTAGTTTGGCTGATCGCATCGTTTTTGTTCGCTTATTTCAATTTTTTGATGAAATTGAACGTATTCATCACTGTTTTACCATTTATCTTGATGATTGGCGTCCACGTTGGGTAAAAGAATATTTACCACAAAATGAAGACCATGGCTTGATTGAAATTCATGACTTAGAAGCTAGTTTGCTTCCTGAAACAAAGTGGTATCCGCGGTATGAACGAATTATTTATACAAGCGGCACATTGAAGTTTGGCAACAATAAAAAGTATTTACCGCAACGGTTAGGTTTAACAGAGGTGACGTTCAAAACCCTGCCAACGCCATATAACTATGCAGAAAATGCGCGAGTCTATGTACCGGAAGAAGCAGTAGCCATTCAAAATGCCTCTTCCTATGAAATGGGTCAATACATTTCAGATACCATTGAAAAATTGATGGCGCAAGAGGAACGTTCGATGTTGGTTCTTTTTACTTCGCATGAATTATTGTCCACCGTGTATCATCAAGTCCAGCCGAGATTATTGGAAAAAGGACAAGAGGTCCTCGCCCAAGGGATTAGCGGCAGTCGTGAAAAAATTCTTAAACGGTTCTCTAATGGAAAACCGAATGTCTTGCTAGGAGCCGATAGCTTTTGGGAAGGTGTGGACTTACCAGGAACAGCTTTACAGTTATTGATAGTCACGCGTTTACCTTTTGAAAACCCGAAACGACCACTTGTGCAAGCAAAATATGCGTATTTAGAAGCAGAAGGGATACAACCATTTGCTCAAGAAGCGGTACCGAAAGCAGCCTTACGTTTGCGACAAGCACTGGGCCGTTTAATCCGTTCTGAAGAAGACAGAGGGGCATTGCTGATTCTGGATCGTCGTTTAGTCACTGCAAAATATGGCAAACGATTAATCAAAGCGTTTCCCAAGGGACTCTCAGTAAAAGAAGCGCCCATGCCTGAAATTTTAGAAGAATTAAAGGAATTTTTAAACAAATAATTGATTATTTTTAGGTCATATTTGTGAAAGGCCGCTATTTTTCTGCTATAATAAGACCCAGTAAGTTTAGAGAGGATGGAAGGATTTTTGGAGGAATTAGAAGAAAAGAAAGAGAAGAAACGGATTACTGTCCTTGTAACCCTATTGGCAATCCTTTTAGCAATTCTTGTAACAATAATTATCTTTTTTGTACGAACCAATCAACCAATGGCTCAAGCCGAAAAAGAAGCAACCGCAATTGCCAAAACTTCTGCTAATTTAGAAACAGTTGATAAATTTTACTGGTTTACACGCAAAAATACGTATTTTACTTTAACCGGCAAAAATGATAAAGGCACAGAGATTGTCGTGATTGTCCCTAAATCGGGAGAAAAAGTCACGGTCTTAAATCAAAAAGATGGTCAAACTGAACAACAAATAACAGACATTGTTGCTAAAGCCCATCCCGATGAATCGGTGATGAAAGCTACGTTAGGGCTTTATGATAAGCGCCCTGCATGGGAAGTGGTCACCGAAAATGATCAAGGAGTACTAACGTATTATCTTATGAGCTTTGATAAGGGCGAAGAGATCAACGTTGTCAAAGATATTTAATTTAGATAGGTTTTGATGAAAGTGGGAGTGAAAGGTGTATGAACGTATCAAATCGAGCACAGCAATTGACTCCTTCTGTTACATTAGCAGCTGCCGCCAAGGCGAAAGCATTAAAAGCAAAAGGTGTAGATGTTTTAAGCTTAACGGTTGGGGAACCAGATTTTGTAACCCCGAAAAATATTCAAAAAGCAGCAATTGCTTCAATTGAGGATGGAAGAGCAAGTTATTACACACCTTCTGGCGGCATTCCTGAATTAAAGCAAGCAATTGTCTCTTATGTGGAACGAGAATATCAACTTCGTTATCAACCCAAGCAAGTTATTGTGACAGATGGTGCCAAATATGCGCTGTATCTATTATTTCAAGCCATTTTGAACGTTGGGGACGAAGTGATTATCCCTGTCCCTTATTGGGTAAGTTATGGTGAACAAGTCAAATTAGCAGAAGGCAAGCCAGTATTTGTATCAAGCACGCAAGAGCAATCATTTAAAGTGTCAGTCGCACAATTAGAAGCTGTACGAACGGACAAAACAAAAGCAATCATTTTAAATTCACCATCTAACCCAACTGGTATTATTTATACGGAAGAAGAATTACGCCAAATTAGTGAATGGGCAGTTGCTCATAATATCCTCATTATTGCAGATGATATTTATGGTCGTTTGGTGTACAATGGACATCGGTTCACACCAATTGCAACCATCTCAGAAGCAATTCGTCAACAGACAATCATTATTAATGGTGTTTCCAAAACATATGCAATGACAGGCTGGCGCATTGGTTTTGCAGTCGGTGATGAAAAAATTATTCAAGCAATGACACAACTCGCTTCACAATCCACCAGTAATCCAGTCGCAGTTAGCCAATATGCGGCAATTGAGGCTTTAACAGGTGAACAGTCGACAGTTGAAGACATGCGTCAGGCCTTTGAAAAACGCCTGAATCATATCTATCCAAAAGTAGCAGCTTTGCCAGGTGTTTCGCTAATAAAACCTGAAGGCGCCTTTTATCTATTCCCGAATGTCAAAAAAACGTTAGAAATTTGTGGGTATGATAACGTGACTAACTGGGTGGAAGATTTATTACAAGAAGCGCATGTTGCTCTGGTAACGGGAGAGGGCTTTGGTGCACCAGAACATGTGCGGATGAGCTATGCGACAGATTTAATGACGTTAGAAAAAGCGATTGAGCGAATGAATGACTTTATAGAAAAGAAACGAATTCAGCACAACGCCTAAAAGAATAAACTAAGAAATGAACGGAGAGACAAACGTGGAACAAATTCAAATTATTGATTCAAACAAACATGTTGGAGAAACAGTAAAAATTGGCGCTTGGATTGCTAACAAACGCTCAAGCGGAAAAATTGCCTTTTTACAATTACGTGACGGGACAGCCTTTTTCCAAGGTGTCGTGTTCAAACCAAACTTCATTGAAGCCTTTGGTGAAGAAGCTGGTACAGAAAAATTCCAAGAAATTAAACATTTATCACAAGAAACAGCAGTCATGGTTACTGGTGTTATCAAAGAAGATAGCCGTTCTAAATTCGGCTATGAAATGGATATCACTGATTTAGAAGTCGTTGGCGCTTCAGAAGATTACCCAATTACGCCGAAAGAACACGGCACAGATTTTTTAATGGATCATCGTCATTTATGGTTACGTTCAAGCAAACAACATGCGATCATGTTAGTTCGTAACGAAATTATTCGTGCTACTTACGAGTTCTTTAACGAACAAGGATTCATTAAAATTGATAGCCCAATTTTAACAGGCTCAGCACCAGAAGGCACAACAGAATTATTTGAAACAGATTACTTCGGACAACCAGCATTCTTATCACAAACAGGTCAATTATATGCAGAAGCTGGTGCGATGGCATTTGGAAAAGTCTTTACTTTTGGACCAACTTTCCGTGCGGAAAAATCCAAAACTCGTCGTCACTTAACGGAATTCTGGATGATTGAACCAGAAATGGCATACACAACTCATGAAGAATCACTAGATATTCAAGAAGCCTACGTAAAACATTTAATTAAATCGGTATTGAAAAATCAACAATATCCATTGGATGTTTTAGAACGTGATACAGCGTTACTGGAAAAATATGTTTCGGAGCCATTCAAACGTATTACTTACGATGATGCGATTGAGTTATTACAAAAAGAAGAAGCAAACAATGATTATGATCACATTGAATGGGGCGAAGACTTTGGTAGCCCACATGAAACCTTTATTTCAAATTACTATGGCGTTCCAACATTCATTTTAAATTATCCAAAAGCAATTAAAGCCTTCTATATGAAACCACATCCAACACGTGAAGATGTTGTAATTTGTGCCGATTTAATTGCACCAGAAGGTTATGGTGAAATTATCGGTGGTTCAGAGCGTGCAACTGATTATGATTATTTGAAAGAAAAAGTTGCTGAGTTTGGCTTATCTGAAGAAGAATATAGCTGGTATTTAGATTTACGTAAATACGGTTCTGTGCCACATTCCGGCTTCGGGTTAGGTTTAGAACGTGCTGTTACGTTCATTACTGGTAATGAACACATTCGTGAAGCGATTCCGTTCCCACGTATGTTAAACCGTATTTATCCATAGAGAACAAATAAAAAAGAGAACTTCGGCAAAAGCCGAAGTTCTTTTTTTAATTCTGCCATAATTTTTGCATCTGGTCCAAAATATCAATGACTTCTGTCGTGAAAAATAAGGAGCGGTTGGGTTGAGTACCTTTGATTGCTTCAACCATATTGTAGATTTCATAATTCATGGCTTCAGCTGAGTACCCAGAAACGATGGTCTCAACTGTACCGTCATTGTAGTGAACGATTGCTTCATCTGCACGTGGATAATCTGTAATGGTAATATAGGCATCTTCAAAAGCAACAATTCCTTGCTTTGGCATTTTTGCTTGGAATGTTAATGAAATAGTAGCCAACTCATTTTCTTTATTCCGAAGCAATGTCACCGATTGTTCATCAACGCCAGTAGAGAAGGGAACCATGCTAGAAGCTAAAACGTCTGGCTGTGAGCTGAGAAACCAACGAGCAAACGAAACCGCATAAGTACCAATATCTAACAATGCGCCGCCTGCTAAGTCAGGATTAAAAAAGCGATTTTTAGGATCGGGTTCTTTGTAACTTCCAAATGGTGCTTGAATCATTTTTAACTGACCAAATTTGCCAGCATCCATCAAGCGACGTAATTCGTCGTATAGTGGCATGTTAAAAATAGTCATGGCTTCTGCTAAAATAAGGTCATTTTTTTCTGCAACTGCCAAGGCTTGTTTTAATTCTGCCGCGTTCATCGTAATAGCTTTTTCACACAACACATGTTTTCCGGCCTGGAGCGCTTTTAAAATGTGTTCAGCATGTTGTTTATTTGGCACTGCTATATAAACAACATCGATTGTTTCATCTGCTAGCAATTCTTCATAAGAACCATAGGCTTTAGGGATTGAATAATCAGCGGCAAATTGTTCTGCTTTAGTCAATGTCCGTGAAGCAACAGCTGCAAGTTGGCTAGTTTCTTGTTTAAACGTTGAAGCAAATTCGTGGGCAATTCCACCTAATCCTACGATGCCCCATTGATATAATTTTTTTGTCAAAAGAAGTCCTCCTAATCTATGCAATTTCTTCAAATCTTCTTCATTATTTATTATACTGTAAACAAGAGAAATTAGAAAACAAGGACAATTTTGTAAATATGATAAAATCCAGAGATAAAAAGATGCTTTTTTTAGAGAATTTCAGTAAAATAGAAAATGGAGGCGAATGATTATGCATCAAGTTTATGTAGATATTATTGTTGACGCAATTATTGAACAGTATCAAACAGAAGAAAATTTTTACTCCGCTTATCAAATTCAAGCAGCCGATTGGCAAGCTTGGAAAGAAGGCCAATTTGGTTTGGACAATGAAGTCATGCAAAAAATTAAGAATTTGTTTACGGATTATGAGTGGATGCTGACTCAAAAAATACTCCGCCAAACCATCTTATTTCCGGAAAAACGTAACCTAGCTGTTTCGGAATATAAACGGTTAAAAACAACAATTGCCAAAAAATGGCTACAATCTGATTTGGGCGTTGTAGAATTAATTCCTAACAATAAACAGGAACAAGAAATTGCTGCTGGTTATATTGATTTGAAAGTGACGCTGGCCTATGGTGAATGGGGTTTTGATGATATTATTACATTCCGGTTACCAGCTACGATTCAACGACAATTGGAAGGTTCAAAAGTTGAATTATTAGATTGGGTCAATGAAAATCTGATGGATACTTACGTAGGTGAATAACGAATAGGAAGGATGGTCTTTTGAAATACACAATTGCTGGGATTTTATCTGTGATTATTATGTTTGGTGCGGTAATTTTTGTCTTTTTTGGCAAAAAGCCAGTTGAAGAATCTGTTCACACATCAACTGAAACAACAGTGAAATCATCCACTAAAATTTCTGAAAGTAGTACAGTTTCTTCAACTGCTACCACTGAATCAAGTACTGAAATCACGAGCGTAAGCAGTGATGAAAGTTGATAATTTTCTGTGAAAATGATACAATTATTCGGTTATAGTAACAAATGAAATCAATCACGAGAGTGAAAGATAGTGAAACATTTTATCGGAAAATAAAAGATGAAGTGGGGAATTAATGAAGTGAGCAACTATCAGAAAAAAAGAAAAAAGCAGCTGAATTTGCCAAAGTTATTCTTAGGCGTAGTTGTCGTCGGTTTGGCCTTTGTCTTTTCGTTATCTGTCCTTTCTGATTCAGATAAGGGACAAAGCGAGTCAGTCAATCGCCAAAATGAAAACATCTCAAAAGAAGAATTTGTTGCTGAAATCACACCGTATGCACGTGAATTACAAGAATCTTACGGGGTATTACCAAGTATTATTATGGGGCAAGCAGTTTTAGAATCAAATTTTGGACAAAGTCAATTAGCATCGAAATATAACAATCTTTTTGGGATTAAAGCATATGGCAATCAACCAAAAGTCAATTTAGAAACAAAAGAGTATGTCAATGAGGTCTGGATTACGATTCAGGGTGATTTTCGAGTTTATGACAATTGGGAAGAATCCATGCGAGATCATACCAAGTTATTTGTTGATGGGGTCGATTGGGATCCAAATTTATATGAAAAAGTCTTGTTAGCCAAAAATTATAAAGAGGCTGCACAAGCGCTTCAAGATGCTGGATACGCAACGGATCCTACATACGCTGATAAGATCATTCATGTAATTGAAGAATACAATTTAAATAAATACGACCGTTAAGCATGGAGGAACGATGACAATGAGCGAAAAGTGGATTCCAGAAATTATGACGCCGCTGAAACAAGATATTGTAAAAATGCCAGAGATTATTCGGCAAGCCAGTGGCATTAAAATTTTTGGCCGTAAAATAAAATCAATTATTTTTACGACAGATATTGCGATTATCCGCAATACGGATGCACAGGCAGTGATTGCTGTATATCCTTTTACACCGCATCCAGCGATTACAAAAGGCATTATTGAAGCAGCGGATATTCCTGTCTTTTCAGGAGTCGGCGGCGGTTTAACGCAAGGCATGCGTTCTGCTTATATGAGTTTATTTGCAGAAGCACAAGGCTCAATGGGTGTCGTTTTGAATGGTCCTACACCAATTGAAACAATTAAAATGGTGGATGAAGCAATCGATATTCCTATTATCAGCACAGTAACTTCTATTCATACACCAATTGATGAAAAACTTGCGGCTGGCGTGGATATGATTAATATCAGTGCAGGAAAAGACACTGCAGCCACCGTACGCTATTTCCGTGGCAAGTATCCAGAATTACCGATTATTGCAACAGGAGGACCAACTGAATCGAGTATTCATGAAACCATTATCGCCGGAGCGAATGCTATTACATATACGCCCCCTAGTAACGGTGAATTATTCAGCAAAAAAATGAAAAAATATCGTGAACAAGAAAAAGCAACCGATGAAGAATAAAAAACGCTTTGGCAGTCTATCCTGCCAAAGCGTTTTTAGCTATTTAATGTTCGCTTTTACGGAACAATGGAAGAATGAACCAATTATTTGAAAATTCTAATGAAAAAAAGTTGTTAAACCATTGAAAGTTAGAGATTTTTGTACTATCCTAGAGAAACATAGAAGCTTGTATAAGGTCAAAATACGGTTGACCGTCTCTACCCAGCACCGTAAATGCTGGTCTATAAGTGAAGAAGAGCGGATAGCCCTTTTTTGCTTTGGCAAAATGGGCTTTTTTCTTTTGTTAGAACACGAATATAAATAGCACTTTGTTTTATTTCGTTCGTTTTTAACGAACCGTCCTTTCCTCAGGATGAGAACAAAGCATCTATCGAAAAATAAGTAAAGGAGTTCATATTGTGAAGGAATTAGTCGAACGTATTAAAAATGATGGCCGTGTATTAGGTGAAGGTGTTTTAAAAGTAGATAGTTTTATTACGCACCAAGTGGATCCAGAATTAATGGAGGCTATGGGTAATCGTTTTGCTGAGGTTTTCGCAGAAGCAGGCATTACCAAAGTAATTACAATTGAAGCATCAGGAATCGCTCCTGCCTTATACGCAGCGCAAAAATTAGGTGTGCCAATGATCTTCGCTCGTAAGGCAAAAAGTTTAACCATGGATGAAGAGCTCTTAACGGCTTCAGTTTATTCATTTACAAAACAAGTGACAAGTCAAATTTCCATTTCAAGAAAATTTTTATCTGATGCTGATAAAGTGTTGATTATTGATGACTTTTTAGCTAACGGACAAGCTGCCAAAGGGTTGGTAGAATTATGCCAACAGGCTGGTGCAAAGGTTGAAGGAATTGGTATCGTAATTGAAAAATCATTCCAAGATGGTCGTCAGTTATTAGAAGACATGGGCTTAAATGTAGTCTCTTTAGCACGTATTGCTTCATTAAGTGAAGGAACGGTGACGTTTTTAGAGGAGGATGCATAATCTTGGAAACAAAACAATTGAATACACCACAACAGACGGAAACACCAAATGGGAAAGCCGCCGTTTTAGGATTGCAACATTTATTAGCGATGTATGCTGGAGCAGTTGCCGTACCTTTATTAATCGGAACCGGCTTGAATTTTGATTCGCAACAAATGACGTATTTGATTTCAATCGATATTTTTATGTGCGGCGTTGCGACACTTTTACAATTAACGGTGAATAAGTTTTTTGGGATTGGCTTGCCAGTCGTTTTAGGTTGTGCCATTCAAGCAGTTGCACCTTTAATCATGATTGGTACGAACAAAGGGGTTGGTGCAATTTACGGTTCAATTATTGCTTCGGGCATTTTTGTCGTTCTTATTGCAGGATTTTTCTCAAAAATTAAACGTCTATTTCCGCCTTTAGTCACCGGCACAGTCATTACAGTTATTGGTTTGACCTTAATTCCTGTTGCTGTTGAAAAAATGGGTGGCGGCTTAGCAACGGACAAAAGTTTTGGTGATCCTAAAAACTTGCTCCTCGCATTTGTAACAATTGCCTTAATCATTGTTGTGCAAGTTTGGGGACGTGGCTTTATCAAGTCAATTGCCGTGTTAATCGGCCTAGTCGGTGGCACAATTTTAGCTGCGTTTCTGGGATTAGTGGATTTGTCTCCTGTTGGTCAAGCTACGTGGTTTCATTTTCCACAGCCATTTTATTTTGGCAAACCAACGTTTGATCTTTCTTCTATTGTGTTGATGATTATTATTTCAATTGTTAGTATGGTTGAATCAACAGGTGTTTATTTTGCCTTAGGAGACATTACAGGGAAGAAAATTGGCGAAGATGATTTACGTCGTGGGTATCATGCAGAAGGTTTAGCCGTCATTTTAGGGGGGATTTTTAATACGTTTCCTTATACAGGTTTCTCTCAAAATGTCGGGTTAGTTCAATTATCTGGGATCAAAACACGTCGACCAATTTATTTTTCTGCTTTTTTCTTAATTATTTTAGGCTTATTACCAAAAATTGGTGCGATGGCTCAAATTATCCCAGAGCCGGTTTTAGGCGGCGGAATGCTGGTTATGTTTGGAATGGTGGCTGTCCAAGGAATGCGCATGTTGTCAAAAGTTGACTACTCAAATGACAAAAATTTATTAATTATTGCCATCTCGATTGGCTTTGGTTTAGGCTTTAATATTATGCCAACGCTCTTTAATAAAGTACCAGAAACTGTTAGCATGTTTACTGGTAATGGAATTGTCATGAGCAGCATTACCGCAATTATTTTAAATCTTTTATTCAATGGTTTAAAAGAAACCTCAGAAAGTAACGAATAGTTTCAAAAAAGTATGATAGATAAGGTCAGATGGCTTTTCTTTCATACTTTTTTGACCTAATCATCGTTTAGAAAAATTTAATGTTTTCATCAATTTGAAGAGAAAAAGAGAAAAGAGCTTGGTTACAAAGAGACGAGTAGTAAGTTACCGCTGTTTTATCCTAAAGTATGTTAATAAATTCTGATGAGAAAACCTAAGGGAAACACTGCTGGCACTTGAAGTTGAGCCTTTTTCCTTGTATCATGTAAAAAGAGCACTCTTAAAGGCTAGACTGCGACGAGAAACCGTAGAAGGATTTTAAGGATAAAACTGTGATGGAAAGTTGTGATGAACTTGGATAAACCACTATTACCTGGTCAAGTGATTGGTATCATTGGTGGCGGACATTTAGCAAAAATGATGGCCCTTAGTGCAAGAGAAATGGGGTTTCGAGTGGGTGTGCTAGATCCACAAATTGATTGTCCTGCTGCACAAGTTGCCGATTGGCAATTATTAGGAGCATATAATGATCCTGAAGCGTTAGAGAAATTGGCAAAACGTGCCCAAGTGATTACGTATGAATTTGAACATGCAGATGTTGATGCGTTAACAGCGATTCAACATTTGGCGAATATACCTCAAGGAACAGACATTTTAGCGATTACGCAAGATCGTTTAATGGAAAAAAGTTTCTTGGAAGATAATAATATTGTGATTGCGCCTTATGCAACGATTGTTAGTCCGACTGATATTCAGGAAGCAATTGATGGCATTGGCTACCCGTGTATCTTGAAGAATACGCGAGGGGAAGGTCGCTATGTACTACATAGTACTTCAGACTTAGCGCCATCCATGAATCTTCTGAGAGAAGGAACCTGTGTCTTGGAAGCTTGGATTCCTTACGAAAAAGAATTATCTGTTCTGATTTCTGGTAATGGTCGCGGCGAATTTGCGACATTTCCAGTTGTGGAAACAATTAAAAAAGAGCGTAAGCTACATGAAACGATTGCGCCAGCCCGAATTGATGAAGAAGTTAGTGGCGAGTTGCAACGAATTGCTAAGGTGATTGCTAAAGCAGTTGGTTTAGTCGGCACCCTTTCAATTGAAATGTTTTATACAGAAACAGGCGGGATTTATGTAAATAAAATTTTACCTCGTCCAGAAGATGCTGGGAATTTTTCTATAGATGCTTGTTCTTTTAGCCAATATGATACGCATATTCGTGGTTTATGTAATTGGCCAATGCCAACGATTCAACTGTTGTCAGAAGCGGTTACGGTCAATGTGCTTGGGAATGAAGCCTATGAAACGATGGACATTATTAATGAACATCCAGATTGGCATTTCCACTATTATGGCCACAGTGAAGCAAAAGCGCAACGAGCGATGGGGCACATTACTATATTAACCAAAGAAATCGATGAAACACTGGAAGAAATTAAAGAAACAAAGATTTGGTCGTAATTATTTTTCAAAAATTGAGGAGTAAAGAGGGGATAAGGCACAATGATTGATCGTTATACAAGACCCGAAATGGGCGCAATTTGGACAGATGAGAACCGTTACAAGGCATGGCTAGAAGTTGAAATTTTGGCGGATGAAGCTTGGGCAGAACTTGGCGAAATTCCTAAAGAAGATGTACAAAAAATCCGAGAAAATGCATCATTTGATGTTGCACGTATTTTAGAAATTGAAGCAGAAACACGTCATGATGTTGTCGCTTTTACTCGTGCCGTTTCAGAAACGCTTGGTGAAGAGCGAAAATGGGTGCACTATGGGTTAACCAGCACAGATGTTGTGGATACTGCCTATGGTTATCTATTGAAACAGGCGAATGATATTTTACGGAAAGATTTACAAACATTTACGGAGATTGTCGGAGCCAAAGCCAAAGAGTATAAACATACGGTCATGATGGGAAGAACGCATGGCGTTCATGCAGAACCGACTACATTTGGTTTGAAATTAGCGTTGTGGTATTCTGAAATGAAACGCAACATTGAACGTTTTGAACATGCAGCCAAAGGTGTCGAAGCAGGTAAAATCAGTGGAGCCGTAGGTACCTTTGCCAATATTTCACCATTTGTTGAAGAATATGTTTGCGAACATTTGGGGATCCGTGCTCAAGAGATTTCGACACAAGTTTTACCACGTGATTTACATGCAGAATATGTTTCTGCCATGGCATTAATTGCGACAAGTATTGAAAAATTTGCAACAGAAATTCGTGGTCTACAAAAATCAGAAACGCGTGAAGTAGAAGAATTTTTTGCAAAAGGACAAAAAGGATCTTCGGCAATGCCGCATAAACGGAATCCAATTGGTTCTGAAAATATGACTGGTTTGGCACGTGTGATTCGTGGTCATGTCATTACTGCCTTTGAAAATGTGAGTTTATGGCATGAACGAGATATTTCTCACTCGTCTGCTGAACGGATTATTATTCCCGATACGACGATTTTGCTAAATTACATGTTGAATCGTTTTGGTAATATTGTCAAAAACTTAACGGTCTTCCCAGAAAATATGAAACGTAACATGGATGCGACCTATGGACTAATTTACAGCCAACGTGTCTTATTAAAATTGATTGACCACGGCATGACACGTGAAGAAGCGTATGATCTGGTCCAACCAAAAACAGCTTACGCATGGGATCATCAAACGGCGTTCCGTCCGTTGCTAGATGCGGATGAAAAAATTACATCTGTCTTATCAAAAGAAGAGCTAGATGATGCCTTTGATTACCATTATCATTTAAAAAACGTTGACACGATTTTTGAACGTGTTGGTTTAGGATAACAAGAAAGCGAGAAGAAGGATGATTCTTCTCGCTTTTCTCTTATAATGTTATAAACTGAAGGATTAAAAAACAAACGTATTGTTAAATACGTTTGTTTTTTTCTATACTTTTTTCGATTTATCCTTTATAATGTAACTTAAATAGTTACATTAGCTATTTAATGCAAACAAAGGAGGAGAAGCATGGATAAACAACAACGAGGCATTCAAGTGATTAGAATTTGGCTAGGGGTGACGATGCTAATTCATGGAGTGATGAAAGTAACGTCATTAGAAGATACTTTAGCGTTTTTTGCTAGTATTGGTTTGCCAAGCCTTTTCGTGTATGGTGTAGCGGCAATTGAATTAATTGGTGGATTATTTATGATTATTGGCTTTTTAATTCCTTTGGTATCAGTAGGATTCATAGCAGTTTTAGTCGGAGCTATTTTTTCTTTTGGTTTGGCAAGTGGTTTTAGTGGTTATGAGTACGAATTATTTTTAGCGATAACCAGTTTGGCTATTTTGGTTAGCTATGCCGATAAAAAGTATCTTACGTTAAAACTTTATTTTTAATAAATCAAAGCAATAAAGAGTTGGTCAAACTAGTTGTGATTGCGAAAAAGCCCTAAAACAGTGATATTTAGTTGTTTTAGGTTTTTTTTATCAAAAAGGTCAAAAAAGGTCAATTTGCTTATTGACCTTTACTGACCAATAGAGTATAATAAATTTATAAGGTTTACGAATACCTTAACTTTTGAAGAAATCCATCAAAAGTCGGATAATAATAATTGTAAAGAATGTTAAAATAAAAAAGACAAAACAATAAACGGGAGGGATCGTTTATGAATATTGAAAAAATGACAACCACGCTACAAGAGGCGATTGCTGAAGCTCAAAAAGTTGCGGTGACACGGCAACATCAAGAAATTGATATCGCACATTTATGGAAAATTTTTCTTCAACCAAACCATTTTGGACGTAATTTTTACACAGATGCTGGTTTAGATGTTGACGCATTTGAACGAGAAGTAGATAACGCGTTAGATGAATATCCAAGTGTGGCGGGCGGTAATGTGCAATATGGTCAAAATTTAAGTCAAAATTTGTTCCATTTATTGCAAGAAGCTGATTCACTTCGAGAAGAATTCCAAGATGAATTTTTATCAACCGAAATTGTACTTTTAGCTTTAATGAAATTGAAAAATTATCGTTTAACAAAATATTTAATGCAACAAGGCATTACGGAAAAAGAGTTAAGAAAAAATATTGAAGAGATGAGAGGAGGAGATCGTGTGACTTCTCAAAACCAGGAAGAACAATATAAAGCACTAGAAAAATACGGTGTTGACTTAGTACAACAAGTAAAAGCAGGAAAACAAGATCCAATCATTGGTCGTGACGAAGAAATTCGTGACGTTATTCGGATTTTATCAAGAAAAACTAAAAATAATCCAGTCTTAATTGGTGAACCAGGTGTTGGTAAAACAGCGATTGTTGAAGGATTAGCACAACGAATCGTTCGTAAAGATGTTCCCGAAAACTTAAAAGATAAAACCATTTTTTCTTTAGATATGGGTGCCTTAATTGCGGGAGCAAAATTCCGTGGCGAATTTGAAGAACGGTTAAAAGCTGTTTTAAAAGAAGTGAAAAAAAGTGATGGCAAAATCATTTTATTCATTGATGAAATTCATAATATCGTCGGAGCTGGTAAAACTGAAGGCAGTATGGACGCCGGGAATTTATTAAAACCGATGCTAGCACGTGGTGAATTGCATTTAATCGGTGCCACAACGCTTGATGAATATCGCCAATATATGGAAAAAGATAAAGCCTTAGAACGTCGTTTCCAAAAAGTATTAGTCAAAGAACCAACAGTAGAAGATACAATTTCTATTTTGCGTGGCTTAAAAGAACGATTTGAAATTCACCACGGCGTGAATATTCATGACAATGCTTTAGTTGCTGCCGCTACTTTATCCGATCGCTATATTACTGATCGTTTCTTACCAGATAAAGCGATTGACTTAGTCGATGAAGCAAGCGCAACGATTCGAGTGGAAATGAATTCGATGCCAACAGAGCTCGACCAAGTAACACGTCGGTTAATGCAACTAGAAATTGAAGAAGCGGCCTTGAAAAAAGAATCGGATGATGCAAGTAAAAAACGGTTAGCCAACTTGCAAGAAGAATTAGCAGATTTGCGTGAAGAAGCCAACTCAATGAAAATGCAATGGGAAACGGAAAAAGAAGAAGTTAATGCGGTTTCCAACAAACGTGCAGAGATTGATAAAGCAAAACACGAATTAGAAGATGCTGAAAATAATTATGATTTAGAACGAGCTGCTGTTTTGCGTCATGGAACAATTCCACAATTAGAACATGAATTGAAAGAATTGGAAGAAAAGAACGCTAAAGATAACGTCAAAATGGTACAAGAATCGGTTACTGAAAACGAAATTGCGCAAGTGGTCGGTCGTTTAACCGGCATTCCTGTGACAAAATTAGTTGAAGGCGAACGAGAAAAATTAATGAAACTGAATGAAACATTACACAAACGTGTGATTGGTCAAGATGAAGCCGTCGATGCTGTTAGTGATGCGGTAATTCGTTCAAGAGCAGGATTACAAGATCCAAATCGCCCACTCGGTTCGTTCCTTTTCTTAGGACCAACTGGTGTTGGTAAAACAGAACTTGCTAAAGCCTTAGCTGAAGATTTGTTTGATTCTGAAGATCATATGGTACGGATTGACATGAGTGAATACATGGAAAAACATGCCGTGTCTCGTTTGGTTGGTGCCCCTCCAGGCTATGTTGGTTATGAAGAAGGTGGCCAGTTAACGGAAGCTGTTCGTCGAAACCCTTATACAATTGTCTTATTAGACGAAATTGAAAAAGCGCACCCAGATGTCTTTAATATCTTATTACAAGTTTTAGATGATGGTCGTTTGACAGATTCTAAAGGTCGAGTCGTTGATTTTAAAAATACAGTTTTAATTATGACAAGCAATATCGGTTCTCAGCTTTTACTGGAAGGTGTGACACCTGAAGGAACAATTCCCGAAGAAGTTGAAAATCAAGTCATGAATATTCTAAAAGGACACTTTAAACCAGAGTTCTTAAACAGAATTGATGATACCATTTTATTCACACCATTGAGCTTGGATAATGTGAAAGGAATCATTGGTAAAATGACCGCACAACTTGCTCATCGTTTAGAGCAACAAGAAATTGTGTTGGAAATCACTGATGAAGCTAAAACATGGATTGCTGAAAATGGGTATGAGCCAGCTTATGGAGCTCGTCCGTTAAAACGTTTCATTACTCGCGAAGTCGAAACACCATTAGCAAAAGAAATTGTTTCTGGTCGAGTAATGCCAAAAACAAAAGTCACGATTAGTCTATTAGACAATCAATTAGTTTTTGAAAATGAACCAATAGAAGAAGTATAAAAAAAGAACGAGCGAATTCGCTCGTTCTTTTTTATTATGACAATCGTTGCTTAATTTCTTCCAACAAGTCCTCTTCTGAAGAAACAACCCGACCATTCAATTTAATCAAACCAACTGTATAAAGGTTTAAATAATGGAATTGATTTTCAGCGACTTCGTTCAAAGCATCAAGCTTTTGGTGATTATCAGCACCTTGTTGGCGGCTGTCTGTGTAAAGGGCAACCACCGGGATTCCTTTGGCATAAGCAACACCAATTTCTGAAGCTACGCCCGCATCAATGGTTGGTCCGTCTAATAAAGCAACCAATAAGTCGCTAGCAAGGACGTTTTCTGTATCTGCTAAGGCAATCATTTTGCTATCGGCATAAGCAGATTTGTCGTTAATCGCCGCATTTTCTTGTGGTAAATAAAGATCGATTGTTTTATCCAATTGTCGAATTTGTTCGACTAAATAGGCATTATAACGTAAGTCAGCTTGCGAAAATAAAGGTCCTGCAAAATAAATTTTTGTCATTTGTCTGTCTCCAATCCAAGGGTTTAGAAATAATCACTGAAATAAGCTTCTTGGTCAGGAAAAATCCGTTCCAAAGAATTTAAAGTTTCTTTATCTGTATCAATACGTTCAATTCGATGTAAGTACGAAGGGCGTCGGTAATTCATGACTAAACAAGTTAGTGTTTGAATATCTAAGTGAACGGCGGTGCCTAGAGGTTCATCCGTAATGGTCACTTGATCATTTTCATCCCAAATTAAGCCAAAAATACCATTATTCCACTCAGCGACAGGATCTTTAACGACAAAATGGAAGGGCTTAGCTGTACTTTCAAAAGGAAAGTTTTCTAAAAAGGCTTTGACATCAACAATTCGCGCCATATAATAGGGCTCAATGCTTTCTTTAATTTGGCTGTCTTCTAAAAGAAAGGCTAATGGTTCGTTTTTATAGATATCGCCCTTGACCCAATAAACCATCGAAAAATGCGCAGTAATAAAATTCCACAAGCCATTTCGGGCTTCTTGGTTCAAGTAAAACATTTCCTTAATATGAAATACCTCATCGGCCACCCAATAGAAAAGTACTCCTAAAGGTTCTTGATTGGCACCATAATAGACAGCAGCAGTCCGTTCTTCCTCGTTTTCGAAACGCCAATATTCTTCCCAGTTGAAGGCACTACGAATGAGTGCGCCGTGATTTTGACGAGCGAATCGCGCATAGACATCAAAGACATCTGGGTGATCGACAGCTAATCGTTCAATCATTCCTGGAACTGGAACGGTTTTTGGTAATTGTGTATCCCGAATTTTAAAAGATAACTTGTCGGACATGATTTCCCAACCTTTACGTCGGTAATAAGGAATGTTGTAAGGGAAAAGATAAGAAATCCACTGTTTATCTTGGCGCATTTCTTCTAATGCCGTTTGAATCAAGTCTTTCATTAAACCGTGGTTGGCATATTCAGGATAGGTACCGACACCAGTAACGCCGCCCATTTTATATAAAGCACCATGGATATTGACTTCGCATGGATAGATAGCAATTTGTGAAATTAATTGATTTTCGTGAAACCAGCCAAATACTTTTGAAAGTTCTAAAATCGGTTGTTTTGATTTGATAAATGCGCGTTTGTTTTCAAAACCACTTTCTTCAATATCTGCTTCAGTCACTTGAAAAACATAGGAAAGAAGTTCATTAAATTGATCAATGTGTTCTTCCTCAACAGGCTTTAAGGTCAGTTGCTTTCGAAATTCTTGTTCATCCATTTTTCCATCTCCAATAAATTTACTGTTTTTAGTATACCAAATTTTTCGAAACTCTGTTAGCCTTTCGAAACCAAAAGAATAAAAGGGAAGTGCTTTAAATCTTCATCAAAAATTGGTATAATGAAAAGTGCTGATTATCCTAGACCTTTAAACATGATAATTTGATAAAAAAGGCAACTAAAATATAACAATTGATTGATGAAGCTAGCAGGGAGCTAGCTTTTCTTAAAAGAAATGAGGCAAAAAATGAACAATAAAGAAATGAAAGCAAGACAAGAGAAAATTCGTAATTTCTCGATCATTGCCCACATTGACCATGGGAAGTCAACTTTAGCCGACCGGATTTTGGAAAAAACAAATACAGTCAGCAGTCGAGAAATGCAAGATCAATTACTTGATTCAATGGATTTAGAGAGAGAACGCGGCATTACCATCAAATTGAACGCCATTGAATTAAACTATACAGCCAAAGATGGTGAAACCTATACTTTCCATTTGATTGACACACCAGGGCACGTCGATTTCACCTACGAAGTTTCTCGTAGTTTGGCAGCTTGTGAAGGGGCTGTTTTAGTTGTTGATGCGGCGCAAGGAATTGAAGCGCAAACGCTAGCAAATGTCTATTTGGCATTGGATAATGACTTAGAAATTTTACCTGTTATTAATAAAATTGATTTACCCGCTGCTGATCCAGAGCGTGTTCGGACAGAGATTGAAGACGTAATTGGAATTGATGCATCGGAAGCTGTTTTAGCAAGTGCAAAAGCAGGAATTGGGATTGAAGATATTTTAGAACAAGTGGTGGAGTATGTACCAGCTCCATCAGGGGACATTGAGGCTCCTTTAAAGGCTTTGATTTTTGACTCTATTTACGATAGTTATCGGGGGGTCGTTTTAAACATTCGTGTAATTGACGGTGTCGTTCGTCCTGGAGATAAAATCCAAATGATGAGTAACGGTAAAACGTTTGATGTAACAGAAGTCGGCGTTTTTTCACCGAAACCAATTGCTCGTGATTATTTAATGGTTGGTGATGTGGGCTATATCACCGCTAGCATTAAAACGGTTCAAGATACACGGGTTGGGGATACAGTGACTTTGGCTGACAATCCAGCAGCAGAAGCACTACCAGGCTACCGCAAAATGAATCCAATGGTTTATTGTGGCTTATATCCAATTGATACGTCGCGCTACAATGATTTACGGGAAGCATTAGAAAAATTACAATTAAATGATGCGGCGTTACAATTTGAACCGGAAACATCGCAAGCTTTAGGGTTTGGTTTCCGTTGTGGTTTCTTAGGTTTGCTGCACATGGATGTTGTTCAGGAACGTTTGGAACGAGAATTTAATTTAGAGTTAATTACAACAGCACCGTCTGTAATCTATCACGTTAATAAAACTGACGGAACAACCGTTGTTGTTGATAACCCAGCTGAATTTCCAGAACCAGTAACGATTGAATCTGTGGAAGAACCTTATGTTAAAGCGCAAATCATGGTGCCAAACGATTATGTAGGAGCAGTAATGGAATTATCACAACGTAAACGTGGCGAATTCATTACAATGGATTACTTAGACGATTATCGTGTAAACGTAGTTTATGAAATTCCGTTATCTGAAATCGTGTTTGACTTTTTCGATAAATTGAAATCAAGTACAAAAGGCTATGCATCCTTAGATTACGAAATGGCTGGCTATCGTACCAGCCGCCTAGTGAAAATGGATATTCTATTAAATGCTGAAAAAGTGGATGCGTTAAGCTTTATTGTTCACCGAGATTTCGCATTTGAGCGTGGAAAAGCGATTGTTGAGAAACTGAAAAAACTAATTCCACGTCAACAGTTTGAAGTCCCAGTTCAAGCGGCGATTGGTCAAAAAATTGTGGCTCGTTCAGATATTAAAGCCTTACGCAAAAACGTACTGGCTAAATGCTATGGTGGCGATGTTTCTCGTAAACGTAAATTGTTAGAGAAACAAAAAGAAGGGAAGAAACGGATGAAACAAATTGGATCCGTGGAAGTTCCTCAAGAAGCCTTTATGGCGGTTCTGAAAATGGATGAAGATGATCAGAAAAAATAAACAGAAAAACAAGACAACCTTTTTCGTTGTCTTGTTTTTCTAAACTACTTAAAAACGATAAAGGTGTGTAGACAATGAATACTATCTTAACAGGTGATCGTCCAACTGGTAAATTGCACCTAGGACATTACGTAGGTTCCTTAAAAAAACGAGTAGAAATGCAAGCAGACCCTACAAATCAATTATTTGTCATGATTGCAGATTTACAAGCATTGACAGATAATGCAAAAAATCCCGAAAAAGTTTCAGCCAATGTTTTAGAAGTTGCTTTGGACTATTTAGCAGTTGGTTTAGACCCTACGAAAACAACAATTTTTATCCAATCGCAAATTCCACAGTTAGCTGAATTAACAATGTACTATCTAAATTTAGTGACCACGTCACGTGTTCGTCGGAATCCAACGGTCAAAGCAGAAATTGAGCAAAAAAAATTTGGCGAGGGTGTTCCGACAGGATTCTTTATTTATCCCGTTTCACAAGCTGCTGATATTACTGCCTTTCAAGCGAACTTAGTCCCAGTTGGGGAAGACCAAAAACCAATGTTGGAACAAGCGCAAGAAATTGTGCATAGTTTTAATCAGACGTACGGTGAAGTTTTAGTTAGACCGGAAGCTGTGTTACCACCAAAAGGCATGGGACGCTTGCCAGGAATTGATGGCAACGGAAAAATGAGTAAGTCTTTAGGTAATGGTATTTATCTTTCAGATCCAGCTGAAGTGGTTCAGAAAAAAGTAATGAGTATGTATACCGATCCAAATCATATTCGTATAGAGGACCCAGGACAAGTTGAAGGAAATATGGTCTTTACTTACTTGGATGTCTTTGGGAAAGAGAAAGAATATATTGAAGAATTAAAAGAGCACTATCGTCATGGCGGTTTAGGAGATGTGAAAATTAAACGTTACTTAATTGATGTCCTAGAAGAAGAACTCGCACCGATTCGTCGACGTCGTGAAGAGCTGGCTAAAAATCCAGAAGCGATTATGGAAATGTTGCATAAAGGAAGTCTTGCTGCTGAAAAAGTGGCAGCACAAACCTTAACAGAAGTCAAAAAAGCGATGGGAATTCAATATTTCTAAGCAATAAAAGAACTGGAACAAGTCAAAAGAAGAATGACTTGTTCCAGTTCTTTTTAAGTGGTTTGAAATTGACTATTATATAAGCTGGCGTAAAGAGTCGGAGCTTGTAATAGTTCCTGATGCGTTCCCTTTTCAATAATATCGCCATTTTTCATCACTAAAATTAAATCAGCATTTTCAATCGTGGATAATCGATGAGCGATAACGAAGCTTGTTCGATTTTCTGTGACAGTTTCCATCGCTTTTTGAATATGGGCTTCTGTTCGTGTGTCCACACTCGAAGTTGCTTCATCGAGAATAACAACGGGCGGATTTGCTAAAATGATTCGGGCGATGGTTAATAACTGTTGTTGCCCTTGTGATAATGCACCATTTTCGCTAGAAATAATTGTGTCATATCCTTGAGGAAGGGTCCGAATAAAATGATCACATTGAGCAATTTTAGCCGCTTCAATTATTTCTTCACGAGAAGCGTCTTTTTTTCCATAGGCAATATTATCTGCTACGGTTCCTTCAAATAGCCAAGTGTTTTGTAATACCATGCCAAATAAATTTCTTAGATTTTGTCGAGAAAGTTTCGTAATATCAATCCCATCAAAAGTAATGGCGCCTTGATTTATTTCATAGAAACGCATCAATAAGTTGACTAATGTTGTTTTACCAGCGCCGGTGGGTCCCACAATGGCCACTGTTTTTTTCGGTTGAACAGAAAAATCAACATTCTTCATTAAAATTTTTTCTGGTGTGTAGCCAAATTGAACATTTTTAAATTCAATGGCTCCTTTAGGAGAAGAAATAGTTTCTAAATGAGTTGCTTCTGGCTGTTCATCAGCTTCATCTAAGATAACAAAAATCCGATCAATGGAAGCCATCGCTGCTTGAATTGAGTTAATGACATAAGAAGCGGTAGAAATCGGCTCAGAAATTTGGTTGATATATTGCAAATACGCTTGCAAGAAACCAATCGTAATACCACCAGATAAAACGAGCATTGCGCCTAAGATAGCACTGATAATAAAAGCCAACTGATTGATAAAACGAATAGCTGGATAAATCGCAAAATTTAGAAACTGTGCTTTTTTAAAGGCACGATAATGTTGTTGATTAACAGCAGCAATTGTTTTTTCAGCATTTTGCTGTTGATTAAAGGTTTTTGTGACCAAATTTCCTGCTAAATATTCTTCCATTTTATTATTTAATTGACCTAATTCAGCTTGACTTTGATCAGCAAACACCTTGTTTTTATTCGCAATTTTTGTCGTCATGAAAGTACTACCGCCAATTAGTAGCAACACTAAAATAGTTAATTTTGCATCAATATAGAACAACATAATTCCTGCAAAAAGGATAGTCACGACGGAAGTGAAAAATTGGTTGATGCCTGTTAAAAGAACTTGTGACAATTGGTTTAAGCCAGTTGTTGAACGACTAATGATATCGCCCACTTGGTGATTGTCAAAGAAGGCCATTGGTAAAGTTTTAAACTTTTTTGTCACTTCTTTTCTAATTCTTAAAGTAACCCGTTCGCTTAAAGAAGCCATTGCTCGTTCCTGGATAAAAGAAGTGATACTACTAATGATTGAAAAGAGAATTAAAAGTAAGACGGGACCTAAGAGTGCTTCTTCAACTAAAGGAAGTGTCATGCCTTTGAGCCCGACACGCTTGATCGCTTCTAAGAGGTTATCAATCCCGATTGCCATAATATAGGTCATGGCAACAATTAATAAGTTTCCAATTAAACTGCAGATCATTAGACCATAAAAGATTGGATGCTCAGGTTTAATCATTTTCCAGAAACGTTTAAAGCTTTGAAGATTCATTGTTTTTTTCATTGTATGGCTTGAAAAGAAAACTTTCTTTCAAGCAGTCACATCCTTTCTTTAATTACTTGGGTAAGATACCTTGCGATTTAGCAAAGTCTTGGTAATAGCTATTAGTGGTAAGTAAATCAGCGTGGGTGCCTTGACCAACAATCCTTCCTTCATCTAGGACGATAATATTGTCAGCGTTCATGATTGTACTTAACCGTTGAGCAACAATGAGTAAAGTTTTGTCCGCCATTTGTGCATGTAAAGCGGCACGTAGAGCGGCATCAGTTTTGTAATCTAATGCGGAAAAGCTATCATCGAAAATATAAACATCTGCCGGTTTGATTAAGGCTCGTGCAATACACATTCTTTGTTTTTGACCACCAGAATAGTTGGCCCCGCCTTGTGCTACGAAACTTTCAATCCCTTGTGGTAAGGAATCGATAAATTCAGAAGATTGTGAAATTTCTAGTGCCGTTCTTATTTCTTCTGTAGTTGCTTTGGCATTTCCCATTAATAAGTTTGATAAGATTGTCCCACTGAAAAGAAAGGCTTTTTGTGGCACATAACTGATGACTTGGCGAATCGTTTGCTGAGATAATGAGCGGATATCTGTGCCAGAATAGCTAATCGTGCCGGCTGTGACCTCATTTATTCGTAAAAGTAACTTAACTAAAGTACTTTTACCAGCGCCAGTTGCCCCAACAATCGCCGTTGTTTTTCCTTTAGGGATGACAAAACTAACATTTTCTAAAACAGGATCAGCTGTTTCTGTGTATTGAAACGTGACGTGATCGAAGCAAATCAAGGCTTTCTCAGGATGATAAGCAATGATTGCTTCAGTATGAGGATCGCTAATTTCAATTTCTTCTGACAAAACTTCTTGCAAGCGATTCAAGGAAGCAACGGACCGTGGAATGACAACTAATACCATAGCCGCGATCATTAAGTAGGCCAAAGTTAGAAGCGTATATTCAATCACAGCTGTAACGGTGCCAATTTGTAGGGTGCCTACCGCCACTAAATTACCGCCAAACCACAAAATAGAGGCATACACAACGCCCATTAATAAAAAGGCAACAGGAGTAATCCAAGCAAAGATTCGATTCACTTTACTCATGCGTTCAGCATAATTTTTAAATGTTTGATTGGTTCGCTGCTCTTCAAAGTCTTGATTATTGAACGCACGAATCATATTAATTCCAGTAAAGAACTCTCGTAAAGTCGTAGTAATTCGATCCATTTTTGGTTGAATTTTTAAAGATAAAGGGGTGCCTTTTTTCATTAAAAAATAAACAACGACTAAGTAAAATACGATGGAAGCCAATGTTACCCAAGCGAGTGAAACTGAATAAGAAAATGTCATCACTAAGGCAAATAAACTAATAATAGGCGCTGGAAAGATTAATTGGCAAAACAGCACAATCATTGTTTGAACATTATCTACATCGTTGGTCATTCTAGTTAGCAAAGAATTTGAACCAAATTTATCAACATTTTTCATCGAGAATTGTTGAAATTTTTTAAAGAACAATCCTCTAACTTGGAAACCAAATTTAGCAGCTACTAAAGCAGACAAATAGCTAGAAATAATTGCGGCAATTGTTCCAATGAATGCCACAAGAAACATTTGTATGCCAATCGTTTTAATTACTTGTTGGTCACCGCTAACGATGCCCACATCAATCAACTTGCCAACTAATTTAGGGACGCCAAGGGTTCCTGCGATTTGCAAACAGATGGTTAAAGTTGTCGCAAGAACAATCCATTTATTTTCTTTAATAAACTCTTTCATTAATTTCATGAAATTTCCTCCTTAAACAATACCGTTTTAGCTGTTACAAAGAGTCATTGTACACGTTCAAGTAACTTGAATGTCAACAGTAGAAATGCTAAACTTTTTGATGGAGGGAACAGTATGGAAAAAAATTACACAATAAAAGATGTTTCTGAGTTGTTAAATATCCCTAAGTCCACGATTCGTTATTGGGACGAGCAAGGGTTGATTAGTACAACACGCAATGAAGAAAACGGATATCGAACCTTTGATTTAGAAGATTTGTTCAAAATATATGATATTGATTTTTATCGAAAAATGGGGATTCCTATCAAAGATATGTTGAATTTGTATAAAAAGACTCCTACCGATCTCTATGCCACCATGGAAGCAACAGAAGAACAACTGGGGCAAGAAATAAAAAGGCTTCAGCATAAATACAAAGAAATCAAGAAAAGAAAATTACATTTACATGCGTTAATTGATTTAGAAACATTGGTTTTTTCAGATGAACCAATTCCTTTTGATAAAATTGTTGTTGTTGATATTGAGGATCCAGAAGAGATGAAAGTTTACATGGAACACATTTCAACTTTAGGTATTTACGGGGATTTAAGTGAATCCAATGAACTGACGTATGGGATTTGTTTGGCAAATCATGTGAATAAAAAAAGTTTAGACAAAGTGATTTGGCTCAAAGAACCAAGTAGCCAATACAAAGGCTTTATTTTAAAAGTCAATACACAAGATACCCGTTTGAATAATATCGAAGAAGTAAAAAAGCGTTTAGCAAAACAAGGATTTGAAACAGGCATCGTTGTCGGAGAGCATATCTTGACACAACTAGAAGAGGAAAATCAATATATTGAATATTATTATGGTTGGATTGAAATTTTAGGGGAAAAGTAAAACAATTTAAAAAAAAGAAACTAGTAATAGCAAATGTAGCTAAGCTAGTTTCTTTTTTTGGTAAATGTAATGAAAATTACATGAAAAAATTTTTAGTTTTTAAAACAATTTAGAACGAATGTTATTAAAGGGAAAACAATAAAAAAATTACTCTTAAAGCTAGAACTTACCTATATTTGTATTTTTTTAGGGAAAGTCAATATATTTGCTTCATATAAAACGTGTTATTTAATTCGTAATTTTTTGTTGAAATATCGGGTTTTTTTCTTTTTTTAGCCAATATAATGTGTTACTTTTTGATTATAAGGAGAAACGGAAAATCGTACGTTAAAAAAAGTTGTTGTAGCTAAATAAAGAAAGAATTGAAGGTTGAAAAGTATTTTATGGAGGTGGATATTGAGAAACAATGAGTAATTGTAAAAGTTGTTTGAAGATGATTTGTTTAAGTAAATGAAAAGAACGAAGGAGAATGTAAATGAATAAAGCAGTTAAAAATTTTGTGAGTTACCTTATGATTACCATGCTGTTTATTTTAAATTTGTTACCAATGATGAACGCATTTGCTCAAGAAGTAACGAGTGATGCTGAGAATACTGTTGAAAAAGACGGGCTCAAAGTAATAGGGAAAATAGAAGATACATCGTCTCAAGAAGATATTAAAACGGTCACTTACGAAATAACAAATACACGAGATGTACCAATCAAAAATCTCATTTTAAAACAAAAAAATAACAATGATAGTCCAATCAAATTTGTATTAGATACTTTAAGCGAAGAGCGAGGACCTACGTCTTTAGAAGAACAAGCAAAGGTTGAAACAAATGAGAAAGATCAAACAACCGATATTAAACTGCTTAACCTTCAACCAAATTCAACAAGAAAGATTACCATAAATGGGCAAATAACTACAAAAGCGTCGAGCAAGTTATTGGTCAGCGTACTAATAGAAGATAATGAAAAAGGGACACTAGTAATTGATTTACCTAGTAAAGATATGCTAGCAGATAAAGAGTTTGTTTCGAAGGAAAAACAGGAAACTTCAGAAACAAAAGTAGAAAATCAGGCAAGCGAAACAGCCTCTTCTACAAATGAAATGACCGCAACTACTAGTAACGAAACAAAGCCTGAAGCAGGAAAGGCGACAGAAAGTATTCAAGAGACAGCACTAACGCAGGCTACCGAAAGTCCTGAGCAACCTCCATTAAAGGCGCAACCTACTGGTCCGTTAGTGCCACCAACACCTGGTCGGGGGTTTAATACACCGATTTATCAAAGCGTTCATAGAGGAGAACTTTTTTCAACGGGAAATACCAACTTAAAAATTGCGAATGAAAATACGGGGGCTGCGCAAACATTTTTAAACACACGAGGAGCAAGTAGTGGTTATGCAATTAACAATTTTCCTTTAGAATTTGCAGATGTTGACAATGATCCAAATACGTATAACTCTAGTCGGGCTTATATTGATTTAAATGGTGCAAAAGAGATTGCTTGGGCGGGCTTATTTTGGAGTGCCTCTAGATATAAAGGCCCTGCTTACGGAACAAATCTTTCTGATGAAGAAATTAGTGCACCAGTTCAATTTACAACACCAAATGGAACCGTACAGCGTGTTTCGCCCCAAAGGTACCATCGTATCGATCAAGATGCAACAAACCCAGGACAACGTTTCGGATACAATAATACTGGATTTTCTAATTATGCAGATGTAACTTCAATTTTACAAGGGGATAAAAGTGCGACAGGAAGTTATACGTTAGCAGATATTCCTATGACAAGTAGTTTAAATGGTCAATATCAATATTATAACTTTAGTGGTTGGAGTTTGTTTGTTGTTACAAAGGATCAGGCAAGTAAGTCAAGAGCTTTTAGTATTTACTATGGAGCACGTGGCAATGCTGCTGGAACTAATAATGAATTTACTATGAGCAACTTTTTAACAGCAAAACAAGGAAAGCTTGATCCAATTGTGACCTGGTTTACTGTTCAAGGAGATAAATACTGGACTGGAGACAACGCACAAATTAAAAATAGCGCAGGAACTTGGGTAAATATTTCGAACACGCTCAATCCAGTTAACAATGCTATGAACGCAACTGTGACAGATAACGATGAACATATGGTAGACAAGTATCCAGGGAAATTTGCGCCGGATTATCCTAATTTTTTAGATATTGATATCGATCGTATGGCAATTCCCGAAGGTGTTTTAAATGCTGGACAAAACCAAATTAATTTTAGAACAACAAGTAGTGGTGACGATTATTCTACGAATGCGATTGGTTTTGCTGTAAACGCAGAAACACCTGAATTTGAAATTAAGAAAGAAATTGTGGAACCAAAAGAAACTTACAAAGTTGGTGAAACAATCACGTATCGTGTCTCACTAAAAAATACAAAAGCTGATTCAGAAGCGATAAATTCAGTTTCGAAGGATGCACTAGATGGTCGCTTAAATTATTTGCCAGGCTCTTTAAAAATTATTAGTGGACCAAATTCTGGTGAAAAAACGGATGCTTCAGGCGATGATCAAGCAGAATATGATGCAACCAATAAACAAATTATAGTCCGTGTTGGCAATGGTGCAACTGCTACACAAGGAGGTAGCTACAAAGCTGATACAGCTGAAACAATTTACGAATTTAAAGCGCAGATAAATGAACGAGCAAAAGCAAATGAATTAGTGCCTAATAGCGCAACCGTTGAGGCAGTAGATATTTTAACATCTGCAAAAGTCAACGAAACTTCTAATATAGTAGAAGCAAAAATTGCGGACGAACAAGTAACTGGCAAATTAACCGCAACAAAAACCGTTAATAACGCTAAACCAAAACTAGGCGAAACTATCGAGTACACCATTAGCTTCCGCAACACTGTCGAAAATGGCGTCTTAAACAAAGTGGTTATCACAGACCAACTACCAAAAGGACTGACGTATGTCAAAGATAGCCTAACAAGTGTCGGTGATGAACCCAAGCCAACCAGCTTGAAAGAAACCAACGGCATAATCACGGCGGAATACCCAAGTATCACTGATACAAAAGAGCGGAGTATTCGCTTCAAAGTGATTGTTAATGAAGAAGCCAAAGCGGGCGAAACAATTCTCAACAAAGCCAAAGTAGATGACACAGTTAATCCGCCCGAAGAACCAGAGGTGCCTGTGGTACCAGAAGCGAAAGCAGGCAAACTAGCCGCTACAAAAACCGTTAATAACGCCAAACCAAAACTAGGCGAAACTATCGAGTACACAATTAGCTTCCGCAACACCATCGAAAATGGCATCCTAAACAAAGTAGTTATCACAGACCAACTACCCAAAGGACTGACATATGTCAAAGATAGCCTAACAAGTGTCGGTGATGAACCCAAGCCAATCAGTTTGAAAGAAACTAATGGCACAATCACAGCGGAATACCCAAGTATCACTGATACAAAAGAGCGGAGTATTCGCTTCAAAGTGATCGTTAACGAAGAAGCCAAAGCGGGCGAAACAATTCTTAACAAAGCCAAAGTAGATGACACAGTTAATCCGCCCGAAGAACCAGAGGTGCCTGTGGTACCAGAAGCGAAAGCAGGCAAACTAGCCGCTACAAAAACCGTTAATAACGCCAAACCAAAACTAGGGGAAGAAATCGAGTACACAATCAGCTTCCGCAACACCATCGAAAATGGCGTCCTAAACAAAGTAGTTATCACAGACCAACTACCCAAAGGACTGACGTATGTCAAAGATAGTCTAACAAGTGTCGGCGATGAACCAAAGCCAACCAGCTTGAAAGAAACTAATGGCACAATCACAGCGGAATACCCAAGTATCACTGATACAAAAGAGCGGAGTATTCGCTTCAAAGTGATTGTTAATGAAGAAGCCAAAGCGGGCGAAACAATTCTTAACAAAGCCAAAGTAGATGACACAGTTAATCCGCCCGAAGAACCAGAGGTACCCATTACACCCGAAGAACCAATCACACCTCGAATAAAAGAAGGCAAACTAACCGCAACAAAAACCGTTAATAACGCCAAACCAAAACTAGGGGAAGCAATCGAATACACCATTAGCTTCCGCAACACTATCGAAAATGGCATCCTAAACAAAGTAGTTATCACAGACCAACTACCAAAAGGATTGACGTATGTCAAAGATAGCCTAACAAGTGTCGGTGATGCACCAAAACCTACCAGCTTGAAAGAAGCCAACGGCATAATCACGGCGGAATACCCAAGTATCACTGATACAAAAGAGCGGAGTATTCGCTTCAAAGTGATTGTTAATGAAGAAGCCAAAGCGGGCGAAACAATTCTCAACAAAGCCAAAGTAGATGACACAGTTAATCCGCCCGAAGAACCAGAGGTGCCTATTACACCCGAAGAACCAGCGAAAAATAAAAAGGAAACAAAAAAAGTTGTTACAGACCAGAACAAACCTACAAAAAATAGTAAAAATGAAATTGCCATAAACAAGAAAGAAACGTCTAAATCATCCTATTTACCAAAAACAGGAGAAAAAGTCCAAAAAATATTTGCATATCTGGGTGTAGGACTGATCTTAATTGTATTAATTCTCTATGTTATAAAGAGAAACAAAGAAAAAGAAGAGTAAACAAAATCGATTGTTTTAGAACGACTAATTAGCTGAAAATTTAAGAGTTGGCAACATAAGTCAAAATGACCTATGTCGCCAACTCTTTTTGATTTATAACAAGAAACCCAACATATTATTAACAATATGAATAGCCATAACAAATACAAGCGAACGATTTGATTTTAAGTAAGCTGCAGATAATAAAATAGCTCCTGGCAGATAAATGAGAAAATCAAGGGGCTGTTGTGTGTGCATAAAGGTGAATAAAAAAATTGAAATTATAGTCGCACTGGCTATACCAATTGTTTCCGATAAACAATTCATTAATACTTGCCGAAAAACTAGTTCTTCAGCAATTGGCCCCACGATTGCTAAGAAAAATAGAGTAACAAGCAATGGAACTTGTGCACCAAATGAGAGAACATCTTGTTGATTAGCAATTGGATTATTACTCATGATTTTTTGAATAATAATATCGACTAAAAAAATCAGCCCCACCCATAAGAAAATGCTAAAAATACGCCAAAGAGTCTCTTCTTTAAAATAGTCGAACCCAGCAACGATTTCTTTCCAAAATAAAACTATTCCCACAATAGCAGTAATAGTTAAACCTGTTACGAGATTTGCAAAAGATGATTCTACTAAATTATTATCAAATAACAGTGAAATAGCTAATAATAATAAAGAACCAGCTTGCATTAAAACTGTGAAAAAATATACCACAATTAAACTAATTGCTCTAGTGTTTTTACGGATAAAATTCAAAAATAGTCCTCCTCAAAAATAATTAGATAATATCCTTTGTGAAAATAACAAGTTCTCAGCTTTTATACAACAAATACGCACTAGCGAAACCGCTTTATGAGTGAGATTTATCCAATTATTTTTTAAGTTCTTAAATAGTTATTAAAAAAATATCAGATAAACGTTTTCACAAAGAACGGTCAATTCGGTAAATTTTTACCTTAAAATGATACAAAATCTATAATTTGTTTCTCAAATCCTATAATTTGTTCCTTAAAAAGATATTATGAAAACGCTATTATATTTATGAAAGGAGCGAAATGAATGAAGAAGAAAAACGGGTTTTTTCAAAATGTATGGCGTTATAAGGCCTTAATTCTTATGGCGTTACCAGGATTTATCTGGTTTATATTTTTCTTCTATATACCAGTCTTAGCCAATGTGGTCGCATTTAAAGATTTTCATATTTCACCAGATGGTTTCTTAGCTAGTCTAAGAGAAAGTCCTTGGGTTGGTTTTGAAAACTTTAAATTTTTATTTGCGTCAAAAGATGCTTGGTTAATTACTAGAAATACCATTTTGTACAATGTCGTCTTTTTAGCCTTTAACTTATTCTTCGCGATTGCTTTTGCTATTATTATGAGTGAATTAAGAAATCGTCGCTTGGTTAAAGTTTATCACACGATGTCATTGCTACCATATTTCTTATCTTGGATGGTTATTAACTATTTTGTTTATGCCTTTTTAAGTCCAGATAAAGGGATTTTGAATCAATGGATTACTGGTAATGGCGGTACAATGATTAACTGGTATGCAGATCCACGTTGGTGGCCAGTAATTTTTGTCTTCCTAAATGTTTGGAAGAGTCTAGGCTACAACAGTATTATCTACTATGCTTCTGTGATGGGGATTGATCCGACATACTATGAAGCAGCGATGGTAGATGGTGCCAACAAATGGCAACAAATAAAAAATGTTACGATTCCACAAATTTTACCAATGATGTCTGTTTTATTAATTTTAAACATCGGCGGTATCTTCAGAGCAGACTTTGGTTTGTTCTACATCGTACCAAGAAATTCAGGTGCGCTTTACAACGTGACAAGTGTGTTAGATACCTATATTTACAATGGCTTAACGGCTACTGGTGATGTAGGCATGACGGCAGCTGCAGCGTTATATCAATCTGTCGTTGGGGCATGTTTATTATTAATTGCGAATTTAGTTGTTCGTCGAATTGAACCAGATTCAGCACTATTTTAGGAGGAAGGATTATGAAAAAGAAAAAAGTCACTAGCGTTAACGTTCGATCCTTCAACCCGACAGCGAATTTGATTTTCAATATTGTCATTGCTATTTTTGCTATTTCCTGTGTGGTTCCGTTTTTCTTTGTTATTATGATTTCATTGACAAGTGAAGGATCATTAGCAGCAAACGGCTACCGGTTTTGGCCAAAAGAATTTTCATTGGAGGCCTATCGTTACATTTTCCAAGGGGCAATGAGTCAACGTATTATTCATGCCTTAGGGGTAACGGTCTTCATTACGGTGACAGGGACGATTGTCAATGCAACAATGACGTCATTATATGCCTATGTCATTTCTCGTTCCAACTTTCCATTTAAAAAATTCTTTACATTGTTTGCTTTAATTACAATGTTATTTTCACCAGGGATGGTTGCGAACTATTTAGTAATGACAAACTTATTGCAATTGAAAGATACAATTTGGGCGTTAATTTTGCCTTTAGCTTTAGGACCATTTAATATTTTAGTGATGCGAACGTTTTTCAAGAAAACCGTGCCTGACAGTATTATTGAATCGGCACGTATTGATGGCGCAAGTGAAATGCGCATTTTTGTCAGCATTGTGTTACCACTAGCCGTTCCAGGGATTGCCACAATTAGTTTGTTTGCGGCTTTGGGTTATTGGAACGATTGGTTCAATGCATTACTTTACATTCAAAAAGATACCTTGGTACCATTACAGTATTTATTGATGAAAATTCAAAACAACTTAGAGTTCTTATCAAGAAGTACGGATATGGGTGCAGCAGCACAAGAAGGGTTAGGCGTTCTACCAAGTGAATCGGCTCGAATGGCGATTGTTGTCTTATCTACGTTACCAATTGCGTTAACTTACCCATTCTTCCAAAAATATTTCGTGGGTGGTTTAACAATCGGTGGCGTGAAAGAATAAAATTGTACAGGAGGAAATAAGGAATGAAAAAATGGCAAAAAGGATTAGCCGTAGCTGGCGCAGCAGCTTTAGCTGTAGGATTAAGCGCGTGCGGTAAATCTTCAAAAGATGCAGCGTCAAAAGGTGATGATAGTACACCAACGTTATTAATGTATCGTGTTGGGGACAAACCAGATAATTATGACCAATTAATCGATAATGCGAATAAAATTATCGAGAAAAAAATTGGGGCAAAATTAAAAATGGAATTTGTTGGTTGGGGCGATTGGGACCAAAAAATGTCAACAATCGTTGCTTCTGGTGAAAGCTATGATATTTCATTAGCACAAAATTATGCAACGAATGCACAAAAAGGCGCCTATGCTGATTTAACTGATTTAGCACCTAAATATGCAAAAGAAGCCTATGATCAATTACCAGATAACTATATTAAAGGAAATACGATCAATGGAAAACTGTATGCGTTCCCAATTTTAGGTAACTCTTACGGTCAACAAGTTTTAACTTTTAATAAAGAATATGTCGATAAATACAATTTAGATATTAGTAAAGTCGATGGTAGTTATGAAAGTGCAACGGAAGTTCTAAAAGAATTCCATAAAAAAGAACCAAATATTGCTGCTTTTGCTATCGGCCAAACATTCTTTGCAACAGGTAATTATGACTTCCCTATTGGTAACCAATATCCATTTGCAGTAAAAACAACTGATACTGGCTCACCAAAAATTATTAACCAATATGCCGACAAAGACATGATTAATAACTTAAAAGTCTTACATCAATGGTATAAAGATGGCTTGATTCCAACAGATGCTGCTACAAGTACAACACCATATGACTTAAATACCAATACTTGGTTCATGCGTCAAGAAACACAAGGACCTATGGATTATGGTGATACAATCTTAACACAAGCTGCTGGCAAACCACTTGTTTCTCGCCCACTAACAGAGCCATTAAAAACAACAGCACAAGCGCAAATGGCTAACTATGTTGTTGCAAATACGTCTAAAAACAAAGAAAAAGCTGTTGAATTGCTAGGCTTATTAAACAGCAATCCAGAATTGTTAAACGGACTTGTTTATGGTGAAGAAGGCAAACAATATGAAAAAGTTGGCGATGATCGCGTGAAATTATTGAAAGATTACACACCAACAACTCATTTGAGTGCTTGGAACACAGGAAACAACTTAATCATTTGGCCAGAAGAATCTGTCACTGAAGACATGGTTAAAGAACGTGATAAGAGCATCGAAGAAGCAAAAGATTCACCAATTCTTGGGTTTACTTTTGTAAATGATAAAGTGAAAACTGAAATCACTAACGTTGCTACAGTTATGAACCGCTACGCAGCAAGCTTAAATACAGGAACTGTTGATCCAGAAGAAACACTTCCAAAATTAATGGATGACCTAAAAACAGCTGGCTGGGATAAAGTTCAAAAAGAAATGCAAACACAATTAGACGAATATATCCAATCTCAAAAATAATCACAGGAGGCTGAGGCATTAGCTGAGCGCTTTTGGCTCAGCCTTTTACATAATAGAAAGGAAGAGGAAGATGGAAAGTACAGGGATTCAACGGTTGTTTTACCTTTCCTGGACAGTAATCAAACTAAATTTACTGTTTGTTTTATTTAGTTTAGCTGGAGGGATTATTTTTGGTGTTGGTCCAGCACTCCAAATGATGACTGATTTCATTTTGGAAGAGGGCATGAATTATCAAGCAATCACCGTTAAACGAGCATTTGAATCATGGAAAGCACATTTTAAAAGAAGTAACTGTTATTTTTTACTTTTTCTCTTCACTTTAGGATTTGTTTTTTATAATATTTATTTAGCCGTTCAATTTACCGGAATAATGTGGTTAATTATTACATTTATTTTATTTTTTGTTTCCCTAATACTCGTTATTTTTTACATTTATATGCTACTATATGAAGGAAGCTATTTTATCTCAACTATTGATTTAATGAAGCTTTCATTTATCAGTATCTTTTTAAACCTCGGTGTATTTTTTAAAGTCTTATTCGGTGTAATTAGTATCATTGCTTTAACTTGGAAAATGAAAGGACTGCTACTATTTGCTTCGTTTGCCTTAATTATGATGTGGTGTGCCTATGTCACGCGTAAAAATCGCCAGTTTATTGATGGAAAGTTGGAACAAAATGAAGCGAATCTTCAAAAAACTGTTTAAAAAAAAATATTTATTAAATCGATTAGTACAAAAATACAGTCTACTGTTAACAAGTATTATTTTGTTAACGGTGGCTGCTTTGTGCGCTTATGTTACTTATACAATTAACTTATCAATTGATTCACAAAAAAATAATGCCATTTCCCAAATTGACAGCTATGTAACGAATAAAAATAATGCGGCGACAAATATGATTAATGAATTAGCTGGCTCTGCAAGTAAAATTGAAAACATGCGAAAATATATGGAACTTTCTCCTCCTGAGTATTTTGACTATACTTACAGTCAATGGTCGGAAGATCGGGTCAGTACCCACTTTGGAAATAATTTAAGTACATTATTTAGCACCTTTCCTGACTTAGAAGAAGTGATTATTCGCTTAGATGAATTTGATCAGGTTTTGTTCGCCAATCGCACAGCTACAAATGGGAAAAAAATGGATATGTCATCAATTAAAAAACATGGCTTTCAACTAATGCGAATTATTTCCGATCCTTATACAGGACAACCGTTGGGAGAATTATACACTGTGTTTTCAAGTCAAGAGTTGCTAGGCAACCAAGCAGACTTATTGAAAAAATCAGGTATTAATGCGTTTATCTATGATAGTGCTGGAAATCAAATTTTTTCTGAAAAAGCACAATTTACCAAAGAAGAAGAGCGGCAACTAGATAAAAGAATGCACACCGATAGTGACATTCAACAGGTTTTTCATAATCGCTACGATATTACGGAAATAGAAAGCAGTGGCCGGAGTACCATTCTCTTATTAACAAGCCGCCGAGTCTTATTTCAGCAATTGTTTATGAATTATGCGGCCATTTTAGGGATTGGGTTACTTTTGATTGTTATTTTATTAGTGGGCTTAAACCGCCTGTTTAAACGCTATTCTCAACAAGTCCAATTAATTTTAGAAGCGACACGAGCCATTGGCGATGGCAATTTAAAAGAACGAATTGACACGAATCAAGTTCAGGAAGAGTTGAATGATATTGCTTCCGCGATTAATTTTATGGTAGACAGTTTAGATCAATACATTCACGATATTTATACTTTAGAAATTAAGCAACGCGATGCTCACATGAGAGCGTTACAGTCGCAAATTAATCCTCATTTTCTTTATAATACGTTGGAATATATTCGTATGTATGCCTTGAGTCGGCAACAAGAAGAACTAGCTGATGTTGTCTATGCTTTTTCAACGTTACTTAGGAATAATATTAACCAAGAAAAAACCACGACCTTGGCAGAGGAAATCTCATTTTGCGAAAAGTATGTGTATTTGTATCAAATGCGTTATCCCGACCAATTTGCCTATAAGTTCGAAATAGAAGAAGCAATTGCTGATGTTGAAATTCCTAAGTTCATTATTCAGCCGCTTGTCGAAAATTATTTTGTGCATGGTATTGACTATCAACGACAAGACAATGCTATTAAGGTCCACGCCTACCGAGAAGGCGAAAAAATTATTGTGGCTGTTGTGGATAATGGAAAAGGAATTACCGCCAATCGGTTAGAGGAAATTCGCGCACGTTTAAATCAAACAGAAATAGACACGGAACAATCCATTGGGTTAAGAAATGTTCATGAACGTTTACAACGCTTTTTTGGGGAGAGTTATGGTTTAACCATTGAAGGGAAAGAAGGAGAAGGGACGACAATTCGTCTTTCGTTTGTAGCATAAGGGGTGAAAAGATGTATCGAGTGATGTTTGTTGATGATGAATATATGATTTTAGAAGGCTTAAAATGGATTATTCCTTGGCAAGAGTTAGGCTTTGAAATTGTTAAAACAGCGCGTAGTGCGCAAGAAGCATTGGCTTTTTTAGAAACAGAATCCATTGATGTTTTATTAACAGATATTACGATGCCGGAAATGAGTGGGATCGAATTAATTGAGCAAGCAAAGAAAAAAGGACATCAATTTATTAGTTTAATTTTATCAGGTTATCAAGAGTTTGATTACGTCAAAAAAGGCATGGCTTTGCAGGTCCAAGATTATCTTTTGAAACCAGTCAATAAGCAAGAACTATTAGCCAATATCCAGAGAATTAAAACAGAATTGGACCAACAAAAAAAATCCCATGCCCGCGTTCGTCTATATCTAGAAAATGGCTTGATGCGTTGGCTTAATGATGAAATCAGCGAAGGAGAATACGAAGAGTTAATGCAGCAATTTGCGACTATAAAACCAGGTGATTTTACCGTTTTATTGGTTGAAGCTGAGATGTCATTTTTAGAAACAATCAAGGAACTATTTATGAAAAAAGGCCAACTGTTATTCATTGAAAGTTGGATGAGTACGTACCACCAATTGTTACTTATCTATAAAGGGGCCAGACAAGAAGCGTTCTTATTTATTCGTGAAATTGAAGCGATTCTAGCTGGTCAAGGTCAGATTTTTGTAGGGGAATCTGTCAATGAATGGGAAACGGTTTATGAAAGTTATGAGAAAGTAAAACAGTTGCAAGCAATTGAAACGTTCTATCAAGAATTTCTGCCAAATAATCAAAAAGAACAAATGAATCGTTCGGCAGAAGATTTTACTTTTCTAGCGTTTAACCAAGCCTTGATGATTGGGGATATGCAGACCATTCAACGGGAATTAGATGCCATTTTCAATCAGTTAAGTCAACAACACGCTACACCAGAATATGTACGCTATGTAGTCTTTTTACTTTTTTCAGATATTTCGCGTCAGTATCCAACTGTGTTAGAAGAAAACTATGAAAAAATCGTGGAAGAAATTCGAGCCAGCAACAATCTTAATACACTGTATGCGTTAATGCAGCAAGTCTTAGCAGAAGTGAAAAATAAACCTAAAATAAAAAAATATTCAGAAAGTGTTAGCCAAGCTGTAGAAAGAATTGAACAAGGCTATTTAGAAGAATTAAACTTAAAAACGGTGGCGGATGAACTTCATTTGAACCCTAGTTATTTAGGCCAAATTTTCAAAAAAGAAACCAAGCGGAGTTTTTCTCAATATTTGAATCAAGTGCGTACCAAGCATGCCCAGAAATTATTATTGTACACGGATGATACAATCAACGAAATTTCAGAAAAAGTAGGGTTCAACAATACCAACTATTTTTCAAAAATGTTTAAAAAATTAAATGGAATTACGCCAAAAGAATTTCGAGAGCAATACCAATCAAATTACGCAGGTGTCGAATAATAAAAAGAAAGATGTTCAATTTTTATGAACATCTTTCTTTTTATTATTTTTCTGTACTTAATGAAAACGGTCGTTCTGCTGTGTTTTGTGGATTCGGGACAATCCCTAATTGATAATCTAAAGTCCCGCCGTTTAATAGTTCTTGATGAGTAAAATAAGGCGCAGTATGTTTTTCTTGGTTTAACTGAATTTCATGAATAAATTGTTGTTGGACTTTGTTTGGTGATGTTTGAATGGTTAATTGTTTACCATTTGATAGTTTTACTTCCGCCGTCTGGACTAAAGGCATCCCGATTACATATTCACCAGTTCCTGGTGTGACGGGATAAAAGCCTAAGCTATTAAAAATATACCAAGCAGACATGCTACCATTGTCTTCATCACCTGGATAGCCAGTTGGTGAAGCATCAAATGTTTGCATTAGTTGTTTTAAAAGTGGTTGAGCCATCTCTGGTTTGCCGATGTAGCTGAATAGAAACGGATAATGGAAACTTGGTTGATTTGAGATGGCTAATTGACCAAAATCAATTGCCGCCATTTCACTCATTTCATGAATTTCAAAACCATAGCCTTCAACGTTAAAGTTAGGCGCTTGATTGCAGAGCTGAATTAATTTTTTTTCGAAAGCTAACTCGCTACCATATAGCTTAATCAAACCTGCAAAATCTTGATAAACCGCAAAACTTGATTGCCAAGCACTTCCTTCGGCGTAATCTTTGCCCCAACGAATATCTAAAAAGTCAGGACGGAAATTACCTTCAGTATCCTTGGCTTGCATAAAGCCAGTTTCAGGATTAAAAAGTTGTTGATAATTCAAGGCTTGTTGACGATAAAACGTTGCGGTCTCTGAATCATTCAGTGTTTTTGCAACTTGCGAAATACAGAAATCGCTGTACGCATAGTCTAAGGTATGATTGACAGATTCATGATAGGTTGAAGGAACATAGCCATATTTTAGATAATCCAGAGTTCCTTGACGTCCATAATTTTCTCGTTCGCTTTGTTGTGTGGCGCCTTTTTTCATCGCTTCTAGGAACTGAGGCATCAAGTCAGGACGAATCTTTTTCACGGCGGCATCAGCAATGACAGCGTCAATCAAGGTGCCGGGCATTAAACCACGCTCATCTGGAGATAACCATTTTGGCAAGAAACCTGTTTCGTTGTAACTATTTAAAAAGCCTTCTAGCATCTCTTCGTATTTTTCTTGAGCAATTAGTGAGAACAATGGGTAAACCGTTTTATAAGTATCCCAAAAGCCATTATTGGTATATAGTACACCAGGACGAACCGTTTGCGAGAACGTATCATAATGAATCGGCTGCTGATTTTCGTCCAATTCATAAAAGGTTTGCGGAAATAGGAATGTTCGATACAGTGTATGATAAAACGTTTTAGTATGTTCAGGATTTTCATGCGTTACTTTAAGGCGATCGAAATAATTATGCCAATCTGCGATTCCTTGTTGCAGCATCTCAGTAGAACGCAAAGAGATTTCTCGCGCTAAATTTAACTGCGCTTGTTTTTCAGAAATAAATGAACTACTAAAATGAACAACTTGTTGAGCAATATTTCCAAAAGAAAGAAGGATTTTGCCATCTTCACCTGAAGAAGGGGCAAACCATTTGGTTAAAGGCTGTTCAAAATGAAGCACAAAATAAAAACTAAAATCTGGATCTTCACAACCAGAATAGTTGATGACTTTTACAGCCACTTGATGGTCATCTAATTGTTTTACTTGATAACGTCCAGGCAGAGTTAGTAGTAAGTGATTATCTTTTTGGTGATAATCAATGGTTAAGATACCACCATACATGCTTGGGATTAATTGAGAAGTTATTTGATAGCGTAATTGAGTTAAGTTAATTTCGACAGGAGAAAAAAGGCTTTCTTCTGGACGATAAGAACTTTGGGCATGGAATAAAGAAAGTTCCGACAATGAACCACTGACAGGGGTCATTAATAAATGGCTAAAATCACCCATCCAAGGACTTGGTTGATGCGTTACTCGATAGCCTTGAAATGTTCGATCTTCTGGATGAAACCACCAGCTGCCTTTTTGGTCAGTTGTTTGCGGGGCGTAAAAATTCATCCCAAATGGCACGCCAGTATAGGGTAGACAATTTCCATTTGAAAAACTATGTTGGTTGGCAGTTCCGTGTCGCGTATCAATCGCTTGAATATTCATGAAAGTAGCTCCTTTGTTTTAAATGATATATCATATAGGCTGATTATAGCACAAAAAACGAGAAATGAAAGCGTATTTATTTGCTTTTTTATTTATTTTTAACGAATTGGTATATTCAATTTGGAGAGGGAATTGACAAGCATGTTACAATGGATAAGGAATCGATATTGGAGTGATTGTTATTTATTTTTTTAGTACAAAAAGTCAGCAATTTTTTGCGTATGTTTGGGCCATTTTCCCAGTCATCGCCTTTTTTTTGGTTAGTTTTTATACATTGGATTTTTTATTTTCCCCAAGCTATTTAATTATGGTGCCTGTATTTACTATTATGTTTAAAATTAACTATAAAAAAGATTATTCGCTTGTAGCGCTGCTCAAAATGAGTATCAGGCAATTTGTGATCAGTTTTTTAGCATTTATAGCTAGTAGTTCCTTTAGCTGGTCTATTATTTTAAATAGTAGTGTGACATTTTTAATTGTTTATTTATTTTATTCATCTGCGACACCGATGCGGTATCATAGTTATTTGATGATGTTTACGTTTTGTCAGTTAATCCAGGTTAAAGGAAATACATTTTTGATGCAATCTCAAGTTGTGGCCTTTTTAATTGGTCTTTTTTTATTGGCTTTAACATTAAATGCTTGGTGGCAAACAGGATTAAGTCAGCTAACCAGCTTAAAGAGTAGGGGCCATAAAAGTATTCAATTAAATATGAAGCAACAGAAATTGGCGGTTATTAATTTCTGGCACGACTTACAACAGACTTTTTTTGGGATTACAAGTTTCAAACAATTTTTAGAAAGTCCTGACGAAAGGGTGCAACGATTTCGTTTAGCTGTTCGTATGAGTTTCACCATTACGCTGAGTTTTATTTTAATGTGGAGTGTAGGAGGCATTAAAATAATTTGGATTCCGATGAATGTTTTTCTACTCTTGCATCCAGTGAAAGCAGAAATGAACACGCGTATTAAGACACGTTTTTGGGGGACTCTTTTAGGATGTTTCCTTAGTCTGTTTGTTGTCAATTGGCTTCAATTGCCACTGACACACCTCGTTGTTTCTAGTATTATTGGCATTTTTGTTTATGCCCTAAAACCAGGAACCGTGTTACAAGTGACAATGGCAACGATTTTTGGGTTATGTTTGGCAACAATTAGTTTACGAGGGATGTACGCCGCAGAGTTGCGGGTCTCTTTTGTATTATTGGCAATTTTTGTTGTTTGCTTAATTGATTTAGGTTTATTTGTTTATCAGCGTATCTTGCGTTTTTAAAAAGTGTGGCACAGAGGGTTATTTACCCGTTGTGCCACACTTTTTAATTTTCTAAATTCGTTAATTTTTCCAAGTAATGATTTTCTATTTGCGGAAAATCTATTTTTTCTGGTGCTGCATCAGGAGTTTCAACTACTTGCTTCAAGCGATTGAGAACAATTGACCAACCAGCGATATCTTTATGGCGAGGTGTTGTAAAATTTTCTGGGAGAGATTCTGAAAAGACTAACAGGGTCTGATGAGGTGCTTGTTCTTTTAAGTCAAAATAGATGATACCAGTATCCCAAGTCACGCCCAGATATTTTTCCTCTGCATAATCAGTGAAAGGCATTGTTTCTTCAAAATCGGGCAGAATAAACCGCCAAAACCCGTTAACACCTAATTCACCAATCTCTAATTCTGGAAACCATTGTTTTAGCTTGTCTGTCTCAGTTAAGTAGCGCCAAATCGTTTGAGGGCTGGCTGAAATTGCTCGTTCTGTACCAAAATAAATCGTCTGGTTTTCTAAGCGAAAGGTATCTTTCATTTTGTTTCTCTCCTTTATTTATTATTCATGAAGTTCTAAAGGTAGTCCATCTGGATCAAAAAAGAAGGTCATTTTTTCACCCGTAAAATCATCTACTCGTAGCGGTTCTGTTTCAATTCCTTGCTCATTTAAAAAAGCAATCACTTCTTCAATATGTTCAACTTTAAAAGCTAAATGACGTAATCCTAAAGCTTCAGGATAAGAGGGGCGAGCTGGAAATTGATCAGAAATGAAAATTTCCAATTCTTGGCTGCCTAATTTTAAATCTAATTTAATATCGTTTTTTTCGGGACGATGATTTTCGCGAAGAACTTCAAAGCCCAACTTTTCGACATAAAAATTTTTAGTTGCTTGATAATTTGAGGCATTGATTGCCACATGATGAATTTCTTTAAAAAACATTTTTCATACTCCTTTTCGTTTTTTCCCTCTGTAGTATAGCAATAAAGAAGCAGCTAAAAAAGCGTTCTGTTTGACTCTTTAAGAAAAGACAAGGGATTTGTAAAAAAATAAAATTCTTTTTTTTGAAAGAAAGCGCTTGCCAAAAAAAGAATAATCAAGTATGATGTATATACAACTTAATTGTATATACAAGTTTGAGAGGAGAATGTAAAATGGGTAAGTTTCAAAGCGATGCACAACAGTTGTTGAAAGCAGTAGGAGGCAAAGAAAATATTTCAGCTGTTTCTCATTGTGCAACTCGAATGCGTTTTGTATTAAAAGATCCAAAAAAAGCGGATGTACCTGTGATTGAAGATATTCCTTCTGTAAAAGGAACCTTTACAAATGCTGGACAGTTTCAAGTAATTATTGGGAATGAAGTCCCACAATTTTATAATGATTTTTCTGCAATTTCCGGTTTAGAAGGGGTTTCAAAAGAAGAAGGGAAAGCAGCTGCCAAAAGTAATTTGAGTCCTGTTCAACGAGTTGTTTCTGTTTTAGCTGAGATTTTTACACCATTAATTCCTGCACTTGTTATCGGGGGATTGATTTTAGGGTTCCGCAATATTTTGGAAGGGGTTCCATTTGGCTTTCTTGATGGTCAAACAATCGTGGAAGTTTCTCAATTTTGGAATGGAGTCAATTCATTCTTATGGTTAATCGGCGAAGCAATTTTCCACTTCTTGCCAGTTGGGATTACGTGGAGTATTACGAAGAAAATGGGAACCACACAAATCTTGGGGATTGTCCTAGGGATTACATTAGTCTCACCACAACTTCTGAATGCTTATTCAGTTGCGACGACTAAAGCAGCAGAAATTCCTTTCTGGGATTTTGGGTTTGCTCAAGTTAACATGATTGGTTATCAAGCGCAAGTTATCCCAGCTATGTTAGCCGGCTTCTTGCTTGCCTATCTTGAAATTTTCTTTAGAAAAGTGATTCCTCAAGCAATTTCAATGATTTTTGTCCCATTGTTTGCTTTAGTACCAACAGTATTGGCTGCACATGTCATTTTAGGACCAATCGGTTGGACGATTGGTAGTTGGGTTTCTGATATCGTAAATGCAGGATTAACGTCAACATTTAATTGGTTATTTGGCGCCGTCTTTGGCTTTATGTACGCACCATTAGTCATCACTGGGTTACATCATATGAGTAATGCTATTGATTTACAGTTGATTGCTGACTTTCAGTCAACCAACTTATGGCCAATGATTGCTCTATCAAATATTGCACAAGGTTCAGCGGTTTTAGCAGTTATCTTTATGCATCGTGGAAACAAAAAAGAAGAACAAGTTTCGATTCCAGCGATGATTTCTTGTTACCTAGGTGTGACTGAACCAGCGATGTTTGGGATCAACTTAAAATATGTTTATCCATTTGTTGCGGGCATGATTGGTTCAGCAATGGCAGGAATGTTTGCCACTTTAATGGGCGTTCGTGCGACAAGTATCGGCGTCGGTGGCTTGCCAGGAATTTTATCTATTGTGCCACAATATTACTTGCCGTTTTTAGTCGCAATGGTGATTGCCATTATCGTACCAATGGGCTTAACTTATATTTTCAGAAAGAAAGGCATCTTTAATAAAGTCGATCCAGTTGATGAAGCAACAGGGATGTTATACAGCGAAGAAGGGTAATCGCTTTTTGAAGTTAAGAAGAATTCGTAGACATTTGTCTACGAATTCTTCTTCTTTTTATAGAAACTATTGGCTTTTTTCTCTCTTTCAGTTAGACTAAAAAGGTTGAGAAAAGGAGAGCGTAAAAATGGATATTTATTTAAAAAAAGCAATTTTACACATTATTGATCGAGAAACTGGGACGCCGGTTTTTTCTGAAAAGGAACTAGATTTAACCACTGAGTATATTCGAACGTATTTAACTGCAAAAATTTCAAAACTTTCGACTGCACAAACAAAGACTGGAACATTGGCGGAAAATAGTTCCTTTGTTGACACGTTACGTGGGATTCCTAGTGATTTTGTGAAGAAAAGCCAAGAAGTTACCCAACATTGGTATGATGTTTATTCAGGAAGCGAAGATGCGCCTAGTGCTGATATTTTGTTCATTTTATATGAATTAGATACGGTGTTACATGTCGCAATGATTAAATTAAACTATAAAGAAAGTTACACGCATTACGTCGACTATGAAGAAGAATCCGTTTATAACAAACTGATTATCAATCGAGCAATTTTGTCTTCAAAATCACAAAAACCAGATGAAGGGATTACGGTTGACTTAGATACATTAGCGTTTGAATTACTAGAGAAAAGATATGAATTTTCAGGAGAAAAAATCTGGTATTTCTCTGAAAAAGTGATTGAGACGCAAGCGGCACCTTCCATGGAAGAAAATATCAAAGAAATTAAAAAGGCAGTCAAACGCATTGGAAAGAAATTTAACGAAGATGAGTTTGAACTAATGGCTTCTGTAAAAGAAGCGGTATATGATAGTATTGAGGAAACGGGAACGATTGACAATGAGCAAATTGCTGAGCAAGTGTTTAAAGAAAATGTATCAGCTAAATTAGCTTACCAAGAAGAAGTGAATGAATCGAAGTTTGTCGACAAAACACCGCCAGTCAGAGAATCTCGCGAAATTTCTGAAAAGAAATTTGGCAAACAGAAGTTAAAAATGGATAACGGTATTGAATTAATTGTTCCGTTAGATGTTTACCGCAATGGCGATTTAATTGAATTTGTTAATAATCCAGATGGCACAGTGTCCATTATGCTAAAAAATATCGAAAAAATTAGTAATCAATTATAAAGAAAAAACCGTTGGTCGCTTGCCAACGGTTTTTTCTTTATTTTAATTTTTCTAAAGCTTTTTCAGGGACTTCTTTTTCTGTCACTTCATTCCAGCTGATCACGCCTTTACGGGGATTAACTTTCAATTTTAGATAGGCTTTCATACGCAATGGTTGATCACGGGATTCGTTTAATTCCACGGTTTTTTCTTCACCGTTTTTATTAAACGCAGGTTGTTGATAGTAATAAATGGTCATTGCTTCACCAGAATTTGTTTTTTCATCTTTCTTTTCACCAGATGTTGTGATTTGTGTATAATAGGCTTCTCCACCGTAATAGTAATTATAAACGCCCCAGCTACCACCGGCTAAAATGACTATGGGAATTAATATTTTTAGTAATGTTTTCATTTTCCTCACCTCAAGGAATAGTATGCCTTTTTTTTAGGAAATTTGCCATATTTTTTTCCGTTAATTGAGTGACAATTTTGTTAGTTTCGGCACTTTCTTGAAAAATTCATCATTTTTTTAAACAAAAGACAACGTTTGTCGCTCCCTTTTTTTCACTATCATGCTACAATAAAGAAAAAAAGATGGAGGTAGAGGACAATGATGCCCTTTTATTTTGGAATCGATCCAACCTATATATTGGTAATTATCGGAATTGCGATTTCTGGTGCGGCCTCCGCATATGTTAACAGTACCTTTCGTAAATATGATCAAGTACGAAGCAGTAAACATGTTACAGGCACGCAGGCAGCACAATATATTTTACAAAAAGAACAAATTAATGATGTTGGAGTTCAGCAAATTGCTGGTGATTTAACTGACAATTATAATTCTGGAAACAAAATGTTGAGCTTATCCGAAGCCACTGCTCAATCGACATCGGTTGCGGCTATTGGCGTGGCGGCTCATGAATGCGGACATGCGGTACAAGATCATACGAACTATGTGCCTTTACGTCTTCGTGCAGCTATTGTTCCAGTTGCCAACATCGGTTCAACCATTTCCTTTCCACTAATTTTGATTGGTGTTTTATTTAGTTGGAATCAAACATTAATCAACATTGGAATTTTGGCTTTTTCATTAGCCTTGATTTTTCAATTGGTGACTTTACCGGTGGAGTTTAATGCGTCTAGACGTGCATTAAGTATTCTTTCTGAAGGTGGGTTATTAACAGAAGAAGAAGTCCCAATGGCCAGAAAAGTTCTTTTTGCAGCTGCACTTACCTACGTAGCAGCGGCGCTTTCGACCTTTTTACAACTTTTACGTTTGGTTATTTTATTTGGTGGCAATAACCGACGGGACTAAGTGCTAGTAAAGGTCTTTCTATTACGCATAAAAGTAATAATATGTTATGATTAAAGTAGAAAATAACAGAGGAGCTGAAGGAAATGAAAGCATCAACAAAAATTGGTATCGGTTTAAGCATTGCTGCAGTTGCAAGTGTCTCTGTTGCAGTCATCGCTTCTGAAAAAATTATTAAGAAGGTATCTCATGTTTCCAATCGTTATAAAGTTAAAAAGTTTGTAGACGATAAATTTGATGGAAACCAAAAATTATTATCGATTGTCGATGATTTATCCGATGATGAATTAGATTCTGTTTTAAATGTTGTTGATCGTGTGAAAGATGGCGGTTCAAAATTAGCTGAATATGGCGAAAAAGTTAAAGACAATACAGATTCTTTAAAAGAACGCTTTTTCACATTTATTGAAGATGCAATGAAGTAAAAAAGATGGCCTAGGCCATCTTTTTTTTTATAAAAATAATTCTTTTGTTTCAACATAATAGCCTCTGCCACCAACTAGAACTTGATCAATTGTCTTTTGAGGTGTAGTGTTCAAACACACTAAGACTTCTGAAGGAGCGTTTAAGGTATAACCTTGGACGAAAGTGTAATTGGTTTTTTGTAAAATTTGGTGATGGTGCAGATAACAAGCTAACGCACCGTTTGATGTACCAGTAGCGGCTTCTTCATCGATGTCATAAAGGGGTGCAAAATTCCTACAAATGATATTTTCTTCAGACAAAGCAAAAAGATGCATCCCGATAACTCTATACTTTTGACTAAGTAACTTAATTTTTTCAAAGTTTGGTTGTAAATCCTGTAATAATTGCGCATTTTTAATGGGAACCAAAATATCTTTTAGGCCCGTTGACACAATCTGGATAGGAAAAGCAGTTGCCACTGCGTTTAAATCAAAGCAGCCGCTCAATTCTTCTAAAGTGAGCGTATCATAAAAAGTTGGGACAGTTTGTTCCATAAATAGTTGTTCACCGTTAGCCGTGATTGCGAGCAAACCGCTGTTCGTTTCGATTGTATATTCTGTTTGCAATAATTTATTTAAGTGCTTCATAATGGTGAAAGCGCCAATTGTCGCGTGGCCACATAAGTCGACTTCTTCTTTTGGTGTAAAATATTCAAGGCGGAAATCAGCAATCTTTGAGTCTGAAATAAAAGCAGTTTCTGCAAATCCTAGTTCTTTGGCGATGGCCATTTTTTGGGTTCTCGTTAAGGGCTGTGTCATAAAAACAACGCCTGCTTTGTTGCCACCTTCGTGGTTTTTACTAAATGCACTAGCGACATATGCGGTAATTTTCATTGGAACGCCTACTTTCTAATTGGGAATAAAAAACATACGAGTAAAAAATGGACGTACTACTTTCTTAATAACAAATAACAAAAGATTAAATCATCCATTTTTTTTAAAGATAAGCCAGTTTGTTCAAAAAACTTTTCCAACCGATAGTGTAAAGTATTTCGATGCATAAATAAATCTTTTGCAGTGGAGCTGATATTGCCTTGATTTTTCCACAAAGCGCTGATGATTGGCTGAATATCGGTGTCTTTATTTAATAAACGACGATAATACTCAACAAGTACATTTTGGCTCATGGCTTCCTTGGTAAAATAGTGGAGGGCAACATCGGTTAAACTAAAAACAGTCGTCCGACTAGAGGAATTAAGTTCTTCTGAAAAAATACGTTGTTCTTCATGGAAACAACGCCGGAGAATGTCTTCAGAGGAATAAAAATTGCCAACAAATACAGCACTAGTGCAATCAAAGTCTGTATCTAATGTTAAAAAGATTCCTTGAATTTCTTCTTGTTGAAAGGTATTTTTTGACTGTTCTTCAACTAAAATATACATATTATTACTTGGACTGAAACAATCAACTGTATCTGGAAACATCTTTGTTAAATTAAATTGCCATTCAGCTTGTAATTCTTTTGTGACATTCGTTTGAATTTGCAACATACGAAAGGTCCCTTCGGCAGGTAATTTTGCCTGTTGAAATAAGTAACTGAACCAAGGATGGTTACCAGTAATTGTTGGGTTTTCAGAAATTGGGAAAAGCGCTTCCAACAAATGCTGTTCTTTAATACTTAAGAAAGCTTTATTCACAATGAAAAATTGGTCGTCAACAGGAATTGAATAGGTGGCTTCGGAACCAATTGTTTTTGATAAATAGCCTTTGGGATAAAGCTGAGATAAATTTTCAATAATCATAGACACACCTCACTGATTTATTGTACCATGAAGCAAGACAGAAGTTTAGTGGGAAAAAGCCGAAAGGTGGAAATTAATTGGGAAAAAAAGAAACAACGTTAACACAAGAAGAAAAAGAATTTTTTATGCGAGAAGCCATTGCAGAAGCGAAAAAAGCAGAAGGTTTGGCTGAGGTGCCTATTGGAGCTGTAATTGTTCGGCAAGGGGAAATTATTGGCCGCGGGCATAATCTGAGAGAAGCACGGCAAGAAGCAACGGCGCATGCAGAAATGTATGCAATCCAAGAAGCGTGTCGCGGGATAGAAAATTGGCGTCTAGAAGAAACCCAATTATTTGTAACTTTAGAGCCTTGTCCAATGTGTAGTGGGGCGATGCTTTTAGCACGAATTCCAGAAGTTTATTATGGCGCAACCGATCCTAAAGCAGGCACTGCTGGCACATTGATGAATTTATTAGAAGATGAACGCTTCAATCATGTGGCCTATGTCGAAGCAGGCGTTTTAGAAGAAGAGTGTCGCTTATTGCTAGTTCAGTTCTTTAAAAAGTTACGGGCAAAGAGAAAAGAAGAGAAACTTTTAAAAAATCAAAAGAAAGACTAGTCAAAAGAATAAAAATACGTTATACTAGGTTTTGCCGAAAGGCTAGGACAATGGCGGGCTAGTGAATTGTGTCAGATCCGGAAGGAAGCAGCACTAAGCAAGTGCCGCCATGTGTCTGAATTATAGTTGATATCAAAGGCTTTAAGCCTTTTTTTATTTGTTTTGAATTAAAAAAGGGGCACGAAAGGGGCAATTACTTGCCATATTTATTTAGAGCTTCTACCAGATTTGTTTTAGCTTTTTTTGTAACATGAGTATAAATTTTTAAAGTTGTTTCCGTGTCAACGTGGCCTACACGTTCCATTATTGCTTTTACTGGTACATTTAATTCTGCAAGTAGTGAAATATGAGAATGTCTAAAAATATGACTTGATATAGTTTTGTTTATTTTATTTTTACCTAGACTTTCATTAGCTTTCTTTAGAGAGGCATTGAATGAATTAACTTGAATTGGGTTGCCCGTTTTGCCAACAAATAGATAATTTGTTTGCTCTTTGAATTTTATTTCTCTTTCTAAAATTAACTCTTCGATTATTTCTACAGCTCTATTTGATAATTCTACTTTCCTGAATGATGCTAGAGTTTTAGGTAATTCTTTTGTAGCGTTTTTATAACCGTTAGAATAATCCAAAGTCCCATTAACTAAAATAGCATGTTCATTTTTTACATAATCATTTATAGTAAGACTAATTGCTTCACCAGCTCTTAATCCAGTTAAATACATAAACTCTGCTAAACGACCATGATGGACACTTTGAAATGTAGAATAATAATAGCTTAATAATTGATAAACCTCTCTCTCTTCGAGGTATTTACTTTCTATATTTTCAAAATTTTCTTTTGTTAGTGGGGGTTTAACAACTTTCACTCTATTGATAGGATTTTCATCAATCATTCCCATGTCTTGTGCATAAGTGAAGGACATGTTAAGCACACTTTTGAATTTTTTCTTATACTCCCACGAATGCGGTAAATCATTAATAAAGTCTTGGAAAAATTTTGTATCTGTGTTTCTTATGAGTACATCAACATTCATATTGGAAAATATATATTTTAAAATTTTTCCGTAAGCTTTAACTGATGTTTTCCTAATAGATAATTGATGTTGTTGCCACCAGCTATTTAAGAGATTCTCTAATGATACTTTTTTTTGATCTTTTTTCTCCATTCGATTATTAATCTTATCCTGTAACTCCATCATCGCTTGTTTTTTCGCTTGGTTAGACTTCGAATTAAGTGTAACTGAAACACGTCGATATTTTTCTGTGTACGGATCTTTATATCGCTCAAAGTATTTATATTTTCCATTAGGAAGTTCCTCAATCCACAATTTTAAAACTCCTTTCGAATGTATGTTCTTAATTTTTGAAAAAGAAAAGCCCTAAGGCTATTTCTTTTATTGTACAGGTATTTCAAATGTAGCAGCTTGACCAGTACGATTTGAATCATATTTTTTGAATAATATTTTGATGTTTCCACCAGGATTTTGAACGCCATATGCGGCCTGAGCCCCACTCATTGTTGCTCCAACAGGTGTTGGCTTTGCTCCTGTGGTAGAGACGGGATAAGTTTCACCCATTATTCCGGCACTATCTACCACATTTTCTGGCATAATAAATAAATCTTGAATGTCATCTTCATATCCTAGATTTTCATAAGTATAAGAAATTATAACTACTTGCTGTGGTGATTTATCTGAATAGGGGTTTCTTTCATCTGTAGAAGTCACGCTGTCAATTTTGAGTTTCCATTGATTGGGAACTTCCCACCATTCACCTAAATTATAAACTGTCTTTTTATTATCGCTAGTTGATTCAGTACTGGTACTGGTTTTTGTAGCAGATGTTTTTTCAGTTATTTTTGTTGTGCTAGTTTCTTTTTTGTTTTTTTCAGGTGCAGTACTAGAAGAATCGCAAGCACCTAAAGTCAATGAAGATAGTAGTAAAATACTGATAGTTATTTTTTTCATTTTTAAGACTCCATTCAATTATTTTTATAAACTAAATTAAAACTGTAAAATTTAGGGTGATTATTTGAACAAATCCCAAAAGCTAAAAGTTGTTTTATTATATACTTTATTATACATAGCTTTCTTGGGGTTCTTAATGAAACCAGTTCCTTTTTGCCCATAACCAGGAATTACTGCTTTTTTAAACTTACGTTTAGCTTTTCCAGTAGTACGAGCACTTATTGATTTTTTTATACTTGGTTTACGCATTCCTACTTTCATGGTTGTATCCTTTCTTTAAATAACAAAACTACGCATTTTTATTATTTTTCTTCTGAGGCAGTTACATTTTTATACATATCTACTTTAAGCAAAGGAAGTGTATTGTTATCACCTAAGTTTGTAGTATAGTCATAAGAACCAGCAAATGAAGCCCAAAATAAAATTTCATCATCTTGTAAAACTTTGGAATAAACATTATCTTTTAATACCGCTAACATAACATACTCTCTATCGTTTTTTGCATAAGTAACATAGCCCATGTAATAAATATATTCATCACTTGGTTCATCTACAATTTGAATTATTTTAGCTAATGAATATACCTTCTCGCCTTTATGTGCCTTTTCATCTCTTAACATCGAATTAACTCTAACGTTAGAATTATAGCTTTTTGGATCTGCGGTTTTATAATACTCAGATATCTTTTCTAATTTTTCCTTTTGTTCAGTGGAATCTTGATCAACTAAAATTTTATAGGTCTTTGAAGATTCTTGTGTAGAAGATTTCGAAGAATCAGGGTTCACATTTTTAGAACAACCAACAAATATTACTACGACAAATAATAAAAAAGCCATAGATGCAAATATTTTTTTCATTTTTAAAGCTCCCCATTTCTGATATAATGTATTTATTGAATAATTCTCATAATGAGGAAAGAGTTCCGTGTTGTAGCACGGGCTTTTTTATTGTAAATTTGTATTTAAAATCATGACTGATAAATCATTAAACTCGAAAATTCTTCCTTTATAAAAATGGGTATCACCAAATTTTTGTCGATAATAGGCGAGTACATTTTTGAGCGTTTCAACGTCTACCCCTAAAAATTCAGCACACGTGTAATGATTACTGAATCCTGATTCTGAACACTTAATTAGATCATCCAAAGTGACTAATTGTTCTAAAGCATATTGTCTAGCTTTTAGTTCTTGTTTACGATTTTCTAAACAATCTTGGTTTAATATGTCACCAAACGATGTATCGTGGTGGCCAAGTTCCTCAGCTAGCACATTCCTTTTTTTTATTAGACTCAACGATTTTTCAATATAAATTCTACCATCACGGTACAAACCATAGCATCCAGTATTTTGAAACAAATCTGTTTCAATAACTGGTGCTTTTTTCTGTACCTCTGACACCAACAGCTCATATTCGTTCATAAAATACTCCTGAAAATTATTCTTTATCATCTGAATCATCATCAAAAAGATGTTTACATTCTTTTTGCTTCCTATCATAATCAGCATCCACTTTATCTAGAAATTGATTAATTTTAAGTTTCTCTTCATCAGTAAATACTTTATCAGGGTCTGGTGAATGCGCAGCTAAAGTATCATATTTTTTCTTGTTAATGTTAACCACGTTATTAGAAGCTTTGTTTTGTTTTTCTAAATGAGACTTAGCTTCGTTATATATAAGCTGTTGGAGCTTGGGTTCTAACTGGTTGAATATAGGTACTATGTCGAAGTCATCTTTTTCACTAGATCTTTGTTCGTCAGGGATTCTTTTTTTAGAGACATCAAACCCCATTAGCCACGCTTCGTTAACATCTAAAGTTTTTGACAAAAGATAAATTCTATTTTGGTCAGGTGATTGCTTTCCAGTTACATATTGTGACAAAGTACTTTTACTCATTTTTATATTTAATTCTTTTTGATATGGTTCTGACAAACGCAGAATATCAACTTGTTTTAAATTGCGCTCACTCATAAGTTGCTTTAGACGAGCAGATGTTTTAACTCTATCCATTGGTACACCTCCTTATAGATTTAAGTATACAAGATATTGAATATATCTTCAACGAAAAAATTCATGAATCATGAACTTTTTCGTTGACAATAAGAAATGAACAATGTATTATATGGTTATAAAGTTCATGTTCATGAACTTGAAGGAGGTGTTTATAAATGTGCTATGATTACTCAAAATTAGCAGGAAGAATTGTTGAAAAGTTTGGAACTCAATATAATTTTGCTATCGCAATGGGATTGTCGGAGAGAACAATATCATTGAAAATGAACGGGAAAGTCTCTTGGAAAGACACTGAAATTACGAAAGCTTGCAAATTGCTAGACTTGGAAACAAATTTTATTCATTTATATTTTTTTAAAGAGAAAGTTCATGTTTGTGAACAAAGGTAGTTTTGGAAGTATACAAATGAAAAAGGAAAAGTGTTCCATTAATGGAACGAAAGACAACCAGAATAGAAGGGATGAAACCGTATGAACGAACTAATTAAAGTTACAACAAATGAAAATGATGAACAGTTAGTTAACGGTAGAGAGTTATATGAATTTCTGGGAGTTAAAGATAATTATACTGATTGGTTTAAACGAATGATTAAATACGGGTTTGATGAAAACGTTGATTTTATCAGTTTCTCGGAAAAATCCGATAAACCTTTTGGTGGTCGCCCACAAGTAAATCATTATGTGAAACTAGACATGGCTAAGGAAATTTCAATGCTACAACGTACCGAAAGAGGAAAGCAAGCTCGTAGATATTTTATTCAACTAGAAAAGTTTTGGAATAGCCCAGAAATGCTGACTAAACGAGCTCTTGAATTTCAACAGAAAAAAATAGAAGTATTACAACTAGAAAATGAATCATTAAAACCTAAAGCATTATTTGCAGATGCCGTTGATGCAAGTAAGACTTCCATTTTAATCGGTGACCTAGCTAAGCTAATCAAGCAAAACGGCATCGACATTGGGCAGAATCGTTTATTCCAATGGCTGCGAGACAATGGGTATCTAATTGCTCGAAAAGGTGAAAGCTACAATATGCCAACCCAGCGGTCACTTGATTTGGGAATTGCGGAAATCAAGGAACGAACCCATAACAATCCAGATGGAAGTATTCGAATTAGTCGAACGCCGAAAATTACTGGTAAAGGGCAAATATATTTTGTTAACAAGTTCTTACATGACAAGACAGCATAGAAAGGAGATGTCTACATGCAAATCACACTAGCAAAGACTATCGATTTACAGCAAGCTTGGATGGCAAAAGATGAAGCAATTGTTTATTTTGGCTATCAGCATCACAAACCAACATTTCAAAAACTTCTGAGAGAGTTTAAGGAACATAAAGAATTTAAAGATGGATATAGACTCGTTACATCATGCATGCCAATTATCCACATTCAGAAATTTGATGAATTTTTGGTTTGGCGGGAAAAAAACAAGTATAAGCGAAATAAATAGACGTTATAGGAGGTAAATAATATGAGAAAAATTTATAACTTAAGAAGAATTGCAGTACTGCTTATTGTTTTCGGATTGGGTCTGCTAGTGGGTGGAAACTTTAATCCAATCATCCAAAATGTGTATATTGGATTGTTCATTATTTGGACATTATTTTATGACTTAGCTCTTGAAGATAGAGAGGTAAATAAATGACAAGGAAAGAAAAACTACAGCAAACGAAAAAACTTGCTGATTTATGGTACCAGCAACAAAAAAATCAAATATACATTATGCAACAAAAAGAGAGAAGGGAATTTAGATGTTTAAAGCAGTAGGAAAAGATAGTTTGAAAATTTACGTGGTTGAGGATACGAAAGCCCTGGTATTTCAAAAGCTTAAAGAAAAATATCCAGACACTGCGATAAATAAGGCTGTATTTCCAGAAGCGTTATTTATCCAAGAAACAAAAAAGTGACTTCCGCCGGCAAGCAAAAAGTCACAAACAAAATTAATTGATAGGAGAATTATAGCATGAGAGTGGAAGTGGATTCAATGCAAAGAATTGTCTTAATTGATAATCATTCACCTTATGGATCACTGATTTTTGAAAAGGATGCTATTAATAATCATGTTGCTGTTTACCAAGATAGCGAAGATGAAGAAGTTAGAACAGTATTCGAGAGTTTAGATGAAAGTGCTTATTTTAATCAAGTTGAATTAATCGAAGGACTTCAAAAAGTTATTTCATTACTGAAAGAAGGGGAATAAATGAACGAGAACAGCGAAAATTTAAAAGAATTGTTTGATGGGATGTATAAGCTAAAAAGCAAATTAATTCAACCAAGATTTGACGCAGAAGTTGCCTATACAACGAAAAAAGGTCCAATGAATTTCCAATATGCAACTCTAAAAGCGATTGAAGAAGCAATTAGAAAAGCTGCACAAGAATCAGAAAGCGGAATTGATTTCCAACAAAATGTCGTCAATGAGAATAATGCTTTAAAAGTCACAACAATTATTACTCATGTTAGTGGTCAATATATAGTTCATGGACCTTTTGAATTTCCAAACAGCGGGACAAATCCTCAAGGATTAGGAAGTTTAACGACATATGCAAGACGTTACTCGCTTTCGGCAGCGTTTGGAATTGCAGCAGATAAAGACGACGATGGCCAAACGGCAGCTGAAAAGAACAATGATACATCGAAAGTTAATTTGATTAGCGGTAAACAGTTAGCCACGTTAAACGATCATATCAGACAACTTTCTGAGTTATCGAATTCTGAACTTGACTATGTGCGGAATGAACTAAGTAAAGAATTGAATGTTGATGTCAATGAAAACATGCCGTCTAGTATGTTCAATAAAGCTGTTGAAGTTCTGAAACAATGGATACAACAATTCCAGCCACAACCAGAAGAAAACATTACATGGGGGCAAAGCTAATGACAAACGAATTAACAACAGAATTGCAGTTTAATGTTGATTTTAAAGCTAGTAAAATCACTATCCAAAATGAAGCACAGTTGGCTGAGATGGTTGAGAGCGCAGTTAAGCACTATTCAACAATGATTTTCACAGATGAAAACATTCCTGAAGCTAAAAAAGCAAGAGCAGACTTAAATAAAGTTGTAACGTTGCTAGATGATCAACGTAAAGAAGTTAAAAATCAATATGATAAGCCGTTAAAAGATTTTGAGGAAAAAATAAAAAAATATACTGAAAAAATAAGTGAAGTTAGTTCAGAAATTAACGAAAGCATCAAATCATACGAAGAAGCAGAGAAGCAGAAACGAAGCAAAAAGCTTCAAAAAGTGATTGCTGAAATGTCTGAAAACTACAATGTATCCATTGACGAAATTGAAATTCCTAGTTCGTGGACTAATAAAACAGCTTTCACAGTTAAAGGTGAACCAAATAAGAAAACTATTGAGGAAATAGCGGCATCGATGGTAGCAGTTGCATCTGAAAAAGAACGTATAAAAAACGATAAGCTCATTGTTGAAAATTATGCTAAGGCAGTTGGCCTTGACTCGTTTTCTTGGGTCGCATTAATTGATAAAGGGTCTACTGCACCAGAGCTGATAAAAGAAATTGATTCCGCCGTTGCTTTAAAAAAAGAACAAGAAGAACGTGAAAGAGCAAAAAAAGAACACGACGAAGCCATTGCTGCTTTGAAAACTGAAACAATCAACAATAAAACAGTTGACACTGCTACAGGCGAAATCATCACAGAAGAAGCGCCAAAAACCTGCAAAAAACAACAAGAGAAAACAGTTACGTTAAGACTAACAGCAGAACATCAAAAGTTAGTTGCTCTAAACAATTTTATTATTAATAACGGGATTCAAGTGGAAGTGATTGAATGAACCTAAACAATGTTTATTCTGCTGTTATTAAGAGTTTGAAAAACAACTCAATAACAGCAGTAATAAACGAAGCAATAAATATTGAACGATTAAAAACCATGTATTTTGATTATACAGGGCCAAGAGAAGTTGAAATAAGATTTATTGATCCGAGAAAATTTAGTGTTGCCCAACGTCGATTTATCTTTGCAATGCTAGAGGATATATTCTCTTTCACAGGGCAAGAAACGGAAGTGTTAAAGGAAATGTTCTATCTCCGTTTTGAAGCGCTCCAGGGCTATGAAATTAGCCTCAGGAACGATTCAGAAAACACAATGGACGACGCAACAATTTTAGCGAACATTATTTTAAATTTCATCTTTGAAAATAACATTCCATTTAGAAAAGGCTATGACATTTTGCCAGCAAATCAAGAGTATTACTTTTACAAATGTATCACTAAACGAGTTTGTTGCATATGTGGAAAAACTGGTGCAGATATTGACCATTTCGATAAAGCTCTAGGTCGTCGCAAAAGAAAAAGCGTAGACCATACAGAATACACTTACGCTGGTTTGTGTCGATGCCATCACACCGAAAAACATAACATTGGTATTACAGCATTTAAGAAAAAATATCATGTTAAAGGTATCAAATTGAACCAAGAAACTATCAAAAAATTACACATAGGAGGCTAGATAAGTGGCTGAAATTAGCTGGATAAAATTAAGTACTAGTTTACCTGATAATAAGAAAATCAAACGAATACGCAAATTGCCAGATGGCGATCGAGTAATTTTGTTTTGGGTATTTTTACTAGCTCGTGCTGGTGAAAGCAACCAAAAAGGCGGATTGTTTTTAACTGATACTTTGCCCTATTCAGATGAAGATTTAGCAGCTGATTTTGATTTCACAGTTGAGTTTGTAAAATTTGCCATTTTAACTTTAGAAAAATACAGCATGGTAACAACCTATGAAGATGTAATTTTCATTAAGAATTGGGAAGAATACCAGGCCATTGATGGTATGGAAAAAGTCAAAGAGCAAAATCGCATTAGACAAGCGAAATACCGAGAAAAACAAAAGCAACTGTCATTAAGTAACGTTACTAGTAACGTTACACGTAACGCTGATGTAACGCTGAGTAACGGAACAGATAAAGATATAGATAAAGAAATAGATAAAGAAATAGATAAAGATAATAAAGAAGAGTCAAAGAAACCTCCTTGTAAATATTCTGACGAACATTTACGTCTTGCTCAAAAATTACAAAATAATTTAATCAATGATTTTCCAAGTGAAATGAAAAAAGTGAAGATTGAAAAATGGGCAGATGTTTTCAGATTAATCGAAGAACGAGATCAACAAACTATTGCAGCAATTGACTATGTTCTTGATTGGTTACCGACAAATTCATTTTGGTTTGGAAACATTAGAAGTGCTTCTAAGCTAAGAACGCAGTTTGAAAAACTAAAATTTGAAATCAAGAATGAAAAAGAACGTGGCCAACAACGAACGACTTACCAACGTCAAAATGTTAGGACTGAAAATTTACCAGAATGGGCAAAAGAACCAAATAAACAGCAAGAAGAAAAGCTATCGCCAGAAGAACAATTGGAACTTGATAGACAAATAAAAGAGTACATGGAGGGGAAATAGTGAATGACAAAGTACCCAACACAAGAATTAAAAAACAAAAGAAAAGCTCATGTCTTATTTATGAGTACAGAGGTAATGAAGAATATTTTTGAACTTGGTTATCCTTTCGAATTTTATGAAGCAAGTCACCAGTTTGCGATTCACTCACCGTTAGGGGTTATTGATTATTTCGCTATCTCAGGCACTTGGGTTGTTCGCAAAGGACAAGATAGAGGTAAGGGTATACGAAAAATGAAGCAGTACATTAAAAAAAGAGTAGGTGATTACGTGGAAAAAGTAAAAGTAGTGAAATGTAGTGGGTATCTTGATAAAGAGGGTAATATCACTAATCAAATTAAGCAGGCGATGCATTTTACAGACGATGAATTAGCGAATCTTGCTGCAGAAGTGGCAGGTGGAAAGGTCGTAAACGTTGTAATTCCACCAGAAAAGCCAAAACAATTACGTGAAAAAGCGAAAGAAGAATCATTTCAAGAAAAAACTAAGAAGAAAACAAAAAGTAATCAGTCGTGGATGAATAAGAAATAATTTGTTGTTTTTACGGCGTAATTTAACGACAGTTAAATTCAATAATTAGTTTAGGGTAATTAATCATAAATGATTTAAAACGCCTTAAATCGAAAAATAAAGCGGTAAAATTGTGAGGTAAAAAAATATGAAATTAACTAGTGTGACATTTAAACCGTCTGCTGAACGGTTTCCACCAATTGTGGCAATAGATTTAGACCAATTAACACCAGATGAATACGTGACACTTAGAAATTTGGGGTATGACACGCAACTTTCTAAAATTACAAAAAGGACCTTTGAAGAGTTGGAAGGCCATTTGGGAATTCGAGGAGACGTTGCAAAGAAAAATGGATTTTATGTATTAGTTAAATAATCAGAAAGGAGCGGAGATTTGCGGCCGCATTAAAAAGCTTTTTCTCCTTTGAAATTATGAAAAGAATACTTGATGCTTGCTGTGGTAGCAGAATGTTTTGGTTTGATAAGCAAAACGAACAAGTTTTGTTTATGGACAACAGAGAACATTACGAAAAATTAGACAGTGGGCATGTTATCGATGTTAATCCTAATCTAGTTGCAGATTTTAGAAAGATGCCTTTTGAAGATAACTCGTTTTATCATGTTGTATTTGATCCTCCGCATTTATTGAGGTGTGGTAATAACAGCTGGTTGGCTAAAAAATATGGCAAGCTAAACGAGAAAACTTGGAAAGAAGATATACAAAAAGGTTTTCATGAGTGTATGAGGGTTTTGAAGCCCAATGGGACGTTAGTTTTTAAATGGAACGAGGAACAAATCAAGTTATCTGAAATATTAAGCACAATTGATTGTGAGCCATTGTACGGCAATAAAAGAGCAAAAACACATTGGTTAGTATTTATGAAAGCGGGTGAATAAGATGAATGAGCAAATAAATTTGCTTGAGTTAGATAATGATAAACTTTGGCAATTTTATGGGCATTATTGTAATGACGATTGGTCCGCTAAGACAGAGACCGTGAATGGTGTTACTGACATAGTGCTAGGTTTTAGAGTTAAACTATCGAAAAATGAGCTGAGAAAAATATGCAGAGATGCCATTGAAATAAGCAGAATTAAGTATGGATATTCTGTCAGGTTTTTAACAAATAATGTAAAGAAAGAGCTGTTCGTTCGTTTTGACAACTACACCACTAGTAAAAAAAGAGATGTCTTTGAACATATAAATTTATATTTTTAAGCGGAAAGAGAGTAAAGAAGATGATCCCAAAATTTAGAGCAAGAGATCAAAGAGGTAACTGGCATATTGGACTTCTAACTTTTATGTTTGGCCAGTATGCCATCGTAAATGAATCAGATGAAAATTCGGTTTATCTGATTGATAAGGAAACAGTCGGACAATCAACAGGGTTGAAAGACAAGAACGGCGTTGAAATTTTTGAGGGTGATATTTTGAAAATAATAGAAGTAACAAATGAAGGTATTTCAGAATACATCACTGATGTTATTTGGGAAGACTGTTCATTCGTGTTTAAAAGTGAGGGTGTAGATTACTATGACTCTTTTTTAGGGGCATTTTCAGGAGATCCAAATAAGACATATCCACTTTTTGAACTATTAGTCATCGGAAATGTATGGGATAACTTAAAACTATTGGAGAGAACAGAATGAAACGATTAAAAATAAGCTATATAGATTTAGCTGTAATAATTGAAAGCATCTATTACGGAGAAGATGAAGATGTATCTGATATTGATGACTTATTGAAATATTTGCGTAATAACGGACATCTGTCTACTGTTTTAACAGTTTCAAGGGGGATTAGCGATGAATAAACAAGAATTTATTGAAACGTTAGAAGAAATTAGAGCAAATATAAATCGCAACGCAGAAATTAGTGATTATACTGATTTTTCGCGAGGTAAAAAAGACGCATATAACAACGCGATTGGCTTAGCAAAACAGATAGACGAACCAGAAAAAGTCGTGGTACCGAAGTTTGTTGCGGAATGGCTTGATAAACATAAGTATTCCACTGATATAATTGATCTCTTTTTAAGCGTTGAGTACGCAACTGATTCAGATGGGTTTGTTGCTGAAAAATGGGATTACAGCGGAGAATTTTATGATTGGTTGAGTAATAGTGCAGATATACAGTTTACGTTGTGCGACGCTATGAGGTATGGCTACGAAGTCGAGAAAGAGCCAACCATTCACGAGCTTAAAATTTTACCAGAATACTTTGAAGCGGTTGTTTCAGGGAATAAACGTTTTGAAATCCGTAAAAATGACCGTAACTATAAAAAAGGTGATATCTTACGCTTAAACGAATATCAAGAGGGACAATATACAGGTGATGTCCATGTCTCAGAAATAACGTACATTACAGATTATGCCCAACAAGATGGTTATGTCGTCTTAGGAATTAAGTGAAAGTGGGTAACTAATGAAAACTGATTTAACCAGACAAGCTGAGAAATGCTTGTGGCACTATACCAACAAAATGGGAGTATTCGGCTGTTTTGAGGTAACCATTGGCTGGTTTGGCAAGGAAAGAGTCGACTTTATGACTTATTCTACTGACAACACTATTAGATGTTATGAAATAAAAGTAACGTTGGCAGACTTAAAAAGTTCCGCAAAACAAACGTTTTTAGGTGATTATAACTATTTAGTTGTCACTAACGAATTATGGGAAAAGATTCAAGCCAATCCAGATTTAAAATGGAAATATAGTAATCAGGGAATACTAATTTTTTCTGAATTAAGACACAACTTAGGCATTACAAGTGTCAAAAAAGCGAAAAAGCAAAATGTCACATTAGGAACGCGAGCAACAGTTTTAGAAAGTATGGTGCGATCTTTGAATCGAGAAGTTGAGAAATTTTACAAGGTAAATCCTTTTTGGGGATTAAGTGAGGAGGTCAAATAAATGGAACAACTCTTATTAACAAAAACTGGTGAAAACGAAATCGGTATAAATGCTACAGGAATGGATGATAATGAAATTGTCTTCACGTTAGCTGCTGCTTTAATTGGATACAGCAAGGAATTGGGACTAACAGAAGCAATACTAAACGAAAGTATGTCCGTGCTGTGGAAAGATGGTGAATAAATGAAACGCAATTGGAAAAGAGTAATAAATAAAGTTAGTGGCATTGCAATAATGATTCTTGTAGCAAAAGCAGCCGTGAGTTATTTCGTGTATAGCAATGACATAACAAGCAGTGACCTCGTTTATTTCCTTTCATGCTCGTTTATTTTGGGGTTAGGGCTATATTTAGGGGGTTCAAGTGTATGAGTTATCCAGAAGTTTATATCTTAGGAAGGCAAGTTGATGGAGTGTACGTTGAGTATTCAGAGCCATATCTTTCAAAAATAGAAGCTGAACTTGATAAGCATCACTATGAAATTGGCCAATCAATGTCACATGATGCTGGCTCTTGGAAAATTTTAAAGTATGGCAGACCAATTACACTGGAGGTGCAACATGGGTAAGAAAAAATCAAAAATTAAAAAGAAAAAGCGTCGCTTGCAAGAAAAGGCGATTGCAAACGGCACTCAAAATTCTAAAAAATAAAAAAAGTCGGAATCGCTCCGACCAACCACATTGATATTATAACATAAAAGGAGCGATTTAACTTGATTCAATTGTTAAAAGAAGTTGATTTCAGTCAGACTAGAGCCAATGCGAGAGCCGTGTTGAAAAATTTTAGACGTTTGGACCGAATAGCTGGTCGTTCCTTAGTAGATGTTCGATCACCAATCATTACAGACATGCCCAAAGGTATAAAGCATGGGAACAAAGCAGAGGATGCGTTGATCCAGATGATGGATGTTGAAGCAGAACGTGATGCAATTTTAACAGCTTTGATGTCCTTAAGCATAATAAGTCGTCAAATTCTTCACTACAGTTTCTGTGTGCAGGACCATTACTCTAATTATAAAATCGCAAGAGAAGTTGGCTATTCTGAAAGAAGTATTCAAAGAATGAAATCAGAAGCTTTGATTGAATTCGCAGAAGCTTACCGCAATGGCAAAATAATTGCATATAAATAATTTTTGGCGGTTTTTTGGCGGAAAGTTGGCGGTTTTTATACGAATTTGAGTGCTAATATAGTAATATCGAAAGTCAAAGAAATGGACACATTACACAACACTTTCTGGTTTAGTCACCGTTTGATTTGACTTTCGATGGTCACTTGCAGACATACGTTCTCAATAAAATGAAGTGAGGTGAATAACCTCCTCTTTTTTCTACAAGTTTGCAAGTGACACGTTAATGGAATATAGCTCAGTTGGTAGAGCATACGACTGTTAATCGTAGGGTCATGAGTTCGAGTCTCGTTATTCCAGTAAGTGGCATAAGCTGCTTAAATAAAAATATCGTCAATAATTCAGTGTAACTACCTTTACGATCGAATGACGGTTAAGATTTCCCTCCTATCTGAGACTACACAAAAAGTGTAGTCTTCCTTTTATTTAATAAAATTGATATTATGAATGTAAAAGGAGGTTTATTATGGAGACTAACAATACATTTTCGAATCTATTAAAAAATTTCGACTATCCTAGAATCGAACCATCTATGAAATATGCGGAAAAACTAGAGACTGGTAGTAATTGGCTTGGAGACATTAATAGAGAAAAGAAGCAGCTACAAGAACTGCAGAAGTTAGCAAATGAATCTACATTAAAAAGTGAAGAACTTTTAAAACAGATTGCTGAAAATACATCTTATATTAAAGACTTAGTCATGATAAATAGAGAAACGCAATTAAATACAGAAGAATTAACTTACGTTATGAAATCAATTTACAAAGTTTCTAAGGCTGAGAATAAGCAAGAGGCTGATAGTTTGTTTTCTCAAGCAATTCAAGTCATAAATGATTCTGGAGAAGCTGCTGGAAATATAGCTAATTTAACTTCTTTATTGCTTGGCATATATACATTTGTTTCTACAATAATATAACTTGGACCTCAAATTATGAGGTCTTTTTTTATACATAAGTAAAGGAGTAAAATAATGCATATTGAAAAAATGAAATTATCAGATTTAAGGCCGGCGGAATATAATCCAAGAGTAAAATTGAATCCAGGTATGGCAGAATATGAAAAACTTAAACAATCAATTTTAGAATTTGGCTTTGTTGATCCTCCCATTTTTAATAAAAATACAGGAAACTTGGTTGGTGGACATCAACGCGTTACTGTTGCAAAAGAATTGGGGCTATTTGATGAGATAGAGGTTTCTGTGGTTGATTTACCATTGGATAAAGAGAAAGCTCTAAGCATAGCTTTAAATAAGATTTCTGGAAATTGGGATGAAGATAAACTAACAGAATTACTTAATGAACTAACTGCAGATAATTTGGAGTTAACAGGGTTTGACAACGAAGAATTAGAAATTTTAATTGAAGATGCTGACATTCCAAATTTTGAACCAGGTAGTATTGATGACCAAGGAGATTTGACGAAACTTGAACCGAAATTTGTTAAATGCCCATGTTGTGGAGAGGAGTTCGATTTAAGAGATGTTGAAAGTTGATTGGGCTACTCATGAAGCTACAAAGTATGCTTGCACGCACTTTCATTACAGCAAAAGTGTGCCTGTCGGAAAGCTCATTAAAATAGGAGCATGGGAAGATGGCCAATTTATAGGAGTAGTAATTTTTAGTAGAGGTGCAAATAAGAGCATAGGAAGCCCATATGGATTGGAACAAACAGAATGCTGTGAACTAACTAGGGTTGCTTTAACCAATCACAAGACGTTTGTATCTGAAATTTTGGCCAAAGCAATTAAGTTCCTAAAAGAATTTAATCCAAGCATGCAATTAATAGTAAGCTATGCAGATACGGACCAAAACCATCATGGAGGTATCTATCAAGCAACAAACTGGATATATACTGGAAAGACAGATGGGGAACGCTATTTCATTGTTAATGGAAAAAAGACACATCCTAAGTCTATCCATGCTAAGTATGGGACAGGATCTCAAAGGTTAGAATTTTTGCATAAACATGTGGATCCAAAAGCTTCCATTTATGAATCAAAAGGTAAACATAAGTATTTAATGCCACTAAATAAAAAGATACGTAAAAAAATCATTAAATTATCAAAACCTTATCCAAAAGCTAAATAAAAAGAGACAAGTGCGCTAACACTTGCCTCAATTCAACGAGATACGAATACCCCGAAGACACAGAGAATTCCCACGCGTGGATTTTCGACACCCTCCGTGTCTTTTAGCATTATATAATAGTGCGAGGTATTCTACAATGGAAACATTTGATTATGAAGTTCAGCAAGCTTTAGAAAAGCAAAAGATTGCGGAAGAAAACAACAAGATTATCAGGGCTGCAAAGGCTCAATGGATAAGTAACTTTAAAGCAGGTCATATCAAATTGAATACAGTTAAGGACCTAAAAGACTTAATTGAAATTGAAAGTCATTTGAAAGAGCTATAGGTTTTGTCGTATACTTTAATAAAAATGTATTAAAGGAGATTAATATGGCAAAAGAAAAGAATGAAAAGAAAGCTAATTCCGATAAGGGTGAAATCAAAGAAACGAATTTAAAAAAATGTTTTTTTATAACGCCAATTGGAGAAAAGAATTCTAATGAATTTAAGAAGCTAAAAGCTATAGTAGAAAATGTATTAAATAAAGTGTTGGAAAAATATGATTACGAGTTAATAATAGCCCATGAAATACATTCTATGGGTTCGATTGGAGATCAAGTATTCACAAATATAATTGGAGCTGATTTAGTTATATCTAACTTATCTGGGTGGAACGCTAATGTAATGTATGAAACGGCAGTAGCTCATTCTTTTGGGAAACCTACTATAATGATTTGCGAGAGTGGAACAGAACTTCCATTTGATTTAATAAATGATAGAACAATATTTTTCGAGGATACTATCGAAGGAACTGGAGCCTTAATAGAAGAGTTGGATAAAAAGATTCCTAAAATTAGTGAAGACTCTACGGCTGATAATCCAGTTACGAGAGTAATTCGCAGAAAGGCTCTCGAAGATGATTTGAAGGGTGAAACAGACAATGATTCAAGGATTCTGGGACTACTTCTTGATATGGATAAACGATTAAGCATGTACGAAGATAGTAACATAATAGAAAAGAAAAAAATAAATACTGGAAATATTGAAAGGATTCGTGCAAAAATATATTACAAAAATGAAGGAAATATCAATGTTATTGATGAACTTGAAGGCTATTTATTTGAAAAATATAGAGACACTGTACAAATCGTTTCGGTAACATCAGGAAATAGGTATGAAGATAGAAATAGTGAAGTGATGAAAGTCATAATAGTAAATTCTTTGTATTCTCCAGCAAAGATATTCAAAGATATTGAGATTACACTAGGAAAACTAGGAATGGTTGATATTTCTGTCAAAGTTTTTCCGTAAAACAAAACTCAATTCAACAAGTATTGTGAGGTGGTGTTATATGTCAGATGGATAAAAAGGAACAAGCAAAGAAATATTATGAAAAAGGTTGGAAATACAAGGATATTTCCGAAAAGCTTTCTGTACCTCTCAACACATTGAAGTCATGGAGAAAACGTGATAAATGGGAAAGAGGGGGTGCAACCAAAGAGGTGCAACCTACAAATAGGGGTGCACCTAAAGGTAATCAAAATGCTATAGGCAATAAAGGTAATAGTCGAGCCTCGCCACCAAAAAGAAATAAGAATGCTGTTAAAACTGGCGAATACGAAACAATATTTGCCGATATGTTATCTGACGAAGAAAAGGACATCTATTCTACTATGAATGATGATCCTTTTTTTATTTTGGATGAAGAAATAAGAATCCTGAAAATTCGCCAATATAGAATGCTTAAACGCATAAAAGATGCAGAGGCTGGCTTAAATGATGAAGAAGTTGAACGTTTGCAGCAGCTTCGCAAAGTTAAAGAGCCATCGGTAATTGATGGGAAAATGGTTACTGTTAAGAGAGAAGTTTTAAAAGATGTACAAGTCACTCGTAAAACATTTAGAAAGTTAGATGACATCCTGGCTATTGAAGATGCGTTGACTCGCGTTAGCAATCAATTAATAAAGGCGATTAAGCAACAAAAAGAATTATTGTCGACAGATAAAAAATCTCTTTTAATGGAGGCTCAAATTGAGAAGATAAAGCTTGAGACAGACAAATTAAGTGGCGGATCATCTAACGATGAAGCTGACTCTTGGAAACAAGCAGTTATAAATGCAGCAAATAAGCGGGCGGTGGAAGAAAATGAATAAAGAGTTTATTCCGTTTGCCGATATTGGTGCAGCAATTGATTACTACTACGATAAACCAGTTGCTTTTTGTCAGGATATTTTGCATCTTGATCCAGATGAATGGCAGGATAAGGTCTTGGATGATTTGGCTAAATTCCCAAAAGTCTCAGTTAGATCAGGGCAGGGTGTTGGAAAAACGGCGTTGGAGGCTGGTGCTATTCTTTGGTTTCTAACATGCCGGCCATATGCAAAAGTAATAGCAACTGCTCCGACGATGAAACAATTATACGATGTTCTATGGGCAGAAGTGGCTAAGTGGCTGAATAACAGCTTGATTAAAGACTTACTTAAATGGACCAAGACGAAAATTTATATGGTTGGCGATTCAGAACGATGGTTTGCTACAGCTCGAACAGCAACTAAACCAGAAAATATGCAAGGATTTCACGAAGACCATATGTTAATAGTGGTTGATGAAGCATCAGGTGTTGCTGATCCCATTATGGAAGCAATATTAGGTACTCTTTCAGGATTTGACAATAAATTACTAATGTGTGGGAACCCCAACAATATTGAAGGGGTTTTTTATGATTCGCATAATACAGATAGAGACAAGTATAGAACGCACAAAGTTTCTAGTTACGATAGCAAACGTACTAACAAAGAAAATATTCAAATGCTCATCGATAAGTATGGTGAGAATAGCGATGTAGCTCGTGTTCGTATTTATGGTGAATTTCCCAAAGGCGCACTTGATTCATTTATCAGCCTTGAAATTGTTGAGTTTGCCAAAGATATTAATATTTCTGATTCAGAATTAAAACATGTTAGAGAAGGACACATAGGTGTCGATGTGGCTCGTTTTGGTGATGATTCAACGATAGTATTTCCTAGAATCGGAGCTAAAGCATTGCCATTTGAAAAATATAGTAAGCAAGATACCATGCAGACCACTGGTCGAGTTTTAAAAGCGGCGAAAAGGATGATGGATGACTATCCTACAATAAAAAAAGTGTTCATCAAAGTAGATGATACAGGTGTTGGTGGAGGTGTTACTGATAGACTTAAAGAAGTAATTAGCGATGAAAAACTTCCCTATGAAGTAATTCCGGTAAATAATGGAGAATCTTCTACAGACGATTATTATGCAAATAAAGGAACACAAATATGGGGAGATGTTAAAGAACTGTTAGAACAAAACATTTCCAATTCGATTAATGGTCAAGGGCCGACGATAGAACTTCCTGATAATGCAAATCTAATCAAAGAATTGAGCACACGTAAATTTAAAATGACTAGCAATGGAAAAATCCGTTTAGAAAGTAAAGAAGATATGAAAAAGCGTAATGTTGGCAGTCCAGATATTGCTGATGCGTTAACGTTAGCGTTTTACGAGCCATTTAGACCAGAACCTATAAACGTTAAAAAAGCTATTAATACGTTCAAAAAATTAGGATTAAGTAGGTGATAGAGTGAATAATAAATTATTGAACGGTTCTAGATTTGATAAAGAAGCAAATCTAGTTTATAAAGTGCCAGTAAGCAAACTGCCTACTCGAATAATGCAATATTCGAACGGAGAAAAAGAAGAAGTCGTAGATTTTGAGCATCAAGATGTTTTTAATATGATTGTAAAATTTGTTCGACACCATAAAGAAAAACAAGTTCCTCGCCTTAAAGAATTAAAGCGTTATTCTTTAGCGCAAAATAATATTAAGTTTACTGAAGATAAAAGTGAAAATCGAGCAGACAACAAGATTGCAAATGATTGGGCTAGATTTATTGTCAATTTTAAAAAAGGCGTGTTATTAGGTAATCCTTTGAAGTACAATGGCGATAAAACTATAGCTGACAAAATTAATGATTTTTCTAGCAAATCAAATGAAGATTATCATAATCAGTTAATGTTAGACGACTTACTCGTTTATGGAAGAGCGTTTGAATATATTGGTAGAGATGAATACGGTAAAGAAATGTTAGCTAAATTCAGTGCAGAAGAGACGTTCGTTATTTATGATACAACGACAAACAAGAATTCTGTATGTGCTATTCACTGTTATGATCTGGAGTTTAACGATGAAACATTTAGTTATATCGATATTTATGCCAATGATGGCTATTTTTATCAACATGAATCAAAAAATCAAGACTATGAACAATCTAAATTAATTGATAAATATCAAACTTTCTTTGATTCTATTCAAGTAAATGAATGGATTAACAATGAAGAGCGTTTAGGAGACTTTGAAACAGTTTTAGATAATATAGATGCATATGATTTATCACAATCTTCAATGGCTAATTTCCAACAAGATTCATCTGAAGCTTATTTAGTTATTAAAGGAAACCCCGAAACTGCTATAGGTGATGAAGAAGGTAATTCTGCAGTAGACGTTTTAAACGACATGATAAAAGCTAGATTGTTAATATTAGGGGATAAGAAATATTATGGTGATGGTCAAACAGGTAGCGATCCTGATGCATACTATTTGAAAAAAGAGTATGATACACAAGGAACAGAGGCATATAATGACCGTTTGGTTTCTGACATGTTGCGCTTCACTTCTTTAATTGATTTTACTGACGAAAACATTGGTAGTAATCAGTCTGGTATTGGATTTAGATTTAAAGGTTGGGGAAGTGACAATGATAGAAAGAACAAAGAAAGAATGGTCAAAAAAGCAATCATGAGAAGACTAAGATTATTAACTTATTCTTGGTCATTGAAAGATAACTTAAATAAACCAACAGGGCTTGCTGAGAAAGTTAAGTCTTTTTTTGTATCTAGAGATAATGATAAAGAGCTGCTTTTTGAAAAGGTGAATGCTATAGAGATATTATTTACACCAAACGTTCCTCAATCGGATAAAGAAATTATGGAAGTTATTGCCGGAATGGTTGGAATTGTTTCAGACGAAACACTTTGCGAAATGGCGGCTAAATTGACTGGTGTTCCTGTTCAAACAGAACTAAATAGGTTGAAAAAGGAAAATCAGCCAGATACATTATCCGATGAAGAAGCAGCGAAGCTTAAAGAAAAACAGGCAGAGTTTTTGGCGAATCAGTCGGAAACAGAGGAGGACTGATTTAGATGTCCTATTTGAAAGATCGTGAAGATGCTTGGATCAAAGAGCAGATGAAGCTAGATCGTAATAGAGAAAAAGAAATTGTTAAACAGCTTCAAAATGCTATTGATGCGATTCAAACTGAAATTGAAGCTAACTGGGATAGATTTTCCAATGGTCAAAAGATTACGATTAGCGAAGCAAGAAAAATGGCTAATAAGATGGACGTAAAACGCTTTGAGAGAAAAGCGAAGGAATATGTAAAAAATAAGGACTTTAGCCCGCAAGCCAATAAAGAATTGAAAATCTATAACTTAGTAATGCGAGTGTCTAGATTAGAGCTATTAAAGTCTCAGATTGGTTTAGAATTAATCACGTTGTTTGATGAGCTAGATAAGTGGGGATATTCTCAGTTAACTGAAGCGGCAAAAGAGGAATATTTAAGACAGGCGGGAATACTAGGCGAAACCGTTCAAGAAAATTATTCGTCTAAGGTTAGAAAAATTGTTAATGCCTCATTCAAATCAAGTGACTTCCCTTCGTTTAGTGATAACATTTGGCAAAATTTTGTTGAAATGAAAGCTGATTTAGAAAAAATAATCACTCAGGCAATCACTCAAGGTAAAAATCCAAGAGCCGTAGCAAAAGAGATAGCTAAATTTTTAAAGCCTAACCAATTAAATATAAGATACAAGCTAAATAGGCTAATGATGACTGAAATATCTGGTATTCAAACAGATATTCAAAAGCAAAGTTACTTGGATGCAGATATCGAAGAATATGATTACATTGCAGAACCGTTTGCCTGTGAAATATGTAAAAAAGTGGCTAAAGGAAGCCCTTATAGAGTATTAAAGATGAAAAAAGGTATTAATGCTCCTTATATGCATCCTCATTGTAAATGCTCTACTGTCCCTAAAGTTAGTGAGGATTATGATAAGTCGCTGAAAGAAAGATGTTTGTAAATGGATAATCTATATAAATGCAATCAATGTCATAAATACACTCCGTTAGTTAGAAAATCTGAAAATATCACGAAGGATATTGAACACCATTATGCTGAATGTGCCAACTGTGGGTATAAAGCGACAATTATGTATATGAATACCGAAATTAAGTTATTAATGCATGAACAAAGAAAAACAAACTTTGGCACAAAAAAGAAAGGTAAATTGACGGAAAAGCTAAACAGATTAATTTCTGAATTAAGAAAAGAAGTTGAGGAATCACTTTGAAAACATGACAGAAAGGCGTGATTCTATGAACGACGATCCATACGATTACCTAGATGCTGATTATGAAGAATATTTAAGAAAGGAAGAAGTAAATGAAAGCACGAAAGAAACCAGTAGTGATTGAAACTGTAATTTTTTTAGGTTTTTATGGGAAGGATCGCAATTTCAGTGAAAGACCTAAGTGGCTGGAGAGAGCAATCTATGTTGATAAAAAAATTGAATTTTTTGATGTTCCTGAAAAATTAACTATCCATACTATTGAAGGACCAATTTATGCAATTCCTGGTGATTACATCATAAAAGGCGTTAATGGCGAACTTTATCCGTGCAAGCCGGACATATTTGAAAAAACTTATGAGATTATTGAGTAGAGTCTAACAAACGTTAGACTTTTTATATTGCCTTCTTACTGCTTGCAGGCATTAAAGAGAAAGCTGTTTCGATTGATAGGCGTAACTTATCAAATATATCGGGTAGCGGCGTAACCGTGGAGGATAATCATGAAAACAAAAAAACTATTATTGCCAATGCATTTACAATTCTTTGCTGATAATCTAGATACTGGCACTGGGGGTACGGACCAACCGGCCGGAGGTCAAGAGCAAACACCGCCAGGAGATGGCGGCAAAGATAAAGGTAATGGAAAAACGTTTTCTCGTGATGAAGTAGCAAAAATGATTGCTGCTGAAGTATCAAAAACAAAAGAAGCTTGGGAAAAAGAGCTTCAAGAGAAACAAGAAGAAGCTGATAAATTAGCCAAAATGAATGATCAGGAGAAAAATGATCATGAAAAGCAGAAGTTACTTGAAAAAATCAAAGAGCTGGAAAGTGCGCAAAACTTAGCTGAAATGTCTAAGACTGCTACTAAAATGTTTTCTGATAAAGGTATTCAAGCGACTGAGGGATTACTTTCGTTAGTAGTAAAGGAAACAGCAGAGGAGACATCTGAAAATGTTAAAGCTGTTGTAAAACTTATCGAAACTGAACGTGAAACGATTAAAGCAGATTTTGAGAAACGAATTGGTTCTAAACTCCCACTTGATGGAAATGCTGATGCTAGCTTATCTCGTGGTGCACAAATGGCTAAACAAGCAAATAATCAAAATAAAGCGCCTGAAAATAATCTTTGGGCGACAAATTAGGAGGAATTTTGAATGGTTTATGTAAAGAAAACTCAAACATATCAAGATATTAATTTTTTAAAGAGCGAAAAATTTATTTCATTTACAAAGCAAGTTGATGAAACAACTGAAGGGGTAGTAAAAGGAGTATTACCCGCAGGGTCAGTGTTCCCTAAAAATGATGCTACAGCAGAAGGTATTACAATTAACGATGTTGATGTGTCGAATGGACCACAACCGGTAGGAGTAATTGTTGAAGGGCATGTTCTTATTAAACGATTACCAGCTGAGCCATCATCGGAAGCTCAAAAAGCAATGCGTGAACTTAAATTTTATGATGCAAACGGTAAAATGCTAGCAGTTCCAACTGCTTAATTAATAATTAGGAGGATTTCAAATGGCAAATATTGCAGAATTATTTTCACAGAAAAATGTATTAGATTATGTAAATAATCGTCAAGCACCAGTTTTATTAGGAGAAACATTGTTTCCAGCACGTAAGGTACAGGGGTTAGAGTTTGATGTTTTAAAAGCGGGATCTAAAATCCCAACAATTGCAAGCGTTCATGCATTCGATACAGAAGCTGAGATTGCTTCACGTGTTGGATCAAAGACAGCTCAAGAGCTAGCGTTCATCAAACGTAAGATTCAATTAAAAGAAAAAGATTTAATTGCTTTGCGTAATCCTCGTACGGCTGAAGAACAGCGTTATTTAGAACAAGAAGTATATAATGATGTTTACTCAATGGTATCTTCCGTTAACGCTCGTGTTGAAAAAATGCGTATGGAAGTTCTAGCAAATGGTAAAGTAACGTTAGATGAAAATGGGTTAGATTTAGTAGTTGATTATGGCGTGCCAGCAGATCATAAAGATACTGCTGATTTTTCTGCTCCTGATACAGACATCATTGGGTTATTAACAGAATGGGCAAGCAAGTTGGATGTAATGCCAACACGCATTTTGACATCTACTAAAGTACGTAACGCAATCTTGAAAAACGACGGAATCAAGGCATTCTTTAAAACTTCTGGTTTGTTACCAAATATTGGCTCGTTAAACCAAATGTTACAACAATTTAATTTACCGACAATTGTGACATATGATGCAAAATATAATAAAGAAAACGCTGAAGGTGTACTAGTAAAAGAACGTTATTTCCCAGAAAACAAGCTAGTCATGTTTGGGGATGAAAACCCAGGAGAGTCTATTTTCGGTGTAACACCAGAAGAATCTCGTTTGTTATCAAATGGATCAAATAACTACACAGTAGGCAATATTTTCGCAATGGTATACGAATCTAATTTAGACCCAGTTGGAACATGGACTAAAGCATCAGGAACAGCTCTACCAAGTTTCCCAGAAGCTGACAATGTATTCCAAGCTACTGTCTTACCTGATTCAAAAAAATAGAAGCCCCGAAAGTTGAAAGTGTAATACCAACAACTGACGGGGCCTCAATTGTATTAAGTTAGGTGGTGTTTAAATGCCTAGCATTACAGATGACATAACAAAACTGTTAAATAGTCCAGCTAATGAAAAGTTAGAAGTGATTGAGCGACGAACTAGAGAACGTCTCAATAGTTTGTTAAATGTATCGGAAACGCCAAGCAAATTTGATTCGATTATATACGAGGTCGTTTTAAAAAGATTTAACCGGATTGGTCAAGAGGGTATGATTTCATATTCTCAAGAAGGTTTAACAATGGCCTTTCCTGATTCTGATTTCTCTGAATATGAAAAACAAATTAACGATTATTTGAATGAAGAAAAAGAAGTGCAATATAAAAAACTTCGTGGAAAGGCCCGATTCGTATGAGATATACAGATGAAATTACCTTTGTAAAAAAATCTTCAGAATCGCATTATGATCCAAACTCAGGGGAATGGATTGAAGAAGAACCGTTTAGAAAAACTACTGATGTCAATGTAACTGATATTGGTACAGATCGTTCTATTACTATTTTCGGAAGCATTAAAGAAGGGGCTAAAGTCATTAGGACACAGCCCCTTTTTGTTATTCCAGAATTTGATTACATTGAGTTTGAGGGTAAAGCTTGGGAAGTTATTACAAGTAGAGTTCCTGCATTAAGAAATAGCTTGATTATTCAGGAAGTGATTATTGATGGCAATAAGTCAAGTAAGAATTAATGGATTAGCTGGAATTTCTAAAAAACTAAAGAGAAATGCTCAACTTGATGATGTGAAAAAAGTTGTTAGAAATAACACAGCAGAATTAACCGCCAATATGCAAGCTGAAGCAGGAAAGGTGTTAACTGGACATCGGGAAGGTAAAAAGTTTGTTAAACCAACTGGGGCAACAAAAAGAAGTATCGTTATGAGGCTTTCGAACAATGGTTTTTCTGGGCATACAGGACCAGGAACAGAATACGCACCATACTTAATACACGGAACAAGATTCATGGTGAAACGTGATTTCTTTTTACCACCGCTGAAACAACAAAAAGTGAAATTTAGAACGGACTTGGAAAGGTTGATGAAATGATTAAAACAAGAGATCAATCAATCTTCGATGAAGTGTATAAGAAGTGTCAATCACTGGGTTATGAAATTTACGATTATAAACCTATGAATGATGTAGGTTATCCATTTGTCGAATTAGAAGATACTCAGACACTGCACCAAGCCAACAAAACTGATATTAAAGGTTCGGTTACATTGAATCTATCTGTATGGGGATTGGCAAAAAAACGTAAACAAATATCGGATATGGCTTCAGCAATTTTTGCTGAGGCTCTATCTATTTCTGAAACGGAAGGTTATTATTGGTCGCTAAATATCCAATCAAGCGGTATTCGGTTAGTAGATGACATTTCGACTAACACACCATTGAAGCGGGCAATGATATCTTTAGAATTCAAAATACTATAGAGAGAAGGAATATAAATGGCTAATGAAGCAAAAGTAGCGGCTAAAGGTATTGATATTATTTTACTTTTCCGTTTGTTAAAAAAATCAAAAGAGGAAGCAGCATGGAAATTAGCTTTCCAGACAGAACATGAAAATACAAAAACAAAAGATAGTGACTCCGTGGCCACTAAAGATGGTCCGATTCGTATCCCAGGATCATTGGAAATTGATTTTTCGGCAACATCTATTTTATCAGTCGGTGATCCATATGTTGACCAGCTAGAAGAAGCTTTAGACAATGACGATATTATTGAAATCTGGGAAATCAACAAAGCAGAAAAAGGCACAGGAGATAATGTTGACAAATACAAGGCAACCTACTACCAAGGATACGTAACATCATTTGGTAAATCACCTAATGCTGAAGATACCGTAGAGGTTTCATTAGAATTTGGTATCAATGGTAAAGGCGCAAAAGGATTTGCAACATTAACTGCTGATCAAGAAGAAGTAGTTCAATATGTATTCAAAGATACGACTATTGAGAAAGATGATCCAGAAAAAGTAGATAGCCCTTCTGTGGAAAGTGTAACTCCTACATTCGATGGGGCATCTACTGAATTAAGTTAAGAAAGGAAAATTATAATGGTGGATACTTTTAAGATTTATAAAGGCCAAACCGAAGTTGTTTCTGGCACATCACCTTTAACTATCACAGGAATGGAACCTAACACATCAGTGTCGGCTGGTGAATATCAAGTAACTCGTGTTGTTAATGGAAAAGAATCAGAGCGAGTAGATATTCCAGCTTTTAAAACATTGTCTATTGCTGTAACTGGCTTAGATTTTTCTCCTAAAACGTCCACAGCAGATGCTGGTACTGCAGGTAGCCGACAAATCACAGCAACTGTCTTGCCTGAAAATGCAACCACCAAAAAAGTAACCTATGATATTTCACCTGTAACAGAAGGTCTTGCTGTCTCTGAAACAGGAAATATTACTTGGACAGAATCGGTACCAGCTGGTGTTTATACCACAACAGGAACAACAGAGGATGGTAAAAAAACAGCTCAACACACCTTAACATTGAATAATCAAGCTTAAAATAAAATTTAGAGGGCAGCTTAGCGGCTGTCCTTTTCTTATGGAGGAAAAGACATGCAAATCGAAATTAAAGGGAAAAAATATAACTGTATTTTTGGAGTCAAGTTTATTCGTGAATTGGATAAGCAGCATGGGGTAGTGCGTAATGATGTGAATCTTGGGATGGGACTAACAACATTATTACCGCAGCTAGTAAGTGGAAATATCGTTGTTCTATCTGATGTACTTTACACAGCTACTATTACAGAAAAAAGTAGACCTTCTAAGGATGAAGTGGATGAGTTTGTTGAAACTGTTGATGATATTGAGGCGTTATTTGATGAAACGTTGAAATACTTAGAAGAAAGCAATGCGGGAAAGTTAACGGTCAGAAATTTCAAGAAAGCTCTGATGGAGAACAAGTAAGAGAGGAACTAAGCTCAGCTGAAGCTTATGAAAATATTCTTATTAATTGTTTTCGTTACCTAGAAATTACTGATTTATCAGAAATTGAACGAATGACTTTGTATGAATATGAAGTTAGGCTATTGGCGTTCCAGTTAAAAAGACTTGACCATGAAAGAGACCTCTATCTCCAAGCTTGGCTAAATAACCAAATTAAGGCGACTAAAGGTAAAAAATCTGAACCTTATTTCAAGGAATTCAATAAGTTTTTTAATTATGAAGAACAAGAAAAGTTAATTTTGGGTAAGTCATTAATTGATGAAAAGATTGATATAGGGGCAATTGATTTATTAAGAAAAGCAAATAAGTAGGAAAGGAGGAAAATGATGGAATCATATTCAGTCGAAGCAATACTTACTGCTACTGATAGAACGTTTAGTAGCACAATGAGTAGCGCTGAACGCTCTATGGCTGGTGTAAATAAGCAATCTGGCGAACTAGGTGATGGATTGGATAAAAGCACCACTAAAGGGAATCAATTGGGTAAGTCAATTCTTAGCATTGGGGCAGGCGTGGGCGCTGTAAAATTAGTATCTACGGCCGTAAATATGGTTAAGGACTCTGTTGAAGGAGCGATTAACCGTTTTGATACGTTGAATAAGTATCCTGTAGTTATGAAGGCTCTAGGTTACTCAACAGAAGATGTTGATCGGTCCATGAATAAACTATCTGATGGGATTGATGGATTACCTACATCCCTCGATGAAATTGTAGCTAGTACGCAACAACTATCAATTTCAACTGGTAGCTTGAGTAAAGGTACTGACACAGCTATTGCATTAAATGATGCCTTTCTTGCTTCTGGAGCTTCAACTGCTGATGCAACTCGTGGTATGCAACAATATATTCAAATGCTTGGTAAGGGTGAAGTTGATATGCAATCTTGGCGAACTTTACAAGAAACAATGCCAATAGCTATGGATAAAGTTGCTAAGTCTTTCAAAGAACAAGGTGTAAACTCAGTTAACCAATTATATGATGCCTTAAAAGAAGGAGATATTACATTTAATGAGTTCAATAATCGTTTGATTGAGTTGGACAAAGGCGTAGGTGGTTTTGCGGATTTAGCCAAGAAAAACTCAAAAGGTATCAAAACCTCATGGGCAAATATTAAAACAGCCACCGTTAAAGGTGTGACTACAGTTATTAAATCATTTGATGAATTATCCAAAGCAGTGACAGGAAAAAATATTGCCGAAAACTTAGACTCTTTAAAAAATGTAGTTAATATAACTTTTAAGGCAATTGATGCAGCGATTCAATCAACTATTCCGTTGATGAAACTATTCGGAAAAGCTATTACGTCGATAGGTACAGCCTTAACACCATTACTACCAACAATTGCCAGTTTTGCTGCCACTTTTACAGCATTGAAAGTAATTCAGCAAGTGACAGGTTATATAAAACAATCTGAATTGGCAATCAAAGCTTATACAACCGCAATAAGTTTATACAATGGAATATCAAAACTGGCAACGTTGTCTACCACAGCACTCGGAAGAGCATGGATGTTAAACTTAGCAGCCGATAAAGCCAATTCTGCAGCAATAGCAATAAAAACTGGTCTTTTAGTGGCGCAAAATACAATCGTTGGTGTTTTGACGGGAACAATTAGTTTAGCTACAGTAGCTACAACTGTTTTTAGTACCGCTATGAAATTGTTATTGGGCCCTATTGGTTGGGTAACAGCCGCAATAGGAGGACTAGTAGCTGTAGGGGTAAACTTGTGGAAATGGTTAAATAAGGAAACTGAATCAACTAAGGCAGTAAAAAAAGAACAAGAAAGCCTTATGAAAACCACAGATGATTTGATTAAAAAGAATCAAGAACATGCACAATCACGAAAAGATGAAGCTATTGAATTGGATAATACTAAAGAAAAATTCCAATCTATGATTTCTGAAATGGAAATGCTCTCTGCTAAAGAAAAATTAAGCAACAGCGAGAAAAAACGTATGGTGGAAATTGTTGAGGAATTGAACGGTAAAATGACAGGTTTAAACTTAGTTTATGACGATCAAAAAAATATTTTATCTGAAATGCCTGGAACAATTCAACAACAAGTTGATGCCTATAATGCTTTAGATGAAGCTTCTCAAGCTCAAGAAAACATTAATCAAATGTTAAAAGAACGAAATGATAATGAAGCGAAGCTGATGGAAATCAATGCCGCTAGAGAAAAATGGAATCAGACATTAAAAGAATCTGGCGGGAATACAAAAGAAGCTCGTGAAAATATTGAAAAGTTGGGCGAGCAAGAGCAAGTGTTAAAGGGCGTTCAACAGGAATTAACGAATGAAATTATAAATACAGCTAATGCCCATGAACAATCAATGCAGCGTGCAAGCCAAGCTGTGGAAAATGGTGTGTTAAATCAAACAGTTTCATACAATGCTTTAAGTGGTAAGACGAAAGAAACAATGGATGCAATGCGTTCAGAATATTCATCACTTGAAGAAAAAGTAGGGAGTGCCTTTGATGTTATTGAACAAAAGCAAGCTATTTCGGTTGATCAGATGGCTGCTAACTTACAGAAAAATCAAGAAGCTGTCGCACAGTGGGGACAAAATATTTCAACACTTGCAGAACGACATGTTGACCAAGGGTTATTGGAACAACTAAGAAAAATGGGGCCAGAGGGTGCAGCACAAGCAGCAGAGCTTGTTAATGCATCAGACGAACAATTACAACGCTTAAATGATGTCTATCGTAACACTGGTGAAACTTCTATGAATGCAATGAAAGAAGGTTATCAATTAGGCAAAAATGGTTTGAACGAGGAAATTCAAGCTCTTATACCAACTCAAAAAGAAACTTTGATGACTCAAATTAAGAATACAGACTTTAACAGCGTGGGCCTAAGTGTAACTGATGATTTTAAAGCAGGTATTGAAAACGGGCGTACAGCAGTCGAAGAAATGACCAAGGGAATTGTTCCTAAAGTCGGGGAAGACATGAAAGGCGAAGTTCAAAAAGCTGATTTTAGAGGTATAGGTAAGTCCATTCCTCAAGGCTTAGAAAAAGGTGTTGACGACGGCAAAGGAGTTCCTGTAAAAACATCTAATCAAATGATTGATGATATTGTTTCTGGTGCCAGAAAAGGTTTAGATTCTCACTCTCCTTCTCGTGTATTTCACTCAATTGGCGAAGATGTTGATTCTGGATTATCAAACGGTATCGAACAAAACGCAATGAATCCAGTAAGAGCTGTGGAGGCGATTGTTGATAAAATAATTTCTGCAATGGATAAATTGCCATCAGAAATGAATTCTATTGGTGCAAATGCAATTGATGGATTGACTAATGGCATTAATGCTAATGCTAATAGTGCTTTAGCTGCAGCAAGAGGTGTGGCAGATCAAATTGTAAGTACAATGAAAAGTGCTATGGATATTCATTCTCCCTCACGTGTAATGCGTGATGAAGTAGGTAAAATGATTCCAGCAGGAGTAGCGGTTGGTATTGATAAATATTCAAACTTTGTAGAAAAATCTATGCAACGACTAAGTAAAAAGGTAGCCATGCCAGCGCTGGATAATTTAAATTCAAATCTGTCATTTAGTGGAGGATCACAAAGCTTAGCATTTGCCGGAGATGTATCTTCAAAATTCACTGTAGAGGTACCTGTTATTTTCGATAGTTCAGAGGTTGCAAGGGTTATTGCTAAACCAATGAGTAAAGAATTGCAGAATCAACAAGATAAAAAGAATGTTTCTTTAGGAAGGAGGCGCTAAATGTTATACAACTTTATTGATGTAAATGAACAACAAACAAAAGCCTCTTTGCCTTCGGAAGCCATGAATTTTAATGGTTCCTTTTTAGAAGATTTAGTTCCAGGTTATAGAACATTATCTGTTGTTGGAAGAGAGTTAGCTCCTACTGAGATACAAAGCTACCAGTTGGGAATTCGTGATGGAATGCGACATGTTTATGCTCGTATTCCGGAAAGAGAATTAACAGTTAAATTCAAAGTTGAGGCTAACTCTAACGAAGCGTTTAGGGATTCTTTTAATAGACTAAACGTTGCCTTGTTTACAGAAAAAGATGTACAGATTTGGTTTAATGATGAACCAGAAATGCTTTGGTCGGGTAGTAAATCAGACATTGATGCAGTTCCTGAGGGATTGAATCGAGTCGTTGGTACATTTACAATTTTGTTGAACAATCCATATAAATATACTCGAAGCGATGCTACTAGTGTTATGTGGGGTTCGCCAACCATTACATTTCAAGCAAATTACTTAATGGGGAATACAGGCTCAGGTGCAGTTGACTTACCTATTGTTATCGAAGGTGGGGCTTATTGGGGTTCTACCATGATTACTTTTCAAAATCGTTCCTATTTAATGGGAGATAACGGTCAAGAAGTGAAACCAATTGAAATATATCCAACTGTCGAAGGGTTAAAAGTAAAACCGATTATTACTATAGAAGGTACTGGTAGAGGCGTGTGGATAAAAACTAGAAGCGATACTATTGATATTGGTGATTTTGATAAGTCAGAAATAGTAATCGATACAGAACAGTTTAATATTACGAAAAATGGGAAGCCAATGATTCGTCCTATGAACGATTTTTATATTTATCCAAATGAGCCACTATACATCCAAGCGAAAGATAGTACTTTTAATCTAACTATTCGATATCCAAATCGTTTTTTATAGGAGGTGTTGCTAAAATATGTTGATGGCAATGGATTTAAAAAGGGAATATACGGCAGTTTTGGACAATGCCTATCAAGTCAGTTATGAAAAAATTGAAAACCAAATAGGGAATCTTGAATTTTCAATGCCGTTGGATGATCCTAAAAATGAATTTTTGCAAGAAATGTTATGGGTTGAACTAACAGATAATGAGAATGAATATATAGGGTTATACCGTGTTATGCCTTCAACGGTTCGCAAAGATGCTAGTAACAATTCAATTACGTATACGGCAAATGAAGCCCTGTGTACTTTGCTAGACACGGTTCTTTTTGGTTATCATGAACTAGTGAATCGAAAAACGGTTGATGTTATTAACTATCTTTTGAATAAACAAAGGACAAAACACTGGGTTTTAAAAAAATGTGAATTCACTCGATATTTTAGTTATGCATGGGAAAATGAAAATGGTCTCGCTGATGCTTTGTTTAGTATTCCTCAAGCATTTGATGAAGACTATATGTGGCAATGGAATACCAAAGTTTATCCATTCGAATTATCTTTAGTGAAGCCACCAAAAGAACCTATTGCTCGTATTCAAGAAGGATATAACATGCAAGGCTTTGAGATTGAAAGAGATCCTAACAATTTAGTTAATCGAGTTTATCCTTTAGGTGCTGGTGAAGGCGTCAATCAGATAAATATTAAATCGGTAAATAAAAATATTCCTTATGTAGAAGATGCAAAGTCTATAAAAGAACATGGTTTAGTTGAATATGTTTGGGTCGACCAACGATTCACAGTTCCACAAGCTTTAAAAGACAATGCAATCAACATGTTAAAAAAATGGGCGCAACCTAAAATTTCTTGGGATGTGACTGCGGCTGACTTATTGAAATTAACAGATGAACCTTTAAGCATTGATAAGTTAAGACAAGGAACTGTAATTATGATTAACACAGATGACTTTGGAAGTATAAATTTGCGTATTAAAAAAGAGACAAAACAGGATGTATTCGGCGCACCACAAGATATTCAGCTAGAGCTTGGTAATTTATCTGACGATTTTACTACGACAATGTCTGATTTGAAACGTAAACAGGAAATAAATGAGACGTATTCGCAAGGCGCAACGAATATTTTGAACTATAGTTATCAAGATAACTGTGAAAAGGCATACCCAGCAGAAATTGAATTCTTCTTAGATGATGATGTATTTCATGTAAATACTGTGGAACTGACTTTTAAAACTAAGCGCTATCGTGGTTATACAAAAGCCGTAAAAGGCGGAGGAGCTACAGTAAAAAGTACGTCAGCTGGTGGAGCTTCAACACAAACGAGCTCTGCTGGTGGCGGAAGTGTCGTTTCAAGTTCAGCTGGCGGAGGAGGTTCTACAACTTCTGGATCAGGAGGAGGATCTTATCAAGGGGGATCTACAAACACTGATGGAGGAAGTGCACAGACAAGTAGTGCTAATGGCAGTCATGACCATTTAATGTTTAATGTAATTCAAGGGCCACCTCAAACCCTTCCTAAAATAACATTAAGAGCCGGTGGCGGTGGAGAAATATATACGGAAGCACGTGGCGGAACGTTCAGAACAGCAAGTGCTGCAGATAATCATACGCATACAGTCAATGTGCCTAGTCACTCACATAGATTCAATATTGATATACCCGCACATTCTCATGTCGTTAGCATACCAAACCATACACACAGCATATCGGTTCCTAGCCATAGCCACCAAGTAAGAATACCAGCACATACACACCAAATTACTTTACCTGATCATAGCCATCCATTAGAATGGGGGATTTATGAGGCACCAAGTAGCGCAACTAGTGTTGATATAGTTGTAGATGGTACCACCATTCCAGTACACGATACTAGCCAACAAAGATTAAACATTGTTAATTATCTTAGGAAAACTAGTGGAGGTAAAATCTCTAGAGGTAATCATACAATCAAGATAATACCTAACAAACTTGCACGAATCGAAGCGCAAGTTATTTGTCGTGTTTTTATACAATCACAACTAGGAGGACAATTTTAAATGAGATTAACAGTAAAACTAATTAGCAAACAAGAAGAATTTATAATTAATGATGAATCAGGTAAAACGTTAGATGATTATTTTGCAGAGCTGATTGATAATAGTTCGCCATTCATCAAAATAGGAAATCGTATTTTACAAAAAGCTACAATTGAATACATTAATGCAGAGTAGGAGTGAGAAAATGGCTATCGAGCAAATTAAAGAAACCGACACGCTGAATCAAGGTCGAATTAAAATTAATGCAATTTTGGATCAATCTAATACTGCTGTTGAAAAAATAAATGATTATCAAAGTCAGTTGACAGAAGGAATTAATGATGCCAAAAAAATTGCTGACGACGCCGGAAAAGAAGCCGTACAAATTGCAGAACAAGCAGGGAATCAAGCGAATGAAACAGCAAACCAAGCTTTAACTAATTCTCAAACTGCTATTAATACTTCAAATCAAGCAGTATCTACAGCAAACAACAATAAACAAGAATTTGATGCTTTGCGTAATGACTTTGAAAAACTTGTTGGAGAAGCTGGTGACAGTAACCCCGAAATCGTACAGGCGAGAACAGATACCCAAGGAGTAACACAATCAACATTAGCTACTCGCTTACAGGTTGACTTTAATGACCGCATGACAAAATCTGAAGGTGTATCGTTACTTTCTGGAACAACAAACGTAAAAATACCTATGGATTTCACTGGAAAAACAGCGGGTAATACGGCAACAAATGCAAATCAATATTTTACCGATGTAACAGCTAAAGTACTAAAAAAACCAAAAGATACATGGAATGAGATTTCTCAATCTGATTACAACAAATTAGTAAGTCGTGATGATTCTGGAGTAAGTAGTGGTTCGACGCAAAACGGAGTTATACCACAACAGTTAGGAGTGTTCAATGCTTTAGAAGCTGCCAAAAAATTAATTCCTCAAAATTTTGAAGGATTAAGTCAAGAAGAAGCGGTGGTTTTATTAAAAGATAGCTTTGTCGCTTTTACTATTAGTGAACGTGTTAAAGCAACTTCGCCTAACAACAAAACAATTAAAGTTTCCACTTATATTGAGTCAACTGACTCGTGGACTACTCAAATTCAAGAAAATGCTGGCGAATACAAAGATTTATCAGTCCAAGTAACTGATAAAAATTTCATTACTAGCGATGGTCTTATCTATCTAATTAGCTATACAGATCCATCAAATGGAGTGACAACTGCTAATTTGGATGTTGACTATTCAGCTATTCAATTAGAAATTAGTATTAATGCACAAGATGTATTAGCAAAAAGTGGCTTTGTAAGAGAGGAACAACTAAAGGAGCATACGGAAAGTCAAGACAATCCACATAAAGTGACCGCAAGTCAAGTTGGATTGGGAAATGTTAAAAATTATGGATTTGCTACTGATAGCGAAGCATCTGCTGGAACATCAACGACCAAATATATGAGCCCTAAAAATGTTGCAGATGCTATTAAAGGGCAAGCGGTGACTCAAACTGGAGATCAAGAAATAGCAGGAACAAAAGATTTTATGAATCCTCCGAAAATCGCTGGACAAACTGTTATTTCTGAAAAAGTAATAGCCTTTTCTGCCCCTAATACAGTATCAGTTAGTGGTACAGGGGTTAAGGTCATTCCAATTTCTCAAAAGGTCATCACTAATAATGAATTTTTTGAGTTATCAGCAAACAAAATCAAAGTGTTGAAAGATGGAATAATTAGTGTCGTTACTAGCTATACAACCAACGTTCCAGCAGGTTGGTGTAATATTGAGCTTACTAAGAATAATGCGGTTATGAACAGGAGCAATCAAGGTACAGGAGGATTACACGCTGCTGGTTTGACAGATGTATTTGATGTAAAAGCTGGCGATACTATTGCATTTCAAAGTAATTCTAATCAATCTTCATATACGGTTTTATATTTGAGAGGATTTTTAAGATACTTAACGTGATAATGATTTTTATAAATTTATTTAAATGAAATAACCGTTTAGCAAAAAGCTAAGCGGCTTTTAAATTGGAGGAATGATTTTGTCAAATGAAATAGTTGTTGCTGTAATAGGATTAGTGGGCAGTACATTTGGTGCGTTTATTGGAGTGGTAGCTAGTGCCAATTTGACAGCTTACAGAATAGAACAGTTAGAAAAAAAAGTAGAAAAACATAATGGTGTAATTGAAAGAACCTTTAAATTAGAAGGTCGAATGCAAGAAGCGGAACACGACATAATAGAATTGAAAGGAGCAAAAAAATGATTCTACCAGATAAGTACTACAAAATTATCAAATGGGGAGTACTTACTGTGCTTCCAGCCATATCTGTTTTAGTAGCAACGTTAGGCAAAGGTTATGGATGGCAGCAAACAGATATGGCTGTTTTAACTATCAATGCCATTGCAACTTTTTTAGGAGTAGTAACAGGTGTGTCAGCATATAATTTAAAAGACAAGGAGTAAACGAATGAAAAAGAAAATTTTAGTCGGAGCGTTAATCGCTCTATTTTTTATGCCTTTAAATGTATTTGCTGCTAAAGGCGATCAAGGTGTTGATTGGGCCGTTTATCAAGGTGAACAAGGTCGTTTTGGTTATGCGCATGATAAATTCGCTATTGCTCAAATTGGCGGCTACAATGCCAGTGGTATTTACGAGCAGTATACCTATAAAACGCAAGTAGCAAGTGCCATTGCTCAAGGAAAACGAGCACACACCTATATTTGGTATGACACTTGGGGAAACATGGACATTGCGAAAACAACGATGGATTACTTCTTATTACGTATTCAAACGCCTAAAAATTCCATTGTTGCTTTAGACTTTGAGCATGGCGCTAGTTCTGATGTAAACGCAAATACAGAAACGATTTTGTATGGTATGCGTCGCATCAAACAAGCAGGTTACACGCCAATGTATTATAGCTACAAGCCTTTTACGTTACAATACGTGGACTATCAGAGAATTATTAAAGAGTTTCCTAACTCTTTATGGATTGCTGCCTATCCTAGCTATGAGGTAACGCCAGAACCACTATATGCTTATTTCCCAAGTATGGAGGGCATTGGAATTTGGCAATTTACGTCCACTTATATTGCAGGCGGCTTAGATGGTAACGTAGATTTAACAGGAATTACGGATAGTGGTTATACAGATAACAATAAACCAGAAACGGACACTCCAGCAACAGATGCAGGTGAAGAAATTGAAAAAACACCGAATTCTGATGTTAAAGTCGGCGACACAGTTAAAGTGAAATTTAATGTAGATGCATGGGCAACTGGTGAAGCTATTCCAGATTGGGTAAAAGGAAACAACTACAAAGTGCAAGAAGTAACTGGAAGCAGAGTATTGTTAGAAGGTATCCTGTCATGGATTAGCAAAGGCGATATTGAATTATTGCCAGATGCAACAATTGTTCCCGATAAGCAACCAGAATCTATTCACGTAGTTCAATATGGTGAAACATTATCCAGCATTGCTTACCAATACGGTACTGACTATCAAACCTTAGCTTCGCTAAATGGATTGGCTAATCCAAATCTTATTTACCCTGGACAAACTTTGAAAGTAAATCGATCAGTAGTAAGCAATGTTTACACAGTTCAATACGGTGATAATTTATCAAGTATTGCATCTAAGCTTGGTACGACATACCAAGCTTTAGCACAACGAAACAGGTTAACTAATCTTAACTTGATTTATCCAGGGCAAACATTAATTTATTAGGAGAGTGGCAGTATGAAATCAGAAATAAAAAAACATATTCGTCAATTATTATGTGATTATAAAAAAATAGAAAAACAATTGAAAAAGTATGAAGATGCATTAGTTTATCCCCAATCTTCTTTTTCTTTATACTTTGAAGAAAAGTCAAATGAAAAAATAAGTTTGAACCAAATAGTTTTTCATAAGTTTTTTTTAAATACAGTTGAAGAGGTTTTATCAGATGCAACATCGGATGTACGTGATATTTTTATTTCTAAGTATAAAAATGGCTATCCACGTAAAAAGAATGAAATTGTGGCCTATGAAACTTATTTAAGTTTATCAACGATTAAAAGAAGGGATAGTGAATTCTTAGAGGAATTAGCACGACAATTAGGTTGGCTAGAAGTTTGAGCAAAAAAAAAGTGTATTTAGTTGTAGACTTTAGATAAGGACATATGTTCTCCATGGACGCATGGACAGAATATTAAGGAGGGGAATTATGGCAGACACATGGTTAAGTCCTCTTGCTGTTTCTTATCAAGCAACTCAAGAATGGGATGAACCTGATTATTTGAGCGGAGGGCAAGCAGGAATTCACGGAGGCATTGACTTAGCTCCAAAAGCAGGTACTAATCCACCTGTTTATTCAGCTAAATCTGGGACAGTAGAAGAGGTAGTACCAAATCATCCAATTGGTGGTAATTACATTGTTATCAGACATATGGATAACTACTGGACCTATTATGGGCATTTAGCAACTATAAATGTATCAGTAGGACAACAAGTAACAAATCAAACGGTTCTTGGATTATGTGGAGCAACTGGGGGTGCCACAGGTATCCATCTTCATTTTGAAGTATGGCGTGGTGGTAAATGGCAGAGAATCAATCCACGAGAAGTAATTAATTTAGATGGATCTGGCAGAGACTCTAGTAATAACGGTGGCAATGGTGGAATTTATACAGGCGGAGCTTTATTAAATGCAGGAAAAAGCATTTCAGAATCAAATATTCGTCTAATCATTTCTGCTGGAAAAAAATATAATATCAAGCCAAGTTTTATGATTGCACAAATGTTTATTGAAAGTCATTGGGGAGATCCAAGCATTTCAATTGTTGGAAGTAAAGACAATAATTGGGCAGGAATTTCAGAACCTTTTAGCGTTCCAGCTGATTTAGGAATTAATATGAGTCGTGGATCAGCAAGACCAGTTGGTGAAGGTGGTTATTATATTCATTTTGCAACCATGAACGATTTTTTTAAAGCATATGCATTTGTATTATCAAAAAGAAATGGCTTATATAATGTTGAAGGTGCAAATTCAATTGAAGAATACTGTAAAGGCTTATTTCGCATAGGTGGAGCAAATTCAGACTATGCCGCGACAGGCTATCAAAATTATTTTAATATGTTAATACCAACTTATAATTCAATAAACAAACAAAATCCTGGTAAACTTGCACAAATTGATGCAAGTACTGAAGAAATTACTAATAATGGAGGACTGACAACTATGCAATGTTTATATGAACGACCAATTAATCCGAATACTGGAGCTTTAGATATAAATGGCTCAGCAACTACAATGATGTTTTGTAATGGGGTCAATACACGAAGAGTATATCATAATGATGAAGTTAATATTGTTAAAGAGCTATATCGTAAAAACAATGGAAAAGAAATCCCGGTATATTATAAAAAAGATTGGCCTAAAACTTCGCCATGGTATATTCGACTAGAGGCAATGTTTCCAGTAGTGAAATGATTTTATGTAAATAACCCTATTCCTAATAGAATAGGGTTATTTTTATTAACAGAAGTTTGAAATTTATTTTGATAAATTAACAATTATACAATCATCTACCACTCTGATGGAATCTTTACTAGGCCAGACGTTCATTTCCGCTTGTAAAGCTTTGTGTTTTTCAAAATCTTCTGGTGTAGGATCATTAAAATTTAATCCAAATGTTTTCATATAAACTAGAGTATTTAAACTAGTGTGCACCGAGTTAGGCATGAATTCAAATAATGAAACACCGTTTGTTTCACCTTTTATATTCGAAACATTCCGAGGAGAACGATTTCCATACATTAAAAGTTTATAGGATTCTGGATTCTCAATTTCCATTGAATAAATATTATTTGTAATCATTTCCGCAGTACGTAAATCTTCTTCCGCTGTTAGATACTCAGAATATTCTAGGTTGGTTGTTTCCCGAACTTGAATAAAAGTAAAGATAATTACTATGCCAACTAATAAATGTTTAAGCACAAAGTTGTATCCCCAGTAAATCATAATAAAGATGAGTAATAACGCTAAAACAGCAGGGAAGTTAGGTACTTCACCTCTAATTGCCGGACGTTTTCCACCTAAAACTGTAAACATGAGTGGAGTGATTAGAATACCTAACAAGGTAATAAAGATGAAAAAAACATTTTTGCGTTTCAGATAGGACATATTAATTAATACAATGACCAGTAAAAGAACACATATCAAAAACAGCGGTGTAAAAAAAGTGTCTCCGACTGGAGGGAAGAATAGTTCTTTGGCGTAATCTTTAATATCGTTGATAGAATCTATCAAGGGGCGTTTACCCCAAAGAATCATATTATCTAGATAGGAGCTTTCAACGTTTAAAACTTTTTTCGCTAACATCGCCATTAGTTGAGATAGAACGAGAGATGAAATAGCTAGTAGAATAAAATGGCCGATTTTGAAGGCATAGTCTTTAAAAGAAATTTTAAGATCATTTAACTGAGCAAAATACAATGCCATTAAAATCTTGAATAAAATTAAGGTACACGCAAATACAAAGAATGATTGATACATAGTAAGTGTAAACGTCAGTAACAAAAAGCCAAATAATTTAAAAATTTTATTGGGAATATGGTAAATAGCAATGAGAGAAAGTATAACCAAACAGATACCTAATGAAAATTCAAAATTTTGTAGGACGAAGTAAAATTGTTCGCTAAATAATTGACTGGTTGGAAAAATACTTGGGATAACATATAAATACTTTTTGTTATAAATCTGCTTAGTTGAAAGATCAACATAATAGCATAACAAGATAGTGGCGATAGCAAAGAAAATAATAGCTAACAAATTTAAAAAATAAACATTTACATAGTTGTATGTTAAAAGCTTTAAAGCTACTAATCCTGGTCTACCAATTGAAACCCAATGTTTTAAGTAGCCTCTGTAGTTAGTCATTAAGTGCATAGTATCAATAGCGTAAGTATTGTTAAATAGTTTAATACCATAAGTAGCAAAGACCATCAAAAAGCTGTAGATGGCTAAGCCTTTGTTTTCTTTAAAAAAATATTTCATTTTTTTCTCCTATCGTTTTATTTCTTAACCATATAAATTTACTTAGTTTTGAATTTTTCATAAATCATACTAACAAACACATATTTGCTAAATAGAAAAAAACTTTTTTGAAAAAAGTCTTACTAGTTAAATAAAATAACCTATAAATTACCAAAAATATATTTATACAGTACATTAATTATAAAATAAGAGCACCTCAAATTCCAGTTTTAATTAAAAACAAGTAATTAGATAGTTCTTGTTTCGACAAATCACTTATTAATATCAACAGCTAGTTGTATGAAAAAACTATATATACTATATATAATTATAAAAATAGATAGAGTCAGCTAAGATGACTTAAAAAATTAACATGATGGATATTTTTAAGGTGTCTGAGAAGATGCTTCTAGGATTCCAGTTTGTTGTTCAGATGACATTTGTCCTTTATTTTTAAGTTCAAGCCATTGCTCTAGCGTAATGTTTCCAAGATAACTATAGATTTGATTTTCAGTAGATAAAGTGCCATCTAAGTTTTTTGTAAATGAGAGAGAGGTATTATTAATTATAAAATTCATTGTAATGCTTCCGTCAGCATTACTTAGAAAATTAGGACTCTGAATGACTCCGTTTGGCTGGCCAGATCCAGACATTTTTCCATCAGGATTAATGAAAAAGAAATTACCACTTTGCGGAATACCCCAGCCACCAACAAAAGAAGACAAACTAGCTGGATCCTCAGTATGTGATTGTTCTTCTTCAGTTTGGGATGATTTTCTGTCAGCAGTTGAAGTAGTTGTTGTGTTAGTGGACAGTATGTTTTTTTCATTTATACTATTATTAGATGATTCCTTTACTGTAGAGGTGACAGTAGTAGATGACCCTTTTGTATTTTCTGTTTTCGTATTTTCATTAGTACAAGCTGTTAGTAATAATAATGCAAAGACCAGCGAAAGAGATTTCTTCATTTGTAATCATTCCTTTCAATCTATTCATAAATTTAGTAATGTAAATAACTGCTGTAAAAAACTATACCATACTATAAAAATATAATAAAAAAAAAGAGTCAAAAAGCTAAGGCTATTAATAAAGGGGCAAAAAAGGGGCAAAAATTGTAAAAGGTTGTAAAAAAATATATAGTATTAAATTATAATATTCTTGATTTAACAGTGTTTTTACAAGGCTATAAATAGTCGTAAAATACGCTTGAAAGACTAAGCAAGTGCCGCCATGTGTCTGATTGAATAAGGAACGTATCAAGGCTGAGAAGCCTTTTTTATTTTATCTAAAATTAAAAAGACAGGAAAGTTGGTCGCTTTCCTGTCTTTTTTTGTGGATTCAAGATAATACAGCAGCTGCTAAAGCTTGTTGAATAGCAACAATATCTTTATCTTTTCTAAATTGAAGACTTACTGAAGGTAACTCAGCACTTGAAATCCATATCTTTAGTTCTGCATCTAGGTCGAAATGTCCACTAGTTTCAACAGAAAAGCGTGAAATAGATTTGTAGGGAATCGATTTATAATCAACTTTTTTACCTGTAATTCCTTGTTTATCGACTAAAATTAAGCGTTTATCTGTAAAGACAATTAAATCTCTTACTAAAGTGAAGGCCATATCTACTTTTTCGTTAGGGATTAAAACATCCCGTAATTCTTTTTCAGCTGTTTCATTGTTATTTTGTGTTGCATTCCCTAATAATCCATCAAATAATCCCATGTTAATTCTCCAATTCTCCTTTTTTGAAAAAAATTCTTTTATTTAAAAGTAAACTTATATCGTGTAAAAGAATCCGCTTTCAATTTGATTATAACGTTAAAGGTCCTTCGAATGCAATTGATTTTTTAGCATAAGAAAGTGAGGCCTAAATCGCTGCAACTTAGGCCTCACTTTCTAAATTTTAAAAGAACCTACTGAATAAAAGCAGTTTCTTCTTATTTCTTGGAGCTAAAAACTTTGGTTTCAACATTTGGTAGGACTATGCCCAATCGCCATTTCTAAAAACTGGAACAATCGTCCCGTCTTCCTTAATGCCGTCAATATTCATTTTGTCAGATCCTACCATAAAGTCCACATGTGTTTGGCTACGATTTAAACCAGCTTCAGCTAATTCTTCTTCGCTCATCTCCGTGCCGCCTTGTAAGTTGAAGGCATAGGCCGAACCAAAGGCTAAATGATTAGAGGCGTTTTCATCGAACAATGTATTATAAAAAATCAAACCGGATTGTGAAATTGGTGAAGGGTCAGGTACTAAAGCAACTTCCCCTAGGTGTTTGGCACCTTCATCAATAGCTAAGAGATTTTTCAATGCTTCTTCGCCTTGTTCAGCTGAGAAGTCAACAACTTTTCCATCTTTAAATGTAAATTTCATTCCCGAAATGATTGTGCCAGCATAACTTAGTGGTTTTGTACTAGAAACATAACCATCAACGCGGCGACTATCTGGGGCGGTGAAAACTTCTTCTGTTGGCATATTAGCCATGAATTCTTCCCCACGCGCGTTATAACTACCAGCGCCTTCCCATAAATGGTTTTTAGGCAAACCAATCGTTAAATCTGTCCCAGGAGCTGTGTAGTGTAAAGCAGTAAATTGTTGTTCGTTTAATTCAGCCGCTTTTTCTTGTAATTTTTTATCATGGATATCCCAAGCAATGACTGGGTTTTCTTCATAAATTCGTGTTGTTTTGAAAATTTCATTCCAAAGTGCATCAACTTGTTCTTCACTTGTTGCTAATTCTGGAAAGACTTTAGCTGCCCAGCCTTCACTAGCAGCAGCTACAACAGTCCAACTTACTTTGTTGGCTTGCGTTGCTTTTCGTAGGTTGACCAATGCTTTCCCATTAGCCGCTTGGAAAGCTGCTACACGTTGTGCATCCACGCCAGCTAATGCATCAGGATTAGAAGAAACCACGCTAATTCGGCTTGCGCCTTTGGCAATCCAATCATCGGTTTGATCAATTTTATATTGAGGAACATTTTCAATACGATCAGTTGCAGCATGAGCTAAAAATTCACGTTGAATGGTTTCGTCGCTCCATTGAACAATTACTTCGGCCGCGCCTAAGCGATAAGCTTCTTCCGTAATTAAGCGGGCAAGGGGCGCTTGATTGACACTGATTTGTAAAACAACCGTATGATTGTCCTGAACATTGACACCCGTTTCAGCAATTAAACGTGCATATTTCTTTAGATTTTCATTAAAATTCTCTAAGGTCATTCGTGATTCCTCCTTCAATTTGATGGGTAATGACTGCTCATATCATAACACGGAAGAGCGGGGAACTCAACGAAATAAAGCCTTTATCAACTGTTATTTTAAGTTGGGGTAAAAGTTGTCGTGCTCCCGCTCAGTGAACTTTTGTACAAAGAGTTGTTCTAATTTTGCATAATAGAAAAATCGTGTTACAATAACCATAAGCATTTATTTGGAAGCGTTGTATATGAATGAATAAAGGGGATAGGGAATTATGGCAAGAAAAAAAACCATTACGAAAGAGCAGATTTTAACAGCTGCCTATGAAGTAGTCGCCACTGAAGGATTTTCGAAGTTCACTGCACGTAATATTGCTAATAAAATGAAATGTTCCACCCAACCGATTTATTTGGAATTTAAAAACATGGATGATTTACGCGATGCTTTATTCCAAAAAATTCATAAATACTTAGCGAAAGAAGTCTTTCCAGTAAAACATACTGGGAATACAATTGTTGATTTGGCTTTAAACTATATTCATTTTGCGACAAGTGAAAGTAAGCTATACCGTGCGCTTTATTTAGAAGAATATGGTGGCGGCAAAAAAATGCAAGAATTCTCTTATCACTATTTTACTGAAGCGGTAAAAGCTGATCCTGAGTATGCTAATTTAAACGATGTTCAAATTGACTCTTTACACATGGGAACATGGGTGGTCGCTACTGGTGTGGCTGCGTTGATGACTTCTGGAATTATCCATCCTTCAGAAGAACAAATCATTCATTTAATGAAAGATAGTATTGAAGCAATTCTTGAACGAGATGAACCAATTGATATTGACCTATAAAAATTAAAAAAAGTGTAACCTCATGCTGATAACTTCTGTGAGGTTACAGCAAAAGACTGTTTCTTAAAAGAACGGTCTTTTTTTGTTAAGTGTATTAATGGTAGATTATTCGCAACCATGCTACAGTAAAGAAGAGAAATAGAAAGGGGCAAAAAACATGAACCGAGTGAAAGATAAGCGTTTATGGCTAAGTATTGTAGGAATTACCGGACTAGGGCTCTTGTCGGGCTTATTTTCAGTAAATGCGAGAGAATATTATCAAGCGTTGAGATTACCAAGTTTTGCTCCGCCAGGCTGGTTATTTGGACCAGTGTGGTTGGTGTTGTATATTTTTATGGGCATTACTTTTTATTTCATCTTAGTTCATCCAAATAAACAACAGAAAAAACGGATGATTACGCTATTTATTTTACAATTTATTGCGAACTTTTTCTGGACATTTTTCTTTTTTTCTTTACAAAATAATTTATTATCTGTGATTGATATCTCATTGTTATGGCTATTATTAATAGTTCAACAGTGGGACTACTTGCGTTATAAATTAATAACGCGTGGCTGGTTGATGATTCCTTATATTCTTTGGGTTACTTTTGCGGCAGCATTAAATTACAGTATTTTATTTTTAAATTAGGAATATCAAAACACCAGAGAAAAATGGGAACTAGCCATTTTTTTCTGGTGTTTTTTTTATTTATTTCAACGTAGTTATTCTGCGGCAGTTGCTAATTTTTTCGCAAATTCTTCTAAACGTTGGATGTCGTCTTCTTCAGCGGCTAAATCAACTTTAACGCTGTCGGCGCCTTTTTTTGCCCCAATTTGAGTAAAGACTGCTTCGAAGTCGTCCACCGATTTACAAAAATCATCATAAAACGTGTCTCCTGAACCACAAACGCCGAAGATTTTTCCTGATAAATCAATCTCTTGTAAGTCTTCATAAAAGTCGACAATTTCATCAGGTAAATCGCCATCGCCATACGTATATGTAGCTACTACACAGATATCGGCCTCTTCAAAATCAGCGGCATCGACTTGCGTACACTCATCAATTTCGACCTCTAATTCTAAATCTTCAAATGCTTCTGCAACAATGTCGGCAATTTCTTCTGTATTCCCAGTCATGCTTGCATACACAATTTTAGCTAACGTCATAAACTTTCTTCCCCCTCATACAATTCTGTCACTTATTATAGCAGATGCGCATTTCTTATAAAAGACTAGCGAGTGCTTTTATTAAGGGACTTTTTGAAAATTGGTGTTTGAACAATCTTTTTTGCAAAAAATGTGATAAAATAATTTGAATGAAACAAGTTTAGGAGAGATAGTATGATTACATTAAAATCACCACGAGAAATTGAAATGATGGATGAATCAGGGGAATTATTAGCGGATGTTCACCGTCATTTACGGACGTTTATTAAACCTGGCATTACAAGCTGGGATATTGAAGTATTTGTGAGAGACTTTATTGAAAGTCATGGTGGCGTGGCGGCTCAAATTGGCTATGAAGGTTACAAATATGCTACTTGTTGTAGTATCAACGACGAAATCTGCCACGGATTTCCTCGTAAAAAAGTATTAAAAGATGGCGACCTAATCAAAGTAGATATGTGTGTCGACTTAAAAGGCGCAATCTCTGATTCATGCTGGTCTTATGTCGTGGGTGAATCAACACCTGAAATTGACCGCTTGATGGAAGTAACCAAAAAAGCGCTATATCTTGGGATTGACCAAGCACAAGTAGGAAATAGAATTGGCGACATTGGTCATGCAATTCAAACGTATGTAGAAGGGGAAGGCTATGGCGTAGTTCGCGACTTTGTAGGTCATGGCATTGGCCCAACTATTCATGAAAGTCCAATGATTCCTCACTATGGTGAAGCAGGTAAAGGACTACGTTTAAAAGAGGGAATGGTTATTACCATTGAGCCAATGGTTAACACAGGAACTTGGCGCATGAAAATGGACCCAAATGGTTGGACTGCTTATACTGAAGATGGCGGTCTAAGTTGTCAATATGAACATTCATTAGCGATTACGAAAGAAGGTCCAAGAATCTTAACGTCACAAGGCGAAGAATTGACTTATTAATAAGGAGAGTGTGTGATGAAGTTTCTCGACAACATCAAAAAGAATCAATCTTTGATGCGTTTTATTGAGACAACGCAAAGTCACATGGTCACAGCCGAAATAGGCAACAGCTCAGTGGTTGTTGCCTATTATTTATTACTCTCGCTGTTTCCATTACTGATTGCGGTGGGCAATGTCTTACCTTATTTAAGAATCGACCCTAATTCTGTGTTGCCTTATATTGCAGAGGCCATTCCGAAAGATGTTTATAAGAACTTAGAACCAGCGATTCGTTCACTATTGACTCAACGTTCAGGGGGGTTGCTTTCTGTTTCCGCTTTAGCAGCATTTTGGAGTGCCAGTCAAAGTATTAATGCACTACAAAACGCGATGAATAAAGCTTTTGGTGTCGAACAAAGGAAAAATTTTATTCTCGTAAGAGTGGTCTCATTTTTAGTTATTTTGTTATTTATGGTAGCGATTGTTGGTGTAGTAGTAATTTTAGGTTTGGGTCAGTACATTATTGAATTACTGCAACCAATTTTCCACTACTCAACATCTGTGATCGATACTTTCCAAGCGTTAAAATGGCCGTTAACGACCGTTGTTTTATTAGTGATTATGTGTTTGATTTATGCGGTCGTTCCTAATCGGAAATTATCGTTACGTTCCATTTTGCCAGGGGCTATTTTTTCGACAGTCGGTTGGATGTTATTATCACAAATTTTTGGTTTGTACGTAAAATATTTTAGTTCTAGAATCGCAAGTTATCAAATCATCGGGAGTTTTATCATCTTAATGTTATGGCTGAATTTTGCTGCCACGATTATTATTTTAGGAGCAATTGTCAACGCTGTTGTCGATGAATACTTATCTGGAGATAAAGAAAAAAAACAACCAAGTTTTGAACAACGCTTGTTTAGATGGTTTAAAAAGAAAAAATAAATGGATTTCTTTAAAAAAGTCTAAACCGTTGCCAGAACACATGTTTCAGCTTGTAAATGCTTCAGTTTACGGTATAATATACCCTGAACGAGAAGAAAGTGGGTTCGACTATGTCACTATTTATTTATGAAGTTTTGATACGTTTATTTATGACATTTATCTTATCTTTGCTATTAACACCACTTGTTAAGCTTCTAGCGTTTCGGATTGGCGCCTATGATGCACCAGGAGAGCGACGAATCAATACCAAAAATATGCCTACAGCAGGAGGACTTGCAATCTACATTGCTTTTGCTAGTTCATGTTTATTGATTTTTCGTTCGATTATCCCACAAGATTATATTTGGCCGATTATTTTGGCTGGTGGAATGGTTGTTTTGACAGGCCTCATTGATGATATTAAAGAGATTACTCCAATGAAAAAAACAATCGGTATTTTGTTAGCAGCATTAGTTATTTATTTTGTTGCTGGAATTCGGATAGATTTTGTGACGTTGCCAGTTGTTGGAATGATTGATTTGCGCTGGTTTAGTTTACCACTAACTTTATTGTGGATTTTAGCGATTACGAATGCAGTAAATTTAATTGATGGTTTGGATGGTTTAGCATCAGGCGTATCCATTATTGGATTAACCACGATTGGTATTACAGGGTATTTTTTCCTACATGCTAAAACGGTCTATATCCCAATTGTTATTTTTATTTTAGTTGCGAGCATTGCGGGATTTTTCCCATACAATTTTTATCCGGCTAAAATATTTCTAGGAGATACCGGGGCGTTATTCCTCGGGTTTATGATTGCAGTAATGTCGTTACAGGGCTTGAAAAATGCTACGTTTATTACGGTAATTACGCCAATGGTGATTTTAGGTGTGCCAATTACGGATACGGTTTATGCAATTATTCGACGGCTATTGAACAAGAAGCCCATTTCCTCAGCAGATAAAATGCATTTACATCACCGCTTGTTATCTTTAGGTTTTACCCATAAAGGGGCGGTCATGACTATTTATGCATTAGCGTTAGTTTTTTCCTTTGTCTCTTTATTGTTCAGCTATTCAAGTACAGTAGCATCAATTTTATTAATTGTCTTTTGTTTAATTGGCTTAGAACTATTCATTGAACTAATCGGTCTAGTTGGCGAAGGGCATCAACCGTTGATGTATTTGTTACGGATTTTAGGGAATCGTGAATATCGTCAGGAGCAAATGAAAAAGCGACTTGGCAAGCATTCTAAGAGAAAGTAAAGAAATCTTTAGGTTGCTTTGCGAGAGCGTAAACCTATGATATAATTCCATTAAACTTAAAAAAGTATATGTGTGAAACATATGCTTTTTTTTTAAGACGATGTTTCAGTAGTAAGGAGAAATGAGCATGCAAGAAATGGTAACAATCTCGATTGTCACTTATAATAGTCGTTACATTTTTAATGTACTAGACCAATTAAAAGCCGAACTAGGTACTGATAGTATCTATGATATTCATATCTATGACAATCATTCTGAAACAGCGTATCTTGAAAAATTAACAACATATGAACCATTTATTACTATCCATCGCGCTGAAGAAAATCAAGGGTTTGGTCATGGTCATAATCAAGTGTTATTCAATGCTTCGACAAAGTATGCAATTATTTTTAATCCCGATGTGTTGGTTACTAAAGACGTGCTTGATCGTTTATTAGACCGTATCAAAATAGATAAGAACATTGCAGTCGTTAGCCCTAAAGTGTTAAATGAAGATGGCACGACGCAATATTTAGTTCGTCAAAAATTAGATGTCTTCGATTATATGTTACGTTTTATTCCCTTTCAATTTGTAAAGAAAATTTTTGATAAACGTTTGAGTATTTATGAATGTCGCGATTTGTCGGATACAGAAACAACGGATATTAAAATGGGCTCAGGCTGTTTTATGTTGATTGATCGTGAAAAATTCGTTGAAATTGGTGGGTTCGATGAACGTTTCTTCATGTACTTTGAAGACAACGATTTATGTTTACGCTTTGGCAAAGCAGGCTATCGGATTCTCTATACGCCTTTTGAAACGGTTGTTCACATGTATGAAAAGGGCGCCCATAAAAGTCGAAAATTGTTTAAAATCTTTATGCAATCAATGGGGAAATTTTTTAACAAATGGGGCTGGAGGTTCTTTTAATGAGTCAAAGATTAGCGGTAGTCATCGTCTTATATCAAATGAAAATGGCTGATACGCCGAATTATTTGTTATTAAAAGAAGTGGTAGACCACCCCCAATTGCACTTATTTATTTATGACAACAGTCCACTTCCTCAAGAAGATGCATTATTTTTACAACCAAATGTTACTTATCGACATAATCCTGATAATCCAGGACTAGCGACCGCTTATAATGAAGCGATTGCTTTTAGTCAAGCGAATCAATGTGAATTATTGTTGCTCCTTGACCAAGACACAGAAGTGCCAGCCTCTTATTTTGATACGTTGATCATCATGCCATTAGATCCGACTGTGGCAGTCTATGTTCCAATTGTAGAAGCAAATGGACAACAAATTTCGCCAGTATATAGTGATCAATACGTTGGGCTTAAAGGAGCAAAGCCAACAGCAGGGATAGCCAACCAACCGTTGATGGCTATCAATTCTGGTACAGTTATTACGGCAGAAACGCTACGCTGGTTGGAAGGATTTTCGGAAGAATTTCCTTTGGACTATTTAGACCATTGGTTCTTTTATCAATTAAATCAAGCCAATAAAAAGATTGAAGTCTTACCAATCCACCTAAAACAAGAATTGTCTGTTTTAGATTATCGTACAATGAGTCCTCAACGTTATCGCTCTATTATTGAAGCAGAAACGTTATTTTATCGTCGATATGATCAAGAAAAGTTTTCCCATCATCGACGCCATTTATTTTTACGCAGTAGTAAGCAATTTTTAACTGTCAAAAATCGCCAAATTTGGCGGCAAACATTGGCAGAATTTCTCAAGTTAATGAAAGGATAATCTATGATCTCAGTTTGTATTGCGACATATAATGGAGAAAAATATCTCGCGGAACAATTAGATAGTATTCTTTTACAAGTCAGTGAAGAAGATGAACTAATTATTTCAGATGATGGTTCTACTGATCATACGTTGGAAATTTTGAGGACGTATGCAGCGAATTATCCCCAAATTCAATTGTTACAAGGTCCAGGGCAAGGAGTGATTGCTAATTTTGCATTTGCGCTTACGCATACGAAAGGCGAAGTAATATTTTTAGCAGATCAAGATGATGTTTGGTTGCCAAATAAAGTAACGACGGTGACAGAATATTTTGAAGCGCACCCTGACATCCAAGTGGTTATTAGTGACTTGAAAATTGTTGATGCGGATTTACAAGTTACCAATCCCTCTTATTTTAAGTTTCGAAAAGTCAAACCAGGGTTTTGGCGAAATGCGATAAAAAGTGGCTATATTGGGGCAGGTATGGCCTTTCGTCAAGAAATGAAAAACGTCATTTTACCCATTCCGCCAGAAGTTCCTATGCATGATATGTGGATTGGCTTATTAGCTGCACGGAAGAAGCAAACGGGTCTCATTAAAGAACCATTAGTGCTTTACCGAAGACATGGAGCGAATGTCAGCCCCATTATTACCAAAACAAGTTTCCAACAAAAATTAAATTGGCGTGTGAATTTATTAAAAGCTTTACATCAGCGTTTAAAGGAACAGCGCTAAACTTTTACAGATTTGTAAAATTTACGTAAAAAACATGACAAACCCTATGCTTAATGCGATAATAGGGAAGGATATTTGGTTTTATAGAAACTAAAAATAGAAGTTATTTAAGGAGATTGTTCATGAAAGGAATTATTTTAGCAGGCGGAAGCGGGACACGCTTATATCCGTTAACAAAAGCAACATCAAAACAATTAATGCCAATTTACGACAAACCAATGATTTATTACCCAATGTCAACGTTAATGTTGGCGGGAATTAATGAAATTTTGATTATCTCTACACCAGAAGATACACCACGTTTTGAAAGCTTATTCGGCGATGGCCATGATTTAGGCATTCATATCGAATACGCGGTGCAAGAAAGCCCAGATGGTTTGGCGCAAGCATTTATTATTGGTGAAGAATTTATTGGTGATGATAGTGTCTGCTTAGTTTTAGGGGACAATATTTATTATGGTGGTGGCTTATCAAAAATGTTGCAACGAGCGGCTTCTAAAGAGTCAGGGGCAACAGTCTTTGGTTACCATGTAAATGATCCAGAGCGTTTCGGCGTGGTAGAATTTGATGAAGAGATGCGGGCGCTTTCTATTGAAGAAAAACCAGCACAACCGAAGTCAAATTACGCAGTGACAGGTTTGTATTTTTACGACAATGAAGTGGTTGAAATTGCGAAGGGGATCAAACCTTCAGAACGTGGGGAATTAGAAATAACAGACGTTAATAAAGTCTACCTTGAAAAAAATAAACTTTCTGTTGAGGTAATGGGCCGTGGCTTTGCTTGGTTAGATACAGGCACACACGAATCCTTATTAGAAGCGTCAACATTTATTGAAACAATTGAAAAACGTCAAAATTTAAAAGTCGCTTGTTTGGAAGAAATTGCTTATCGAATGGGCTATATTACAAAAGAACAATTGGTAGAATTGGCACAACCATTGAAGAAAAATGGCTACGGCCAATACTTGCTACGTTTAGCAGCAGAATAGGAGCGAAGAAACGTGAAAGTTATTGATACAAAATTACAAGATGTCAAAATTATCGAAATGGATGTTTTCGGTGATCATCGTGGCTTTTTTACAGAAAGTTATTCCAAAGCTAAATTTGCAGAACATGGATTAGACTTTGACTTTGTCCAAGATAATCATTCATTATCAACAGAAGCAGGTGTCTTGCGTGGATTGCATTTTCAAAAAGGCGAAGCTGCGCAAACAAAACTAATTCGTGTTGTAACAGGTGCGGTATTAGATGTGATTGTTGATATTCGTAAAGGGAGTCCAACCTATGGCCAATGGGAAGGCTACATTTTATCAGAACATAATCACCGTCAACTTTTAGTACCAAAAGGTTTTGCCCATGGTTTTGTCACTTTGACACCGAACGTGAACTTTATGTACAAGTGTGATAATTACTACAATGCGGCAGCAGACGGCGGTATTGCTTTTAACGATCCAGCGTTAGCTATTGATTGGCCAATTGCGCCAGAAAAAGCGATTACGTCAGAAAAGGATCAAAAACATCCAACCTTAAAAGAATTTGAAGCGGAAAATCCGTTTATCTATGGCGAAATTTAAGAAAAAAGTAGGAGAGTTTCAATTATGAAAAAAATCATCGTAACAGGTGGAGCTGGTTTTATCGGCTCAAATTTTGTTCATTATGTTGTAAAGAATCATCCAGAAGTTCATGTAACTGTATTAGATAAATTAACGTATGCAGGAAATGAAAAAAATCTTGAAGGTCTACCAAGTGATCGCGTGGAATTAGTCGTAGGAGATATCGCTGATGCTGAATTAGTTAATCGTTTAGTCGCTGAAACAGATGCGGTTGTTCACTATGCTGCTGAATCGCATAACGACAACTCATTAAACGACCCATTCCCATTTGTACAAACCAATCTGATTGGGACGTACACATTGATCGAAGCTTGCCGTAAAAACAATGTTCGTTACCACCATGTATCGACTGATGAAGTTTATGGCGATTTACCTTTAAGAGAAGATTTACCAGGACATGGAGAAGGCGAAGGGGAAAAATTCACTGCCGAAACGCCTTACAATCCTTCAAGTCCTTATTCTTCAACAAAAGCAGGATCTGACTTGTTAGTCAAAGCATGGGTTCGTTCTTTTAACTTACAAGCAACAATTTCAAATTGTTCAAATAACTATGGTCCATATCAACATATTGAAAAATTTATTCCCCGTCAAATTACCAATGTCTTAAGTGGCATTACACCAAAACTTTATGGTGCTGGTAAAAATGTTCGTGACTGGATTCATACAAACGACCATTCTTCGGCTGTTTGGGCAATTTTAACAAAAGGTCAAATTGGCGAAACATATTTAATCGGAGCCGATGGTGAAGAAGACAATAAAACAGTGATGGAATTAATTTTAGAATTAATGGGACAACCTGTTGATGCCTATGAGCATGTCAACGATCGTGCAGGACATGACTTACGTTATGCGATTGATTCAACCAGATTACGCGAAGAATTAGGTTGGGAACCAGAATTCACGAATTTCCGTGAAGGCTTGGCAGAAACCATCAAGTGGTATACAGAAAATGAAGACTGGTGGCGTGCAGATAAAGAAGCTGTTGAAGCAAAATATGCACAAAATGGTCAGTAATTTTTTCTGACATGTGAGATAACAGTCGAAAGGCGATGGCAAAGTACAAAAGCTACTTTGCCCTGCCTTTTTTTCAAGAAGGAGCGAAAAAAATGATTTTAATTACTGGTGGAAATGGCCAATTGGGCACAGAATTACGTCACCTATTAGACGAACAAGGAATTGAGTATGTTTCAACGGATTCCACAGAATTAGATATTACTGATGCGGATAGTACGTTGGCAAAAGTGAAAGAAATTCAACCAAGCGTCATTTATCATTGTGCTGCTTATACAGCTGTTGATAAAGCAGAAGACGAAGGCAAGGAATTAGATGAAAAAGTGAATGTAGATGGCACACGTCATGTTGCAGAAGCTGCTAAAGCAGTGGGGGCGACACTTGTTTATGTAAGTACAGATTATATTTTTGATGGAACTAAAAAAGAAGGCGTCTATGCGATTGATGATCAACCGAATCCTTTAAATGAGTATGGTCGGACGAAGTTATTAGGTGAACAAGCGGTACAAGAAATCCTGGACGACTATTATATTATTCGAACATCATGGGTATTTGGTCAATACGGTCATAACTTTGTCTTTACCATGCAAAAATTAGCGGAAACAAGAGACCAACTAACGGTAGTGGACGATCAGTTTGGCCGCCCAACTTGGACAAGAACGTTAGCCGAATTTATGGCATTTGTTATTGCAGAAAAAGCGCCATTTGGTGTTTATCATTTGTCTAATGAAAACAGCTGTAGCTGGTATCAGTTTGCTAAAGAAATTTTAAAAGATACTGAAGTGGAAGTACTGCCAGTGGATTCAACTCAATTTCCACAAAAGGCGCAAAGACCACAATATTCTGTCATGGATTTAAGTAAAACAGAAGCGTTAGGCTTTAAAATTCCTACTTGGCAAGAAGCCTTAGCACAAATGTTAGAAAATGTTCAACAATAAATTGTTTTGTGTAAGTGAGGGGTTTTGTTAGAGAAAAAGTGGAAAGGTGTTTCTCTTTATGAAGGTACTTTTAATCATTCCTGCTTACAATGAGGAAGAAAACATTTTGCGGACGATTGCTTCCATTGAAACATTTAAACAGGAAGTTACGCATTTTCAACATGAATTGGATTATGTGGTAATTAATGATGGCTCGACAGATGGAACCAAACAAATTTTAGAAGTCAACCAAATTAATGCCATTCATTTAGTGTTGAATTTAGGTATTGGCGGGGCGGTACAGACCGGCTATAAATATGCCTTAGAAAATGAGTATGATGTGGCGGTTCAGTTTGATGGTGATGGTCAACATGATATCAATAGTTTACCTATTTTACTGGAACCATTAGCAGAGGGTAAATGTGATTTTTCGATTGGCTCTCGTTTCATTCCTGGAAACGAAGCGGCTTTTCAAAGTACGAAAATGCGCCGTTTTGGTATTCGTTTGTTATCTTTTTGCATTCGAATGGCTTCTGGTAAAACAATTTATGATGTGACTTCTGGTTATCGAGCGGGAAATCGGAAAGTGATTGCTTTTTTTGCAAAGCGTTATCCGACAAATTATCCCGAGCCAGAATCGATTGTTCACTTAATTAAAAAACGCTTTGTGATTGTTGAAAGACCTGTCAATATGATGGAACGGCTTGGTGGTGTTTCTTCGATTCGTGCCTTGGCTTCTGTGAAGTATATGCTGGAAGTCGGCTCAGCAATTCTGATTGCTGCCTTTATGAAGGAGGGAGATTAATGCTACCAACCGTGTTATGGCTAGCTTTATTTTTATTTGCAATTGGCTTTTTCTTATACATTATTCGAGGGATTAATAAAAATATTTTTCTCCTAAAAAATGCTTTGATTTGGTTATTAATCTCAATTGTCTTAATTATTTTTGCTATTTTCCCGCATGTGGCAGAATGGTTAGCAATGGCCTTTGGGTTTGAAACAACATCAAACTTCTTATTATCAGCTGCGGTGATTGTCCTTTTAATCATGGAAATTAAAAATTCTGTGTTGATTTCAAAACACGAAAATCGCATTAAAACATTATTGCAAGAATTATCTATCATGAAATCTGAAGAAAATAAAAAAGATCGCTAATGTGTAGTGACCCTTAAAAGTTGGACCTGAAAGTCTAATTTTTAAGGGTCAGCTCAATGAATAGCGATCTTTTTTATTTAAGATTCATAATCACAATGCCGACAATAATAACCACAGCACCAATAAGGGCATTCGTTGTGATTGTCTCTTTTAGAATAAGATTTGAAGCAATTAAAATAGCGATGTTTGTACAGGCAACGCCTAAAGGAACAATGTAAGAAACATCGGAACGACTAATAATTAACATCCATAAAATAAAACTAATTAAATAACAAAATAAACCTAATAAAGATATAAGTGAGATATTCATTGAAAAAATTGTTTGTTGGAGTTGGATGTTCAAACTGCTAGAACCTAGTTTAAATAAGACCAGACCAGCAGAAGACAGAAATACGTAAATAATAAAAAGAACCATAATTTCCCTTCTCTCAAAAATAGTTTCCGTGCAAAAAAATGCAAGACCTCCATTATTGTAGCATAATCTCCTAAAAATTGGACAAGATTTTTTAATATAGCTAAATCAGTTAAATTTTTCTTTATAAAAAGGGGTCTACTATTGAAAAGCTAGGCGTTTATCGATAAAATAGAAATGTTGTTTAAAATGGCATTTTTGTATCCAAAAATTTTAGATAAAAATAGTTTATTACGGAAGGAATAAGTATATGTTTAAAGAAACATTTTCAATTTTCAAGAATATTTTTCAGAACAAAAAATTGTTATTACAATTTTCATTTAATGATTTTAAGGCCAAGTATGCTGGTTCAGCACTAGGAATTGTCTGGGCGTTTTTAACGCCATTAGTAACTGTTTTGACGTATTGGTTTGTCTTTTCTGTAGGCCTTCGTTCTAGAGCTGGCGACAATATGCCATTCATTGTCTATTTAGTAACAGGGATGGTACCTTGGTTCTTCTTTTCAGATTCGTTATTATCAGCCACGAATGTGTTTCGTGAATATAGTTATTTAGTTAAAAAAGTCGTGTTTAATGTACAAATTTTACCAACATCTAAAATTTTATCGAACTTGTACACCCACTTGTTTTTCATTCTAATTGGTTTTGTAATTACTACAGCTAACGGTTATTACCCAAGTCTGTACAGTTTGCAATTAATTTACTACTTAGCTTGTTTATTAGTCTTTTTAACAGCAATTACGTGGATTACTGCTTCAACACAACCATTTTTACCTGATATTATGCAATTTATCAATATCATTATGCAAACAGTTATGTGGACATTACCAATTTTATGGCAACCAACTGGAATGATTGCGACAATCTTAAAAATCAATCCATTATATTATATTGTTCAAGGATACCGCGAATCTTATTTAGGCGGTGCATGGTTCTGGGAACATTGGCAATATAGCTTATATTTCTGGGGAGTTACTATTGTTTTACTATTAATTGGCTCAACCGTGTTTAGACGCTTAAAACCACATTTTTCAGATGTACTATAAGGAGAGAACGACATGTCAGAATATGCAATCGATATCCAACATATTACCAAAACATACAACATGTATAAAAAGCCGTCCGATCGGTTTAAAGAAGCGCTTAGTCCAACCAAAAAATCCTACCACGATTTGTTTTATGCGTTAGACGATGTCACGATGCAAATTAAAAAAGGCGAGATGATTGGCTTTGTCGGCGAAAATGGTTCTGGAAAATCAACCATGTTAAAAATTATTACAGGAGTATTAACGCCAACCTCCGGGTCCATGGTGATTAATGGGAAAATTTCAGCGTTGCTTGAATTAGGTTCAGGTTTTAACCCTGAATATTCAGGATATGAAAATATTTTCTTAAATGGAATGGTCTTGGGTTTTTCCCGAGAAGAGATGGAAGAGCGTGTCCAAGATGTCATTGATTTTGCTGACATCGGCGATCATTTGTATCAACCAGTTAAGACATACTCTAGTGGTATGTTTGTCCGCTTGGCTTTTGCGGTAGCTATTAACGTGGATCCCGATATTTTAATTGTCGATGAAGCGTTGGCTGTCGGGGATTTAGAGTTTCAATTAAAATGTATGGAAAAATTTACGGAAATTAAAAATTCTGGTAAAACAATTTTATTTGTTTCTCACGATGTAAACTCCATTCGTCGTTTTTGTGACAGAACTTTTTGGTTGCAACACGGGAAAGTCGTTGAATATGGAGATACGATGGACGTGACGACCAACTACGAAAACTTTTTGAAAAAGAAATCAATTAAAACGGTTGACCGCGAAGCGACCATGAAAGATGAAACCCCAACACCAGATATTATTGAAGTGGATCATGCGGAACTTTTAAATGCGGATTATGAACCATTAGAAATGGTAACGCAAGATGAAAAAGTGATTGTAAAAATTGAATATACTGTCAAAAATGACCAAATTAAGAAGCCTGTTTGTGGGGTCGCTATTCGAACAGTGGACAATCATTATGTCTGTGGCTTAAATACGTTGTTAGATGGCGTGCAAATTCCTTGGAAAAAAGGACGGAATGTTTTTTATTTAGAATATGAAAAAATGTCATTATTAACAGGTGAATATTATTTTGATATTGCTTTCTTTGAGGAACATGCAACAGTCCCATTAGTCTACAAAACAAAATACGTGACGATGTTTATTACCGGTCGTTATGCCGGAGAAGGAATTGTCATCTTAGATCATAAATGGAAGGATACGACAAAAGATGAAGTATGATTTTGAAATGGAAACAGACGAGAGTACCAGTGTTGGGAAAATCGTAGCACAAATCAAAGAAAATAGTGATGTCTTGGAATTTGGTCCAGGTAATGGGCGAATGACTAGCTATTTGATGGAAGAAAAAAAGTGCCAGGTCTCAATTGTTGAATTAGACAAAGAACTTTATGATCATGTCAGTCAATTTTCAACAGATGCCTTTTATGGCAATATTGATGAAAATGATTGGGTCGAATACTTTGCTGGTAAGACGTTTGATTATATCGTTTTTGCAGATGTGTTGGAACATTTAATGAATCCTCAAAGCGCCTTAGCAAAAGTCAAACCATTTTTAAAACCAGGTGGTCAAATCTTAATCACTTTCCCTAATTTGGCGCATAATTCGGTCTTAATTGATTTATTTAATAATCGTTTAACATGGAATGAAACTGGGCTGTTGGATGCTACGCATAAATCATTCTATTTACAAGAAGGATTTGAAAAAGTTTTTGCAGAAGTTGGTTTATACATTGCCAAAGAAGATTTTACATTTAATCAAGTTGGCTACAACGAAATTCCTACGACGTATGAAGCGTTACCTGTAGAAGTACAAGCAGCTTTTAAAGCGCGTCCCTTTGGCGAAGTGTATCAGTACTTTTTTGCCTTGACTGCTGAACCAGTAGAACAGCCAGAGCGAGTGACACCTGTAAATTCATACAATGAAAAAAACGTTCATATTTTAATTAATTGCGGCGAAGAAAAAGAGACTGAGTTGGATCAACCAGTTGATTTACAAAAACCTGAAACAAAACAGTTCCAACTGAAGATACCAGAAGACGTCCAACTGATAAAATTATTCCCAAGTTTAACGGGGGCAATTGTCAAATTATCCATGACGATAGACGGCCAGACAGTCCCAGTCGCAGCCACGAATGCTTTTCTGGTACAAGAGAATGTCTATTATTTCTTAGATACGCAAGTACCTGTAATCGAAGTAACCGATGCACAAATGGCAGGCAAAGACCTGACAGTAGACATTGATTATTTCTTTGAAGGCAACTATTCAGAACGTGAAAATACCTTTATTCATGCACTGTTAGATGAAAGAAATCAATTTTTAGAAGAAATGAATAAACAGACGGAGACAGCCCCTATGCCTACTGGAAAATATAAACGAATCACGTTAACTAAATTTGATAAAATGATTAATTTAACCATTGATGATATTGCTCGCGATGTAGAAAATAACGTTTCTGTTATCAGAGGGTGGGCGTATGACAAACAAACAAATTATCCGCTAAGATTCAGCATTGCAGAAGCTAGTGAATCAGTCACTTATACGGTGGAAACAGAATATCGTCGGGATGTTATTGATATGTTTGAATTAGAAGGCGATCAAGATTATGGTTTTGTCATTACGATTAAAGATCCAGAAGATTTACCAGCCTACACGTTAAACATTGATACCAAATCAGGCCAGAAGGTTCAATACGTGGTGGAGCGTCCAAACATGGTTCAACCGGGCACGAAATTTGATCGAGCATGGCGTTCGATTCAGACACGTGGTTTGATGGGCTCAGTGAAGTGGTACTTTAAACGACAAGAAAAAGCAGAATCCCCTGTTGACGTGGAGGCAGTTTTAGCGGAAATTAAAACGTTCCAATTTCAGCCTAAAATTTCTGTCGCTGTGCCTGTTTATAATGTCGAAGAAAAATGGCTTGCAGCGTGCGTTTCTTCTTTACAAAATCAGTACTATGAAAATTGGGAGTTATGTTTAGCAGATGATGCATCGCCAAGCGAACATATTAAGCCCATGCTAGAAAAATATAAAGAACTAGATCAACGAATCAAAGTTATTTATCGCGAAGAAAACGGACATATTTCAGAAGCAACTAACTCAGCTTTGTCGATTGCTACTGGCGATTTTGTTGGTTTCATGGATAACGATGATGAATTAGCGCCACAAGCATTATATGAAGTGGTCAAAGCTTTAAATACAGACCCAACGATTGATTTTCTTTATACTGATGAAGATAAAATTACAGAAAATGGTCGTCGCTTCAACGCGTTTTACAAATCGGACTGGAATCCAGAACTGATTTTAAACCATAATTACATTACACACTTTGTTGTTGTGAAACGTGATTTATTAGAAAAAGTAGGCGGATTGAACTCAGCATATAACGGCGCTCAAGACTATGATTTCGTATTACGAGCAACGGAACAAGCAACGAAAATCAAGCATATTCCTGGTATGATGTATCATTGGCGTGCCATTGAATCATCGACTGCTCTAAACCCTGAAAGCAAAGGTTACGCCTATGTAGCTGGTCAAAAAGCGGTCCAAGCGGCAACGGAACGCCGTGGCTTAAAAGCACAAGTAGAGATTGCCGAATTTTATGGTTCCTATAAAATTAACTATCTTTATGATCATGTGCCGATGGTATCATTGATTATTACGAATGATACAGAGAATATGAGTAGCTACTTACGTCAATTATTAGAAAAAACTGCCTATACAAATTATGAAATTCTATTGCCTGCACGCTTCGAGAATCAAATAAATATCCAAAATGACCGTCTTCGTTATGTTTCAACAGAAACTCGTCATGGCATGATTCAAGCTGCTAAGGGAGAATATGTAGCTTTATTAAATGCTGGATTGGTACCAACGAAAAATGATTGGTTAAAAGAGTTAATGAACATTGGTCAACAAGAGACCTCTGGTTTAGTGACTGGCCGCGTAGTTGACGCACGCTATCGCGTGGAAACAGTAGGAGTATCAGTTGATACAGACAAAGGTCGATTACTTTATCCCGAAAAAGGCACCCCTGGTAAAAGCTTAGGTTACTATTACAGAATTGCTTTACCAAGAAATATTCAAGCAGCAACTGAAGACTGCTTACTATTCAACAAACAACTTTACCTAAATTTAGAAGGAATTAACGAAAACTTAGGAAAAGAATGGATGGGTGTCGATTTATCGTTACAATTTGCTAGCGCTGGTAAACGAAATGTATATGTGTCCTATGCAATTTTGAAAGCAGACGAAAAAATGCAAAACCATGATAAAAAAGGATCTTATAAAGAACTTGCGGAAAAATGGACCGCGGAAGCTTTAGTTGATCCCTACCGAAATCCGAAACATCTATAAGGAGAATGCACATGAATGAAGACATTAAGGTGATCTTTGATAGTATCTATCGCGACAAAGCAACAAATAATTTGACCATTACAGGTTGGGCGTTAGATACAATCACTAAAGAAAGCCCAACTTTCACAATTAATAATGAAAACCAAGTGTCCGCTTATAACATTCAGCGCGTTTTACGTGAAGATGTTAATCAAATTTATCAAACAGAGCCTGCGATTGAAGCTGGCTTTGTTGTTACACTTGAAGGAATTAAACAAAAAAAAGTACTCCCTTTTCATTTTCAATCATCAGCACATGTTGTAACGGTGGATTTTCCCTTGAATAAAAAATATCCAGTGATTCCAGGGACAGAAGATAAAGTGACTCGTCTCTGGATAAAAGCCAAAAAAGGATTTAAGTATATGGCTAAAAATGGTATTTCTCATACCATTCAACGAGCGAAAATTGAGAAACTAAGAAATCAAGCTTCGTATCCTAACTGGTTAGCTAGAAATGAAGTACTAGACATAGAAGCGATGACGCAAGAAATCGCAACATTTCATTATCAACCTAAAATTTCCATTGCGATGCCAGTGTATAATGTTGAAGAAAAATGGCTTCGGTTGTGCATTGATTCTATTTTGAATCAAGTCTATACTAATTGGGAATTATGTATGGCCGATGACGCCTCAACAGATCCCAATGTCAAAAAGATTTTAACAGAGTACCAGCAATTGGATGAGCGAATTCGGGTCGTCTTTCGTGAACAAAATGGTCATATTTCCGAAGCAACCAACTCTGCTTTAGCGATTGCTACCGGAGAATTTGTCGCCTTACTAGACAACGATGATGAATTAGCGATCAATGCTTTTTATGAAGTGGTTAAAGTGCTTAATGAAAACCCAGAACTGGATTTAATTTATAGTGATGAAGATAAGATTGACATGGATGGAAATCGTTCTGATCCAGCCTTTAAACCAGATTGGTCACCTGATTTACTTTTAGGAACCAATTACATTTCGCATTTAGGCGTGTATCGTCGGAGTATTCTAGAAGAAATTGGTGGCTTTCGAAAAGGTTACGAAGGTTCTCAAGACTACGATTTAGTCTTAAGATTCACTGAAAAAACGACAAAAGAACGCATCAAACATATTCCAAAAGTTCTTTACTATTGGCGGATGCTACCAACCTCAACAGCGGTGGATCAGGGCTCAAAAGGTTATGCTTTTGAAGCGGGGCTAAGAGCCGTGCAAGATGCGCTCGTTCGTCGAGGTATTAATGGTCGTGCAACGCATGGGGCGGCGAATGGCTTATACGATGTTTATTATGACATTAAATCCGACAAGTTAGTCTCAATTATTATTCCAACTAAAAATGGCTATAAAGACGTACAACGTTGTGTTTCATCGATTATTGAAAAAACAACCTACCAAAATTACGAGATTATTATGGCTGATAATGGAAGTACAGATCCAAAAATGCACGAATTGTATGCAGAATTTGAACAACAATTACCTGGCCGCTTTTTCGTTGAATCAATCGATATTCCATTCAATTTCTCAACTATTAACAATCGTGCAGCGAAAAAAGCGCACGGAGAGTATTTATTATTTTTAAATAATGATACCGAAGTGATTACAGAGAATTGGTTAACTTTGATGGTTTCATTTGCTCAGCAAGAACGGATTGGCTGTGTAGGTGCGAAATTATTGTATCCAAATAATACGGTCCAACACGCAGGCGTTATTTTAGGATTAGGTGGTGTTGCTGGACATGGTCATTATGGTTATCCCCATGGTGACTTAGGCTATTTTGGTCGGTTAGCTATTAATGTTAATTATTCAGCAGTAACTGCCGCGTGCTTACTTATGAAAAAAGCAGATTTTGATGCAGTTGGTGGTTTTGAAAAAGCGTTTACCGTAGCTTTCAATGATGTTGATTTATGCCTGAAAGTCCAAGCTTTAGGACGTGACAATGTTTGGCTTCATGAAGCAGAGCTTTATCATTTTGAATCTCAAACTCGTGGATATGATGATAAAGGCAAAAAGAAAAAACGTTTTGAACAAGAAAAAGTGATGATGGAAGAAAAATGGGGACCTTTAATTGAAAATGATCCATTTTATAATCCTAATCTGACAAGGGATATTCCCAACTTTTCATTACGAATTGACTAGATGCAATTGCGGATGACGAAATGGAGCGAAAAGATGGAACAACAACTAACTACAAGAAAAGAAAAACAACCATTACGCAACCAAGCTGAGCAGAGCGCTCGCTTGGTTGATCATTTGTTACGCTGGCGCTATCTGCTAGCGGCAGTCATTTTTATTTTACTGGTCGCCTTTAAAGTCCATGGTAGTTCATTAAACATGTGGGATGCGTATGTTTCTGAATATGCGGATGGCCAAAAAAGTTCATTAATTGCTGGTGAACCAAGAGGTGTTCGTTCGGATGAATGGCTCGTTCAAACCCCATTTAGTCTGTCGCAAACACAAACGGGTTTGAAAACACATAATGATGTGATTACGTTAAATGGTCAAGACATGGTGGTAGGCTATAATTCGCCAGCGTGGAATTTGGCCACGTTAGCGAAACCTTTTACTTGGGGCTACGTGCTACTAGGTAAAGAATATGGCTTATCTTGGTATTGGAATCTTAAATTAATTGGTTTGATTTTATTCTCTTTTGAAATTGGTTTGATCGTCACACGGCGGAATAAATATTTAGCTTTGTTAGCAAGTGTTTGGATTCCGTTTTCTTCGGCCCTTCAATGGTGGTTTGTCTCGCCAGTTGGAGATTTAGTATTTTTTGGCTTAGGTTTTTTAGTGGGAATTTATAATTATTTCTATTATCATAGTAGTGTTCGACGTCGTGTCATTTGTGCGATAACGGCTGTTATTATGGCCTCAGGATTTGTTTTAGTTATTTATCCTGCGCTACAAGTACCACTTGGTTATTTGATTTTATTATTTTTAATTTTATTCTTTTTAGAATTTCGTAAAAAAATTAAGTTGGATAAGTGGGATGGGGTCCTGATAGGTGGGGCACTCTTGATGACGGCGATTATTGTTGGCGGATCGCTATATGGCTCATTGGATTCCTTAAAAGCAGTAATGGATACCGCTTATCCAGGAAAACGGGTAAGTTTAGGTGGCGATATGCCTAAACGCGATATTTTGTTATTTTTAACAAATTGGAAAATGCCGTTTCAAGATGTTCCATATTCAAATAATTCGGAAATCAGTAGTTTTTATCAATTATTTTTTGTTATTTTGCCGCTCTCACCATTTATTTTTTATAAAAAAATCAAAGAAAACATTTACGGTTTTGTCTTATTCGTGTATTGTTTATTTAACTTAGTTTGGATGAGCGTGCAATTTCCAACAATTTTTGCTAAGTTGACATTGTGGTCTTATGTGCCAGAACAACGGGCGATGTTATCCTTCGGGTTTGCCGCTGTGTTGTTGAGTTTATGGTTCATCGATTATTTATGGAATCGCCAAGCAAAAATTCCAATGATGGCCTGGTTAGGGGCGCTAGGATTAAATGTTGTTCTGTATTTCTTTGTTTTATATACGGGCAATTTACGGTTATACGTTACACGAATGGACATCATTGGTGTCTTAGTTGTCGCTACCGTTTTAATTGTTGCTTTATTTAAACGTTGGCGCACGTTATTTGTCCTTGTCTTATTAGGAATCATTATGGTTTCTGGTGCCTTTGTTAATCCAATTTCTCGAGGCGTTTCTGCTGTCTATGGAAAAAAATTAGCGGTAGAAGTGGAAGAAATTAACAAAAAAGACCCCAACCAATTGTGGGTGGGCGAACGCTTGATGTATGGCTATTTGCCAATGTTAGGTGTGCATACATTTAACGGTGTTGCTTTTACACCTGACTTAGAGGCTTGGAAACCATTAGATCCAAAAGGAAAAGACACATTTATTTATAATCGCTATGCGCACATCAATGTTGAAGTAGGAAATCAGACCCCTGTTTTAGAGTTGATGCAAAAAGATGCGATTATTGCTCGTTTATCTCCAGAAAAATTAAAAGAATATGGGATTAAATATGCGGTCGTTTATAAACCATTAGAACCGTTAGACACACCAACGATTCATTTTGAAAAATTATATGGACCTGATCAGAACGGGGCATATATTTATCGAATAAACGACTAGTGATTCATTCATGGAATGAGGTTTGAATATGGGAAAAGTATTGAATAGAATCGGTCGACTTATTTTATTAGTTACAATGATCGGCTCGTATACGATGTGGGTCGTAGGAATTGATGCGCCAGTCACAAAATATATGTATGCCAATAGTTCAATTTTATTATTAATAGCAGTAATACTTGTACTGCTATTAAATTGTACGAAATTAAAATTTATTGACTGGCTGACCGTAGCGTTGGCGCTAGCCACCTGGCTCTTGTTTCACTTTACGGAATCAATCCGTCATAGCACGATGCAAACAGATACAATGATTCCTTTAATTATTTTGTTGGTCCTTTGTTTTAAAGTTTGTGTCTTTGACCGTATGGATCAAACGCTTTTATTAATTGTCTCTTTAGTTGCTTTGAGTGCGACTTTGTATCGGATGTCCGTGGAGTTGCCACAGTTGATTCCAGCAGACGAAATTTTTAAAGAATCAAATAAACTAGAAAGTATTTGGATTAATACCAATACGATTGGTGCAACATTGATGTTTTCAACAATGATGGCCAGTAGTTTGATCAAAGCATATAGAAATAAGGTTTTTAACCTGCTGCTTTTACCTGTATACATTGGTGGTGTTTTAGGTACATGGGTCAGTCAATCAAAAACCTCTTTTGCCATTTTAGTTGGTTTTATTCTGGTGGATAATCTTTTACCAAAACGTTTCTTGCAACGTTCGAAAGTTTGGCTGTTTGGTTTTGTCGGAGTAGCTGCATTGGGACCATTGTTATTTTACTTATGTGCGGAATCGGATACTGTGGATTTATTTACAGGAAGAGAACGAATTTGGCATGAGTTTTTTGCTAAATGGTTATCTGATCCTCAACATATTAAAGTCGGTATGGAGCCTTTTGTGGCCTCATGGAAACCGCTGGGGACACATAATGCTTTTCTATTTACGTTAAGTAATTTTGGTGTCATTGGCTATCTGATTTTATTTGGTTTTTTAGTCAGTATGATTTTATTGATTGGTTTCCGCAAAAAAACATTGGATCGTTTGCAAGTTAGTTTACTTTTAGGCTTCCTTTTAATCTGGATTCATTCATTTATGGAAGATATTTTATTAGCGCCTCATTGGATGCCGATTGTTTATAGTTTCCTTGGGCTAGCCTTCTACTTCCGGCCAGAGAAAAAACGAGGAAGACATGAAAGACCAACGACACCTAAAAGAAGAAAACGAGTGAAACAAACAAGTCCTGTTAGCAATGAAGAGCGCCCGATAGCACCTGTTGACGAAGAGGGCTGGGACCAACCTGAAGAATTAAGTCGTGTCCAAAGACATCGCAGATAATTTTCATCCTATAGAACTTTCTTGTCCGCTGACATTATGGTAATATAGGGGTTGCATGTTATTACAAATAATGTAATTACTGGAAGTGAAGAGAGGAAGTTTTTAATGACATCAAAAAGTGAATGGAGTAATGCAAGACGGATTGTAATTATTTTAGCAGACGTTTTGCTCTATAATTTATCAATCATCTTAGGATTTATAATGAAATTTGGCCGAGCAATACCATCATTTAACTTTGTGGCTTATGAAAAATCTGCAATTTATATTTCAATCTTTTTTATCTTTTTGAATTTGTTGTTAGGTGCGTATATTTTTTATAATCGCAAAATTAGTGACATCATTTTTGTCACGGTGATTGGTCAAATTTTAATGACTTTAACGATTATGATTGTGACATTTGCCGGACGTTGGTTTACGTTCCCGCGTTCTGTTTTAGGATATTCTTTTATAATCGGAATTATTGTTCTAAGTTTTTGGCGAATTCTTGTTTATTATCTTTACTTAAAGGTCAGCAATGAGCGAAAAGTTGTTTTACTAGGTAAAGAAAATCAAGTCATGCGGTCAATTCAAAACTTTATGTCTGATAAAAATAACAAGCATAAAGTAACGAGTGTTGTTGTCAGTAATTACTATGAAAACTTAAAAAAAATTATCGATGAAATCGATATTGTTTATATTTCAAGTAATGTTGATGAGAACGAAAAAGTAAAATTGTATCAATTAATTGTCAAACACAAGAAAAAAATCTTTTTAGATACAAGTTTTGAAAATCTAATTATGTTAAAACCAAACATGATGAACTTTGAAGATGAAAGTATTATCGAAGTCTCAAATTTTGAAATTCAACCAGAAGAGAATTTTATTAAACGTTTATTCGATATTTTAGTCTCTGTTTGCCTATTTGTGATTACCTCCCCCTTAATGCTTATTGCAGCAATTTTAGTCAAAGCAACCTCACCGGGACCAGTGATTTACAAACAAACTCGGATTACATTAGATCAACGTGAGTTCTCGATTTTAAAATTTAGAACGATGTCGGCAACAGCGGAAGCAAAATCAGGTCCAGTCTTATCTACAAGTAACGACAGTCGCGTCACTACAGTTGGTAAATACTTGCGCGCTTTACGTATTGATGAGTTGCCACAACTAATCAATGTTATTCGCGGGGATATGTCCATTGTCGGACCACGTCCTGAACGACCATTCTTTGTTGATCAATTTAATCAGGAAAACCCGAATTACTATTTACGTCACAATGTACGTGCGGGGATTACTGGCTATGCCCAAGTTTATGGGAAGTATGCTTCTGACTACAATAGTAAATTGAACTTTGATTTACTGTACATCAAGAATTATTCATTACTGTTGGATATGAAAATTCTGCTTCAAACCATCAAAATTCTCTTTGATAAAGTATCATCAAGAGGATTGGATGAGTCTGAAGAACGTGAAGAATTGACGATGGATTATTGTAAAGAGAATGCTATTAGAATTTACCGTTAAGAGGAGCAGTAGCTCCTCTTTTTTTGAAAAAAAAGAGAGACTTCTAACAAAGCTTGAAAAATTAGGTATTCTATGTAAAAATATACAAGCGTGGATGAAAAAAGAAATAGGGGTGAAGAAATGGAAAAGGTACCAGTAAGTGTCTTACTTTCCATTTATATAAAAGAGCGTCCTGAATATGTTATTGCATGTTTAGACAGTATTTTTAATCAAACTGTAAAAGTCGATGAAATAGTATTAGTAGAAGATGGTCCTGTAACTGAAGAAATGACAGTCATTGTAGATAAATATAAAGAAACGTATCCAGAAGTGCTTCATGTTTTACCTCTAGAAAAAAATGTTGGTTTAGGTAAAGCGTTGGCAGAAGGGGTTAAAGTTTGTCGTAATGAACTGATTGCACGAATGGATGCAGATGATATTATGAAGACGGATCGGATTGAAAAGCAGTGGCAATTATTTCAAAAAAATCCTAACTTGGTCATTGCTGGTTCTAACATTATCGAATTTGAAGGGAACATAGAAAATGTTTTGGGTTATCGTAACCTTCCCAGTTCTAATGAGGATATTCGTGAATTTTCCAAAAGAAGAAACCCGTTTAATCATATGACTGTCATGTATAAGAAGTCAGACATTTTAGAGGTCGGTAACTATCTGCCAATGTCAGGATTTGAAGATTATTATTTGTGGGTGCGGTTATTGAAAAAAGGAAAGGAAGCTCAGAACCTTTCTGAACATTTAGTCTATGCTCGAACAGGCAGTGATATGTACGCACGGCGTGGTGGTTGGCAGTATTTTAAGTCAGGACTAAAAGGACGCAAAGCAATCTATCAAGCAGGACTTGGTAGTTTTAAAGATTTTTTTGTGAGTTCCAGTGCACATGTTGTCGTAAGTTTGATGCCGAATAATTTACGAGGTAAATTTTATGAGAAGTTTTTAAGGAAAGATAATGATTAAGATTGAGGTAAAATTATGCAAGAGATGACCCAGACAGATTTAAAAGAAATACAAGCTGTAACATTAACTATGTCCAAATATTTTGTTCAATTTTGTCAAGAAAATAATTTATTATGTTATTTCTGTGGCGGTGGTTGTATTGGTGCTGTACGCAGTCAAGGATTTATTCCGTGGGATGATGATTTGGATTTTTTTATGCCACGACCAGACTATGAAAAATTAAAAAAGCTATGGCCGCAGAAAGCAGACATAAATAGATATCCATTATTAGTTGCTTCTAAAACATATAATGATCATAATTCATTTATAACTATTAGGGATACTGCCACTACTTTTATTAAACCCTATCAAGAGGATTTAGATATCCCTCATGGTTTACCAATTGATATTTTTCCATTAGATGGTGCGCCAGAAGGGAAATTGCGAAGAAAAATTCAAAAGTTTTGGGCACTGATTTATGCGTTATTTTGTTCGCAAGTTGTTCCAGAAAAACATGGTGGTCTGATGGCTACAGGAAGCAAGGTTTTATTAGGGATTTTTTCTTCAAGCAAAATTCGCTATCATATTTGGCGCTTCGCTGAAAAAAGAATGACCAAGTATTCCTTTGGTTCAACTCCTTATGTCACTGAATTATGTGTCGGACCACGCTACATGGGCAATATTTATCATTTAGAAGATTTTAAATCTGCTATTTTTGTTCCATTTGAAGATACAAAAATGCCAATACCAGTGGGATACAATCGCTATTTGACACAAGTTTTTGGAGATTATATGCAATTGCCACCAGAGGAAGATCGTCAACCTCATCATGAAGCGCTAATTGTTGATACTAAAAAATCGTATACAGAATATATTTAAAAACTTCAATTATTTATACTAATGCTGAACGTTATCTATAAATAGCGTTCAGCATTTTGTTGTAAAAAAATAAATAACACAATCAATGTAATAAAAAGATAAAGTTTAGAAATAAAATAGTAAAAAAAAGTTAGCAAGATTTTCTTGACGTAAGCTAAAATTTATTAGAAAATTATTTGAAACTAGTGCTCATTCTAATCAGTTTTGAGAAATTTCAATTTGAAAAGTAAAAAATTGTTGGTTTCAAGTAAAATTTACATACTATAATTAAATGAGGATTAATTGTAAAGAATACGTAAAAAGAAGGGTTAAATAAATAATGAAGAGAATAAATAAAATATCTGTTATTACAATGCTAATGCTGACAACATTGGTTCCTAGTTCATCAATAGTGTATGCAATCGATGCATCAAGTAGTGAAAGTGCAGAAGAAGTAATTTCTGCGGATACAGCAGAAACACTAAACTCTACGTCATCTAGTGAGGAAACTTCGACAGAAAGTTCTTCTAGCACCTTATCATCAGTTCCTTCGGAAACAAAAAATAGTTTGGACACGAGTGGTGCTACAGACACTAGGCAATCAACAGATGCTGAAGAAACTTCGGAAACGACTAGTTCTTCAGAAGCTAATAAGAAAGATGAAGACGAAATCGTAATAACAGAGGATATGAACAAACCTATGGGATCAGGAATGAAAGGAACGAGAAGAAAAAGAGCCGCATATGCCTACGGTGATCCTATTAGCATAACAGAGGCAAATCGTCCGCCTAAAAACTTTATCGATGTATCTTCTTGGAATGGTAGTTTAAGTGTAGCAAATTATCAAACTATGAAAAGTTATGGGATAGGCGGAGTGGTCGTTAAAATGACCGAAGCGACAACTTATCAAAATCCAGAAAGATTTGCACAAGTTCAAAATGCAAATGCAGTGGGAATAAAAGTATCCGCCTATCACTATAGTCACTTTACAACAAAAGATCAGGCAATAAAAGAAGCAAACTACTTTGCCGATACAGCAATTAATACTGGATTATCAAAAGACACTTTAATGATTAATGATGCAGAAGAAGGTAGCATGAATAATGGACAATTGACAGCTAATTCAATTGCTTTTGCCAATCAATTAAAAGCAAGAGGCTTTACGAATGTATTACATTATTCAATGGCAGCCTGGTTTACAGAAGGAGTTTTATCGCCTACACAACTAGGGACTGAAAATATTTGGATTGCTCAGTATCCTTTTGAACCGACTGCAGATCAGTTATGGCACAAAAATGAAGGTTATGCGGCATGGCAATGGTCTTCTTTATTAACGATTCCAGGTGTTGATATCGGCGTAGGTGTGTTTGATATTAATGCTGATTACACTGGACGATTTACATCTAGTGGTGGAAAACAGTATGATGTAATTTTAGATGAAAAACAATATGATTACACGGCAAGGGTAAAACCAGCAGCTGAATCAGGAAAACACGGCGTGTTTAATGGGATTATGAATACAGCTCCTGGAATCGTTAATATCGGTATGGGAGATAAATATGCGAACCAAAGCGTTCATATCATAGGATATGCCAAAACAAGCCGGACAGAGTTACTCCATTTTACAGTAGGTGGAAAAGATGCAGGCTGGATGGACAAACGAGCATTCACAGCTACACTAGATAAAGCCACGTATAGTAAAATGAGTCGTGGAGCCAAAATAGGCGATGTAGCAGTTTCATCGAAGCATGGATTATATACAAAACCAAATAATACAGCAGAAGATGGAGAAAAAATAGGTTTAGGCTCTCTATATGCGAATCAAAACGTGCAGATTATTCAATCCGCTAAACTATCAACAGGTGTTACGGCTTATCAATTTCAAATAAATGGACAAACAATTGGCTGGTTGGACAGCCGTGCCTTCAGCAATGTGTATGATGAGCTGCTAGATGAAAAAAGCTATGATTACATGGCAAAAGTAAAACCAACAGCTGAATCAGGAAAACATGGTGTGTTTAATGGAATTATGAATACAGCTCCTGGGATCGTTAATATCGGTATGGGAGATAAATATGCGAACCAAAGTGTTCATATCATAGGATATGCCAAAACAAGCCGGACAGAGTTACTCCATTTTACAGTAGGTGGAAAAGATGCAGGCTGGATGGACAAACGAGCATTTACAGCTACATTAGATAAAGCCACGTATAGTAAAACGAGTCGCAAAGCCAAAATAGGCGATGCAGTAGCTTCATCGAAGCATGGATTATATACAAAACCAAATAATACAGCAGAAGATGGAGAAAAAATAGGTTTAGGCTCTCTATATGCGAATCAAAACGTGCAGATTATTCAATCCGCTAAACTATCAACAGGTGTTACGGCTTATCAATTTCAAATAAATGGACAAACAATTGGCTGGTTGGACAGCCGTGCCTTCAGCAATGTGTATGATGAGCTGCTAGATGAAAAAAGCTATGATTACATGGCAAAAGTAAAACCAGCAGCTGAATCAGGAAAACATGGCGTGTTTAATGGGATTATGAATACAGCTCCTGGAATCGTTAATATCGGTATGGGAGATAAATATGCGAACCAAAGCGTTCATATCATAGGATATGCCAAAACAAGCCGGACAGAGTTACTCCATTTTACAGTAGGTGGAAAAGATGCAGGCTGGATGGACAAACGAGCATTCACAGCTACACTAGATAAAGCCACGTATAGTAAAATGAGTCGTGGAGCCAAAATAGGCGATGTAGCAGTTTCATCGAAGCATGGATTATATACAAAACCAAATAATACAGCAGAAGATGGAGAAAAAATAGGTTTAGGCTCTCTATATGCAAATCAAAATGTGCAGATCATTCAATCCGCTAAACTATCAACAGGTGTTACGGCTTATCAATTTCAAATAAATGGACAAACAATCGGTTGGTTGGATAGCCGCGCCTTTAAAATATAGAATAAGTTTATAAAGGTAACGAACAAACAATCTATCGAGGTTCTTTGTCAAATAGTATTGGTAAATAAAAATAGTGAACATCGTAAAAGTCAGAGGAGAAAACCCTCTGGCTTCTTCATTTTTTATTAAGTGATTCTTATTATGAAATTATTTTTTTATCAAACATATGGTTATGGTCTATTTAACGTATTTGAATAAAAAATAGTATTTTCTGAAATACTTGTATCCGTGACAAATGGCATTTAAGCCTATTTTTACTCACTTCTAAATACGGCTTGAGTTCTACTATTTGAATTCTACAGAGTTTTGAGATGTTTTTTGTAAATCAAAAAGTATAGAGTTTTTATCGTTTGTCCGTAATTTTTGTATTAAAATAACGAACAAAAATATTTACAGTTCGATTAAGGTCTACGATAAATTATTGAAACTTACTGTTAGTTATGAGAAAATATAAAAGATTGAATGCAGTTTTGGCTGTGTTGATGAATATATAAGTTAAACAAAATTGAAATAAAACTAGTGGTTGACTAGTTAGAGAAAGGATTTTGTATCAAATGATTACAGCTTTAATTATTGCCGGTGGGGTCGGCAAACGAATGGGGCAGGAGATTCCTAAACAATTTATTATGGTAGAGGAAAAACCGATAATTATCTACACATTGGAATCTTTTCAAAAGCATCCACTCATTGATCGAATCTTAGTTGTGTGTAAAAAAGGTTGGGAACAAACACTAGATGCCTATGCAAAAGAGTACCATATTGACAAATTACAATGGATTATTCCAGGAGGAAATTCTGGTCAAGAATCAATTAATAATGGGGTTAATTTCTTAAAAGAACATTCAAACCCAGAAGATACTATTGTTATCCATGACGGAATTCGTCCATTAGTTGATGAATTAGTTTTATCTGATGTAATTGTTAAGTGTCAAGAATACGGTAATGCAGTGACTTCGTTGCCATATAATGAACAAATTTTTGTAAAAGAAACTGAGGAAACAACTCGACAATATATTAATCGTGAAACATTACGTCGCGTGTCAACACCACAAGCCTATAAATTTGAAAAATTAACTTGGGCTTACGAAAAAGCATTCCGTGAGAATATTGGTATTTCTGAATCGTCATACACGAATACTATGATGGTGGATTTAGGCGAAACATTGTATTTTGCTTTAGGCTCAGATAAAAACATTAAGTTAACTACACAAGATGACTTACAGTTATTTAAAGGCTTCTTGAAAATGAAAGAAGAGTAGTGGAGGGATACCATGTTATTTACAGACGATAATTATTTATCAGACGTTGAACGAGTTTTAGAGAAGACACCAGATTGGACGAAAGTAACTAATAAATCTGTTTTTATAACTGGTGCTTCAGGCATGATTGGGACCTTTTTAATTGATGTGCTTATGTACCAAAATAAAACGAGAAATGCGAATATTTCGATCTGGGCGATGGGACGAACATTGTCGCGTTTAGAAGAGCGATTTACTAGTTATCTAGAAGATCCGTTATTCCATATAGTTATCGGAGATGTCATAGAAGAAATTCAGGTAGCAGAAGCTTGTGACTATGTGTTGCATTGTGCTAGTAATACACATCCTAAATCATATGCCAGTGATCCAATTGGAACGATTATGACCAATATTGCTGGTACGCAGCATATTTTAGATTATGCGGTCAAAGCGAATAGTGAAAAAGTGTTATTTTTATCAACTGTTGAAATCTATGGAGAAAATCGTGGAGATCTTGATAAATTTACGGAAGACTATTGCGGCTATATTGACTGTAACACGCTACGGGCCGGTTATCCAGAAGGAAAACGAGCAAGTGAATCATTATGTCAAGCCTATATTCAGAAATATGGTATTGATGTTGTTATTCCAAGAATTAGTCGTACTTTCGGGCCTACGATGTTACTTTCGGATAGTAAAGCTTCTTCTCAATTTATTATGAATGCAGTCCATAAAGAAAACATTGTGTTAAAAAGTGCAGGGACCCAACTATATTCTTATGCATATGTTGCAGATATTGTATCTGCTCTTCTGTTTTTATTAGTTAAAGGGCAAAAAGGGGAAGCTTACAATGTTTCAAACGAACATTGCGATATTACGTTACGTACTTTTGCGGAAACATTAGCCAATGTGGCTGGAACAAAAGTGATTCATGGAGAAGCCACCGCCCAAGAAAAACAAGGATTTTCTAAAGCAACAAAAGCACTACTAGACAATCAAAAAATCTACGCATTAGGTTGGCGTCCATTGTACGACAGTATGGAAGAACCATTAAAACATACAATTAAAATTTTAGAAAGTAGCGGAAATTGATATGCCCAAAATTAGTATTATTGTTCCTGTATACAATGTAGAAAAATATTTAGAAAAATGTGTACGCTCTATTTTAGCTCAAACATTTACTGACTTTGAATTGATTCTTGTAGACGATGGCTCTCCAGACAGTTCTGGAGCAATGTGTGATCAGTTTGCTAAACAAGATGAACGGGTAAAAGTTATCCATAAAGAAAATGGAGGACTGAGCGATGCTCGTAATGCTGGAATTGAAATAGCGACAGGTGAGTATTTAGGTTTCATAGACAGTGATGATTACATTGCAGATGATATGTATGAATTATTATATACAAATATCGTAAAAGAAGATGCCGATTTATCAATATGTGGTATTTATGATGTCTATGAGGGGAAAGAGCCTGTAGAAAAACAACAGCAATATATAGTACTAGATAAAGTAGCAGCAATGAAAATGATTTTAGAAGCTAAAGTTGTATCTGTTCATGCCGTGAATAAGTTATATAAAAAAGAAATTTTTGAAGATATCCGATACCCTGTAGGCATGATTACAGAAGACGGTGCAGTTATTTTATCTATTCTAGAGCATACAGAGAAAATTGTTATTGATACGCAACAAAAATATTATTATTTTCACCGTGCCAATAGTATTTCAACCAATCTTTTTTCTAAGAAAGATTTAGATACAATCAATGTTTGGAAAGAAAATGAAAAATATATCTTAGACCGGTATCCTGAATTATCTAATGTTGTTCATACACGTGTATGTTGGGCAAATTTTATTGTTTTAGATAAAATGGTTACTAGTCAGTTAACGGAAGAAGAAAAAATAATTCAAAAAGAGGTTATTTCTTTTTTGAGGAAGAATTTTCTGTTCATTATGAAAAATAAATATTTTACTAAGGCTAGAAAGATAGCCATGTGTGCTCTACAATTTAGTAAGTGTGCGTATTCTTGTTTCCCTAAATTACAAGAAGCAAATAATAAAAAGAATAGTTAAAATTTAAAAAGTTGTTAGGAGAATATTATGAAAAAAAAGCTTAAACTGGATATATATACAATTACTCAAACCATCTGTATAATTGTATCGATTATTCTTTTTTTCTATGGTAAAGCTAAGATGTTGTACAATTGGCAACTATTTGGTGTAATGTTTTTTTGGACAGGCAATTTGGTTTATTCATTTAAAAATTTCGGACAAAAATCAGTTTTTTTCTTTTTTAATATTACTATTTTTGTCTTCTTATTAAGTCGTCCATTTATTAGTTTCTTTCGTAATAGAATTTGGTGGCATTGGGGGTATTCAGGATCAAATTTTGCGATGAATGTTCTGTATCTAACTTTAATTGGCATCTTAATAGGTGCGATGTTATTTCAAAGGTTTGGACTTAAAGATTTTGATTCTAAGCTGGAAAAACAAAAGTATCCTACTTATCGAATATATTTAATGAAATTTAGTTTAGTCTTTTATTTCATAACATTGATTGTAAGTGTTTATGGTGATATGGAAAAACTAATATTTGTACGTAGTACGTCATATGAAGAGTTCTATGCATCTTTTTCTTCGAACTTGCCAACATATGTGCAAGTATTAGGTTTAATGATGCCTTATGTTGTGTGCATTTATTTAGCTTGTATGCCCAAAAAAGGCATTAGTTACGTGGTATTAGGAAGTTATGTGATAAGCTCTTTTCCAACTTTTTTAATGGGACAGCGAGGCCCGTTAATTTTAAAAATTATCTTTGCGTTACTTTATTTTATTATTAGAGACTATTTACAAGATTCTCAAAAATGGATAAGTAAATTTGAAAAAATTGTAATTATTCTAGCGACACCTTTAATGATTGTATTGATGGGGGCTTTTAACTATATTAGAGCAAATTCTTCAATTGAAACAAACGGATTTTTTTCATTAATTGTTGATTTTTTCTTCAAACAAGGAACCTCTTTTGATACAATTATATTTGGGCATGATTTTTTGGACAAACTACCATTTATTGATGTAAAAAATTATACATTTGGAAGTTTTATTGATTCTTTTAAGTATGGATTTATTGGTCAAAAGCTATTCAATGGTATCGGATTGCCTAGCACTAATAGTCCGGAAAAAGGCATGATTAGTAATAGTTTGGCACATAATTTGGCATATGTTTATCGTAAAGATGAGTATTTAGCTGGAAATGGAAATGGTTCTTCTTATCTGTTAGAAATATTTGCAGATTACGGATATATAGGGGTTTTTATAGCTAGTATTTTATTAGGAATTATTTTGATTTTTCTTGTAGTAAGTTTTAAAAGAAACAATTTACTTTTATCTACGATTGCATTGATTTGTATTTCTAATATTTTGTTTATTCCACGTAGTGATGCTACTAGCTGGTTACAATTTATTATGAAACCAACATTTATTGCACCAATGATTATATGTTTTGGCAGTTCATTTTTACTTGCTAAGTTGGAGAGGTTAAGGAAGGTAAGTCGTAAATGAAAAAAACAATTGGGACAATTCTAACAGTTATTACAGTAAGTATTTTATTGAGTGGATGTAGTAAAGCAAAATATCCAATTATTCATTTCACTCAAAAGGAATTTGTAGCAGATGGCAACGGTGTTGTAGAGATCAAAGGACAATTTTTGAATGGTGAACCAGGTACTTTAGAAGCTAACATAAACAGGAAAGCAGGCAAAGTTAAAGTCGATAAAGATCAGAATTTTCATATTCGATACCAAATGGATTCCATTAAAGATACAGATTTTTATTTAGGAATTAAGGATGAAAAGAATCGTATTGCTGTGGGGACAACTAAAATTGATTCTTCTGAAGTAGAAGCTGTCCAAAACGATTTTGAAGTTATAAGAACAAGTGATATCATTAGTTATTTTAATAAATATGATATAAAATTTTTAGACTATAATGAGAACAACGTTGCAGAGCTATCTGGTTTAACTAGTTCTGTAGTTTTTAATGTAGGAACAAGAATGGATGGGACTTCAATAAAAGAAGGAGTTTATTTATTTGAAGACCCAGAGTCTTGGAATAAGGCTAATTTATCGATTTTAGATTGGTGGAATAAAAAAGTATCCAATTCATTAAATAAAAATTATAATGATTTAGATAAAGATTCATCTGTAAATTTTTTATACGAACCTAATTTTATCGATTCAGCGGAAGAAAAAATGATTAAACAAATTGATTTTTTTGATAATAATCGTTTTTTATGGACGTATAGAGATAAAGAAAAATTTTTAATATTAGTTTCGGATCCAGAATTAACAAGTATTGAACGCGGCAAAAGTATGCTTGCCATTCAAAGCTTATTAATAGATAAAACTTTTAGTTTAGACAAGGATGAAGAAGATTCAGAAAGAGGATAATTTAGCAAAAATCTATTGAATTTTGTACACATTATTATCATGTTTAAAATCTAAGAAATTATTTAAAATAAAAAGACACTCCTGTAACACAAACGAATATAGGGGTGTTTTTTTGCTCTTTGTTAATAAGGGTTGATGAGTTGTAAAAATGAGCCTGGGACAAAAATCCAAAGTGATTTTTGTCCCAGGCTTAAAAATTGATAAAGAGCGGGAGCAGAAGCAACTCTTTCGGAAATAAGCCGAAATTCTCCAAAAATTAAAGAACAATTTTCGAAAATTCCTTCTTATTTCTCGCAGTTAAACACTTCTGTCCCGACCTCTTGATACGATTCTACAATATTTATTTACTAACATTTAATAAAAAGCTTTTTTTCATCATATAATAAATAAAACGTATTAATGCCTTTTTTTGAGCTTAGTGATAAGGCTGTTAAAAATACTTATTACAAATTTAAATTCAGCTGTGCGATAAAATAAAATAACGAAGACTATTGCTCCAATAACAATTCCAGCTAAAGATCTCAATATAATACTTAAAAGAGTTGTAGCAGATATCAAACTAAATAATGGATAAGTAGCTAGAATACCTAATCCTAAGGCTATGCAATACTTTAAAGTGACAAACAAATACTTGCCAAATCTATCATGAATACCATATTTTAAGACTACATAAGGTTCATACCAAGAAACTGAGGTTAGAGAAGATAAGATAGTGGCTAAAATAACTCCAGCGATACCCATATCGAAAATTAATAAGAAAATTAAAGAAAATACGATGTTTAAAATGGACTCCACAACAGATTTCCATCTTTGAATCCAAGCTAAACCATATGCAGCTATGAATACTTGCGCAGAATTTCTAAAAACGCCAATAACAAAGTTTAAGATGATTAAAGTGAAAATGAAATTATCTAGTTGGTAAGAAGAGCCTACCCACCAAGATATGAATGGTTGTATAGATAAGAACATAACAATCGTTGCAAAATAAATCAGAATAAAATTTATAAAATAGTGTCTAAAAAATATTTCACGACCATTTTCTCTGTCATCTGAGACGGCTACGCTTCCAATGCTGGCTGTTATAGAATTAGTAAACTGGTTGAAAATACCTTTAATACTATTTACAATTAACACATAGTTGGAGTAACGTCCTACTGCAGCTAAATTAACAAATATGGAAATTAAGATATTATCTGTACTCAAAACAACGACAGAACCAATTTTATTAGAAAGATTTCCAATGGTATTTTGTTTTAAAATCTTAATAGTTTCTCTATCCAATTTTTTTATTTCTTGATATTGAAATACGTGTTTGTATCTTTTTTTTACTCGCAGAGAAATATCAATGTTTGAAATTACTGTACAAATAATTTGAATAAGTAAATAAAGTGCGTAATTGCCCGTTGTGTATAATACGAACACCTGAATAACTGTAGCGACAACTAAATAAGCAAACGTGTTAATCACATTGAGGTATCCAAGCTGATCTGCATTAAGCAATGAGCGGTTATAAGTAAAGAAATAGCTGAAAACGGAGTTGGCTAAAAATAATAAATATAAAAGCTGAATATTCGGGATACCTACATCTTTACCGACTATCACAGGTAAAAAAGGAATGAGTAAACAACCTATGATACCTATTGCTATACCGATTATATTGTATATTTTTTTATATAGATGCATTAAAGCTTTAATTGTTGCAGTATCCTCTTGTTGCAATGGTTTGTATAATGAGAAAATGATTGAGGTTCCAACACCTAATTCGGCTAATGACAACATACTAAGTATATTTGTAAATAAGCCGTTTAGTCCTAAGTATTCAATTCCTAAAAAGCGAATGAATATCGTTCTAGAAATAAACTGAATTCCTATGGTCAAAATAAATATTATTGTTGAGATGCTAGAATTAATAATAGAATATTCTAAACGTGATTTTTTTTGCATAATGTTCTGTTCTCCTTATTAAAATGGTTCTACTAAGATAAATAAAAACTTTATTCAGTTGCAATCATAACTTAATGAAGAAAGAATATCAATTCTCTAAGAGATTTTTTCGTAATATATTAATAATTGTTATTCGTTAAGGAACGATGTTTTATGGTTAAAAATATGATAAAATACAATAAATTAATCATTTTAGAAAGTAGGGACAAAAGTGGAATCATTCCTAATCACAGGCGGTGCCGGCTTTATCGGCTCAACCTTAGCAAATTATTATAGTAAAGACAATCAAGTTGTGGTCATTGATGATTTATCAATGGGCCAAACTGAAAATTTAAATGTATCTGAAAATATCACGTTCATTGAAGGTAGCGTGACTGATCAACAATTAATGGAAAAAGTACTGCGAGAGTATCAGTTCGATTACATTTTTCACTTAGCCGCGATTGCTAGTGTAGCAGACTCAGTAGCACGTCCAGTGGAAACACACCAAGTGAATTTTGAGAGTGTGTTACAATTACTGGAATTAATTCGGAAATACCAGAAAGATTTAAAACGTTTGGTGTTTGCTTCTTCTGCAGCGGTTTATGGTGATGAGCCAACTTTACCAAAACAGGAAGAATCAGTAATTCGTCCATTAACGCCTTATGCAGTGGATAAATTTGCTTCTGAAAAATATGTTTTAAACTATTGTCATTTATATGATGTTCCAACAAGCGCTGTTCGCTTCTTTAACGTTTATGGGCCAAACCAAAATCCTAATTCGCCTTATTCTGGCGTTATTTCGATTGTGATGGACTCTTACAAACGCTTATTAGCCAATCAAGAAGTGACATTCAATATCTTTGGCGATGGAAAACAATCCCGTGATTTTGTCTTTGTTGAGGACGTGGTTCAAGCGTTGAATCTTGTCGCTCATTCTGACCAATCACTTGGGGAAGTGTATAATGTCGGAACAGGGAAAGCAACCGATTTAAATGAGTTAATTTCTTCTTTAAATGATATTATGAAAGTCACTTTGCCAGTTGAATACAAAGAAGCACGAGCTGGGGACATCAAAGATTCCTTAGCGGATATATCTAAATTACGTGCCATTGGTTATAAACCGAAATATAGTATTCAATCTGGTTTAGATAAATACGTTAATTATGAATTAAAAGATTAAGAGAATAAAAAGACGGATTTGAGACTAAATTGTTTATAAGACTTAGAGAGTAGGACATCAGTCGCTTTGATTGATGTCCTACTCTTTCTTTTCGTTTTTCCTATATTTGAACCCACCTCACTCCAATGGTACAATAAACAAGATTGGAGTGAGAGCATGACAGATATTATTGCACATCGAGGAAGTAAAGGCACCCATCCTGAAAATACGTGTATTGCTTTCAGAGAGGCTGTTCGTATTGGTGCTGAAGGAATTGAATTAGACGTTCACCTATCTAAAGATGGTTATTTAATCGTTATGCATGATGAAACGGTGGATCGTACGACAGATGGTCATGGTGAAATCCAACAGTTAACATTAAACGAATTAAAACAACTAGACGCTGGAAGCTGGTTTCAGAAAAATCCTTCTGTTCAATGTGTTCCAACATTGGAAGATGTTTTAAATTGTCTTGTAGAAGAACAATTCAATGGTTTTTTGAATATTGAACTTAAAACGGATATTATCCATTATGAAGGAATTGAGAAAAAAGTCGTCCAACAAATGAATCAAAAAAACTGGCCGTTTCGTTATTTATATTCCAGTTTTTATTTTCCAAGTTTAGTTAAATTAAAAAAAGCTGATCCTAAGACAGAAATTGCCTTTATTTATGAATCTGCAGAGGATTTAAGTCAAGCAGGACCGGCATTCGCGCTTGTCGATAGTTTACATCCAAAAATGTCTTGGATGTTGGCTCATGAAAAAGAACTTATCACAATTGGCAAACCGCTGCGGCCGTGGACTGTTAATCGGATGGAAGAAATGGAAAATTGTTTTCAGCTAAAATTGGCGGGTGTTCATACGGATTTTCCTGAAGAAGCAAAATTTGCTCGTCAAAATTGGCAAGAAGAAGGAGAAACATAATTGGAGAAAGTATTAGTTATTGTAGGACCCACTGCGGTGGGGAAAACAGCATTAAGTATTGCTTTAGCAAAAAAATTTAATGGTGAAATTATTAGCGGTGACTCCATGCAAGTTTATCGCTCGTTAGACATTGGCACCGCTAAAGTCACAGAAACAGAAAAAGAAGAGATTCCTCACCATTTAATTGATTGCCGTGAAGTCAGCGAAACATATTCTGCTGCTGATTTTCAGAAAGAGGGTCGTCAAAAAATCAAAGAAATTACTGAAAAAGGGAAACTACCAATTATCGTTGGAGGAACAGGTTTGTATATTCAATCACTCCTTTATGATTTTCAACTAGGAAGTCGTGAGATAGATGACTCGCCTGAAATTAGAGAAACGTACAATTTATTTGCGGAAGAAAAAGGGAATCAAGCCTTATGGCAGTTATTACAACAAAAGGATCCTCTAGCGGCTGACAGTATCCATTTTAATAATCGCAAAAAAGTCATTCGTGCGTTAGAGGTCTTTGATAAAACCGGTTATAGTATTTTGACTCCGAAGGAAAAACCAGCTCGTCTCTATGATTATTATTTATTAGGTTTGGAAACAGATCGCGCTTTATTGTATGAGCGTATTAATCAGCGGGTGGATCAAATGATGACAGAAGGACTGTTGGAAGAAGCAAAACAGATGTTTCAGCAACCACATGCACAAGCAGCTCAAGGTATTGGCTATAAAGAATTTTTCCCGTATTTTTCCGGTGAACAATCATTAGAGATGGCGGTTGAAACAGTCAAACAGCAATCGCGGCGATATGCCAAACGTCAATTGACTTGGTTTAGAAATCGAATGGCTGCGCATTGGTGGGATTTGGTTCAGCAGCCAACAGATTTGCCCAAGTTGGAAAAAGAAGTAGCGGAATGGCTACAACAGAAGGAGAGTGAGTAGGCGATGACCACTCATGAAAAAGTGATTCTAGTAGGAGTTGAGACGGAAAAAAATTATCAGACATTTTCTGCATCAATGGAAGAACTGGCGAATTTAACGGAAACCGCTAATGGAGAAGTGGTGTTTGTTTTAACACAAAAACGACCACAAGTCGATCGACAAACCGTAATTGGTAAGGGGAAATTGGAAGAATTAATTCAATTAACAGATGCCTATGAAGCGGATCTTGTGATTTTTAATCATGAGCTCACACCGCGTCAAAATCAACTGTTATCTGAAGCGTTAGCTGTGCGAGTAATTGATCGTGTACAATTAATTTTGGATATCTTTGCTTTGCGTGCGCGCTCCAAAGAAGGAAAGTTACAAGTTGAATTAGCACAATTGGATTATTTATTGCCTCGCTTGGCTGGGCAAGGAAAACAGTTGTCCCGACTTGGAGGAGGTATTGGGACGCGCGGGCCTGGTGAAACGAAATTAGAGTCGGACCGCCGACACATTCGGAATAAAATCTTAGGCATCCGTCGTGAGTTAAAAGAAGTCACTGCTCATCGTGAACGAAGCCGCCAGAAAAGACAAAATTCAGAACTATTTCAAATTGGCTTGATTGGTTATACCAATGCTGGCAAATCAACCATTCTCAACATGTTGACAACAGCAGGAACTTATTCAGAGGATCAATTGTTTGCAACGTTAGATCCTTTAACTAAAAAATGGCAATTGCCTCAAGGCATGGAAGTTACTCTGACCGATACGGTTGGCTTCATTCAAGATTTACCAACACAACTGATTGAAGCCTTTCAGTCGACATTGGAAGAAAGTCGGACGATGGATTTACTGCTCCATGTGGTGGATGCAAGTGCGCCAGATCGTTTACAACATGAACGCACAGTTCAAACATTGATTAAAGAATTAGCGTTGGAAAATATTCCATGCTTGACGGTTTATAATAAAAGAGATCAAGTGGACAGCAAAGAATTTGTCCCAACCTTATTTCCCAATGTATTGATCTCAACTAAAATTTCTGAAGATAAAGAACGACTGGTTCAAGCTATCCGTGCCCAAATGATGGAATTACTCGAGCCTTATCAATTAGAAATTAGCCCAACTGACGGACAACTATTAAGTGAACTTCGCCGGATGACACTAATGGTTTCAGAAGAATATGCTGAAAATGAAAATCGGTATATCGTGAAAGGATTTGCGAAAAAAGAGTCTAAATGGTTGGCTGAATCCGAAAAAGAATAAAAAATGGTAAGTTGATTAGAAATGATTTGTAAAAACAAATCATTTCTATTTTTTTGATTAGTAGGAGAAAATCAGCCGTGAAAAGATGGGAAAGTCCATATTTATCAGGTTTTTTGTTTTATGTTAGAAAATCTAACATAAGTTCTTGACAATTTGTCATTCTATTGTTATTCTAAGAAATAACTAAGAGAGGAGGATGGAGATGAGAGAAAAAGAGTTACGCCGTTCCATGTCAGTTTTTCCAATTGGTACAGTTATGAAACTAACGGATTTGACCGCTCGACAAATTCGCTACTATGAAGAACAGGGATTGATTCATCCAGAACGTAGTGAGGGCAACCGACGCATGTATTCTTTAAATGATATTGATGTTTTGTTAGAAATTAAAGATTATTTATCTGATGGATTGAACATGGCAGGGATTAAGCGTGTGTATGAAATGAAATTAGAGGAACAAAAAAACACCGCCGAGGCAACTCGTCCATTAACCGATGCAGATGTTCGTCAGATTTTATACGACGAAATTCTTTCGCAAGGAGGACTTACTCAGCAAAATCCGTTCCAATCGAATGTACCAAGGCTTTAACGTTTCAGCAGCCAATAAAAATGAAGGATGGGGATCAGACCGATGACAAGAAAAGCCAAAACGGCAGAAGAGATTAAACATATTGCAGAAGAAGAAAACGTACGTTTTTTACGACTAATGTTTACCGACATTATGGGAACAATTAAAAATGTTGAAGTTCCTGTGAGTCAGCTAGATAAAGTATTAGATAATAAAATGATGTTTGATGGGTCATCCATTGAAGGATTCGTTCGTATCGAAGAAAGTGACATGTATTTATACCCTGATCTATCTACATGGATAATTTTTCCGTGGGAAAGCGACCATGGAAAAGTTGCGCGCTTAATTTGTGATATTTACAATCCTGATGGTACCCCTTTTGCCGGAGATCCCCGCGGTAATTTAAAACGTGCCTTAGCAGATATGAAAGAATTAGGCTTTACTTCGTTTAACTTAGGACCAGAACCAGAATTTTTCCTATTTAAATTAGATGAGAATGGTGAAATTACCACTGACTTGAATGATAAAGGTGGCTATTTTGATTTTGCGCCAACCGATTTAGGTGAAAATTGTCGCCGTGATATTGTTTTAGAGTTAGAAAGTTTAGGCTTTGAAGTGGAAGCTTCGCATCATGAAGTAGCACCTGGTCAACATGAAATTGACTTTAAATATGCTGATGTAGTTGATGCTTGTGACAATATTCAAACGTTTAAGTTAGTTGTGAAAACTATTGCACGCAAACATGGTTTGCATGCAACATTCATGCCAAAACCTTTATTTGGAATTAATGGTTCTGGCATGCACTGCAATATGTCATTATTTAATGAAGAAGGTAATGTTTTTTATGACGAGTCAGGAGAGATGGGCTTAAGCCAAACTGCGTATCATTTCTTAGGTGGTTTATTAAAACATGCCCGTGCCTATACTGCGGTATGTAACCCAACAGTGAACTCTTATAAACGCTTGGTACCAGGTTATGAAGCACCTGTTTATGTAGCTTGGAGCGGCAGAAATCGTTCACCACTCATTCGAGTTCCTGAATCTCGTGGTTTATCGACTCGTTTAGAATTACGTTCTGTCGATCCTTCAGCGAATCCGTATTTAACAATGGCAGTCTTATTACAAGCAGGTTTGGATGGTATTCGTAATGAACTTACGCCACCGCCAGCAGTTGATCGTAATATTTATGTGATGAATGAGGAAGAACGTCAACATGCACAAATTGAAGATTTGCCATCAACCTTACACAATGCCATCAAAGAATTACGTAAAGATCAAGTAATGATTGATGCATTAGGTCGTCATATTTTTGCCAATTTTGTAGAAGCGAAACGAATGGAATGGGCAGCCTTCCGTCAAACCGTTTCTGAATGGGAAAGAGAACAATATTTGGAGTTGTACTAAAAGCCGTTACTTTTAATAATCTTAATGTTTAGAAAGAGGAAGATAAGTCGAAACGCTTATCTTCCTCTTTCGTTCTTTAGTTTGTGAATGAATAGATAATTTTTATTTCACAAAATAAAGTAATTTTAATTCAGTGAAATAGTTTGTTTATAGGGGAGAAAAGGGGTTTTTCTCAATTTCTCTTTTATTTTTAAGCAAAAAAATTGACAAAATCTTTCATAATTTGTGAAATTCCGCTATAATAAACAAGAATATGCGTGCAACTATTCTATTTTTTAGATATAAAGGATGAGAAAAACATGCGGAAAATGAAAACAATGGATGGGAATGCTGCAGCAGCTTATATTTCCTATGCTTTTACAGAATTAGCAGCCATTTATCCAATAACACCAAGTTCAACGATGGCTGAACTTGTTGATCAGTGGTCGGCCGAAGGTAAGAAAAATATCTTTGGTCAACCTGTGAAAGTAGTCGAAATGCAATCGGAAGCTGGTGCTGCCGGCGTGGTCCATGGCTCTTTAAAAACAGGCGCGCTTACCACGACCTATACGGCTTCACAAGGGTTACTTTTAATGATTCCTAATATGTACAAAATAGCTGGAGAACTATTACCATCTGTTTTTCATGTGGCGAGCCGAGCTATAACCACGAATGCTTTAAATATTTTTGGTGATCAAGGAGACGTAATGGCCGCACGCCAAACAGGCTTTGCTATGTTGTCAGAAAGCAGTGTGCAAGAAGTGATGGATTTGGCACCAGTGGCTCACTTGGCTTCGATTGAAGCGAGTGTTCCATTTATGAACTTTTTTGATGGCTTTAGAACAAGTCATGAAATTCAAAAAGTGGCAGTTCTTGACTATGAAGAATTAGCACCCTTAGTAAACCAAGAGAAATTAGCCGAATTTCGTCGTCGGAGCATGAACCCGAATCACCCTTCCGTTAGTGGAATGAACCAAAATCCAGATATTCACTTTCAACAACGAGAAACAATAAATCCTTATTATGAAAAATTACCTGGTATTGTTCAAAAATATATGACAGAAATTAACCGGTTACGGGGAACCAATTATGATTTGGTGACGTATTATGGCGCAGAAGATGCAGAAGAAGTGATTGTCACAATGGGTTCAGTTGCACAAACAATTGAACAGACGGTTGATTATTTACAAGAACAAGGAAGAAAAGTTGGTTTTCTTAATGTCCATCTTTATCGGCCATTTCCAGTTGAAACATTTCTTGAAAAAATACCACAATCAGTTAAAGCAATTGCTGTCTTGGATCGGACGAAAGAGCCCGGTGCTGGTGGCGAACCGTTATTATTGGATGTCCAAAGTGCGATGTATGAAGCGGACATTCGCCCAACAATTATTGGTGGGCGCTATGGTTTAGGTTCTAAAGATGTGCTGCCAAATCAAATTGTTGCGGTTTTTGATGAATTAATGAAAGAACGTTCTGCCATGAAGAAGCGTTTTACAATTGGGATTGATGATGATTTAACTTATACTTCATTAGAAGTTGGCAAACCACTTGATTTGACGAATCCGAAAACCTATCAAGCTAAATTTTGGGGCTTTGGTTCTGATGGGACAGTAGGGGCGAACAAGTCAGCAATTAAGATTATCGGTGATCATACAGACAAGTATGCACAAGGATTTTTCTATTATGATTCAAAAAAATCAGGCGGGTTGACCGTTTCTCATTTACGTTTTGGCGAGACGCCTATTCGTTCAACGTACCTCATTGAACATTCTGATTTTGTGGCTTGTCATACAGCCGCTTATTTGCATACCTATGATTTAGTAAAAGGGTTAAAAAAGGGCGGTACTTTCCTCTTAAATACCATTTGGAATGATGAACAACTAGCACGATTTTTACCCAATCAATTAAAACGGTATCTAGCTGAAAATGAGATTCAGTTTTATACAATCAATGCAGTAAAATTAGCTAGTGAAGTCGGACTAGGCGGGCGAATTAATACCGCGATGGAAACAGCTTTCTTCAAATTAGCGGAAATTATGCCTTTTGAGCAAGTGTTGCCAATTTTAAAAGAAGAAGCACTGAAAAGTTATGGTCATAAGTCCATGAAAGTTGTCGAAAAAAATATTCAAGCAATCGATAAGACCGTTGAATTGTTGCATCAGGTACCTGTTCCAGCAGAGTGGAAAACGCTTGAAGTTCAACCGCGAAAACGTTCAGAAAATGTTAGTGATTTTGTTCATGAAATTGTTGAACCGATTAATCGTCAAGAAGGCAATGCGTTATCTGTTGCGACACTAGCGAAAAATGGGATGACAGATGGGCGGATGCCTTTGGGAACTGCGGCAGTTGAAAAACGTGGGGTGGCATTAGAAGTACCTGAATGGATTAGCGATCGGTGTACCATGTGTAATGAGTGTGCCTTTGTATGTCCCCATGCGGCGATAAGACCATTCTTAGCCGATGAAGAAGAAATGACTGAAGCTCCAGAAGGATTCATTGTGCGTGATCTACGTGGTGCCGACGGCTTGAAATATCGTATCCAAGTCTCAGTCAAAGATTGTACTGGCTGTGGACTTTGTGTTGAAGCCTGTCCAGCTAAAGGCAAAGCTTTAGTAATGAAACCTTATGAAGAAGAAAAAGAGCAGGCTATGAATTGGGCGTTTGCTATGACGTTACGTCAAAAGGAAAACCCAGCAAAACCGAATACTGTTTTAGGTTCGCAATTTAATAAACCTTTATTAGAGTTTTCTGGTGCTTGTTCTGGTTGCGGCGAAACGCCTTATGTTAAATTATTGACGCAAATGTTTGGTGACCGAATGCTGATTGCTAATGCAACAGGTTGCTCATCGATTTGGGGTGCTGCAGCGGGTGTGACACCTTACACTACTAATGAACAAGGACAAGGTCCAGCTTGGTCAAATTCTCTTTTAGAGGATAATGCCGAGTTTGGTTACGGCATGTTGTTAGCAACGCAAGCGCGTCGCGAACGTTTAGCTAGTAAAATGACCAAAGCTTTTTCTGTAGCCAGTGATTCTTTACGTTTATTGATGGAAGATTGGATAGCACATCTGTCCGAAAGTGAAGGTACGCAACAACGTGCAGCTAAATTACGTGCAGCTTTGCTTGAAGAAAAAACGAATCAACCTTTATTGGAAGCAATTTATGACGATCAAGATCTTTTTGTCAAACCAAGTCAGTGGATGATTGGTGGGGACGGCTGGGCTTACGATATTGGCTACGGCGGTATTGACCACGTGTTAGCTAGTGGCGCGGATGTAAATATGTTAGTTTTAGATAATGAAGTCTATTCCAATACAGGTGGCCAAACTTCCAAAGCAACTCCTGCATCAGCGATTGCGAAATTTGCTGCCAGTGGGAAGTATGCCTCTAAAAAAGATTTAGGGATGATGGCAATGACTTATGAAAATGTCTATGTCGCTCAAATTGCCTCAGGTGCAAACCAAATGCAGACGATTAAAGCTTTTGAAGAAGCAGAAAAATTCCCTGGACCATCGATTATTATTGCTTATACACCATGTATTACACATGGTTTAGCAGGTGGGATGAGTCAAACGTTGAAAGAAGCGAAAGACGCGGTTCATTCAGGTTACTGGTCTTTATATCGCTATAATCCATTATTGCGAGAAAAGGGCAAAGAACCAATGACATTGGATTTCAAAAAACCAGATTTTTCATTAATGAAAGAGTTTATGCGCCAACAAGTTCGCTTTGCATCCTTAGAATCTAGTCAACCAGATACAGCGGAATTGTTATTTAATAAAACAATTAATGATGCTAAGAGACGGTTCTATAATTATGCTCGTTTAGCTGGTCAAGAAGAAAAAATTCGAGCAAAACTAGAAAAACAAAGTGAACCAGAAATAACTGCGCTAGAGAACGAGAAGCCACGAGTGAAAAAAGAACGCGTAGTTGATCCGGAAGCGGAAGCAAGAAGGGCTGCCCGCCGCGCAGAACGAGCAGCCAAGAGAAAACAACGTGAGCAAGATTAAATAGAAATCAAAAAAACGTGTCTGAGCTTTTTGCTTGGACACGTTTTTTAGTTAGAAATGCGATTTTTTGATGAAAAATTTCAAGTTATTTGAAAAAGTTCCTAAATTTTTTTGATGTTTCCGCTTGCGTTCTGTGATGAAAGAAAATAATGTGGTATACTTGTTAGGAAATCTTGAGAGAGAAGTGAGGGGTATGATGTCGTTTCAATTGAATCAATTATTAGATTTGAATTATTGGCAGCAAGTCATCTCAACGGATTTCTTATCTAAGGATTTTGTTATCAATATCATAGATATCCTAGTCGTATGGTACCTCGTTTACAAATTAATCATGCTTGTTCGTGGAACAAAAGCAGTCCAACTATTAAAAGGTGTCGCTGTTTTTATCATTATCCGCATTCTAAGTGAGATAATTGGTCTACATACATTATCTTGGTTAATGAATCAAGTCATCATGTATGGTGTAATCGCCGCGGTTGTTATTTTTCAACCAGAAGTGCGAAGAGGGCTGGAACATCTAGGGAGAAGTTCGTTTTTCCGCCCGAATAAAGGTGCGCAACAAGAAGATGAGCGTATTATTCAGGCCTTTGACAAAGCCATTCAGTACATGTCAAAACGGAAAATTGGTGCTTTGATAACCATTGAACGCAATACTGGTTTAGATGAATACATTGAGACAGGTATTGATTTGGATGCCGATATTACTGGTGAATTACTGATTAATATTTTCATTCCAAATACACCACTACATGATGGTGCAGTGATTATCAAAAATGAAAAAATTGCTGTTGCTAGTGCGTATTTACCGCTATCAGAAAGCAATTTAATTCCAAAAGAATTTGGAACGCGCCATAGAGCCGCAGTCGGTATCAGTGAAGTCAGTGATGCCATTACGATTGTTGTTTCTGAAGAAACTGGTGACGTTAGTTTGACGTTGAACAATGAATTAATTCCTGGTCTAACGCAAGAAGAGTATTTAACAATTTTGCGTAAGGAGTTAATTTCGGAATCATCGGAAGATAAAAAAAGTGCTTTGCAGCATTTTATCGATGATGTAACAAAGGGGGTTAAACGCAAATGAGAAAAGCCTCCCAAAAAAGCTGGTTTAATGGTTTGCTTTCATTGCTGTTTGCATTGTTGTTATTTTTTAATGCCAATGCAACAGGCAATAATCCCTCCAATTCAGGTTCAAGCCAAACGTATAGTGAAACACTGAATAATATTCCGGTCCAAGTCCAATACGATAAAGACAAATATTATGTCTCTGGATTTGAAGAGAGTGTAAATGTTCATTTACGTAGTGCGAACCGCATTCAATTAAATATGGAATCAAATGCTGACACACGAAATTTCCAAGTGGTCGCAGACTTAACCAAATTGCCATTAGGGACTTCGGAAGTGCCTTTGACAGTTCGGGGACTAAGTTCAGCTGTTACAGCTGAAATTGAACCGAAAACAGTGACTGTAACGATTGAAAAGAGAGTAACAAAAAAATTCGATGTAGAAGCACAACTTTCTGATAACATTGAAAAAGAAGGCTACAAAGTAAAAAATATTTCTGTAGATCCAAAAACTGTAGAAGTAACAACTGGAGAAGAAACAGCGAAAGCAATTGACAAAGTGATTGCGCCAGTCTCAAGTGCCAAACAAACAATTGATACGATTAAACAAACGGTAAATGTCCAAGCGCTAGATGCCAAAGGTCAAGTCCTAAGTATCGAAAATCCAGCACCACAAGTCAAAGTAACAGTAGGCTTAACTGCGCCAACAAAAGATGTACCACTGAATGTTAGTATGACAGGTACGCCACCAGCTGGGATCGCTCATTACAATTATAGTTTATCAACGTACCAAGTTAGGGTCAGTGGCCCGCAATCAATTTTAGATACGCTAGAATCAATTGAGGTACCGGTAGATATTTCTGATATTCGCAAAGAAACAAAACAATCAGTGACTATTCCCGTTAATGGAGAATACGTAGTTACACCAGATGAGGTTGACGTTTCTTTGAGCCCCGTGTACAATCAACAACAGTCATCAAATACAAATGAAACTTCAGGGGAACCTGCAAGTTCAACAACGGTTGGCTCAGGTAGCCAAGCAGTACAACCAAGTACATCCAGTCAAGTAGAATCAAATACTTCTGAAACAACAAGTGAGGGATCAACAGTAGAAAGTACAACTGCTGGTTCAACTGAAAATACAGAGAATCAAGTGACTAAGGAGAATCAAAATGGGTAAATATTTTGGAACAGATGGTGTAAGAGGAATTGCAAATAAGGAGTTAACACCTGAATTAGCTTTTAAATTAGGACGTTACGGTGGTTATGTGTTGAGTCAACATGAAGATAGTTCAAGAAAACCTCGTGTTCTAGTAGGCCGCGATACACGTATTTCAGGTGAGATGTTGGAACAAGCATTGATTGCTGGATTATTATCAGTCGGAATTGAAGTTTTCCAATTAGGGGTGATTTCAACACCTGGTGTAGCATATCTTACTCGTTTACAAAAAGCATCCGCTGGCGTAATGATTTCAGCTTCACATAATCCTGCGGAAGACAATGGGATTAAGTTTTTTGGGGCAGATGGCTTCAAATTAGTAGACGATCAGGAAGCAGAAATTGAAGCATTGTTAGATGCAGAAGAAGACACCTTACCAAGACCTTCTGCAGAAGGCTTAGGCTCGTTAGATGAATTTCCAGAAGGCTTACTAAAATATTCGCAATTTTTAGTTCAAAGTATTCCTGGCGATTTAGCGGATATGACTGTTTGTTTAGATGCTGCCAACGGAGCAACCGCAACAGCAGTCAATCGTGTCTTCGCAGATTTAGAGACAGATTTCTATACAATGGGAACAAGTCCTAATGGCTTGAATATCAATGATGGTGTGGGTTCCACTCATCCTGAAGCTTTAGCAGAAATGGTTGTTGAAAAAGGCGCGGATGCTGGTTTGGCTTTCGATGGCGACGGTGATAGAATTATTGCAGTCGATGAATTAGGACGAATTATCGATGGTGATAAAATCATGTATATTTGTGCTAAATATTTAGCTGAGAAAAAACGTTTGAAAAAAGATACAATCGTTACAACAGTGATGAGTAATCTAGGTTTCCATAAAGCTGTAGAAGAAATTGGCTTAAAAGATGTGGTAACGCAAGTGGGTGATCGTTATGTTGTAGAAGAAATGCGTAAAAATGATTACAATTTTGGTGGCGAACAATCTGGTCACATGATCTTTTTAGATTACAACACAACAGGTGATGGTATGCTTTCAGGGATTCAATTGTTGAATGTTATGAAGCAAACGGGAAAAAAATTATCTGAATTAGCGGATGAAGTGACGATTTATCCACAAAAATTAGTCAATATTCGTGTCACAGATAAAAATGGTGCAATGGAAGTTCCAGCAATCAAAGCAGTTGTCGAACAAGCAGAAGCAGAAATGAATGGCGAAGGTCGTATTTTAGTTCGTCCTTCTGGAACAGAACCATTGTTACGTGTGATGGCTGAAGCGCCGACACAAGAAAAAGTTGATTATTACGTTGATAAAATTGCCGAAGTAGTACGTGCAGAAATCGGCGTTGAATAAGAACCAATTAGAAACCAGACACTTAATGCTAGCTTGCGTTAAGTGTCTGGTTTCTTTGTTGGAAATCAAAAAAAGAAAATAGCTAATAAGCTCCGTCTATCATTGACATAGAGCGGTTAAAAGGGTACTATTTTAGAAGTAAGATGCACCGCGTATCTTCTTTTTTTATTTGATAAAATCAAGAAGGGAGCGGCTGTAAATCAATGGAGTTATAGAATGGAGGAGCGAAATGAAAGAAAAAATGTCCGTCAAGACAATTGTAGCAATTGGAATTGGCTCTGCAGTTTTTGTTATTTTAGGTCGATTCGTTGTAATTCCAACTGGGATTCCTAATACGAACTTAGAAACGTCGTATCCATTTCTTGCTTTAATGTCAGTTGTTTTTGGACCAGTAGCTGGAGGGCTAATTGGTTTGATCGGTCACACGTTAAAAGATTTTACCACGTATGGTAGCGCTTGGTGGAGCTGGATTATTTGTTCAGGAATTATTGGTATTATTTTTGGCTTCGCTGGTCGTAAAATGGATCTTCAACATGGTGAATTTACAACAAATGACATGGTGCGTTTCAATATTTTCCAAGCCTTTGGCAATATCGTCGTTTGGGGCTTAATCGCGCCTAGTTTGGATATTTTGATTTATAGTGAACCCGCAAGTAAAGTATTTACACAAGGCGTATTCGCGACTGTTTCAAATATTGTCGCTGTGGGGATTATTGGAACATTGTTGATGAAAGCTTATGCATCAACAAGAACAAAGAAAGGCAGTTTATCAAAAGATTAAGAAACTGTCGAAATAATTTAAATGGTTAAGGGTCTGCCCTAGTAATTACTTTGCTAATGCTCAGACCCTTTCTTTTATGGAGAAACTGAGGTGAGGCCGAATGAAAAAACCAATCATTACTTTTAATAATTTTTCCTTTCAATATCATAGCCAATCTGAACCAACATTAAAGGGGATTCAATTAACCATCTATGAAGGAGAAAAGGTTTTAATCGTTGGGCCTAGTGGTAGTGGTAAATCAACATTGGCGCAATGTATCAACGGGTTAATTCCCAATATTTATGAAGGTGAGATTCAAGGAACAGCTACGGTTGCTGGTAAAAATATCCAAGAAACAAGTCTATTTGATTTGTCTTTTGATGTAGGAACTGTTTTGCAAGATACCGATGGGCAGTTTATCGGTTTAACGGTTGCTGAGGATATTGCTTTTGCTTTAGAAAACGATGCAGTTGAACAAGCAGAAATGAAAAAAGCGGTCCACAAATGGTCCGAGATTGTTGAGCTGAATCAGTTATTGCAACACCGTCCACAAGATTTGTCAGGTGGTCAAAAACAACGTGTATCTATGGCGGGCGTTCTAATTAACCAATCAAAAATTTTACTTTTTGATGAACCTTTGGCTAATCTTGACCCACGAGCGGGACAAGAAACAATGACTTTGATTGACACCATTCAACAAGAAACAAAAGCAACTGTTTTAATAATAGAACATCGCTTAGAGGACGTTCTTTGCGAATCAGTTGATCGAATTATTGTCATGAATGAGGGCGCAATTATTTCTGATACAACGCCAGATGAATTGTTACGTCAAGATACGTTGACCCAGCAAGGGATTCGTGAACCTTTGTACGTTACAGCCATGAAATATGCTGGGATTGATTTAACACAAGTTAGTCATTTAGACAAATTAGCCGAAGTATCAGGCGAAACGGTTTTGCCCAAAATGACACAGTGGTCTGTCCAACCTAGTTCAGTTAGTGCGGTCAAAGGAGCTGAACTATTACGTTTGGAACAAGTGTCCTATCAATATGATCGTCACGGTGAAAAAGTGTTAGATGACTTCTCAGTAACTATTCATCATGGAGAAATGATTAGCATTGTAGGAAAAAATGGTGCCGGGAAGTCTACACTTTCTAAAATAATTTGCGGGTTCATCACGCCTCAATCGGGCAAGATTTTATGGGAAGGACAGGATTTTTCCAATTATTCAATCAAAGAACGTGCAGATAAAATTGGTTATGTGATGCAAAATCCCAATCAAATGATTTCTAAAAAAATGATTTTTGAAGAAGTAGCTTTAGGATTAGTTTTACGAGATGTGCCACAAGCAGAAATTGAGGAACGTGTGACGAATATTTTACATATTTGTGGGCTGTATCCCTTCCGGAACTGGCCGATTTCCGCATTGAGTTTTGGGCAGAAAAAACGGGTAACTATTGCATCGATCTTAGTTTTAGAACCTGAATTATTAATTTTAGATGAACCAACAGCTGGGCAAGATTTTAAACATTATACAGAAATGATGACATTTTTAGAAGAATTGAACCGCTTAGGTGTGACTATTTTAATGATCACTCACGATATGCATTTAATGTTGGAATATACAACACGTGCGTTAGTAGTTTGTGATGGACGTTTACTAGCAGATGCGACTCCAGTTGCTGTTTTAACAGATGAAAAATTAATTCAAGCGGCTTCTTTAAAAGAAACGAGCTTGTTTACCTTTGCTAAAGCGTTAGGCTTGGAAAATCCCTTGCTATTTACGGAAAAATTTGTTGCTTACGATCGTGAGGTGCGTTTTGGATGAGTGAACGACAAATGTTAGGCTATCATCCTGATTCAACCTGGATTCATCGCTTAAACGGCACAAGCAAATTAGTCTTTTTAATCGTTGTCTCTGTGGCTTGTATGACCACGTATGATACTCGTTATCTGTTAGGAATGTCTGTGGTTTCGCTTGTTTTGTTAAAATTATCAAATATTAAATGGCATCAAATATCTTTTGTTATTAAATTTATTGCTATTTTTTCTTTGTTAAATATCTTAACGGTTTACCTTTTTGCACCTGAATATGGGGTTGATTTATATCAATCACGTACCGTGATTTGGGAAGGAATCGGACGGTTTACTTTGACACAAGAAGAATTATTTTATGAATTTAATTTAGTTTTAAAATATTTCTGTACGATTCCGTTGGCATTAATCTTTTTATTAACAACAAATCCTAGTGAATTTGCCTCCAGCTTGAATCGAATTGGTGTGAGTTATCGGATTAGTTATGCAGTAGCGCTGGCTATTCGTTATATTCCCGATATCCAAGAAGATTTTTTTAATATTTCTTTAGCACAACAAGCGCGAGGCTATGAGATGTCTAAAAAGGGACGGTTAGGCCAACGAATCAAAGGCGTAGCACAAATCGTTTTACCCTTAATTCTATCTAGTTTAGATCGAATTGAAACTGTGAGTACCGCTATGGAATTAAGGCGTTTTGGTCAAAAGAAAAATAGAACGTGGTATGCGCAACAACCTTTTCATCTGCGTGATTTTTCGGTAATGATACTTGCCTTATGCTTATTAGGAATCAGTTTCTGGTTGTTCCATGTGAATGGTGGCCGGTTTTATAATCCATTCCAATAAATAACAAATTGATAAGGTTCTATAAATAGAACGGATATTTTTTTATTATTAAGAATCTAGTACTTTCTCTTACTATGAGTGTACTAGATTCTTTTTTTACAACTTTAAAGAACTAGACCAATTTTTGGTTTTTAGATTTTTGTTGACAAGTACCTACTTTTAATTGTATGATTATTTATGTTTCTACGGAATATATTTACAAAGGAGGTATATAGACCAATATCGGATAGCGCCAGACCTGAACGTTCAGGTGACGAGGAGAGAGCTTATCGAAGATTCGGCGGGTGGCTCTAGGGACTGCACTCTACAGATAACAAAGAAAAACTAATTGTGAAGTTAGAACAAAGCGGTTATCACGCAGGTAGAAACATATAATGGGATTTGCTAGTTAAACAGGACCTAGTAAATACAGAATTTCAATTGGAAAGTAGGAATTAGCATTATGTGTGGAATTGTCGGAATGATTGGAAAAGAAAATGTCACGGAAAGTTTGATTCAAGGATTAACAAAATTGGAATATAGAGGTTATGATTCTGCTGGGATTTGTGTGAATGATCAAAGCCAACAGCCCCATGTAGTTAAGGCAGTTGGAGGCATTGCCGATTTAGCAGCAAAATTAACGCCAGAAATTGATGGAACAGTTGGTATTGGTCATACTCGTTGGGCCACTCATGGCGAACCAACTGTCGCCAATGCACATCCCCATGTTTCAAGCGATCAACGCTTTGCATTAGTGCATAATGGTGTCATTGAAAACTTTGAAGAATTAAAAGAACAATTTTTAAGTGGTGCTCACTTAATTGGTGATACAGATACTGAAATCGTCGTTCAATTAATTGCTCATTTTGCTGAAAATGGTTTTTCAACAAAAGATGCTTTTAAAGCGGCTTTAGCCGAAATTAAAGGTTCATACGCTTTTGCATTAATGGATAAAATGGACCCCAATACTATCTACGTAGCGAAAAATAAAAGCCCGTTACTTATCGGTCTAGGTGAAGGCTTTAATGTTATTTGTAGTGACGCGATGGCGATGATTAAAGAAACCAATCAATTTGTTGAGATTGTTGATGGTGAAATTGTAACTGTTACAGCGGACAAAGTAGTAATCGAAACGCCAGAAGGACAAGTAATCAACCGAGAACCTTTTGAAGCGCAATTAGATTTAAATGACATTGAAAAAGGAACATATCCGTTTTATATGCTCAAAGAAATTGATGAACAACCTGCAGTGATGCGCAAAATTGTTCAAGCGTATACTCAAGGTGAAAAAGTGACTTTAGATGAGGCGTTACTTGAAAAAATTAATCAATGTGACCGAATTTACATTATTGCTTGTGGGACAAGTTATAATGCAGGTTGGGTCGGAAAATCTTTAATTGAAACGATTGCCAGTATTCCTGTGGAAGTTCATTTATCAAGCGAATTTGGCTACAACATGCCTATTTTATCTGAAAAACCGTTCTTCATTTTCTTAAGTCAAAGTGGTGAAACGGCAGATAGCCGCCAAGTACTTGTACAGGTTAATGAATTAGGGCATCCATCACTTACATTAACAAATGTTGCTGGCTCAACATTATCACGTGAAGCGGACGATACCTTGTTATTACACGCAGGACCAGAAATTGCTGTTGCTTCCACCAAAGCTTATACTGCTCAAATCGCTGTCTTAGCTATTTTAGCAAAAGCAATTGGTGAAGAACGCCAAACATTAGCGGCCGTCTCATTTGATGTGGCTCACGAATTGAGCGTGGTAGCAGCTGTCATGGAAACCTTGATTGATGAAAAACAACAAATGAAAGCCTTGGTGGAAGATTATCTGACGTATACTCGAAATGCCTTCTATATCGGGCGAGGAGTCGACTATTATGTGTCGATGGAAGCGGCCTTGAAGTTGAAAGAAATTTCCTACATTCAAGCAGAAGGCTTTGCGGCAGGAGAATTGAAGCATGGAACGATTGCCTTAATTGAAGAAGGAACACCTGTGATTGGGATTGTGACAGATGCCAAAGTCGCAGCCCATACAAGAGGCAATTTAAAGGAAGTCGAAAGTCGTGGAGCAAGAAATATTGTGATTGCCTTGGAATCCTTGGCAAAACCACAGGACCAACTGATTATTCCGGATGTTCATCCGTTACTTTCTGCCTTAGTTAGCATTGTTCCAGGTCAATTATTAGCGTACTATGCAACCTTACAAAGAGGCTACGATGTTGATAAACCAAGGAACTTAGCCAAAAGTGTAACTGTTGAGTAAATCAAGAACCTGAGAGAAAGATGTTCAACGGGTTTTCATGAGTTTTAATATCTGAGACAAAAATCACTTTAGATTTTTGTCTCAGATATTTTTTATAAAAGAAAGATATTCAGTCAAAAATGAAAGATTCCAAAGAAATTCTTTTTTTCCGTTGAAAACTGTTTGCATTTTAGCAAAATTAGATATAATTAATAAGAACCGAAAAATAAGAATTAGCCAGTGAGGTAACTTTGTTTGAAAGAAAGCAAAAAGTAGGTTAAGCTGAAAAGTGCTAATTTATTTAACAAAAAAAGATTGTGAGTTGTTTGATATGGATCAGTTTAGTACATTAACTGAACAAGAATTTACTACCTTTGCAATGACACATCCTGCAGGTAACTTTTTAGAAACACCCGAAATGAAACATTTATTGGAACGACGTGGCTGGCATTGTGAATACGTTGGCGTCAAACGAGAAGGGCAACTAATTGCTGCGTGTATCCTAAGCAAGAAAAAAGTCAAAATTGGTTATGCTTTCGACATTGACGGCGGAATTTTGATGGATTATACAGATAAAAAATGTGTAGAAGCCTTTTTCACAGGCTTAAAAAAATATGTGAAAAAAAATGATGGCCTTTATTTAACCTTTACTCCAAATAAACAAATTTGTTTACGTGATTTTAATGGCGGTGAAGTTGAAAAGGTCAATCAAGAAACATTTGACTATTTCACATCAATTGGTTTTGAACACCAAGGATTTGATGTGCACAATTTTGATGGCGCGCCACGTTGGCTGTTTGTCAAAGATATGGCTGGATTAACAGAAGAAGAGCTTTGGAAATCTTATGGAAAAGATGCTAAATATGACATCAAGAAAACATGGGAATATGGCGTAACAACCCGAGAACTTCGTTACGAAGAGTTACCTCTCTTTAAGAAATTAACGGAAGAAACAAGTGCACGGCGTAATTTTGAAGATAAGGATTTAGCTTATTACCAAGCTGTTTATGAAGAGTTTGGCGAACGAGCGAAATTTATGGTGGCGGAACTAAACTTTGCTACTTATTTAGAAAATCTTCATGAGAAATTACGCAAATTACAAGAGACGCTCAACGAAGTCAATGAAGCGTTAATTGCCAATCCTAAAAGCCGTAAAAAAAATAACCAGAAACGTGAATTTGAAGATGAAGTTCGTACCGTGCGCAAACGGATTGACGAGGCTAAAGAAATGAAAACATCAGATGAACCTGAAATTTTAGCAGGTGCCTTATTCATTGTTCATCCACAAGAAGTTGTTTACTTGTTTAGTGGTACGTATGAAAAATATAAACAATACTATGCACCGTATTTAATTCAACATAAAATGTTAACTTACACAGTAGAAAATAACATTCCCAAATATAATTTTTATGGCGTTGACGGTGTCTTTGATGGAAGTGATGGGGTTCTTAAATTCAAACAATCCTTTGGCGGTCATGTCGAAGAATTAATGGGCAATTTCCAATGGAAAGCCAAACCAATGAAATATGCCTTATATCACGCATTAAAAACAATTAAAGAAAAAGTCTAAAATTAAAACCCAATCCTTAAAAAGGAATGGCAAAGTGAGGCGTTTAAATGGAAAATCAAGTTGAGGTTATGACGTATGCACAGTTAAAAGAAATTATGCAGGCGTTAGAAGCAAACGAAGCGATTACAGAAGATACAAAGGTCTTTATTGATACAGGCTGGGATAGCGTGCAAGAAGTAGCACCAGATGCAGTCAGTATTGAAAAAGTTGCTAAATTCACAGTAGCAGATGTTTTAACAAACGAAAGTTTTGCTGGGTATAGTTTAGAGGAAAAGGCGGAGAAGATGAACGCTGAGGGCGACCTAGAAACGGCAATTATTATTCGTAATCTTTACTAAAAAAGTCCGTTTGAATAGTTAAAATCGAGGTCGGGACAGAACCGTTTAGCTCCGAGCAACGCGTAGTGTTGGTTCTGTTCCCGCCGGTTATCAGGTTTTGAGCCTGGAGCAAAAATCCAAAGTGATTTTTGTCCCAGGCTCATCTGCTTTAAATAAGAAATAAAGGAGGTTAGATATGAGTACCATTCATGAATTTCCAAAAAACTATGAACGTTTTATTGCACAAGGAGAAGAAGCACTTGTAGAACATAATCAGATCGCCGCTTTAGAAAATTTTCAACAAGCCTATCAGCTACAACAAACGCCGCCAGTAAACCAAAAAATTGTCCAATTATTGTTGGAAATGGGTGAAGCTGACGAAGCACTAGCATTGGCAGAAGCGTTCCAAGAGTCTTATTTTGAGAACCTTGAAACAGCGGCAATTTATATGCAAATTTATAGTCAAAGTCGTCGCTTTATTGAAGGGTATATTTTATTGAAGCAATTACTTCAAACTAAAAAAATAACGCTAGCACAACAAAAAACGTTAGAACAGCAATTAATGCAAGTGGAAGAGGCGTATCAACAATTAGAAACGCAGCAAATTCAAGCAATTAAAAGGAACTTGTTAGTAAGCGATCAATTGCCCGTTTATCAACAATTAGCGAACATTAAAACCAGTTTATATTTGCCTAAACCAGTATTTGTGGAAGTCGCAAAAGATTTAGTTATGAACCAAGCACTTAGTTATTTTGCTCGGGAATGGTTCATTGAAGAATTAGCACTGTTGCAATTTTCAGAACCACTGACTTTTCTTTGGTATGACAATCAGCCTCAGACAGTCTTACTAGAAGGAAAAACTGGACCGTTAAATACGCCGATCTATTCCGAAATTTGTACTGAACTTAGGAATCGTTTAGAAAATGATGATCCAATTATGTTGCAGCATTTGGAAGAAGAAATTCGGTTGCATCTTGCCTATTTGTATCCATTAGCAGAGACGGTTATTTCAGATCCAACTATCTGGGTCTTGGGTTATTTGGCAACCTACTATCCTGAATATATTGAAAAAGAATTGACTGAAGCAAAAAGCCATCAAATCGCTGCTGTTCAAAAAGTTCAACAGGCGATACGAACGGCTTTTACACAAATAATGCTTTAAAAAATGGCACGTCCTAAAAACGAGGACGTGCCATTTTTTCGGTTTCAGAAATTTGCTGAATCTGCTCTAATTGCTTTTCTTGACTGATTATTGCGGATAATAGAAAAAAGCAAGACAGAAATAAGTAAAAAGGATTCCTTGAATCAAGCAAATCACAACGAACAATGGCGTTGCTCCTGGAAAAGAATCAGAAATCCGTGTAATTAAAAATTCAACTAACCATAAAATCATTGAAAATAAAAATAATTTTTTCTGATGAGTTCTCATAGTCCGCAACAACCTTTCTGGTGATTTTCACTTCTCTATCATAACATAGAAAACGAGCTGTTTTTTCTCAAAAATTTTGTTACTTTATAAGAAAAATGGGAAATAAACAAGTTTCAGGAAGTAATAAATGTACCCGAAAAGAATACTTAATCCATCTTAATCAAACCATACAGTCACGTTTATTGCAAAAGAAGTGTTTTTGGATGGAACAAATTATTTCATAAATACAAATATTTCTTTGTTGTTTGTATAAATGTCATAAAAGTGATTACTTACTACTTTTTGATTTTTAGACATATCCGTATCGGTCAGTGGTGCCATCTCTACTCCTAAATTCGATGAAGTATTGAACCAAACATAATTAGGGAAGTATAGACCGTCATTTGGTGGCACAATTTTTGAAAGAATTGGGTAGTTTCGACTTGTATTAGCATAAACAGTTGAATTTTTGAAAAACGTATTTAAATAAACTTTTTTTCGTTCGTTTGTTACAACATTTTTTAAATCATCTGTTAAAATAGCTGCTTGGCGATTGAATGCTTCTTTTTGATAGTTTAATGTGGAAGAATACACCAAAACAAACGATAAAATATAATAAGATAACAAGCTGGCCACAAGTAACGAAGTTAGATAAATTGCTTTCACTTGTCGATTGTTAAATAAACTTAACATGCTGATTGTAACAAAAACAGCAAATCCGTAAATATAGCGAGGCGCATCACCAGCGATATTTCTTGAATAGACAATAAAAATACCAAAACTTAAGAGAGAAGCAAGTCCTAAATACAAGATACAATAAAGGAAACTTAAGCCCAAGTTGATTTTACTATTTGATAGATGACTAATAAAAAATAAAACAAGCAGTAGGAGCAGTAATAAGAGCCATAAACGATTACTCTGGTTCAATAGCTCTGAAAAATAATGGTAACTATTTTGATAAGCCACACTGGGAATATCGTGCAAACTTGGTAAGGCCTGACTGCCTCCAATGTTGTTTGTTGCGGAAGGTACAAATTTTAACTCGATAAGGTAGCTGACTATAGAAAGTAGATAAGCGATAGCAGCAAGTGCGACTTTTTTACAAAGAGCAATGAAATTTTCTCCAGCAAGTAACTGCTTGAAAGTAAGGAATAAGACGATAACTATATAAATTCCTGACGAGGCTTGGTAAGTATTAAACATAACAAACAGTGAAAAAACAGAAACCAAGAAAAACGTAAAAGAATTACGCTGCCACCAATAAAAAGGAAGAAACGAACAAAAAATACTCAATGCCATATAGGGACTATCAAACCTGAAACTAAGACATTGAAGGAACCAAGGATTGAGGCCAATTAAAGTAGCTACTAAAGAGGAACCCCAGCTAATTTTTTGGTCATTGATGATATAAATAGCCAGTATGCTTGTGAGAGATAAGATAAGACCTGTTAGAATCGGTGTGGTCAAGCCCAGATCTGTCAAATGACGACTTCCTTGAACAAACCATGAGAGAAATTCACTGCCCCAACGTGCGTAAGTCGTACCAAAATCTGTCATTCCAGCGACTTGGCGAGCATTATCATCTAAGTAAGGGAAATTGATAATGCCGATGGATAAAACTGCCACTTGATAAATTAAAATGATCAATAGAAGATAGGCTTTATTTTCAATACACCAATTCTTTAAATCAAATTTTTTTGATTCTGTAGGTAATTGTTTCATCATTGTACTCCACTCCAATAATTATTTAACAATTAAAATATACCATAACGAGTGGAATGAAGAAATTGCTTTTGTTATTTTCTCATCTTGACAGAACACTAAGGGTAGGCAAAACAAAAAAATCCCAACTCTTTATTAAAGAGTTGGGATTTTACCAAAAAGCCACCTGCCGGGCTTGAACCGGCGACCCCCACCTTACCATGGTGGTGCTCTACCAACTGAGCTAAGGCGGCACTTTCAAAGGCTAAACTAACTCGAGGATTGCAACAAAGTGAAACCCATAGAGTTCATTTTCAAAGGCTACACTGCGACGAGTAATCGTCAAAGTTCCTTTTGAAAAATCGTACAAATCTCGTGCACAAGAAATAGAATAACGTATAGACGAAAGTTTGTCAATTGCTCTTTCGTAAAAAAAGAAAAATGATTTTTTTTCTGAGAAAAACTGTTGACAATCTCTTTTTTCTCTAGTAAAGTGTAAATCAACATCACAGATAACTATTCATTCGTTGAAGAGAAGAGTAAATTTTGATGACCTTCAAAAGAGAGTCCTGATTGGTGAAAAGGGACAAGGTTCAGAAAAGTTGAAGATGGCCTCTGAGAATAAATTGCTGATAAGTAAGCAATTTCGGCTAAGCACCCGTTACCATGTGCACCAAGTTAATAAAGACTTGGATAAGAGATGAGATATAAAGAATCAGTTATATTTCGAAAAAAGGTGGTACCGCGAATCATTCGCCCTTTACTAGCAAAACGCTAGTGAAGGGCTTTTTGCTGTGAATCACTACGACTGGCGCGAAGCGACAGAGTAGATGCTGTCTGCGATTACTCGACGCAGTATGGCCTTTGTAAGTGATGAACAGTACAAGATGACCGGAGGGCAGGTTGTGTCATTTGCACGAAAGTGTTCCTACGATTCTCGCCAAGGCTGTGATTCTCGTCACAGTCAAATCCTGTTGAGCACTACGACTGGCGCGAAGCGACAAAGTAGATGCTGTCTGCGGTTACTCGACGCAGTATGGCCTTTGTAAGTGATGAACAGTACAAGGTGACCGAAGGGTAAGTTGTGTCATTTGCACGAAAGTGTTCCTACGATTCTCGCCACAGTCAAATCCTGTTGGGCACTACGACTGATGCAAAGAGAGAGAGCAGCTATTATCTGCGATTACTCGATGCTTGAAGGGGTAGGAACTCTAGTCTGTTTGATTTTGAAAATAAACGAAAATCAGTTTAGAATGAATAGAAATAAAAAAGCAGTGATATAGTAAGTACAAGACTTGATTTGTCTAACAGAGAGCCTAGGTAGCTGAGAATAGGTGACAAAGACGTTTTGGAAAATGGCTATTGAGCAAGCGCTCCGAGTGTTAAACACAAGGCGGCGACGGGTGCTCCCGTTATCGAGCTAGGGTATCGAACATGTTGTTCCGTACTTGAAAAGGGAATTTGTGTGAGCAAATTCTGAACATGAGGTGGTAACACGCAAAAAAGCGTCCTCAACGATACAACTCGAGTTGTGTCGTTGAGGATGCTTTTTTCTTTTTTGTGAAAAAATGCAGGTTGGTAAGAATGAAGGGGGATAAAGAATGATTGAACTAAAAAATATCAGTGTGACATTTCAACAAAAAAAACAAGAAATTCAGGCTGTCCAAGATGTGTCTTTGACAATTGATAAAGGGGATATCTATGGAATTGTTGGTTATTCCGGTGCTGGAAAAAGTACGCTAGTACGGGTAATTAATTTATTGCAACGACCAACAGCGGGCACAGTTATTATTAACAAAGAAAATATTTTAACTTTTTCTAAAAAGGAATTACGACAACAACGAAAAAAGATTGGAATGATTTTTCAACATTTTAATTTGATGAAAGAGCGGACCATATTTAGTAATATCGATTTTTCATTAAAATATTCTGGGCTAAGTAAAACTGAGCGGCGTCAAAAAATCAGCCATTTATTAGAGCTAGTTGGACTAAGTGAAAAACGGGACGCTTACCCCAGTCAACTATCAGGAGGGCAAAAACAGCGGGTTGCGATTGCCCGCGCTTTAGCAAATGATCCTGAAATTTTACTTTGTGATGAAGCGACGAGTGCGTTAGATCCAAAAACAACAGGACAGATTTTAGCTTTGTTAAAAAAGTTAAATCAAGAACTGAACTTGACGATTGTCTTAATCACCCATGAAATGCAAGTGGTTAAAGAAATTTGTAATAAAGTCGCGGTGATGGAAAATGGCTGCGTTGTCGAATCAAACGATATTGTTTCGATTTTTAGTCAACCCCAACAACCTTTAACCAAAGATTTTATTCGGACAGCAACTCATATTGACCAAGCATTAACCACGATTCTTGAACATCCTAAATTAGCTGATTTAGATAAAAATCAAGAATTAATTGAATTTTCTTATGTGGGAGATCAAACGAACGAGCCATTAATTGCACAATTGTATAGCCAATATCAGGTATATACAAATATCCTTTATGGCAATGTCGAAATTGTTCAAAACGTTCCTATTGGCCATTTAATTGTGGTGCTTTCTGGTGATGAGGCCCAGCGTCAACAAGCCCTTGCTTATTTAGCGAAACAAGGCGTGCGAACCAATGTTTTGAAAACCTATCAGCAAACGAAGAAAAAGCAGAATTTACAGGTGATTTAAAAAAGGAGTGAACTGAGAATGTATCAATTATTTGAGAAATATTTTCCGAATGTTGTCCAATTAAAACAAGAGTTTCTTCAAAGTACATGGGAAACATTATACATGGTTTTTTGGACAGCCTTGATTGCTGGTGTGTTAGGAGTCTTGTTGGGTGTCGTGCTTGTCAGTACTGGCCCCAGTGGTGTTTTGAAAAATCCACCCCTGTATAGTGTCTTAGAAAAAATTATTAATGTTTGCCGCTCTATTCCTTTCATCATTATGCTCGCACTGATTCAACCATTAACACGAATTTTGGCAGGAACGACAATTGGTACAACCGCAGCGTTAGTCCCATTAGTTATTGGCGTAATCCCGTTCTTCGCGCGCCAAATTGAAAATGCGTTATTAGAAGTGGATCCTGGCGTTATCGAAGCGGCAGAAGCCATGGGGACGAGTCCCTTAGGGATTATTTTTCGGGTTTATCTAATTGAAGGGTTACCAAGTATTATTCGTGTTTCAGCGGTGACAATTATTAATTTGATTGGATTAACAGCCATGGCAGGAGCGATTGGAGCCGGTGGTCTGGGCAACTTAGCGATTACTCGAGGCTACAATCGGTTTCAAACCGATGTGACATTTATGGCCACGTTAATTATTTTAATTATGGTATTTATTAGTCAAGCCATTAGTAATCAATTAATCAAAAAAACATCACATTAGAAAAAGGAGAAATGACAAATGAAAAAATTTAGTAAATTAATTGGACTTATTGGGGTATTAGCTTTTACGATTGCAGGTTGTGCATCGGGGTCTGCGAAGGATACTAAGACAGAAACCGTTAAACTAGGGGTTGTAGGAACAAAAAACGATGAATGGGAATCGGTCAAAGAGCGTTTGAAAAAGAAAAATATTGATCTACAATTGGTAGAATTTACAGACTATACGCAACCAAACGCAGCATTAGCAGAAAAAGAAATTGATTTAAATGCCTTTCAGCATCAAATCTTTTTAGACAATTACAATAAAGAACATGGGACGAAATTAGTATCAATTGGCAATACAGTCAATGCACCATTGGGAATTTACGCTAATAAATTGAAAGATATCACGAAAATTAAAGACGGCGGAGAAATTGCTATTCCTAATGACCCAACGAATGGTGGGCGGGCGTTAATTTTATTACAAACTGCAGGACTGATAAAAGTTGATCCTGCGAAACAGCAACTACCGACTGTCAGTGATATTACTGAAAATAAACGCCAATTGAAAATAACTGAATTAGATGCTACGCAAACAGCGCGTGCTTTACAAGATGTCGATGCTTCAGTGATCAATAGCGGCATGGCTGTCGATGCTGGGTATACACCAGATAAAGATGCAATTTTCTTAGAACCTGTAAACGAAAAAGCGAAACCTTATGTGAACATTGTCGTGGCCAGAGAAGAAGATCAAGAGAATAAACTTTATCAAAAAGTTGTAGAAGAATATCAACAAGAAGAAACGAAAAAGGTCATTGCAGAAACATCAAAAGGCGCCAATGTTCCAGCCTGGGAAACATTTGGTAAAAAATAAAGGAGGCATTTATAATGAGTACAACAACGATTCAAACAATCCAAGAAGCTATTGCTACAGAAAAGGAATGGATAATCCATTTAAGACGTCATTTTCATCAATACCCTGAAGCAAGTTTAAAAGAATATGAAACGATTAAGCGAATTAAAGAAGAACTACTAGCCTTAGCTATTCCTTTTGTAGAAGTAGGGGAAACGGGTGTTTTAGCAACCATTGAAGGAGGTCTTGGCGCTGGCAAAACGATTTTGTTACGTGCAGATATTGATGCGTTGGAATTGCCAGATGCAACAGGTACTGCCTATGCTTCTAAAAATCCAGGACTCAATCATGCTTGTGGACACGATGGTCATGCGGCAGCATTGCTAGGTGCAGCTAAAGTGCTCAAAAAACATCAGGATACCTTTTCAGGAACGATTAAACTGGCCTTTCAGCCCGCTGAAGAAATTGGTGCAGGCGCGCGACAATTTGTGGAAGGAAATTATTTAGAAGCAATCGACCAAGTGTTTGGGATTCATTTAGATTCTAGTGTGCCGGTCGGAAAATTAGTCGCTACCAAAGGCGCCACCAACGCCTCTTGTGATATTTTTAAAATTGAAGTCAGTGGTCAAAGTAGTCACGTCGCCCAACCACAGAATGGCCGGGATGCTGTTTTAGCAGCGGCCAGTATCGTTGTGGAATTACAAAAAATTGTAGCTCGCGAGATTGATCCTTTAGATTCTGTCGTAGTAGGAATTGGCGTTTTACAAGCAGGAACACGCTATAATATTGTAGCAAACCAGGCAACCATTGAAGGTACTGTTCGAACATTTAGTCAGGAAACGCGCCAATTTGTTTTACAACGAGTCGAAGAAATTGCCCATGAAATTGCCCAGTCTCATCGCACAGAAATTGCTGATTTTTCTGTTTATGCAGCAGCGAATCCATTAATTAATGAAGAACAAGCAACCAACCGTGCACAGCAGGTAGCCAGTGAAATTGTTGGTTTTGAAAATGTTGTGACCGATCATCCTAAAAGTTTAGGGGCGGATGATTTTGCTGATTACTTAGCGGTAATTCCTGGTATCTATGGACGGGTCGGTTCACGAAACCCTGAAAATCCTGCTACTCATTTTGGACACCATCATGAACAATTTGATATTGATGAACGTGCCTTACTTTTAGCAGCAGAGTACCACGTACGCTATGCATTAAACTATTTATCAGAATAATAGGGATAGGGAGCCGACAAAATGATGGTTTGTGGGCTCCTTTCGTTATAAACCAACGTGGCTTGCTTTCTTGTCATTCTATGGTAGAATACAAGCATAAGAAAGGTGATTCACATGTTTTTTGTTTTAACTGATAAATTAACAAGAAAAGTAGCTCCCGATAGTTTAAGAACAGATGAAGCACTGTTGTGGAGCCGAGCAATTAATTTCTTCATCGCTTGATAGCACATTTTTTGACTAGAAAAGCTAGTCTTATTTGAGTGTACGTACAAGCGGTTGTCGGGATTTCTGTCAGGATGGACGACGTGCAGACGTGGTTCTTTTTTTGTTGTCCCAAAATAATCAGTTAACAAGAAAGAAGTGACGAAAATGAGTATTTTAACTATTGAACATTTAACGCATCGATTTGGCGAAAAGGTCTTGTATGAAGAGACTTCATTGCAAGTGAATAAAGGGGATCATTTAGGCTTAACTGGCCAAAATGGTGTCGGCAAATCCACCTTAATTAAAATTTTAACGGGGGAAGTATTGCCAGACGAAGGAACGATTCAGTGGCAAAAAAATTGTAAGATTGGGTACTTGGATCAGCACGTTTCTGTAGAACAATCACTAACGATGGTTGATTTTTTGAAACAAGCCTTTCAAGAACTTTTTGATAAAGAAGCGAAACTGACAAAACTTTATGAAGAATACAGTCAAACGGCTTCGGAAAAACTTTTAGAACAAGCAGGCAAGTTACAAACAGATTTAGATGAAAGTAATTTTTACCAAATTGACACGATTATTCAGGATTTAGCCAATGGGTTAGGACTACAAGCAATTGGTTTGGATAAAAAGTTAGGGGAGCTAAGCGGTGGTCAACGTTCAAAAGTGATTTTAGCAAAATTATTGTTAGAGGCCCCTGATGTGTTACTTTTAGATGAACCCACCAACTATTTAGATGATACACATATTCAATGGCTTGTTCGCTATCTGAATAATTTTGAAGGAAGCTTTCTATTAGTCTCCCATGATTATCAATTTTTAAATGAAGTGACGAATTGCATCGCAGACATTGAGTTTGGCAAGTTAACCAAATATACTGGAAATGTAGAAAAATCTTTTGCACAAAAAGAGCAGAATAAACAAACCTATTTGAAACAGTATCAGGCCCAACAAGAAAAAATTGAAAAAATGGAAGCCTATATTCGTAAATACAAAGCTGGAAATCGAGCAACGATGGCTAAAAGTCGACAAAAACAATTGGACCGGTTAGAACGATTGACTCCGCCAGGTTCCTTGACTAAGCCAGCGATTGAATTTCCTTATCAAGGGTTAGTTGCAACGCAAGCACTAACGACCCAGAAGTTAGTTGTCGGCTATCGGGAACCTTTGTTAGAACCGTTAGATTTAATGGTTCATGTCGGTGAAAAAGTCGCATTGAAAGGCTTTAATGGGATTGGCAAATCAACATTAATTAAAACGTTGACGAAAGTGATTCCTTCATTAGATGGAGAATTTCATTATCCGCTGAATACAAAAATTGCTTATTTTACCCAAGACTTAGCGTGGCCTGATGAGCAGTTAACGCCGCTAGACTATTTATCAGATCGTTTTCCAGATACAACGATTAAAGAGCGAAGAAGTCATTTGGCTAGAGCAGGTTTACCAGATAAGTTAGCAATGCAGTCGTTAGCCCTGTTAAGTGGTGGTGAGCAAACAAAAGTAAAACTAGCGGAACTAATGATGCAAACTAGTAATTTGTTATTTTTAGATGAGCCAACCAATCATATTGATGAAGCGGCCAAAAAAAGTTTACAAGAAGCAATTCACGTTTACCCAGGAACGGTTTTTCTGGTTTCCCATGAAGCAGATTTTTATGAAGAAATTGTGGATCGAGTAATTGATATTGAGGAATTAGTTAAATAAAGAAGAAAGAACCAAGTTGAGGGGGAGTCAACTTGGTTCTTTCTTCTTTATTATTTATTTACTCATTAAGCCATCATGGATTTTTGTTAAATTCCAGTTCATCATGCTGTAGTACGTATCGCCTTCTGTTCCTTCTTTGGCAAGGGAGTCTGTGAAAAGTGTATCGTAAATTGGTCGTTTCACTTCTTTTGAGACCCGTTCCATACTACGTTTATCGACACTGGTTTCAACAAATAACACAGGTGCTTTTGATTTCTTAATGGTATCAATAATCGTGGTCATTTGTTCAGGTGTTCCTTGACTTTCTGTGTTAATTTCCCAAATATAAGCGGCATTTAAATCATAAGCTTTGGAGAAATATTTAAAGGCACCTTCACTTGTAACTAATAATTTTTTATCATCAGGAATATCAGCGAATTTAGCTTTGGCTTCCTCATGTAGTTTGCTAAGTTTTTCGGTATAATTTTTCGCGTTTTCTGTATAGAAATCTTTATTTTTTGGATCTTTTTCTACTAACACGTCACGAATGTTTTCTACATATTTAATGCCATTTTCAATGTCTAACCAAGCATGCGGATCTTCTGTTTGTTCTTGACCGGCACTTGTTAAATATTGTGGCGTAACATTTTTGCTTGTAGAAAAGTAATCTTTATTCTCAACTTTTTTGGCCGTTTTCATTAATTTGTTAAACCAGCCATTTCCGCCTGTTTCTAAGTTCAAGCCGTTAAAGAATAAAATGTCCGCTTCAGAAGCTTTCGCAATGTCTTCTGGTAACGGTTCATATTCGTGAGGGTCTGTCCCAATTGGCACAATACTATGCAGCTCAATTTTGTCTTGCCCAACATTTTTCACTAAATCGGATAAGATCGAGTTCGTTGTCACAATTGCTAATTTTTCTTTCTTTTCAGCTGCTTGATTCCCGCAAGCAGCTAACGTTAACCCTGCTAAAAGTGTTAAAAAAAATAAACTAAATTTTTTCATTCGTTGATTCCTCCATTTCTTTCTCACGGTTTACAAATACTAGGCCTTTCTTTGGTGAGAAAAAGAAAGCCAATAAAAAGAATAAGGCGGCGGTTAAAACAATCGTCGCACCAGAAGCTAAGTTATAAGAATAACTAAAGAATAGGCCAATCACTGAACTTAAAATCCCAAAAGTAGAGGCTAAGCCAATCATTGTCGGTAAGTGATTTGTTAATAGATAAGCTGTTGCCGCTGGCGTAATCAGCATGGCAATGACTAAAATAGTTCCGACGGTTTGCAAAGAAGAAACAGCGACTAATGTTAGTAAAAACATCAATGCATAGTGGAAAAATTGAATATTTAAACCATAGGCCTGAGCCATTGTGGGATCAAAAGAAGTGAGTTGCAACTCTTTATAAAACAATGCCACAAAAATCAAAACAATCACGCCGACGACACAAGTAATTAAAATATCGGTATCTGCGACCGCTAATACATTTCCAAACAGAATATGATATAAATCGGTGGAACTTTTTGCAAAAGAGATAAAAATAATCCCTAAAGCAAAAAAAGAACTAAAGACAACACCAATGGCAGTATCATTTTTTAGTGGACTTTTTTGGGTAATAAAGCCGATTGATAATGCAGCTAATAAGCCAAAAATAGAAGCGCCAAAAATATAATTGAAACCAAACATATAAGAAACAGCGACCCCTGGTAAAACAGCATGGGAAATCGCATCACCCATCAAAGACATCCCACGTAAAATAATGAATGAACCAATTACCCCTGAAATGAGTCCGACAATTACAGACGTCAAAAGGGCATTTTGTAAAAATTGATAACGGAATAAACCATCAATAAATGCAGCAATCATTTTGCAACCCCCTGTATTAATAAATCACCTAACAAATCACCGTATGCTTCTTGGAGCGTTTCTGCAGTAAACGTTTGTTCAACAGGACCCGCAGCAATTAGCCGGTTTTTCAAAACGATTAATTCATCAAAATAGTGGGACACTTTGTGCAAATCATGGTGAACAATGATAATCATTTTACCTTGATTTTTTAATGATTTGAGAATATCCATAATCACTTTTTCACTAGACATATCAATGCCGACGAAAGGTTCATCTAAAAAAATCACCTCAGCACCTTGGGCCAAAACACGGGCGATAAACACACGTTGTAATTGGCCACCAGAAAGTTCGCCAATCTGGCGTTGCGCATAGTCTTCTAATTGCACCATTTTTAATGCAGCCATGGCTGCTTGCTTTTCTTTCTTTCCTGGGCGTTTTAATAGTCCCAAGTTTGGATAGGTTCCTAGCAAGACCGTTTCAAAAACGCTAATTGGGAAACTAAGATCCAAGGCGCTACGTTGTTCTACATAGGCAATGGTTGTTTTTTGTTGGTCAATCGCTTGATTATTTAACAAAACATCACGTTCCTTTGTTTTAATCAAGCCTAATAACCCTTTAATAAATGTTGACTTTCCAGCACCATTTGGTCCGATAATTCCAGTAATTTTACCGGAGGGAATAGTAACGTGGATATTATTTAAAGCGGTCCGTCCTTGATATTGAACGGTTAACGCTTGAACAGCTAAGTTAAAGCTTTTTCTCATGAAATTCCTCCTTTTTAGGTTTGCCTTAAAATCAGTATAAGGGATAGTTTAAGAAAATGCAAACAATTTTTAGGTGCACCTAAATATAAGCGCTTTTTTCACAAAGAAAACCGTTTCTTTCAATAAATTAAGGAGGATCCCATGATTTTTATGACAAAAAATGGTAGAATATGAATGAAAACGACTATTATTTTATATTGACGGAGGATATCATGACCGAAAACTATCAAGATGACACCTTACGCATCTTCAGTTTAAATGCAAATCGACCACTTGCTGAAAAAATCGCAGCATCAGTAGGAACAGAATTAGGAAAAAGCACCGTGCGCCAATTTAGTGATGGCGAAATTCAAATTAATATTGAAGAAAGTATTCGTGGCGATCATGTCTACATCATCCAAGCAACGAATGCCCCTGTAAATGATCATTTGATGGAATTGCTTATTTTAATTGATGCATTAAAACGTGCTAGCGCAAAAACAATTAATGTTATTTTGCCTTACTATGGTTATGCTCGCCAAGACCGCACAGCGAAACCAAGAGAACCCATTACTGCGAAATTAGTTGCTAATATGTTGGTAGAGGCAGGCGCAACACGTTTGTTAACATTAGACTTGCATACTGTTCAAGTCCAAGGATTTTTTGATATCCCAGTAGATAATTTATTTACAATGCCTTTGTTTGCTCATTATTATCGTCAACAAGCATTAGTAGGGGAAGAAATTGTGATTGTTTCGCCTAAAAACAGTGGCGTTCAACGCGCACGTAGTTTATCGGAGTACTTAGATGCGACCTTAGCAATTGTCGACCATGAAGAGATTGATGGGGTGCGCCAAGAAGGTTACGTTATTGGGAATGTCGCTGGGAAAAAATGTATTCTTGTTGATGACATTTTGAATACTGGTCAAACGTTAGCCACAGCGGCGGAAGTTTTAATGAAAAATGGTGCGCAAGAAGTGTATGCTTGCACCTCGCATGGTTTGTTATCAGAAGGCGCAAAAGCAACCTTAGAAAATGCGCCAATTAAGGAAATTAGTATTACTGACTCTGTTTATACGACAGCAGACCGCCAACCAGCAACCTTGAATATTATTTCTTGCGCTGAATTAATGGGGGAAGCGTTACTTCGTATTCATGAAAATAAACCAATGAGTCCATTATTCCGTTTAGAACCAAAAGGAGAATAAGTGATTCCTTAAACTAGAAATAGGTCTAACAACTTTAATAGTGTTGGGCCTATTTTTCTTATCTCTTTAATAAATAGAAGAGAAAGTATTCTGATTTTGTGTTTTAAGCTTTTTATGCTAGAATAACGCCAGAACATAAGGAAAGGGACGAGTCATTTGGAACCCATTTATTTAGATCATGCGGCAACAACACCGCTTCATCCAACGGTCATTCAAGCGATGACTGAAAATATGCAAACGACTTTTGGCAATCCATCAAGTATTCATCAGTTTGGACGAAAGGCACACGGTCTTCTGGAAGAAGTGCGTCAAACGATTGCCGAGAGCTTACAAGCCAAACCCCACGAAATTATTTTTAATAGTGGTGGCACAGAAGGGGATAACACAGCTATCTTGGCAGTTGCTTTTTCTCGTCAAAAAGAAGGAAAACATATTATTACTACGGCAATTGAACATCCCGCTGTGTTACGAACGATGGAATATTTAGAAACGCTAGGCTTTGAAGTGACTTACTTGCCTGTGAATGAAAATGGTCAGATTTCAATGGATCAATTCAAAAAATCTTTACGCGAAGAAACGATCTTGGTTTCAATGATGTATGGCAATAATGAAATTGGAAATCGATTACCGATTGCTGAAGTTGGTGCAATTCTTAAAAATCATTCGGCGATTTTTCATACAGATGCCGTCCAAGCTTATGGAAGTGAAGTCATTTTACCTCATGAATTAGGGATCGACTTATTAAGTATTTCCGCTCATAAAATCAATGGTCCAAAAGGCGTAGGTTTTTTATTTAAAAGCGATGCAATCCAATTACCACCTCTTTTACATGGTGGGGAACAAGAAGAAAAACGACGTGCGGGCACGGAAAACTTAGCTGGAATTATTGGCATGGGTACTGCCGTTTCATTACTAACTTCTACAGAAAAGCAAGCAAGAAAAACAGCTTATCAAAGTTTTCAAACGATTATTTTAAAAGCGTTAGAAGAAGCCAATATTGATTTTTCAATTAATGGTGAACCAACCAATCGTTTAGCGCATGTCTTAAATCTTCATTTAAAAGGAATTCCCAGTGATTTGCTCTTAATGCATTTGGACTTAAGAGGTATTGCGATTTCAACAGGCTCGGCTTGTACAGCGGGAACTGTGGATCCTTCGCACGTGTTGACAGCGATGTATGGAGAAAATTCCTCAGCTATTAAAGAATCAATCCGGATTAGTTTTGGCTACGGGAACACACCAGAAGAAATTGCGACTTTTTCTGAAGTACTAGTTGCAGTGATTCAACAATTGAAAAAATAATCTGATTGCGGCAGCTAAAGGTTTTCGCTATAATGAAGATAACAATGAAAATAACGAGGTGGAACCCATGGCATTTACAACAACGGCTGCTGTTGAAGGCTCAACAGTTTTTTACAAAGTACATCCTAGTGCAAAACGCTATACATTAAAAGATAACGGCTTTACTGAAACAAAATCAGGGAACTTTCAATTGATTCGTTCCTTAGATCCAACGCCTCAGAGAAATGAAGGCTTCAAATTGAAAATTACGATCACTGCTGATCTAAAAGAGTTGAAAATGTCCATTACAACGGCAAATGGTTTAAAACCAATGAATATTTTCAAGAATGAACAACATGAAATGAGTAAAGAAAAATACTTTTTCTTAATGGATGGCTTAATTAGTCGTGGTGTATTAGAGAAAGTAGAATAATTTAGAGAAACCTGAAGAAACAAGTGAAAGTAGCTTGTTCCTTCAGGTTTTCTGTTTCTTTGAAAGCAACAGCTTGTTGGCTGTGTCTTTGTTCCAAGTATTTTCTCATTATACGCCCGGCTTGCTTTACTTATTTCAAAAAAATAGTATAATGAAAAGCACTGAAAAGTTACGACCTTCAAATCGTGGATGATTTCAGAATCTAATTGAAATGATGGTGATAAAATGGCAGATAACAGCAAAACGCGTGTCGTGGTAGGCATGAGTGGCGGTGTCGATTCATCTGTCACAGCGTTGCTTTTAAAAGAGCAAGGCTATGATGTAATTGGGATCTTTATGAAAAATTGGGACGATACAGACGAAAATGGTGTCTGTACCGCAACTGAGGATTATAAAGATGTCGCAAAAGTAGCGGATCAAATTGGGATTCCGTATTATTCGGTCAATTTTGAAAAAGAATATTGGGACCGTGTGTTTGAATATTTTTTAGCAGAATATCGGTTAGGACGGACACCAAATCCAGATGTCATGTGTAATAAAGAAATTAAATTTAAAGCATTCCTAGATTATGCTATGCAACTAGGCGCTGACTATGTTGCAACTGGCCACTATGCGCAAGTAGAAACGGATGAAAATGGCGTAGTGCATATGTTACGTGGAATTGACAATAATAAAGACCAAACCTATTTTTTAAGCCAATTATCACAAGCCCAATTGGCAAAAACAATGTTTCCATTGGGTGGCATGGAAAAATCAGAAGTTCGTGCAATTGCTGACCGTGCTGGATTAGCCACAGCCAAGAAAAAAGACTCAACGGGCGTTTGTTTTATTGGTGAAAAGAATTTCAAAGAATTTTTGAGTAATTATTTACCAGCTAAAAAAGGCAACATGGTGACAGAAGATGGCGAAATCAAAGGACAACATGATGGTCTGATGTATTATACTATCGGTCAACGCCAAGGCTTAGGAATTGGTGGCGGCGGTAAAACACAAGAACCATGGTTTGTAATTGGGAAAGATTTAACTACCAATACATTATATGTGGGACAAGGATTTCACCATGAAAAACTATATGCAACACATTTAGAAGCTAGTGAGGTTCATTTTACTGTTGATACGCCAATGCCAAAAGAGTTTGACTGTACGGCTAAATTCCGTTATCGTCAAGCAGATATCCCAGTGCATGTTTCCTTATCTGAAGATGGCACAAAAGCAACCGTTACGTTTAAGGAACCAGCCCGCGCAGTCACTCCAGGTCAAGCTGTTGTTTTTTATGATGGGATGGAATGCTTAGGGGGCGGCTTAATTGATCGCGCCTACCAAGATGAAAAAGAACTACAATACGTCTAAAAAGTTTCACGAGTTGTGAAACAAAAAGCGCAGAGTTAACCAAAAGAAAAGCGGATATGCTGGTCATAAAACCAGTAAATATCCGCTTTTCTTTTTTGTTTTATATGCCTATTTTTTTTAAAATAAGAAAAAGAGAAAAATTAAAAATTCAAATTGTGGATAACTTTTCTGTGTATAACTTAGTCATCATTTTTCTCTTTTTTTTAATTCGGCGGTGCTTCGACGAACCCATAGAAGGTTAAGGAGAACCAGACAAGAAGTGGAAATAAAGACTCCACGATAACCGAAAGCGGCAGATACGCTTGAACCAATCATAGGACCAATCACATTTCCTGTCGCTTGGAAAGATTGATTGTAACTGAAAATACGACCTGCAGCGTCACTTGGGGAATAACGAGTGATCAACGTTTGAACAGCTGGTAGTAAACAGGCATCGGAAATCCCAACTAAGAAACGAAGCATAGCAAGCTGCCAGACATTTTGAACAAAGGCCATTGGTAGATAAACGAAAATGGCTAAAATTAAGCCAATTGTCAAGATGCGTTCACTACCAATACGATCGCCTAACCGGCCGAAACGTGGGGCGGCTATTAACGTTGCAATCCCTGGAATAGAAGCAATGACTCCGCTAATTAAGGTGACATTTCCGTGACCACCCAACAATTGTTGAATATATAAACTGATGATGGGACTAATTGAATTATTGGAAGCTTGAATGATTAATGTCGTAATAAACATTCCAAGAATCACGTGGGGATGTTCTAGTTTTTTTAAAATTTGTTTCCCAGATGCGGCTTGATTTTTTTCAATTGGCACAAACTCTTCATGGACAAAGACGAGACTCAAAACAAAAACGAGTAATAAAATCGTACCAGTAATGAAAAAGGTTGGCCGATAACCGAAAATAGAAGCAGTGACACCGCCCAAAAGAGGACCAAGCAACGTGCCGGTAACAGAACCAGTGGCTAAAGTACCAAGCACTTGACCGCTTTTTTCCTTAGGTGTGCCTGTAGCAACTAACGCAGTCGCATTACTGATATAACCAGAAAAAACACCTTGTAATAAGCGCAAGCCAATCAATTGATAAACACTTGTGACTGCGCCCATTAAACTAATGACGATAGCCATCCCTAATGAAGCACGTAATAACATTAACTTGCGTCCTTTTCGGTCGGCTAAACGGCCCCACCAAGGAGAAACAATGGTCGTGACTAAAAAAGTGGAGGAGAACGTGATTCCGCTCCAAAAATTCAATTGTTGGTGGGTAAAAGTACCTAATGTGTTGATATAAAGAGGCATGAATGGCATCACTAAGCTAAAGCCAATACCAGCCATAAATGTGCCAAACCATAAAACGAGCAGATTTTTTTCCCAAGGTTGTCTTGGACGGAAAATTTTACTTTTAATTAATTCATACATTCTATTTCCTCACTTTCTAGTAAAGAAATTCAAATTTGGCTTTGGCGAGTCGTTGATCATTCAATGCTTGATGCAATTCATTCGCAAAAAAGCCTTCTTTTAAATTTAGTGGATTTTTTGTAGCGTATACATATAACGTATAGGTGTGCACACCAGAGCGAGGACTTAACCCCAGATAACGTTCGGTTAACTCAGGTAACGTTTCAGTGGCAAGCGCTGGAATCATCTGTTTCCCCAAAGGAGAAGCAAGACTATTTTTTCCTTGAATGGTAGGCTTGAGTGCTGTTCGACTAAAGTCTTCAGGAATCTCATTGGTTACAGGAACATTGGCAGCTAACCAATGAATAAAAGGGAAACCGATTAGAGGAATCGTGTCATAATCAATTAATTCCCAGGATAAATAGCGGGCTTCTTTAGGAATGGCCGCTAAAGAAATAGGAAAAGATAAAATAGGACGTTCGTGTAATAAAAATTCTGCACTGGTTCGTTTGCCATAACGATCGGCCAAATGAGAACGGTTGGTAATATGCATGCCAAACAGCCTTCTTTCAAAAATGATGTTTACAAATTATTATTATAAACTATAATTTATAGTTTAAAAAGAGTCAATAGATATGATAAACTAATACTTGTCCAAAATTTAAGAATTGGAGGCGTCAGAAAGATGGCAAAAAAACGGAATTTAACGAAAGCCAAAATCCTTGAAAGTGCCCGCAACCTAGCGGAAGAATTGGGCGTTCACCAATTAACCTTTCAAAATTTAGCCGTTGATTTAGGCATCAAGTATCCTTCACTCTATAATCACTTTAAAAATATTGCTGAAGTAAAAAATGCTCTAGTGGACTTGTTAATTCAAGAATTAAATGATGCATTGCGAAGAGCCTTAGTGGGTAAGAGTGGCGCAGAAGCAATTCGGATATATGCTGAAACGTACCAACAATTTGCTTTTGAAAATTCTGCAGTCTATGAATTACTTATCAGTGTGCCGAAAACGCAAAACCAACAATTAATTGAAGGCATCCATGAAACCAATCAAATTATCTTACAACTTTTAGCTTTTTATCCATTTAATAATGAAGAACGACTGCACAAAAGTCGAGAATTACGTAGTTTAATCCATGGCTATATTACCTTACGTTTTTTAGGTTATTTTCAACGCGAAGAAGCCACGCCGGAAGAAAGTTATCGTCGCATGATTGAAGATTTTATTGCTTCTTTAGAAGTAGCAGGATAAAATAAATTTCAAAAATTTCTCAGTCCGAAACCAAATCCTTGCAACTTTTTCAGAAAGTGACTATGATACCTACAGTAGCAAAAAAAGGAGCGGTTCAATGTATCAAGTAATTACAATGTATGGCGACAATGAACCTTGGTGGTTTTTTGATGATTGGCAAGAGGACATTGTTCAAGAAAAAACCTTCGATAACTTGACCGATGCAGAGACATATTATGTGGAAGTTTGGCAAAAACTTTCTCAGAATTATACATACGTCAACACAAAGCCTAATTATTTAACGGCTTTCTGGAATGATGGGGAAGAACGCTGGTGTGAAGAATGCGATGAAGATTTACAACAATACTTCGGTTTAGCATTACTAGAAAATCATCATGCAGTTACTTTTGAAAATAAAGCTGAGTTTACCACAATATCCAATCATTTTGGCAAAACAAAATTCTGCAAACGGAAAGTTATTTGAAACGCATGAGTTTAAAGAAAAACCTCAGGGAATTTTCTTTAAACTCTTTTTCTATTCTCGGAATTTAGAGAAAATCGAACCAATATTTGGTATAATACGAAAAGATAGCACTCAAAAAGGAGCGAAACTAGTGGTTGCAAAACAATTAATTATTGCTGAAAAACCTAGCGTAGCAAAAGATTTAAGCCGCGTTTTAGGAGCAAATCAAAAAAATAAGAATTATTATGAAGGACCCAACGTGATTGTCACCTGGGCTTTAGGCCATCTCTTAGGACTAAAAATGCCAGAAGATTTAAACAAAGAATGGCAAACGTGGCAAATGGAAACTTTACCGATGATTCCTAAGAATTTAGGGATTAAACCGTTACCGAAAACGGGACATCAATTAAAAGCGATTAAACAATTAGCCAATCGTAAAGATGTTTCTGAAGCCGTGATTGCCACTGATGCTGGTCGTGAAGGTGAATTAGTGGCCCGCTGGATTTTAGAATATGTCCGTTTTAACAAACCAGTCAAACGCTTATGGATTTCATCTCAAACAGACAAAGCCATTAAAGACGGGTTTAAGAAAATTCGCCCAGCGAAAGACTACGATAATTTGTATTATTCTGCCTTGGCGCGCGCAAAAGCTGACTGGTTAGTGGGGCTAAACGTCACACGGGCCTTGACAGTGAAATATCAAGATAACTTATCCGCAGGTCGTGTTCAAACACCAACTTTAGCAATGGTACGCCAACAAGAGAAAACGATTGAACAATTTAAGCCTCAAACTTATTTTACTATCTCGTTATCTGTTGAATCAGAAAAAGCAAAGATGACCCAAAAAAATCCATACGCTTTAAAAGAACGGCAGGAAGCAGAACAATTAGTCAAAGAACTCTCAAAACAAAAGGGCTTAGTTACCGATATCCAAGAAAAAGTTAAAACAGAAAATGCGCCGTTACCGTATGATTTAACCGAAATCCAGCGTGAAGCCAACCAGCGATTCCAATTTTCTGCAAAGAAAACGTTGTCTCTTGTACAAAGTTTATACGAAACCCATAAAATTGTTTCCTATCCTCGAACTGACAGCAAATATCTAACGACGGATATGAAAGGAACGATGAAAGAGCGCCTTCAAGCCATTGCTGATTTTTCACCAGAAGTGAAAGGCTACCTTAAAAATGGGGCTGTTGTTAAACAACAAAAAGTTTTCCAAAATGCAAAAGTCACGGATCACCATGGATTGATTCCAACTGAACAACGTCCTCGTTATGAAAAGCTAAGCAATGATGAACAAAAAATCTATCAAATGATTGTTCAACGATTCTTAGGTTTGTTTGCTGAGCCAAACCAAACCAAACAAACAAAAGTTACAGTCGCTTTTGGAAAAGAAACATTTGTCTTTCATCAAAATAAAGTAGTTGTTGCTGGCTGGAAAACAACAGCTGAACAGCCGCTGTCCACTGTCCAATGGCAAAAAGGCATGACCGTTGCGCCAAACTTTACCATTAACAAAGAATTAACGTCGCCGCCAAAACCATTAACTGAAGGAACGTTGTTAGGAAAAATGGAGAAACACAGTTTAGGCACACCGGCAACGCGAGCTGAAATCATTGAAAAACTGATTAAATCAGAATTGATGGAACGAACCAATAGCGGTTTAAGTGTCTCTGCCAAAGGAAAGCAACTATTAGACTTGGTGAATCCATCACTTGTGACACCTGAACTAACGGAAAAATGGGAAAAGTCGCTCGAAGCAATCGCTTCGGGTCAACAAAAGAGTCAACTTTTCTTAAAGGATATTGAAGAGGATACGAAAAAATTAGTCCGTGAAATTAAACAAAGCGAGAAAAAATATCAAGATTTTTCCATTACGCAAAAAAAATGTCCAGATTGTGGCTCAAACTTACGGGAAAAAAATACGAAAGATGGGAAGATTTACGTTTGTACAAACCAAGAATGTTCTTATCGTCGGCGAAAAGATCCTAAAGTATCCAATCACCGTTGCCCACAATGCCATAAAAAAATGGTCATCATAGAAGGAAAAAATGGTCGTTCTTTCAAATGTAAATTCTGTTCGATTACTGAAAAAATTCCCGATAAAAAAGAACGAAAACAAAAAATGACTAAACATGAAGAACGTCGTTTGATGAAAAAATATTCACAACCAGACGAACCAGAAGAAAGTGCTTTAGCACAGGCCTTAAAAGCCGCTATGAATCAAGAGTAGCGACTTGACGAATGTTGGCTCTAAATAATCAAGTCATCCTTGTTGGTCTTTAGTAAACTTTCAAATAGAAAGAGAGGGACACGGATGCTCGCAAATTTGAATCAAGCAATAGATTATATTGAAGAACATTTAACGGAAGAAGTATCCTTCGATGAATTGGCGAAAAAGACAGGGATTTCTGTTTACCATTTTAAACGAACTTTTTCGTTTATTGCGGGGATGAGTCTGGCTGAATATATTAAAAAGAGACGTTTGGCGGAAGCAAATTTAGCATTACTTGCTGGTGAAAAAGTGACAGATGTAGCTTTTAAATATGGTTATCAAAGTATTGAAGGATTCTCAAGAGCTTTTCGTGATTGGTCAGGACAAGCACCTTCTGAAGTAATGAAAACACAAATCCAAAAAACGTTCCCTAAATTCTCTTTCTATATTGATATTAAAGGAGGACAATCAATGGATGTTAAATTGATTGAAAAACCAGCGTTTCAAATAGTCGGAGTTAGTCAGAAGGTTCCCTTGCAGTATCAAGGGGAAAATCAAGCAATCATGGAATTAGCACAGCGCATTACACCACAACAACGAGCGGAAATGCATACATTTGATGACATATATCCTCATCAAGTAGTAAATGCTTCTTTTGACTTTCAAGAGGGACGAACAACAGAAGGTGGAGAAATGACACACATGATTGGCTTTGCCACTTCGCAAGAAAATACCTATGAAGATTTGGAGCAACTAAGCGTACCTGCTCATACATGGGCGGTTTTTCCAAATGAAGGTCCTTTCCCACAAACATTACAAGAAACCTGGGCAAGGATATTCTCTGAATGGTTGCCTTCATCTGGTTACCAAGTCGTTGCAGCACCAGAAATTTCGTTTACGCAATATCAAGGACCAGCAGAAGCTAAGTATAGTGAAATCTGGCTCGCTGTTACAGCTACTAAATAAAGAAAACCCACCATTGAAAAATGGTGGGTTTTTCCGCCAAGAAGGAGAAAGTTTGGTATAATAAACGTGAAGAAAAAAAATCAGACCTTCTAAACTGAAATCTAGCTATAGATAAGTGATGCGAATACGGAATCATGGAGAAAAAATAATTCTCCGAGGTTTTAGAGTCATGTTGTTTAGAATGGTACCAAAACAAGTACGGCATTACGCATTCCCCACTTTCTGTTTTAGAGTCATGTTGTTTAGAATGGTACCAAAACGTAACAAACGATTAACTTTCGCATAGTCATGTTTTAGAGTCATGTTGTTTAGAATGGTACCAAAACAACCGAACTTACACCAACTGCGGATGGTATGTTTTAGAGTCATGTTGTTTAGAATGGTACCAAAACTATCGAAAATGATGTATTAATTTTAGGCTAGTTTTAGAGTCATGTTGTTTAGAATGGTACCAAAACTACCTATGCAGACATTAAGAATTTACCAGAGTTTTAGAGTCATGTTGTTTAGAATGGTACCAAAACTTATTTGAGAATCTGAAACATTTAGTTCATGTTTTAGAGTCATGTTGTTTAGAATGGTACCAAAACATTTTGATGCATTAGCACCAAAATCAAAAGGTTTTAGAGTCATGTTGTTTAGAATGGTGCCAAAACATTACTTGTTAAGGCTTCAATTATCAATTCGTTTTAGAGTCATGTTGTTTAGAATGGTACCAAAACAAACTTTTTTGATTTGGCTTTTTCTCCCCTGTTTTATAGTCATGTTGTTTAAAAACAAACTATCACTACAAGCAATCCGTAATTTTCATCACAAGATTAGAATTTTTATCATCAAAGACGAGCTGCTTCAATTTTCGAAAACTAATCAAGTGATAAGTCAAAATGTTGATAGATTGAGATTAGTTCTTCCTTTTTTTAGGAAGGGCTTTTTTTATTGATAGAAGAAAGGGAAGAAATCTTGGGAGCACCTAAAAAAATTGTGAGAAATGCTTCTGTATTGTTTGGTTTCTGCCTCAGAAAGTTGTATACTTAGATTGGAATTATTCTATATTACATGCATTTTCACACTTTTTGGAAAAGTTCACTTGAATTTTCTTTTAGTTTCGTAGATAAAAGGAGTCATCGCTAATGGAAATGAACAATTCAGGTAAGCTTGTTTCTTTGTGTGGAGGCAAATCAGGGAGGAAATAATATGTTTGATATTGTAACATTGGCGAGAATCCAATTTGCGATGACAACAGTTTTCCACTTTTTCTTCGTACCGTTTTCAATAGGATTAGCACTTGTTGTAGCAATTATGGAAACAATGTACGTTGTGAAAAAAGAGGAACGTTATCGTAAAATGGCCAAGTTTTGGGGAAATATATTCCTATTAAGCTTCGCTGTTGGGGTTGTAACCGGGATTATTCAAGAATTTCAGTTTGGGATGAACTGGTCTGATTATTCTCGATTCGTCGGAGATATTTTTGGGGCACCGTTGGCGGTAGAAGCGCTCTTAGCTTTCTTCTTAGAGTCAACATTCTTAGGTTTGTGGATCTTTACTTGGGATAAAATGAATCCAAAAGTTCACGTAACGTTTATCTGGTTGGTCGTATTCGGTTCAATGATGTCTGCTTTCTGGATTTTAGTTGCCAATAGTTTTATGCAACATCCAGTAGGTTATGTCATCAATAATGGCCGTGCTGAAATGGTGGACTTTGTAGCTGTCATCAGCAATCCAAAAGTTTGGTATGAATTTTCACACGTTATCATGGGTGCCTTTACATTGGGCGGCATGGCAGTAGCTGGTATGGCTGCTTTCCAATTGTTGAAAAAACGGGATATTTCATTCCACAAAGCATCTATGCGCATTGGCTTATGGGTTACTTTGTTCGGTTCAATCGGCGTTTTATTAGCTGGCGACTTGCAAATGAAAGCTCTAATTGAAGGACAACCAATGAAATTTGCGGCGATGGAGGGGGCCTATGAAGACTCTGATGATCCTGCTGCTTGGACATTGATTGCTTGGGCAGATGAACGAGAACATAAACAAGTTTTTGGTATCGATATTCCATATATGCTAAGTATTTTATCGTATAACAAATTATCAGGTTCGGTTGATGGAATGGATACAGTCAACAAGCGTTTGGTAGAAAAATATGGGGATGATAAAAATTATTATCCACCAGTTAACACTTTATTCTGGAGCTTCCGTATCATGGCTGGTTTTGGTGCCTTAATGTTATTGGTTGCTGCCTTAGGACTATTCTTTACAAGGAAGAAAAAACCATCGCTGTACGAGAAGAAATGGATGCTGTGGATTGTTGCTTTATGTACATTCGCACCATTCCTTGCCAATACAACAGGTTGGTTAGTCACTGAATTAGGTCGTTATCCGTGGACTGTCTATGGATTATTTACGATTGAACAAAGTGTTTCACCAAATGTATCGGTTGCTTCATTAATTACGTCAAATGTCATTTATTTCTTGTTATTTGCTGGTTTAGGTAGTGTCATGGTTTACTTGGTCATTTTAGAATTACGTAAAGGACCAGACTATGAAGCGAAAAAATTAGCGAAAGAAAATGAACCAGCGTTGGATCCATTTGATAAGGGGGTATTTGGCGAATGAGTACACTACAATTATTATGGTTTGTCCTTATCGGCGTCTTGTTCTCAGGTTTCTTCTTCTTAGAAGGATTTGACTTTGGTGTTGGAATGGCCGTTCAAACGTTGGCACACAATGACGACGAAAAAGATCAAGTCGTTGCAACAATTGGACCTGTTTGGGACGGAAACGAAGTTTGGCTATTAACAGCGGGCGGCGCAATGTTTGCCTCTTTCCCATATTGGTATGCTTCATTATTTAGTGGCTACTATTTAATTCTATTTACGATTTTATTTGGCTTAATTATTCGCGGAGTTTCCTTTGAATTCCGCCACAACATGCCGGAAGGTAAACGTCGTCGGATGTGGAACTGGACGCTATCAATTGGTAGTTTCCTTGTACCGTTCTTCTTTGGTATTTTGTTTATCAGCTTAGTCCAAGGGATGCCTTTAGATGCAAACGGCAATATGCATGCGCAATTTACGGATTATTTTAATCTGTTTTCAATTGTTGGTGGAGTAGCCTTAACATTACTTTGCTACTTACACGGCATGAACTATATTGCTTTAAAAACAGAAGGCCCAATTCGCGAACGTGCTCGAAATTATGCAGAAATCTTATACGGCGTTTTATATGTCGGTTTAGTTGTTTTTGCAGTGTTGATGTACTTCAAAACGGACTTTTATGAAAAGAACTTTGCGGTCACTTTAATTTTAACGTTAGCAATTGTGGTCTTAACGGTCATTGCTAATGTTGGGGTGTTTAAACGCAAAGAGATGTTAGCTTTTCTAGCGAGTGGTTTAACATTAGTTGTACTAGTTGCTCTCTTGTTCAGTGGCTTGTTCCCACGTGTTATGATTGGTAGTGAAGGTTTTGATTTGTTGATTAAAGATGCAACAAGCACACCATATACACTAAAAATTATGACGTGGATTTCTTTAAGTATTTTACCATTCGTGTTAGCTTATACTGCTTGGTCCTATTATATTTTCAGAAAACGTATTTCACAGACAGCCGTACCAGAGGGGTATTAAATCTATGATTGATAAAGACATCTTACAGATGCCTAAAATCAAAAAAATTCTTGTCTTGCTTGCAGGTTTTTCTTTCCTGCAAGCAGTCTTTATAATTGGGCAAGCTTTTTTTCTTTCAAAAGCCATTGTCGGCCTTTGGAGTGGCGGGCATCTTAACCAACAACTACAGAGTATTTTACTCTTTTTTATTTTTTATCTTGGTCGACATGTTATTACGTATTTTCGTGAGAGAATGCTCGATACATTTAGTTATGAACGCTCGAAAGAATTACGCGAACAATTATTAACTAAAATTTTCCGTTTGGGGCCAAATGTTGTTCAAAAAAATGGGACTGGAAATATGGTTACCATGGCTTTAGAAGGCATCAGTCAAACCGAAAATTATTTACAATTGATTTTGACAAAAATGATGAATATGATGATTATTCCTTGGATTATTTTGGCCTTTGTTTTTACACAAGATATTCGTTCAGGCGTAACATTGCTGATTGTTTTTCCGATTATTATTATTTTTATGATTGTGTTAGGTTATGCAGCACAAAGTAAAGCGGACAAGCAATATGCGGCGTTTCAAATGCTTTCCAATCATTTTATTGATTCCTTGCGAGGGATTGACACACTGAAACTGTTTGGGTTGAGTAAAAAATATGCTGGGAGTATTTACCATACAAGTGAACGATTCAGAAAAGCGACCATGAGTACGTTGAAAATTGCTATTTTATCAACTTTTGCGTTAGACTTTTTTACGACATTATCGGTAGCTGTTGTGGCAGTTTTCCTTGGATTAAGTTTATTAAACGGCACGATTTTATTATTTCCTGCCTTGGTTACTTTAATTTTAGCACCCGAGTTCTTTTTACCGATTCGTGATTTTTCAAGTGATTATCACGCAACCTTAGATGGAAAAAACTCTTTTCAAGCGATCCAAGCGGTATTAGCATTGCCAGAAGCAGAACAGACCGATGTGCTCACGTTAGATGATTGGCATCAAGAAAGTCAGTTGTCAGTCACCGCGTTAAATTTTTCCTATGAAGATGCAACGCAAGAAGCAATTCAATCGTTGCAATTCTCTGTTGATGGTCGCAAAAAGATTGGAATTATCGGGGCGAGTGGTTCTGGTAAGTCAACGTTAATTAATTTATTAAGTGGCTTTTTATTACCAACAGAAGAAACGAGTCAATTGGCGATAAATGGTCAAACGATTCCACATTTTTTACAAAAAGACTGGCAAAAGCAAATCCTTTATATTCCGCAAGCGCCATATATTTTCCAAGATACTTTGGCAAACAATATTCGCTTTTATACACCTGAAGCAACAGATGAGGCGATTCAGCAAGCGATTCAGTTAGTTGGCTTAGACGAGCTGGTTAAAGATCTTCCCGAAGGAATTCATACCTTGATTGGGGAAAGCGGTCGAATGTTAAGTGGGGGACAAGCGCAACGAGTAGCGTTGGCCCGCGCCTTTGTTGATCAAAAACGCCACGTCTTGCTGTTTGATGAGCCGACAGCGCATTTGGATATTGAAACAGAAGTTGAAATGAAAGAGCGCATGTTGCCATTAATGAACAATCATCTTGTCTTCTTTGCGACACATCGTCTGCATTGGATGGAAGAAATGGATTACATTTTAGTGATGGAAAAAGGTCAATTAGTGGAACAAGGAACGCTAGCAGAGTTGATTGAAAAAGATGGCTACTATGTTCAATTAATGAAGCAAATGAGAGGAGGACGCCAATGATGGAAAAACAGCCGACAACGAAAGACGTTTGGAAAAACGATCAATGGGTTCGTCCTTTTTTAAAACGCTATAAAAAAACCTTGTATTTTGCCTTACTTTTAGGCTTCTTGACGTTCTTTAGCGCAGGGGCATTAATGTTTACGTCTGGTTACTTAATCAGTCGTGCGGCTTCCTTACCAGAGAATATTTTATTAATTTATATTCCCATTGTTTTAACAAGAGCATTTGGGATTGGCCGTCCTGTTTTTCGTTATGTGGAGCGTCTAACGAGTCATAACTGGGTGTTAAAAATGACCTCTGATCTGCGCTTGAAACTTTATAATGTGCTAGAAAAAGATGCGATTTTCTTTAAGACAAAATATCGCACTGGGGATATCTTAGGTTTGCTTTCGGAGGATATTAATCATATCCAAAACTTGTATTTACGAACGATTTTCCCAACTGTTATTGCTTGGATTTTGTATATCTTTTTAGTGATTGCGTTAGGTTTCTTTTCTTGGTGGTTTGCTTTATGCATGTTACTGATGTTAGGAGTGGTTGTTTTTCTATTACCACTTGTTTCAGTTCTAGTGAATGGTGCGCGTCAAGAAAAACATAAATATGCCAAAAATGAGTTATATCAAACACTAACCGACAATATTCTAGGTGTGTCTGATTGGGTGTTTAGCCAACGAGGTGCTGAATTCGTTGCTCGTTATGAAACAGATGAAGCAAACGTTCGTGCATTAGATGAAAAAATGAAGCAATTTAACCGTGGCCGAGACTTTGTTTTACAACTTCTGTTCGGTGTGATTGCGATTGCTGTCTTAGCTTGGACTAGTGTGCGGTTTCCAGGTAATCATGGGGGCGCAGCCAATTGGATTGGTGCCTTTGTTTTAACCGTGTTTCCGTTAATTGATGCTTTTGCTCCGCTTCCTGCTGCAGCACAGGAAACAACGATTTATAAGGATTCCATTCGTCGTTTTAATGAGCTTCCTGAAGGGGAAGATGACTCAACAGAAGCGCCTGTTCAGCCAAATGGCACCAGTTTATCGATAGAACATTTGTCTTTTGCATATGAAAATCAAGAGAAAAAGGTATTAAATGACTTATCGTTAACAATTCCTGAAAAACAAAAATTAGCGATTTTAGGGCGCAGTGGTTCCGGAAAGAGTACGTTGGCTTCGCTCATTCGTGGTGATTTACGACCTACTTCGGGAGAAATCCTTTTAGGAAACATCCCAACTGAGGCATTTGGTGAGACGATGACTGAATATATTGGGGTTATGCACCAAGCGCCGTACCTATTTCGAACAACCATTTTAAATAATATTCGGATTGGTAGAGAAGAAGCGAGCGAAGCAGAAGTTTGGGCGGTTTTAGAAAAAGTTGGCTTAAAAGAAATGGTTGCCCAATTACCAGAAGGTTTACAAACAATGGTGGATGAAGCAGGTTTGCGTTTCTCTGGTGGCGAACGACATCGCTTGGCGCTAGCACGGATTCTTTTGCAAGATACACCAATTGTGTTATTAGACGAACCAACTACTGGTTTAGATCCAATTACAGAACAGCAATTGCTGGAAACCTTTTTTGAGGCATTAAAAGATAAAACCGTCATCTGGATTACCCACCATTTGCAAGGCGTAACTTTGATGGATCAAGTGATCTTTATTGAAGATGGCCAATTAGAGATGAGTGGTACACCAGAAGAATTACTTGCAACCAATGCGCATTATCAAAAACTTTACCGAATTGATCGTGGCATTAGTTCTTTCGAGGAATAAAAAAACGACTGGTTGTTGATTAAAGCAAACAATCAGTCGTTTTTCTATTTCAATTAATGGCAATTCTTCCATAAAACGTTTAAAATGAACGATGTAATAAGAGCTCAGTTAAGGAAAGTAAGGTTTCTTTTGCTGTGCCATCAGGCAATTGTTGAATATCAGTGATTGCTTTGTTGGTTACTTTTTTAGCAAAAGCTTGTGCTTCTGTAACGCCATGATAGTCGTTGACTAGCGCCGCAACTTCAGCTGCTTCTTCTAAGGTAATGGCGCGTCCTTTATCCAAATAAGGGCTGAATACGTCAGGTGCTGCTTGGTAAGCGAAGAGAAGGGGTAACGTATAAACACCTTGTGACAAGTCTTCTAAAGCGGGCTTTTTCAAGGTTTCCGTGTCGGCAGTATAATCTAAAATATCGTCATAGACTTGAAAAGCAATGCCAATATGACGGCCAATTCGTTTAGCTAAACGTTGGACTTCTTTTGAACTATGACCGAAATAGGCCCCTTCAAGACAGCTTAGTGAAAAAAGTTCGGCTGTTTTGCCGTTGACACTTCTTAAATAAGCAGGAATCGACATGCGGCGGTCAAATCGATGACTCATTTGATCGAGTTCACCAAGTAATAACCGTTTCATTCCTTGTGCATTGATTTTCATAAATTCAGAGCCATTCATGGCATCTGCAATCAAAGTAAAGAATTCAGTGAATAGTAAATCACCTGTGTAAACAGCCACGTCTTTACCATATTGTGATTGAATAGTCACAGCGCCTCGGCGCAATGGAGAATCGTCAATAATGTCATCGTGAATCAACGTAGCCATATGTAGGATTTCCAAAGATGCAGCTATTTTTAATAGTTGTTGTTTCTCTTGTTTTTCTTCATCACCCAGTTGAGCAAAAAGAAAGAAAAAAGCGGGGCGTAATAATTTGCCGCCAGAACGAGCCAAAGTTACTAAGGCTTCTTCAATGTCTTCGTTGCGTGTATGCAACGTTTGTTCAATTAATTCACATGTTTCCGTTAAAGAACGTTCAACGTCAGGAAACGACTTCCAAAATGTGTTCATAAATATACTACGATCCTTTCAGTGGTTCAATACTATTTGATTGTATACGAATTGGCGACAGAAATACAGTAATTAAGTTTTAAAAGTAACAAAGTTTGTAAAAAAGTAGCGGAGGGATAGTTTGAATCGAGAAATATTTTTTGAATTAGTAGAATTAAAAGCAAAAACAGCGAGTGTTTTGCCATTTTTGTTAGGAATTTGTTTTAGTTGGTACCAATATGGGCGGCTCCATGTTGGTTATGTTTTAATTTTTTTCATTGCGATGTTTATTTTTAATATGGCGGTCGATATTTTAGATAATTATAATGATTACCATCATGCTACAGAAGTTCATGATTATAAGGAAAAAACGAATATTATCGGTCGAGAAAATTTATCTTTGCCATTAATACGCAAAATGATTTTTTGGATGATTCTCGTTTCTGCTTTAATGGGGATTGGGTTGTCATTTATTGTTGGCTGGCCGTTATTAATTATGGGTCTTTATTGTTACTTAATTGGTATTTTTTATTCATCAGGACCGAAACCTTTGTCCAGTCTACCATTAGGGGAAGTTTTCTCAGGATTTACAATGGGGTTCATGATTACTCTTATTTGTGTCTACATTAATACGTTTGAAGTTTTCAATTGGTCAGCAGCTAATTTATGGGGGATTTTCTTAGTCGCTTTACCTAATACTTGTTACATTGCTAACTTAATGTTAGCAAATAATATCTGTGACTTAGAGGAAGATGAAAATAACAAGAGATATACATTAGTTCATTACCTTGGCAAAGCAAGTTCTTTGAAATTATTCGTCGGATTAAATACAATAGCAATGTTAGCCATTTTGTTAGCTGTCGGTTTAGGATTAACCCCGCCAACAATGTTACTCATGCTTTTAACTTTACCTTTTGTACGGAAACAAACCCAAGCCTTACTGAAGGAACAAGTGAAGAGTAAAACATTTGTTTGTGCTGTGAAGATCTTAGCTGTGGGAGCAACTGCACAAGTGCTATTTTTTGCCATAGGTTTGTGGTGGCTGTAAATTTTTTATAGAGTGGAAGGGAATCAAAATGAATAAGAAACATGTTGTTATTTTAGGTGCTGGTTACGCAGGCTTAAAAACATTACGCGAATTACAAAAAGGCGCCAAAGACGTCGAAATTACTTTAGTTGATCGTAACAACTATCACTACGAAGCAACGGACTTGCATGAAGTTGCTGCTGGAACACAACCAGCTGAAAAAATCACATACAATATTATGGATGTTGTCGATGAAAAAATGACCACCTTTATCCAAGGAACAGTTAAAACAATTGATGCTGCAACACAAACAGTTGCTTTAGAAGATGGTCAAACAATCAATTATGATTACTTAGTTGTTTCTCTTGGGTTTGAATCAGAATCATTTGGTATCCCTGGTGTGCAAGAACATGCTCTACAAATGGTAGATGTGAAAACGGCTTTAAACGTGTATGAACATATCCAAGAACAAATGCGTCAATACAAAGCAACTCAAAACGAAGAATTCTTAAAAATTGTTGTCTGTGGAGCAGGCTTTACAGGGATTGAATTATTAGGTTCTCTTGTTGAAAATAAACCAAAATTTGCTGAAATCGCAGGTGTCTCAGCAGATCAAATCCAAATTTATTGTGTCGAAGCAGTTACTCGCCTATTGCCGATGTTTAACGAAAAACTTGCGAACTATGGTGTGCAATTATTAAAAGATTCAGCTATTCATTTATTATTAGGTAAACCGATTAAAGAAATCAAACCAAGCGCAGTTGTTTATCAAGATAACGAAGCAGGCGACTTGGCAGAACTTTCTGCTAAAACAATTATTTGGACAACGGGTGTTAGTGGAAGCCACGTTGTAGGCGATTCTGGCTTTGAAGCTCGTCGTGGTCGTGTCATGGTTCAACCAGATTTAACAGATGCGAACCATAGCAACGTCTATATTATTGGTGACTGCTCAGCAGTTATGGATACAGAAACCAATCGACCTTACCCAACAACAGCACAAATCGCCTTGAAGATGGGCGCTCATGCTGCTAAAAATATTCAAGCACAATTGAAAGGGGAAGCAACTAAACCTTTCAGCTTTAAATCACAAGGTTCTGTTTGTTCTGTCGGAAATACACGTGCTTTAGGAATTGTTGGTAAAACAGACATTAAAGGATACCCAGCTTCATTCATGAAAAAAATTATCATGAACAAAGCGCTCTTTGAAACAGGTGGTACCAAAGAAATGATGGCTAAAGGTCGTTTCGACTTATACCATTAAGAATCAGCAAAATAAGAAATAATGAGGTCGGGACAGAACCGTTTAGCTCCGAGAAATAAGAAGAAATTTCCGAAAATTGCTCTTTAATTTTTGGAGAATTTCGGCTTATTTCCGAAGGAGTTGGTTCTGTTCCCGCCGTTTATCAGTTTTTGAGCGTGGAGCAAAAATCCAAAGTGATTTTTGTCCCACGCTCATTTTTCTTAAATGAAAGTTTTTAAAAAATTTCTATGATTTTTCAAGTAAAATGAGGTGGGCACTTTTGTTCGATTCCATTTTTATGTATAATGAGAAGTGATGGAAAGAGGGAAGTTAAATGGCACAAAAAAGAGCAACAAATAAGAAAAAAAGTACGACAAAGAAAAAGACCAAAAAACAACAGCAACAACAAGAACGTTTAAATTATATGTTTCTTGGCCTGATTTTTATTTTATTCGGTGTCTTTGGACTCTTTCGCTTAGGGTTTTTAGGCACGTTATTAGCGAATTGTTTACGCTTAGTTGTAGGTAATACCTTTCCATTTGCAGCGATTTTACTAATCCTGTATGGCTTATTAGTCATGATTTATGGGAAAGATTTTCCGTTAAAAAGAGGGCGCCCTATTTTTGGGGCTGTTCTGATTTATATTAGTGTTTTGTTATTTTTCCATGCCTTTATGTTTCGAAATGTTAGTGGCAGTCAACCAGATATTTTAGGTAACACTTGGGAGTTTTTGCAAAGCGATCTAAAAGCCAACCAAGTGACGCAAAACGTAGGGGGCGGTATGATTGGCGCGCTGCTTTATCAAGGAACGTACTTTTTGGTGGCACAATTTGGCAGCTATTTAATTGCTACATTGCTACTGTTAGCGGGTATTTTCTTGATGAGTATGTGGGATTTTCAGCAAATTGTTGATCATTTCCAAAGTATTCAAGATCGCCTAAGTCATGTTTCGGCAAAATCACAGGCGCGACAAGAAGAAAAAGAGGCGAAGCGAGCAGCGAAGAAAGAAGCCAAAGCTGCAGAACGCCAAGCAAAAATTGAAGCCGCTGCCCAACAAAAATTACAAAAGCGGGAACGCATGGAACAAGCGGCAGCCGAGCGCTTAACAAAAACACCTGTTGAAACCCACCAACCAATGATGGAAGAACCGGCCGCACCAACGCCTGTTCAAATTGATTCGTTTCAACAGCAAAATCAGGCGATGCCTGTACCACCAATTGCAGCAACAAAACCGCAACGAGAGCAGGAAGAAGAGGCGGCAGATGAAGCTGGTGTTCTCGAATTTGAAATTTCTGAAGAAGCGGAAGATCGTGATTATCAACTACCACCAACTGATTTGTTAGATACAATTCAAGCAACGGATCAAAGTGGTGAATATGAAAAAATCGAAAAAAATATTGGCGTCTTAGAACAAACCTTCAAGAGTTTTGGTGTTGATGCTAAAGTAGTCAAAGCTAGTTTAGGACCATCTGTCACAAAATTTGAAGTTCAACCCGCTGTTGGGGTAAAAGTTAGCAAAATTGTTAACTTGACGGATGACATTGCTTTAGCGCTTGCGGCCAAAGATGTTCGTATGGAGGCCCCAATCCCTGGCAAATCACTAATCGGGATTGAAGTTCCTAATAGTGCAATTAGTACAGTATCCTTTAGAGATATTGTTGAGGCACAACCAAGTCATCCAGATAAACTATTAGAAGTACCTTTAGGTCGAGATATTTCAGGGATGGTTCAAACTGCGGATCTATCAAAAATGCCGCATTTATTAATTGCGGGATCGACAGGGAGTGGGAAATCGGTTGCTATCAATGGCATCATCACAGGTATTTTGATGCAAGCGAAACCCCATGAAGTAAAATTAATGATGATTGACCCGAAAATGGTAGAATTGAATGTGTATAACGGGATTCCTCATTTATTAACGCCAGTGGTTACTAATCCGAGAAAAGCGGCCCAAGCCCTGCAAAAAGTAGTTCAAGAAATGGAATTTCGTTATGAAAAATTTGCAGCAACAGGCGTCCGAAATATCACTGGTTACAATCAACTAATTCAACAGAAAAATGCGGAAGATGGCGAAAATCGTCCGATTCTGCCATTTATTGTTGTCATTGTTGATGAGTTAGCTGATTTAATGATGGTGGCAAGTAACGAAGTAGAAGATGCGATTATCCGCTTAGCCCAAATGGCACGGGCAGCGGGCATTCATATGATTTTAGCGACACAACGGCCAAGTGTGGATGTCATTACAGGAATCATCAAAGCAAATGTCCCTTCTCGAATGGCTTTTGCAGTCTCAAGTGGGACAGACTCGCGTACCATTATTGATACTAACGGGGCGGAGAAACTATTAGGTCGAGGCGATATGCTCTTCTTACCAATGGGAGAAAATAAACCAATTCGTATCCAAGGGGCCTTTATCTCTGATCAAGAAGTCGAACGAGTGGTTGCGTTTGTAACGGACCAACAAGAAGCTGAATATCAAGAAAGCATGATGCCAACAGATGAACCGACCACTTCAGGCGGTGGCGAAGCTCCTCAAGATGAGTTGTTTGAAGAAGCGAAAAACTTGGTGGTTGAAATGCAGACAGCTAGTATTTCGTTGCTACAAAGACGTTTTAGAATTGGCTATAATCGTGCGGCTCGCTTAGTAGATGAATTGGAAGCACACGGAGTTATTGGACCATCAGAAGGTAGTAAACCAAGAAAAGTCTTTCTACAAGCGGAATCAGAAGAGGCAGCACCTGAGACGCCAGAACAATAAACAAAAAGAACAAAAATAGATAAATTTATCTATTTTTGTTCTTTTTTTATAATTTCAGCAAAGCATCATGTTATAATCATCATTTTCTGGTAAAATAGAAAGGAATAGTGCGGTTGGGAGGGAGCGTATCATGAGAAGAAAGAGCGTGCTTTATTTAGAAGTAGCAGATCAGATTAAAGAAGATATTTTGAGTGGCAAGTATCCAGTAGGAACGTTTTTACCAACAGAAACAGAATTGGAAGAGATGTTTAACGTTAGTAAAATTACGATTCGGCGGGCAATCGAAATGTTAGCAACGGAAGAATTTGTTGAGAAAAAAAGTGGCCGAGGCACAACTGTGTTAAGCAATCGTCCCTATAATAAACTATCAAAAGCAGGGACATTCACTGAATTTTTGAATGAATCAGGTCAGAAAGTCACTAAAAAAGTTTTACAAGTTGAAAACTTGACGTTGTCAAAAGAGATGCCGGCTTATCAATTTTTAGGAGAAGAAGTGGTTCACCTTTCACGGTTATATCTAATCGATGAACAACCCTATATTTATTTTAATTACTATTTGCCAGCTGCCATGAAAGACGTATCATTGACTGAATACAAAGAAGAATCCTTGTATCGTTTGATGGATCGCCATGCCATTGAAATTTATAAATTTGAAGACCGTTTTGAAGTTGCAACTTTGACAGAAGCAGAGCAAAAGATGTTGCAAACAACTGAAACAACGGGCTTAAAAAGAATTCGGCGTTCGTTAAGCCCAACAGGTCGTTGCGTAGAATATTCAGAAGCTATTTATAATACGAAGATTCATCCTTATGTGATTGAATATGAAGCATAACTTTTAAAAGAATAACAGTGCACTTACATTAATGTAAGTTCATTGTTATTCTTTTCTATTGTTGTTTTTTTTCGTTTTCGATACACTAAATGAGTGAGAAGAATAGGAGTGGAAAATATGTTAGAAGTACAAAATTTGAAAAAAGTTTACGGAAACGAAATTAAATATGAAGCTTTAAAAGGGATTAATTTAACTGTCCAAGATGGTGAATTTATTGGTATTATGGGACCTTCTGGAAGTGGGAAAAGTACACTTTTAAATTTATTGGCAACAATCGATAGTCCAACAGACGGTGAAATACTTTTAAATGGAAAAAATCCAAACAATTTGAATCAAGAACAAATTGCTAAATTCCGTCGTACAGAATTAGGATTTGTTTTTCAAAGCTTTAATTTAATGCCAACATTAACTGTTGAAGAAAATATTATTTTGCCATTGACGCTTGATGGAGAAAAAGTCTCTGTAATGAAACGACAATTAGCAGAATTAAGTGAGCGTTTAGGTATCAATCATTTGTTGAAAAAACGAATTGCAGAAATTTCTGGTGGACAAGCACAACGGGTCGCCGTTGCTCGGGCAATGATTCATCATCCACAATTATTATTGGCTGATGAACCAACAGGAAACTTAGATACGAAATCATCTAAGGATGTGATGGGCTTGTTACAACAATTAAACGAAGAAGAAGCGGCGACTATTTTAATGGTAACCCATGATCCGCTAGCCGCAAGTTATTGCAAGCGCATCGTCTTTATTAAAGATGGTGAATTAATTGATGAAATTGTCCAAAATGGCAATCAAAAAGAGTTCTACGATTTAATCATGGTGAAACTGGCTGAGATTGAAGGTGTCGATAATGAATTTTAATCAGTTTGTTATAAGAAACACGATTCGAAATAAGCATTTATACTTGGCTTATTTCCTAAGTACAATGTTTTCTGTGATGATCTTTTTTACGTTCACTGGTTTTGTCTTTCACCCAGCCTTAGCTAATGGTTTAAATCCTAAAGCACAAATGGGAATGACGGCTGCGGCTATTATAATCTATGGTTTCTCTTTCTTATTCGTTTTATACTCGATGGATGTCTTTATCCAATCTCGGAAAAAAGAGTTTGGAACCTTGATGATTCAAGGGATGAGTCCAAAACAGTTAAAGAAAATGATTTTTATTGAAAACTTAGTGATTGGTTTCTTTGCTACAATTTTTGGTAGCATTTTAGGTGTTGGATTTTCACAGTTTATTTTATGGATTAGCAATTTATTGATGCATCTAGGTTTAGGTTTTTATTTGCCAGTGATGCCGTTTATCATTACTGTCATTTCATTTGCGGTCTTGTTCTTAGTAATTTCTTTCTTTATTCAATTCCGCTTGCCAAAAGCGACACTTCAAGAGCTATTAAAAGCAGGAGAAATGGGTAAAGGTGAAATCAAAAGCTCTAAAGTTAAATCTTTCTTAGCCGTGTTGCTTTTAGTTGTCGGTTACGGAATTGCTTTAGTTGCTAAGGGACAGTTAGTTTTAATGGTGATGTTCCCAGTAATTTTCTTAGTTATTTTAGGGACAAAATTCTTATTTGACCAATTGAGTGTTTCTGTCATTGAACGTTTAAAACGGAAACCAAAAATCTTTTGGAAAAAAACCAATATGGTCGTTTTATCAGATTTAGCATTCCGCATGAAAGATAATGCACGTTCGTTCTTCTTGGTTTCGGTGATATCAACGGTTGCTTTTGCTGCCATTGGAACGTTATACGGCGTGAATGAGATGATTTTTAAAGGAATAAGTTCTGTACCGTACGAACTGACATTGTCTGATTCGACCAACCCAGAAAATCAAGAAATGAAACAATTTGCGACAAAAACATTCCAAGAAAAAAATATTCAGTTTGATCAGATTGATTACACAATGTACAAAACAAGTGCCGGTATCCAATTAATCAAAACATCTGAATATAATAAACTCGCAAAATTTATAGATGAACCAACTTTAACAGGTGAGAAAGTAGTTAATTTATCACAAAAAGATGCTCCTTCTGCTGCATCAGTAGATGTCAAATCTGTTCAATTGGCAAATGATCAAGTTTTAAACATTGATAAAACAGAAGAAACCAATGTATTACCGACTTTTGGCGGTGTGGTTGTTATCCCAGATAGTACCTCAACAGATGGAATCAAAGCGGAAACAGAAACAATTTGGCAGCCCAAAGCAGGAACCAATCGTGAAGAATTGATAAAAGCAGAAAATATTATTGGTGACAAGTATCCCATGTTAGTAGGAACAGCTGCAATGTCGGCAGCCATTACGCAATATTATACGCCAGTTCTTTTTGTCGGACTATTTATCGGTATCGTGTTCTTTGTTTCGGCGGGTAGTTTCTTATACTTCCGTTTATATAGTGATATGAATACGGACGTTGAAAAATTCAAGATGATTTACAAACTTGGCTTGACGAAAAAAGAATTGAAGAAAATGATTTACCAACAAGTAGGTATTTTATTCTTTACCCCAATTGTTGTTTCATTTATTCATGGAGCTGTTGCTTTGAAAGCAATGTATGCCGTGTTAGATCAGCCAATGCAATTAGCTGGCTGGCAAGTTTTAGGCGTTTTCTTATTGATTCAGGTCGTTTACTATTTAATTGCTAGAACGTTCTACTTCAAAAAAGTTTATCACTTAGTGAAAGATTAATTATAAAAAATCGTTAAGCATGCACGCTTAACGATTTTTTTTGATGTTCTTCGTGATATTGCATTCAAAGTGAGAATACGTTATAGTTATGAAGCGAATGTAATAGCAGAAATGAGGAAAAGAAATGCAGAAAGAATCCATTTATGGACTGACGAGAGAACAGCTTGTGGACTGGTTTTTAGCCCATGGCGAGAAGAAATTTCGCGCAACACAAGTGTGGGAATGGTTGTATACAAAACGTGTTGCTTCATTTAGTGAAATGTCGAACATTTCTAAATCGTTGATGACTTTATTAGAAGAAAATTTTTCATTAAATCCATTAAAACAAGTCATTGTGCAAGAAGCGCAAGATGGTACCGTGAAATATTTATTTGAATTACCAGATAAAAATATGATTGAAACAGTCTTGATGCGTCAAGAATATGGATTATCTGTTTGTGTGACCACTCAAGTTGGCTGCAATATTGGGTGTACATTTTGTGCTAGTGGGCTATTAAAAAAACAAAGAGATTTAACTGCTGGCGAGATTGTTGCCCAAATTATGTGGGTGCAACATTATTTCGATGAACGTGGGTTGGATGAACGTGTTAGCCATGTCGTTGTGATGGGAATTGGTGAACCATTTGATAATTATGCCAATGTCATGAACTTTTTACGAACGATTAATGATGATAAAGGTTTGGCCATTGGTGCCCGCCATATTACAGTTTCAACAAGTGGTTTAGTGCCAAAAATTCGTGAATTTGCAGACAGTGGACTACAAGTAAACTTAGCAATCTCATTACATGCTCCTAACAACGAAGTTCGTACATCAATTATGCGGATTAATCGTAGTTTTCCAATTGAAAAATTAATGGCAGCAATTGATGAATACATTGAAAAAACCAACCGACGTGTTACATTTGAATATATTATGTTGAGTCAAGTGAACGACCGACCAGAACATGCTCAACAATTAGCAGATTTACTACGGAATAAGAAAAAACTTTCTTATGTTAATCTGATTCCGTATAACCCGGTGAGTGAACACGATCAATATAGCCGAAGCTCTAAAGAAGCGGTTTTAAAATTTTATGATGTACTCAAAAAGAATGGCATCAATTGTGTTATTCGTAAAGAACACGGAACAGATATTGATGCGGCTTGCGGACAATTACGCAGTAAACAAATGAAAAAAGAAAAAGTCAAAAACCAATAACATAGTTAAAATCGGATCAGAAAGGTTTCTTTTTGATTCGATTTTTCGTTTATTTAATAAAAAATCGTCGGTTTTTCAATTCTTGTTTATAAACAAAAGATGAATGCTCTAAAACTTTTATGACAAATTTTCTTTTTGTGGTTTTCAAACTTGAAATTCTAAAAGAAATAGCTATACTGAAAAGAGATCGTCACAGAATTTTTCATGAAAACAGCTATTATTTTCGTTATCTTTTCAAGAAAGTGAAATTTTGTTACGCTTGTTTAGTTTAAATGAAATGAGGGAGTCTATGGAGAAAAAGCAATTAAAAAGAGAGATAACAACGTTTGGTGCGTTATCCACGGTAATGGGTACGGTGATTGGCGCTGGTGTTTTCTTTAAAGCTGCGAGTGTCGTTGGACACGCACAGTCAGCTAGTTTAGCTATCTTTGCTTGGGTGTTAGGTGGTGCCTTAACCATTTGTGCAGGATTAACCAGTGCCGAACTTGCTACAGCAATCCCTGAAACAGGTGGCGCAGTGAAGTATATTGAATATACATATGGTAAATTAGCTGGTTTTCTTTTAGGGTGGGCACAAAGTATCATTTATTATCCTGCCAACATTTCGGCGTTATCCATTATTTTTAGTACACAACTAATCAATTTGTTTCATTTATCGGCAAATTTATTGATTCCAATTGCCATTCTTGCGGGAACCAGTATCACAATAATTAATTTATTAGGAACAAAAATTGCTTCTTTGGTCCAATCAACGACATTGGTGGTAAAACTGATTCCAATTGCCTTGATTTCTTTAGTAGGATTATTTACTCCCGGACAGGTAGCTGTTTCACTTTTTCCTGTTGAAACAACAGCGAATACTGGCTTTTTAGTTGCTTTTAGTGGCGCCTTAGTCGCCACCATGTTTGCTTATGATGGATGGCTGGGTGTGGGTAACGTGGCTGGTGAAATGAAGCGACCAGAAAGAGACTTGCCTAAAGCCATTATTTTTGGTTTGTTATTGATTACTTTAATTTATGCCTTAATTAATTTTGTGTTTCTAAAAACATTACCAATTGAGCAAATCGCTGGGAATTTGAATGCAGCTTCGGATGCTTCTGTGGCTATTTTTGGACCAATTGGCGGCAAAATCGTAACTATTGGGATTTTAATCTCTGTATATGGTGCGTTAAACGGCTACACAATGACAGGGATTCGGATTCCTTATGCCTTAGCCTTAGATAATCTGATGCCTTTTAGTCGTCAGTTTCAAAAGTTGTCTAAACGCTTTGTTGTTCCTTACGTTGCTGGAATTTTCCAGTTAGCTGTAGCCATTATCATGATGTTTTTCGGAACCTTCGATTTATTGACGGATATGTTAGTTTTTGTTATGTGGCTGTTTAATCTATTAATTTTCTTAGCTGTTTTTATTTTAAGAAAACGAGAACCTGAATTAAAACGACCGTATAAAGTTCCTGGCTATCCAATTATTCCAATTATCGCAAGTCTAGGTGGTATCTTCATCTTGGTTACAACGAGTATTACACAGCCTATTCTAGCATTGATTGGTATAGGGATTACGCTTCTAGGAATTCCAGTTTATTTAGTTAATAAACAAAAAACGAAGCCAAAAACGTAAACGATCCAATCGGATTATCATAGTTTTTCTCAAAAATTTTGTGATTCAGAGAAATTTTTGAAAACTAAACGCAAGATTTTTTTAGTATAATACTAAGTGTCTAGGAGTTCCACTATTTTGGGGAAGATAGATGGACAGCGCAAACTTCAAAAAAAGAACCTTCATCTTAATGGTGAAGGTTCTTTTTTTGCTGAAATCATAAAATAAATGCGTAGTTTATTAGTGAGAGGAGGAAATGAATGACTGAAAATGTAAAAAAATTGGCTCATCAATTAATTGAATGGGGCGTCCTTCATGGGGCGCAAGACGTTTATTTTTTACCCAATGATACCGAAATAGCCATCTCTTTTCGGACAGGGATGCAACGGACACTTTACACACAAGTTTCCGCAGAAATAGGCGAAAAGTTAATTTTCCACTTTAAATTTATAGGCGGCATGGATGTCGGAGAAAGACGAAAAGCACAATTAGGCGCGACAACTTATCTAATTGGCGAGACGAAGCAACGCTTGCGTTTATCATCTGTGGGAGATTTTCAGAATCGAGAGAGCTTGGTAATTCGTTTTTTGCACCGATTTGGTGAACAAGCTGAACATTTTTTCTTTCCCCACCAGCTGAATGAAATTGAAGCATCTTGTCAGAAACGAGGACTTTATTTATTCAGTGGGCCAGTTGGTTCTGGGAAAACAACAACCATGTATCGTGTGGCTAAACAAAGAAGTGGCGAACAACAAGTGATAGCGATTGAGGATCCTGTTGAAATTGAGGAAAAGCGGTTTTTACAGTTGCAAACAAATGAAAAAATTCAGTTAACTTATGAAGCCTTAATCAAAGTTTGCTTACGCCATCATCCTGATATTTTGATTATTGGTGAAATTCGTGATGGCGAGACGGCTCAAGCAGTTATTCGAGCCGCCTTAACGGGTCATACTATTTTTGCGACAATTCACGCCCGTAACTTATTGGGGGTGCAACGGCGTTTGATAGAATTAGGTGGCCCAGAGCATGAATTGGCTGAATGCTTGCAAGGTATCATTTATCAACAGATTTTGACAACCACGATTAATAAGGAACAAGTAGCGGGAATTCTTTATGATTATTTCTTCTTTAAGGAAGCCGTTATAAAGAGTAGTTGGCAAAAGAATCTAAGAAAGGCGTGGGCGTATGGGTTTATTACAGAAAAAACGTATTTTCAAGCCATCGAATAAATTAACGAAAAAACAACAGCAGCTTTTTCTGAAACTATTAGCGGATTTGCTTGCAAATGGTTTTAATATACAAGAAAGTTTTTCCTTCATGAAAAAATCAAACACCTTACCTCAGCGCAGTATAACTTTTTTAGTTGAAGGCTTTTCCTCAGGCATTGCCTTACAAGCTTTAGTCGAAGAATTAGGATTTTCAACAATGGTCTCGGCACAATTGTCGTTTGCTACTGCACACGGGGATTTGGTAGGGACACTACAAGCGATTTCCGAACATTTTTTTCAAACGGAAAAATATCGGCAACAGTTCTATAAAATAATTAGTTATCCGCTGCTCCTGATTGCTTTTTTGATTCTCGTCATTGTTGGTATTCGGCAATTTTTATTGCCCCAATTAATGGAAAATGATGCCAATAGTTATTCTAAAAATATTGGGATTCTTCTGATTGTTTACAGTCCATACATTCTGGTTACCTTAGTTTTTGTCCTCTCATTTAGTTTCTTCATTTTAAACCGTTATTTGAAGCATCAGTCTGCTATTCAGCGGGCCTTCGTATATCTGAAACTGCCAATTATCCGTGGCCTTTATCGGGAATACGTCAGTGCTTTTTTTGCACTAGAATGGGGGAAGTTGCTTGCACAAGGATTAGAAATGAAAGAGGTCATCGATTTGATGCGCCATACAACCAATTACCCCTTAATGAAAGAATTAGCTGGAGCAATTAGTGAAGGACTGCTAGTTGGTGAAACCTTACATAGACAATTAGCTGCTTATCCTTTTTTTACAAAAGCATTGGGTTTAATGATTCAACAAGGAGAAGTAAAAGGAAAATTAGGCAAGGAGTTGATGGTTTATAGTAATGTCTGTTTCCAAGGTTTTTTCAAAAAAATTGAACGAGTCATTACTCTCGTTCAACCACTTATTTTTATCATAATTGCTTGTTTAATTATCGGTGTTTATGGGGCAATGTTGCTGCCTATTTATGGCAATATGGAAGGAGTTTTATAATGAAAAAGAAACAAAAATACGCGGGGTTTACATTATTAGAAATGTTGATTGTCTTATTGATTATTTCCGTATTGATTTTACTTTTTGTCCCTAACTTAGCGAAACATAAAGAAACAGTTGACAAAAAAGGCAATGAAGCAATCGTAAAAATTGTAGAATCACAAATCGAGCTCTACACACTAGAAAAAAATAAGACGCCTTCCTTAAATGAATTAGTCAACGAAGGCTACATTACTAAAGAGCAGTTAGATAAATATACAGCAGAAAAGCAATGAACAAGTCAGCAGGATTCACATTAATGGAAACACTTGCTAGTTTAACGATTGTTTGCTTTATGACTATGCTCCCAACACTCGCTATTCACCGCTGGCAAGAAACATTAAAAATTGAACAGTTTCTTGCTACGGTAGAAAAACAACTTCGTTTTGCGCAACAGCAAGCAATTGTTTTAGAGGAAACACAAGAAGTTTGGTTTTTTGAAGAACAACAAAGCTTTTCATTTCCTGATAAATTGAACCAACCAGCTCGAAGGACTTCGCTAGCTGTACCTGAAAAAATGACAGTGAGTGGCCCAAGTAAACTCAGTTTTCTTCATTCGTCAGGGAACAATGGCCGTTTAGTGAAATATATTTTTACTTGGACTGAAAAGAAACAGCAACTTATTTTACAATTTCAGATGGGGAGTGGTAGAGCGTTTATATATCAATGGTTTTGAGTGTTTTTGCCACAGATTTACCACAAATCACAAGTTCTCAATAAGTTTATCCATCATATCAGCTGTTTCTTTTTCTTCTTCTTTTAGCACATCGCTATAAACATCCAAAGTTATATTAATATTCTTGTGTCCTAACCGAGTTGAAACGTACTTAATGTTTGCTCCTGCTTCAATTAAAAACGTTGCATGGGTATGTCTTAGGCCGTGTACGGTTATGTTTTGAACTTCTGCTTTTTCACATAACAGGCGAAACATATACGTAATTCTTGATTGTTTGATAGGTAAATTTCGAGAACTTAAAATAAAATAGTCCTTATCGCTTAAAATTATCCCTTCTCTAAAAAGCCGTTCTTTCTCATGATTTTTGTATTTTTTTATTAAAGTGAGTAATGAGTTGTCAAAATAAACTTTACGAATACTAGTTTTTGTTTTCGGCTTATTTTCACCATAATCGCCACGTGTAGAATTGATATCGAAATATTTTTCGTTTAAATCAATATCACTCCAACGCAGCCCCATCAATTCACCTTTTCTCATTCCAGATTTTAGCAGAGTCAAAAATATAACTTGCGTTTGAATATCTTCGTTTTCTAAAACCGCTATAAATCGCTGTAATTCCTTTTTAGAGAATGAACGAACATTATTACTTAAATCAAATTTAAAGCCTGTTAGCGTGTTGCTAGGGATGATTTGATTGTGTACCGCAGCGTTAATCATCCTCATTACAATTTTATGCCACGTTTGAATCGTGGATTCTGTATATTTGTTTTCTTGTCTTAATTTGTCAATAAATTCTCGCTTATAGGTAATCTTATTTAAAGAAGATAGTTTCTGATTTCCAATTAATGGTGATATGTGAAATTTGATAGCAGATTCAATATTTTGTTTTGTTGAAACACTCCAATTGTCTTGGGCGTAAGGTATCCAGACTTTGATCCATTCATCTATGGTGAGTTGTTTATTTTCGATGAAGGAAGTATTTTGTGTTTCTAAATCATATTGGATTTTTAGCAATGCTTTATTCGCCGCTCTTTCACTTTCAAATCCACGTTTGCTAGCTTCTTTTCGGTGTTTTAGAGAGTTGTAATAAGGATAGCGATATCCCCAAAAAGTTCCTTTTTTGTTTGAGTACGAAAAAACATATTTGTATTTTTTGGACCAATTTAGTTTCGCCATAGTTTCACCTCCAATATTCATTTAAAGCCCCTAACATGAATCGAACATGCTAGAACTCACCAGAGAGGGGAGAATTATTTTTTATCGAAAGTAATTATCCAAGACCCCATAAGGTTTTCAACTTTCTTTATTTTTGCAATTACTTTATCCCCTGTTCTTACATCTGGATTTTTGCTTGAAACAAAGTTTAAATGATCTCCAGTTTGAATTGTATATCCTAATGAGCCATCAGGAACATATTTATCAACTGTAAATTGCACAGTTTTACCTGTTAAATCTTCGCCGTTATTTAGTGCTGTTTCAGCTTCTTTACTAGTATAATCAGGCTTAACTTCTTTAGTTCCGCATGCAGTAAATACAATAAGCAATAGTAGTGTATAAATAAAATATTTAATCTTTTTCATAAAAGTTCTCTCCTTTATTTAATTCTTAGTGGTTGACCAGGATAAAAAACAGAGGTGTCAATGCCTGGATTTAGTGCAAATAGTTGTTCTAAGGTTAATCCATTCCTCTCAGCTACTTGTCGAGCTCCTTCGCCGCTTCGTACTTTGTCATATACGGGTTGTTCAACTTCAGAGCTTTGAGGTTGTTCAATTGCTGAAGATGATTGAGTAGATGGCAATGGTTGTTGTGATGTAGAAATTTCCGTGTTAACAGCAGCTAATTCGGTATACAAGTCTGTTAACTTATTTGCTTCAGCAGTATAAACATCTGTTAGTTTATTTGCCCATGATTCATATAATGAATAGTCGTCTTTATTAGAAAGTTGTATGCTTGCCATTTCCGAAATTCCAGCATTTGAAATATCTGCTAATTTTCCTATTTTAGAGTTTAAAACCTCAGCTAATGCTGAAACATTGCCTTTTATAGGTTCTCCTTCATTTCGCAGTTCTTCAATCAATATAGGTGTAGTTGTAGTCAACTTTTGAGTATAAGTCTCTAAAATTTGGGAATAGGTAGACCCACCTAATTCCATTTGAGTTGTTTCATCTGTTTGTGTACTTGAATAATGTATAGTTGATGACTCACTACTTGAGCTATTAATTTTTTTAGAATCAGAAATATCTTTCTTTTCGGATGTAATTGTGGTAGAGCTTGAGTTTTGCTTTGAAACCTGTTTAGTTTCGTTAGAACAAGCAGTCAGCAGTAATAATGATAAACTTAAAGTAACAATTTTTTTCATTTTTAAATTAATCCTCATTTCTGTTATAATATACTTGTCAGTAAATCTCAAAATGAGGTTTAAGTCCGTGTGCCCAGCACGGACTTTTTTTGTTTTAATTTTACCATTGCTAAAAATCTATAAAACCATCTTCACATAACTAATTAATTTTGTTGAATCATAGTTATATCTATATTGATTAATAGCTGATCTAGCTAAGCATGTATTTAATAAGAATATTTTTGTTAAAAAATCATATAACCTTACGTATAGTGCTGCAGCACTCATTTCAAATTCTTCGCAAATTTGACGGAAAGACATTTGTTTTTGTAAACATTCTTTCAATGCTTCATTGTTTATTAAAGCAAGGGATGCAAATATATTAGCTCTTATTTCTTTTGGTTCATCTTCGCTAGTGTATCCTTTTCCAGTAATTAAATCTGAAAAACTTTGAGACTTGCATTCCTTATTCATATCAAAAAAATAATGTGCAGATTCATGAAGTATTGAGAAATTTTGCCTTCCTTTAACCATTGTTGAATTATAGGAAATTCCGCATTTATCGTGAAATCTTATTATATTTCCTGAAAATATTTTTCTTGAAACATCACCGAAACTATAGGGAATTATGTCAACATTTTCTACGTCAATCATATAATCTTTGTAGTGTTTCCATCTTAACTCTTTTAATTCAATTCCATAGTAATTAGCAACTTTTTCAATAATAATATATGTCTGGTCATGATATTCAAAATAAGTATCGTAGTCTAAATACATAGGGTCATCCAATCATTTGTTTTTAAGTCTTGATTTCATGAATTCTAAGTACTCTTTTAACTCTTCTCTGAGCTGATCTTTTTCGGATTCGGTTAAATCTTCTGTATTTACACGGAAGAAAGTTGCAATTTCATCTTCTTCTAAGTTATCAGAATTTGGATTATCAGTTCGTCCAAGCAAATAATCTACAGAAACATTAAAATAATTGGCAATTTCTTGTAGTTTTTCTGCGGTTGGTTGTTTTCCTGCATTTAAACTATAAAAATAATTTTCACCGTATTTTAACTCTCTAGCAACTTGTTGAAGGCTTTTGTCTTTTTGTTTTGCTAAATTTTTTATCCTTTCAAATGTTGTCATATCAGTATTCCTTTCCAACACGAAAAAATAATTTACTAAAAAGAGTAAAAAAGTCTTTACAAAATTACTCTATAGAGTTATTATTGATTCGTAAGTTAATTTGATAGAAAAGAAACAAACTAAAACACACCTTATTAGCATTGAGTTTGGCGACCAAGTGCATATGAAAGGCTTTGTTATAGGTTTATTTCTTTATGTATCCATTTTACTCTATAGCGTAAAAATGTCAACAATATTTTTTTATTTCTATCAAATTAACTTATTTAATACTAAAGAAAGGAGCATCAAAAATGCCAGACACATCAGTAAGTCGTCAAAAAATTCGTGATTACTTTGAAAGTAAGGGAATTTCGTTGGTTAGTGTTGCTACCTATTTTGATATTCCAAGACAAGATTTGATCGATTATCTGAACGGAAAAAATAAAAGTAAAAAAGCACACGAAACACTTTTGGCAATTATCGACTTTTACAAAATCAGATAGGAGGAATGAAAATGGAAAATTTCTTAGATACATCTTCAAAAAACTTTCTATACAACATTATTGAAAAAATCCTGAGAAAAATGTTTGAACAAGTCATAAATGAAGCTAGTCAAGGATTAAATGAACGTGCTGAGTATTTAGACATCAAACAATTATCGTCTAGATATTCAATGTCTGTTCCTGAAGTTGAACAAAATTTTGTAAAAGACAAACGTATGCAAATAATCGAAAAAAGAAAGCCTGGTACTAGCAAGGGAAAAAGATATTGGCCTGCTAAAGAAGCTATAAAAATTTGTAATGACATCATGAATCATTGGGATTAAAGGAAAGAGCAATACAGAAACAATTTAAGGAGGAAAAAATGGACAACTTAGTAATTATGAAAAACCAACAAGCAGTAACAACTAGTTTACAAGTCGAGCAACGTTTAATAAAAATCATCGTGATGTTTTAGCAGCGATTGATGATTTAAAAGAGGGGGTTGCGGAAAATTACGCAGACCTATTTTACGAAGATAGCTATATTCATCCACAAAACAAACAAAAATATAGACAAATCATTATGAACCGTGACGGATTCACGTTACTAGCAATGGGATTCACTGGTCAAAAAGCTCTTAAGTTTAAACTGAAATATATTGAAGCTTTTAACCAAATGGAGGAACTGCTCAAAACTCAATCAAACTTACCGATTAATAACACAGAATTGTTATTAGAAGCTGCGTTAAAACATGAACGTGGATTGACTCTTGTAAATCAACGTTTAGATAAGCTAGAAACAGAAACAACAATTAATAGAAGCCAACAACGAAAGATACAAGGACTAGTTTCATCAACTGTTATCAAAGTATTAGGTGGCAAAAAAACAGTGGCTTATCGGGATTCAAGTATTAAGCAATCAGCATTTAGTAATTGCTATAAACAATTGAAAGCATTATTCGATGTAGCCTCTTATGTAGATATTCCAAAAGTTCGATATAAAGAAGCATTAACTCTAATTCCTAAATGGAAGCCTGACTTGGAATTACAGGCAAGAATTGATATGGCTAATGGAAACGGAGATATGTTTAAAGAAGTGAGCTAGATCAGTAAATAAAAATAAAAGGATAAGCCTAACTTATCCTCAGTTAAAAGTAGTATCAACAATGATTGCTTTTGGATTCATATCATTCTTAATGGATTCAATGATTTCTAAAACAGAAGATTTGTAGTAGTAAGTTTTGCTTGATGCGATTATTTCATTTTCTTCAGTTTTAATCAAAAAATAGTATTTTTTATCAGAAGCTCGTTTAATCACAAAAAACACATTGACACCTCACTTTCAATTGAATTATATCAAAATATAGGAGGTTAACAACATGAAAGCAATCCGAGAAACCCGATTAGTAGGCGCATTTTTATTGATGATTGTACTAGGAGTATTGCTGAAAAGCCACTTTTCAATGCCAATACTAGCAACACTAAGTGCACCTTTCTTTATCCATTGGTTTTTTAACTGGGATGAAGCAAAGTATCAATACTCTAAAAAAGGAGGCGATAAAAAATGTATGTAGCTATAGGCGAAGCTAGTAGAGAAACATATGTGATTGGAGAAACACAAGCGGAAGTCATGCGAAAGTTGTTTGAAGAATATCCGTATGTTTCAGCTGATAAAAACGTTTATCCAGAGAGATTAAGCATAGTACAAAAAGAGCCCCGAACGTCTGCAAACGAACAGGGCAAATATTGAACAAAAAAATTCAAAATTTATTAACTAAGGAGAGTATATCAAAATGAACGATAAAATTCAAAATTTATTAATGGAACTTGTTAAAGAATGTCGGAAAGGAAAAGTTGCGATTGTTTTGTCAACTGTTGATTCAGAAATGATGGAAGCATCCAGTGTTTTACTTGCAGGTTCTTTGCCTGAACAAGCAATTGCATTTAGTGAATTATTTGAAAAATTTAAAGAGGAAGCACTTGCTCATGATTGTGATTGTCCGCAATGTAAACAAATAAAAGAATCATTTATTGGTGCAGAATCATCTTCAACTAAACAAAATAATGAGGAAAAACTAGATATATTGTTAAAAGATTTTTTACGAGGTGAGTTGTAATGATTGAAGTAAGAGGTTTAGGTAACGACATTTACGAATTAATGCTAGCAAACGCACAGAATAACATTATTCAATCTGTTCGGACATCTGCATCTTATGGCAATACAAGTTGTGTGGTAAGCAGTAAAGGAGCTACAAAACCATTTTTAGATCAATTACAAATGCAAGGTGTCGATTATATCGAATTGGAAGATGAAAAAATAAAACTATTTTGGGAGGGATTGTAATGCCTGAATTTGATTCGCTAGGGGCAAGACAAGAGCCACCTGAAGAAAAAGAAGTGTTAGAGCTAACGTGGGAATACGATGAGGAGGAAGACGAAAGATGATTCAATCTACTTTATCCATGAGCCATCAAGAATGGCTTGAGGATAGGCGTAAAGGAATTGGAGGATCAGACGTTGCAACAATTTTAGGCTTGAATCAATATAAATCAGCTTATCAATTATGGCTAGAGAAAACAGGTCAAGTTGAGCTGAAAGATACAGAAAGCGAGCCAGCCTATTGGGGAAATGTTTTAGAAGAAGTTGTTGCGAAAGAGTTCCAAGAAAGAACAGGAAAAAAAGTTCGTCGTAGAAATCAAGTCTTCGAACATTCGCTCCATCCTTTTTTAAGAGCAAATATTGATAGAGAAGTGGTTAGAGAAAATGCCATTCTAGAATGCAAAACTGCAAATCAATTTTTAGCGAAAGAATGGGCAGGAGACGAAGTGCCATTGAGTTATCTTTGCCAAGTTCAGCATTATATGAATGTTTTGAATAAAGACTATTGTTATATTGCAGTTTTAATTGGTGGTCAGAAATTTATTTGGAAACGGGTAGAACGTGATCAGGAATTAATCGATGTACTGACCGAGCAATTAGTTGATTTTTGGGAAAATAACGTAATCAAAGGCGTTGAACCTATTATTGACGGAAGTAAGGCAACAGCTGACTTTTTAAAGGATAAGTATAGCGACATAGAAGAAACGCAAACTACTTTACCTGCTTCGTTTGATGAATTGTTAGACCAAAAAAATGAAATGAAGAAAACCAAAAAAGAGTTGGATGTAGCTATTAGAAAAATTGAAAATGAAATAAAAAGCGAATTGGGAAAAAGAAATGCAAGCATTGGTATTACTAAAAAACATATTGTTGAGTGGAAGGAAATACCTACTAAAAGATTGAACAGTAAAAAGTTTGCTGAAAAATATCCTCAAATTGCAGAAGATGAAGAAATATATATGGTTACTACGCCACGAAGATTAATAGAAAAGGAGATTAAGCAATAATGGCAACAAACGAAACCTTAAAAAATCAATTATCACAACAAAATCAAAAACAAGTTCCTGCGAATCAATTAGGTTTAAAAGGATTAATGAATACTCCTACTATGAAGCGGAAATTTGAGGAGGTTCTTCATGAAAATGCTAATGCTTTTATGTCAAATGTCATGACCTTAGTTTCTAATGATAGCTACTTGGCAGAAAGCGAGCCAATGTCTATCTTAAGCGGGGCTTTAACAGCTGCTACATTAAATTTAGGATTAGATAAAAATCTAGGTTATGCCTATCTCGTACCATTTAATACTAAAAATAAGCAGACTGGCAAATGGGAGAGGAAAGCCCAATTTATTTTAGGATATAAAGGGTATATTCAATTGGCTCAACGGTCAGGTAAATATAAAGCATTAAATGTTATTGAAGTCTACGAAGGAGAGTTACTGAGTTGGAACAGACTAACGGAAGAATTTGAATTTGATCCAAATGGTAGACAATCAGACGATGTAATCGGATATGTTGGATATTTTGAACTATTAAATGGATTTAAGAAAACTGTTTATTGGACCAAACAAGAAATTGAAGCTCATCGAATTGCAAATAGCAAAGACAAAGAAAAAACAAAATTGAGCGGTGTCTGGGCTACAGATTATAATGCGATGGCTCGTAAAACAGTATTAAGAAATATGTTATCAAAATGGGGAATTTTGTCCATCGAAATGCAAGAAGCGACGACTTCAGATGAAAAAGTTCAACAAATGCAAGAAGATGGAAATATTATTTCTGAAACGGAAGTAGAAGAAAATACTACGATGAAAACAGCAGAAGTAATCAATGAAGCTGATTCAGATTCATTGAATCAAACAGATTTATTTGATACTAAAAATCCACCATTAGACAAATAAAGAGGGGATTTTCCCCTCTTATAAGGAAGTGATAAAGTGGCAAGGCCATATAAACAAGGCGTTGACTACTATTCATTAGATGTTGATTTTTTGAAAGATATTAAGTATCGAAAAATTCGAAAATCGTGTGGACCACAAACTTGCGAGATACTACTTTGCTTGCTGAGTTATATCTATGGAGACATGGGATATTTCTTGCGGTGGGACGAAGATTCGGCGTTCTTAGTTGCTGACGATGTTGGGGCGAAAGAGGGTCTAGTAGAAGAAGTTGTAAACAAAGCGGTACAAGTAGGATTTTTTGATCATGATAAATATCAAAAATATAAAATCTTAACATCAAATGGTATTCAAAAAAGATATAAATTGATGACATCTAAACGGAAAGAAGTAGTCTTACAAGAAGAGTATTTGATTATTGATGGCAATAATTCTCTTCCAACTGTAGTTAATGACGTCAATAACTCACCTTCAACTGTAGTTAATGGTGTCAATAATACACAAAGAGAAAAAGAAAGAGAAAGTAAAGTAAATAAAAGTAAAGTAAACAAAAAAGAAACAGAAAGTAGCATCAATCCGTCGTTACCTGAAACGTCGGTTGAAAAAGCATTCTTTGAAGAGCCGTTAGGTGAAGAAAAGCTAACGGAGTTAATCCGCTATTATTCACAGAATGTAAGTCCTGCTACTCCTGTTAATATCACTGATTTACAATACGATCTTTCTGATTTTGACGGAGACCTCGAGCTATTGAAAGAGGCTGTTAATATCTGTGCTAGAAATAACGAACGAAGATATAGCTATTTTGCTGGTATTTTGAAAAATTGGCGAGCAAATGGTGTAAAAACATATGCTGATTATCTAAATAACGAGAGAGAACGAGCAGATAAAAAAACACAAAATAAGCAATATCAAAATAAACCTGTTCGGCAAGAAAAGGTGCCTGAATGGATGAATCAAGCGAACGGTGAAGAAGAAAAGCTATCACCAGAAGAGCAAGCTGAATTTGAAAGACAAATGCAAGAATTGTTGGGAGGAGAGTAAATCATGATTGAAATGAGAGTACTTGATTATCGAATTACTAGCGATGATAGGCAAGTAATCGTAAATAAAGCGAGACGAAATGAACACGGAGAGTTAACCATTTTGACTGATAAAGACGGTACAGAAAAAGAGTCTCTCGCTTTGATTGGTTATTATGGCAATTTAAGTAAGGCTCTCGTCGCAATAGAACGCGATTATGTGCTTTCTAGTGGTAAAACAATACAAACAGTCAAAGAATACAAAAAAGAGCTAGAATCGATTCACAGCAAGCTAAAACGTGAATTAGATTTCGGGGAGGAATTTTAGATGAATGAATTAGTTAAATTAGTGGAAGAATGGGCGAAAGAAAAGCGTTTAGATAAAGCAGAACCTGAAAAGCAAATGCTAAAAGTGATTGAGGAAGTCGGAGAAGTTGGTGCTGCATTGGCAAGAAACAACGAAAACGACCTAAGAGATGGTATTGGTGATGTGGTTGTGACGTTAATTATTCTTGCTATGCAAAAAAACATGGATTTATACGAATGCTTAAATCAAGCATATAGCGAAATCAAAAATCGCCAAGGAGAAATGGTAAACGGAGTATTCGTCAAAGAAGCCGATTTGTAAGGTTCGAGGTGGAAGAGATGCGAATTATTCTACCGATTGAGCCCAAGCCACAAAGTCGCCCACGATTCGCAAGGCGTGGGAATTATGTTCAAACCTATGAAGATAGCGCTATGAGAGCCTATAAACAAAAGGTAAAAGCGTATCTACGAAAGGCAAAACCAGAATTGATTGAAAAAGGGGCTATTTTTGCGCATGTGACGTTTTACGTTCCTGCCCCTAAATATCTATTAAGTTCTAAAAAGAAACGCTTAGAAGTGGAATTAGAGCGTAAATATTGCGATAAGAAAAGTGACTTAGATAATTATTTTAAAGCAGTGACTGATGCTGCCGAAGGTATTTTATATAAAAACGATGGTCAAATTGCTGTGATGGTTTGCCAAAAGTTGTACAGTATGCGACCACGAACAGAACTAGAAATTACAAGTTTGGAGGAACAAGTGTAGTGGGTAAAACGGGTAAACAGATCAAAGAGAATTATTCGGTTAGAAAGCGAGTAAAGAAGATGATTAAATTTAAAGAATTTAATATTCAATTATTCGACGTTCACATTTATATAAAAAGGCTAAGTAGTTTTAAAACCAACAAAAATAGTATAAAAAAACTAACTAGTTTCCGCTAGCTAGTTATAGATACATTTTCATCTCAGATAGAGACAATTAATAATACATTACTATGAAATTTAAGGCAACAAAAAAAGCCAGCTGACCACTAGCTGACTTATGTGGTAGAAACAACTGTTTTCCGCCAGTTGTTCTTTAGGTGTGAGTTAGCACTTTCCCCAAATAAAGTGCTATTAAATAGCCGATTAAAAATCGACAATAAATCTCTTGTAGAGACGTGTACTACTATTAACTGTTTACCAGAAGTTAATGTAGAAAAGGAGGAAATTTATTTCATAAATAAAATCCCCAAGAAAGTTAAAGTGATTATACCATTGAAAAATAGATTTGAAAATACCTTCTATGCCAAAAATATTTATTAGATGGAAAATATCAAATGAATAAAGATGATGTGAAAGATGACGAATGGAAGATTGTAAAATATTGTAGAATTATTATTGTTTTCTTTATAGTCAACCAATAATTTGTTGACTATAAACATGTATGAGTGATGAATATTTTGATAAATAAATAGTCAGTCGGTTTCCGCCGACTGGCTGAGAAGTGAATAGCTATTGGAATAGTATTCTTAGTATAATTTATATCATATAGAGTCGCTGATGAGCAAAGAATAAGCATTTCTTATATATGTTTGGATAAATAAAAAAAGCTACTTAGTTTCCGCTAAGCAACTCTTAAATGATGATATGTTTATTATAAATTATTATACCATAAAAGGAGCGATTTCACTTGATTCTATTGTTAAAAGAAGTAGATTTTCGACAAACAAAAGCGAATGCTAGAAATGTGTTAAAGAGTTTTAGACGTTTAGAGCGAATAGCTGGTCGCTCTTTGATAGATTTAAAATCACCAATTATTACAGATATGCCTAAAAGCCAAAGTCACGGGAATAAAGCAGAAGATGCGCTAGTACAATTAGCAGATGCAGAAGCAGAAAGAGACGCAATTTTATCTGCGCTTATGGCATTGAGCCTAACTAGCAGACAAATTTTGCATTATAGTTTCTGTGTGCAGGATCATTACTCTAATTACAAGATAGCTAGGGAAGTTGGATATTCCGAAAGAAGTATTCAACGAATGAAATCAGAGGCTTTAATTGAATTTGCCGAAGCGTATCGAAATGGAAAATTAATTGCATATAAATAAAATTTTTGGCGGTTTTTTGGCGGAAAGTTGGCGGTTTTTATCAATATTTAGATGTTACTATGGTAGTGTCGAAAGATAAGGAAACGAGGTAAGGCATGCATTACCTATCTTAGCTCCGTTTCGCTTATCTTTGGAGGCTACCTACAAAAAAATAAAGAATAAGGATGTGGAAAGTCCAGTTCTTTCTGTCTCGTTTAGTCTAGGTAGCAAATATTGCAATAAACTTGGTATTAAGCTTACACGTAGACGTACGCTGAAAGCACTTGTCAAGATAGCGCTATGTAAGTTTAAGTTGCAATGATCACTCACAAATCAGACGTTCTCAAACTAAAAGAAATGGGGTGTAATTCCTCTCTCTTTTTTCTACAGGTTTGTGAGTGTTAATGGGATATAGCTTAACTGGTAGAGCAGCGGTCTCCAAAACCGTCGGTATAGGTTCGAGTCCTATTGTTCCAGTAGGTAGCATAGCTACTTAAATAAAAGAATCGTCAATAAATGTTTCTTACTTTAACGGTCGGTTACCTCCTTTCAGAACAGCCAGCCTGCGAAACAGGATAAAATGGCTAGCAACCTAGTATTGTTAAATAAGTGTTAGATTGGCTAGGCAGTCTAATATAAATCTTTAGACTACTCAATAAAAATGAGTGGTCTTTTTTTGTGCAAAAAAAGCCACTAGAAATGGGATCTAGTGGCTAGGTAGCGTTAGTGAAAATCTCGTGTCACTTGTAGTTTATGAACTTTAGCTATTATGAAAGAGTGCTACCTAAAACAAGTGTAACACAGCTGTCAAGTTTTGTCGGATATTTGGATTGTTTTCGCATGAAAAACCACCAGATAAAATATCTAGTGGCCAGACAGCAGATTATGTTTTGAAATAACTGGAAGTGTTACATGAAGCAAAAAGGAGTTGCTGTCTTGCAGTGAGTATAACAGGAATTGAAGCGTTTGTCTTACAATAAACAAATATACATAAAAACAATTAGGAGAGAGAACATGAAAAGTTATTGGTATGTATCGTTAACACATAAATATCCACAGCCGAACCGCTCAACTGGTTCAATGCGTGTTGTAATGTCTGTGCAGATAAAAAAGAATGCATCTATTGTCGAAATGACGAGAGAAGCCACACCAAAGGAAATTGATGATTGTAAGCTAGTTTATTGTGGGCATGGCTATTTTGATGAGAAGAACATTCAAGATAATATTAAGCGAAATATGAGGAACTAGATATGAATATTGAAAAGATACATCAGTTCTGAAGTTAAAGGAATATTTCATTCTTGATCATTGTGAAACAGTTAGGTTGTTAAATATATGTTGATTTTTTTTTAGTATATGGGTAAAATTAATAAATGTTTGGAGGTGATAAAGTGCGATTAGATGATAAAGATATTCGAAGAGTCATTATCGAAAGATTACAGTCGTACAAGAATTGCCAAGTATATGAAGAAGTAACGGTTCCGTCAGGAAAGGCAAGAGCTGATTTAGTTGCAATAAATGGTCATGTTACTGCCTATGAGATAAAAAGTGATTTTGATTCATTGAAAAGGCTAAGTTCACAAATAACTGAGTACGACTTAAATTTTGAAAGAAATTATGTGGTTGTAGGTGAAAAGTATGTAGAATCTGTTGCTTATATTGTCCCAAAATATTGGGGAATTATATTGGTCAGTGGTGAAGAGTTAAATGCTTTGAAAATTCGATTTATTAGGAAAGCAAGATTAAATCCTAATATTTCTTTTAGTAATTTTATGTCATTGCTTTCCTCAAACCAAATAAAATTTTTAGCGAAACAATTGTCGGTATTTACCAAAGAATATAGTAAAACAGAAATACAAAAAATGTTTAAACAAGATTTGGTCGAAAAAATAGATTCTACAATATCAATGACAGCAAAAAATAATCTGAAAAAACGTATAAGAGAAAATTTAAAAAAAGAAGCTTTTTAAAATAAACAACCAGATAGAAACTATCTGGTTGTTTATTTTAACTAAATTCATCAATGCACATTTGAATGTGCCTATTAACACACACTGAAACCCAAACAGAAGGATTTCCTTTATTGACATCTGCATCAATAACAGACTGAATATATTCATCTCCCCAACAATATTCTGGATTAAAAGAAGGCACGTTGTGGGCAATTTCTTTACAAACAGATACGAAATCGTAATTTCCTCGGCGTTGACCATTGCGAACAAACCAATAATAATTCTCAAGTGTGTATTTAAGCTGAACTATGGGAATTATTGGTCCATCTGTTGAAATTGGAATAGGACTAATTGTAGTGTAATCTCCATAATAACTATTAGACATAGTTGAATCGTTTATATGATTGAATAGTTCTTTTTCATACCTTTCTAGACGATAGTTTTCTGTTGATTTAACAGGTATTGTGCTTGGAACGGCACCACTTAGAATTATGAAATCAATTTCAGGTAAACTGTCAATTAAATCAATAACAATTTCTATTAATTGAGATGAAATTTTATCATCTATATCTTCAAAATCGATAAAAATGTTTTTTGGTAATAAGTTTTTATTCGATACTAACCATTGCAAGAGAAACCTGTTTATACTGTTTTTTGGAATCCGAACATATTCACAAATGATTTCATTATCCATGGGTTCAAGAAGAATATCAATTGGATAAACGATTGCATGATTGGAATATTCTTGTTTTTTTAGTAATTCTTCTAAAGCTTCAATATTGTCTGCATCTAATTCTCGGATATCTAACAAAGAAAATAATGGGAATTTTCGATTTATTAAATTCAATATTTCTTCTGATCCATCTGAAACAATTATATTTGGAATAAAGTTATCTAGATTGTTTCCGGTTTCATAAAGCTTTTCTAAAGCGCGAAGCTCTCCTTCTTTCGAGCGAATAGTTGAATAATACATAAAATCATCCTTTCAAATTTGATAATTTAATTATATAATTTTTTGTAATATAAGGCAATTGATTGCAGGTATAAAATTTATGTAATTGAATAGATGAGGAATATATTATTTCTTGTTATTTTAGTTGAAAATAACAATATTATTGGATAATAAAAGGTTTAATGTTTATATGTTTTTAGATAGAGGGTAGCAAGGTTGTAAAAAATGACTTCATTAAATTTGAAAAACAAAACTTAACTTAAAAAGAATGCGAGGTGGTGTGTATTGAATGGCAAGGAAACGTGATCCAAGACGTGACAAAGCTAAAAAGATTTGGCTAGAATCCAACGGAGATAAGCAATTAAAGGAAATTGCTTCTGAGTTAAATGTTTCAGATTCTCAAATTAGAAAATGGAAATCGATTGATAAATGGAGTGCTGAATTGAAAGGTAATGTTACCAATGCAAAAGGTAACGTTACTAATCGAGGAGGCGCTCCTTTTGGTAATCAGAACGCAGTAGGCAACAAAGGTAATAGCCGAGCCTCGCCACCACTTGGTAATAAGAACGCTATTAAAACTGGCGAATACGAAATAATATTTGCCGATATGTTATCTGATGAAGAAAAGGACATCTATTCTAATCTGAATGATGATCCTTTTTTTATTTTGAATGATGAGATTCGCTTATTAAAGGTACGGCAGTTTAGAATGATGAAACGTATCAAAGAAGCTGAAAAAGGACTAAATGATGAAGAAGTTGAACGGTTACAACAGCTAAGGAAAATTAAAACACCGATTGAAAAAGACGGTAGAAAGCTAGAAATAAAACGTGAAGTTATGCAAGACGTTCAAGTAACTCGTAAAACATTTAGAAAGTTAGATGACATCTTAGCTATTGAAGATGCGTTGACTAGAATTAGCAATCAGTTAACAAAGGCTGTTAAGCAACAGAATGCCTTGCTAGCAAATGATGCCAAATTACAATTGTTGAAAGTTCAAACTGAAAAAGCTAAAGCTAGTTTAGGTGCTACAAGTGGAGACATGGATATGCCAGTTTTTATTGATGATATATCAGGTGATGGATATGAGTAAAAAACTATCTGAATTTCTTCCTAAAGCATTTCATACTACTTGGAGGATAGCATTAAACTCAAATATATTACATGTTGTTGAAAAAGGTGGTCGTGGATCAGGTAAATCATCTGGCATAGCACACATAATCGTTCAATTGATTATGAGATATCCTGTAAATGCTGTGGCCATTAGATATGTCGATAATACGATTGAGCTATCTATTTTTGAACAGATTAAGTGGGCAATTGAAGAACAAGGTGTGTCTAAGTATTTTAAAGTAAATAAAAGTCCTATGAAAATCACCTATAAGCCTAGAGGTAATTATATTGTTTTTCGTGGCGCACAGAATCCAGAAAGAATTAAGTCATTAAAGGATTCAAGATTTCCATTTGCTATAGCTTGGATTGAGGAATTAGCCGAGTTTAAAACAGAAGATGATGTAAAAACCATAACTAACTCATTACTACGTGGTGAATTAGCAGATGGTCTTTTTTATAAATTCTTTTATTCATACAATCCTCCTAAGCGACGACAATCATGGGTTAATAAGAAATATGAATCTAGCTTCCAACCCGAGAATACTTTCGTTCATCATTCAACATATAAGGATAATCCATTCATAGCTCAAGCATTTATTGAAGAAGTTAATGCTACGAGGGCTAAAAATCCGAAACGTGCTGAGTGGGAGTATGACGGCAAAGCTATTGGTTCAGGAGTTGTTCCTTTTGATAATCTACGAGTAATAAAAGGATGTATTACTGATGAAATGGCTGCTAACTTTGACAATATCAGAAATGGTCTTGACTTCGGTTATGCTACTGATCCATTAGCATTTGTTAGATGGCATTATGACAAAAAGAAAAATGGCATCTATGCTATTGATGAAATTTATGGTGTGAAAATTAGTAATAGGGAATTTGCTAATAAAGCTAAGTCTAAAGGATATATATCAGATAGAATTGCAGCTGATTCAGCAGAGCCTAAATCAATAGCAGAGCTAAACAGTGAACATGGTATGCCACGAGTTTTCGGAGTAAAAAAAGGTCCTGATTCTGTTGAGTATGGAGAAGAATGGTTAGGCGATTTGGATTTTATTTGTATTGATCCATTAAGAACTCCTAACATTGCTAAAGAATTTGAGAATATTGATTATCAAACTGATAAAGACGGTAATCCTAAACCTAGGTTAGAAGATAAAGACAACCATACAATTGATGCGACAAGATATGCTTTCAGTGAAGATATGGATAAAAATAATGTGAGGTTTATCCAATATTAGGAGGTGGGAAAATGTTTCAAAACAATTTAAGTTTGAAGCGGTATAAAAGAGTGCGAACAAAATATTCTACACAAATTAATGAAGAAGTTTTCGATCCTAATGATTTTATTACTGAAATGAAGCCATTTTTTGATGATAGAGAGCGTAAGTACAAAGCCTATACAAGCGAACAAAATGAGATCGATAGAAGACCTAAACCAAACACAGAGATTATAAAAGTGAATAATAAACTTCATGCTGGTTTATACAATACTATTATCGACCAAGCAGCTGACCATTTCACAGGCATTCCAATTAAGTGGGATTATGATATTACCGAACAACGCAAATCTATATTGCAAAAAATGGGTTCAAAGGTAAAAGACTTGTTTTCAGGGAATGTCAGAAATGAGACAAAAACTCCTGAAGAATTCGACAGATTAACAGAGTTAGTAAACGATATGCGGTTTGCCATGCTTGATTCTGATACAGCTCGGTTTCAAGGAGCTTGTGGTGTTGCTTTTCGTTTGTTAGAACCTGTTGAAACCGTGGAAGGTTGGCAATTATGGGCGAGCAATATCGAACCATGGAAAGCTGAAAAATACGAAAATGCAGATATCTTTATTCGTGAAAAATACGACACACATCAAAAAAAATTTTTCGAAGAAATGAAAGTCATTACTAAAAAAAGAATATGTATATATAGCAGATATGTTGAATCTAATTTAGTCAGTGCATCTGGAACATTTAAATTGATTGAGGAAGTAGAAAATCCGCTAGAAACGTTTTACCTATCAGAATTTAAAAATAACACGAATCGTTATTGCGATTTTGAAGTGGCGGAAGAACTTTCTGATGCATTTGATAGAAGCTTATCAGACCAACAAAACGAAGTTGAACAGTTTAAACTTGCTTATATGGCCATTAGTGGCTCACGATTAGATGAAAAAGAAGCACAAAGAATGATGGAACAATTAGGTATTATTAATTTGCCTGATCCACAAGCTAAGGTTGGGTATGTAACGAAAGACATTAATAAAGATTTCAACGAGTATCATCTTGATAAGCTGAAAAAGCTTTATTACACGGTAACTAAGTCAATTGATTTCAATGATGAAGTATTTAAGTCTAATAGCTCTGGCGAAGCTCGCAAATGGCAAATTATTGCACTAGAAGCTAAAACAAATACTAAAGAACAGTATTTTAAAGAAGGATTGAAAGAGGCAGCTGAGACGATGTCTGCCTTTATTAAATTTAGGGATAAATTAGATGTTGATGTGTCAAAAATTGTATTCACATTCAGTCGTAGCTTGCCAACAGACATCGGTTATCTTGCTGATGCATTGCCTAAACTTTCACCGTTTGTATCCAAACGAACAATTATTAATCAGATTCCATTTGTTAAAGACCCAGATTATGAAATGGACTTGATGAATTTAGAACAAGGTCAAGATTATCCTAGCGGTGAATATGATGAACTAGGTGGTGCAGGTAATGACGAAGAAGAAAACAACGGCTAGTGAACGTTATTGGGAAAAACGTCGTGGATTAGAAGATAAAGCACGTTTGAAACTGGAAAAGAAAACTCTTAATGAGCTAGAATCTGTTTTCGAACGTGCTTTAGTTAAAATTCAAAGACAGCTGTTGTCACAAGCTGATTTACACGATATCACTCAAAGTGAAATGCTAGAAGACTTTAGCAAACGAGACCAAGAGAAGTACCGTAAGTATATTGAGAAGAACTATGAAAAGTTGATGGAGTCTGACGAAGCTTATAAGCAGTTTATTGATGAATATTTTCCATCCTTTGACTATGCGAAAGTTAATCGCTTGTTACAGTTACGAGCAGACATCTTTTCTACTCTTGCAGGTGAAGCAATATCCAGTGATGTTAACGGTAAATTTAATAACGACTTAGAGAACATTACAAAACGAATCTACAATTCTAATTCTAATACGTTGATGCAATTATTAGGCGGTTCAGCACCTGGTTTATCAAAAAAAGAGCTGGAAAACATTCTGAATTATCCATGGAGCGGCAAAACTTTTTCATCTCGCTTGTGGGGCAATATTTCAAGTTTAGAGCAACGTCTAAGTAATTCTATTATTAATTCTTTAGCAAGTGGCGAAGGTGTTTTAGAAGCTCTTAGAACGATGAAAAACGATGGTGTTGTTAGCGGCATGTTTAAATTGGAACAAGGAAAGTTTAATCGATCGATTGAAAATCTTGTCAGAACAGAATATTCACATTTTGCGGTAGAAGGTGTAAGAAAATCGCTAAAGGATGTAGGTATTAAGCAAACACAAAGCTGGTCGGCAGAAGATGAACGTGTTTGTTCTATTTGTGGTAGACGTCATGGAAAAGAGATTAAAGATGATTGGCACCCACCGTATCATGGACGTTGCCGTTGTACTGAAATACCAATGGTTCCTGAAATTAGTGATGACATAGATAAATTGTATGAAGAGATGTTTGGTGATTTATTAGATGAATTTGCAAGTAAGCAGTGGGGCATTAAATTAAATCATCCGAAATCAACTACAATAGCCAATAGATTTAGTCTTTCTAAACTAACAGAAGAAAATATTGGCGACACAGAAAGAATTAATGATATAATTAATAGAACGAAAGATGTCATTAGTAATTATAAAAATGAAACAGGTATTGACGTGATAAAGTTGTTTGAAGATAAAAAATTTGCAGATAAAAATAATCCCTATACCGATGAAAAATCAAAATTTATCAGATATTTATTGAAAAATAACGGATTTGACGGTTTGCCTCAAAAGGTAACCGATGTAGACGATTTAATACCAGTCTATAGAGGTATTGTAGATTTTAAGTATGGTGATGACACATCGCAAGATCAAATTGATAGATTTTTAAGAAGCCATTTCGATATTTCAGGAGCTAGGTCTTCTGCAAATGGACGAGGGAGTTATTTTACTAGTGCCAAATTTAAAGCACAAGAATATGCAAATAATGGCAATAACGGCCAATTGATAACGGCATACTTGCTTGAAAAAATAAATTTACTTGATGATTCTATCTTTTTGAAAGAAAGAGAAGCTTTTAGAAAAATAGCAGATAATTTTGGAGAAGATGCAAAATATTATGCTTTTTTATTATCGAAAAACTTTTTAATGGATACTCAGAAAGATATATATGCGCTTATAAGTGGGTATGATGGTATTCAAAAAGGTGCTATATATAACATTTTAAATAGGACAATGTTAGGGGTGAAGAAATGAAGATACTAATGCAACATTTGGAATTTTCTTTTGGTAGTCTAAACGGTGACTATTCTGAACAAACTTTAGAAAATTTTGAATATATGTTCAATCGACTAGAAGAAGACAATTTAGGGTATGTTCATTTCGATAATGTTTCTGAATTTTATTTCAATGGAATAACTAACGAGGATAAGAGAGTTCTTAAGGAAACAATAATTGCTAACTCTAAAAAATAAGATACTAAGCACTTAAAGGATAACTTTGAGTGCTATTTTTATGCTTAAATTTGGAGGTGAGGTTATGAAAGGATTATTTGAAGCAGTGTTGAATCTAGAAGTTACCAATGGTACAGAAAAAGCCTATAAAAAAGTTTTTGAACAAGAAAACGAAAGATATTTGACCAAGCACACTTTAAGAGACGGCAACGGTAATATCGTTAAAGATGGGCTTGAATCAGTTTGGAGTGGTAATTATTGCCATGTCGATATTTTGTATTCTATACCAGGTAGAAAAAGTAAATTAACTATTTCGATTGTGTCTAGGACTCTGCAAAATGTAAAAGATGCTGTCACTGATTATCAAATGTTAGGTGCTGAACTGGTCCATAAGAATTGGAAGTGATTAGATGGATCCCTATGATTACTTAGATGCAGATTATGAAGAGCATTTACTAAGAGAAGAAAAGCAATTAAAGTCTGACGAAAGTTAGGCTTTTTATTTTGTCCGAAATGACGTTAAACTAGCGCAATGCTGGGCTTAATTGAATGGTGGGGCGCAATAAATAAATCTAAAGCAATGCGGGGCGATTAGTCGAATCGTGGGGCGAAAGGAGAAAAAAATGAAACCAAACCTATTACCAATGGATTTACAAATGTTTGCTGAAGGAGAAGGTGCTACAGACTTCACTTTCGATGATTTTAAGGCATTTGTAGAATCAAATGAAGAAGCACAAAAATTTGTACAATCACAGTCACAATCAGCTGCAGATAAACAATTAGAAGCTTGGAAACAAAATAATCTTGAAAAAATTAAGGAAACAACAATTAAGGAGTATGAAGAATCTAAGAAAAATAAAACTCCTGAACAAATTAAATTAGAAGAATTACAGGCTGAATTTGAAGCTGAAAAGGCATTACGTGTGACTAGTGATAATAAGGCTTTTGTTGCAGAAAAAATTGCTGGCTTAGATTGGGATGGAGATTTGAAAGATTCTATTTCTCAATTTATGTTAAATAATCTTGTTAGTTCAGATACTGAATTTACTAAGAAGGCTGTAGAAGGTTTTACAGAGCTTTTGGAAGCAATAAATGATAAGCATGCAGAAGCTATTAAAAATGTAGAAATGACTAAAGCTTTTGGTAATAAATCGCAACAAACCAACATGGTAACTGGTAATCAAACAAAATCGTTTGAAAATCCAGAGGCAGCATTAGGACAAAAATTACAAGCATTTATCGATTAGGAGGAAACTACAAATGAAAAAAAGTTCATTAAATAATCTTGAGTATTTAGATATTTCACAGGAAGTTAATGCATTACAAGTTCCAAATACACCATTTTTAAGCTATTTGTTAGGCGCAGGCAAAGTTGAAGCTGCCAAGTCAACTGAGATTAAATGGCGAGAATACGGCATGAATAATGATGATTCATCTGCTCAATTAGAAGGCGGAGAATACGCAGATGCGGAATCTGATCGTACATGGTTTAACAACTATACTGAAATTTTCAGAAAATCAACTTCTGTATCTGGCACATTAGATGCTATTAATGTAGATGGTGTAGGAAATGAATTGAATAGCCAAGTAGCTCTTCGTGCTACAGAAATGAAAATTGACTTAAATCGTAAATTGATTGTTGGTGTAAAGGCTGATGAATCTGGTTCTAAAGGTCGTCAGATGAACGGAATTTTAAATTTGATTAGCTCAACGAATAAAGTCGAAACAGCAGCTGCGGGGGCAGTAACAAGAAAAGATATTGATGCCTTATTTAAAACAATGTTCCAAAAAGGATACATGGGCGAAAAATTATGTTTAGTAGCACCTGATATGCAAGAATTAATGACTGATCAGTTGGATGAAAAATCAACAAAAATTGTGCAATTTGGCGATAAACTTACTTTTGGATTGCAACTTGGAAATATTGTCTCAAATTACGGCTCAGGAATTGCGTTAATTGAACCTAATTTACCTAATGGAACAATCGCAGCTATTGATACTAATTATGTAAAATTACGTCCACTACGTGAATGGCGTGCGGAAGAATTAGCAAAAACAACAGATTCAAGACGGATTGGATTAGTTGGTGAGTATTCAATTGAATACAAAGCTTCTAATTCTGGAGCAATCTTGAACTTGAAAGCCTAAAATATAATAACGAAGGAGGAAATTAAAAATGGCAACAGCAAAAAAAGAAGTAACCTATCGTGTGCTTGACAAGAAAAACTTTGTGGGCTTTATGCATCCTAAAACAAAAAAATTTATCACAGCAAACGAAAATAATGAATTTGTAGTTTCAGAAGATGACAAAGAAGCTATTGAGATATTAGAACGTGCTGCAGATACTTTTAAAGTTTAGGTAATGATGCTTTATGGTTGATGAAAAAAAAGAAGAAATCGTTGAGAAAATTCAATTGATGCTACCTAACGCTTCTGAAGATAGGATTTTGTCTGTTTTAAACCTTGTTATCTTTGAAATCAATTCTTACAATACTTGCAAAATTGATATTGCTTGGGACGAGTTTGAACAACTTATAATTGAGGTTATCTACAAAGCTTTAAAAAACGAAATAGATAAGTCTGTAGCTAGTGTAAAACGTGGTGATACATCAATTAGTTATGTAGTTGAATCAAAAGACATACAATCACTCATGAAGAACTATAGCAGTGCTATTAAACGTATTTTAGGCTGTGATAGCGGGGTGTTTTTCTATTGAATGAAGCAGAAATTTTAGCAGCTACTTATTTTGATACCTGTGTTATTGAGAGAATGAGCGATATTGAAAATACGGAAAGTGGGATTACTGAACAAGTTTATTTTCCAATTCATGTTGGCAAGTTACCCTGTGCTTTCTCTCAAGGAAGTATGGGGAACTTACCTGTAATAGAAAACAAAGAAGCGTTTAATATCTCTTATGAAGAACAAAAACTTTTTTTAGAACCTAATATAAAAGTTAAAAAAGGAGATAGAATAACTATTACTCAAGGTACAGGTCAAAAACATGTGTTATTTTCAAAAAAACCTTTTTATTATCCAAGCCATATAGAAGTAGTGCTATCAGGAAGTTCAATTGATGAGTAAAAGCGATCTTAGAATGAAATCAAATGCTGATAAAGTTATTGCAAATTTAAAGAAAATGACACCCATTGCTGAAAAAGAAGGTGCTGCAATGGTGAATGATTCGTTAGCTAAAATTTATCAGTTAATTGTACCTATGACACCAATTAAATCGGGTGATTTAAGACGAGGCTATCGAATCATTAAAGCTAGAAAGTTGTCTAGTGGTCGTATCGTGGGAGCATTGATTAATAATGAAAAATACTTTAGATATGTAAACGATGGCCACCGAACAAAAAATGGCGGATTTGTTAAAGGCAGATTTATGTTGCAAAAATCTAATAAATTAGCTAATGCAACATATATTCCGAAACGATTTAAACAAATGGCGATTATCATTGTTAAGAAAGGTTAGATATGTACGATAAAATTTTAAAAATGCTTACTGACACAATAAAACAGTTCTCGAATGCGCCTATCTATCTTGATGATGTAATGCAATCGTCAGAACCGTTTTATTTTGTGTTAAGTCTTGAAGAGAGTCTGACTGATAATGTAGGTCAAAACGTTCAAAATAAAGCATACAATGTTGATATTGCACTGGTTGATAGTAAGAAAGATAAACAATTAGTAACAAGCCTAACAGAAAGCTGTGGGGCTTTTTTTAATGTGTTGAATTTGGACGGAAATGAATTGTTTCCAGAAGATTATCAAACGTTTAAAACAGACGGAATTCAACATATCAATTTTAATGTTGCGTTCCCACAATTAATTGAATGGAGTGAAAAATAGATGGCAAAAATGAAAAATGTAAGTGTCATTTCTGTAGAGAAGCCAACGTGGTTCCCACTAAAAGACGAAACGGGCGCTTTTCCAGTTTACGGAACGCCAATTACAATCGGTACTGCTGTCAGTATCAAACCAGATGTTACAACAGAAACAACGCCTGACTATGGCGATAGTGTAGTTCAAGATCAGTATGTTGCATTTGGTGGTGCAGAAGTTACTTTAGAAACAAACGGCTACCAAAATGAAGTTTTAGCTGAAATTACAGGGGGAAAAAAATTAAAGGGTGGCGTATTGCGGTCTGCGGATGATATTGCATCAGATGGAGCATTTGCTTACCGTCGCCGAAAATCGAACGGTAAATATCGCTATACGATCTTCTATAAAGGAAAATTTGCTTTAACATCTGATGAAACATCTACATTAGAAGGAAGTTCAGTATCTTATACTCATCCAGAATGGACGGGGTCTTTCGTTGATGTTCCAGGGTTGGGTTATATGTATTCCGTGGATGAAGACGATGAAGGTGTCGACTTAGAGATGATTAAAAACTGGTTTACTGAGGTAATGGATCCACGTAAAGAAAATACTACTGCTGTTACTGGTGTAACTTTAGACCAAACAGAGTTAAATTTAAAAGTTGGCCAAACAGCAACCTTAACACCGACAATTACACCAGATAACGCCTCAAATAAAAAATATCAGTTCCGTTCAGAAAGTGAGGCTATTGGAACTGTAACACCAATTCAAGGGAAGGTTACTGCTGTAGGAGAAGGGACAACGGAAATCGTAGTCACAACAGAAGATGGTAACTTTACCGCAAAATGTACATTAAATGTAACAACAGCAGATTAAAAATAACAGTTTAGGACGACCTTGTCGTCCTATTTTATATGGAGGAATTAAAATGGCAAGTAAATTTCAACAAAAAATTAAATTAATGATTAAAGATGGAAGCAAATATACTACAAAACAATTCATGTCGGCAGAATTTTTACCAGGTTCAGTCATGGATACAGGTACGGATTTACAAATCAGGTTAGAAGAAGCAACAAAAACAAATGATATGGAAGCAATTCGTCCTATTTTAAGAGAATGCTATGACTTTATTGCTGACGTTATTTTTGAAAAACAGTTTACTGGACAAGAATATATTGACGGTATGGATGCTCGTGAATTATTGAAAATTACAGCTCAATTGTTAGGTTCTGTTACTTCTGGTTATGATGCAATTTATTCTGAACAGAAAAAAAAGTAACGGAACTTTTATATCATCCTCATTTTAAGTACACGCCACAATATCGAGAAGCAGAACTAAAAAGTTCGCTTCTTGAGAATGGGTGGACTTTAAATGAGATCGAAAACACAGATTTAAACGAGCTTTTGAAAATTTATGCATTTAAAGATGCTGTAGACGAATTTGAAAATATCAAATATCTTGATGAAAATACTATGTTCTAAGAGGGAGGGGGTACTTTTTGAACAATGAAGACTTAGTCTTAAAAATGATACTGGATGAATCTGGCTTTTCACAAGGATTAAATTCAGCAGTAAAAAAGTTACAAGGCTTTGATGTTGAAGTTGATAGAACAGGACAAAAAGGCGGCCGATCTCTTGGGAGCATATGGACGTCTTTTGTTGGTAACTTTTTAGCTAGCGGAGCAACTAAAATTATCTCTAAAGGTATTGGATTGATTACCAGCAACATCGACGGGGCCATTAATCGTGTAGATACGTTAAATAACGCAAATCGTGTGTTTGAAAATATGGGCTTTTCAGCTGGTGAAACATCTAAAACAATGGATAGCTTAAAGAAAAGTATCCAAGGGCTGCCTACGCCGTTAGATAGCGCTATTAAAGGTGTTCAATTAATCGCTTCATCAACAAATGATTTAGGGAAGTCAGAACAGATTTTCGCAGCTTTAAATAACGGTATCCTCGGTTTTGGTGGTTCTGCTGAAATGGTAGAAAATGCTATTATTCAGCTTTCACAGTCATTTTCTAATGGTAAAGTAGATGCGCAAACTTGGAACTCAATGATTAACAGTGGTTTGGGTCCAGCGTTGAATGCTTTGGCGAAACAAATGGGATTAACAGCTGGTCAGATGAAAGAAGGTCTTTCCGATGGCTCAATTTCAGTTGAAGAATTCCAAGATGCTTTAATCAAATTAAATAAAGAAGGCGGTGGCGGTCTTAAATCATTAGAACAGATTGCTAAAGATTCTACCGCTGGTATTAAAACAGGTTTAGCTAACATGAAGACTGCAATCGTCCGTGGTGTGGCCAACGTTGTAACTAAAATTGACGAAGGTTTAAAAAGTGCGGGTTTTGGAAGTATAAGTGAAATCATTGCTGACAAAGGGGCAAAAATGGAAGCAGCTTTATCTAAATTTGCCGAGATGATTCCGCCAATGATAAAAACAGCCAAAACATTGTATGATACGTTAAAACCTTATGCACCATTGCTTGCAGGTTTAGCTGGCAGCATTGGAACGTTGATGCTTGTGAATAAAGTGAATGCAGCATTTAAAGCTTGGAGGGAAGGTACAGAAGCACTTTCGATAGCTCAAGCAATTTTAAATAAGACAATGCTATCAAATCCTTTTGTCGCAATCTTAACTGCTGTAGTAGGGTTAGTCACAGCGTTTATTTATCTATGGAAAACTAATGAAGGCTTTAGAGATGCTGTCAAAAACATTTGGAAAAATATACAGGAGGTCATCTCAAGCGCTGCTGATGTAGTTGTAAAAGCCTGGAATTCCACAATGGAATTTTTCAGCAACATGTGGGATGGCACAAAAGAGGCTTTTTCGAATGCTGGCACATGGATGAAAGAAGCACCTGGAAATGCAGCCGACTGGGTTAAAAATAAGTGGAACGGTACCAAGGAATTTTTCAGTGGACTTTGGAATTCAACAAAAGAAGGCTCAAAAAATACATGGGAAAATATTAAACAAAGTGCTGCTGACAGTGCTAAAAGTGTTGGAGAAAGTTTTAAAAATGGCTTTGATAATGTGAAAGATTGGTTTAAGGGTGTTGGAAAATCAATATCAGATGTTTTCACAACAGCATTTGATTTTGTTTGGAAATATATTGGTCCATATGTAACAGGAATCAAAAATGCGTTTAAAATGGTTGTTAACGCTATGAAAGCGAACATTGAAAATGTCAAAATGATCGCTGAAAATGTCGTCACCATTCTAAAAAATGTTCTATTAGCTCCAATTCTTTTCATTACATCAATGATCACAGGTGGATGGGAAGAGGCAAAAGAAAACATGATTGCCGTTTGGGATAATATTGCTGAAGCTGCTCAGACTATTTGGTTCGGGATTAAAAATATCTTTTATAACACTGTTACAGCTATTTCCTATTCAGTCACTTCTATTTTCAATGGATTGATGTTGACAATTAAAAAGATTTGGATTGATGTGAAGTTATTTTTCACCTTACTCTGGATTGACATTAAATATGGAGCAATCAACGTTTGGATTGAAATTAAATATTCTATCATCGAAACGTGGATAAATATTAAATTTGAAGCAATTAGAATATGGGAAAGTTTGAAAACTTGGTTCTTTGAAACAGTAGAAAACATTAAAAATGGTGTAATTGATGGTTGGAATAGCTTAAAACAAGGCACAGTTGATACATTTAACGCAACTGTTCAATGGTCAAAAGATACCTGGAATAATTTTAAACAGTGGATTGTTGATCTTGTGACAGGTATAAAAGACGGCATCATTAACGGTTGGGAAAACTTAAAACAGGGAACAGTTAATATTTTCAACAATTTGGTACAAGGTGCTAAAAATGCGTGGAATAATCTTAAAAGAAGCGTTAGTGATACAGTTGAAAATGTGAAGCAAACCTTTAATGATATGCGCCATATCGATTTATTTGAAATTGGTAAAAATATTATCCAAGGATTAGTTAACGGTATTGGTTCAATGATTGGTGCTGTGAATAAAAAAATTAAAGAAGTTGCTGGTAATATTAAAGAAAAAATCAAAGGTGCTTTAGGCATTCATTCACCTTCAAGATGGATGCGGGATATGATTGGTAAAAATATTGTATTAGGTGTTGTAGCTGGTATTGACCAAGAAAAAGGAACGCTTGACAAATCAGTGAAAAAAATGACTGATTTACCAACAGAGTTACCAAATTTTTCTACTACTGGCAGATATATCAACCAACAAGGAGCTCAAACAGAAAGCTTAGCTAAAAATAAAGGTAATGCTACGACTAATATTGGCGGTGATACTTTCAATATCAATATACAAGCTATGGGAAAATTAAATGAAAAACAATTAATGGATATGGCTAAAGACCTTGTTAAGTATATTCAAATTGTTAAAAATAGAGATAGTGATGCAACGGGGGGTGCTTTTGGTGGAATTTAAAAGAGGACAGTTTTTTCTTAATGGAAAACATAGTTCTGAATTCAATGTATTTATGAGAGAAAGACCTGAACGACTTTCTGCAGGACGTGTGGTAGAGCTTAGGGAGCGAATGGGTAATGATTCAATAGCCGTTGATTTTGCATATTATAAAAATGTAGAACGTACCATTACATGCTATGCGAAAGCAAATACTTTACAAGAAGTTTCTTTTTTAGAAGATGAAATTTCCTTTTGGCTCGATATGGGAAACTATTCTGATTTTATTGTCTATTTTGATGAGCATTATATTTATCAGGCGATTGTAACGAGTCCACCAAAATTTACAGGAACAAGAAAAAGCGGGGTTTTAATTCCTTTTGAATTTACTGTAAGTATCCGACCTTTTAAGAAAAATCGTATTGGCCAATATTGGATAAGTAATCCTAATCAGTTAATCAATACAGAAAAATATCCTTCAGAACCCATTATTCAGATTTTGGGGTCTGGGGATATTTCTTTTTTTATCAATAATCAATCATATTCATTAAAAGCAATTAACGGTGACATCATTATAGATTCAGAAAAACAAGAAGCTTATAGAAAATCAGGTGGAGCATTTGAAATCTTGGATCATAAAACACTTTTTAAAGATTATCCGATTTTAAAATGTGGAGAGAATAATTTTCGCTGGACTGGTAAAGTAACAGAGTTTAAGGTTCAGCCGAATTGGAGGCGAAAGGTTTGATTCCAGTTATTTTTAAACCTGGAGAAAAAGATTTTTCAACAAATGGATTAGGACGTCTTGTTGATGCGACACGTTGCGAAATCACTGAAGAAGCAAACGGAAAATATGAACTAGAAATGGACTATCCAGCGATTAGCAGATTTAGTGATTATTTCGAAAATGGCTATCAAATTAAAGCAAAGCCAAATGACTTAGAAGAATACCACATTTTTGAGATCAAACAAACGTTTAAAGATACTTTTACTAATAGCATTGTTATTTATGCCCAATCTCGTACTTATAAGCTAGGAAACAGACAAGTGAGGCTAGTAACAGTTGATAATCGTAATGGTGCAGAAGCAATGAAATTAATCGAACAGAACATGGACGAACCTTGTGATATCAAACTATATTCTGATATAAATACAGCTTCTAGCACTACATTTGAAGCTAGAAATGTATTGAATTGTATTGCAGGGGAACAAGGTTCTCTACTTCAATACTGGGGCGGAGAAATAAAACGAGAGCCTTTTAAATTATCTTTGCTAAGGCGTAGAGGACGAGATAACGTTGGAACTGTTCGTTATGGTAAAGATTTAAAAGGATTAACCATTAAATTTGATTGGCAATCAATTGTTACTAAAGTTTTGCCATTTGCAGAGCTTCAAAGTGGAGCAGACGGAACTTCTCAACGGATTTATGGAAATGCAGTTAAAAGCGAATATATCAGTAAGTATCCTGATGTTTACGCTCAATACATTCAGTTTACTGAAGATCAAGGAGTAAAAGATATAGCTAGCTTAAATAAAGTGGCAAGTAAATACTTCACTACATTATATCCAGGAAGTGATAAGCCTAAAGTTTCTATTGAATTAGAAATTGAGAAACTTACAGATTCAGAAGAAGCAAAAGAATTTGCTAAGATGCGTAACTATAATTTATTCGATACATTCACTGTATACCACAAGCTTTATGATATTGACATTCAAACGAAAGTTACAGGAATTGTCTATGATGCTTTAGCAGAAAAAACAATAAAAATCACTGCGGGAGATATCCAAGTTGCTTTTTATAAACAGCAAAGCCAAGACTTTCAAGAAGCTATAAAAACATTGACAAAAAAAGAGTATATGAGTGATTTTGTAGATTATATTACTAATTTGATTAACGGTGTTGAAGGTGGAAGTATACTTCAATATCCTAAAAATCGACCTAATACCCATTATTACTTAGATACGGAATCCACGGATACTGCAAAAGATGTGATTGCAATTAATAACAAAGGAATTGGATTCTCAAGAACTGGCTGGAAAGGTCCATTTAAAAATGCGTGGGGAATTAATGGAGTATTGAATGCGGACTTTATAGGAGCTGGCAAAATAAAATCTAATATTTTTGAAACATCATTTAATAGCTGTGGAGATATTTTACGTATGGTAAACGGTACTTTACAAGCTTGGAATAATAAGAAAAAAATCATGGAATTAACTAAAAAAGGGATGGAGTTTTGGAATGGTAATAGTCACGTTGGCACGATGGGAACAAAGGGAAATCCTTTTCCAGGGTTAGCAGATAAAAATGGAAATCCTGTAGTTTCTGATGGGAATTCATTACTATTAGTCGCAGATAATCCCCAAAAAATTATTGGTTTGTCTAACCAATCAGGCACAGGACATTTAATTACTGGTCCTACACAGTTTTTTGTTGGAAATAATTTTAACTTTTTTGGTCCAAATGGAAGTAAAGCAATTCTGACAGTTGATCGATTGATTGTGGGCGGCAAAGAAGTTATACCTGGTCAAAATGGTGGTGGCGGTTCTGGAGCTGGAACAGGTGGTTATCCATCAGAAGTTACAAGCGATGCAGATAAATTTGCTTGGGACTTATGGAGTTACCTATTAGCTAACGGATACAGCAAAGCAGCTGCTGCAGGTATCCTTGGAAATGTACAAGGAGAAGTTGGTCCAAGTATGAACCCAGATACCGAACAAATAGGCGGTCCAGCTTACGGATGGGTTCAATGGGACGGTTCAGCATATCCATTGGTAGGTGCACCAACTTGGAATGGCCGAGAATATGTACAACGCTTAATCGCAGCTGCAGGTATCAAACAAGACTATAGGACGTCATTAGCCCAAGCTCAATTAATTAATTGGTGTATGTTCAATGGGCAATGGTTAGGACAAGTAAGTCCATTAACAGTTGATGAATTTAAAGTTGTCAGCTCGCCTAAAACAGCTGCTTATGCGTTTGAATTAAACTTTGAACGTCCAGCTGCAGCACATCCAGAAAGACAAACCTATGCACAAGTATGGTATGACAAATTCAAAGATTTGAAAGCTTCTACTGCAACAGGAAAAGCTGGCATAGAACATTTGGAGACCTTAATGGGCAAATGGCTTGGTAATGGGCAATGTTATGCCGTTCCAGCCGAATATTCTGGTTTTATGGGCGGCTGTGGTTTAGGTGCAGGAACAATTTATGGCTTTTCACATGTAATTGGTGATACATCATCTGCTGCAGATATTGGTGAAGCATATGATTGGAATGCGGTAGGTTGGCGAGTAATCCAAAATCCAACGTATCAAGATTTAGTGGTAGGAGCAATCGTCAATATTAGACGAGGTGGCCAATGGGGAACAGGTTGGACAGTAGACCCAACATATGGTCACACGGGCGTGATTTACGGCTTAAATAACGGACGTATCCAAACCATAGAACAGAACGCCGAGCAAGGGCAAATTGTCGCAAAATATGACCGATTATATTTTGCTAATTCTATTCAATCGATTGTTATTCCACCAAAATAACGAAAGGAGGATTTTTCAATGGTTAAATGGCAAGCAACGCTAAGTACAACTGAACCTTACAATTACATTGGGATTCAGAATGTACGACAAGGAAATCGAAACACAGAAGTCTTAGAAGCCATACTAGTTGAAAATGCTTGGCCACTTGATTTAACAGGTTGCGAAGTTTTTTTTGAATCGGTTATTGATAATAAATATCCGATTCAACGTTCAGCAAAAATTGTGAATGCCAAAAAAGGGATTATTCAGTATACCTTTGATGAATATTCTATGCAGTCGTTACACAGACAAGAAGCATATTTCAGTATTCATAAAGGTGATAACCTGATTGGTGCAACGCAAAACTTTTCTTACTTTGTAGTGAATGCTGCTTCGAAAACAGAAGGTGAAATGGGTTCTTATTGGCAGTCCATTGAAGATTTAATCGCGGACATGAACGCTTTTATCAACGAAAATAAGGGTGATTTTACTGATTGGATGAATGCTAGAAAAGAAGAGTTCGAAGCGTGGCGAGATGCGCAAAAAACAGATTTCACTTCATGGTTCGAATCAATCAAAGATATTTTAAAAACGATTGATCCTGGCGGTACGATGTTAGCCGAGCTAATGGATGCACGTGTAGACATTCAAGGAGTGCGCCATAATTCAATTTCTGAACGTTTATTGGCAGATATGGAATATTTGTATCAGAAATTAGAGAAACGCTTATATACGTTAGAATATGGCGAAATAAGTGACTTGATTATTTTACAAGATGATGCTTTTTCACTGAATCATGAAACAGAAATTGTTGGAACAGTTGATTATCCTGCGATCGATGGGGCATTGGTTATCGCAACAGTTGATGATACAAAACAGAACGCTTATGTGTTTGAAAAAGTGGGTGAAATAAGTGGTTAAAGCAAAACGAATGATGGAAACCGATGAAAATGGCGTGGAACGTCAGTTTTATCCTATTACACATGCATCCGCTGTTCGAGGATTAGAAAAAATTATTGCGGGTCAATCAAAAGTATTATCTGTTAATGGATATACTGGGGCAGTAATTATCACTAAAGCAGATCTAGGCTTAGAAAATGCACTGACAGAACTTCCTTATGCGACAGAAGAAACAGACGGTATTATCACTGCTGAAATGTTTCAACGGTTGTCAAATGGCGAGGGAGGCGTGTACATTCTTCCAATCGCTACCGCAGATGAACTGGGCGGAATAAAGGTTGGCCAACTGTTAGAAATTACAGAAGACGGAACGTTGTCTGCGGTAAAGCAAACAGATCAAAATTTCACCACTGAACTAAAATCGAAACTGGAAGAGTTGAAAGGTTATACTGCTGGAGCGAATATTTCTATTTCAGAAGATGGTGTTATTTCAGCAACTGGTGGTGGCGATGGCGGCGGAGTGAATCAACAATATGTTGACCAAAAAGTTCAAGAAGCCATTGACAGAATACCTGATATTACGTTTGAGAGAGTAGGGGAAGTTGAATGACAGATATTGTTAAAGTAAAACAAGGAGGAACACAGGTATTTCCTCAAACACATTGGAATGCTGTGGAAGGGAAACCAGAAGTATTGAAAGGTGAAAAGGGAGACCCAGGTCCACAAGGTCCAAAAGGAGATAAAGGAGACGTTGGTCCGCAAGGTCCAGCAGGGCAAAATGCAACAACGACAGACGTTGCAACCTCAATAAAAAATGGCTTGATGTCTAAAGAAGATAAAACAAAGCTAGATGGATTGCCAGCAATTACGTTTGAAAAGGTAGGGGAAGTGTAATGACAACAGATATTGTTCAATTAAAAGAAAAAGGAAAACCAGTCTATCTTAAAACACATACTGCCGCAATTGATGGGCTTGAATCTTATATAAAAAAAATAGATGCGGACAAAGCATATCAAAAAATTACCAAAAAAGAACCGTTGTGGACAGGTGCATGGTATGGCGGAGCTGCAGGAAATGGGCAAGTACCTTCTAAGTCTCTTTCACAGTGTGAGAATGGTTGGATTTTACAATGGCAAGAATATACCAAAGAAGGAGCTTTGAACGGTGCGTGTTATCACTTTTTCTTAGTGCCTAAACAGCATGCGCAGAATCCAGGTTCTGGGGGAGTTATTTTCCTTTTACATGGATACTATACTAATTTAGTACGGAAATATTTATATATTAAGGATACTAAAATTACTGGAAACGACTTAAATGCCTCTTCTAGTGATACGGCTGGTTCAGGCAGTAAAATGTTTGCGTTAAGTGCGATTTATGAATACTAGGAGGAAAGAGAACATGAAAATTTGGATTGATGATATTCAAGGTTATTTAGACGGATATTCCACAATGGAACAACCGAATAAAATTGAACTTGAAGTAGAAAAAGAGCCAACAGATTTTTTTAATTATCGCTGGGACGGAACAAGCTTAATATACGATCCTGATAATGTGCCAGAACCAGAGCCAACGCCACCTACGGAATTGGAACTTTTACAAAAGCAAAATGCGGAATTAATGAAGCAAGTTTCTCAGCAGAATCAAGTTATTCAACAAACACAAAGAATGACTGGCGAATTGATGAAACAAGTCGCTGAACTTACGAAAGGAGCGGAATAAGATGAAAACGAATGCTTTTCCAGGTTTCGATAATATTAAACAGTTGTATGATTGGAATTGTTATACAAAACAAGATTTAGTAGATTACGTGAATATGAATTGCTTAACAAAAGAAGAATATACAAAAATTTGTGGAGAACCGTTTAGCGAAAGCTAAGCGGTTTTTCTTGTAAGTAGAAAGTAGGTGCAGGATGAACTTAACAGTAGAACAATGGTTAGCAGTGATTACATTCTTAGGGGGAATTATTTTCGCATTAATGAAATTTTATCATGTCTTTTCTCAATTAGAAGATAGCATGAAAGAACTAAAGGAAGCTGTTGAACGTTTAAATAACCATGAAATACGCATTAGCCGATTGGAAGAGCAAAATAAAACCCTCTTTAGAGGGATTGGAGGAAATAAAAATGATTAATTGGAAATCAAGAATAAAGAACAAACAATTTTGGCTTTCGATTATTCCAGCAGTTCTATTATTAATTCAAGTAGTAGCAGTTCCTTTTGGATATAAATTTCAAATTGAAATGATTAATAAGCAACTGTTAGATGTTGTTAATGCATTATTTGTTGTGCTAACTATTCTAGGTATTGTGACAGATCCCACAACACCTGGATTATCAGATAGGAAAGGAGATAAATAAATGAAAAAGAAACTATTGGCAACGTTACTGGTAGTCTTATTTTTTGTATCACCAATTAGCACATTTGCTGCAAAAGGAGACCAAGGCGTTGATTTGTCTATTTGGAATGGGTATCAAGCAACATTTGGTTATGCACATGATAAATTCTCAATTTCACAAATTGGTGGGCAAAACAACTATGGGATTTATGATCAAGTTACTTATTCTAGTCAAGTAGCTAGTACGATTGCTCAAGGTAAACGAGCGCATACGTATGTATGGTGGCAAAACGTCCTTACCTACGAAAATGCAAAGCAAGTATTAGATTACTTTTTACCTAAAGTTCAAACACCAAAGGGATCAATTGTCGCCTTAGATGCGGAAGACGGCGTTCAATCGACGGATGTAACGCTATGGGCGTTAGACTATATCAAAGAGGCTGGATATACACCGATGCTTTACGGATACAAAGGGTATCTTACTTCATCTTATGATTTATCACGAATTGCAAAGAAGTATCAATTATGGATGGCAGAATATCCAGATTATGAAGTGACACCTTATCCAAATTACAATTATTTTCCTTCATTTGAAAATATCGGTATTTTTCAGTTCACGTCAACCTACGTTGCAGGAGGGCTAGATGGTAACGTTGATTTAACAGGTATTACTGATAATGGTTATACAAAGAATAACCAACCAGCAACAAACACACCAGCTATTGAGGAAGGTAAAGAAGTAGAAAATACGCCAAGTTCCGATGTTAAAGTGGGCGACACTGTTAAAGTGAAATTTAGTGTTGATGCTTGGGCAACTGGCGAAGCTATTCCGCAATGGGTAAAAGGAAACAGCTATAAAGTACAAGAAGTAACTGAAAGCAGAGTATTGCTTGAAGGTATCTTGTCATGGATCAGCAAAGGCAATATTGAATTATTGCCAGATGCGGCAACTGTTCCTGATAAACAACCAGAAGCGACTCATGTGGTACAATACGGCGAAACATTATCAAGCATTGCTTATCAATACGGAACAAACTATCAAAGATTGGCTGCATTAAATGGATTGACAAATCCAAATCTTATTTACCCTGGCCAAATTTTGAAAGTAAATGGATCAGTAGTAAGCAACATTTACACAGTTCAATACGGTGATAATTTATCAAGTATTGCAGCTAAGCTTGGTACGACTTATCAAACCTTAGCTGCATTAAACGGATTAGCAAATCCTAACTTGATTTATTCTGGTCAAACATTGAGCTATTGATTTTTTGCAAAATCGGTTGAAATTTAGAGGTACCTCATTTACAATAGAGTTACCTTTTCATATTATGACTCTTTTCGATTTAGAAAAGAGGTGCTCCTATCTTATGCCAAGTCCTTAGGTAGGAGCATTTTAATTTTACTCATACGTAGCTTAGTTTAAAGCTATTGTATTACATAAGAAAACACCTACCACAGATGCACGTACTTCCCCAAGCAGTTGTCTGTGCGGTAGGTGTTTTTTTAGATTTTACTTGTTAATCATAACCGATTTTCTTTTTTTATAACAAGGTTAAGCTTGAATTTATGAAAAGGATAATGTGTACGGAATTTATCCTAATAAAAAATAGAATTAGCCTATTTCTAAGCTACTATTACTTGAGAACAGTTTCCTTTTAAATAAGTGGAAAATTGTAGTACAGCTACTTTAGCGATATTCCTTAATATCCCAGTTCTAATTTAAAGCCAAACACAATTTTGTTAATAAGTTGTGAATAATTTTATTGGTTGAATTAACAAAACTAATTTGCTAGAATAATAAAGCAATTACTTGTAGTAAAAGACTACAGGCCCCTTGTATCATAATTGTGCAAGGGGGTTTTTGTATCGTATATTTATATTTCATGTCTAGAGTAGATGGATTATAACCTTTTTATAGTATTGGTCCATCATGTTTTAATACACTCATTTGCTTTATAGGAAATAGTATGGTATTATAAATAAGTAATCAATTTTGACATGTAACGAGAGCGCTATACATAAGACTATAATTCTCCTTTTGCTTATCAAACATTTTTTGCAACAAATCGCATACAGGGTATGCACAAGGAGGAAACATATATGAACAACGGTACAGTAAAGTGGTTTAACTCAGACAAAGGTTTTGGATTTATTACAGGTGAAGATGGCAATGACGTATTTGCTCATTTTTCAGCAATTCAAGCGGATGGTTTTAAGTCATTAGAAGAAGGACAAGCAGTAACTTTTGATATTGAAGAAGGACAGCGCGGTATGCAAGCTGTTAATATTTTTAAAGCATAATAAAGGTTTTGGTAAAACGTTCCAATTTAATTGGAACGTTTTTTTTATAAGATTAAATTGATAGGCTCTGAATGTTGAAAACGAAAGGAGATCATCATATGGGATTTGGAAAATGGAAAGAAGTTATACCATCAGATAAAAGTAAACAGTTTGAAGAAGGACAGAAAGTATCATTTATTTACAGAAAAGAAATTAGAAGTGGTATAATAGCTGTTTTATTAATTAATTCAGCAGTAATTAACATTATAGACAGTTCTAAGCCAAAAAACAAAAAAGAAAAAACAGTAATTAGTTATGAGAAACTATTATCGATGTATCAATTAAAAGACCTTAGTTTAGATTAGGGTCTTTGTGTTAAACTTAAGACAAGGATTTATGGCATGCTCTTTTTTCTAAACAGATTCTTTACGTGTTAAAGGATCTGTTATTTTTATTTAAAAATTGTTAGCTAGTTAGAGCAAATGGTTCGTAATCATTCGGTTGATTGTTCGAATTTATCATAGTAGTTAAAACGAAATTATCATGTGTATATAGAAAACACCTACTGAAGACGCACAGTACTTCCCCAAGTTGTGTATGTTTAGTAGGTGTTTATTTATAATTGTATATTTGAATTATAAATAAAATACAATTGTTTTGTAAAATGAAAACTTGAAATTTAAAAAAGAAAGCGGTAAAATATCTTTACCAAACAATTTTATTTTTCATTTTATTACTACCTCTTGCCGCCTTTCCCCAATGAGGCGGCATCTTTTTACATAAAAATATTGAACTAAAAAAATAGATATTGTAAAATATTGATACATATTTAAACTCTTATTTTTTACGCAGACCGCCTTTTCTCAATAAGACGGTCGTTTTTTTGTTGAAAATTGAAAATCAGTAAAGTAAAATTATTATATATTAAGCTATAACCAGTAAGAACTATTTTATCCCCAATAAGCTAGTTATTACTTGGACCATTAGCTCAGCTGGTTAGAGCAAAAGGCTCATGACCATTCGGTCGATGGTTCGAATTCATCATGGTCGATAATAGAATTAGACAGGTAGTGAATTATTTTGAAAAGAACAGGAATTCTCTTAGTGAATTTAGGAACACCAAAAGATTCTTCCAAGACGGAAGTAAGGAAGTATTTAAAAACTTTTTTATCAGATAGAAGAGTAATAAAAATACATCCTATAATTTGGAAACCGATTTTGAACGGTATTATTTTGAATATACGTCCAAAAAAATCAGCAAAACTCTATCAAAAAATTTGTACTGAAAATGGATTTCCTCTTTTGGAATATACTGAGAAACAAATGGAAAATTTGAAAAATATATGTCCAGAAGTGGAAGTTACAATTGGAATGTCATACAGTGAACCGAGTATAGAAACTGCTCTAGATACATTATTATCAAAAGAGATTGAAGAACTCAATGTCATACCAATGTATCCGCAATACTCTGGGACAACGGTAGGATCAGTGTTTGATTCCGTTATGAATTATTTTATAAAAAGTGATAGGATAGTGGATATTAAATTTATTCGATCATTTTACAATAATCCACAGTATATAGGTTACTTTTCAAAAAAAATAAATGAAGCTTTGAATGAAAGTCCAATAGATGCTATCGTTTTTTCATACCACGGAATTCCTATGTCTTATGTAAAAGATGGGGATAACTACCCGGAGGAATGTACTAAAACAACAAAATTAATAATGGATAAATTAGGAGATATTCCTTATTATCAAACCTATCAATCGAAATTTGGGCCATCTGAATGGTTAAAACCAGCAACTGATGATACCTTGAAAAAATTACCATCAAAAGGTATTAAAAATATATTAATTGTTGCACCAGGGTTTGTTGTAGACTGTCTAGAAACAATAGAAGAATTGGAACACGAAAACAGAAACTATTTTTTAGAAAATGGTGGGGAATTCTACAAATATGTTCATCCATTTAATGGGGATATTGAATTTGCAAAATTAGTAAAGGACATTATTTCTTTGTAGTAATTTGTTTCAGTTTTTTATTTTAGTTTGAATTTATTAAACAATTTATTCAGGTTTTGCACGAATATATTTACTGGTATAGCATATAGTAGAATTAAGCAAAAATTAAACGGCTTATCTCCAGTTCAGCATAGGAAATAAGCCGCTTAAAAAAGCTTGATTTTTTTTGCACTGCAGTTCGAGTCCTGTATGATCCATAAAAATACGTTGTATGAAAAGTCAATTCTTTTGAGATATTTTTGACTTCCTAATTTGATATACTGCGGAAAGTATCTGAGAATTTATTTAACACATTTTTTATTTACTAAAGAAAGTAAAGATCAGAGCTGTGCAAATAGAAATGATTAAAAACATCCCAATGTCATCATCTAATGTTTCAAAAATTTCAACAGGTTTCATAAAATGTTTAATTATTTTTTTCATTATATTCACCTCAAAAAGAGAATAGAATGAAATATTCTACTTATCCATTGATATATCTAACGATTGACTTACAAAATTGAAACAAAAGCCTAAAAGTCAGTTGGTGTGCTTATTATTATAATACAAAAAAGACCTCCATTCTTTTAAGAATAAGGTCTTTTTTTCGTAGTCGCCTTGTAGGCAAACTATTTCAGTTAGCCGTATTCTAAACTCAATAAAATGTCAAATACTCATACGTGTATTTTTACCACAAAATTTACCACAGATTTGCGGTATTATTTACATATCTTAGATTATCAAAAATGACAAAACAGCTATTTAATGCGTATTGTATGATGTTTTTGTTCCTTAAATTGTTACGGAATTTCCAGATGGGGAGTGGCAAATATACGAAGAAAATTAACTATTTATAGCGGTTTTATTTTATTAGAGAGTCTCGTTAGTTTTAGTATTGTATGTGTGGTAGCAGGGATATTCTCCCTGACTATTACACAATTAATTCAGCAAAATTATCAACGGGAGCAAGAATTAACGCGCACTCGTCTAGGATACGAAGCAATTTTATTTTTAGAGCAGACGGGTGATTTACGTTTCAAAGAGCGGATATATCAAGGAGAAACTTACCGATTTTCTTTGATGGAGAACGAGGGAAGAAGGATACTAAAAGTCACAGATTCAAGAGGAGCGATTTTGATTGGTCAATAAAAAATATGCGGGTTTTACAATGTTAGAGTGTTTAGTGGCACTAGTCGTTTTAAGTTGTATGTGTCAATTGTTTCAGTTGATGATTCAACAAAGTTTTATCGGAAATCAATATTTGAAAAACAATGATTCGAAATCCTGGCATATTTTTTTAATTCAATTAGAAAAAGAATGTCAAAAGCTCGTTTTCCAAACAGGCTCTGCTCAAGAGATTTCTTTCCTCGACTCAGAAACAAACAAGACTATTTCAATTCAAATCAAAGAAGATAAAATTATTAAGCGAGTCAATGGTAAAGGCTATCAACCGCTGTTAATTGGTATCAAAAATGGACAGTTTAAAAATGAAGGACAATCGTTTACTTTGGAAGTTACTTTTACTTCTGGAAAAACATTTGATAGTTTTTTTCCGATAAAGGGAGAATTTTAATGAGGCAAAAATATTCAGGAAACTTATTGTTCACGGCCATGGCCTTTGTTTATTTGATGAGTTTTCTCGCCCTTCAGTTACTAGAAGAACGTCAGTTAACACAAAAATTTACGCAAGCTACCCAGGAATACTATGCAGGGAAAAGTATCCTTCATTTATTTCTTGCAGATGTTAAACAAAATAGACGAAAGTTAAAAACAGAAGAAAAGCTCATGTACGAGCAAGTAACCCTCGATTATACATATAAAAATGAACAATTAAGAATAACTGTTTTATTAAACAAATCTGGTCGAAAATACCAATATCAAGAGAGAGTTTCTCATCAAAAAAAAGCGGAAACAATGCTGGAATAGCGTTGTTTTTCTACAAATTATTAGATTTTAGAAGAAAGACAGTAAAGGCATTGATTATTCTTTCTTTTTTCGTTAAAATAAAACAGGTATGGAAGTTGTTACATTTTGAATAGAATAGAGGTGCTAATTTGTTCCCAGAAAAAATTGAAGAGGCTTTCGAGCCAATGGAACAAGCAATCCAGTTATTGCAACAGTCATTGGATACTTCTTTTTTAGATGCGTATATTGAAAATGGTGAAAATATTTTAGATGATTTTCAAGTACGAGTACTTGACGGAGTACCTAATCCAGAGACAGTGAAACAATTAGAAACGCTGTATCATACGATTAAAAAAATTGATTTAGCTCCTGAAGATGTGCGACGCTTGTCCCAATTACTTTTGTTAAAAGGAACGAGAAAAGAGCAGCTTCAAGCAAATCATCAATTGACGCCAGACGGTATTGGCTTTTTGTTTGTTTATTTAGTAGAACAATTAACAAATAAATCAGAGCCATTAAAAATTTTAGATCCTGCTTCAGGAATGGGAAATTTACTGTTAACGGTTCTGCTAAACCTTGAAACAGCTGGTTACAAAGTTTCTGGTTATGGTGTGGATATCGATGAAACACTTTTGGCGGTATCTTCTGTGAACAATGCTTGGTCACAAGCTAATATTCAGTTGTTCCATCAAGACGGATTGCAAGATTTGTTATTGGATCCAGTTGATTTAGCATTAAGTGACTTGCCGATTGGCTATTATCCAAATGATGAGCGAGCAAAGGGATTTGCTGCTGCTGCGGAGGAAGGCCATAGTTATGCGCATCATTTATTAATGGAACAAGCCATGAAATACGTGAAACCAGCAGGGTTCGGCTTATTCTTAATCCCAACCAATATTTTAGAGACTGAGCAAAGTGAATTCTTTAAAAATTGGTTGACAAAAAACGTCTATTTACAAGGAATGATACAGTTACCTGATGAATTGTTTAAGTCAGAACAATCACGTAAAAGTATCTTGCTTGTTCAAAACAAGGGTGCAGATGCTGAGCAAGTGAAGGAAGTTTTGTTAGCAAAACTTGCCTCTTTGAAAGATATCAATAAAGTAACGGAGTTCTTTAAACAATTTGAAGCTTGGAAAGCTTCAAATTTAAAATAAAATAGTAACGAAGAGGAGAAAATTATGTCTAAAACAATTGCAATTAATGCAGGTAGTTCAAGTTTAAAATGGCAATTATACCAAATGCCAAATGAAGAAGTGATCGCTAAAGGAATCGTTGAACGTATTGGCTTAAAAGATTCTATCTTCACAATTAAATATGGTGAAGGACAAAAATATGAAGTAATTGTTGATATTGATAACCATGAAGTGGCAGTAAAAATGTTACTAGACCAATTAATCGACTTAAACATTTTAGGTTCTTATGATGAAATTACTGGTGTTGGTCACCGTGTAGTTGCTGGTGGAGAAGAATTTAAAGATTCTGTTGTTATTACAGACGAAGTATTAGAAAAAATTGAAGCTTTATCTGAATTAGCACCTTTACACAACCCAGCGAATGCGATGGGGATTAAAGCATTTAAACATATCTTACCAGAAATCATTAGCGTGGCAGTCTTTGATACGTCGTTCCACACAACAATGCCAGAACACAACTATTTGTATAGTGTACCGCGTGAATACTATGAAAAATTTGCTGCACGTAAATATGGGGCACATGGAACAAGTCATCGTTATGTCTCTCAACGTGCTGCAGAAATGTTAGGTCGTCCAATTGAAGACTTGAAAATTATCACTTGTCACTTAGGAAATGGTGCTTCAATCACTGCAGTTGATGGTGGTAAATCAGTCGATACATCAATGGGCTTCACTCCTCTTGCTGGCGTTACAATGGGGACTCGTTCAGGGGATGTTGATGCGTCACTATTACCTTATTTAATGACAAAACTTGGCTTGACTGATGTACAAGACATGGTTGATATTTTAAACAAAAAATCTGGTTTATTAGGTTTAACAAATGGTTTATCAAGCGACATGCGCGATATACAATCAAACTTAGATAAACCTGAAGTTCAAACAGCATACAACATTTTTATCGATCGTATTCGTAAATACATTGGTAGCTATGTCACTGTTATGAATGGCGTTGATGCGATTGTCTTTACTGCTGGAATCGGTGAAAATGCAGTTGGCGTTCGTAAAGATATTATTGATGGCATGACTTGGTTTGGTTGTGAAATCGATGATGACAAAAATAATGTACACGGTGAAGAAGCAGTTATCTCAACTGATGATTCAAAAATCAAGCTTCTATTAGTACCAACTGATGAAGAGTTAATGATTGCCCGTGACGTAGAACGTCTAAAATAATTAAACGAACACACCTTGTGAGATGCTCTCACAAGGTGTGCTTAATAGGTAAATAAAAAGAAACTGAGCCAACTATCACTTTTGATAGTTGGCTCAGTTTCTTTTTATTTTTTATTTTTCTTCATTTTTTGGTAATTTGTTGTCTAAATCCGTCCGTACAACGAGAACATCGCAACTAGCGTTACGGATAACTGATTCAGAGACAGAGCCAATAAATAAACGCTCAACGGCATTTAATCCAGTTGCTCCTAACATAATTAAATCAATGTTGTATTCTTTTGGTAATTCTTTGGCAATAATGTTCTTAGGAGAACCATAGGCTAGAACGCTAGAGACTTTTGTTTGTCCCATATCCACCGCTTGTTGTTGGTAGGTGTCTAAGGTTTCTTTTGCCATTGACATTGCTTCTTCTGCTAGCGCACCATCAAAAGAGGACACTGATTGGAAAGAGCGCGTATCAACAACATGTGCTAATAGTAATTCAGCATCGTTTCGTTTAGCGACGTTGACCGCTTTTTTAAAGGCTAAGTCTGCTTCGTCAGAACCATCGATTGCTATCATAATTTTTTGATATTGTTGTAACATAATAACCGCTCCTTTCAGCGTAAAAAAATCATTAATTGTTTCTATAATAATTGTAAAACAAACAAAGAAAAAAAGAAACTGAAACCGCTTCTTTTTTTTCTGAATATTGGCATTTTTTTGTAAAAAAAGAACCTGGGACAAAAATCACTTTGGATTTTTGTCCCAGGCTTAAAAATTGATAAACGGCGGAAACAGAAGCAACTCCTTCGGAAATAAGCCGAAATTCTCCAAAAATTAAAGAACAATTTTCGGAAATTCCTTCTTATTTCTCGGAGTTAAACACTTCTGTCCCGACCTCTTTAAATTCATCGTCTTTTATGACATTTTTTTTGCAAAAGTTAAACTAAATAACGTTGAAAGTAATAAAACAAAAAAGATAAAACCAATTGACAATAACGGGCGATTAAAAATAGCCGCTAGAACACCTAGAATGGCGATAATCAAGTAATAACGCCCAAAACGTTCGATAAACTGTTGACTTTCTGTTGCAGTTTCTTTTTTTAAGAGTGGTAAAAAAGCTGCACTTTTCTTCATCAAATAATAACTGGCTACGCCTGTGACAACGGCGAGTAATAGTACGAGTATACGAATCATCTTGTCCTCCAAAAAAAAACAACTTGCCAGAGCAAATTGTTTAGAAATCTTCATAAAAATGGTAAAATCCGTCGATGCCGGTAATCGTCCTAGAGTATTGAACCCGCAAGATAAGCAGGTGGGTTCCTCGATCGCAGTATTGAACTACCAAAAGAAAAGGCATGTTACCAACTTTGATACAAGCAGGATCCCTAGATATCAATAAAAATGTTCGGTCAACACAGTGAAAGGACAACGCGTACATCACAGATTTACCATCTTTATAATAGCATACTCTCTCAAAATCGGCAACGAGATTGTTTCTTTTTTTGAAAGCGTATTATTTTGTTATTTTTTCTGTTTCCATTCTTGGATACGCTTGAGTTGCTGATGTAAGGCTTGTTCATATTTACCAATATCAATCGGTTCGTAATAACGTGCCTCTTTTAATTTGTCAGGTAAGTATTGCTGATTGACCCAACCGTTTTCAAAATTATGTGGGTATTGATAACCAATGCCACGGTTTAATTCTTTGGCTCCAGCATAGTGGGCATCACGCAAATGATCAGGAACGTCTCCCACAGAGCCTTGTCGAATATCTGCCAAAGCAGCATCAATCGCTGTGACTGCAGAATTTGATTTTGGCGATAAACATAAATCAATGACGACACTAGCTAGAGGAATCCTAGCTTCTGGAAACCCTAGCTTTTCGGCGGCTTGAACAGCGGTGACTGTCCGAGCGGCGGCCGCAGGATTCCCAAGACCGATATCCTCATAAGCAATGACCATTAAACGACGACAAATAATCGGTAAATCACCTGCTTCAACTAAGCGACCCAAATAATGAAGTGCAGCATCTACATCGCTTCCTCGGATCGACTTTTGGAAAGCGGAAATCACGTCATAATGGGCATCGCCATCTTTATCATGGGTTAAGGCTTTTCGTTGCACGCACTCTTCAATAATCGGTAAGGTGATCTTAATTTCGCCTTGTTCATTTTTGGGTGTTGATTTAACAGCTAATTCTAGTCCATTTAGCGCACTACGTAAGTCACCGTTCGTTGCGCGTGTCAAATGTTGTAATGCTTTTTCTTCTAAGTGGACGGGATAATCGCCTAAGCCACGTGTGCTATCGGTTAAGGCTTCTTGAATCGCTTGCTGAATGTCTGTTTCCGTTAAGGGCTTTACTTCAAAAATTTGCGTGCGACTACGAATCGCAGGGTTAATTGTAATATATGGATTTTCGGTAGTGGCTCCAATCATAATAATTCGTCCGTTTTCTAAATGAGGGAGCAAAAAATCTTGTTTTGTTTTATCTAATCGGTGAATTTCATCAAGCAGTAAAATCACTGTGCCACTCATTTTGGCTTCTTCAGCAACGATTTGTAAATCTTTTTTGGTGTCTGTGGCCGCGTTCAACATGCGAAAGGCATAATTTGTTGAACCAGCGATTGCGCTGGCAATACTGGTTTTTCCAGTGCCAGGCGGCCCATAAAGAATCATCGATGAAAGCATTTTGGCTTCGACCATCCGACGAATAATTTTACCAGGGCCGACTAAATGTTGTTGACCAACTACTTCGTCTAAGTGACGAGGTCGCATTCGATAGGCTAAAGGTTGTTGCATAAAAGGACCTCCTTTTTCATAATCATCTTATTATAACATAAAGAACGTACATTCGCTTTTTGGTGGTTTTTTGGGTTTTAGATGGATATAGCGGAAGGTTTCGTGTATGATAGGGAGTGGTGAAAGAAATGAAAGAAACGATAAATATCTTTAACACAAAAACAACTGAAGAAGTGGCGCAATACTTGTTAGGGATGTATTTAGAGCACGAAACAGCAACAGGCGTTTTAGGTGGGTACATTGTGGATGCAGAAGCTTATTTAGGTCCTGATGATGAGGCGGCCCATAGCTTTGGCTTGAGAAAAACGCCACGCTTACAAGCCATGTATGACAAACCAGGCACGATTTATTTATATACTATGCACACGCATTTAATTTTAAATATGGTGACACAAGAACAAGGCAAACCACAAGGGGTGATGATCCGCGCGATTGAACCTGTTGAAGGTGTAGACAAAATGATTGAAAATCGCCAAGGACGTCAAGGCGTGGAATTGACCAATGGACCAGGTAAATTAGTTGCAGCCTTAGGAATTGATAAGCAATTATATGGGCAGTCGATTTTTTCTAGTTCGTTACGGCTTGTGCCAGAAAAACGAAAATTTCCGAAAAAAATTGAGGCACTACCACGAATTGGAATTCCCAATAAAGGTCGTTGGACAGAATTGCCTTTAAGATACGTCGTGGCTGGCAATCCATATATTTCTAAACAAAAAAGAACAGCAGTAGACCAAATAGATTTTGGCTGGAAGGATGAAGAAAATGAAAAAAGCAACAATGCTCACATACTTAGAGGAACAACTTGAAAAACACTTAGGAGATTACGAAGTAGGCCTTGATTGGGATCGTAAAAACCATACCATCGAAGTCATTGTTCGTTTATATGCAGAAAACAATGAGCAAGTGGCGATTGATGATGTTGATGGTACGCTTTCAGAAGAAGAATTCATTGAATTTGAAGATGGTTTGTTATTTTACAATCCGCAAAAGTCAGTCGTTGATGACGAAGAGTATTTAGTCACAATTCCTTATGAAGGAAAAAAAGGGCTACGCAAAGCAGTTTTAGACGGATTCATTCACTATTTAAAAGTGGTTTTAGATGAAGGGCAAAGTGATTTGTTAGACTTTTTATCAGATGAAACAGCGGAAGTTTTTGAATTGCATTGGGAGCCAGCAGATTTTGAAGCGATGATTAAAAAAGTGGCAGAAACAGAAAAAGAACAATGGATTGCGTATCCAAGTTATTAATTTAGAGGTGAGAACATGAAGTGGACAGAAGTAAAAGTAGAAACGGCTAGCGAAGCAGTTGAAGCAATTTCAAACATTATGATGGAAGCTGGTGCAAGTGGCGTGGCCATTGAAGATGCGTTGGACATTGAAAATTTTGAAAGTGATCTGTATGGGGAAATTTTAGATAAAGAGCAATTCACCCACATTAAAGAAGGGGCGATTGTGATGGCTTATTTTCCTGAAACAACCTTCTTACCAGAAATTTTACCATTTATGAAAGAAAATATTTTACGCTTGCCAGAGTACGGCTTATCCATTGGTAAAAACGAAATGACAATTAGTGAAGTAGCAGAAAGCGACTGGGCAACTGCTTGGAAAAAATATTATCATCCTGTCCGTGTCACACGATTCTTAACGATTGTGCCAAGTTGGGAAGCCTATCACGCACAAGATGAAGCAGAAAAAATTATCACATTGGATCCGGGCATGGCTTTCGGTACAGGCACGCATCCAACGACTCGTTTAACCTTGCAAGCTTTAGAAACTGTTTTACGTGGTGGCGAAACAGTTCTAGATGTAGGAACGGGTTCTGGTGTTTTGAGTATTGCAAGTCGCTATTTAGGGGCTAAAGACGTCTACGCATATGATTTAGATGAAGTAGCAGTTGCAGCGGCAAAAGAAAATATGGATTTAAATCCCATTGCGGCCGATGTTCATGTGTCAGCCAATGATTTACTAAAAGGGATTGACCATTCTGCTGATGTAATCGTCGCAAATATTTTGGCAGATATTATTGTGTTAATGATTGAAGATGCTTGGCGTTTGCTAAAACAAGACGGTACCTTCATTATTTCTGGAATTATTGAAGATAAAAAAGCAATGGTTTTAGAAGCACTAACGAAAGTCGGGTTTGTGGTGGACCAACTCTTTAATCAAGGCGATTGGTATGCGATTATCTTGAAGAAACCAGAGGAAGAGTAAAATGCAACGGTATTTCATGAAAGAAGATTATCAAGAAAAAGATTTGTATAAAGTCGCAGATGAAAACTATCATCATATTGTGCGAGTTATGCGAATGACGCCGAATGATCGTTGTTATTTAGTATTTCAAAATAAAACTGCCATTTTAGCTGAGATTGTGGAAATTGATTCAACATCTGTTTACTTTAAAGAAATTAGTAAAGAAGAAATGGACAAAGAATTGCCAATTGAAGTGACGATTGCGTGTGGGTTACCAAAAGGGGACAAGTTAGAATGGATTGTTCAAAAAGGCACGGAGCTAGGTGGCAATCAGTTTATCGGCTTTCCTGCGAAAACTTCCGTTGTCAAATGGGACCACAAAAAAAGAGCAGCCAAAGAAAAAAGATTACAAAAAATTGCCACAGAAGCGGCGGAGCAATCGCATCGGCAGCAGACACCAAGTGTTTCTTTGGTGGAAAAAACACAAGAAATCATTGCGCAATTTGACTCATATGACACAGTCTTGGTTGCGTATGAAGAATCAGCAAAACAAGGAGAAAAAAGTCAATTAGCACAAGTATTATCCACTTGCCAGCCAGGCGCATGTTTGTGTGTGCTCTTTGGACCTGAAGGTGGCTTTGCACCGCAAGAAATTGAACAATTTCTGCAGGCTGGGGCGAAACTTTGCGGGTTGGGTCCGAGAATTTTACGAGCAGAAACAGCACCGTTGTATCTTTTAAGTGCGGTTAGCTACCAAATGGAACTTTTAAATTAAACGAAAGCCCGCCTGTAAAATTCTTGTAGGCATTCTCTTTGAATAAACAGAGAGTAAAAAAGCGACAGTGATTGAAATTTAAGGGAAATTTAGTATAATAGAGTTGTTGAAAGTGCTACTGTTTCAAGTGGTACTTTTCTTTTTTATTAAAATAGATAAAACGTGAACGAAGTGTTCTTTATCCAAAGGTCACCTTCATAGAGGAGTGAATACCATGCCAAAAGAAGAAATACTGACAGGCCCAGCGGTCATCAAAATTGTAAGTACCTATATGGGACCAGAACATGTTGAGTTGGTTCAAAAAGCATTAACTTATGCTGAAAAAGCACACGAAGGTCAAGTCCGACAATCAGGTGAACCTTACATCATCCATCCGATTCAAGTGGCAGGCATTCTGGCTGAATTACATATGGATCCCCATACTGTAGCAACAGGATTTTTACATGATGTTGTCGAAGATACGGACGTAACACTGGACGATTTAAAAGAAGAATTTGGCGAAGACATCGCAATGTTAGTCGATGGCGTAACGAAACTAGGAAAAATTAAATATAAATCTCATGAAGAACAATTAGCCGAAAACCATCGGAAAATGTTATTGGCAATGGCGCAAGATTTACGGGTCATTATGGTGAAACTAGCCGATCGTTTGCACAATATGCGCACATTAAAACATTTACGTGAAGATAAGCAACGACGGATTGCGCAAGAAACTTTAGAAATTTATGCGCCTTTAGCACATCGCTTAGGGATTAGTCGAATTAAATGGGAATTAGAAGATACTGCCTTACGTTATATTAACCCCAACCAATACTATCGAATTGTTAATTTGATGCAAAGCAAACGCGATGAACGTGAAGCTTATGTGGCAGAAGCAGTCGAAGATATTCGTTTAGCTACGGAAGATTTAGAAATTTACGCAGAAATATATGGTCGACCAAAACATATTTATTCAATCTATCGTAAAATGAAGGACCAAAAGAAACAATTTAATGAAATCTATGACTTATTAGCGATTCGTGTTATTGTCGATTCCATTAAAGATTGCTATGCCGTGTTAGGGGCGATTCATACGCGTTGGACACCAATGCCAGGTCGCTTTAAAGATTATATTGCTATGCCAAAAGCGAATATGTATCAATCTATCCATACGACAGTTATTGGACCAAAAGGGAATCCAGTAGAGGTCCAAATTCGGACGCATGAGATGCACCAAATCGCCGAATTTGGGGTGGCGGCTCACTGGGCCTATAAAGAAGGCAAAGCGGAAAAAATTGAAACAGATGAACTGACGAAGCAAGTCGATTGGTTCCATGAAATTATTGAATTACAAGATGAAAGCTATGATGCTTCTGAATTTATGCAAGGTGTGAAAGAAGACATTTTTAGCGACAAAGTCTATGTCTTTACGCCAAGTGGAGATGTAACCGAACTGCCAAAAGGCTCCGGACCACTAGATTTTGCTTACAGTATCCATACTGAAATTGGGAATAAAACAACCGGTGCGAAGGTCAACGGCAAAATGGTACAGTTAGACTATGTCCTAAAAAATGGGGATATTATTGAAGTCCTAACATCACCGAATTCTTTCGGACCTAGTCGCGACTGGCTGAAAATGGTTAAAACAAGTAAAGCCAAAAATAAAATCAAACGTTTCTTTAAAGAACAAGACCGTGAAGATAACATTATTAAAGGGCATGATGCTGTCATTAAATACATGACAGAAATCGGCTTTACACCGAAAGAATTTTTAACGAAGAATAAAATGGCGGAAGTGCTAGATAAATTTAAATTTCAAACGGAAGATGATTTATTTGCGGCAGTAGGTTATGGCGAAGTAAGTGCGCAAGTAGTGTGCAATCGTTTAACAGAAAAAGAACGCCGCGAACAAGAGTTGGAACGTCAACGCCAAGAAGCAGAAGAGTTGTTAAATCAGCCAGCTAAAAAAGAATCAGAAAAAATGAAAGTTCGTCATGAAGGCGGCATCGTGATTCAAGGGGTGGACAACCTATTGATTCGTTTAAGCCGCTGTTGTAATCCAGTGCCTGGTGATGAAATCGTTGGTTACATTACCAAAGGACGGGGCGTTTCAATTCATCGTGCGGACTGTCCTAACGTACAACATCAAGAAGAATTAGCACAACGTCTAATTGAAGTTGAGTGGGAAGATACCGAGCACAGTCGCAAAGAATACGCTGCCGATTTGGAGATTTACGGCTATGATCGTAGTGGCTTACTGAGTGATGTTTTACAAGTCATTAGTTCGATGACAAAAAATTTAGTCGGCGTTGAAGCTCGTCCATCCAAAGATAAGATGGCCCAGATTCATGTCACTGTGAAAATTCAAAACCTTTCTCATTTAAAAACCATCGTTGACAAAATTAAAAGTGTACCAGATGTTTATAGTGTTCGTCGAACCAATGGGTAAGTGTTAAAAGTGAGGCAAAAAAGATGAAAGTAGTTATTCAAAGAGTCAGTCAAGCACAAGTTGCGATAGAAGAGCAGATAGTGGGACAAATCAAACAAGGCTTCATGGTGCTGGTGGGCATCCATCAAGAAGACACGCCAGAAGATGTGGCTTATGTTGTTGGCAAAATCAGTAAATTACGTGTTTTTGAAGATGACGAAGGAAAAATGAATCGCAGTATTCAAGAGATTGAAGGATCAATTTTGAGTATCTCTCAATTTACCCTCTATGCAAAAACTAAAAAAGGCAATCGTCCCAGTTTTATTGAAGCGGCTCGTCCAGATGTGGCGATTCCTTTGTATGAATTATTTAATCAACAATTAGAAGCAGAAGGAATAGAGGTAGCCACAGGAGAATTTGGCGCGGATATGCAAGTGTCGTTGACCAATGATGGTCCAGTGACCATTGTGATTGATACACGAGAAAAATAATTGATTTTCCTGTCGGAAACCCTTGACTTTCTAAGAGAACTTTAGTAGTTTATAGATAATATTAAAAATCTACGAAGGAACGAGTAAGTTTCATCTGTCTGCGAAGAGAGAGTTGCCGTGGCTGAGAGCAACTTCAACAGTGAAAGTGAAAGACATTCTGGAGATGGACGGAAGAAAAGCCGTCCCGTTACGAGCGTTAATCGTTGAGGAAAGAGTCAAATCTTTCAAAACTAGGTGGTACCGTGTAAAAGAGACTTTTACGCCCTTGTATGTTCAACATACAAGGGCTTTTTTCATTTTTAGAAAAAAGAAAATGGCGCACACATTTTTGTGGAATGATAGAAGGAGAGAAAGACAATGAGTTATCAAAAACCAAAAGGAACAAACGATATTTTGCCAGGAACTTCTGAAAAATGGCAATTTGTGGAAGAAACAGCTCGTTTGATTTTTAAAGATTATCAATACCAAGAAATCAGAACCCCGATTTTTGAACATTATGAAGTGATATCTCGCAGTGTTGGCGATACTACAGATATTGTTTCAAAAGAAATGTATGATTTTTATGATAAAGGAGACCGTCACGTGACGCTACGTCCTGAGGGGACAGCGCCAATTGTTCGGGCCTTCGTTGAAAATAAATTATATGGTCCGGAATATACGAAACCATATAAAACCTATTACATGGGGCCGATGTTCCGCTATGAACGCCCACAAGCTGGTCGTTTGCGTCAATTCCATCAAATTGGTGTGGAAGCATTTGGTAGTGAAAACCCAGCATTGGATGTTGAAATTATGGCTATGGCTTTGGACTTCTTCAAACAATTAGGCATCCAACAAATCAAATTAGTTATTAATTCCTTAGGGGATAAAGAAACACGTGCTACGTACCGTCAAGCATTAATCGATTATTTAGAGCCCCATATGGCAGAATTAAGCGAGGATTCACAACGTCGCTTACACGAAAATCCATTGCGGGTGTTAGACAGCAAAGATAAAAAAGACAAGGTGATCGTCGCAGAAGCGCCCTCCATTTTAGATTATTTAAATGAACCATCTAAAGCACATTTTGAAGCAGTAACTGATATGTTAGATTTACTAGAAATTCCTTATGAAATTGATAGTAATATGGTTCGCGGTCTGGATTATTACACACACACAATTTTTGAAATTATGAGTGAAGCGCCTAAAATGGGTGCGCAATCAACTATTTGTGCAGGAGGCCGATACAATGGTTTAGTTGAAGAATTAGGCGGCCCAGACACACCAGGTTTTGGTTTTGGTATGGGCATTGAGCGAGTGTTGTTAACAATGGAAGCTGAAGAAGTTGTGATTCCAGCGTTATCTGAATTAGACGCATATGTGGTTGGGATTGGTTCAGAAACCAACGTCGCAGCTTTGCAACTTGTTCAAAGCATTCGTAACTTTGGTTTCTCAGCTGATCGTGATTACATGAATCGCAAACCAAAAGCGCAATTTAAAACGGCCGATAAATTACAAGCAAAATTAGTTTTAACAATCGGTGAAAATGAATTGAATGAAGGCATTGTCAACGTAAAATCAATGGCAACACGCGAAGAAAAAGCCTTCCCGTTAAGTGCTATTCATGATTCATTTGATGAAGTGTATGACGAAATGATGACAAAAATGATTGAAGAATAAAAAGGAGAGATTGAGAAATGGCAAAACGCACAACCTATTGCGGCAATGTATCTGCCGAATTTATTGAAAAAGAAGTTGTATTAAAAGGATGGGTTCAAAAACGTCGTGACTTAGGAGGCGTTATCTTTATTGATTTACGTGACCGTGAAGGAATCGTCCAAGTGGTCTTTAACCCAGAAAAGTCAAAAGAAGCATGGGAAATTGCTGATAAATGTCGTAGTGAATACGTCATCGAAGTTAAAGGTCAAGTCGTTTATCGTGATAAAGAAGCGATTAATCCCAAAATGAAAACTGGCGAGTTTGAAGTGATGGCGACTGACATTACGATTTTAAATACTGCGAAAACAACGCCATTTACCATTGAAGATGATAATAACGTTAATGACGAATTGCGCATGAAATATCGTTATTTAGATTTACGTCGTCCATCAATGACAAACAACATTAAATTACGTCACCAAGTAACGAAAACAATCCGTCACTATTTAGATAATCATGACTTTTTAGACATTGAAACTCCTTATTTAGGCAAATCAACACCAGAAGGCGCTCGCGATTATTTGGTTCCTTCTCGTGTCCATGCCGGTCATTTTTATGCTTTGCCACAATCACCACAACTCTTTAAACAATTATTAATGGGGGCAGGCTTCGATCGCTATTACCAAATCGTTCGTTGTTTCCGTGATGAAGATTTACGAGGCGACCGTCAACCAGAATTTACACAAATCGATATCGAAACGACCTTTTTAACACCAGAAGAAATTCAAACATATACAGAAAATATGTTGGCTGAAGTGATGAAAGAGACAAAAGGAATTGAGATTTCTGTTCCGTTTCCACGAATGAGCTATGACGAAGCGATGGCACGCTATGGTAGCGATAAACCCGACACTCGTTTTGCTATGGAATTAATTGATGTTGCAGATGTAGTGAAAGACGTAGACTTCAAAGTTTTCCAAGCAGCGTTGGAAAATGGTGGACATGTGAAGGCTTTGAATGCAAAAGGCGCCGCAGATAAGTATTCTCGTAAAGATATGGATAACTTAGGTAAGTATGTGAGTCAATTTGGTGCAAAAGGCTTAGCTTGGTTAAAAGTTGAAGAAGATGGCTTAAAAGGACCAATTGCTAAATTCTTAACAGAAGTTAGTGATGAATTAATTGCTGCTACCAATGCAGAAGTCGGTGATATTTTAATGTTTGGTGCCGATAAACCTGAAATCGTAGCCGCTGCTTTAGGTGCGGTACGTACACGTTTAGGTAAAGAATTAGGTTTAATTGATGAATCGAAATTCAATTTCTTATGGATTGTGGATTGGCCGTTGTTTGAATATGATGAAGAAGCTGGCCGCTATGTTTCTGCTCATCATCCATTTACACAACCAAAAGCAGAGGATGTGGCCCGCTTAGCAACAGACCCAGCCTCTGTGTATGCTGAAGCTTACGATGTTGTCTTAAACGGCTACGAATTAGGCGGTGGCTCATTACGGATCCATACACGAGAATTACAAGAAAAAATGTTTGAAACGTTAGGTTTTACAAAAGAAGAAGCACAAGACCAATTTGGTTTCTTGCTAGACGCATTAGATTACGGCTTCCCGCCACATGGAGGGATTGCTTTAGGGCTAGACCGCTTAGCAATGCTATTGGCTGGGGAAGAAAATATTCGTGAAGTGATTGCCTTCCCTAAAAACGGGAAAGCAATTGACCCAATGAACAACGCACCAAGTTTAGTTTCTCCATTACAATTGTTTGAATTAAACATTGATGTAACAGCCATTGACGAATAAATGTTAAATCTAAAGAAAGAGTGACTTCATTGACGGATGAGGTCACTCTTTCTTTGGGAAGGAAAAGGATAACAAAATAAAAAGTGGCTGAGCTAAAAATCTGCCAATTGGCTGTTTTTTCTTTTTAGAAAACTTTGTATGATAACTGAGTGTATAAAGGAGCGAAACAAATGACAAAAATAATTTTAACAATTGGCGGTTCCGATCCTTTTTCAGGTGGCGGGATTCAAACAGATTTAAAAACGTTTGAAAATCATCAAGTCTTTGGCTTATCAACTTTAACTTGCCTTGCTACAGCCCCCAAGAATCATTTTCAGATTCATGACCTGGAGACTTCTTTGGTGAAAGAGCAACTCGCTTCCATACCTGCCGGGAGTTTAGACGGCATCAAGATTGGCTTGATTCACAGTGAAGAAAGTATGCTACAAATTGCAACCTTTTTGAAAAAGCACGCAGGTCTGCCGGTGGTGTTGGATCCTGTCTTGGCTTTTAAAGAAACGACTTCAGTTTATGAAAAAAGATACATGCAGTTATTGATTGAAAAACTTTTTCCATTCGCAACGATTATAACGCCTAATTTAAAAGAAGCAGAATTACTCATTGGCAGAAAATTAACAACCGTCGAAGAAGTTCAACAAGCGGCGGAAGAGTTAAACTCTTTAGGAGCGGCAACGGTGGTGATTAAAGGTGGTAATCGTTGGCTTGGCCAAGAAGCACGTGACTTTTTTTATGATGGACAACAACATATTCAATTGGTCAAAGAAAAAGTAATGGCCCACACCATTGATGGCGCTGGTTGTTCCTTTGCCTCTGCAATTGGTGCGAATTTAGTTAAAGGATATCCGTTAATTGAAGCAGTTGATTTAGCAAAAACATACGTTCATGAAGCCATTGTTTCTGGGGTCCAGCTAAATGCAGCTTTTGGAAGTGTGTGGCATGAAGGATTACTAGCAGGAGGTGTGGCGGATAATGACAAGAAAAATTAGTCTATATGCAGTAATTACCGCTTTAACAGTGGCTGTGTCAATGGTCTTTATTATCCCCGTCCCAGCAACAAATGGCTTTGTTACATTGGCGGATGCAGGGATTTACATTGCTAGTTTACTTTTTGGTCCGATTGGTGGCTTGACAGTCGGAGCTTTAAGCGGTGGTTTAATTGATTTATTGTCAGGCTATCCACAATGGTTCGTTTTTTCGTTATTGATTCATGGCGGACAAGGTTGGTTAGCAGGGCACTTCTTTAATAAAAATAAAAAGATGCAAACGCTAGGATTACTTTTAGCCAGTCTCCTCATGATTAGCGGGTATGCTTTAGCGACTAGCTGGCTTTATGGCGTGGGTGCGGGGATTGCCTCATTACCAGGGAATATCATTCAATCCTTATTTGGGGTGATTGTAGCATTGCCTCTTAGTCAAACATTAAAACGTGTGTTACCAAAAAATGGTCGTTTAGAAGAAAGAAGGATGAACAAATGACTATCGATGAAAAAATGTTAAAAGAACAGTTAGTGACAATTACAGAAGAAGTCATTACAGCAGGAAATTTACAAAAAGGGGACCTATTTGTTTTAGGTTGTACCACTAGCGAGGTAGTAGGTGGCGTCATTGGTAAAAATTCCAGTGCCGAAGTAGGACAATGGATTGTCTCAACCTTAATTGAACAATTAGATAAAAAAGGCATCTCTTTGGCTGTCCAAGGATGCGAACATATTAATCGTGCTTTAGCGATGGAACGTCGTGTGGCTGAAGAAAAAGGCTTTGAAATTGTCTCGGTAGTACCACAATTACATGCTGGCGGTTCTTGTTCAGTGGCTGCCTTTGAAAAATTTGATGAACCTGTGGAAGTGGAGCATATTGTTGCTCAAGCAGGGATTGACATTGGCGATACATCTATCGGTATGCATGTAAAACATGTGCAAGTTCCTCTTCGCTTGAGCATTCGAACGTTAGGTGCGGCCCATGTTACAGCATTATATTCTCGTCCTAAATATATTGGTGGACCAAGAGCCCATTATGAAACAACCCAAGAACGAAATCGTTAAGATTTCGTTCTTTTTTCATTTCTATAAACATTTGATGAATCTTCCGTAATTATTATAGGAATCTCTTTTTTTCTCTCGGTAAACCACGTATAATATGAAAAGAAATGTAATTTATTGAAAACCTGAAACGAGGCTATTATTTATGAAAAAAATTTATGACGGACTGCCAGTTCATGACTATACAACAAAATTTTCTGTGTCGATTGTCTATGCTATTCTTGCATCAATTGCCATGAACTTTTTCTATCAACCAGGAAATATTTATTCCAGTGGCTTAACAGGCTTGGCACAAATTTTAACAACCCTCTCAACAAAAATTGTCGGTTTTAATGTGCCTGTCTCCATTACATTGTATCTTTTAAATGTGCCGTTATTCTTTATTGCGTGGAAAAAAATAGGTAAGAAGTTTACAATTTTTACTTTCATTACCGTGACTTTAACTTCATTATTTATGCATATTGTTCCGCAAACGGTGATGACTCAAGATCCAATTATCTGTGCTATTTTTGGTGGGGCGATTTCTGGATCAGGAATTGGTTTTGTTTTAAAAAACGGGGTTTCTTCTGGGGGCTTAGATATTCTAAGCATTACCATTCGGAAAAAAACGGGGCGTTCCGTTGGCTCGATTTCAATTTATTTTAACGCACTAATTGTCTTCGTTGCAGGTTATTTATTTGGCTGGCAGTACATGTTCTACAGTGCGTTATCAATTTTTGTAAGTGGGAAGGTCACAGATGCCGTTTATACTAAGCAAAAGAAAATGCAAGTTATGATTGTCACCAAAAACCCAGATCGGGTCGTGGATGAGATTCAAAAGAAAATGCGCCGCGGTATTACAATTATTCATGAAGCGGAAGGGGCATATCGCCACGACCGCCAAACTGTTTTGCTAACTATTGTGACACGCTTTGAGTTGCCAAGTTTAGAAGCAGCCATGAAAGAAAGTGATCCGAATGCCTTTGTCAGCATCTCAGATAATGTTAAAATTTTAGGACGTTTTTACGAAGAAGATTACAAATAAAAGGGTATGAAGCAACGAGAGAATGGCTGTGTCTATTCTTTCGTTGCTTTTTTTGAAAAATAAGTAAAAAATGCTTTGTGTGAGGACCTGAAATTCCCATTTAAACAAGAAGTTAATTGAAAGACGTTCGTGAATTCCTTTGCTTTTGGTTTAATTAAATCTAATTATTCGGAAATAAGTCGCTATTGTTTCTCGCAAACGAATGCTTTGTTTGGATTTGAAAGAAAACGATGAAAAAAGAATCATTTTTATTGAAAAGACCTAAAAAAACTGGTACACTAAGTGTGTAATTGATAAGTACTTTTAATACTGTTATGAATAAATAGTAGGAAAAACGAACATCAATTCTATTTTTTTAAAGTTCATAGGTCGTTTTCAGTCTTACTTGGACATATTTCGACCCACAAAAGGAGCGCATCATGTTAAAAGAATTTAAAATGATTGAAGCAGTTGCTCCAGATATGCTCGATGTATTACAAGAAAGATTCCAAATTCTTCGCAATATTTATTGGATGCAACCTATTGGACGTAGAAGTTTATCAGAAACGATGGGAATTACAGAGCGAGTCTTGCGTACAGAAACAGATGTTTTGAAGCAGCTCAACCTGATTGAACCTTCAAAAAGCGGAATGACATTAACAGAACGCGGTTTGGAAGTCTACCAAGGCTTAGAATTAGTCATGAATCAATTGCTTGGCATGCACCAAATCGAAAAAGAAATGACACAGTACTTTGGCATTCAACGTTGTATCGTTGTTGCAGGAGATAGTGATATCCAAAAGAAAGTTCTTTCGGACTTTGGAGATGTCTTAACCAATACGCTGAATTTACTCTTACCAAATGGTGAGAATACAATTGCGGTTATGGGTGGGACAACAATGGCCATGGTGGCCGAAAATATGGGATCACTAGAAACTGAAAAACGTCATAATTTGTTTGTTCCAGCCAGAGGAGGGATTGGTGAAGCAGTTTCTGTCCAAGCCAATTCAATTAGTGCTGTAATGGCCAACAAAACGGGTGGTAACTACCGGGCGTTATATGTCCCAGAGCAATTGAGTCGTGAAACGTATAATAGTTTATTACAAGAACCCTCGATTCAAGAAGTTCTTACGTTAATTAGTCATGCCAACTGTGTGGTGCACAGTATTGGTCGAGCGTTGCACATGGCGGCACGCCGAAAAATGTCTGATGACGAAATGGTTATGCTCAAACAAAAAAATGCCGTGGCAGAATCGTTTGGTTATTTCTTTGATGAAGAAGGAAAAGTGGTCTATAAAATTCCACGAATTGGCCTTCAATTAAAAAACTTACAAGAAATTCCCTATGTCGTCGCAATTGCGGGCGGCAAAACGAAAGCCAAAGCCATTCGCGCATATATGAAAAATGCACCAAAACAAACGTGGCTCATCACAGATGAAGCTGCTGCAAACGAGATTTTAAAAGGGGTAACCCTTTAAAATAAAAAATTTTTGATTTTCATAAGGAGGAAATCTTTAATGACAGTTAAAGTAGGTATTAATGGATTTGGACGTATCGGACGCTTAGCTTTCCGTCGTATCCAAGATGTAGAAGGAATCGAAGTAGTTGCAATCAACGACTTAACAGATGCTAAAATGTTAGCACACTTGTTAAAATATGACACAACTCAAGGCCGTTTCAACGGTACAGTTGAAGTTCACGAAGGTTCATTCAACGTTAATGGCAAAGAAATCAAAGTTTTAGCTAACCGTAACCCTGAAGAATTACCATGGGGCGAATTAGGCGTAGACATCGTTTTAGAATGTACTGGTTTCTTTACTTCTAAAGAAGCTGCTGAAAAACATTTAACTGCTGGTGCAAAACGTGTAGTTATTTCAGCTCCTGGTGGTAACGATGTACCAACAATCGTTTACAACACAAACCATGAAACATTAACTGGAGAAGAAACTGTAATTTCAGGCGCTTCTTGTACTACAAACTGCTTAGCTCCAATGGCTAAAGCTTTACATGACAACTTTGGTGTTGTTGAAGGTTTAATGACAACTATCCACGCTTACACAGGTGACCAAATGACATTAGACGGACCACATCCTAAAGGCGACTTCCGTCGTGCGCGCGCTGCTGCTGCAAACATCGTACCTAACTCAACTGGTGCTGCTAAAGCAATCGGCTTAGTAATCCCAGAATTGAACGGTAAATTAGATGGCGCTGCTCAACGTGTTCCTGTAGCAACTGGTTCATTAACTGAATTAGTTACTGTATTAGACAAAGAAGTTACTGTTGATGAAGTAAATGCAGTAATGGAAAAAGCTGCTAACGAATCTTATGGTTATAACACAGACGAAATCGTTTCTTCTGATATCGTAGGTATGACTTACGGTTCATTATTCGATGCAACTCAAACAAAAGTGATGACAGTTGGCGACAAACAATTAGTTAAAACTGTTGCTTGGTATGACAACGAAATGTCATACACTGCTCAATTAGTTCGTACTTTAGAATACTTCGCTAACTTATAAGATTCATTCTTATCATTAGTGAAATTTGAACAATTGTGAAATAATAAGCGGGGAAGCAACGCGCTTCTCCGCTTTCTTTTTTTAAAAAAGAAAAATCCTAAAATTGACAATACAGGAGGTCTACTCATGGCTAAAAAGACAATTAAAGATGTAGATTTAAAAGACAAAAAAGTCCTTGTCCGTGTTGACTTTAACGTTCCGTTAAAAGATGGCGTGATCACAAACGATAATCGTATCGTAGCGGCTTTACCAACAATCAAATACGTGATTGAAAATGGCGGAAAAGCAATTCTTTTCTCTCATTTAGGTCGTGTAAAAACAGAAGAAGACAAAGCTGGCAAATCATTAAAACCAGTGGCTGAACGTTTAAGCGAATTACTAGGTCAACCAGTTACTTTTGTTCCAGAAACACGTGGTAAAGAATTAGAAGACGCTGTTAACAATATGAAAGATGGCGACGTTTTAGTATTTGAAAACACTCGTTTTGAAGATGTTGACGGCAAAAAAGAAAGCGGCAATGACGCTGAATTGGGTAAATACTGGGCTTCTTTAGGCGATGTATTTGTCAATGATGCTTTTGGTACTGCACACCGTGCACATGCCTCAAACGTTGGAATTGCTTCAACTGGTATCCCAACAGTTGCTGGTTTCTTAATGGAAAAAGAAATTAAATTCATCGGCGAAGCTGTTGAAAATCCAAAACGTCCATTCGTAGCAATCTTGGGTGGCGCAAAAGTTTCTGACAAAATCGCTGTCATTGAAAACCTAATTGAAAAAGCCGACAAAATTTTAATCGGTGGCGGTATGGCTTACACATTCATGAAAGCACAAGGCTATAGTGTTGGTTTATCTTTACTTGAAGAAGATAAAGTGGACTTAGCGAAAAGCTTAATGGAAAAAGCTGGCGACAAATTAGTTTTACCGGTTGATACAGTTGTCTCTAAAGAGTTCAGCAATGACGCTCCTTTCCACACGGTTCCTTCAACTGAAATCCCAGATGATGAAGAAGGCTTGGATATTGGTGAAAAAACAATTGAATTATTCGCTAACGAATTACAAGGTGCGAAAACAGTTGTTTGGAATGGACCAATGGGCGTATTTGAAATGAGTAACTTTGCCAAAGGAACAATTGGTGTTTGTGAAGCGATTGCTAATTTAGAAGACGCAACAACAATCATCGGTGGTGGGGACTCTGCTGCTGCAGCAATTCAATTAGGCTACGAAAACAAATTCTCTCACATCTCAACAGGTGGCGGAGCAAGTTTAGAATTATTAGAAGGCAAAACTTTACCAGGTTTAGCTTCTATTAACGATAAATAATCAGTTTAAAAGACAATATTTTTAAAAAAAGAAAAGGATGTGCTTTTCATGCGCAAACCAATTATCGCTGGTAACTGGAAAATGAACAAAACTTTAAGCGAAGCACAAAGCTTTGCAGAAGCAGTAAAAAATGCTGTTCCATCAAACGACGTTGTTGACGCTGTGATTGGATCTCCAGCATTATTCTTAGCTCCTTTAGCTTGGAACCTAAAAGATTCTGAAGTGAAATTAGCTGCACAAAACTGCTACTGGGAAAACGCTGGTGCCTTCACTGGTGAAAACTCACCAGCTGCAATTGCAGATTTAGGTGTAAACTATGTGATTATCGGACACTCTGAACGTCGCGAATATTTCCACGAAACAGATGAAGATATCAATAAAAAAGCCAAAGCAATCTTTGCAAATGGTATGACACCAATCTTCTGTTGTGGTGAAACTTTAGAAACGTATGAAGCTGGTAAAACAGCGGAATGGATCGAAGGTCAAATCACTAACGGCTTAGTTGGTTTATCAAACGAACAAGTTGCTTCAATGGTTATCGCTTACGAACCAATCTGGGCAATCGGAACTGGTAAATCTGCAGATGCTAATATTGCAGATGAAATCTGTGGTGTTGTTCGTTCAACAGTTGAAAAATTATACGGCAAAGAAGTTTCTGAAGCTGTTCGTATTCAATACGGTGGTTCTGTTAAACCAGAAAACATCGCTGAATATATGGCAAAAGAAAACGTTGACGGTGCTTTAGTCGGCGGCGCAAGCTTAGAAGCAGACTCATTCCTAGCTTTATTAGATGCTGTAAAATAAGAAATCACTAACGGTAACGTTTTCTCAATGACTTTTGCAAAAAAATGTTTGCATAGTTTGCGAGAATTAACTACAATCATACATGAGGGAATCCCCTTAGTATAAATACAAACTCAAAGGAGAGACAAAACATGTCAATTATTACTGATATTTACGCACGCGAAGTCTTAGACTCACGCGGTAACCCAACAATCGAAGTAGAAGTTTACACTGAAAGCGGAGCTTTCGGCCGTGGAATGGTTCCTTCAGGAGCTTCAACTGGTGAATACGAAGCAGTTGAATTACGTGATGGCGACAAAGCTCGTTACTTAGGTAAAGGTGTTACTAAAGCTGTAGATAACGTAAACAACATCATTGCTGAAGCAATCATCGGTTACGATGTACGCGATCAAATGGCTATCGATAAAGCAATGATCGATTTAGATGGAACTCCTAACAAAGGTAAATTAGGTGCTAACGCTATTCTTGGTGTGTCTATCGCCGTAGCTCGTGCTGCTGCTGATTACCTAGAAGTGCCTTTATATCATTACTTAGGCGGATTCAATACAAAAGTATTACCAACTCCAATGATGAACATCATCAACGGTGGATCACATGCTGACAACAGTATTGACTTCCAAGAATTCATGATCATGCCTGTAGGTGCGCCTACATTCAAAGAAGCTTTACGTATGGGTGCAGAAGTATTCCACGCATTAGCTTCAATCTTAAAAGGTCGCGGCTTAGCTACTTCAGTAGGTGACGAAGGTGGTTTCGCTCCTAACTTAGGTTCAAACGAAGAAGGTTTCGAAGTAATCATCGAAGCTATCGAAAAAGCTGGCTATGTTCCTGGTAAAGACGTTGTTCTTGCTATGGATGCTGCTTCTTCAGAATTCTACGACAAAGAAAAAGGCGTTTACGTTTTAGCTGACTCAGGAGAAGGCGAAAAAACAACTGAAGAAATGATCGCGTTCTACGAAGAATTAGTTTCTAAATACCCAATCATTTCAATCGAAGACGGCTTAGACGAAAACGACTGGGACGGATTCAAAAAATTAACTGAAGTATTAGGCGACAAAGTTCAATTAGTTGGTGACGATTTATTCGTAACAAACACAACTAAATTAGCTGAAGGTATCGAAAAAGGTATCGCTAACTCAATCCTAATCAAAGTTAACCAAATCGGTACTTTAACTGAAACATTTGAAGCAATCGAAATGGCTAAAGAAGCTGGCTACACTGCAGTTGTATCTCACCGTTCTGGTGAAACAGAAGATTCAACAATCTCTGATATCGCTGTTGCAACAAACGCTGGCCAAATCAAAACTGGTTCATTAAGCCGTACTGACCGTATTGCTAAATACAACCAATTATTACGTATTGAAGATCAATTAGGCGATGTAGCTGAATACAAAGGCTTAAAATCTTTCTACAACTTAAAAAACAAATAATTCATTTAATGAATAACGCTTAAAGGGACAATTGGTTAATGAACCAATTCTCCTTATACTCGGACGTAAAAACACGCCTTTCTGCAAAGAAAGGCGTGTTTTTTTATATTTATAAAAATATTGAAAAAAATAGATTAGAAATAACTTCAACCGTACATCGCTCTATAATCACTTGTTTAAAAATAACAAAACATTAACAAAACAACATTATATAAAAATTTAATAAAACAAAATAATTGTTATTTTATAATTTTAGTATTGACTGGTTTCAGATAACGCTGTACGCTTAAAGAAATAGTATAGAATTTCACAAAAAAATGAAAATACAAATTTAACTTGGAGGATGTTGAGTAGTGAGCAACGGGAAAAAGATTTTTATTAGTCATAGTTCAAAGGATCAAGAATATGTGGATGCGTTTATCCAATTGTTGAAAAAGTTTGGGTTTCGAACACAGGATATTTTTTATAGTTCCGCTATTGAAACAGGTGTACAGCCAGGAGAATTAATTTTTGACACGATTAAAAGGGAGCTAACCAATCAACCTGTCATGCTGTATTTTTTATCTGATCATTATTATCAGAGTATTCCATGTTTAAACGAAATGGGTGCTTCTTGGATGCTATCAGATAAACACTATCCAATTGCGTTAAATAATTTTTCTATGAAAGATATGAAAGGTGTTATTAGCAGTGAGCGTTTGGCGATTGCGTTTAATGATAAGACAAGTACTAATGAAATCAACTGCTTATTAAAAAAGTTATCTCATGACACAGATGTACAAGCTGAGCCAGATTTTGAACTAAACGTTGAGAAAAATATTCAGCCATTCCAAAATAAACTGACACAACTGATTCGACAAGCAAGTTATTTAAAACCTGATGAAAAGGGATATTTTGAAACGACTCTTAGCACTCATCGTCCTGTGTATGGCACAGCAAAAGGGGTGTATGACTGTTTTAAATTACCTAGCTTAATTGAGCCTAAAAGTTTAGGTTTAGACACGCTATCAGAGGATGAAAGCCATTGGCTATTCTTTTTTCTTACGTGGGGAACTTTTCAAGAAGGCGAAAAAGTGCGGTTTAAATTGAAAAAGGATAAGGCGTATAACAATCGGGAATTCAGTGATATTGGTAAATGTAAAAATATTTACGTCTCTTATTTAGAGAAGGTAGAGTAATTGGAGGAGGTAATAAATGAAAATGAATTGGCGTCAGTTGGTTGGTACATATCGTATTTCTGATAATGGTAAACAATATCAAAATGACTGGTTAAATAAGCAAGTTGATTTAGCCACAGAACTTCGTAAATCTTTAGATAGTGACTATCGTAGAGTAATTAAAAGTGATGCATTTAGACGTTTACAAGACAAAACACAAGTTTTTCCTTTAGAACGTAATGATTTTGTAAGAACGCGTTTAACGCATAGCTTAGAAGTGGCAATGCATAGCAGGGATATACTTAGATTAGTTATTTCACAGTTGAACGAACGAAACATTGAGGTTATGGAATTATCAGAATGCTATCGGTTGTTAGAAACAGCTGCATTAATCCATGATATTGGCAATCCCCCTTTTGGACATTTTGGGGAAGAAGCCATTCGTATTTGGTTTGAAAAAAATGGTCCTTTGTATGCTTGTTGGTCTGATTTTTCGGAGCAACAACAAAATGATTTTCTTAACTTTGAAGGAAACGCTCAAACCATCCGACTTTTAACAAAACTGCATCATGATAATGGGACTTCTAAAGCAGGAATGAAACTAACTGCCACGACATTAGATACAGTTATCAAATATACGGCATCTTCAGATCAATTAAATAAGCAACAGCTTTTGTCTAAAAAAGTTGGCTATTTTTACTCGGAAAAACAAGTGTTTAACGCCATTAAATTTGCGACAGGAACACAAAATAAGCGACACCCATTAGTCTTTTTGCTAGAAGCCTCAGATGATATCGCCTATACTTTTTCAGATATCGAAGATGCCTATAATTATGGTTTATACAGCTATCAAGATTTAAAGCAGTTTGTTGATGGGCAAACAGGAACAAAAAAATTTTTAATGTTAGAAAAAGATAAAACAGAAGAAGCTACCTTACAAGAATTTTTGAGAAAGACACAAAGAGCTGTTTGTCAAAGCGTAGCGAAAAATTTTGCTAATCATTATGACTTAATTATGAGAGGTATCTATCATAATGAAATTATCATTGAAGATTGTGATGAAGTGAAATGCTTTCAGGCATTAAAAAACTTTTCTAGAGTCTATGTTTTTCAAACAAAAACAATTTTGGATCAAGAGGTATTGGGCTTCAATATCATCAATCGTTTACTAGATGAATTTGTTCCAGTCGTACTGAAATATGAAAAAGTTTCCATGAATAAGTATGAGGAGCGAATCTTTAATAATATTTCGGAAAGCGCGAAAGCGTTGTATAGAAGAGAAGCAAAGAACGCTACAGAAGCAGAAAAAGACTATTATCGTTTGAAAATGGCGGTGGACTTTGTATGTAATATGACGGATGGATATGCCAAAAAAGTTTATGATACATTATTCACTTAAAATTTGAGAAAAAGCTTCTCAGCGGTTGCCGCCGCTGAAGAAAACTAGTTCATTGCACAGGCTGATCGTTTCAGTAAAAATTTTAAAGATGCTAGTAATTTCACTGAAAATCGGGTACACTAAAATTAGCTAGTGTAACTAGCAAAAAAGGCAACTGGAATAGATAGGTTGTGCTGTCTATGAAGGGCTTTGTTTGTCAGGTGGTGCTGACATGCAAAGTGCCTTTTTTCTTTTTCTCAACATTTTAAGGACAAAAAACGATTGCAACATGTCACAATCGCTAACCTCGGAGAAAAAGGAATTTTTCTCCAATGGTCATTTCGATAACCTGTTGTGTGTTTCGAAACATTCAGAACGGTGGTGCGTTCTTTCAGTGCCTAATTATCCAATTCGTTTCTTGTTCCTCTATTTACAGTATACTGAATGAAAGCCTATTCTGCAATGATAGAATCAGGTTCCTGTGATTAAATAACATAAAAAATGGGCTCCTTATATAAAGAAAAATAACAAAAGAAATTTTGAATATTGACGTTTTTTTTAGGTACGTTATGATAAATGAGAGGTGATTTTATGTTAAAAATGCAAATTGTTGATTATTTACGCAATCAAACAGCTTTTTTTGAACCATCTTTAGTCAGTGAAATTTTCACAGCAAGCAATATTGCAACGACATTTTCTATCAAACGAAATACAGCTAGTCACTATTTAAATCAGTTAAACGAAGAAGGGATTCTAGTTAAGATCAATACACGACCAGTTTACTTTTTTCATAAAGAAGCGTTTCAACAACAAAACTATCTTTTAAAAAGAACTGTTTATCAAAGTTTCCAAGAAATGATCGATGAACAGCCTGTTTTTGATCGCAAAAGTGATTTTTTTCAGTCGGTCATTGGTTATCGAGGTAGTTTAGCCCAGACCATCGAACAATTAAAAATAGCAGCGCTTTATCCTGGCGGTGGATTGCCTGTCTTAATTACAGGTGAAAGTGGTACGGGTAAAAGTTTTTTAGCATCCTTATATTATCAGTTTTGTCTTTCAAAAGAACTACTTGACGATTCAGCACCTTTTGTGACAGTTAATTGTGCGCAATATGCCAACAATCCAGAGCTTTTAACTAGTCAATTATTTGGGCATCTTAAAGGCGCTTTTACGGGAGCAGATTCCGATAAAATTGGAGCCTTTCAAAGTGCAGAAGGGGGCGTTTTATTTTTAGATGAAGTTCATCGTTTGAGTCCTGAAGGGCAGGAAAAATTGTTTACATTTTTAGATCAGGGTATTATTTATCGGATGGGTGAAACCAATCGGCCCATTCCTGTTACGTGTCGGTTGTGCTTTGCCACAACTGAAGAAATTTCTAGCACCTTTTTAACGACATTTTTAAGACGAATTCCTATTCAAATTAAAATCCCAAGTCTTGCTGAACGCACTCAAGCGGAAAGAAAACAATTAATTATGCGAGCATTTTATGAGGAACAGCAAGCTATTCAAAAAGCAGTTACTATCACGCCACAAGTTATCCAACTTTTAGAAAACCACCATTATGTAGGCAATGTAGGTGAATTAAGAAATAATATAAAAATTATTACTGCACGCAGCTTTGCCGCCAATCTTGATAAACGTGTTATTCCAATCACTTTACACGATCTACCGAAAGAATTTCTGGATCAATCAATCAAACTAGCTCCTAATGAAAATGAATTGCCTATTCGTTTAGATGAGCAAACAAATCTGATTAGTTTGTTAGAGGAAACAGAGCTTGCGCAAAGAAGAATTATCCAGAGTTATGAACGAATCCTTCGTCTTTATGTCTCTCACCATCATCATCTTTCCACTGCCAATAACGACATCTCGAAAGAAATTGAACGCTTATTCGATGATTTATTATTTGAAAAGAAGCGAGAGAAAAATCACGAAATGCTATTGTTTATTACGCAAAATATCCGTCAATTATTGGAAACGATTGAATCGTCTTATCAAATTCGGTTTAATGGCAGTTTAGTCTATGCATTAAGCACCTATCTGTTTCAACGAAGATGTATTGATTGGTTTCCAGAAAAAGAACCTACAACAGTCATTGACGAACTTTTAACAGAAGTTCAAACTAAATTAGCAACTAGTTATGGCTACGCTGAACAACTGTTAACTTTAGTGAAACGTTCATTAGATATTGAACTATCCCAGATGGATCGAATTATTGTCACCATTTATCTTCACTATTCGGGTTCAGTAAAGGAAAGTCACTATCCGAAAGCGGTGATTGTTGCCCACGGATATGCCACAGCAAGTAGTATTGCGAATGTTGCAAATCGGCTGTTAAATGTGCCAATTTTTCAATCGTTTGACATGCCGTTAGATGTTACTCCCAAAAAAATTTCCGAACACTTAATTCACTATATGGAACGTCAAGAAACGAGGAATGGTTTAGTAATTCTTTTTGATATGGGTTCATTGAAAGAAATTTATCAGTATTTTCCGGCAGAAGAAGAAGGTCCTTTTTTATTAATGAATAATGTGACAACAAGCTTGGCTCTATCTATAGGAGAAGCCATTAAAGACGAAGTTTCTTTTGAAGAATTGCCCCAAAAAGCGTTAACGGTTCATCCAAATGAATGGGAAATCATATTACCTGAAAATAAAACGGAACGTGTCATTTTAACAACGTGTAGTACCGGAATTGGCACAGCCGTTAAAATTAGAGATTTACTTGAAAAAAGTTTACCTGCGGAAGCACAATTAAAGATTATTCCTTGTGAATATAATCAATTACGTAATGCAGAGTCGATCAAAGAAAGTTTTCCAGAATATGAGATTGTCGGCATCATCGGTACAAACAACCCGTCTTCAAATGACCTCCCGTACATCTCTTTAGAAGAGTTGATTGCAGGAAAAGGAATTACGACCCTTTTAGAATGGACAAAGAGAGAATTAACTAAAGATATGCTGTCTTATGTAAATCATGAGTTGATTCGGAACTTTTCATTAGATCGGGTCATTCAATCAGTGACGATTTTAGATACAGAAAAAATTATTCGACAAGTAGAAGTCTTTTTAATTCAATTAGAAGAGCGGTGGCAACAAACAATTCAAAATGATCGTAAATTAGCGGTATATGTCCATGTCAGTTGTTTAATTGAACGATTAATCCGGAATGAACCTATTGAAAATTATAATGGCGCCGAACAACTAAAGCAGTGTCAAAGAACGGTCTTGCAAGAGTTAAAAGAGGCGTTTAGTGTCATTGAAAAAGTTTATAGTGTCAATATACCTGAATCGGAGCTTTTTTATGTCTATGATGTGTTGTTTGGAAAAACGGAGTTTAACAACGCAGAAAGCGATTTTTAAAATAAAAAGGAGGGAGTGCCACTTTTTTGGCACTCTTTTTGCTATATAAAGAAGTAAGTGAGGTGAAGAAAATGGAACGTAAAATTATTCTGGCAACACATGGTAATTTCGCTGCAGGGATTCAGACATCATTAGCTTTAATTTGTGGTGAAACAAAGAATGTGGAATGTCTTTGCGCTTATATGGAACAACCTTATGATTTAGCCAAGACGGTCAAAGACATTTTAAAGAACAATCAACAAAATGAATTAATTGTGATTACAGACCTATTTGGCGGAAGCGTGAATAACGAATTCTTTAATTATGTGGGGAAACAAGCAATGCATTTAATTTCAGGATTAAATTTAGCAACATTAATTGAAATATATACCCAAATAAATACTGTTGATTCATTAGTTGATTTAGTAAAACGTGCCGTTGAAAACGGACAAGAAAGTCTTTGTTATTGTAATGAGTTATCTAGTAAAGAAATTTTAGAAGAAGAATTTTAGGAGGAAATGAAATGATTAAATTGTTAAGAGTCGATCATCGCTTGTTACATGGTCAAGTGGCTTTTTCATGGACCCAAGGCTTAGGCGCCGATTGTATTTTAATCGCAAATGATGACGTACCTAAAAATGATATTTGAAAAACAACCATTAAGCTAGCTAAGCCAGCAGGAGTAAAACTGGTCATTAAAACGATTGAAGATGCGATTGCCGCACTAAAAAGTGGTGTTACAGAAAAATACAAACTTTTTATTGTAGTTGAGAGTGTAGAAGATGCTTATCGATTGGCTACTGCTTATCCAGAAATAAAAGAAATTAACTTAGGAGGGATGAAAGTAAGGGAAAATACTCGAAACATTTCTAAAGCAATTAATATCACACCGGATGAAGAAAAAATGGTTAAAGAATTGGTCGCAAATGGTTGTGAAGTTGAAATTCGACAAGTCCCAAATGACAAAAAAGTAGCAGCATTAAATGTCTTGTAGAAAGGAGAAATACAAATGATAGGACAAGCGATTCTTTTAGGTTGCATCGCTTTTATTGCGCAGTCGGAATATGCTTTAGGAACCTCGTTGCTTTCAAGACCAATTGTAACCGGTTTATTTGTCGGAATTGTATTAGGTGATGTCAAAACGGGCGTAATCATGGGCGCGACCTTAGAGTTAGCTTTCATCGGTTCTTTTTCAGTGGGCGCATCAATCCCACCTGATGTAGTGACTGGTGGGATTCTTGGTACAGCGTTTGCTATTACTGCTGGCGCAGGAACAGAAACAGCCTTAGTCTTAGGCTTGCCAATCGCAACGTTAACGTTGATTCTTAAAAATATTTATTTGGGTTTGCTCATCCCAATCATGAGTCAAAAAGCTGATCAGTATGCTGAAGAAGGAGCATATAAAGGGGTGGAGCGCATGCATTTACTTGCAGGCTTTGGCTTATCGTTCATGCTAGCGCTCATTGTAACTATTTCATTTACCGTGGGCAGCAACACCATTAAAGGCTTACTTGATCTGATCCCTGAATTTATTCAACATGGGTTGTCTGTTGCAACTGGGATTATTCCAGCGCTAGGATTTGCGATGCTTGCACGCTTACTGATTAACAAACAAGTGGCGCCATATTTCTTTTTAGGCTTTGTCTTAATGGCTTACTTTAAGTTACCTGTAACAGGAGTAGCAATTTTGGGTGCCATTACAGCAGTAATTGTTGTGAATATCATGAATTATGCCAAAGGAAAGAATGAAACAATACAAACAACAAGTGGGGAGGTAATTGATGATGACGAAGACTTCTAAAACTAAGACAGAAAACTTAATTACAAAAAAAGAACTTAATCAAGTCTTTTGGCGTTCATTCCAAATGGAATTTTCATGGAATTATGAACGTCAGATGAATATGGCTTATGTCTATGCCATGATCCCTATTTTAAAGAAATTATATCCTCAAAAAGAAGAGATGGCGGCAGCTTTAAAACGGCATCTTGCTTTCTTTAATACCACGCCGCATATCGTGACGTTTATTTTAGGAATTAATGCTGCAATGGAAGAAGAAAATGTTCTGGACGAAAATTTTGAAGTTGGAACAATCGATAGTATTAAAACCTCGTTAATGGGACCTTTAGCTGGTTTAGGTGATTCCTTTTTCTGGGGAACCTTACGCTTGATTGCAACAGGTGTTGGAACTTCGTTAGCTTTACAAGGGAATGTGTTAGGGCCAATTCTATTTTTACTCATTTTTAACGTCCCCCATGTGATTGTTCGTTATTTACTGAATCGTTGGGGCTATAAATTAGGAACTGGTTTTCTCAAAAAAATTCAAGCAAATGGCATGATGGAAAGTCTCACATTAGGCGCTTCAATAATTGGCTTGATGGTGGTAGGTGCTATGACCGCCTCCATGATTGATTTAACTATCCCGATTACAATCAGCGGAAGTGGCAAAAATGCAGTCACGGTTCAAAGTATCTTTGACGATATCATGCCTAAATTATTACCGCTTGCATCCTTTGGTTTTGTTTTTTATTTATTGAAAAAAGAAGTAAAACCTTTAGCGATTTTAGGTGGCATGGCAATTGTCGGAATTCTTGGCTCATTAATTGGTCTATTTTAGGAGGCAAAATATGAAAACGATGCTGGATTATATAAATGAGGAGCAAGCAGCCCTAACTCAGATTCTTAACCAATTTCAATTAACTGATACAGACGTTTCAAAGGTCACGCACTGTCTAATTTTAGCAACTGGCTCGTCACATAATGCTTGTCAGGCGGCTAAAGTTTACCTTGAAGAAGTGGCGCCTATTTATGTGGAAATCCAAGAGCCGTTCAATTTTGCTCATTATGGCAAAGTGGATGATCGGTTTGATCTGGTCGTAGCGGTTTCGCAAAGTGGTAAAAGTGCTTCAACAATTGATGCCATTGCAAAAATTAAAAACCAAACGTCTGTAAAAACAGTGGCCTTGACAAGTGATGTCACCAGCCCGATTACGGAGGTTGTGGATGAAGTCCTGGATTTAAAAATGGGGCTTGAAACAGTTGGTTTTGTCACAAAAGGCTATACGGCAACACTTTTAAATTTATTTCTATTTGGTTTGAAACTGGGCTATCAAAAGCATCAATTAACAAAAGTAGAGGTTGAAGAAGAATTAGCAAAACTTGCCAAAGCAATTCAGGAAATCGATTCGGTGATTTATAAAACCGAACAATTTTGGCAAAAAACGAAAAAAGAATTAACAGAGGGGACACGATTTATCGCAATTGGTTATGGGCCCAATATTGGTACGGCGAAAGAGTTTGATACGAAGTTTACAGAAACAGTTCGCTTACCTTCCCAAGGATTTGAAGTCGAAGCCTATATGCATGGGCCTTATCTTGAAGCGGATACTACACATCTTTTGTTTTTTATTGAGAATCAAAGTCCTATTCAAGCACGTAGCCAAGCCTTGAAAAATTATCTAGCCAGTTATGTTGGCCAATGTTACACAATTACAACGCGTTCAACGCGAGCATCAAATACGTTAGGTTTAGCAAGTGATGTCGAAGAAAAAATTAGTCCTTTATTGTTAGTTATTCCATTTCAATATTTGGCGTATCAAGTAGCTACAAGTAAAGGAATTGATTTATCTCAACGGATTTTTGATGATTTTGATTGTGTCCTAAAAAGTAAAATAGCAAAGAAAGAGGGAAATCAGCCATGTTAAAATTTAATGAAGAACAACAAATCAAAGACATACGAGGTGCCTTAGCCTTGCGTTCAGATGTTGAAAAAGTTGTTGATCAAGTTTGGACGAAAGGATTTGATGCGGTCTATTATTTAGGAATCGGCGGTACTTATGCTTCAGCCATGCAAGCAGTTACTTATGCGAATGGAAAAAGTAATTTACCAATCTATGTTCAACATGCTGCTGAGTATTACACAACAGGCAATAAACGTTTAACAGAAAAATCATTCGTCATCTTGTCTTCCGTTACTGGGACAACACAAGAAGTGGTGCAAGCCGTTCAAGAAATCAAAAAGGTCGGCGCAACGTTATTTGGTTTTATCGATGCAAAAGACAGTCTTTTAGCAGATTTATGTGATTATGTGGTGACTTATCCAGCTCCAGGAACTGAGCAAATCAAGTTCTTTATGGTAGCTGATCGTTTAATGCAAAAAAACAACGAATTTACAGATTACGAAAATTATTACCAAGAATTGGAAGAATATTTGCCTACAGGTTTAGCTGAAGCCGAAAAAAGTGCCGATGCGTTTGGCTTAGCTTTTGCGGAAAAACATCGTCATGATAGCATTCACTATTTTATTGGCGCAGGAAACCAATGGGGAGCGGTCTATTCTTATGCAATGTGCTATTGGGAAGAGCAAAGTTGGCTTCGTTCAAAATCAATTCATGCAGCAGAGTTCTTACATGGAACGCTAGAAATTGTAGATGAAACTACGCCAGTAACGTTGTTTATTGGAGAAGACGAGCAGCGACCGTTGGCAGAACGAGTAGCAAAATTATTGCCGAAAATCTGTGCCAATTATACAATTATTGATTCGAAAGCGTATGAACTTCCAGGAATTAGTGAAAAATATCGTGGCCGAGTTGTTTCATTTCTCCTAATGCATGCGGTAACGCAACGCATTGATGCGCATGTAGAAAAATTAAATTGTCACCCATTAGAGATTCGTCGTTATTATCGTCAATTTGATTACTAAGACAAAATAGCCTCTTTTTCCAGCAAGCCTGTGGTAGACTGAAGAGAGAATACTTCAGAAAGTAGGAAAACCAATGACAAAACCGAAAATCTATACAATGACCTTTGCCAGTGTTTACCCGCTATACATCCAAAAAGCAGAACGTAAAAATCGAACGCAAGCGGAGGTTGACGAAATTATTTACTGGTTAACTGGTTATGATGAAAAAGGGTTGCAACAACAATTGGCTCAAAAAGTAACGATGGAAACATTTTTTGAAGAAGCACCCAATTTTAATGAAAACGCCCAATTGATCAAAGGCGTAATTTGTGGCTATCGCGTGGAAGAAATTGAAGATCCTTTAATGCAAAAAATCCGTTACCTAGATAAATTAATCGACGAATTGGCCAAGGGAAAAGCGATGGAAAAAATTTTAAGAACATGAAGAGGTCGGGACAGAAGTGTTTAACTCCGAGAACCAAGTAGGTACTATTTAACATCTATTTGCTTTGCAAATAGTGTTTCTCAGCAATAAGAAGGAATTTCCGAAAATTGTTCTTTAATTTTTGGAGAATTTCGGCTTATTTCCGAAGGAGTTGCTTCTGTTCCCGCCGTTTATCAGTTTTTGAGCGTGGGACAAAAATTCAAAGTGATTTTTGTCCCACGCTCTTCATGTTTTCTTGTACACGGAATTTAACTATTTCCTGTATTAACGAAAGAGGTAACTCTTGCGTGTAGGGAAATTGAATGGCACCTTTCGAGGTTTTAAAAGGGCGTAATTCTTTGCTGAAACGTTGGATGGCTGATGGCGTAGGATAGAAACCTAAATGTTGCTTGGCCGCCGCAAAATGCACTAAATTGCCATTTAAGTAAAAGGTCGGCATTCCATAAGCAATTTTTTCAGTAGTCTCCTGAGGAACAACCGCTAAAATTGCTTGGTAGATTTCTGTTAACTGTGTTTGATGTTGGGATTGCTGGCGTATATAGTTTGCAATGATGGTCATCTAAAAACACCTCCGTTTGTTTCAGTATACTATGTAAAAAATAAAAGGCGAAGAGGATACAAAAAAACCGTCTAGTATTTTTTCTTTACTAAACGGCTTTTAGCTTAAATAACTACCTAAAGGGTCTTGCATGGAAATGTTTGTCACTCCTTAGTTTAATTGTTTTAAGTGTGCAATTGCTTCTTCAATTGTGTGACCAGTTGCTGTTTTACTTTCATTTTTTGCATCGAAAACAATGAAAATATTTTTGTCTGTGTCTAATTGAATACGGTATTGAATGTTTTTTACTTTGTAAGTCATAGTTATTCTCCTTTCATAAAGTACTCTAAAAAGGCGACGATAACTGATAACGAAATTCCATTGTTACTATACCACTGGAAAATTATTTTTGCAACAAATAACATTTTTTCTTTACCATTCCTTAGACTTCTTTGCTAGCTACTTCTTTACATTCTTTTTCAAGAAGCATAAAATAAATACATTACTAGTTTTTGAATAGGAGATCGATGTGAAAAAGAGAGTTGAGAAATTTAGACGATGGCCTTACCGCTACCTTTTGTATGGAATCGGGTTCATCTTATTAATTATTTTTAGTAATTTATATTTGCAATGGTGTCAGAATAACTTGTCTGTTGATTTAGCCTTCAAGTTTGCTTTTTCGTGGCATACGGAAAAGTTTTTCTTAGGTTGTTTTGTGCTAAGCGTTTTTTTACTTTTTTTATGTAGTTTGGCAGGCTCATTAGGAGTTGGCGCTCTTTTATATAGTGTCATAATAGGTGTTTTAGGATTTGCGGACTATCAAAAGATGTTTTATCGTGTCGAACCTATTTACCCAGACGACTTAAAAATGATCACAGAAGTTAGTTTATTAAAAGAAATGGTTGGTTTATGGCCGTTTGTTTTTGTGGTAGCGTTAGGTTGTGTAGCACTTTTTTTCTTAGGAAAAGCTTTTTATAAAAGTTTCTTTTTATCGAAGAAAAAACAAACGATTCGTGTGTTAAGTCTTGTTCTTTCGATTGGTCTATTTTCATATATTGGTGATTTTAACAATCCGCAAAATTTGTTACGTAAAGCCTATAATAAAACCGCGTTATGGATTCCTTACAGCCAAAAAATGAATTACTACAATACAGGATTTATTGGTGGTTTTCTATATAATTTAAAAGTAGAGGCTATGGACCAACCAAAGGGTTATTCAAAAGAAGCTATTTCAGAAATTACTCAGAAATATCAAAAGTTGGCCGAGGCGAAAACAGTGCCGAGCAATGAGCAACCAAATATTGTGTTTGTCATGAGTGAAAGTTTTTCAAATCCAGATCATCTGAAAGGTTTGTCCATTATTGGTAACCCTTTAGCTGATTATCAGCAAATCGCTGATAAAACTTACAGTGGCCAGATGCTTTCACAAAACTACGGGGGCGGAACTGCGAATATTGAATTTGAAGCCCTAACAAGTTTTTCGATGGAATTAATGAATGCCCAAATGACTACACCTTATACAATGATGATTCCTAAGATGACGGAATTGCCTTCCATTGTTTCATTACTTAAGGAACAAAAGTACCAAACAACGGCTATTCATCCGTACAATACATCTATGTATAAACGAAAAGATGTGTATAAAATTTTAGGTTTTGATCAATTTATCAATGAAAAAACAATGAACTATACGGATAAACTAGAAAATAATCCTTACATTTCAGATCAAGCAGCGTATCAGGAAGTGACGACACTGCTTAAAGAAAAAGAGCAACCGCAATTCATTCATTTAGTTACTATGCAAACACATATGCCCTATGAAAATAAATACACAACGTCCAATTATTTTTCTCAAGGAAACGGCAATCAAGTCGCGCTCAATAATTACTTGCAAGATATTGCCTACAGTAGCGAAGCTTTGAAAAATTTCCTACAAGAAATCGAAAAAATGCCCAAACGCACATTAGTCGTTTTTTGGGGAGATCACTTACCAAGTATTTATGATGAAAACATTCAAGCGTTGAATGAAGGGGCAGCCCTTCACCAGACAGAATTTCTAATGTATGATACGGCGAACCAGTTAACAGAAAAAAATCAGCATCAAGCAACTATTAGTCCATTTTATTTTGCTCCCTCACTTTTCCAACAAAGCGGCTTACCGCAATCGGGATTTTACGCTATGCTAAATGAGGTACAAGAACAATTGCCTGCTTTTGAAAAGGGGAATTACTATCTCGGTGGGGAATGGAAAAAAACAGTAGAAATGAATAAAAAGCAAGAACAACTATATGAGGAATACCGACTGATTCAATATGACATTGTTTCAGGGAAGCAATATAGTTTAGAAAATCAATTTTTTAGCTAAAAAAAACACACGAAATATTCGTGTGTTTCTTGATTTTTTATTTTAAAGTTTTACGATAAACAATGACATAATAGCTGAAAGCTAACAGACAAGCAAAACTTAAAAAGTAAAGCGGTAAGACCCAAATGGTACCATTGTGAAAGTAACTAATCAAATAGGTAAAGAAACTAACAAACAAGTAATAGACAAAACTAAAAATTCCACTGGCAGTACCAATTACAGATTCATAGCCTTTTAAGGCCATACTTAAGGCATTGGGCAAAGTAATATTAATCCCTAAGAAAAAGAGAAAAATAAACAAAATAAGACCAATGATTGTTTCAAATTGTGTCATTATTAATAAACAGCAAGCCGCAAAGATACTTAGCAGCAAACCAGCAAATGCAATTTTTTCCGCTGACCAATATCCTAGCAACCAATTGATAAGAACCGCAGCAAGAATACTAGACGCAGCTAAAATTAAACCAAGAAAGCCATATTGGACACTGCTAAAGCCAAAGTGATTGATGAAAATAAACGGAGCTTCTGCATAGTAGCTAAACAATAAACCATTAATGCCCCCAATCAATAAGCCGTAGCACCAAACTTTCGAGTCGAAGGAAAGGCGTTTCGCCACGGACCAAAAAGGCGCTTTCGTTAAGGTATTTCCTAAGTGAAAGGTTTCTGGTAAACGATAAAAACTATAGAAAAGTAATAGAACAGCCATGACAATTAAGGTGCTAAAGACATGCTGATAGCCAAAATAGGTTTGAACAAGTCCGCCGACTAAGGGTCCGATGGCAGGAGATAGCGATAGGGCAGCGCTTGTTTGAGCAAAAATTTTCCCTCTTTGAAGATCGTTAAAGCTTTCCCGCATCATTGATTGGGTAATGACAGAACCAACGCTTGCACCAAATGCTTGAATTAAACGGAAGAATAACAGCCAAGGAAATGTCGGACTCAAAAAAAGGCCAATATTTCCAATTAAATAGCATAAAATTCCTAATAACATAGCTGGGCGACGTCCAATCGTATCGGATAAAATTCCCCAGAATAAAACGCCAACGGCAAAGGCAACAAAATAAATACTCATGGTTAATTGTGCTACGCTATCGTGAATGTTAAAAGCAGAACTAAGCGCTGGCAAAATGGGTGTGAAAATCGACTCGCTGATTTGTGGAAATCCCACAAGCAAAATAATAATTAGTAATGATGGGACGGTGTTTCGGGTGTTTTTCATGATTTTTCTCCTTAAAAGTTTAATCTAATCAAAAACACCCATTGTCTTTTACAACCGCCAAATTTAAAATAAGTAAAATAATGTCACCAACTTTCCTTGAAATTTTTTATTATACAAAGTCTAAATGAAGAAGCGCTTCTTCTTGACTAAATTCATAAGTGTAGCGACCGGATAAACCGGCAAGCTCACCTGATGCTTGAAATAGTTCACCTGGGCAGTCTAAAAGACCCTGTGTAAACGTCCCTTTTTCGCAAGCCGTAAAGGTGCCTTTTTTTCCTAAATAAGTTCCTTCGAAATGTAGGAAACCGACCACTTGAGCCACAGCTTCAAGCCCATCAGCCATTGAAGAGCCTTGATAAGTCATTAAGTATTCCACAGAAGCTGTCCCAGATAAGGCGCCTGACAATTGATAAGTAGCGCTCGCTTGATTCACTGGGAAATTTTCATTAAGATTGTCAATCGGTTGTTCTTGCCAACTAGATACAGTAAATGATGCTTGCTCCATTGCTGTCCCTTCTTTCTTATTAATAAGAATAGGGTAGCGGGAAGCGCACTATTTGTCAACAATCCACCACTTTAACTCTTCATTTTTTGCACAAAAGAATGTAACGCTAAGCGGTTGATGTGATAAGCAGTTCCTTGTTTTTGAATAAAGCCGCGCTCTCGAAATTGTTTGAAGGTATAAATAAGATGGCGATAACTAACCCCTAAGTATTCGGCAATCTCAGTATGTTTTTCTTTATAAACATCTTCGTGATTAGCGGCAACCAATAGCAATTCCGCTAGCCGATAACTTAGTTCATAGGTCTGATTCGTTGTAAAGTGGTCCACCCGTTGGAGCATTTTTTTCCCTAGATAATGGCTGAGTTGCTGCATAAAAAGCACCTTGTTTTTTAAAACAGTTTCTGCGTAAGCTAAAGGAATAGCCAAACAACAGGTTTCACCTAAGGCGATAACGTCCTTGGGTATCGTTTCCGCTTGAACTAATGTTAAATCGCCAATTAAATCACCTGTCGTTAAAAACTGAACAATGGATTGGCGGCCATTGCGTTCTGTTTTTAAAATTTTCGCTTTTCCTTTGATTAAATAAAAAAGATAATTTAATGGCTCTGCTTGGTGATGAATGAATTCTTGATTTTCAAAATCGATAATAAAACTGTGTTTTAAATCAGTTTCATTAAAAAAAGGCGTATTTTTAGCTAATTCTTGTTTCGGTGATTGTTGGTAGGCTGTTTTAAGCATTTTTTCTCCTTATAATAGGAGATATCTCCTATTTGTTTCTTCTATTGTAGCACATAATAGACGTATCAAGAGTAGAGGAGTTTTTATAATGTGGAAGAAAAAAATTGTACTATCGTTTCTTTTTTATTTAATTAGTGCATTGGGCATCAGTTTGACAATTCAAGCAGGCATCGGGGTTAGCAGTTTTAATGCGTTTAATGTGACCTTTGCAACACTTACTCATTTAAAAGTCGGAACTGTTACCACAGCTATCAATTTAGCTTTTTTAGGCACGTGTTGGTTGTTAGATCAGCAGCGTAAAATTCAGGACTATTTGATTATTTTGGTGGCGTTAATTGGCTTTGGTTTTGTCATTAATTTTTTCTTATATCAATTATTTGGTTCGCTTGTTTTTCAAAATTATTTGGTTAAAATTGTTCTATTTATTTTAGGGACAATCATAGCAGGAATCGGGACAGGACAGGTAGTTGCGCTAGGTGTTTTGCAATTTCCCATTGAAAAATTTTGTACACTTATTTCTGAAAGAACGCGCTATAGTTTTCAGTTTTATCGTTATTTAGTTGATATTTTTTGTGTCAGTTTAGCACTAGGATTGTCCATTAGTTATCATTTGCCGATTTTTGTTCGTGAAGGAACCGTGATTAGTCTTTTCTTACTTTCTTGGGTTATTAGTTGGTCGAGAAAGCGGGGACAACAGCGTATTTTACGAATACAAATCAAGAAACTGGAATCCGAATGAAAGGATTTCAGTTTTTTTCAAATGAGCAGAACTTTTATTTGAAAAAAAGAGTGGAAAACGGTATACTAATTAAGTAATTATTCATAACATTGGTTCTCCAATCAATGTTAAATAGTTTTTTCATGAGGGAGTAACTGACAGTATTTATGCTGTGACAACATCACCAACTCCGAAAGCAATTTCTGGTGTTGTCTTAAACGGTGAGACTTATGTATGTTCGACGAAGTAGCATACACAAGTCTATTTTTTTTCATTTATTTTTGATGAAATGTAAAATAGTACTTGGAGGATGCTGCAAAAAATAGAGGAGGAAGAACATGTCAGAAGAAAAGAAAACACAATTGTCTGAAGCGTTTTACGCACAAGACGACACAGTTGTTTTGGAGAAAATGAACACAACAACTGATGGATTAAGTGCACAGGAGGCTCAAAAGCGTTTAGAAACGTACGGGGAAAATGTGCTAGATGAAGGGAAGAAAAAATCACTTGCCGTGAAATTCTTTGAGCAATTCAAAGATTTTATGATTATTGTTTTATTAGCGGCAGCGGTCATTTCAGCCGTCTTTTCCCATGATGTGGTAGACTCGATTATCATCTTAGTGGTTGTTATCTTGAACGCCATCTTTGGGGTCATCCAAGAAGCTAAAGCGGAACAAGCCATTGAAGCATTAAAAGAAATGTCTTCACCAAATGCTAATGTTCGCCGTGATGGACACGTCATTACTGTTAAAAGTGATGAATTAGTACCAGGCGATATTGTTTTATTAGAAGCAGGGGATGTCGTTCCAGCTGATTTACGTTTATTGGAAGCGAATAGCTTAAAAATTGAAGAAGCAGCGTTAACCGGTGAATCTGTTCCAGTTGAAAAAGAAGTAACCATCTTAGAGGGAACCGATATTGGTATCGGTGACCGAATCAATATGGCTTATTCCAATAGTAATGTGACGTATGGACGTGGTCTTGGCGTTGTGGTTGGCACAGGAATGAATACAGAAGTCGGTAAAATTGCTGGCATGCTAGCAAGCGAACAAGAAACGGAAACGCCTTTAAAACAAAACTTAAACCAATTGGGTAAAATGTTAACAATTGCCATTTTAGTCATTGCAGCGGTGATGTTTGTGGTAGGAATGATGAATGGTCGTTCATGGATTGACATGTTATTAACGTCAATTTCGTTAGCTGTAGCGGCAATTCCAGAAGGATTACCAGCGATTGTCACAATTATTTTGGCTTTAGGGACTCAAAAAATGGCCAAGAAAAATGCGATTGTCCGTAAGTTACCAGCCGTTGAAACATTAGGAAGTACAGACATTATCTGTTCAGATAAAACAGGTACGTTAACCTTAAATCAAATGACCGTTGAAGCGTTGTATACAGATGGTCAAGTTTTATCTGCTTCCACAGAAATCCCTGCTGATAATATGGCTTTAAAAATCATGAACTTTACGAATGATACAAAAATCGCTCAAGATGGTTCATTAATTGGTGACCCAACAGAAACTGCCTTAGTACAATTTGGTTTAGATCATGCGTTTAACGTAACCGAAAAAGTAGCAGCTGAACCTCGTGTGGCAGAGATTCCTTTTGACTCTGATCGTAAATTAATGACTACTGTTCATGAATTAAAAACAGGTGGCTTCCTAGTTTCTGTCAAAGGTGCACCAGATGAATTATTGAAACGTTGTACGGAAATCTTATCAAATGGAGAAACAAGTCCATTAGATGAAACAAAACGTCAAGAAATTTTGAAAACAAACACCTCATTAGCGAAACAAGCCTTACGTGTTTTAGGAATGGCTTATAAATATGTTGAGACGATTCCAGCCGAAATGAGTTCTGAACTTGTGGAAAAAGATTTAACATTTGCTGGTTTAGTCGGTATGATTGACCCAGAAAGAAAAGAAGCTGCAGATGCTGTAAAAGTCGCGAAAGAAGCAGGTATTCGTCCAATTATGATTACGGGTGACCACCGTGATACAGCAGAAGCAATTGCGGCACGTTTAGGCATCATCAAAGAAGGCGACGACGATGCAGTCATCACAGGCGCTGAATTAAATGAATTGTCAGATGAAAAATTCGCACAAGTCGTGGGACACTACTCTGTCTATGCTCGTGTTTCACCAGAACACAAGGTTCGGATTGTTAAAGCGTGGCAACAAGAAGGAAAAGTGGTTGCGATGACTGGTGATGGCGTAAATGATGCCCCAGCCTTAAAAGCTGCTGACATCGGGATTGGTATGGGAATTACCGGAACAGAAGTATCAAAAGGTGCTTCAGATATGGTACTTGCCGATGATAACTTTTCAACAATTATTGTAGCGGTAGAAGAAGGACGTAAAGTCTTCTCAAATATCCAAAAAACGATTCAATATTTACTTTCAGCTAACTTAGGGGAAGTATTAACCTTGTTTATTGCAACAATGCTCAATTGGGATACCTTGTTACCTGTTCACTTATTGTGGATTAACTTAGTAACGGATACTTTCCCAGCGATTGCGTTAGGTGTGGAACCAGCAGAACGTGATGTGATGAGCCATGAACCTCGTGGTAAAAAATCGAACTTCTTCTCTGGCGGCGTTTTAAGCAGTGTTGTTTATCAAGGGATTACGCAAGGGGCATTGACTTTGATTGTGTACAAAATGTCAATTATGTTCCCAGCACATACCGCAGCTAACACAAACTTATCGGCGCAAGCGTTGTATGATTTACAACACGGCGATGCTTTAACCATGGCCTTCGCTACTTTGGGATTAATTCAATTGTTCCATGCCTTTAATGTGAAGTCGATTTATCAATCAATTTTCAAAGTTGGCTTATTCCGCAACAAATCATTTAACTATGGGATTCTTGTTTCGTTCTTGCTATTAGCTGCAACGATTGTTATTCCAGGATTTAATGATTTATTCAGCGTCACACATTTAGATGCATATCAATGGGCAATTGTAGCAGGTACTTCTTTTGCTATCATCCCAATTGTGGAAATTGTGAAGTTCTTCCAACGTAAAGCAGGTAAAGGTGCTTAATAAATAAGAAAAGAAAATTGGCTGGTACTTAAACCAGTCAATTTTTCTTTATGTAAGGAGTGAAAGGGCTTGAAACGGAAAATTATTTTCGAAACACAACGACTTATTGTCAGAGAATGGCAGTCGGAAGATGAAGTGGAATTGAAAAAATTTTTGCAAGATGAAAATGTGATGTATGCCTATGAACACGCTTTTTCTGATGAAGAGGTTGCAAACTGGCTAAAGTGGAACTTACAGTCCTATCAAGAATACGGCTACGGCTTATGGGCGTTAGAGAAGAAACGAACAGGCGAAGTCATCGGCGAGTGTGGTCTCACCAATCAATTAGTAAAAGGTAAGAGCTATCCAGAAATTGGTTATCATTTATGTGTGAAAGAATGGCACAAAGGGTATGCGATTGAAGCTGCCGCAGCGGCAAAACAGTACGCATTCGATGTATTAAATTTTCCAGAAGTTATTTCAACGATTCGTGATACGAACTTAGCCTCTATGAATGTCGCTATTCGAAACCAGATGCTTGTTAGGGATCGATACATTAAAACATACCGTGGCAAAACGATGCCTCACTATGTTTTCTCTGTTAAAAATCAAAAGAATGAAGACTGAAAAAGTGCCACTTGTCAGATGGAATAGAAAAAGTGTAAAATGGAGTGAAAGAGAAAAGGGAAAAGAGGGATGGTTATGAGACCAAATTTAGGATTTTACGTTCAAACAATTAATGATATCGTTAAAACAACAGAAGACATTGGCGAAGTCATGAATCCATATTACGAAGAAGTTCGTCAAGCGATCGATAAGAATAAAGTGAATGATTTAACAGCCGAACGAATTGCAGAAATTCAAGCAAAATTTAAAGAAGGTACTGAAAAATATGAATTAATGCTCAAAAAAGTCGGAACATTAAAACCGACGCCACAAGTACTTGGCATTCACAAAAAATTTCAACATGCTTATACAGAATATGTAGCAGGATGCAATGAAATGATTTTAGCAACAGATCCAGAAACAGGCATTGATGCAGAATTATTTAACGCTTCAGAAGAAAAGCAAGACCAAGCAACGGATGAATTAACCTTTGCCATTACGCGGATGAGCAACATTCTTTTGAAAAAATAAAAAACTAATAAAAATAACTAACGAATTTAATATTTTTTTCATGTCTTTTTTATGGACAAAAGAGAAAGTGTATTGTATTATTAATTCATACCAACAACAACCTTTTTATTTTTCATTTTACTCTTATTGAGTAAATACTCCTTTTCCATCGGCAAAACTGCCGGTGGTTTTTTTTGTTATTTTTTTTATTTAATAATAAAACAACCTTTGATTTTATTAAAATCAAAGGTTGTTTTAGCTTGTTAATTTTCAACATTTCGCACATAATCATCAAAGTATTGAATTAACTCTTTCTTGATTTGTTGATAATCTGCTTCAGAATAGTTCTTTTCTTCTAGCGTACCATTAAAAAATGGCAAATTTAGTTCTTCTTTTAAACGTTCAATCACTTCTTCTTGCTTCATAAGGACCCCTTCTCAACGAATTGTTCTCTTCTATTATAGAACATTGTAGTCATCCGTCAATTGTTCAAAGGCAATTTTCATTTCCTCTAGACGTTCATTCAATTGATTGGTTTCATCTTCTTCATTGAAAAAATGTTGTTTTAATTCAAAATAAAAATTTTCGAAGGCTTGGAAAAAAGGCTCAGACTTGTTGTTTTCAAGAGCAGGAACACTTGTGTAGAGAACACGAGCGCTATGATAGTAAGTGAAAACCTCGTTAATATTTAATAAAATACGCGCTTCTTCTGGGCGTGGTCGACTTGTAACTAAGTCATGTAAAGATAAACTTTTTGTATGGGTTTCAGATAAATAAAATAAAAATAGTTCCAATTGCTCTTTTGTTGCAGACATGAAAACTCCTCCTCAAACAGTAGTAACATTTATTATAAATGAAAATGAAAGTGCTTGAAAAGCAATGCGCTCAGCAAAAATAATTATTTTAAGGGAAAACTATAGTTGTTGCTTTAGCATTCTTTTTAATCATGATAAACTGAGAGAAGTATAGTAGGTCCTGACAGAGGAGGAAACAAATGAAAATTGTGATTATTGGTGCATCATTCGCAGGTATTTCCGCAGCAATTGCTTCAAGGAAAAAATATCCCCAAGCAGAAATTTCTTTAATTGACAAACAAGCAACAGTGGGGTATTTATCTGGTGGCTTAAGTGCGTATTTTAATCATACCATCAATGAATTACACGAAGCACGTTACATAACGGAAGAAGAATTACGTCGTCAAAAGATTCAGCTGCTTTTAAATAGAGAAGTCGTGGCAATGGATGTTGAGAACCAATTGATTGCTTGGGCACGAAAGGAAGAGCAACAGTGGTATTCTTATGATAAATTGATTTTAGCGACAGGCGCGAGCCAATTTTCCACGCAAATTCGTGGTAGTCAAACAGAAAAATTACTCAAATATAAATTTTTATCAGGTGCTTTAGCGGCTGTTCCATTACTGGAAAAAAGCCAGACAGTAGCCGTCATTGGTGCAGGACCCATTGGAATGGAAGCTATTGATTTTCTTGTGAAAATGAAGAAAACGGTTCATGTCTTTGAAAGCTTGGAAAATCTATTGCCTAAATATTTTGATAAAGAAATGGTCGCAGAAGTTCAAAAATCTTTGGAAAAACAAGCAGTAATTTTCCATTTTGAAGAAACGGTCCTAGGAATTGAAGAAACAGCAAATGGTATTGTTCTTGAAACAAGCGAACAGAAAATTTCTTGTGACAGTGGGATTTTTGCTTTAAACTTACATCCTCAATTAGCCTATTTGGATAAAAAAATTCAACGGAATCTGGATCAGACAATCGCGGTGGATTCTTATTTACAAACTTCAGTGCCGAATGTTTTTGCCATCGGAGATTGCATTTCAGTTATGAATGAACCAGTCGCGGAAACTTTTTATGCTCCGTTAGTGAACAATGCGGTACGAACTGGCTTAGTAGTCGCCAACAATTTAGAAGAAAAAACACACCGATTCATTGGCTCTTTGCGAACAATGGGAACAAAAGTGGGGGACTATTACCTTGCTAGTACAGGTCTAACCGAAACGGAAGGTTTATTTTTTCCGCAAACACTTGCTTCCGTAATTGTTAGACAGCCAGCGCCGCCTCTACAACACGGGACAGAAATTTTAGGCAAATTAATCTATGATAAAGTGACACAACGGGTCCTTGGGGCACAGCTTTGTTCAAAAAATAATTGTTTAGAAAAAATAAATACGTTAGCATTAAGTATCCAAACAGGTCAGACACTGACAGACCTATTACAAAAAGATTATTTTTATCAACCTTCCTTAACCAATATTTATGATATTACAAATTTGATGGGTGCTTCGGCTTATTGGAGAGAGAACGATGAAAGTTGAGACGTTATTGGAAAAGAAAGCGATGCGACAATTATTAACGGTGCAACAAACCATCTTAGCAGGCGGCACCTGCTCAGTCTCTGATTTAACAGCATTTTTAGCGGTCACAAAAGCCTCCTTTGAAAAAGACTTAGAGGATTTACATTATTTTTTGAAACCTTTTGGACAGGATTGTCAGCTTACTTATGATGGCCAACAGCTATCAATCACCTTATCGGATTTTTTTTCGTTGAATCATTTAATTGAAGCATTTGTAAAAGAGTCTCTTAAATTTCAACTTTTAGATTATTTATATCGTAATAAAGAGTTTTCTATTGTTCAATTAACGACTAAATTTATGATTAGTGAGTCTTCTTTATTTCGAAAGATTAAAGAACTCAATCAATTGTTAGCCGCCTTTGAATTGCAAATAAAAAATGGACAACTACAGGGAGAAGAATTGCAGATTCGTTACTTTTACTTTCAGTTGTATTGGTATATTACTCCCTATGAAATACACCAGAAAAAAACGATGTCGCCGTTAAATAAACGGATAATTGAAGGGATTGAGACTGGCTTAGGTTTTACTTTTAATGAACATAATGCGTTAAAAGTTAGCCTTTGGTTGAGTATTACGAAAAAGCGCCTAGCGGTCACTTCAAAAAAATATCAACAATTGAGAAAGAAAATGATTGATTTTAAAGAAGATCCGTTATTTAAGCAAGTTCGACAATTGTTTTTCCGTTTTTCTAGTCGCTATTCATTAGAATTAGACGAAGGAGAAAGCATGATTCATTTTGTTTTTCTAATCACAATGTCGGTCTTACCAGAATCAGCTTTTGATGAATATTCCTTAATTCGGGGACGTCGTTCCGCTGTTTCTTTAGCTGATACGTTTATCTTGGAAAATGTGGTCTTGTATTATCGGCCCCATAAATTTGAACCTACTCTTGAGAAAACCATGGCTTACTATTTTTCACAAATTCATGGAAAACTGTATTTTTTTAAAGGAGAATTGGAAGTTTTTGATCGGGCCCATATCTGGGAAAAAGAACAGCAATTATCTAGTCGGGAATTAGCTTCTTTTTCAACAACGTTATTAGAAAAAGCTTTAGCTTGTTTTGATGAAACGTATCAACCAGGAGATAGTTTGCATGAACTTTCTCTGGTCAAATATTTAAGCGTGTTGACATTAATTGAATTTAAAATGATTGGTGAAATAAAAATTGGAATTCATTTAGCAATGGATGCTCTTTATCAAGCGGCGTTAACACAAGTATTAATGCTTAGTCTTAAAAATATGAATGGCACGCTGGTGGAGAGGTATCAGCCTGAACAAACATATGATTTAATTGTGACCAATTATCAGCAAACGAGCTATCAAGGAACACCGGAAGTCTATGTTTTGTCAGAATTAAGTTCGACCTATGATGTGCAACAATTAAAAAAGAAAATACGCACCTTGCGGGAGAAATAAACAAAAGGTTGGTGTGACGGAAATTGTCTGATCCTCGCACCAGCCTTTTTACAACTAAAAGTCGAAAATTAGGCTTTTTTAAACAAAAATGTTTCTTTTTATTGAAAAATTAGAGATAATAAAAGTATTATTGAAAGCGTTGTCTTTGTTGGTTTTAGTAGAAATCCTTTCAATTTTTTTAAAATAAAAAAAGTTTTTGACATGTTTAGTTATTCTTTTGTTTGTAAGATAGGGATATAAAGAAAACGATTTCAAAAACGTTTAGGAGGAATTATCATGGCAGAAGAAAAATACATTATGGCGATTGATCAAGGAACGACTAGTTCTCGTGCAATTATTTTTGATAAAAAAGGAAACAAAATTGGTAGTTCACAAAAGGAATTTACTCAATATTTTCCTAATGCAGGCTGGGTGGAACATAATGCCAATGAAATTTGGAATTCTGTTCAATCCGTTATTGCAGGTTCTTTAATTGAGTCAGGAGTGAAACCTACAGATATTGCCGGAATTGGGATTACAAACCAACGGGAAACAACCGTTGTTTGGGACAAAGCAACTGGGTTACCAATTTATAACGCAATTGTTTGGCAATCACGCCAAACGACACCTATTGCTGATCAACTAAAAGAAGATGGCTACAGCGAAATGATTCATGAAAAAACTGGGTTAATCATTGATGCTTATTTCTCAGCAACGAAGGTTCGTTGGATCTTAGATCACGTAGAAGGTGCGCAAGAACGTGCAGAAAATGGAGAATTGATGTTTGGGACAATTGACACTTGGCTCGTTTGGAAATTAACGGGAGATACTCATGTCACTGATTATTCAAATGCAAGTCGGACGATGTTGTTTAATATCCATGATTTAGATTGGGATCAAGAAATTTTGGATCTTTTAAATATCCCACGAGTGATGTTACCGAAAGTCGTTTCGAACTCTGAAGTGTATGGACTAACAAAAAATTACCATTTTTACGGAAGTGAAGTTCCTATCGCTGGGATGGCTGGTGACCAACAAGCCGCTTTATTTGGTCAAATGGCCTTTGAACCTGGGATGGTTAAAAATACCTATGGAACAGGCTCATTTATTGTCATGAACACTGGCGAAGAACCTCAACTTTCTAAAAATAATCTGCTTACCACTATTGGCTATGGCATTAACGGCAAAGTATATTATGCCTTGGAAGGAAGTATCTTCGTGGCTGGTTCAGCGATTCAATGGTTACGAGATGGCTTAAAAATGTTGCAAACGGCTGCTGAATCTGAAGCAGTAGCCAAAGCGTCAACAGGACACAATGAAGTTTATGTGGTTCCGGCATTCACTGGTTTGGGCGCACCATATTGGGATTCACAAGCGCGTGGGGCTGTCTTTGGATTGACACGTGGTACCACGAGAGAAGATTTTGTCAAAGCGACACTTCAAGCAGTTGCGTATCAAGTTCGTGACATTATTGACACGATGAAAGAAGATACAGGCATAGATATTCCCGTCTTAAAAGTAGACGGTGGAGCAGCAAACAATGATTTCTTGATGCAATTCCAAGCAGATATTTTAAACACTGCTGTTCAAAGAGCCCATAACTTAGAAACAACGGCCTTAGGCGCAGCTTTCTTGGCGGGCTTAGCGGTTGGCTTCTGGAAAGACTTAGAAGAAATCAAAGCATTCCAAGAAGAAGGACAACAATTTGAACCAATTATGGCGGAAGAAGAACGAGAAGATTTATATGAAGGTTGGCAACAAGCAGTAGCAGCTACCCAACAATTCAAACGTAAAAATAAGTAAATGGAAAAGGGGAATTTTCTATGACTTTCTCAATAGAAACACGCCGACAATCAATCGACGCTTTAAAAACACAACACTTAGATGTCTTAATTATTGGTGGTGGCATTACTGGCGCAGGCGTTGCTCTGCAAGCCAGTGCCGCTAAAATGAAGACAGGGTTAATTGAAATGCAGGATTTCGCAGAGGGCACCTCTTCACGATCAACCAAATTAGTTCATGGTGGTATCCGCTATTTGAAAACGTTTGACGTGGAGGTGGTAGCAGATACAGTGAAAGAACGAGCCGTCGTTCAATCCATTGCGCCACACATCCCTAAAGCGGATCCCATGTTACTGCCGATTTATGATGAGCCAAATGCAACATTTAATCTATTTTCTGTCAAAATAGCAATGGATTTATATGATCAGTTAGCTGATGTAACAGGTACCAAGTACGCCAACTATCTGTTGACAAAAGACGAGGTTTTGGCACGTGAGCCACAACTAAAAAGTGAAGGTCTACAAGGTGGCGGTGTTTATTTAGATTACCGAAATAATGATGCTCGTTTAGTTATTGAAAATATTAAACAAGCAGTAGCTGACGGGGCACATGCTGTGAGTCGGGTTCAAGCGGTGGGCTTTTTATACAATGATGAAGGTAAAATTACTGGCATTCAAGCAAAGGACCTACTAACTGATGAACAGTTTGAGATTCACGCAGATGTTTTAATTAATACTACTGGTCCTTGGTCAGATAAATTAAGAGGCTTAGACAAAAACGATTCATTTACACCACAAATGCGTCCAACCAAAGGGGTTCATTTAGTTGTCGACAAAAGCCGTTTAAATGTTCCTCAACCAACGTATTTTGATACAGGTAAACAAGATGGCCGCATGGTCTTCGTTGTTCCAAGAGAAGAAAAAACATATTTTGGGACGACGGATACAGATTACCATGGAGACTTTCAACATCCAACAGTAGAACAAAGTGATGTGGATTACCTATTGGAAGTAGTCAATAATCGTTATCCAGAGGTACAATTGACAATTGATGATATTGAAGCCAGCTGGGCTGGCTTACGACCTTTAATTTCTGCTAACGGTGGCTCAGATTATAACGGGGGAAACAATGGCAAACTTTCAGATAAAAGTATTGATGAAGTCATTGATGTCGTTGACAGATACCAAAAAAATCAAACAGATAAACGAGAAATTGAAGAAGTCCTAAACCATCTGGAAGACAGTTTGGTGGAAAATAAAGTCAATCCTTCAGCTGTCTCTCGAGGCAGCTCATTGGAAAGATCAGCGGATGGCTTGCTCACTTTGGCTGGTGGGAAATTAACAGATTATCGTAAAATGGCAGAAGGTGCGATGAAAATGATTCAAACCATCTTAGCAGAAGAATACCAGAAAGAATTCACCTTAATTGATTCTAAAAACTATCCAGTTTCAGGCGGGAAATTGAACCCTGCAACGGTAGACGAAGAATTAGAAGCGTTGGCAAAACATGGCGTGTCTAAAGGGTTAAGTGAAAAGGATGCATTATACTTAGCTCATTTATATGGCTCCAACGTACCAACTGTTTTTGAAATGATTGATGATGCCAAAGTAATTCCTGGTTTAACCTTAACAGAAACTGTCTCTTTAAACTATGCGATGGAAGAAGAAATGGCTTTAACACCCGTCGACTTTTTATTGCGACGGACCAACCACTTATTATTTATGCGTGATCGTTTGGACCAAGTGAAAGCGGGAGTCATTGAAGAAATGGCACAGCATTATCAATGGACAGCGGAAGAAAGAGCACGACACATTGAAACATTAGAAAAAGTAATTGAAGAATCAGATTTAAAAAATTTGAAAGTAGGGTGAAGAAAAAATGGGAACTTCGATGATGACACAATTATTCGGTGAATTTTTCGGAACGATGATTTTAGTTTTACTAGGGGATGGCGTCTGTGCCGCAGTTAACTTGAAGAAAAGCAAAGCCTTTGCTTCTGGTTGGGTCGTTATTGCTTTAGGTTGGGGCGCTGCTGTTACATTAGCTGTTTACATGTCTGGGTATATGAGTCCAGCGCATTTAAATCCTGCTGTAACAGTTGCGATGGCAATTACTGGAAACTTTGAATGGGGCATGGTTTTACCTTATATCGTAGCTCAAGTCCTAGGCGGTTTTATTGGTGGTTTAGTTGTCTGGTTAGCTTATTTACCCCATTGGAACATTACAGAAGACAAAGGTGCTATTTTAGGAACCTTCGCCACTGGTCCAGCTGTCCGTAACTATCCAGCCAATGTTTTAACAGAAATTATCGGCACATTTGTTTTGGTTTTTGGCTTACTAGCCTTTTCTCAAAATGACTTAGCGGCTGGCATTAATCCAATGCTTGTTGGGATTTTGGTCTTAGGACTAGGTCTATCATTAGGCGGACCTACAGGTTATGCAATTAACCCTGCACGTGATTTAGGACCTCGTTTAGCGCACCAAATTATTCCTGTGAAAACAAAAGGTGATTCCGATTGGGCTTATTCTTGGGTGCCAATTGTGGGACCTATCTTAGGTGCTTCATTAGCTGCAGTAATTTATTTATTCACTATTTAATAAAATGAAATGTAAATAGTTGTTTTAGACAATAAAAAACGCTTGTGAGAAGTAATCAATTCTTGCAAGTGTTTTTTGCTACATATTTAAACCAAAAAAGATTTCCTTAGACATTTAGACAATTTGTCCAAATGCGGAACAGAACAATTTTCCTATATGATACAATAAAAGTGCACAAGTAATTGGGGGAGTAACATTTCATACTTATTTGTCAATTTTAAGCTGGACAATGTGTTCAGTAATATATACTAATTTAAAAAGGAGTACATGATTTGAATGGGATAATGGTTTTGTTAGTGGGCGCTGGGTACATCGGTTGGGTTATTTATAGAAATGGTCGTACGTATTTCCGTTATAAAAAAAATCTGAAAAAATATCAAACGACGCACCATCTAACGGACAGTGACCTAGAGATGTACCAAAGAATTATGGACGAATTAAAAAAACAAATTATTTATTTAAACGAACTAACGAATAAGTCACGAAATTTAAAAAAAATTGAACAAGTAGAACTGGGTGTTGCTTCCGCTAAAGGCATCTTTAAACACTTAGTGAAGTATCCTGAAGCAATTACTCATTTTAGTGATTTTTTATATCATAAGGTACCAGAGATTTTACGAGCATCAGAACGGTTTTTAAGCATTAAAGAAGATAAATTGTCAACAGAAGAAATAACACTTGCAACCAATGGTATCTTAAGTACCATACGAGTGTTGTCGGAAAGTATCACAGATGATTACGAAAAATTAGTCTCCGAAGCATCTGAGGAAATTTCCTTATCAAAAAAATTAGTGGAGAGAAAAAATGGCTAAACAAAAGAATTTTTATGATACATATGATGCGCTTTTTCAAAAGCCAAAATGGTCGTTTTTTCCTGTCACAAGAACAGACACAGCAAAGCAACTTCCTAACCCCAATAAAAAAGTGGTAAAACCACAGACGAAAAAAAAGAAAAAACAAAAAAAGAACAAAAAAATTATTTGGATAGGCATTGCTGTAGCAATTGGCTTTATAGTATATATTGATCTTGCGGAGAAAGATGATTATTGGGATTACTCCGCTTCATCAGAAGATGTTTATCCTTTAAAAGAAGCTGGACTTACCACAACTGGACCTGTTGATTTAGAAAAACCACTAAAAGTCACAATAGAACAAAATAAACTTTTATTTAATCAAGGCTACCAAATAGAAATTATCGGCGATGCCGATATTGAAACCAGTGGCGGAAAGAACTTTTTAATTTTACCTTCTACAGAGGAGTATCCAGATACAAAATATCTAGGCAATATCAGTTTTTATGAAAAAAGAGACTATTATACATCGGCAGGTATGTACCTTTCTGGCAATCTTGTCAACAGTCTTTCTGATTATTTAGATACAAGTAAAGAGTTTATCAAAGCATACCCAATTGATAAAATTGCTGATGTACAAACTGGCTATATTTTAAAACGGAATCAAGGATATACAGACATCTCAAAATATTATCTCTTTAAAGATGGGACGGGATTTGAATTAGAAGTCTCTGTTGACCAATTGGAAAAGGTCAAAGATCCCAAAGACTATTCTTCTTTTGTAAAAACATACGCAAAAGAAGTTGCTTTTATAGAAAAAAGTTTTAAATTTGAGTCTACTGATGAGGAATCTTGATAGAGAAAATAGTTTTCAGCTTCAAGTAGTGCCTAGTAACATCTTTGTTGAAAAAATGTAAGAGCCTGAGACAAAAAACACTTTGGATTTTTGTCTCAGGCTTAAAAACTGATTAGCGGTGGAACCGTAGCACTTTAAGGACTGAAGTACGACGTGTACCCACTTACTAGATTGTCTTGAAGGTAACGTAGAAAAGAACAGCAATATACAAGTGACCTACAAACTATTTTCTGTCAGACTAAAACTGGCAGAAGTGGTTTGTAGGTCGCTTGTTTTCATTATGGTTGGTGAGACAAGTTAGCGCTTGTGGTGTTTGTTTTAATATTGCAAATCAAAAATGGCGATACTTATTTTACTGAAAATTAGTTCCCAATCTTCTCGGGTTAATTCTTCTTCTAAAATGTAAATTCGGTCTATTTCTTTTGGTAAATCAAATAAGGGATAGTCAGTAATCACAATATCACAACTAGAAAAATCGGTTCGTTCAAAAATAATATCCTCACTAAATGCTTGCTTGATTTTCATCATAATAAAGCTAGCAATGTAAAAATCGCGAGAATATGCAACACCAATTTTAATTTTTTTGCGGGGACTATAGTGCTTATAAATTCGTAACAACAATTCACATGTCCAAATTGGGTTCTCCTGATCCTTAAATCTTAACTGATAAGGGGAATGCGCTGAAAAGTTTCGATAAAAAGCATAAATTTTTTTCTGTAAATCTTTTTGATAAGTACTATTTTTATTGACTAAAAAATCTAGAATTGCGGTATTTGGTTGCTGCGAAATAAATAATTGGTTATAGATAATATTTTTAAATAAAATAAGTAAGAAGTAATGACGATCAAATTCACGCATTTTTGGAATTTGAAAAACTTCGCAAAAATTGGTTAATAAAGAATCAACGTAGAAATATTCTGGGCAAGAAATTTCATTTAGAGCAACCAGTAAATCTTTGGCTCGTTTTGCTGAATCAAAATTATCAATGGCAATGGGTGCAATGATATCTACAACCCGCTGTTGATCTTCTGAAAAATTTGATTGGGAACAAAAAATAGTTTGTTTTGAGTCTGAGAAAAGCCTTAAATAAGGATGTTCTTCAAATTCTTTTTGGAGATCATCTTCACAAGTATATGGAAAGCGATATTTTGCGATGTGTAAAAGTAAATTTAATTTTAGTAGAGAAGCGTGTTCCAAGCGTTCAAGAATTTCTGGTTTAATATGTTGCGTCAGTATATCTTCAAAATAAGTAGAGGTATAACGTGGTAAGGCTAAGGTATTTAAAAAGATGGTCCAGTAGACATCAAGAAAAGCATATAGGACTTGAAATTCAGAACCTGTAATCACTTTACTCGCGGAGGGGGAAAAATGGACGGAAATTCCATACAAACCAAATAGTTTATTAATGTTATTTAACCGTTTGTAAATGTAAGATGAGCTAAAATTAGTTTCTTGACTCACTTTCCAGACAGAATTGTTTTCTTTTTTGATAATTGCTTGAAAAAGAATGAAGTCAGTAGAATGGACACAGTAATAATTAAATAATAAAAAATAGTGGGAAAGAAAATCATTGGAAGTCGTATGTAATGAAATTTTTCCGTGATGGATCTGAATCTCTAAGGTATTTTCAGGAAGGGTTGCTAAGTCTTCTTGAATTTCACGAAGATAAATTGATAAATTTTTAGTAGAAAGATCGAATTTTCGGGCAACACTAGATAAATCAAGGTTCGTTTGTTTTGCTAAGTATAAAAAGACAGCCAATTTTTTTTGTGTTTTCTTTGAAAGTAAAAATGTTTTTATGGCATCTTGTGTTTTGATGAGACTCACTCCTTAGTAATAACTTCTCTTTTATTATAATAGTTCGCCTAATAAATTGTAATAAAAAAGAACAATTCTCATTGGTTTATGAGAAAATAACAAGATATTCAGCAGGAAAACACCTGTGTCAGTCGACACAGGTGTTACGATGAGCAAAAAGAGCGGGTTCTTTTTTTATCAAATAATTTTCCAAAGTGACGTGATCAACTAAAGAATCAATCACCCCTTCTTTAGAAACTGAAAATCCTGCAGCCTGAATTGCTATTTGAATGGCTGCTTCAGTCGGATAACCTTTCGAAAGATAGGAGGCGAGCGCGCTGATAAAGCTGTCACTGGCACCAGTGCTATCCACAGCTATATTTTCTGTTGCAGGAAAATAGTGGCACACTTGGTGTGTTTTTAATAACACGCCTTTTTTTCCTAAAGTAACAATGACATTTTTTACGCCCATTTCTAAGAAGTACGCCGCTTTCTCTTCTAATGTACCAGTATCTGGTTGAAGTTCCAATAATTCATCTTCATTGGGAATGAAAAAATCAACCTTTTCTAGTATATTCACTGGAATATGATGAATAGCAGCTGGTTTTAAAATAATCGGTACCCCTGAATGTTGGGCGATTTCACAAGCCTTTTTTACAGCAGACAAAGGAATTTCTGTTTGAATGAGACAAAAACTGGCATCCATAAATAGGTGTTTTTGCTGTGCGATTTTTTTAGGTGTAAGCGCTGTGTTTGCACCAGGTAAGATTGAAATCATGGAGTCGCCGCTTGTCTCAACATAAATATAAGCTTGACCAGTCTCAGTATCTTGAATACGTGTGATACCATCTGTCGTAACGTGGTATTTTTCTAATTCTTTATATAAGTAATTCGCATCTGTGTCTGAGCCTAAACAACCAATTAAGGTGGCCTGATGCCCCAGTTTGGTTAAGCCAACAGCTTGATTTAATCCTTTTCCGCCGGGGAATTTAGCATAGCTAGACAGAAAATTTGTTTTGCCGTTATGTGGTAAATTTGTTGAATACAGATAATTATCAACGTTTAAACTACCCACTACAATCATTTTGCTATGTGGATTAACACTAGACATGCCTAATGTATTTTTGTGATCTAGCACCAATTTTTCAGCCTCATTAATCAAGGCTGTTTTTTCTTTGCGTTTGTTAAGCAATGATAAGGCTAACTGGCTGCCAAACGTCTCTGTATCTAATAAGACGGAAGAAATATGATCAGGTAAAAATGAACGATCAATTTTTCGCTTAATTGCGAGTAAAGAGTAATTATCGGGGGTTCGCAAACCGCTCTGCTTTAAAAGCTGTTCCAAAAAAACAGCCTGGGTATAGTCATCAGTAAGGATACCCGTAATCCCATCTGTGATAAGCTGATTACTGAAATCAGCAGGGATAGTAGTTAAAATATTTTCTTTACTAAAGGGTAAATTGACATCAAATAAGGCTTTTTTATAGCCTGCAATAATTGCTTCTTTATATTTTGGGTTAGTGACGAAATAACTAATTTTTTTATGGTTATTCTGTAATAATTCTTGGGTTAAAACATAACTAGCTTCTTCATAAAGCCCCGCTAGAGAAGGTAATTCGTTAGTTGAGTGATTGACGAAATAGTAAGGAATCGTTAATTCTTCTATAAATTTCGCGTATTGTTTACTGTTTTCATTGATTGGGTCCCAAATAATGCCACTGGCTTGTTTTAAAGTTGGCGAGGTAATATTTTTCAGTTCTTGTTCTAAACTACCGTGACTATTTAAAATCAAGCAGTTATAGCCATTTTCTTGAGCTTTATCAATAAAGCTCGTAACCCAAGCCTCAAAAGTTTCATGGCTATTTAATAATAACACGAAGGTTTTTGTAGTACTATTTGTGACGAGATTTGCTGAGTAAGGTGTGTAGTTGTAATCTCGAACGATTTTTAAGACACGCTCACGGGTTTCTTTACTAATAGTTTGATCTTTATTATTTATAATTTTGGATACAGTTGAAGCGGAAACGCCAGCTAATTTTGCAATATCTTTAATATTCATCATTTTCGTCCTTTCACTGAACTCTTTTTTATAGTAAGCATTCTAAAAGCAGAAAGTCAAGAAAAAGCCTAATTATTTATTATTTAGAAATTCTGCTTGATTTTTAATGAAAGCGCTGTTAATCTCAAGTTAAGAAAACGTTTCCGGAAATGTTTTTCCTAAATGTGAATGGAGGAAGAAAAATGGATACAAAGAAAAGACCGATCATTATTGATACGGACCCAGGAATTGATGATGCTGTAGCTTTAGCGATTGCACTGAATCATCCTAACCTAGAAGTTCGCTTAATAACGACGGTTGCAGGGAATGTAGATGTAGAAAAAACAACAAATAATGCCTTGAAACTTGTCGATTTTTTTGGGAAAAAGGTTCCTGTAGCCAAGGGGTGTAATTGTCCGTTACTTATTCAATTGGAAGATTCTGCTGAGATTCATGGGGAGACTGGCATGGATGGCTTTGAGTTTCCGCAACCTATCTCTACGTGTTTAGATATTCATGCAGTGGAAGCTATGCGAAAAGAAATTCTGTCTAGTGATGTTCCTTTGACCATTGTTCCAATTGCTGCATTAACGAATATTGCTTTGTTACTGACCCTCTATCCAGAAGTCAAAGAGAATATTGCAGAAATCGTCATGATGGGTGGCTCATTAGCAAGGGGAAATACAAATACAAGTGCCGAATTTAATACGTATGTCGATCCACATGCTGCACAAATTGTTTTCCAATCAGGTGTCCCGCTAACAATGGTAGGATTAGATGTTACAAGTCAAGCTGTGTTAACGAATCATGAAGTAACAGCCATCAGAGCGCTTGGTAGAGTTGGGGAAATGTTTTATGGTCTTTTCCGTCATTATAGAGGCGGCAGTCTAACTACAGGTTTGAAAATGCATGATGTCTGTGCGATTGCCTATTTAACTTCACCAGAATTATTTGAGACAACTGAAACGTTCATTGAAGTTGCTTTGGAAGGTCCAGCTGCGGGAGCTACTGTTGCGGATTTAAAAATGAAGTATCATAAAAACACGAATGCTGTTGCCTGTATAGATGTAAATGTTGAAGCTTTTCAAAAATGGGTTGTCGAAAAAATGAAAGCGGTTAATTAACTGAAGGAGGATAAGTATGATTGAAAGTTTATTGGTATTGGTCGTTTTAGTTGTTGTAGCCTATTTGATTGTAAAAAATTATCATCCCGCACTCAGCTTAATTATTGGTGCGCTTGTTCTACTTGCATGTGCATGGATGTTAGGACATCCCATTTATCCTGCAGGAGAAGGAACCGGTTTTGGATTATTTGATATTTTCTTGAAGTTTAAAGATACAATTATTGCACAAGTGAGTTCAGCAGGAATTGTAATTATGATTCTTTTTGGTTATTCAGGCTATATGAATGCAATCGGGGCCAATCAGATGGCTGTCAACTTTTTGGTGAAACCATTAATGAAGATTAAACGTAAATCGTTATTTGTCCCTGTGGTCTTTTTAATTGGAAATTTAATGTCACTAGTAGTTCCTAGTGCATCAAGTTTAGCGATTATTTTAATGTCTATATTATATCCGATGCTAGCCAGCATGGGGATTTCATCATTAACTGCTGCAGGTGTGATTGCAATGACGGCAACTATCATGCCAACACCTTTAGGCGCGGATAACGTAATCGCCGCAAATACCCTTGGTTATGATGTGTTAAATTATGTTGTATGGAATGCCAAAATTTCGCTGCCATCGTTATTAATCATTGCGGTTGCACAGTACTTCTGGCAAAAATACTGCGATAAAAAAGAAGGTGAGGCTGCCTATGTTTCATTAAATGAAGAGGGCTTAAGCAAACAAAAAGAATTTGATGTTCCTAAATTTTATGCAATATTGCCAATATTACCGCTATTATTAATTGTTGGAGTGGGAATCGCAGGAATGTTTATTAAAGGAATAACGATGGATATTTTTGTTCTTACATTTATTTCTTTCTTCATTGCTGTATTGGTTGAGACGCTTCGCTTGAAATCTTTTAAAAAGGTTCAAGATACGGCTGTCGAGATGTTTAAAGGAATGGGGCAAGGGTTTAGTCAAGTTGTGATGCTTGTCGTAGGCGGTTCATTGTTCACGTCTGCGATTCAAACGTTAGGAATTATTGATAGTATTATGGCATCTGTCGAAGCATCAAGTTCAGCAGGAATTGTCACGACCTTAATTTTCAGCGGTGCAACGACCCTTTTTGGAATTTTAAGCGGTGGTGGACTGGCAATGTTTTATGCGGTTATCGAACTAATTCCTGGGATTGCTGAAAAAGCTGGGATTGATGGTATTTTAATTTCCTTGCCAATGCAGATGATTGCGAATTTAACTAGAACGATTTCTCCTGTAGCAGCAGTTGTCATGATTGTCGCATCAACAGTAGGAGTTAGTCCCATCAGAATTTTAAAACGGACGAGTGTACCGACCATCATTGGCATTATTAGTGTGATTGTCTTATCGATTCTATTGTTACCTTATTAAGAGAATAAACAATGAAAATTAGAGTGGCTGATGAGAAAGAGTTACCGATGATTCTTCAATTTTTAACAGAAGTAAAGGCATATATGGATGTTGTGGGCATTACACAGTGGACAAAGGACTATCCTTCTCAAGGAGATATCCAAGAAGACATTACAAAAAAACGATTATATTTGCTAGTGCACGAAGAAATGATTTTTTCAATGGCAACGTTATGTATGGAGCAGGAACAAGACTTTGTTTGGTTAAAGCGCTTTGCAACTTCGCCTAATTATATTGCCAAGGGTTATGGCAGTTTGTTGTTCCATGAATTGGAGAAACGAGCAGTCTGGGAAGGAAGACGTAAAATGTATGCTCAAACTAATCATACAAACCATAGAATGATTCGATTTTTCGAAAGTAAAGGGTTCACAAAAATTCATGAATCTTTACAAATGAATCGCTTAGACTTTGGCTCTTTTTATTTATACGTTAAAGAATTGGAGAACTAATCCATCGTTTAAAATAAGAAAACAGGAGTCAGATGCAAACATTAATTAGCATCTGACTCCTGTTATTTTCCAAGGAAATAGTCAACTTAATTATACAAATAAAACACAAACACATTCGGGAACAGCAACATCTTTTTGAATCATTTCTAATAAGCCTGTTTCTTGGTTCCGACGATAAAGTGTTAAGTTATCAGAGTCTTGATTAGCGACAACGATGAAATCTTCAGAAGGATCTAAATCAAAATCTCTCGGAATATCGCCTTCTGTTGAAATTAATTGAATTCGTTCAATCGCTTCGCCATTTTCTGAAACAGCATAGACAGCAATTGAGTTATGGCCACGGTTTGAAGCATAAAGGAAACGGCCATCAGAAGAAATACGAATCGCAGCACCACCATTAAACGCATCATAATCAGCAGGTAAAGTAGAAACTTTTTGTAATTCAGTGAAAGAACCATCTGTTTCATCATATGAAAGAACTGAAACAGTGCTATCTAATTCACCAAATAAATAAGCCAATGATTTTGTTGGGTGGAACACTAAATGACGTGGACCAGTCCCTGGCTCAGTCACGAATTGAGCAATCTCAGAAAGCTTTCCATCTAAGCTAACATTATACGTATACACACGATCGGTTCCTAGATCACAGACGACTAAGCGTTGATCAGGTGTCAAATCTGTGTAATGAACATGGGCATTGTTTTGGTTTTCATGAGGACCAGTTGGCTCTGTATGAATCACTTTGTCAGCATCTTCCAAAGAACCATCTTCTAAGATACGATACACGTGAACGATACCTTGGTGATAATTTGCTGCATAGACAAGTTGTCGGTTTTCGTCAACAGCTACATAACATGGCGGCGCACCTTCCTCAGTTACTTTATTCAATAAGTTAAAATGGTCCATTTCTGGTTGATAAGCGGCAGTGCCACCTTCACCGTCAACATTAGTGACGCTAAAAAGTTCGCCCTTTTGACTCAGAGCAAGATAGGTAGGACTCGTTTCTTCTAACAAAAGTGTCGCTTCTGTTAAACGACCTTGTGTCGTATCTAATGCAATTTTATAAATGCCTTGGCTGGCTCTTCGAGTATAGGTACCTAGTAAAATTTGTTCTAACATCACAATTCCTCCAATTTGTTTCAACACAATCACTTTTTATGAAAGTGCTTTTATATAATGTAGTATACCATAAGAAGTCTAAGAACAATAAAACTTTCTATCTGAGATGTTCGCATTTTAAAGTGGTTTGTGCTATTATGATGAGAGACTGTGATGACAGTCATTTTTTGATTTTTAGAGGGGTGACGAACATGTACGACAATACGGATAATAACGGGACCGTTCGTTGTTCATTTTGTGGGAAAACACAAGAAGAAGTAAAAAAAATTGTTGCTGGTCCGGGTGTCTATATTTGTAATGAATGTATTGATCTATGTAAAGAGATTATTGATGAAGAATTTTATGATGAAGCAGTCCGAGAATTAACGGATGTGCCAAAACCCCAAGAAATTTTAAATGTTTTAAATGAATATGTTATTGGACAAGAACGTGCAAAACGCACACTTTCTGTTGCTGTTTACAATCACTATAAACGTGTGAATCAATCAGAAACAGCTGCAACTCAAGATGACGTTGAATTGCAAAAAAGTAATATTTGTTTAATTGGACCAACAGGTTCAGGTAAAACTTTCTTGGCTCAAACGTTAGCAAAAACATTAAATGTACCTTTTGCAATCGCTGATGCGACCAGTTTAACAGAAGCAGGTTATGTAGGGGAAGATGTTGAAAACATCCTTTTAAAATTACTACAATCTGCTGACTATAATGTTGAACGTGCGGAAAAGGGCATTATCTATATTGATGAGATTGATAAAATTGCCCGTAAGAGTGAAAATGTTTCGATTACTCGAGATGTTTCAGGTGAGGGTGTTCAACAAGCCTTACTAAAAATTCTTGAAGGAACAGTTGCAAGTGTACCACCACAAGGGGGCCGCAAACATCCACATCAAGAATTTATCCAAATTGACACAACGAATGTTCTCTTCATCGTTGGTGGAGCATTTGATGGAATTGAAACCATTGTTAAAAACCGCTTAGGCGAAAAAACTATTGGTTTTGGTAAAACTAATTCTGCTTTAAATGAAGAAGAAAGCATCATGCAACATATTATTCCAGAAGATTTATTGAAATTTGGTTTAATTCCAGAATTTATTGGACGCTTACCTGTAATGGCTGCGCTTGATAAATTAACGAATGATGATTTAGTTCGAATTTTAACAGAACCGAAGAATGCCTTGGTGAAACAATATCAAAAATTATTGTCTCTTGATGACACTAAATTAGAATTTGAACCAGAAGCATTAAAAGCCATCGCAGCCAAAGCCATTGAACGTAATACTGGCGCACGGGGACTTCGTTCAATCATTGAAGAAATTATGATGGACGTAATGTTTGATGTTCCTTCAGATGAAAGCATTGAAAAAGTTATCATTACTAAAATGGCCGCTGAAGGTACCGGTAAACCAACAATTATTTATAACAAAAAAGATAAAGAAGCTGTATAAGATTGAAGCTGAAAACAGCTCTTTCGGCGGATCTCCGAAAGAGCTGTTTTTGTTAAGCTTTTGAATGAAAGACTGAACAGAAGAACGGAGGAAAACAATGAACGTACATAATGCAGAAATCGTGATTAGTGCGGTATCCCCTAAACAATATCCTGAATCTCAGTTACCGGAGATTGCTTTAGCTGGACGCTCGAACGTTGGGAAATCATCTTTTATTAATACCTTGATTAATCGTAAAAATTTAGCAAGAACTTCAGGTAAACCTGGTAAAACGCAAACGCTAAACTTTTATTTAATTGAGGATGCCTTACACTTTGTGGATGTTCCTGGCTATGGTTATGCCAAAGTTTCTAAAACAGAACGTGCGAAGTGGGGAAAAATGATTGAAACGTATATCACGCAACGTGAGCAATTACGTGCAGTCGTTTCTTTAATTGATTTACGTCATCCGCCGACCCAAGATGATATCCAAATGTATGAATTTTTGAAATACTATGATTTGCCAGTTATTATTGTGGCAACTAAGGCAGACAAAATTCCGCGGGGCAAATGGAACAAACACGAGAGTGTCATCAAAAAAGCCTTGAATTTTGATAAACAAGATGACTTTATTATTTTCTCTTCTGAAACAAAAGAAGGAAAAGAAGCAGCTTGGACAGCAATTGAAAAATTTCTATAGAAAAAAACAAGCAAAATTACTCTTTTGCTTGTTTTTTTGCTTCTTCTTTTTTTACTTCTTGTCGTTGTTTTGCCAGTTCTTCAAGAGGTACTTCTTTCTTTAATGGATCAACGGCGAAAGAATCGAAGAGTTTATCTAAGTCATTGGAACGTTCAAATTTTAATCCCATTTACTAAGCCTCCATTCCTTTTTTTATAGTGTAGCACGTTTTTTTTCATTTGGATAGCAACAGAAATGTAAGAATTCGTCATAGGTGCACCTGGTGTAATTTCTCGTAACTAAGACTTGCCAAACATGAAAAAACAAGCTATTCTTTAGTAAGAATTAGTTAGAAAGAAGGCACTTTATGAAAAATCCGTTAATCGGCGGTGTTCGTTTTTATCAACGATTTATTTCTCCAGGATTGCCTGCACGTTGTCGCTATTACCCAACGTGTTCACAATATATGATTGATGCAATTCATACACATGGAAGTGTCAAAGGAACAACGATGGGGGTAGCACGGATTTTACGATGTCATCCTTTTGTTAAAGGCGGCATTGACTATGTTCCGTTGAAATTTCGCTTGACGAAAAATCCTGATGAGACCTATCATGGACCGTATACGTATCGAAGAAATAAGAAAACAGAAGTAGAAAAGGATGGATAAATATGGCAATTTTAGCATTTGATCTTGGCGGTTCTTCCGTGAAATACGGCGTTTGGACAGGCAAAGAATTAACAAATCAAGGGAGCTTTCCAACACCTGGCTCTTGGGAAGAAATGAAAGCGCATTTATATTCGGTTTATGCAGACAAAAGAAATGAGTCGATTAGTGGTGTTGCTTTTAGTTCACCTGGAGTAGTTGACGAAAAAAGTCAACAGATTTTAGGGATTTCCGCCATTCCATATATTCATCATTTTAACATTTATGAAGAATTAGAAGCGTTGTTTGGCTTACCAGTGACTATCGAAAATGATGCGAATTGTGCTGGTTTAGCTGAGATATATGAAGGCGCGGCGAAAGGGAAAAAAGAAGTGCTTTTTGTCGTTATTGGGACAGGAATTGGCGGAGCAATTTTTCGCAATGGTGAATTGTACAAAGGCGCTCATTTATATGGAGGCGAGTTTGGACTGAACTTTTTAAGTAATGGCCAAACATTCAGTGAAATTGGCACAGCTGTCAAAATGGCTCAGCGCTATTGTGAACGAATTGGAGTCGAAAAACAGGCGGTGACAGGAGAAGAAGTTTTTGAACTGGCACAACGAGGGGATGAGATTGCTCGCGAAGAAGTCAATAATTTTTATGATTATTTAACACAAGGATTATTCGGCTTACAGTTTTCTTATGATCCTGAAATGATTGTACTCGGAGGCGGTGTTTCTGCTAAAGAAGGCTTATTAGCAGAGATTAATCGCCGGATGCTAACGCATTTACAGACCTTTGAATTAAAAGATTTTGTTCCAGAAATCGTGACCTGCCATTATCAAAATGATGCCAACTTGATTGGCGCAGCCGCCAACTTTCAAGCAAAAACGAATTGGGAACTATAAAGAAACAGCCGATTGTTATTCTCTTCAATCGGCTGTTTCTTTATTTATTTGCCTTGTCATCAGTGTTTTCTTCTGCAGCAATCCGCGCTTGAACTTGTTGGCGTAAAGTTTCTAGTTCTTTTTCTTTCTTTTCTAATTCAGCTAAATCTTCAGAAATTTCATGGGCTTCTTCTGCTGGCTTAGGTTGTAAAAAGACGTTTAAACCAATCGCTATAAAGGTCCCAATGAATGTATCCAACACACGTTCCATTGCATATTGAAAGGAATCGCTTTGCGGAATACTTAAAGAAATCATTAAAAGTGTCGCAGTTGCAGAAATGATCCCAGCATTGTTATTAATCCCATCAGAAACAACGATGACGATAATGACTAAAAGTGGTAGTAGCAGTAATTCTACTAAGTGTTGATTAGGAAAATAATCTTGTGCTAATACATAAAGCAAAGCTAAAAAGCCACCCAATGTGTTTCCAATAATGCGCGATTTTCCAAAAGACAAACTGGTATTTAAATCTTGTCTTAGCGAAAAAACAGCTGCTAAACAGGCAATCATAGGTGAGCCACGATGGGAAAATTGAAATAAAAGAATACACAGCATGACAGCAATTGCTGTTTTTAACGTTCGCATGCCTAAACGAAATCGACCCACTATCATAAATATTCGCTCCTAAATAACTTTTCTCTTTAATGATAACCGAAATAGAGGTAAAATTACTAGAGAAAAGTGAAGAATTATTATTTTTTAAGGGGAGTATGCATGAAAATTGGTTTACGAACAGTCAAGACAGCCATTAGCGCTGCATTAGCAATGATTATTGCGGAAAAACTGGGATTACTTTATGCCCCTTCGGCAGGGATTATTTCGGTCTTAAGTGTTACTAGCACGAAAAAAACATCTGTCATGACAGGAATTTATCGTTTGTTATCCTTAGCTTTAGCAACTATTTTAGCGTATATTTGTTTTACTTTTTTGGGTTTTACAGCGATTGCTTTTGGTATTTTTTTGTTATTATTTATTCCAGCAGCTGTGTATTTTCAATTATCTGATGGGATTGTTGTGAGTTCCGTTTTGGTAACTCATTATTTAGTCGAAAAAAATCTTTCTTGGGCGATTATTGGAAATGAGTTTTTATTAATGAGTATTGGTGTGGGACTAGCGTTATTAGCTAATTCCTATATGCCTGATACAGAAAAACGTTTAAGAGAAGACCAAGAAGTCATTGAAACAATGTTTCGTAAAATTTTAAGGGAAATGGCGCTACATTTAAACAACGCTGCAGGAGAGCGAAATTTGGTCATGCATTGTGCAGATTTAAAAACCTTTATTCGCACAGGCGAGACGTGGGCCAAAAATCATGCCGAGAATCAATTGCTGTCTACCAATACGTACTATTTAGAGTACTTTGCGATGAGAAAAATGCAAAGTAATATTCTAAAAAACATGTTGGAATTATTAGAAGATATTACTGTTGATGCGCAACAAGTTCGCTATATTCAACAATTGTTGGAATATACGGCAGAAACATTTGCAGAGAATAATGATGGACAAGAAATTATGAATCGAATTAAGACCGTTTATGAAACCTATCGCACAAAACCATTACCGCAAACAAGAAGTGAATTTGAAAATCGGGCGCGACTCTTTCAGTTTTTACAATTGTTTCAGTCATTCATTCAAGTCAAAGCGGACTTTGCCAAATTACAACTAGATAAATAAACAAAAAAGAAACCTTTTTAAACGGAGGTTTCTTTTTTTGTTCTCTTAAAAATTCAGGCAAGTTCTTTAGTATTCATTGAGAATGTGTTAAACTAATGAGAAAGAAAAATAAAAGGAATGACCGCAATGGATAATGCTCAAGTGAAGAGAAAACATTTCCGTTTTCCAGCGTATGATGATGAACAGGGCGTAAAATTACCAACAGATAATGAACGTAACTTATTTCAAGATGATCTGATTGGTAAAGCAATGTCTGGTAGCAGAAGAACTGCAACATCTGCCGAAGATACTAGACAAAGCACACCATCCGTCCAACAACCAACAACGAATCAATCAACTACAAATAAACAAACACAACAATTAACGGCAGCACAACAAGAGCAATTAGCACGTCATCGTTCTAATTTGCCAGACTACACAAAACATGCTAGTAAAGCAACGAAAAATAAACAAGCAACGAAAAAAAATAATAGCCTTTTTGGGACGCCAAAAGGAAATGGCTGGACACAAACGTATAAAAAAAAAGAAGTCGTAGCGAAACCAAGTAGACCTGCCGCATCACCATTAGTGCAGAAAACGACACCTTCTTATTTTGTTCCTAAATATATCCCGGCTTCTGTGATTCCTGAGGAACAGGAACCTAGTTTTACTGAAGAAGAGTTGCTAAAAGCAATGAAAAAAGATCGGCGTTCATATGTCATTCTTGATGATGAACCAACGGCTTTTCAAGTGAAAGATACGGAAGAAGATCCAACGGTGCGGAAGTTTAATATTCCAACCTCAGAACCTGAGATTCCTTTAACTAGACGACAATATCAACAAATCAAACCAGACTTAGAACGTTTTGGCGAAGATGCGTTGGATTTACGTTCGCGTTCCCGTTTGAATGCCGCAAAGAAAAATGCTAAAAGTCAAACTGCTTATGGGAAAAAATTAGCTAAAGCGAATGCTCAAGTGGAGCCGGAAGCACCTGTGACAGAAGAGAAGAAAAAGGGCATCTTGGATAAACCATTAAGTGGGATGCTAGAAGATTCAAGTTCTGTATTAGAAAACAGTAAATATTTTAGTTAAGAGATGAAACTTGCATGTGGATTTGAAACATGTAAGTTTTTTATTCTGTTTTAATAGTTGATTATTTTTTTGTTTTATACGATAATGAATCTCGTATGATTGAAAATTTTTTAAAAAAGGTATGTTTTATATAGTGACAGAGAAGAGGATTATAATGGGAAATCAAGAGAACAAATTATACCATTTTGTCGGAATTAAAGGTTCTGGCATGAGCTCATTAGCGTTGGTCTTACACCAAAAAGGCTACAACGTTCAAGGATCAGATGTAGAAGAGTATTTCTTTACACAACGGGATCTTGAAAAATCAGGTGTCCCTATTTTACCGTTTAATGCAGATAATATTGATAAAGACATGATTGTTATTGCTGGAAATGCTTTTCCAGATACCCATGAGGAAATCGCCCGCGCCATCGAATTAGGCGCAGAAGTAATTCGTTACCACGATTTCATTGCTCGTTTTATCGAACCGTACACAAGCATTGCTGTAACAGGGTCACATGGGAAAACAAGTACGACTGGTTTGCTAGCACATGTATTAAGTGGTATCAATCCAACTAGTTATTTAATAGGGGATGGCACTGGCCACGGCGAACCAGATGCTGATTTCTTTGCATTTGAAGCGTGTGAATATCGCCGTCATTTCTTGGCTTATTCACCAGATTATGCGATTATGACGAATATCGATTTTGATCATCCAGATTACTACAAGAGCATTGAGGACGTTTTTTCAGCGTTCCAAACAATGGCTCATCAAGTCAAAAAAGGAATTTTTGCTTATGGTGATGATAAGTATCTTCGCCAGTTAGAATCAGAAGTGCCAGTTTATTATTATGGCGTCAGCGAAGAGGATGATATCCAAGCCCGAAATATTCAACGAACAACGGAAGGCTCATCTTTTGATGTTTATCACAAGGCTGATTTTGTAGGTCATTTTGTCTTACCAGCATTTGGCCATCACAATATCATGAATGCGCTAGGTGTGATTGCTGTGGCTTATTTTGAAAAACTTGATATGCAAAAAGTCGCAGAAGAAATGCTAAGTTTTAAAGGTGTGAAACGTCGTTTTAGCGAGAAAAAAGTCAGTGACATGATTATTGTTGATGATTATGCGCACCATCCAGCTGAAATTAAAGCAACGATTGATGGCGCCCGCCAAAAATATCCTGACAAAGAAATTATTGCTGTCTTCCAGCCACATACATTTACACGAACAATTGCCTTAATGGATGAATTTGCTGAAGCACTGGATTTGGCAGATGAAGTATTCTTATGTAATATTTTTGGCTCTGCGCGTGAAACACAAGGCGAGGTACGCATTGAAGATTTAGGTGAAAAAATTCAAAAAGGTGGACAAGTAATTACCGAAGATAATGTGTCGCCTTTACTAGATTTTGAAAATGCAGTGGTGGTCTTTATGGGTGCTGGCGACGTTCAGAAATTTGAACAAGCCTACGAAACATTACTAAGTAACACAACTAGAAACGTTTTATAAGAGAACATAAACAAAATCGGGACAGGGGTATCTGGCTTCAAAAAATAAGAAGCTGCTCCTGTTCCGTTGTTTGTTTTTAAAATCTAGCATGGCAGATAAGTTGGTTTTGTTTAAACATCCTTTAAAGACTACTTTTTAGCTTGCCTTTTAAGTACATTTTGGTACAATTATCTTATCAATAATGGAGGTGTACTAATTTGAATATCGGAAAACCGAGAAAATTAGGCAAAACCATCGAAGATATCGAAGAGGGAGATTCGTTGTCCTTGACAGAGTCAATTGAAGACAAGGACTTATTACTTTACTTGGGCTTGACCAATGATGCGAATCCTTTATATATCCAACATGATTATGCCCAAAAAACAGAATATGAAAAACCAATCGTACCATCAATTATGCTGATGGGAATTATCACTAGTGCGATTTCAAAACATTTACCAGGACCAGGTTCACATGTTGTGAATTTCTCTGTGAACTTTGTGGAACCCGTTTTTCATTACGAAACATTGACTTTCCAATTAGAAGTAATCAAAGTCGACAAAATGAAAGATGTGATTACCATTTCAGTTGAGGCTGTTAATGAGCAAGAAAATCGCGTGTTAGATGCAGTGGTGATGGTTCAACCACCCCAAGTGACGATTGATGAACTAACAGAGAAAGAAGGGACTTTAACTTATGAATAATCAAGAGTATATCCAAACTGGCACAGGTTTGAATAAATTTTATGCCAAAATTTACGGATTTTTAGCGTTAGGAATTGGTATTAGCGCAATCATGGCTTATGCAATGACAACTGTCTTTTTACCTGTTCTAGCTACTTTATTCCAATCAAGCTTAGCTTTTTGGATGATTTGGCTTGTTGAAATTGGCTTAGTTTTATATCTAGGCGCAAAAGCACAGAAGAATCCAACCATTGCGATTGCAGGATTTGTTGCGTATGCATTATTAAATGGTGTCACTTTATCCGTGACGTTATTAATGTATACTGGTGGAACAGTGGCCGGCGCATTTTTAAGTGCAGCAGCTACCTTTGGCGCGATGTCATTAGTAGGTGTCTTTACGAAGAAAGACCTATCAGCAGTTGGTCATGCCGCTTATAGTGCCTTAATCGGAATTATCATTGCGATGTTGCTAAATATGTTCCTTTTACACAGTAGTGCTGTAGAATTCTTTATTTCCATTTTAATGGTCCTAATTTTCTCAGGGATTACTGCTTATGATAACCAACGTATACGCCAAGTCTATGCGCAAACAGGTGATCAAGCAGGTACTGGGATGGCCGTTTTCTTCGCATTACAATTATACCTTGACTTCATCAACTTATTCTTAGCTTTCTTAAGAATTTTTGGTAAAAACAACTAACATGAACGTAAAAGAGGTCGGGACAGAAGCGTTTAACTCCGAGAAATAAGAAGGAATTTCCGAAAATTGTTCTTTAATTTTTGGATAATTCCGGCTTATTTCCGAAGGAGTTGCTTCTGTTCCCGCCGTTTATCAGTTTTTGAGCGTGGAGCAAAAATCCAAAGTGATTTTTGTCCCACGCTCTTTTTTTTAACCCATTCCAATAGCGAAATTCAACAGTTTATCGGAGTATGTTGGGTTTTCTAAATCGGTTTTCATTGTTTCATTCAGTAGACTGAGCTGATCGGTAATGATACCATCGACGCCATAAAAAATCATTCGCGTCATAACATCTTCATCATTTGCTGTCCAAGCATAAACCTTTTTCCCATCATGATGAGCGGCATTTACAAAGTTACGATTCATTGTACTGTATTCCATAGTAAAAAAGTCAACTGGCATTTTAGGCGGTCCCACAATGTTGAAAGGAATAACGTAGCCTACATAAAAGCGTGGTTCTTCTTTCTTTAAGGCCATCGCCGTATCATAGGTTAAGGTATGAAGGATATGGCCGTTTTCTAAAATATTTTCACGGTATTGTTTGACAAAGCGCTGTACTAAATCAGGGCTATCCTGAGGCGTGGTTTTGATTTCAATTAATAAACGTTGTTTTAATTGATTGGCTTTGGCTAAATAATCATCAAAAGAAACCATTTTAGCAGTTTGACCATTTTCTGTGACATTCATGTTCGTTAATTCTTTAAGTGTTAATTGATTTGGTCGTTTATTAACACCCGTTAACGCCCGTAAATTAAAATCGTGCATGACAATAAATTGATGGTCTTTGGTTTCTTGAATATCCATTTCAACATAATCAGGTTTTGCCTTATTGGTCTCGATTAAAGAGTCCAAGGTGTTTTGAACGCCATTGTTACCATTGACACCACGATGGGAGATGGTAACCGGTTTTCGGTCAGGTGTATGACTTAGGTAATTCGTATTATAGGTGCCTACACCAATTCCGAAGATGATTGCAATCAAACAAAAAAGAACGACTCTGAAGGTGGTCCATTCTACCCGAACCTCTGATTTCGGGGTGAACCATTCTGGCGTGTCAGGCAAAATCCCTTCATCCTCCATATCATCAACAATAATGTAAAAAATAGCAACACTAGACAACACCAAGTTTAAGAGCATCATAACCTGAAGGAGTGTCATAGCGATGACAGCGCTAGGTAAAGACCACTCAGGTTTAAACGTTTCGACTGCGGTTTGACCTAAAAATATCAAGAAATAGCCAGCCGTAAAAATCCCTAAAACAGTTCCTCCAATGATAATAAATTGCCCTAAAATCTGGAAAAAGCGTCGCTTTGTAATTTGCCAACTACGTTTTAAAGACTCACGAAAACCAACATCACGTAAAATCAACTCTGGAAGGGCAAAAGCAAGTCGAATCGCTAAATATAAGATAATCAGTTCTAACAATACGAAACCAATAATAATAATGACGCGATTTGCAAAAATAAAATCTAAGATAAAGGCTGGAATCTTAACTCTTGTTAATAAATAAGAGCGGAAGGTTAACCCACTTAATGGTAAAATCAAAAAGAAATATGCCAGGAAAAACAGAAAGGTAATTCCTCGAACTTTTTTGATCTGAAGCAAGGTGCCGTGCAATAATTGCGTTAGAGTAATTGGTTGCTTTTTCTTAATAAAATAAACACTAAGCAATAAAAAGGTAAATTCAAAAAAGAGCGCCAGTAAAATTAACAGCCCAATTAGTAGAAAAGTCAAAAGGACATAGGGATGTTGCGTAGCAATTGCCCCTAAGTTATCGTAGGAAATATAATCAATCCCACCTTCTTTGAGTACCAATTTGGACAAACTTGTCAATAAAGGCAATAGAACGAATAACATAAATCCGTGCATCAAGAGCACGTCGCGAAAATACGCCGTTGTTCCTTTAAGAAAATCTAGCGTATTCACAATACTATTTTTAAAATAACTAAACATCAAAAGTCCCCCAGTTTCTACCAAAATTCCATAATAAAAGGACTAAATCAAACTGACACAGGCAGAGTTTTGATTTAGTCCGTTCGCTTTTTTATTTATTTTACATTCCCAGTAAGCTAGTTAAAAATGTACCGCCATAAATTAACGCAAGACTATATAAATAGATAGAAGCAGGTTTTGCTAATAAAATAATCAGAGTAAATTTTTTCACAGACATTTTTGTTAAACCGGCCATTAAACAAAGCGCATCATCCGGTGCAATCGGGAAGAAAATTGCTAAAGCAAACAATCGTTCAAAACGTTTTTCATTGTCTAACCAACCGATATACTTGTTATATGTTTTATCACTGACAAGGCTCATAATGAATGGTTTCCCATAATTACGACCTAATAAGAAAATGATAATAGAGCCAAGTGCAATACCAACGTAATTATAGACGAAGCCCATTGTTGGCCCGAAAATCAAGACCCCTGCAGCACAGCTAACACCACCAGGAATAATCGGAATAACCACTTGAATAATCTGAATTAACATGAAAATAATCGGACCGAGAATGACAGATTGCCCTACTAGTCCTCTTAGTGCATTGATGTCCTTGAAGACACCTAATCGGATAAAATAGATGGTTGCAATTATGGTTGCAACAATGCCCAAAATGGAAATAATATTAACAATTTTTCTAGATAGGGTAACACTCACATTTCTCATCTCCTTTAGTTATACTCATCGTACTTTTAGTATATAACTTTTTATCAATAAAAAACATCGTTTGTTCTTTCTGCAAACGAACAAAGTTGTAAGATACACATCATTTGATAAGTTTATTATACAAAAAAAGAGACAGAAAAGACATCCTACTTAAGACCCATTCTGCACTGATCTTTCGAAAGAGAGTAAAAGAAACGAAAGTGGCGCATCTTTTAGTAATATTATAGAGGGGCAAAGAGTGAAATTAAATTTGCATCCACGTCTTTAATAATTGCGTATCGTTGGCCCCAAGGTGCATTCCAAGGTTCTTTAAAAACAATGTAACCAGCTTGGCTCATTTTTTTTACGGTGTTATCAACTTCTGCGGCCGTTTCACAAAGAAAAGCAAGTTCAATTTTATCGCCTTGTTGGCTAGGCGCAAACCCATAGACACCAGTAATCATTTGTAGTGAATTTAAAGAAATTCTGACGCCATTGTTTTGTAATTCTGTGTAATCGGGCGAAGCTTCTCCCAGCACGTTAAAACCTAGCGTTTGGTAAAAAGAGAGTGCTTGTGTCATATCGTTGACGATAATACCGACCATATCTAACTTCATCCTCATAACCTCCGATCTATGATAAAATAAGTGTAAGGGATTTTTTGGTAAAAACAAAACGATTTATAGCGAAAGTGCTTAAAAAATTAGAATGTAACAGTTTACAACGAAGAATAAGAAGACTATAATTATGTTAACTAGTTTTAGGTGTACCTAAAAATGAAATGTGTGAACAAGATAGATTGAGGGATGTTGGATGAAAGAAAAGAAAACGGAAAAAATGCTTAATTATGCAAATGGACCTAGTTTAGAAGAGATAAATAATACCGTCGAGGTACCTAAAAACGCAAGCTTTTGGCGAACTTTGTTAGCCTATAGCGGACCTGGCGCTTTAGTGGCTGTTGGTTATATGGATCCAGGAAATTGGATTACGTCAATTGCTGGCGGAGCGGAATATAAGTACACGTTACTTAGTGTGATTTTACTTTCTAGTTTAGTTGCCATGTTACTACAAAGTATGGCTGCACGCTTAGGAATCGTGACAGGAATGGATTTAGCTCAAGCGACTAGAGAGCATACAAGTAAACGAACGGGCGTTGCCTTGTGGGTGGTGACGGAGTTAGCCATAATGGCAACAGATATCGCTGAGGTAATTGGTGGTGCCGTTGCTTTGCAATTATTATTTGGTTTTCCATTATTAATTGGTGTGTTGATAACAACGTTTGATGTTTTATTACTTTTGCTACTGACAAAGTTAGGCTTTCGCAAAATCGAAGCAATTGTTTCTTGTTTAATTGCAGTTATCTTTTTTGTTTTTGCTTATGAAGTGGCATTAGCAGATCCAAATGTTGGTGAAGTATTACGAGGTTTTATTCCAGACACAAAAATAGCGACAGATAAATCCATGTTATTTTTAGCCTTGGGAATCGTTGGAGCGACAGTCATGCCTCATAACTTATATTTGCATTCTTCCATTGCGCAAGCTCGGAAATTTGATCGTAACGATGATGCTGAGAAAGCCAAAGCAATTCGTTTCACTACTTGGGATTCAAATATTCAATTAACTGTCGCTTTTGTCGTAAATTGTTTGTTGTTAATTTTAGGAGGAGCATTATTTTATGGAACCAACAGTGAATTAGGTAAATTCGTTGATTTATTTGATGCTCTGAAAAATCCAGATATTGTTGGTAATATTGCTAGCCCAGTGTTAAGTATTCTTTTTGCAATTGCTTTACTGGCTTCGGGTCAAAATTCAACGATTACAGGTACGCTGTCAGGACAAATTGTAATGGAAGGCTTTATCCATTTAAAAATGCCGTTGTGGGCACGACGAGTGTTAACTCGTTTGTTAGCAATTGTGCCAGTCATTATCTGTGTCATTATTTATGGCGGTAGCGAAACGGCTGTTGAAGACTTGTTACTTTATACTCAAGTTTTCCTAAGTATTGCTTTGCCAGTGTCGATTATTCCTTTAACGATGTATACAAGTGATAAAAAATTAATGGGCCAATTTGCGAATCCAGCGTGGGTGAAATTTTTAGCTTGGATTATTGCAATTGCCTTGACGTTATTGAATTTATTTTTAATTTATGGCACATTAACTGGTTTAACGAATTAATAAAAACAAAGGCTGACTGGAAAAGTTGGCCTTTGTTTTTTCATAGAATTTGCGCGTAAGAAATGGTAGAATAGGAAAGATGAAATACAAGGAAGAGAGGCTTTCACGTGACAGATTATTTAAATGTAGGAAAAATTGTGAACACACAAGGAATCAAAGGAGAAGTTCGGGTCATTTCGAAAACGGATTTTCCAGAAGAACGTTATCAAAAAGGAGCAACCTTACTGCTATTTCAAGAGAAAAAAGCACCAATTGAATTGGTCGTGAAGTCCCACCGCAAGCATAAGAATTTTGACATTTTAAGCTTTGAAGGACATCCAAATATTAACGATGTTGAAAAATATCGTGACGGTATTTTAAAAGTTGCAAAAGACAATCTCGCTGAGTTGGCAGAGGACGAATTTTATTATCACCAAATCATTGGTGCCACTGTTTATGATGAAACTGGTAGTGAACTGGGAAAAATTAAAGAAATTTTATCTCCTGGTGCGAATGATGTGTGGGTCGTCCAACGACCAAAGAAAAAAGATTTGCTTTTACCGTATATTGAAGGCGTTGTTACAAAAGTCGATGTCGAAAATCAACGGATTGATGTGGACATTCCAGAAGGATTGATTGACGATGAGAATTGATGTATTAACTCTTTTTCCTAGAATGTTTGAAGGACCAATGGGGGAATCAATTATTGGGAAAGCTCGGGAAAAGCAGTTATTAGAATTGAATGTCTCTAATTTTCGCGATTTTTCAGATAACAAACACCAAACGGTCGATGATTATCCGTATGGCGGTGGCGCGGGGATGCTTTTAAAAGTACAACCGATCTATGATAACCTAAAGGCAATTGAAGAAGAGACAAACCAGCAACCAAAACGGGTCATCTTATTAGATCCAGCAGGAAAACCGTTTAATCAGAAAATGGCCGAGGAATTTTCACAAGAAGAACATTTAGTTTTTATTTGTGGACATTATGAAGGCTATGATGAGCGAATTCGCACGATGGTCACAGATGAAGTTTCATTGGGGGATTACGTTTTAACAGGGGGCGAATTAGGCGCAATGGTCATGATTGATGCGACAGTCCGTTTATTACCTGATGTCTTAGGTAACAATCTTTCTGCACAAACGGATTCACATTCCACTGGCCTATTAGAGCATCCACAATATACCAGACCTGCTATTTTCAACGATATGGAAGTCCCTGCCGTGCTAACGAATGGTAACCATAAATTAATTGCAGAATGGCAACTAAAAGAATCATTACGACGGACCTTTTTGCGTCGACCTGACATGTTGGAATCAGTAGAAATGACGCCTGAAATGTTGAAGTTATTAGAGGAAATTAAACAAGAAGAGCAAAAATAAGGGAACTTTCAAGAAAATTCTCTTTACAGCTTATTTTGTCTGTGGTAAACTAATTTGGTGAGTGCAATGCGCTCTAACTATTACAATATTCCGCTGTGGCAGAAGTGACCATAAGAATATTTGGGAATAAGGAGAAGGATAAAATGAATCCATTAATTCAAGAATTAACACAAGAACAATTACGTACGGATATTCCTGCGTTCCGCCCTGGTGACACTGTTCGCGTTCATGCGAAAGTAGTCGAAGGTACTCGTGAACGTATCCAGTTATTCGAAGGTGTTGTAATTAAACGCCGTGGTGCTGGAATCAGCGAAACTTACACAGTACGTAAAGTTTCAAATGGTGTTGGTGTGGAACGTACATTCCCATTACACACACCACGTGTTGCTCAAATTGAAGTGGTTCGCTACGGTAAAGTACGTCGTGCAAAACTTTACTACTTACGCGCATTACACGGAAAAGCAGCTCGTATCAAAGAAATCAGAAGATAAACACGGAAAACTTCCTTGGAAATCTGAAATCTGTGAAAAGTCCTTGTATATCAAGGGCTTTTTCTTTTTTCACTATCACAGTTTTAAGCCTCAATTGGCTATTTTGGATCATTTTTCATTCATATTCCATTAAATTGCCCTAGATTGTCCGATTTTGACTATCAGTGTCGTCAAAATAGGGCAAAATTTCGTAGTCAATTTGACGACAAATTTAATACGAAAAATACCAAAACATTTACCGAATTTAGCAACTTCTGAACCCGAGTTACTAAAAGGGTCGACTTTTTTCGAAAAAGCCAAAACATGTACTTTTCTACTAAAAAGTTGATGTGATAGGATTCTATCTAAATAATTTTTAGGAGTTTTTATCGTGAAACAAGATGATGGACGAATCGTATGGAAGAATCTAAGTGATCTAAAACTGATTTTGTTAATCAATCAATTTATCGAAAAACACGAAATAAAATCTAGCCGTCAATATCATAGGAAATTATTAGAAAATCCCAATTCTGCACCAAGTATGTGGTTTATCAATCAAAAATATGGTTCATGGAAAAACTTATTAGTTAGTCTTGGGTGTGATAATGGAGAATATGGGAAATGGGCAAAAATATCAGAAAAAGATTTATTGAAAATAGTAGAGTCTTTTATCACGGTTGAGAAAATAACTTCTCAGCGTATGTATGAAAAAAGATCAGTAGGAAAAGACGTTCCTTCATTGAGTACATTAAAAAAGAGATTTGGAGATATAAGGTATCTATTTAGAAAGAATACAGAGAAGTCTTCTTTTACTGATTTTGAACTAATGATTGAACTAAGAAATGAAATAGTCCGATTAAAATTACAGGATGATTTATCAATGACGAAATTTCGAAAACTAGTTCAATCACCAAAGTTACCATCAGTTGATACAATAATGAAAAGAACAAATAAAAATTGGGAAGAGTTGATGACAGAAATAGGGTTTGACTATCGAAAAATCAAAATCAATAAGCAGAGAAATAACTTATCTAAAAAGAAGAAAACTAAATAGTAAAACTCTAGACTAGACGTTCAAACTAAAAAGTTGAACGTCTTTTTTATTACCTAAAAACGAAAGGGGATTTTATTTTATGATAAAGCCGATATTTAAAAAATGGCGATTGTTTGCGGCTTTAGCTTTATTAGGTTAAACAATTGTAGGGGCGATTGATCCTATGATTGTCTTTGCTGATGAAATTGCTCATCCACAAACAGTGACGGTTGAATTAGATTTAGCGCATCAATATGTTGTTGAAGGAACTTTCAGTGACGGTCGTCCAATGTCAGAAGTCACTGTTCCACATTATGCTGTGTACAACGGCGTGAAACAAGATGTTTTCTGTATTGAGCCAGGAGTCCCAATTGACAATGAGTTCACGCCGGGTTATGAGAAAAATCCATTGCCTGATATGCCAGAGAAAGCGAAACTAGTTTCCGTTCTATGGAAAAAAGCCGGTACAGATGTAGATACTCATATTGTGGCACAGAAGATGATCTGGCAAGAAGTTAATGGGTATACCCTTCACTCAATCAAACGATTGAATGGTAGTGCCGTAAATATCGCAGCCATTGAGGCAAAAATCAATCAAGCCATTGCCGATTATCAGAAGAAACCAAGCTTCCATAATAGTACGGCTAAAATAGTATTAGGGCAATCGACTACTATGACGGATACGAATAATCTGAATTTGTCAGAGTTTGATGAAGTGGTGGAAAATACCGCAAACATTGATTATCGTGTGAATGGCAATCAGTTGATAATCACCCCAAATGCCAGTTCAAAAGAAAGTGGTGTGCTGACGCTTAAGAAATCTGCTGGCACCGGAACACCTGTCGCCTATAAAAAGGTTGGCCAACAAACCCTGATGGCTGGGGCGATTGATAAACCGAACACTTACACGGTCAAAATTGATGTAGAAACCGAGGGTTCTTTAAAAATCAAAAAAGTTGATAAAGAATCAGGTGCTATTGTACCAGGAACGGTTTTCCATTTAGACTTTGGAAAAACTTTACCTGCAAAAGACGTGACTACTGACAAAGAAGGCATTGCTACATTGGATGGGATTCCTCATGGTACAAAGGTAACCATTACCGAAAAATCGGTGCCGGCGCCTTATACGATTGATACCATACCCATGACTGCTACGATTAAAGTAGGCGAAACCATTTTTATGACTTCAAAAAATACGCGGGAAAAAGGTCAAATCATTCTGGATAAAACCGGGATTGAAACAGGAAGTGATCTTTGGAACGACAATTACTCTTTAGCTGGAAACACGTTTGCTATTCGCAAGGACAGTCCTACTGGTGAAATTGTTCAAGAAATGACCACGGATGAAAAAGGTCATGCAGAAACACCAAAAGAGATTGCTAATGCATTGGAATTGGGAACTTACTACGTGACCGAAACCAAAGCATCTAATGGCTTCGTGAATACCTTTAAAGCAGTAAAAGTCGAATTGAAGTATGCCAATCAAACCGTGGCCCTTGTGACCAGCAATATCAAAGGGCAAAACCAAGAAATTACTGGGGAAACAACTCTGATAAAAGAAGACAAGGATACTGGAGATAAAACACAAGGCAGGGCAGTCTTTGAGGGGACTGAATATACCTTGTTTACTGCTAAGGATGGAAAAGCGGTTAAATGGAGTGAAGCTTTTAAACCAGAATTGGTAAAGGGAACGAAAGCTTCTGATGAAACAGTGACTCTGGCTTTAGATGAAAAGAATCAAGCTGCCTTTAAACACTTAGCCATCAACGAGTACTACTGGCAAGAAACCAAAGCACCTGAAGGATATACCTTGGATGAAACGAAGTATCCTGTTTCTATCAAAAAGGTAGATGATAACGAAAAAAATGCCGTGATTACCCGAGATGTTACGGCAAAAGAACAGATTATTCGTTTTGGGTTTGATTTCTTCAAATTTGCCGGATCAGCCGCTGGCACTGCCGAAACTGGGTTTAATGACTTAACCTTTAAAGTGTCGCCATTAGAAGGGACCAATGAGATCACAGGTGCTGAAGATGAAGCAATCACAGCTTATAATGAGCAATTAGGCTTTGATGGCTACGGCAAGTTTGAAAATCTTCCTTATGGGGATTATTTACTTGAAGAAGTAGAAGCGCCAGAAGGATTTCAAAAAATTACGCCATTAGAAATCCGTTCTACTTTTAAGGAAAACAAAGAAGACTTTGTGAAGAGTGAGTATGTCTTTACCATTACCGAACAAGGCCAAAAGCAACCAATTAAAACGGTGACCGTTCCTTACGAAAAGCTGACGAACAAAGCATTTTCTGTTAGTTTGAACCGTTTGATGCTCTATGATTTGCCTGAGGAAGAAGATAGTTTGACTTCTCTTGCAACTTGGAAGGACGGAAACAAAGAATTGAGTACTCTTGATTCTACTGAACTCGTTGATAAATTGAGTTATAACTTACATGAAATTAAAGAAGACTGGTATGTGGTAGCGCAAGCCATTGATGTAGAAGCCACAAAAGATGCTCAAGAAAAAGATGAAAAAGCCAAACCAGTGGTAATTGCCGAAACAACGACCACTTTGGCGAACAAAGAGAAAACAGGTACTTGGAAAATTCGGCATAAATTAACGACCGAACAAGTTTTGGATAAAACTATCGTCTTGTTTAACTATGTGTATGAAAACAAGGAAGCTTTTGAAGCAGGCGATGAGCCAGTAGCGAAGGATGCTAGCTTGAATAATCAAGCCCAAACTGTTAATTGTACGGTGGAACGTCATGTTTCCATCCAAACAAAAGCCCACCTAGAAGATGGTTCTCAGACCTTTACTCATGGTGATGTGGTGGATATGTTTGATGATGTATCGATTACCCATGATGTGCTGGATGGCTCAAAAGAGGCTTTCGAAACAATTCTGTATGCACTACTACCGGATGGTACAAACAAAGAAATTTGGAAATCAGGCAAGATTGATTATGAAGTAAATGATAAAGAATTTACCAAAACTATGCTTGCGGAAAAAGTAGATACCGGAAAGTTTCCAGAAAGTACTAAGTTTACTTTTGCAGAAATCAATTATGATAAAGATGAGAATATCAATGGGAAACACAATGAGGATCTAAAAGAAAAAAATCAAACCTTAACGCCCAAAAAAGTTCCAACCACACCACGTACGCCGAAACAACCGGAAACACCAACTGTTCCAAGTGGCTATCAAGAATCTAGTCCCACAGTGAAGACATTCCCTCAAACTGGGGAGAAAAATTCCAATGTTTTACTGTTCATTGGTTTTACTTTGATTTTTGCGACGGCGGGCTATTATTTCTGGAATCGCCGTAACTAAGGTGATGAGATGATACAAGTAAATCCTAAGAACCAACGTGCGCGACCGCCTCCTAACAAAGTGGTCGCGCTATTTTTGTATCCAAAACTAACAATGAAAAGAGGAAAAGAAGATGGAATTGAAATTTGTTGTGCCAGATATGGCCGAAACGTTTGGAAAGTTAAGTTATGCCGGTGAAGGAGAAATTTTAACAGAAGGATATGGACGGAATACTACGGTGATTGGTCGCAGTTACCATCTATACTCCAGCAAACAACGGGCCGATGATATTGAGGTGGTAGTAGCTGCGGAAGCCGGTGAAAAGGATTTTGATCAAGACCAACCGCTAAAAGCCGTGAATCCCCATTTGGTTGCCAAAGGCTATGAGATTGAAAATCGTGGGTTTACTGATTACGTGTTGTATGTTGATGATTTAGTGAAAGAATAGGAGGAAAAGAAGATGAGATTAACAGAAGGTATTGTCGTAGATTCAGTATTAACATTTGGAAAGTTGCGTTTTTCCGCATTACGCCGAGAAGTACGGAAGCAAAATGAGGATGGAACGGTTAGTAATGAGGTAAAAGAACGAACATATAATTTGAAATCCTCTGCACAAGGGCGAATGATTCAAGTTAGTATCCCGGCTAATGTGCCCTTACGCGAGTTTGCTTATGATGCAGAGGTAGAGTTGGTCAATCCAATCGTGGATACAGTCGCCAATTATGTTTTTCGAGAAGGAACTACTGTCAATTGGTTTATTAAGGCAGACGATTTAGTCTTGAAACGACAACCAAATCAAGGAAATTCTACGAACCAAATTGAAGGAAAGAAATAGGTGAAGATTATGGAAATTAATGTTGAACATATTTTAGATTGTCTCGATCAATATGGAAAAGGTGAGTTAACTGAGGAACAACTCGTTAAAGCATTAACCTATGATGAAAAAATGTTTCTGATTATGCATCAAGGTTTACTTGGAGAAAATAGCGACAGTGAAGACGACTTTGATGTACAAGACTGGTTAGAAGAAGAAGAGTCCTTCTTTATGGTTGTCGAAGTAAATGAAAACTTATGTCGGCAGGCAGAATCCGTCTTGGAAGAAATCGGTGTGGAGATGCCAGATGCCATTGAAGGCTTTTTAAATCAATTGGTTGAAAAGAAACAATTCCCCGTAGTAATAAATGGCTAGCATAACTATATGAAAATGCCCAATGAAATCCTATCGGGCGTTTTTTGATCGGAGGTGGAAACCATCAAAATGTACAAAGAACATCGCATACGTGCAAGAGATCAGCATTTGGTTTATCACTTTATTCTTGGCTGGCTAATTGCTTTGTTAATCAGTTGGATGGGTGTCTTTTATTTTCAAGAGTTTAGACAATTTGATATTTCTAGGGTATCACTTTCTACTATTGAAACTGTTTGGTCCATGAAGGAGTTAATCTGCTTACTTGGAAGTCTCGGTTTTTCAGGAGCTATGCTGTTGCTTTATATTCACTTTTTTCCTGATCATTGGCGAAGCTTGTGGCATCGGCAAAAACTAGCTCGGATGATTCTAGAAAACCATTGGTATGAAGTGAAACAAACTCAAAGTGAGGGCTTTTTCAAAGATTTAAATAGTAGTCGAACCAGAGAGACTATCAGTTACTTCCCCAAAATCTATTATCGAATGAAGGAGGGTTTACTTTCTATTCGCGTTCAAATTTCACTAGGGAAATATCAGGAGCAGCTATTGAAGTTGGAAAAGAAGCTAGAAAGTGGATTGTATTGTGAGTTAGTAGAAAAGGAACTCAAAGACTCCTATGTGGAGTATACTTTACTGTATGATATGATCGCCAATCGAATTGGGATAGACGAAGTAGTGGCAGAAAATGGGACTCTGCGATTGATGAAAAATCAAGTATGGGCTTATGATTCTTTACCCCATATGTTAATCGCTGGTGGCACAGGTGGGGGGAAGACCTATTTCCTCCTCACCATTATCGAAGCACTATTGAAGTCAGATGCAGAATTGTTTATCCTCGATCCCAAAAATGCAGATTTAGCTGATTTAGGTACGGTGATGCCTCACGTATATTCTCAAAAGGAAGAAATTTCTGCTTGTGTGGAAGATTTTTATGAACGCATGATAGCTCGTAGTAAGGCAATGAAAGAAATGCCCAACTACAAACCAGGAGAAAATTATGCCTATCTTGGACTTCCACCAAACTTTTTAATCTTTGATGAATACGTGGCTTATATGGGTGCGAATCGTTTTCCTACAAGCATCGAATAGATGTGAAATGGAAGCCTATTGAGATTATCAATAGTGACAACTAATGTTTTGAGAGATGGAATGAAAGCCTTCAAGTTGAGCTGAAACATCTCCGCTAATACTCCTACATGCTCTAATCAATGAAGTAGATTGGTTTTGGTATGAAGCTAGGTGAAGTCGTCTGAAATCTGCCTAAGTGTTTGAGCATAAGGCTGACTATAGGGCGGGCGGCTGAAAAAGATAACTATGGTAAGAATGTCTGAAAATGACTGACGAATCTGCGAATGTACGGGTCTAAAAGGCTGATCTTGTCGAAAGATAGGAACATACGGACGTATGGTGAAATACCGACGAGTAAGGTTCCATGATATGAAAATCGGGATAGCTAACGAAGAAGCTATAATTTCACAGGCTCATAGTAGATACCTAAGGTTATACATGATAGCTAAAAACATTGGAACGATGTAAGCAGAAAACTATCAAATAAATGACTACTTCTAGATAGGTGCATATAAGTAATAACGAAATTGCTTTGTTTCTGTGAAAGTAAGGGCACAGTACCGATGAAGCGTCTAACAAACGTGGAGGGATAGCCCTAAGTCTATTTAATAACAATGAATGTTGAAACAGATGAAGTTCAAGGATCTGGTAAGAACGTGGGGAAATCCGTTATGGAGGTGCCACGCTTGAACACAAAAATACGTTACTGGGAATATTACGATCTACAAGAAACATTCGATCAGCTATTTACTCAAAGTAAAAACGGGAAAAAGTTTTATCAATTATACGAGTTAATCATTTCTGAAAATAATATTCTTTTAGCATGCCGCACTATCAAGGCAAACAAGGGGTCTTCGACACCAGGAACGGACTCCTTCACAATTGATAACTATAAGGAAATGAACCAAGCAGAGTTTATACATCTTATTCTCAGTCAGTTAGAAAATTACAAACCAAAATCCATAAAGCGAGTAATGATACCTAAACCCAACGGCGAGAAACGCCCATTAGGAATTCCATGCATGATTGATCGAATTATCCAACAGATGTTCAAGCAGGTACTGGAGCCAATATGTGAAGCAAAGTTTTATGAACATAGTTACGGGTTCAGACCATTGAGAAGTGCAAAACATGCTCTAGGTCGCATTATGTATCTCATAAACATCAGTAAGATGCACTATGCAGTAGACATTGATATCAAGGGTTTCTTTGATAATGTAAATCACCGTTTACTGATAAAACAATTATGGAATATAGGAATTTGTGACAAACGAGTCTTAGCTATTCTTTCAAAATCTCTGAAATCACCCATTCAGGGAGAAGGTATTTCGAGCAAAGGAACGATCCAAGGAGGTATCATTTCTCCACTATTATCTAATGTTGTTCTAAACGACTTAGACCATTGGGTCTCAAAGCAGTGGCATACCTTTGAAACAAAGTATCCCTATACGAAAGGTTACAATAAATTTCGTGCTTTAAGAGATACAAATCTAAAGCAAGGCTATATTGTCAGGTACGCAGATGATTTTAAAATCATGACTAATGATTATCCGTCCGCATTAAAATGGTTCCACGCTGTCAAGCTCTACCTAAAAGACAGGCTTAAATTAGATATCTCCAATGAGAAGTCTAAAATCGTCAACTTGCGTAAACGCAAATCGGAATTTTTAGGATTCACCATTTGCGTGAAACAAAAGGGGAAAAATGGGTTTGTAATTCGCATATTTCTGACAAAAAGAAAAATCAAATTAAAAAAGAGATTAAACAAAGAATTAAAGATATTCAAAAGAGCCCTACAGCACAAAATGCTCTCCTATTTAATGCTCTAGTGCTTGGTGTTCATAATTATTTCAGGTATGCCACTCATATTAACTTAGATTTGAATAGGATGAACTACGTTCTTTCATTCACTACGTATAACCGATTATCAAATTGTAGTACAAGATGTTATCCCAACAAAGCTTCCCCTACTTACAAAAAGTTTTACTCGACAACGATGAAAACGTATAAAGTAGCCGGAGTCTATTTGTACCCTCTTTGCGACGTATCTACAAAAACAATTTACGGATTTAATACGGAAGATACACCGTTTACCCCGTTTGGTCGTCAAAGGTTGGAGCACAAAAGCTTACAGTCTCTTGTATACCAAGAATTAAGAAAATTGATGGAATCGAAAATACTGAATAGAATGGTTGAGTATTTAGATAATAGAATATCTCGTTACTCAATGAAATCAGGCAAGTGTGAGATTACAAAACAGTTTTTGCCAGCAAAAGCCGTTCACTGTCATCACTATTTACCAAAAAGTCTTGGTGGAGACGACAAATTTGATAACTTGAGAATTATTCATAAGGATATCCATCTTTTGATCCATACCACAAATAAAATGATAATCGATCACTACGTCAATGAACTGAAACTGCTGCCAGAGCAAATAGCAAAAATCAACCTTTATCGAAAAATGTGTAATCTGCAAAACATTCAATAGAAAATAAATAGATGGAACGCCGTATGAGGTGAAAGGCTCACGTACGGTGTGGAGTGGGGGAAAAGATGGAGATTATATCAAATTCTTACCTATCGTTATAAATGTTAACGACGAAAGAAAGTGCGGTGATTTTAAATAAGCTCAAACAAATCGTGATGTTGGGTCGTCAGTCTGGTTTCTTTCTAATTCTGGCTTGTCAAAGACCGGATGCAAAATATTTAGGAGACGGGATTCGCGATCAATTTAACTTCCGAGTGGCTTTGGGTCGTATGAGTGAACTCGGGTATTCCATGATGTTTGGAGAAGTTGATAAAAATTTCTTTATGAAACGCATCAAAGGTCGAGGCTATGTGGATACTGGAGGGAGTGTGATTAGTGAGTTTTATACGCCACTTGTGCCAAAAGGGTATGATTTCTTAGAATCCATCAAACAAGTAGCACAATCAAAAGAAAAATGACAGATACAGAAAAATTTAATCTACTAGTTCATCGGGTTAAAAGTATGATAAACTAGCTTTGAAGGTGTCAGGGAGGTGCAATAAAAATGACAGAGGATGATTCTTTACAATATGCCAAGGAGAACAAGAAGGAAATTATTTCTTCTGTTATTGATGGAAAAGAAAAAGAAGAGGAAAAAACTGCCATTTTTATGGCTGGAAGTCCTGGGGCTGGCAAGACTGAGGCTGCCCAAACTTTAACGGTATTAAATAGTAATCTTTGTGTGATTGATGCTGATAAGTTTCGTGTATTATTTCCAGGTTATGTTGGGAATAATTCAGATGAATTTCAACGAGGATCATCACTCTTGGTAGATGCAGCTCTCGATTTAGTTCTTAAAAAAGGCTATAGTTTTATTCTTGATGCTACTTTTGCGACCTCTAAGGTAAAACAAAATATTGAACGGGCACTGAAAAAGAATTACAATGTGCTTGTCTATTATGTTTATCAAGATCCATTTATTGCTTGGGATTTTACCAAAAAATGAGAAGTGGTTGAAGGGCGTTTTGTTTCTAAAGAGCGTTTTATCAATGCTTTTTTCCAATCACGAAAAAATTTGATGCGTGTGAAAGAGCAAATTTCAAGATCAAGTGACAATCAATATCTTAGTGAAGGACTTTCAAAATACGATTTCTGATTTTCTGATGGATATTGATAATGTTGAGTTGACATTGCCAATCAGTTATACAAAAGAAATATTGGAGGAAGAGCTACATGACTGAGAAAGAAAAAGTTGAGGAAATTATGGAAAAGTATAACCGTAACTTTTCCACATTACAAAAGAATGCTTCTGCGAAAGAGCTGAAGACAGTCTTTAAATTTGTAGCAGATGAATCCAACCGAAAACAACGTGAATTGATTGGTTTGGATAAAGAAAAATAAATATGAAATGAGAATAGTTGTAGAAGCCAAGAGCAAAAATGTTCTTGGTTTTTTTCTATGCAATGAAAGTAGATATGGAAGGAAAGGAAATCACAATCAGCAACTCAACTGATAGGCACTGACCGCGGAGGATTTGCGAAGCAGAAATCGTCCGTGGTCCTGTGCCTGTTCATGGACGGCGCTAGCCGGCCATGATGTCTCACCCCCCGCATCTAACAGGGGGGTACAAAAACACAAGAAATAAGCAAGCAACGATTAAGAATTGCTGGTGTAGCAAGGATATTAAGTAATTTGCATAGGTGTTAACTCATTTGAAAAAGTTAACACCTTGAATTTGGAGGTGAGAACTTGGTACAACGGAATTTAGATTATCGGTTATTAAAAGATCGTCGCAATGAATATGGTATTTCGCAAAATAAATTAGCTACCGCTTGTGGGCTTAGTCGACCCTATTTAAATCAGATAGAAAACGGTGGCGTAACTGCCTCTACAAAAACCATGAGAAAAATTTTTAACCAACTGGAAAGTTTTAATCCCGATTTACCTTTATCGTTACTGTTTGACTATGTAAGGATTCGTTTCCCCACAACGGATGCACGGAAAATCATTCAAGAGATTCTCCACCTGAAATTTGATTATATGCTCCACGAAGATTACGCCTTTTACTCCTATCAAGAACAATATGTCATGGGCGATATTGTGGTGATGTTGTCTCATGAAGAAGATAAAGGAGTTCTTTTGGAATTAAAGGGTCGTGGTTGTCGGCAGTTTGAAACTTTTTTACTCGCCCAAAAGCGTAGCTGGTACGACTTTTTCGAAGATTGTCTAAAAGCCGGTGGCGTAATGAAACGCTTAGATTTGGCAATCAATGATCTAGTAGGGCTATTGGATATTCCTGATTTAACGAAAAAATGTCAGAAGGAAGAATGTATTTCCTTGTTTCGTACCTTTAAAAGTTACCGTTCGGGGGAGCTGTTGAAAGCTGATGAAAAGGATGGTATGGGGAATACCTTATACATTGGCAGTCTCAAAAGTGAAGTTTATTTTTGTTTGTACGAAAAAGATTATGAACAATATATCAAGCTAGGGATTCCATTAGACAAAACTGAAACGAAAAATCGCTTTGAGATTCGACTAAAAAATGACCGTGCCTATCATGCAATTCAAGATTTGTTAAAGGGTCGTAGCATTGAAAGTACCACGTTTTCCATTATCAATCGTTACTTGCGATTTGCGGATAAAGTAGAAGGCAAAAGGCGAACTAACTGGCCATTAAATGAACAATGGGGGCGTTTTATTGGACGGAATCGGAAAGAGATACAACTGACTTCTGAGCCGAAACCGTATACCATTGAACGAACCTTAAATTGGCTAGGTAGACAAGTCGCCCCTACGTGGAAGATGGCCAAGGAGTTGGATCGGTTGAATCAGACAACCTATATCCAGGATATGGTACAGAATGCGCGCTTATCAGACCGGCATAAAAAGATTTTGGAACAACAAAGTATGGCAATCGAAAACTTGATTATATGAAAAGAGGAATTGTGGTAGGAAGTGTAAAAGATATGTTATTGGCATTTGGTGGCAGCATGCTTAGTGTTACCGTGATGTGCTTGATGCATGCAAGTGTAGCGGCGAACCAAGCAATGGAAAAGAAAGTCTAGTGGTAATAAGTCAAGATAATTTTTCAAAAGATTTTTAAAGGTAGTTAATTTTTGAAGCGCACTGAACTAAACCCGACCAAAATTAAAAATTTTTTCGGGTACTTCCAAGGATTAGCGTCAATAACATACTGTTATTTATCTATCACGCTCCTTGGTGGCATATAGAGTTGATGGTTACGTAGTAGCGTATCCACCAGACGCGTAAATTTTCTTGCGGTTAGTACGATGGCTCGTTTGTGTTTATGCTTGGGTGTTTCAGCGTATTTTTTCTTATAATACGCATGGTACTCAGGCTCGTATCTCCTTACGGAGTTGGTGGCTTCAACTAGATAATAACGGAGATAACGATTGCCTCGTTTGGCCATAGGAGTATTTTCATACTCAGAGTTACCTGATTGGTTCTGTCGCCAATATAAACCGGCATATTTAGCCAATTTGCTTTCATCTGAAAAGCGATTGATAGGGCCAATTTCAGCGAGTATACCCGCAGCATAAACAGGACCGATTCCTGGAATACTGGTTAAACATTGATATTCAGGTAGCACAACGACTAAATCGTCAATGGCTTTGTCTAAGTCTTTAATTAACTTTTCAAGACTACGAATTTCTTTGGCTAGAACACCCAAAACAATATCTACAGAGTCCTGATGGACTTTTCCTAACCGGTAGGAACTACGTATGGCTTTAGAAATTGCCTTTGCAATTCCTTCGGGATTTTTAAAACGATACTTCCCTAGTTTTTGAATTAGGTTCGCAAACTCTTCTAATGACAGTTCGGCAAGTTGGTCCATTGTGTAATCTTCCGTCATTAGAGTTACTAATGTGGCACTTAAAACGGATCCACCTTCTGCTTTTAGTTCTTTAGAAAGCGTGTTGCATTTATAATAAATGTTTTCGATAAAGTGTTGCTTTGTACGAACCAGCTGTTTAATTAGCTGATAACGCGTTCTAGTTAAGTGTTGGAGGGCAAGGTATTCTTCCTCTTTAATGATGGAGTTGACTTGCCTTTGGATGCGAAAATAGTCAGCGATATAAAAAGCATCAATTTGATCGTTTTTGTTTTCTTCAAAAATATCACGATACTTTTTAATTTTATTTGGTTGTTCAACTGAAACCATAAGGTTCAATTGATTTAACTCAAGATCTTCTTTAAAAAACATAGCTGGATGAAAGCTATATAAAGATGTGGCCTCCATTCCAATCACTAAGCTCTCTATCTCAAATTTTTGAGAAAATTCGAGAATGTATTCTTTGATCTGGCTTGCGCCAAGTTGACTATTTCCATAAGATGCTTCTTTTAAAACAGAGCAAGTTGAATCGTCTGTCATAAAGCAAGCATCTAATTTTTCAGAACTAACGTCTAAACCGACAAATAGTTTCATGTGGAAGGACCTCCTTTCATTGATTATTCGGAAATTGCTTGGGTACTGTGGGATATCCCAGAATCACGTTGTCTAACGACAGCCTCGCATAATAGAGTTTCATTCATTAAACCTCTAAGCCACCCAATCTCTACTAGGATTGGTAGAGGTCAATGGACTCAGCTAGTGTGTTGGAGGTTATACCAACGGTTCGGGTCACAGACTTTCTGTCGCAGTAAAACTGCAGAAGGTGATAGCGTCTTCCCGTAAGTCCTTTCCAAGACTTATTATTCAGGAATATCCTACAGTATCCAAGTAGTAATCGTTATTTTATTTAAACATATTAGGAATAGCCCCTAAGGGCGATTGAAGGAATGAAAGTTTCTTCAAAATATATATTACGAGGAAAGTGACAAGATGAATTTCGGACAAAATTTGTATCAATGGTTTCTAACCAATGCCCAATCCTTAGTCTTACTGGCAATTGTGGTCATTGGTTTGTTTTTAGGATTTAAGCGGGAGTTTTCTAAATTGATTGGCTTCCTGGTGATTGCCTTGATTGCGGTAGGTCTGGTCTTTAATGCTTCTGGTGTAAAAGATGTCTTACTCAATTTATTCAATCGAATCGTCGGTGCGTAAGGAGGAGTCACGATGGAACAGATGCGTGTTTATATTGCGAACTTAGGTCGATATAACGAAGGCGAATTAGTTGGTGCTTGGTTTACACCACCTGTTGATTTTGATGAGATAAAAGAACGAATTGGATTAAATAATGAATATGAGGAATATGCGATTCATGATTATGAACTTCCTTTTGAGATTGATGAGTATACACCAATTGAAGAGATTAATCGGTTGTGTGGTTTAGCGGAAGAGCTTGAAGGAACGCCGATTGGTGAGGTTGCTTCAGAGATTCAACACGCTTTCTTCAATTCATTTGAAGAAATGGTGGAGCATCTGGATAATATTGTTTATTATCCAGATTGTAATGACATGAGTGATTTAGCGTATTACTTGATTGAGGAAACAGGCGCTTTAGGTGAAGTTCCTACTCATTTACAAAATTATATTGACTATGAGGCTTATGGTCGAGATTTAGAAATTGAAGGGAATTATTTGGTTACGAGTCGTGGGGTCTTTGAGCTATGTGAGTGAGAGTATATTGAATACTGCCCTTAAAGATACTACAATAGAAAATATCGAGTAGTATTTCAAAGGAGTGGAAGTGGTGAATATTGATGAGGCAAAACAGCTTGCAAATTATTTTTCAGACGGATCTCCTGGATATATATTGGAATTCAATAATCTTGAATGGGACCTATATACTAAGAAAATAGTTGGATTTGGAATTCAAGAAAGATTTGGTGGCTCTAAAGGAAATTCCTTCAAAGAATTTCTTGTCTCAGAGGATATTAGTGATCACCTAAAGTTCAAATTAATATACTCATTAAATGAAACTATGAAGCAAATTGCTTCTATTCGCCAATTTGAAAATCCAAGTTCATATAAGTCACCTAAAATGAATCCACTTGTGACTCTATTGATTGAAGAGGCATATCATAAGAAAGATAGTGCAAGATTGCTTAATGGTACTAAGTTTTCGAAAGAAGTGAATTTAGAGTATATTCAACAACTTCCTACTCGTATAAGTAAGGATATTCAAAATAAAGATTTCGATTCTGTTTTAACAAAATCAAACACTATGATTGATGAAGTCTTGAAATATATCATTGAGAACACAAAAGGAAAAAGCATTGATAATAATACTGTAAGGTCTAAAGACTTAAGAAATCAAGCCTTTGAAAGACTAAATATAAAAATTGACAAAGATATGGATAAAAGAATAAAAGCTTTAGTTGGTGCTCTAAACACTTTGTCAGACAAAATTCTTGAGATGAGGAATAGTCAAGGTGATGCCCATGCTCAGGGCTCCAGGAGGATTGTAATTAATGAAGAAGAAGCTATCCTTACTGCGAACTCAGCAATGATTTTATGTGAGTATCTATTTCGAAAGTATGAAAAGAGAAAAAGGTTCAGTGATGCAAAAGAGAGTTGATTTTTATCAGCTCTCATTTTCTATCTTTTCAATTTTTGCGAATAGCTTCATAAGAATACTAGTTTGTTCTATAACAAATTCTACTTCTAGGTCAGTGAATGTTTGACTATGTTTAACATTTTCATTTTGATAGCTTATAAGTCCTTTAATAATTAAACGGACCAAATTGATTATTTCTTTTGGAATGCCCTTTTTTCTCAATAAGGGCAGGAGTTCTCCTTCGATAGGCTGGTTTTCTAAAGACTTTGAGTTTTTTAAAATATCCTGCATAAAAAACTCAAAGGCCAGCCTGATACTGTCTAAAGTATAACGGTTATAGATGCTGTTGTCGTAAGACTGTATGGCTTTTTCAAATTCTTCTTTTGCTCTTGAGGAAGCAGTCAACCAAGTGTTAGTTTCATTGATGATATTTCTATCTATTTTATCATTAGAATAAACTGAACCATAATTTTTTAGTAACAGTTTTAAAATCTTAGCAACGTCTTTATTTGCTGGATTTTGAGCAAGCACACTTTCACAAAGCTCTTTTATAATTTTAAATTGCTGTTCTTCTGTGAAAGATTGTAAATTATTTTGAATCGCGGTAGCCTTAGAAGTAAAGTTCGGAAAGGGAGTCGAAATAAAGGGAACAGAAGAGTTAAATTCTGCTCCATATTCAGCAAATAAAGTTGCAATCTCAGTTCCCGAGTAAACTTCGTTAAGTGTTCCACTTGCCATTGTTATTAAGTTTTGCATATATACCTCCATAAAAAATTAAGCATGATGTTTATATTATATTAGAAAGTGAGCCGATTGAATATGAAAAAAATAAAAAGCTACACCAGTATCTGGGCAGTTGAAAAGGTCATTTATGCAATCAATGACTTTCAGCTACCTTTTCCTGTGACCTTTAATCAGATGGCTTGGTTTGTTTTGTCCTTGCTGTTTGTCATCGTTTTTGCCCATGTGCCTCCGCTATCTATGATAGAGGGGGCCTTTTTAAAATACTTAGGCATACCGGTGGTGGTCACTTGGTTCATGTCGCAAAAAACCTTTGATGGTAAGAAACCACTGGGATTTTTACGATCCTTTCTCAGTTATCACTTACGGTTTAAGGTCACTTTTGCAGGAAAGAAGGTCAAAGAACAGAAGAAACGATGGGATGAACCCATCACTCTAGTAAGGAGTGTGAACTATGTACCCGATTAAGTATGTTGAAAATAATCTTGTCTTTAATCAAGAGGGAGAATGTTTTGCCTACTATGAACTTGTGCCTTATAACTATTCCTTCTTATCGCCTGAACAGAAGTATCAAGTGCACGATAACTTTCGTCAATTGATTGCTCAGAATCGTGAAGGCAAGATCCATGCCTTACAAATTGCCACAGAAAGTAGTATTCGTGCCACGCAAGAACGATCAAAAAAGGAAATTACAGGCAGACTCAAAGAAGTCGCGAAACAACGAATTGACCTTCAAACAGATGCATTAGTATCTATGATTGGCGATAGTCAGATTGATTATCGCTTTTTTATTGGCTTTAAACTAATTGCAACAGATGAAGAGGTCAATTTAAAGAGTCTCAAGAAATCTTTCCTTTCTGGGCTTCAAGAATTTGTCTATGGGGTGAACCATCATTTGATGGGTGATTTTGTTTCCTTATCCAATGAAGAAATTCGCCGATATACCAAGCTTGAAAAACTAATGGAAAGTAAATTGGCTAGAAGATTCAAAGTCAGACGGGTCACACCGAGTGATCTGACGTATTTAATTGAACATATTTATGGCGAAAAAGGCACACCGTTTGAAGAATATGAATTTCAGCTACCAAAGAAAAAGCTAAAATCAGAAACGCTGGTGAAACGTTATGATTTATTACATCCTAGTCGTTGCTTGATTGAAGAAAATCCTCGGTACTTACGCATGGAACATGAAAATCATGAATCGTATGTAGCCTATTTGACAATCAATACGATTGTAGGGGAGATGGAGTTTCCTTCTTCAGAACTTTTTTATTACCAGCAACAACAATTCACTTTTCCCATTGATACTTCAATGAATGTGGAGATTGTGACCAATAAAAAAGCTCTTGCCACTGTTCGCAATAAGAAAAAAGAACTGAAAGATTTAGACAACCATGCCTACCAATCCGATAATGAGACAAATTCCAATGTCTTAGATGCTTTGGATTCAGTAAATGAGTTGGAAACTACCTTGGATCAATCCAAGGAGTCGATGTACAAATTAAGTTATGTAGTTCGAGTGAGTGCGGAATCCGTGGATGAATTAAAACGCCGTTGTGATGAAGTGTTCGATTTTTATGATGATACTAATGTAAAACTAGTCCGACCCTTTGGCGATATGATGGGGCTACATGAAGAATTCTTGCCCTCAAGCAAACGCTATATGAACGATTATATCCAATATGTTACTTCTGACTTTTTAGCGGGACTTGGTTTTGGGGCTACTCAAAAGCTAGGGGAATTAGAAGGCATCTACTTTGGCTACAATGTAGATACGGGGCGGAATGTTTACCTGAAACCGGCATTAGCTTCACAAGGGGTCAAGGGTTCAGTTACCAATGCTTTGGCTGCTGCGTTCCTTGGTTCACTCGGTGGCGGAAAATCCTTTAGTAACAATCTCTTGGTCTACTATGCTGTTCTTTTTGGTGGCCAAGCTGTGATTGTCGATCCAAAAGGAGAACGAGGTGGTTGGAAAGAAAACTTGCCAGAAATTGCGGATGAAATCAATATTCTCAACTTGACTAGTAAACCAGAAAATCAAGGCTTACTTGATCCTTATGTGATTATGAAGAAAAAGAAAGATTCAGAAAGTTTAGCAATTGATATCCTGACTTTTTTAACAGGAATTTCCAGTCGGGATGGGGAGAAGTTTCCAGTATTGCGCAAAGCCATTCGGACGGTTACCCAAAGTGATCAACGAGGATTGCTGCAAGTCATTAATGAGCTTCGAAAGGAGAACTCTCCAGTCGCGGAAAATATCGCCGATCATATCGAGTCCTTTACCGATTATGATTTTGCCCATTTGCTTTTCTCAGATGGTTCGATTACCCAATCAATTAGTTTAGATAAGCAGTTGAATATCATTCAAGTAGCGGATTTGGTTTTACCAGATGCAGAAACCACTTTTGAAGAATATACCACGATGGAGTTGCTAAGTGTCTCTATGCTAATCGTCATTTCCACGTTTGCCTTGGATTTTATCCATAGTAATCGAGAAATCTTCAAGATTGTGGACCTGGATGAGGCTTGGAGTTTTCTTCAAGTGGCTCAAGGAAAGACCCTTTCAAATAAGCTCGTTCGTGCTGGTCGGGCCATGAATGCCGGTGTTTACTTTGTCACGCAAAATAGTGACGATTTACTGGATGAACGCTTGAAGAATAATATCGGATTGAAATTTGCTTTTCGTAGTACCGATATTCATGAAATCAAGAAGACTTTGGAATTTTTTGGGTTGGATCAAGAAGATGAAAGTAATCAAAAACGCCTACGAGATTTGGAAAACGGCCAATGCTTGATGCAGGATTTGTATGGTCGGGTAGGCGTGGTTCAGGTACATCCAGTCTTTGAAGAACTCTTCCATGCCTTTGATACCCGTCCACCTGTTCAAGAGAGAATGGAGTGAGGGGATGAAAAAGAAACTTTTTCGGATTGTGGGAATCGTTTTTATTAGCATACTCACTCTGATAGTTCTATTGAGTTTAGTTGGTACGGTAGCCGAGGCGACAGGGCTAGTTGATGATACAGTTGAATCAGGAAATCTATATTCCAAATATTCACTGAACAACTATCAACTAGATTTCTTTGTGGATAGCTCTTGGGATTGGTTGCCTTGGAATTGGGGTGATGGCTTAGGGAAAAGCGTGATGTATGGTCTTTATGCCATTACTAATTTCATTTGGACGGTGAGTTTGTATTTGTCGAACGCCACGGGTTATGTGGTTCAAGAAGCCTATAAATTAGATTTCATTTCGGATACGGCTGAAAGTATTGGAAAGAATATCCAAACATTGGCTGATATTACTGAAAATGGACTCCAGACCTCCGGATTTTATTTTGGGTTTCTATTATTGATGATTTTAGCTCTGGGGGTGTATGTGGCGTATACCGGATTATTAAAACGAGAAACCACGAAAGCAGTTCGAGCCGTGATTAATTTTGTGATGATTTTTCTACTATCGGGTTCGTTCATTGCTTATGCGCCTACCTATATCACAAAAATCAATGACTTTAGCTCAGATGTTAGTGAAGCGGCCCTTACCCTTGGAACCGAGATCGTTGTACCCAATTCAGAAAGCCAAGGAAAAGATAGTGTGGATTTGATTCGGGATAGTTTGTTTTCGATTCAAGTCCAACAACCTTGGTTACTACTGCAATTTGATGATTCCAACATAGAAGAAATTGGTGAAGACCGGGTCAACAAGATTCTATCTGTGAGTCCAGATGAAAACAAAGGCAAAGATCGGGAAGAAGCGGTCAAGGCAGAGATTGAAGACAATGACAATGCGAATCTCAGTATTACCAAGACCATGAACCGTTTAGGGATCGTGGTCTTTTTGGTATTGTTCAATATTGGCATTTCCTTCTTTGTTTTTCTTCTAACAGGGATTATGTTGTTCTCGCAAATTCTCTTCATTATCTTTGCGATGTTTCTGCCAATTAGTTTCTTATTGTCCATGTTGCCGACTTATGAGAGTTTGGGCAAGATGGCGATTATTCGTTTATTCAATACGATTATGATGCGAGCGGGTGTCACCTTGGTGATTACGACTGCATTCAGTATTTCTACGATGTTTTTCAATATTTCGGCTACCTATCCCTTCTTTATGGTAGCTTTTCTACAAATTGTGACCTTTGCCGGTATCTATTTCAAATTGGGTGACATTATGAGTATGTTCAACCTTCAGAGTAATGACAGTCAGTCAATGGGCAGACGGGTCATGCGAAGACCGCAAATGTTGATGAACCGTAAATTGCGGCAACTCAATCGAAATGTGGGCCGAACTCTGGCTTTTGGCGGTGCTGCAGCAGTTGGGAATAAGTTGGCAAAGGAACAATCAAAACCCAAATTTAAGCCATCCGATTCTTCTCTACGAAAGAATTCACGATTACCTAACGATCGCGAGGTATCCTCAGACTCGGCTAAGGAGAATCCAATTTCAAATAATAAGAAACAATCCCGAATGAATTTGACTGGGAGAAAAATAGGCAAAGTTCTGGATACCCAGGCTTTGGTGAAAGATAAGGCAAAACAAGTAAAGGATCAGGTACGGAATACGCCGACCAACTTGAAATACATCCTCCATAAAGGTCTGGAAAAGACGAAAAAAGCACCGAAAGAATTTAAGCGAGGGCTTGTTCAAGAAAAAGCAGATCGAGAGAAGCTGCGAGACAAACAACGACAACGCAGAGATGAGAAAATGGATGAAAAGCGAAAAAACTTGGGCGAAGTAACAGACCGTCATGGAAAAAGAAGAAGTAATGTTTCGATAAAAGAGGATCCAAAACCTCAGAAGGATAGGATACTGAAAAATGAACTTCCAAAACGGATTGTGATGGTAAAACCGAATTCTGAGGTAAGGAGAAGACTTGTTAAACAGAATTTGGTTGCGAGAGAGAATAACCAACTATTAAGTAAGAAAAATTCTTTCCAGCAAGTTAAGCAACGATCTACTCTTCCGAAGAGAGCCAATCAAAAAGTACAAAGAATAATGAAGGCTCGTCCAAAACCAAAGTCGGGTGATAAAAAATGAATTTAAAAGAATTGAGTGTCATTTCGTTAACCATGTTGATGCTCTCTTTTATGGGCATCTTGATGTGTGTGAGCTTATTGTTTGGGGAAGATAGTGAGGGGAGTGGTACTTCTGGTATTTCTCCTGGTGGCAATAGTGTCTCAGAAGAAGTCTTGAAACATCGCTCAATGGTTGAAAAATATGCTAAAGAATCGGACATATTAGACTATGTACCAATTCTTTTGGCAATCATCCAAGTTGAATCTGGTGGCACAATGGAGGACGTCATGCAAAGTTCTGAGTCTGCGGGTTTACCACCAAATTCATTAAGTACCGAAGCATCTATCAAGCAGGGATGTATTTATTTTGCTTCCTTGGTTAAGAGCTCCAAAGAACTAGGGTGTGATCAAGATAGTATTATTCAAGCCTATAACTATGGTGGCGGCTATTTGAATTATGTCGCAAAAAACGGGAAGAAGCATAGTTTTACTTTAGCCGAATCATTTTCAAAGGAAAAATCGGGTGGTCAAAAAGTAGACTACCCCAACCCAATAGCGATTAAAGAAAATGGCGGGTGGCGCTATAACTATGGCAATATGTTTTATTGCCTATTAGTGAAGCAATACCTGACCACGACACAGTTTGATGATAAAACAGTCCAAGGGATTTTTGACGAGGCTTTTAAGTATGAAGGTACTGCCTACGTATTTGGCGGTTCGAGTCCCGCAACGGGTTTTGATTGTAGTGGATTGACCCAGTGGTGTTATGCCAAAGTTGGTCTGAAACTTCCCCGGGTGGCTCAAGATCAGTATGATGTCATGACTCATATTGACTTAAAAGATGCCAAACCTGGTGATTTAATTTTCTTTCACTCAACCTATGATGCCGGTACTTATGTGACTCATGTAGGTATTTATGCAGGAGAGAATCGCATGTTTCACGCAGGAAATCCAGTGGGTTGGACGAATCTTACAGAAAGCTATTGGCAGCAGCATCTGATTGGAGCCGGCCGATACAATTAAGAGAAAAGAGGAAAAATAATGAAGATAAAAATTGAACGGATTCAAAAGGAAAAGATGTCAAAAAAGAAAAAAGAGCGGACAATTTCAGTGGGCAAGCATCGAAAAATGGTGCTTGCCCTTTGGCTTTTACTGTCATGTAGTCTTGCTTTTGGTATCTACAAAAATTTCACCGCCATTGATCAGCATACAACTCACGTAAAAATGGTTGTAAAAGAAAAAGTAATAAATACTTCTGGAGTTGAAAGTTTTACAAAGAATTTTGTGAAAGAATACTTTTCATGGAAGAATAACAAGGAAGTAATTGAAAAGAGAATGAGTAATCTTGGACAGTACCTTACAGAAGAAGGCCTTGCTTTGAGTCAAGATATGGTTCGAGTAGATATTCCCACTAGTTCAGAAGTAAACTCAGTAAAAATTCTAGATGTTGAAAAACGTTCGAAAGATTTTGTCGTTTCATTTTTAGTAGACCAAAAGATTACAGAAGGGAAAAAGTCAGAACAAATTTCTTCTGCGTATCGAGTGAAGATATTTGAAGATGAAAAAGAAAATCATATAGTGACGAGTTTACCAACTATGATTAGTAAGCCAGGTAAGGCAAAATATGAAGTAAAACAAGTAGAAAGTGATTCTGACATTGATGCAAAAACAACGCAAGAAATTACTGAGTTTCTAGAGACATTTTTCAAACTTTATCCAACTGCTTCTGAAAAAGAGCTAGAGTATTATAGTGAAAATGAATCTATGAGCCAAGTTAGTAGCGATCTTAGATTTGTAGAAATAACCAATCCTATTTATCTTGAAAAGGACGGTTCGGTACAAGTAAAAATCGTAGTAAAATACCTAAATGAAATTGAAAAGGTGACAAATAGTTTTCAATACAATCTATTGTTAAACAAAGAAGAAAATTGGAAAATTATTAATGGAGAATAATTTTTTAAGGAGAATATAAAAAACAAGGAAAGAATGAATCATTGTAAACTTGTGGGAGCGTCAATAATTTTGTGTAAATGATTCTTCCCTACTGCAGATTGTTTCTAATTCTCAATCAGTTGGCTTAGCATTTGTTCAAGTTCGCCTTCGGCCTGTTGAAAGCCTTTATGACTGCGACCTAGGAATTTTTGGTTGTAAGTATCAAAAGACGAGACTAAGAAACGTTCCATCGACTCTTCGTTTTGGAACTGTTCCTTGCGGTGGCTGTATTTCTTGATTTGCTTATTAAAGGATTCAATCAAGTTCGTAGAATAAATACTCTTGCGTATGGCCAAGGGGAAATCATAGAAAGTGAGCAAGTGATCGTTCGAAAGAATCGATTCAACCACTTTTGGATAGCTGGTTTTCCATTTTTCCGCAAAAGCACCACGTGCTTCCAACGCCACCTTTTTAGATGAGGTTTGATACACCATTTTAAAATCATCACAGACTTCCTTACGATCATCGACACGCACTTTGTGACTGATATTACGGGAAACGTGTACACAACAATGTTGAAAACGAGCTTTGGGATAGAACCGACTAATCGCTCCTACCATCCCCTTTAAGCCATCCGTGATGAACAGGAGGCCATTTTTCAAACCGCGCTCTTGAAGGTCCAATAAAATTTCCTCCCAAATCGTGATGGATTCAGTCGGTGCAATCGCATAGCTCAATACTTCCTTTGATCCGTCCGGGCGAATGCCAACTGCGATATGAATGGCTTCCTTGGCGACGGTTTTCCGCTTTAACGGAATATACGTTGCGTCCATATAAATAGCGGCATAACGGTCATGAAGCTCCCGCCCTTTAAACGCCGTTACCTCTTCTGTAAATGATTTTGTTATATTGGACATGGTTTGGGGCGTGTAGTGATGCCCATACATTTTCTCAATCAAGTCTGCGATTTCCGACATGGTAATACCTTTTCGGAAGAGGTGAATGACGGTCTCCTCTAACGTGTCATTCGTCCGTCTATAAGCAGGAACAGTCTGTTGCTTGAACTCGCCATTGCGGTCGCGCGGAATCTGGAGATGAAGTTCCCCATACTCGGTCTTGACCGTACGGTCATAGGAGCCGTTACGAGAATTACCCGTGTTAAAACCAATGCGATCATACTTTTCGTAATCGAGGAAAGCCGTTAACTCCGTTTTGAGAAGCGTATTGACTGCTTTCTCCAAATGGACACGGAATAATTCATTCAAATCGCCTTTGTTCGCTAGAGTCTTTAGAATTTCTGTAGTAAAATCGTTCATAGGGAAGTCCTCTCTTCTGTGAATGTGTTGTGGTAACTCTATTCTACAGAAGGGACTTTCTTTTTTCTATTTACACAAAATATTTTACACTCTCATTTAACACTCCGGAAGTTCTGTTAAGAAGCAGAGAATGTATTTGCCACAACTCTTTTGAGAAATACTCAATCTGCTTTTTCATATCATTTATATCGTCCTTATAGATTATGCCGGTGGAATTCACACGCTTTGCAATCTGATTTATGTTGCTGGTAGCATTGGAAAGGAAACCCTGTAAATCTCTAAACGGCTCTAAATCCACTTAATATATTTCTTTTTCTAAAACACACTTGCGGATGAAATGGCTCATATTTTTACATTTCGCAAGTTTTCTTTTCTCCTCAAAAAGAGCCTTTTCTTCTTCTGTTAATTTAATTTCAAGCCTTTCATTTCGTATTCTATTTGCTATAGGTAATCCTCCTTTGAATGTATTTCGGGGTCTTAGGGTACACCCTAACAAGTTAAAAATTGATAAAAAAAGAAGCAGATCCCAAAGGGCTGCCTCATCATTTTTTTCGTAAGTGTCCGTACACTTACTGTGCTTGCTCATATATTAATCGATCATATACTAATCGTGTAAGAACAACTTTAAGCATAATACTTATATTGTTATACCATAGTTTGGAAAAATAAAAAATTATATTTCATCAACGTTTCATAAAAGGTGTGTAGAATGTTATTGAAAGTAGCTATAAAATGCTATTGTGTAAAAAATAAAGGAGGAATAATTTATGAAAAAATAGTACCAAGAGGAGCATGCCTATTACTTGCATTATGTTTGAGCTTAAGCGCAGTTGGGTGTCAAAAAAGTAAAAATAAAAGAAGGACAATCCATAAGTTCTGAAGAGGAAGGCATGTCAATTAATGCAAATGGCAAAAATGAAACTTTTAAGCCATCAGATTATACATTGGAGGCAAAGAAAGAATATGTTTATGAATATTTAGGGCTTAAATTTAAACTCTCAGACAAATTTAGAAATTATATAGCTGATAAAAAGATAGCGATGTTAGATGATCAAAGTCCTATAGATAAAGAACTAAAGTATGCTATTTTGACATTTGAAAAAATGACAGAAGAACAAAAGAATGCAGTTATAGAAAAGATGGGCGATGGATATAAAAATTGGCAAAATGAGCTTGAAAGAATTGGGACTATTGGTATATTTGAAAAAAATACATCAGAAGAAAAAAATCTAAAATTATAAAATGTGATACTCATACTAAAATAGGAGTTTCAAGTGATGGAAAATACGATTGCTATTTAAGCACAAATAGCGGAGCTGAAAGTAATCTTCTGGATGAATTAAAAAGAACTGAGATTCAAATTATAGATAAAAAAGAACGTCCTAAAAATGGTTTTGTGCTATCAGAAAAAACTGATTTAGAAAATACAGAAGCATTTAACAAAGAATCGGTTAAAGATTTACGTAAACTATCAACAAAGGACATAAATGGCAAGGATTTTACAAGTAAAGATTTTGAGAAGTATGATCTTACTATGGTAAATGTATTTGCAACTTGGTGTACAGCTTGTGTAAAGGAAATTCCTGATTTGGTTGAGGTTCAGAATGAAATGAAAAGCAAGGGTGTAAATATCGTTGGAGTTGTTACAGATCCTGTTGATGATAACGGTGAAAACAAGGAAGCAATTGAAAAGTCAAAGTTAATACATGAAAAGACAAAGGCTTCATATCCTTTCTTAATGCCAGATAAGACAAACTTTAATGGTAGATTGAATGGTATACAGGCTATGCCAGAGACTTTCTTTGTTGATAGTAATGGAGAAACTAAAGTTGTCTTGGATAAGGCGATAAGAATTTGTATGGAGTGTATTGGAATTGGATAGAATTAAAAATATTATAAATGGTAGTACAAAAAAAGATAAATATAAAATAAGAGATCGTTTTAAGCATTTATTTCAATTGAGAATTGCAATCATCTGGAGTGTATCAGATGTGGACGATGTAAAAATGCTTGTCCAGTGGATGCAATTAGTTATGGAGTAAGAAAATAGAGAGGAGTAGTTAGGAAAGTGATAAAAAATGCTATAGCATATATTACAAGAAAGAAAAATAGAACTTTAATAATTTTTATCATATTAACTATAGTTCTTTCTTGCTTGTATTCTTGTTTAACAATAATGAAATCAAGCAATGAAATAGAAAAGGCTTTATATGAAAGTTCTAATTCTTCAATATCAATAACAAAAAAAGATGGTAAATATTTTAATGTTAATCAATTTAAAGATATTGAAAAATTAAAAGAAATTGAAGAAAAAATAATTCAATATGATGGATTAGCAAAACTAAAAGATGCTAAAGTAGTTAGCGGAGAACAAAGAATAAATAGAGAAGATTTATCTGACGAATTTAAGAATGTTGTTTCACTCGAAGCTACAAATAATACTAAAAGAAATATTTTATTTAGTAGTGGAGTATTTACAATTAAAGAAGGTAAAAATATAGAAGAAAATGATAAGAATTCAATTATTGTTCATGAAGAATTTGCTAAACAAAACAATCTAAAATTAGGTGATGAAGTTGATCTTGAATTACTAGATATTGAAAAAAGTGGAAAAATAAAAAGTCATAAATTTAAAATTATAGGGATCTTTTCTGGTAAAAAACAGGAAACATATACAGGATTATCTTCTGATTTTAGTGAAAATATGGTGTTTGTAGATTATTCAACAAGCCAAGAGATATTAAACAATTCAGAAAATAATGAAATTGCAAATAAAATTTTAATGTATTCTGGTAGTGCAGAATCTACAGACTTAGCCTTAAACAAATTGAAAGAGCTTAAAATTGATGAGTCAAAGTATTTTGTTGAAAAAGATTCTAATGCGTTTGAAGAGTCTTTAGAGTCAGTGAGTGGAATAAAATATATAATAAAAGTAATGACTTATTCTATTATGTTAGTTGGGATGGTTGTTCTTTCATTAATCTTGATTCTATGGTTAAGGGAAAGAATTTATGAAATAGGTATATTTTTATCTATTGGAACATCTAAGATACAAATTATAATGCGATTTATATTCGAGTTAATATTCATATCGATACCAAGCATAATATCTTCCTTATTTTTAGGAAATGTATTACTAAAAGTAATTGTAGATGGATTCATTAACTCAGAGGATTCAATGATTTCCGGTGGAAGTTTAATAAATAATAGTAGTTTTATGTCAAATATAACAACGCTTGGACAAAGTTATTTAATATTAATAAGTATTATTGTTTTATCAGTTGTATTTGCTTCTTCATTAATGTTAATCAAGAAGCCTAAAGAAATCTTATCAAAAATAAGTTAGGAGAAAATAATGGATATATTAGAAATAAAGAATGTAGCATATAGTTATGCAAATTCTAAAGAAAAAGTTTTGTCAGGAGTAAATCAAAAATTTGAACTTGGGAAGTTTTATGCGATAGTAGGAAAGTCAGGAACAGGAAAATCTACACTTCTTTCCTTACTTGCTGGACTTGATAAACCTCAAACAGGAAAAATATTGTTTAAGAATGAAGATATACAAAATAAAGGATATAGTAATCATAGAAAAAATAATATATCTTTAGTATTTCAAAACTATAATTTAATAGATTATTTATCACCAGTTGAAAATATTAGATTAGTAAATAAATCAGCAGATGAAAGTATCTTGTTTGAACTAGGTTTAGATAAAAAACAAATAAAAAGAAATGTTATGAAATTATCTGGTGGACAGCAACAAAGAGTAGCTATTGCTAGAGCATTGGTATCAGATGCTCCAATAATACTAGCTGATGAGCCTACTGGTAATCTAGACAGTGTTACTGCTGGAGAAATAATTAATATATTAAAGACATTAGCTAAAGATAGAAATAAATGTGTAATAGTTGTAACACATAGTAAGGAAGTAGCAGATTCTGCGGATATCATTTTAGAACTAAGTGGTAAAAAGTTGAAAAAAGTAAATAAAATGAATTTGGAGGTTGAATAATGATAAAAAATGCATTTGCTTATGTAACTAGAAAAAGTTTAAAATCATTAATTATCATATTAGTTATTTTATCTATGTCAACTTTAAGTCTCATTAGTTTATCTATTAAAGATGCTACGGACAGAGCTTCAAAAGAAACATTTGCTAATATAACAAATAGTTTTTCTATGGAGATAAATAGACAAGTAAATCCAGGAACACCTAGAGGTGGGGGAAATGTAAAAGGTGAAGATATTAAAAAGATATCTCAAACAGATAGTATAGACTCCTATGTAAAAAGAATAAACAGTGTTGCAGATTTAGTTGATTATGATATTATTGAAACTCAAGAGACTCTTGCGAATCAATCACCTGAAAGAGCAAAGAATTTTAAAAGAACAGTTATGTTAACTGGGGTTAACGACTCAACAAAAGAAACAAAATTTGTATCAGAAGCATATAAATTAGTAGAAGGAAAGCATTTAGAAAATGAAGATAAAAATAAAATCTTAATGCATAAAGATTTAGCTGAAAAAAATAACCTTAAAGTTGGAGATAAGATAAAAATAAAATCTAATTTATTTGATGCTGATAATGAGAAAGGTGCAGATGAAACAGTAGAAGTAGAAATTAAAGGTCTATTCGATGGGCATAATAGCGGTGGAGTAAGTGCAGCACAAGAACTATACGAAAATACATTAATCACTGATGTTCATACAGCTGCTAAAGTTTATGGTAATACCGAAGATACAGCTGTATACCAAGATGCAACATTCTTTGTAAAAGGTGATAAGAATCTTGATAGTGTAATAAAAGATCTTGGGAAATTAGATATAAATTGGAGAGAATATAATTTGATTAAAAGTTCATCAAATTACCCTGCATTACAACAATCTATATCAGGTATTTACTCAATTTCAAATAAATTATTTTTTGGCTCATTAATATTTGCAGGAGTTGTAGTTTCATTATTATTATTCTTATGGATGAATGCTAGAAAGAAAGAAATAGCAGTATTACTATCATTAGGTATATCAAAATTAGAAATTTTTGGTCAATTCCTAATTGAGATGGTATTTATATCAATCCCCGCATTCGTTGGTTCCTATTTCTTAGCTCAATATACAGCTGACAAGCTTGGGAATAATATATTGAATAAGGTTACTGGTGATATAGCTAAACAAATAGCTAAACAATCTGCATCTAGCCAATTAGGTGGTGGGGCAGAAGCTGAAGGATTTAACAAGACATTATCAAGTTTAGATATCAATGTATTACCTAAATTCATGATTTATGTAGTTATATTTATGAGTTTAGTACTTCTTGTATCATTGATTATTTCTTCATTCAATATATTAAGAAGGAATCCAAAAGAATTATTAATTGACAATAATTAAAATTTTCGGTGCTTTTTAGCACCAAAAATGAGAGTGTAGTATAAAGGCTCTTTGTCAAATGATGTTGGTAAAGAGAAATCTTAGAATAATTTGGACAGAACAGAAAGAAGAAACCCTCTTCCTGTTCTGTTTATTTGGTTAAAAATGTTTTGCCATGACGAATCATGATCCGTAGTTTGAAATTGTAAAAGCTGCGAAAGCCGTACGCATTGCGTTTTAATACTTTGATGTGGTTGTTTAAACATTCCAATGGTCCATTTGAATAGCTGTAGTGAAGCGCATTTTGGATCTGTGGCAGAAACTTTTTAAACGTTCGTAAAGTGGTTGTATAGGTTTCAGGAAGACCGCTGACTTCTCTGTTTAAACAGTCCTCAAATAATGACTGATCTCTTTTCTTTACCGCATAAAGAATGTCTTGGTATAACTGATAGCCTTGGCGCAGGTTGGGACAAGCAGATAACAGTCGATCGACAATCTCACTTTCAGTCAAATAATCTTTAAAACTGGCACGCCAAACCCTTTTTTCGTAGTTTAACTTTGCTTCTTCTTTTTGTAGGAGTTTCCAATAGCGTTTCAATTTTTTCCCTAACCCTCGTTGAGAGTGGGAAGTTCCTTTAAGCCGTGCCGTGGTTTCTTTCACTCGATGATTCAAGAAGGTTCTGCCAATATGTTGGACGATGTGGAAACGGTCGATGATCAACTGAGCATTCGGGAAAAGCTTTTTCACCAATGAAACATAAGGCGCATACATATCAATAACAATCCATTGAACGGCTTCACGAGTCGCTAATGAAAACCGAGAAAATAGTGTTCTAAATAAGGCAAGCGTCGATTTTCGACAATATCCAATAATGCATGGCTTTGTCCGTCCATCATGATAAAACTCATTGCACTGGTCACATGTCGAACCGATTTGAATTCATCAAAACATAAGACCTTTGGCAAAGTCTGTTTGAAAGGATTCAATGGGCGGTAAAATCTCTTCATGACACGATAGACCGAAGAAGTGGAGATATTTTTCTGACGGGCGATTTCCGTCATGGAAGTATTCTCTTTTAAGCGAGCAATAACAGACCAACGAACTTTTTGACTAATGAAACAGTATTTTTCAGCGACAGAGGTATCCGCTACGAATGTTCTTTGGCAAGACTTACATTTAAATCGTTGTTTCTTCAACTCCAGATAAGTGCGATACTCATATATTCTTTTTCAATCAGCCAATCTTCATCAAAAAATAAATGTTTATCTGTTAATCCGAGTAATTTTCTAGTATGATTATCCATAGAGCGACTCCTTTGGTAGGGTGATGTTTTGGTCGACTAAATTTTACCAAAAGTGAGTCTCTTTTTGAGTTGAAACGAAGAAAAAGTATTGGCAACAGAAGGCGTCACCAACACTAGATATTATAGAGCCATAATATGCTGTATAATATCTAGTGTATAGGCTTAAGTGGAGGTATATATGAAAATATTAACTGTTGAAGATGATAATATGATAAGAGAGGGAATAAGTGAATATCTTTCAGAATTTGGATATACTGTTATTCAAGCTAAAGATGGAAGAGAAGCCTTGTCAAAATTTAATAGCGATATAAATTTGGTTATCTTAGACATTCAGATACCTTTTATAAATGGTTTAGAAGTGTTGAAAGAAATTAGAAAGAAAAGCAATTTACCAATTCTAATCTTGACTGCATTTAGTGATGAAGAATATAAAATTGATGCATTTACTAATTTAGTAGACGGATATGTAGAAAAGCCATTTTCATTGCCGGTCTTAAAAGCTAGAATAGATTCTTTAATTAAGAAGAATTATGGACATTTAGAGAAGTTTGAATATAAGGATCTATCGGTTAATTTTAATAGCTATACAGCTAAAATAAATGGTGAAGAAATAGATGTAAATGCAAAAGAACTAGAAGTATTAAAATGTTTATTGGATAATAATGGACAAGTGTTAACAAGAATGCAAATTATTGATTATGTATGGAAAGATAGCGAAGAAACTCCTTATGATCGAGTAATAGATGTATATATAAAAGAACTTAGAAAAAAATTACAATTAGACTGTATAACTACTATAAGAAATGTAGGATATAAATTGGAGAGAAAATGAAAAAATTAAAGATATTTCCAAAAATGTTCATACAAATATTTTCTGTTCTTGGAATAATAATTATATTAGTTCATTCATTAGTTTTTTTTATCTTTCCTAAAACATATTTGGAGACGAGAAAAGAAAAGATTCATAATATGGCAAATGAAATTTCTAGTAATATGAATGGAAAAGAAATAAAATATATAGAACAAACTTTGGAGTTTTATTCCAAGAGTAGTGAAATAAAAGTATTCATAAAAGAAAAAAATAATAAGAATGAAATACAAATCAAAGATAATATAAATGTTAATTTAGAAAGTGATAGTAATTCTTTGATAATTGAAGAAAGAGAAATAAAGCTTAATGATGGTAAAAAAACAAATCTACAATTTGTTTCTACAGCTGATATGCAAAAAGATGCGAAAGATTTAAGCCTTAAATTTTTACCATATTCTTTATTAATATCAATTTTATTTTCTGCTATTATTTCTTTAATTTATGCAAAATCAATAAAAAATAATATACAAGAAATAAAAATTGTTACTGATAAAATGATGAAACTTGATAAAAAAATGAGTTTAAAAGTTAGCTCTAATGATGAAGTTGGAGAATTAAAACAACAAATTAATGATTTGTATTCTACTTTATTAAGAACAATTGACGATTTGGAATTTAAAAATAAAGAAATTTTAAAATTAGAAAAGTTAAAATATGACTTTTTTAAAGGTGCATCCCATGAACTTAAAACCCCTCTTGCTAGTCTTAAAATAATACTGGAAAACATGAAATACAATATTGGAAAATATAAAGAAAGAGATATTTATATTAATGAATGTATTGAAATCGTTGATAGTTTAACAAAAAATATTTCTCAAATATTATCAGTTCATTCTATAGAAAATTTGAATAATGATGAAGAATATTTGAAAATAAATGATACATTAGAAGACATATTAAAAAAGTATGAAATATTAGCAAATCAAAAGAAAATAACTGTCAATAATTATATATTAGACGAGAATGTTTATATAGGAAAAACAGCTTTAAAGATTATTCTATCTAATTTGATTAGTAATGCGGTAAAATATACTGATGTAAATGGGGTAATTAATATTGGGATAGTTAATGATTGGTTATATATAGAGAATTCATACGGTAACAATAAAATTTCGAATATGGATAAAATATTTGATGTTAAATTTGATTTAAATAAGGAAAATAGTAATGGATTAGGTTTATATATTGTAAGTAATATTCTGAATAATTACAATATAGAATATAAAGTATTGCAGGATGAAGAATTTTTTATCTTTAAAATAAAAATATTTTCTTAATTAAGATATAATTTTGCAATAGTTATTGAAAAATAGAGACTTATTATTAGCCATGGAAGTAAAGACTTTTTTCTTATTGAAAGTGAACAGAAAATAATTGATACAAGAAATCAGGATTTGAACACGCTAATAAAAATATTGTTAGTAAAACTATACGAGGTAGTCTTTTCGGATGCAGAGATTGTTTAAATATTTGATAGAATAGAAACTTAAAAAGTTTAATAAAACTCAATTATATAAGTAGTAGATGAATATGATGGTTATTTAGATTATGGTAGCGTCAAGAATTATGTGTAAATGGAAAATCCATTCTGTTAATTACAGTTAAATCATCGACTCTAATGTATCCTGAATTTCTTTAAATCCCTTGTGAATTCTACCTAAAAATTTTTGGTTATATTGATTAAATTGAGAAATGAAGAATCTCTCTAGAGATTCTTCATTAGGGAATTGTTCTTTTCTTCGAGTATATCGTTTTAGCTGCTTATTAAAGCCTTCAATCAGGTTCGTCGAATAAATTGTTCGTCTGATGGCGTGAGGGAAATTATAAAAGGTTAATAGGGCAGGATTCAAGAGTAAATTGACGACTCTTGGATACTGCTTTTTCCATTTCCTAATCATAAAGTCGATGTGATCCAATGCCTCTTCTTTTGAATTCGCTTGGTAAACCAATTTGAAATCCTCACAAATTTCTTTTCGATCTCGAACACGAACTTTATGAGCGATATTTCTAGATACATGCACACAACATTGTTGAAATTGGGCATTCGGATACACACTATGGATACTTTCTTCAATACCGCTTAATCCGTCTGTCACTACTAATAAAACTTCTTCTAACCCACGTTTTCTAAGATCTTGAAGAACTTCTTTCCAAATATAAGCAGACTCAGTTGGGGCAATAGTAAACCCAAGAACTTCTTTGGTTCCATCCAAACGAATACCAATCGTAATATACACTGCTTCCTTCGAAACAGTCTGTCGCTTCACAGGGATATGCGTCGCATCCATAAATATAACGGAATAATTGGCTTCTAACGTTCTTTCTTTAAAAGCTAAAACATCTTCAGCCACCAATTTACTCATGTTGGAGATTGTTTGTGGCGTATAGTGGTGACCATACATTTTTTCAATTAATTTGGAGATTTCAGCCATAGTAATGCCTTTTTGAAATAATTGGATAATGGTCGTTTCTAATGAATCATTGGTTCGCTTATATGCTGGTAGTGTTTGTTGAGAAAGTTCGCCATTCCGATCTCTAGGAATAGTTAAATTCAACTCGCCATATTCTGTTTTAAATGTACGTGAATAATTCCCGTTACGGGAATTTCCTGAATTGAATCCATTTCAATCATATTTTTCGTAATCTAAAAAAGCAGTTAGCTCTGCTTGTAGAAGTGAATTAATCGCTCGCTCTAAATGATCCTGAAATAATTCATCTAAATCCCCTTTATTGAGTAGTGTTTGCATAATTTCTATAGTAAATTTAGTCATGAGAAAGTCCTCCTATAAAATTTCTGTGTGGTAACTTTAATTTTACAGAATGGACTTTTTTTTCTACCCTAAATTTCTATTTACACAAAATATTTTACGCTATCTTTTATTTTAAAATATGGGATATTATGATAAAATTAACTATGGATGATATTTGAAAAAACCATACTGTATGTTTGATTTAATTTTTATTTTTAAGCTCATATCGTAAGAATGGGACTTGTAGTCTCACTTCTTTATGGAGGTGATAATTATGAACGTTGGTTTTATTGGAGCCGGCAAGGTAGGTTGTTCATTCGGGAAGTATTTCCAGGAACATAAAATACAAGTAACAGGATTTTATAGTAAAAGCGAAGACTCGTCATTAGCAGCTTCGAATTTTACATCTAGTAAACAATATTTAAACTTAAGAGAATTAGTAGATGAAAATGATACTATTTTCATTACGACTCCTGATGGTCAAATTCAGGAGGTATGGCAAAAAATTAAAAATTATCAAATCAAAAACAAATTAATCTGCCATTGCAGTGGTGCAATATCTTCAGATATCTTTTCAAATATACAGGACTATGGTGCTTATGGCTATTCTGTCCATCCTATGTTTTCAATATCAGATAAATATAATTCATACAAAAAATTAAAAAAATCTTTTATAACTATGATTTGTCAAATTAAGTTAGAATAAAATGCTTCTTGTACATAGCTCAAAAATATCTCAATTGGTGTTCTGTAATTCAATGATTTTCTTGGAATATGATTACGTTGATTGCTGACACTGGAAATAAATGTCTGATTCACTTCTCTAAAATCCATTGATTTCGGCAGTCCATTACGACGCAGAATCCCGTTAGAATTCTCGTTTAATGGGCGTTGAGAAGGTGTTCCAGGGTCCGCAAAATATATATCAATATCGTGTTGGTTACTAATGGCTTTCCAGTTAGAAAATTCTTTTCCACAGTCAAACGTAATAGATTTAAAGAAGTTTTTAGGGAAGCGAGAAAACCATTGATTAAGGGCGGTTTCAATATCTAATGCCTTACGGCCGTTGGGTTTAATCGTGATAATGACTTTAGATAATCTTTCAACTAAAGTAATGACGGCACTTTTATGATGAATGCCAACGATCGTATCACCTTCAAGGTGACCAAACTCAGAATTGAAATCAGGATAATTATCAGGTCGATCATGGATTGAGCGCTGATATTGTTGTTTTCCCCGTTTTTCCTGATGACCATTGGGTTTTCTTTTACCTTTCATCGGTAGTGTGTCAATATCAAATATCCCTTTAGAAAATAAACGATAAAGTGTTCTCATACCGCATGAAACAGGCCTTTCTTTTCGCCCGATAATGACGTCAGGCGTCCAACCAAGAGTGACTTTCTCTTTAATGTAATCTACTTCATGAGCAGGTAATTGAATGACTTTTCTACCACATTTTTTCTTATTTTCTTTATACTGGTGCCAATAATCAAGAGCAGTCTTGCCTTGCTTGAACTTATTGACTACATTATAAATAGTTTGTATAGCACGACCCATTCGGTTAGCGATTTCAACCGGTTTATTATGTTGAAGATAATATGATTCTATCATTGTCAGTTCGTCTATGGTAAGATGTTTGTAGGTCATTTATGGTTACACTCCTTTGTTTTCTTTCGTCGGAAATACAATTTGAGTGTACCATAAATGCCTTTTTATTTTTCTAACTTAATTTTACAATTCGCGAACAATTGAAGGCGATGAAAAATATGCAAAGTTTTTATGTGATTTCTTCAAAAAGTTAGGTAATAGTACTGTAATTGTATCTAAGGAGAATAAATCTCTTTATCATGCCGCATCAGTAGTATCTAGTAACCTTGTGCTAGGACTTATTAATACAAGCGTTACATATCTAATTCAATGTGGATTTACTGAAAAAATGGCAATTGAAGCTTTATATCCATTAATTGAATTTAATATTAGAAATATAAAAGAAAAAGGAATTATAGAAAGTTTGACAGGACCAGTTGAACGTTGTGATATTTCAACAATTAAAGGTCACTGTGAAGTTTTATCAGATGAAGACAGAGCTTTATATATGCTATTATCAAAAAATGTATTAGAGATAGCTATGTTAAAAAATATTAATAGAGATTATAGTGAATTAGAAAAGTATTTAGGAGAGAGTTAGGAGAGAGATAGATGAAAAATACAGCAGTTACATTTAAAGAATCTAAATTAAGAAATGAAAAATTAACAATGCTTACAGCTTATGACTATTCAACAGCAAAAATAATTGATGAAGCTGGGATAAATGGAATATTAGTAGGAGATTCTCTTGGTATGGTATGTCTAGGACATGAAGATACACTTTCAGTAACAATGGAAGACATGATTCATCATACTAGAGCAGTTACAAGAGGAGCTAAGAACACTTTAGTTGTTGCAGATATGCCATTTATGTCTTATCAAACTTCAGTATATGATTCAGTAGTTAATGCAGGAAGATTAATAAAAGAAGGACGAGCTCAGGTTGTTAAATTAGAAGGAGGGATAGAAGTATGCGATAAAATAGAGGCTATAGTAAAGGCTTCTATACCTGTTATGGCGCATATAGGTTTAACACCTCAATCTGTTAATGCATTTGGAGGATTTAAGGTACAAGGAAAGGACAAGGAAGCTGCTAAAGAATTAATAAGAGCTGCTAAAGCTGTAGAAAAAGCAGGAGCATTCGCTGTAGTGTTAGAATGTGTTCCAACTAAGCTTGCAGAGTTAATTTCTAAAGAGATATCAATACCTACAATTGGTATTGGAGCAGGTGCAGGGTGTGATGGACAAATTCTTGTATATCAAGATATGTTGGGGATGTATAGTGATTTTACCCCTAAATTTGTGAAGAAATATGCTAATTTATCAGAAGAGATGAATAAAGCATTTACAAAATATATAGAGGAAGTAAAAGATGGAGTTTTTCCAGGTCCAGAACATGGGTTTAAAATAAGTGATGATGTTTTAGAAAAATTATATTAAAAGGGTCAAGAAATATGGTTATATTTAAAACAGTAAATGATGTTAGAAGTCAAGTAAAAGAGTGGAAAAAACAAGGCTTAAAGGTAGGATTAGTTCCTACTATGGGATATTTACATGAAGGTCATGAAAGTTTAATTAGAAAAGCATCAAAAGAAAATGATAAAGTTGTTGTAAGTATCTTTGTAAATCCAACTCAGTTTGGGAAAAATGAAGATTTAGGTAGTTATCCAAGAGACTTAGAAAGAGATATAGAAGTATGCACAAGAGGTAGAGCAACAGCAATATTTAATCCTGAAGTTGAAGAGATGTATTGTGACAATGCAAGTACTTTTGTTAATATAACTGGATTAACAGAAGGTTTATGTGGAGCTAGTAGGCCAATACATTTTAGAGGGGTTTGCACTGTTGTAAGTAAATTATTTAACATAATACCAGCAGATAGAGCTTATTTTGGAGAAAAGGATGCACAACAGTTAGCTGTAATTAAAAGAATGGTTAGGGACCTTAATATTGATATAGACGTTGTAGGGTGTCCAATTATAAGGGAAGAGGATGGACTAGCTAAAAGTTCTAGAAACACATACTTAAGTTTAGAGGAAAGATCTTCAGCTACTATTTTAAATAAATCTTTAACTTTAGCTAAGGAAGCCTTAAATAATGGAGAGAGATAGCTTAAAAATAATTGAGATAATAAGTAAAAATATAAATACTTATAATTTGGCAAAGATTGATTATGTAGAAGTTGTTGATTCTTTATCATTACAAAGAGTAAATTATATTGAAAAATCAGTTTTAGTTGCAATAGCAGTATTTATAGGAAAAACAAGATTAATAGATAATTTTACATTTGAATTACAATAGGGGGCTATAATAATGAAAGTTACAATGTTAAAAGGAAAAATACATAGAGCTAAAGTTGAACAAGCTGAGTTAGATTATGTAGGAAGTATTACTGTTGATATGGATTTATTAGAAGCAGCAGGAATATATGAATATGAAAAAGTACAAATAGTTGATGTTAATAATGGAAATAGATTTGAAACTTATACAATAGCTGGAGAGAGAGGAACAGGGATGATTTGCTTGAATGGAGCTGCAGCTAGATGTGTATCAACTGGAGATAAAATAATTTTAATGGCATATTGTGAATTAAATGAAAATGAGGTTAAGGATCATAGACCTAAGGTTGTTTTTGTCGATGATAATAATAAAGTTGAAAGAGTAACATCATATGAAAAACATGGAAGGTTATCAGATATAATTCTTTAGGTTTTGTAATGTTATTTATATATAGCTAGACTATTATTGAAATATTTATTGATTACTAATTGGATAGATGTCAATAAAGTAGACACAAAAAGAGAAGATACTTAAAGATTTTCAAAGTAAAGAGCCTCCATTTCATTTGGTGTAAGCATATCTCATGTTCCATGAGGACGTTTGGTGTTATAGAAGCCTTCAATGTAGGCAAAACAAGCCAACCGTACTTCTTCAATTGAATGGAATGAACGGCGATTTAATTCTTCTTTTTTCATATATTAAAAAAAAGCTTCGGTAACGGCGTTATCCCACGGATAACCTGGTTTTGAAAGTGAGTGGACAATCGGATGATCCTCTATAAATTTTCTAAATTCAAAAGAGGTATATTGAGACCCTTGATCTGTATGAAAAAGAACAGAACTCGTTAATGGAATGGCAACAGTTTTTTTGACAAATTTTATAAGGTGCAGAACTTCTTTCCGTATACTATTCCGATTGTCCTAGACAATGAGCCTCCTCGGATGTGACGATCTTCGGCAGGAGCTAACAGTTAAAGTTAGACTGCCTCGCTAGCGTTAGCACATCCGAGCTCATTATCAAGGATTCGCTGCGCCAATCTCTGGTTACGGTAACCAACCGGTGTCTCGTAGCCAAGTGTACCGTGCAACCGAAGGTGGTTCCACCAATTGACATAGTCAAATAACTCCAAATCCAATTGTTGTAAGGTTTCAAATGTGTATTGATAGACAAATTCTACTTTCAACGACTTATAAGTTGATTCAGCTACGGCATTATCAAAAGGACAGCCTTTATGACTCAATGATCGATTGATGTCAAAAGTCGTTAATAATTCATCAATAGCTTGGTTATCAAACTCTTTTCCACGATCAGTATGAAAAATCTCAACCTCTGTCAGAGGTTGTCTGATACGGCTAAATGCTTTTTTTACTAGAACGGCATCTTTATGTTCTCCACAAGAATAGCCGAGAATTTCTCGATTGAACAGATCCAAAATGAAACAGACATAATTCCATTTTTTCCCGACTCGTACATAAGTCAAGTCTGTTACGATCGCTTCTAATGGGTTGTCTCTTAAGAATTTACGATTCAATACGTTTGTCGTTTTGGCTTCATTGCAAGTAGAATGATGTACTTTAAAATAAGCAACAGTATAGCTCGATTTTAATCCTCTATTTTTCATGATTCTACTAATTTTTCGTCGGCTGATCTGAATGCCTCGTTTTGATAAGGCTTTTTTTATTTTTCTTGAGCCGTAGGCCTTTCGGCTGAGGATAAATTCTTCAGCGACTACTTCTTCAAGTTCTGATTCGTCTTTCTTTGGTTTTGATTGATAATAATAGGACTGACGTGATAGACCTAATATTCTGCACATCGCTGATATAGGGTAAAGATGCTTATTCGCATCGATTACTTGTCTCTTCGTCCGAATATCAGCGCTGCTTGCTCTAAAATATCATTTTCCATTTCTAATTGCTGGTTTCTTTTACGTAGTTCTAACAATTCTTTTTGTTCAGGCGTAAGATTATCTTTTTCTTTGAATGAACCACTCGTTTTAGATTGCTTTACCCATTTGTCAAATGCTGAAGCCGTTAGTTCATATTCTCGAATGATTTCTACACGTGGCTTTCCAGCTAAGTAAAGATTGACGATTTGTTGCTTGAATTCTTGTGAAAAAGTTCTTCGTGTTCTCTTAGACATAAAAATTCCTCCTGGTATGTTTTCTTCTAGTCTACACACCTTAATTTTTCTGTCTAGTTAATTGTAGCCTATCCAGTGCTTCTGCCGGAGAAAATCAGATCCGAGGATGCTCATTGTCAAGGGCAATCGGAGCCATAACACCGCAGCATTCACAACACCTTATAATTTTTGTCAAAAAAAGTGTTGCCATTCCAATAGATGAAATTCTTCAATTGAGAGTGTAAAATATTTTGTGTAAATAGAAAAAAGGAAGTCCCTTCTGTAGAATAGAGTTACCACAACACATTCACAGAAAAGAGGACTTCCATATGAACGATTTTACTACAGAAATTCTAAAGACTCTAGCGAACAAAGGCGATTTGAATGAATTATTAGTTGCTTTAATTATTTATAAATAACTATAATGCTTTTATTATAGTATCGTAAATAGTTTATATGAATACATTAATTGTAAAAATGGTGGATGGCTCTGAACGATTAACAATATTTTTTTGTTTTGACTATCATTTTATTGTTCAGAAATAATTTATTGCACTTTTTGAGGTAAATAGTTTAGAATTATTTTAATATAAGTACTTCAGATTTAATAAAGGAGAAATATCTAATGAAAAAAATTGATTTAATAAATATGATAGGTATGTTAATAGGGATATTAGTAAATATAGTAATTTTCACAGATTGGCTCGGGGTGTTATTTTCTAATCTTATTCCCATACTTATTATAGGCATTTGTGGAATTATACTTTCAATATTAGAACTTTTTGAAAGCAGAAATACAATGAATAGAATATTTGCTTGTATTATATTAATTGTTAATCTATTGCCTATGGTCTATTTTACTTTTTTATATTTTGCACTGGGATGAAATAAATTAACCAAAAGTTTCTTTTTCTTATAATGTGTATCAATATTAAAACTGAAAAAGATATGGATAATAGGATCAAAGCCCTCATTGGAACACTCAATATATTATCAGATTTAAATTTCAAATAGATAATTTCATTTTTTAGTAATATCGAAAGATACTTTTTTAATGATGAGAGTGTAATGTAAACCGTGTAAGTAACCATTAATCCTAGGCAGGTGGTTGCTTCGCGGTTTTTCTTTTTCTACAATAAGATCAAGAGGTGATTACACGATGGCTAGAAAGAAAAGAAATCCTGATGCCGAAAAGTTAGCTGAATCCATTCTGAATGCCTATCAACCTGAATCTGTCGATGACATGCAAGATGCTTTGAAAGATGTGTTTGGGCCCCTTTTTGAAAAAATGCTTCAAGGAGAATTGAATAATCATTTAGGTTATGATGCCCATTCTAAAGAGCCTAAGGAACACGATAACCGTCGAAATGGCTATGGAACTAAAACGCTTAAAACCAGTTTTGGTGAAGTAGCTATTGATGTTCCTAGAGACCGGGAAGCTTCCTTTGAACCAGAGTTAATTCCTAAGAGAAAACGAGATGTCTCCGACATCGAAGGGAAGGTTCTTTCCATGTATGCACGAGGAATGAGTCAACGAGATATTGCCGCAACCGTCGAAGCTATCTATGGCTTTGATATTTCCCATGAAATGATTTCAGATATCACTGACGCTGTCCTTCCTGAATTGGAAGAATGGCAAGCCCGCCCCCTAGCAAAGTGTTATGCCTTTCTATTCGTTGATTGTATGTATGTTACTTTACGAGAAAATTATGAAGCCAAAGAATATGCTGTATACACCATTCTTGGCTATGATCTCAAAGGAAATAAGGAGATTTTAGGATTATGGTTAAATCAAACAGAATCTAAAAATCGCTGGATGCAAGTATTTGATGAACTGAAAGCACGTGGTGTCGAAGATGTCTTTTTCATTTCGATGGACGGTGTTTCTGGCCTCGAAGAAGGCGCAAAAGCGATCTTTCCATCGGTAATTGTTCAGCGCTGTATTGTTCATCTTGTTCGAAATGCATTGCGCTATATTCCAAGTAAGGACTATAAGGAAGTCTGCCGAGATATGAAAAAGTTCTACGGTGCTTCTTCTCTAAACGCTGCACATGCTGCTTTTGGCAGTTTTCAAAATCGGTGGTCTCATTATTCTGGTGCTGTAGATGTCTGGAAACGGAACTTTGCACATGTTGAACAACTATTTGATTATGGTAGTGCCATTCGAAAAATTATGTACACTACCAATGCGGTTGAAAGTGTCCACTCCAGCTTCAGAAAAGTCACAAAAAAAGGAGCGTTCTCTAATGAGAATGCACTCCTAAAACTACTTTATTTACGCACGAAAGAATTACACGCGAAGTGGTCAGGTGGTCGAATTCAAAACTGGGCTATGGTGCTTAAGCAGTTAATGATCAACGAGACCTTCTCCTCTAGAATGAAAAGTATGCGATTTACCTTCCGTAACAACGGTAGGTTTATTCAACTATGTGTCCGATCAAAATTTATCTGATTTCAAAATAGCCGAGAGAATTATGGTGGTTAAAAACTCTTAACTATTTAACTTCCACAGTTTAGTTGACAAACCCCAATTAGTTCTCTATTTTCACATACTATTTTCAATAGTGTGTTTTTTATTTATATTCTTAGTCAAGCTAACTGTATGAGTATTTAGTAAAGTTGTTTCTTTCAAAAATTCAGAAGTCTTATCACCTTGTATACCTAACCAAATCAGTGTCCAAGGTTCCTTTTTATCTGTATAATACTTCACTTTTTGACCTTGAAAAAAAAGAAAATATCGTGTTCTATAAGTTCAAAATGTTGAGCTTCTACTTCTAAGAATCCCTTACCAGATAAAACATAATGAAATATCCATTTTTGTTGAACTATATAATTACGAATAGAAGAATTGGGATGATAAGATTCATATCCGCATTGGGAAAGGGAAATTGGAGCAGAAACTGACTTATTATGATACCAAAAATCCTCCATTATTATCCTCCTTTATAGAACTAACTATGAAGAAAATACCATGTTTTAAGTATAGATTATCATGTTCAAATGGTCAAAAAAATCTATACTATAATTAGATAGCGCTTTCTAACTATTTTTTGAAGGAGTCAATCATAATGAGTGAGAAAATAATGAATACAATCCAGAATAAAGTTTTACCTATAGCTACTAAGATTGGGAATCAACGATTTTTAGTAGCGTTAAGAGATTCATTTATGGGTACGATGCCTGTAATAATGACAGGTTCGGTTGCAATATTATTAAATGCTTTTTTAGTAGATTTTCCTATGCAATTTGGCTATGAGAAGATTACTGATTATTTTCAATGGTTAGTAGATATAAATAATTTGATATCAAAAGGAAGCATTTCTATTGTTTCCTTACTGTTTATTTATTGTTTAGGAGTAAATATTGCTAAAATATATAAAACAGATACTTTGTCTTCAGGACTAGTCGCCCTGTCTTCATTTATTATTTCTATAAGTAATTCTATGACTTCAACTTATAATTTATCGAATAATAATAATATTGACTTAACAACACTATTTACTGATGTTGAGGGAATAACAGTTACAGGTAACAGTTTAAATGTGACTATATCAGGATTGTTGCCTGGTACACAAATTAATTCAAATGGTTATTTTACCGCAATAATCATAGGTTTTTTATCTTCAATTATTTTTTGTAAACTCATGAATAAAAATTGGACAATTAAATTACCTGATACAGTTCCTCCAGCTATCGCTAAACCATTTTTATCAATTATTCCGGCTTTAGTTTCTCTTTATATAATTGCTATTTTGACATTTTTGTTAAATAGAATTACAGGAAAAATTTTAACAGATGTAATTTACGAAATATTACAACGCCCTATGTTAGGACTTTCCCAAAGTTTTTTTGTTGTTATATTAGTTGCTTTCTTAGTTCAATTTTTCTGGTTTTTCGGTATTCATGGTGGAAATGTTATGGCACCTATTATGGAAGGTGTATTTGGAGTAGCGCTTTTAGTTAATTTAGAAGCTTATCAAAACAATGAAACTATTCCTTATGTTTGGACAAGTGTATCATACGGATCGTTTGTCTGGTATGCAACTTTAGGTTTATTAATTGCGATTTTTTGGGTATCAAAAAATAGTCATTATAAAGAAGTTGCAAAACTTGGAATTATGCCTGTTTTGTTTAATATTGGTGAACCAGTAATGTATGGATTACCTACTGTATTAAATCCTATTTTATTTATTCCATTTTTGTTATGTCCTGCTGTAATGTCTAGTGTGGCTTATTTAGTAACAGATTTTAAGTTGGGTTTCTCCAGTAACACAAAATGTAACTTGGGTAATACCACCGGTCTTATATGGATTCTTTTCGACAGGATTTGATTGGAGATCAATTATTTTATCAATTATTAATTTATTTTTAACCACGTTAATTTATTTGCCATTTGTTAGAATGGCAAATAAGAAAATTGGATAATTTTTAAGTAAGTCGTAGTTAGTGTGTATTAGAAGTATGATAAGCCTCATTTTTGATATATTAAGGAAGGAGAAGACATGCAAACGTTTGAGATAAAAGAAGAATTTTTGGTAGATGGAAAACCAACTAAATTGATTAGTGGCGCAATCCATTATTTTCGCATGACACCGGCACAATGGGAAGATAGTTTATACAATTTGAAAGCACTGGGTGCGAATACCATAGAGACTTATATTCCTTGGAATCTGCATGAGCCAGTGGAAGGCGTCTATGACTTTGAGGGCATGAAAGACATCGTTGCTTTTGTGTCATTGGCGCAAGAACTTGGCTTGATGGTGATTTTGCGGCCATCTGTCTATATTTGTGCGGAATGGGAATTCGGCGGGCTACCTGCTTGGTTGCTGAAAGAGCACGTGCGATTGCGTTCAACTGATCCACGATTTATTGCAAAAGTCCGTACTTATTTCAGTGTGCTTTTACCAAAATTAGTTCCTTTGCAAGTGACACATGGCGGACCAGTCATCATGATGCAAGTCGAAAATGAATATGGTTCTTATGGCATGGAAAAAGAGTATTTGCGGCAAACAAAACAGGTGATGGAAGAATTTGGCATCGATGTTCCGTTATTTACGTCAGATGGTGCTTGGGAAGAAGTGCTGGATGTGGGCACACTGATTGAAGAGGATGTTTTCGTGACAGGAAATTTCGGCAGTCATTCCAAAGAGAACGCTACAGTGATGAAAGCATTTATGGCAAAACACGACAAAAAGTGGCCGATTATGTGCATGGAATACTGGGACGGTTGGTTCAATCGTTGGGGAGAACCGATTATCAAGCGTGATGGCCAAGATTTAGCTAATGAAGTCAAGGATATGCTAGCCTTAGGTTCATTGAATCTCTATATGTTCCATGGCGGAACCAATTTTGGTTTTTATAATGGTTGTTCTGCTCGTGGTGTGTTGGATTTGCCACAAGTGACTAGCTATGACTACGATGCGCTATTGACGGAAGCTGGCGAGCCGACTGAGAAATACTTCCATGTACAAAGAGCCATTAAAGAAGTATGTCCTGAAGTGTGGCAAGCCGAGCCCCGCAGGAAAACATTTGGTTCTTTAGGAACATTCCCTGTGCAAAACAGCGTCTCACTGTTGGCGGTAAAAGACCAGATGATGACGGCCCAAGAAACGATGTATCCAATAACGATGGAAGAAGCAGAATCTGGTTATGGGTATATGCTTTATTCAGTAAACTTAAAAAATTATCATCACGAAAATAAGCTCAAAGTTGTGGAGGCCAGTGACCGATTGCATCTTTTTGCAGACGGTAGCCTGCAGACAATTCAATATCAAGAAAACCTTGGGGAAGAAGTGATGATCAAGGGTACGCCAGAGAAAGAATGGATTGAACTAGATGTTTTAGTAGAGAACTTAGGCCGAGTGAACTATGGCTTTAAATTGAATGGGCCGACACAAGTGAAAGGCATTCGTGGGGGAATCATGCAAGACATCCATTTTCATCAAGGCTATCGGCAATATGCATTGACATTGTCAGCAGATCAACTCAAAAAAATCGATTATACTGCCGGTAAAAATCCGGCCCAGCCTTCTTTTTATCAAGCTGAATTCACATTGACTGACCTCGCGGATACATTTATCGATTGCCGCAGCTATGGCAAAGGGGTGGTCATCGTCAACGGTATCAATTTAGGTCGTTACTGGCAAAGAGGACCGATTCATTCCTTGTATTGTCCGAAAGAGTTTTTGAAGAAAGGCACAAATGAGATCGTGATTTTTGAAACGGAAGGGATAGAAATTAATGAGCTCATCTTTTGTGGACAACCGATAGTCAAGAAACTTTTGACTAATGATTTTTCTGAAATAGGTTCAAATATCCATAACCATATAGACAGCTAGTTTAAATTTATTGCAGCAAACCAATCATTGTATGTGTCGCGATTTTTCCAAATCTCAATACTTATTCTAACGCATCACAAATATTTATCTCAACAAGTCTCGAATGATTTTTACTTTTCATTTATGGTTCAAGCAGTGAATAATTTACACTTTCTTTTGAGATTGACTTATATTCGCGATAAACATCCTAAATGATAGAGATAATTTAAGCATTTGATCGTTGATAAAAGGTATAATTATAGATTCATCACAGATACATTGCTTTTTTCGAAGAAACTATAAAAAATGAGAGTCTAGGTTATTTGAGAATATCAATTGAGCAAGTACAAATAACTCCAAATTTAGTAATATTCCTAATTGATTATTGGTGAGTAATTAAAAAGGAATACTCAAGCTACATGTATAGCATAGAAAATCAGCATTCAATCAGACAATTAGGATTGAATGCTGACTTTTTTGTTATATTGATATTTTCAATTATCTTCTTTATTTTCTTCTAGTTTTTCGAAAAATAGGTATTCTCTGATCGTTGTATTAGTGGAAAGGGGATAAAGGAGCATATTGATCGTGCAACAAAACAACAATGAGATATCTACACAACACCAATTTGATGCCTACTGTAAAAAAGTATTACGCAATGAAGCTAAGTCCATTCGAAAACGAAACGATAAAATAAAAGAAAATGAGGAACCATTAAATGATTTAAATGAAGGTAAGTATTCACAAACTCATTTAGATGAGCAAGATGTTTATTTCTTATTTGGAATGGAGATATTAATTTCAGATCAGAAGTTATCAGCAGCAATTGATCAGTTATCGGATACAAGGAAAAAGATTGTTTTACTTTATTATTTTGCAGGTTTTAATGATACTGAGATCGGTAAAATTTTCAACATGAGTACAAGTGGTATCTGGTATCAACGAACGAAAGCGGTTGAACAATTGAAAATGGAATATGGCTTATGGTAGACAAACAAAGGAACCAACATTACCCATTAGTTCCTATATCTATTATCTTATCTGCTTTGAAAGAAGACCCAATTTCAATCAAAATGATACTTAAACATTACCACGGTTATATAACTAAGTTATGTTTAAAAAATGGATTTAATGAGGTGGGGCAATTTATTACCTATGTAGATGAATATATGCTAAGACAGCTAGAAATTAAATTGATAGAGGCTATATTGAAATTTAAAGTTAACTAATTAAAAAGTCCCCTTTCCACTTTTGCTATCTAAAAGAATCTTCTAATATTTGAGAGATATGTTTTTTAGTTAGAAAACCTATTGATCATTGAAAATTAAATAAATTCTATCAGTACGTTAACACTTCAAGGAGCATATTTTAGTTGCGCCATGATCTCTTATTGTAAAGAAGGAGCGATTAAAATTCTGAAATAGTTTTTATAGTCAATAAAAAGCGATGATTTGAAGTTGGGATAATGATACTTCCGTAAGGCTCGCCGTAAACTTGGGGAGAGGTGAAATTCCTATGTACTTTTGACAAAAGTGGCTGATAGATTAATTATTGTTAATAGAAAGGAAGAGACAATCATGTCGAAGAATAACAATAAAAGTAATTCATCAGAGTTAGAAAAATATTTGTTTCATCCAGAAAAGATAGAGGATTCTAATAATAAAATGAAGAGGATAAATCAACTACCATTAGTTTTAACGAATAAAGATTTAAAAGAACAATTTCAAATAAGTGATAGTACTTTAAACCGTCTTATAAAATTAGGTGATTTTCCAAGCTGCTGGTTTGGCATTAGAGGACATTACCTTAGAGATGACATTTTAGAATGGGTAAAAAAAGGAAATGAAGAATATTTTTGCGATCAGTTTCGTTTATTACGATTATTGTAGAATTTATCTTTTCGTCTGCATGTTGTATAATTATTTCATAGATAGAAAGATTTTCAAGCACTTCCGATTGTTGGGTTCCTTCGTAATTGGAGGTAAGAATAAATGGAAAATATGAGTCGTTTTAAAAAACATATTACTGCAACGGGAAAAATTACTTGGTACTTTCAGGCTTTTCGAACTACGAGACGAGGTTTTAATTCTAAACGTGAAGCTCAGCTTGCTTATCTTGAAATGGAAAAACAACACAGAAATAAGCAAAAAAGGCTTGCTAGTAATGATAAATTTAGTGTTGTTAGTCAAAAGTGGTTTGAATATTATCGATCACTAAACGAACAAAAGGTGGCAACGTATGATAAACGAGAAGAACAGGTGAAAATACTTAATCGATGGATTGGTGGTAAAAAATTAAGTAGTTTATCATCAGAAGAACTACAAAAATTCCTTTTCATTTTAAAAGAAAAGGGAATTGATGGCGTTAATGTTGGTTATGCTAAAAATAGTTTACAATCTCTTGTTCAGGTTCTAAATATGGTTTTTAATTATTGTAAGAAAAAGAATTTGATAAATGAGAATCCAATGAAGTTTGTTAAAATGCCTAAATATCAGTTATCTCTTAAAGATTTAAAAGAGTCTGTCAACAGTTTAGAAGATAAGTTTTTAACAGTGGATGAATTACGAGCTTTTTTAAACTATGGGATAGTTTATGAAGAGTTACCCATGTCTGTTCTTTTTCATGTTTTGTTTTATACTGGGTGTCGTGTGAGTGAAGCGCTTGCTTTACAGCCTCAAGATATAGATTTTGAACGAAATGAAATTTTGTTTTATAAACAGACAGCAGTAAAAGGAAAAAGTAAAGATTTTCGAATAGAAACTACAAAAACTGTTAGTTCTGCAAGAAGAGTACCCGTCACACCATTAGTAATGGAGAAATTACAAGAATTAATTGATGTATTAAATAAAACAAAAAGAAATAGTAATTTTGTTGTAGATGAAACTTATTTATTTGTTTATCTCGATCCTGGAAAGCGTGGAGTTCCTTATCGTCGTGAATATGTAAACGATCATGTTAAACGTTGTGTAGAGCGATGTGGAATTAACAAAGATTTTCACACCCATTTGGCTCGTCATACTATGGCTAGTTTAGTGGCAGAGTATTGCAGTTGGGATGTTTTAAAGGATCGTTTAGGTCATACAGACAGTACAACCTCAAAAATATATCGCCATTTAACATCAACTGAAAAGTTAAAGCCTCTGACTGCTTTTAATTCTTTAGAAGGTTAAAAAGATGGTGAAAGTACTGGTATTACAGGATTCTTGAAAAACATTTTTTTAATAGGTTAGTCAAAGTGTAGTCAGAGGCAATAAAAATTCTTTTATATCAATACTGTAAAGACTTTTCACAAGTATCAAAGAAATCCGTCGTTAATCTTTACTATTCGACAAACGAACACCCTCTTGCTCAGCAAGAGGGTGTTTTTGTGTGTAATTAAGTAGAAAATCAACATTGACTTTTTTTGAAGTCACATAAGTGTGAAAATTAGGTTTTTGGATAATGATTCAGAAATCTTTTGAAAATTGAAGGTGTGAGGAAATTTAGAAAGATAAAAAGAGGGAGTACTGAAAACCGAAATTTCAGTTAAGTGCTTGGATCAAGAAACAAAAACTACGTTAGTTTGTCAATATCAGTTGAAATTAGAGAATAAGCAGAATGGGGTTATAGTATTGGCAAGTCAATTATTCAGGGCCATGGTTACAGGATTTTTGTTTTTTATATTCAATCAAAAAGAAATAAATACAAAGAACACAGATAAGTATTTTAGCAAGTAACCAATAAATAGCAGAACTGTTGGTGCTATAAGAATACAAGAAAATAGTAGTAAACTTAATTAAGAATCGTTTGCTATTTAAATAGTGTTCTTTTCCTTTTAAAATATATACGATAAAATAAGTATATTAATTGTAAAAGGACATGATAATTATGGAAGAATTAGAATGGAATAATTTTTATGTTTGCTATAGTTTTGAGGGTAGTGATTCTTTTAATAACTGTCAAGATAGTAGATTACTTTGCGAATACTCCTGAAGTACAAATACAGAGAAAACTTCCTGAGTTTGAAAAAGTGTCACCTTATGATCCAAGAGATAATTCATTTCTGATACAAATTATTCTTTAAGTAATACAACGACTAAGTTTATTTACCAAACCATTACAATAAGAAAAGGTGCAAGTATACCTAATTACTATTGGTATGATGATGGTCAATTTAGAGGAAATCTAAAACTTCAACGTTGGCAAGACTACGGAGAAGATCCAAACATAAGAGGATATATCTGTACTTATGGAGGCTACGTTACCAATGGTTCAAGCCCGGCGCAAAGAATTGTCGATATTAATGAACAATAGCTATTCTAACTTTATGTAATAGGAGGGAGTAATCATGAAAAAAATCGGGTATTTTAGTTGTATTATTTTTTTCATGTTTTTGGTAGGTTGTAGTAATAACAAAAAAGAAAACGGCAATCTTTTGAATGCCAGTTCGTTTCCTTTAATACTCACCACGATTATTGAAAAAGAAGAAGACCTAACGAAAGGTTCAATTTTTTTCAACAAGGATAAAACCATGACGCTTGAAAAAGAATATTTAGTTAATCCCAATAATGAAGACACAAAAAAAACAAGTAGAACAGAAAAAAAGGTATATAAAAATATTAAAATACAAGAAAATAAAGAGAGCTATGAAATTATAGGTCAATTGGACAAAAAAACGAAAAAAATAGAGTTTAAAAAAGTTGATGAAGGTAAACGTATATCTGATGCAGAAGGTAATGTGTATGGTGATTTTGGTGGTAAATAGGATAGTTAAGTCATAAAAAAGAAGGCTAAAAATTTTTATTTTTTTCGTCTCTATACTTTCTGATGTTAGTTTTTTTACCAACATCAGAAAGTATAGAGACGTTTTTGTGTAATTAAACAAAAAATCAACATTGGCTAAGACCAGAAATGCTTCCTTTAGTGCTCCGAGTTGCTTTAATATAACACGCCAAATTGATAACCATTTGCTTGATAAAACTCTATTAATTGTGGCAATGCTTGTTTTGTTAATTCCTTATCTACTGAATCATGCATTAAGACTACTCTAATATTATAATCTGGATAGACCTCAAGTGAATGTTGATGGAAAGCGAGCATTTCTGCGACTGTAGTAGGCTGTCTGTCTAACGGCTCCGCATCTCCAACCATCGCATTCCAGTCAATCCAATGGATGCCAAGTTGTTTGAATAATTCATCAGATTTTTCTGTACCTCCCCATGACATATGACCTCCTGGGTATCGCCAGAGAGTTGTTTGAAATGTTTCGCCCAATATTTTTTTAAGAGAGTTCTCCATGGTTGCTATTTCCGCTTGTATTTCTTCAGTGTTGACAATCCCGTTTGGATATAACGTTGCATAATCATGAGTTGAACTATGAAAGCCTATTGAATGTCCTTCTGCAACTTCGCGTTTCACTATCTTTTGATTTTCGGAAGTTAGGGTATTTCCTACAAGAAAAAAAGTTGCGTGGACGTTATACTTTTTTAATGCATCTAGGATTTGTGGGGTTATTTGATTATTAACGCCATCATCAAAGGTTAAGAATACTAATTTTTCACCTTTGTAAGGTTCTTCTCCAGTTATATATTTTCTGATTTTGTCTGCTGAGTAAGCATATTTTTTTGATGAAATAGTCATGTGTGTTGATTCCTTTTCTAACTTGGTCGGGGAATCTTTTTTTGCAGTTGAATTTTTAGTCGATGTCTGCGTAGTATCATCATTTTTACTTGTTATCTTGGGTTGAGTTAATAGGAACGTTTGAATGAAAACAAGAACAATGAGGATTAACGCACTAAATAATACATACCCGTTTATTTTGAATTTTCTTTTCTTATGTCGCATACTTTCACTCCTCTTTGGTTAATGAAAAAGTTAAAAAATACACCTCCACGTTATACAAAATTGAACGTCCTATTAGTTATAGACGAATTTGAGGACCAAAAAGTTTCAATTTTTTCAATTTAGTTAGCTGTTTATTTAATAAAAAATAAAAGGTTGCTAGAGGATGAAAGGAGTATACTTTATTTATCTAGAAGAGTAATCGGAATGAGAAAGGGCTGTGGAAATGGATCATCAACAGGTGTTGAAAAATGAAATTAAACAATATTTAGTGAGTAAAAACTGTGAGAAGACGTATTATCATTGTATGGAAGTTGGAGAGTATGCCTATCAACTTGGTGAAAAATATTTAACTAGTCCAGAAAAAGTAAGTATTGCAGGATATTTACACGATATCTCTGCGATTTATCCAAATAATCAGAGAATTAGTGTCGCACAAAAATATGGGATTGAATTAAACGAAGCAGAAATGGCCTTTCCAATGATAATTCATCAAAAAATTTCTAAGTCTATTGCGAAAATGGATTTTGGTATTGAAGACAATGAAATTTTATCAGCTATTGAATGCCATACAACACTGAAGAAAAACTATTCGGACATAGATTTAGTTTTGTTTGTCGCTGATAAAATAAAGTGGGATCAAGAAGGGAAGCCACCATACTTATTTTACATTGCTTATGGTTTCGTTTATCAATTACACGGAGCAAACGATTTTAAGTGTTTTTTTTCAACAGATTTATCAAAATAAATTATTATGGATTGCCTCAAATGTTATTCTGTTGCTTATAAATATCTGGATTGCTTTAAAAATTCCCAATAGTGTTTTTTTAAGATTAAATCGTGTGTTAGAAAATAGCCGAATTTTTTTTGGTTGTTTACTTTTATTGTTGATTCTGTTGTTACTTTTTGTGTTTTTGATTTCGCCAGAGATTTCACCTGACTTTATGCGAGGATTTGTCACGGTAAATAGTTCTAAATTGGAGTTATTAATAAGTGTAGGTTTATTTTTAATTCTGATTGGCTTAGTCATTGAAGCTTATTTGGAAGAACAACGTATCAACACTCAATTATTGAATAATTTAACGATTTATACTGAAAAAATAGAATCCATTAACGAAGAGCTAGCGATGTTTCGTCATGATTATAAAAATTTATTGTATAGTTTACAAATTGCTATTTCATACGAAGATATTCTGGAAATCAAAAGAATTTATGAAGAAACGATTGCACCAACCAAAAAAATTATTGATAATGAAGAATTTGAACTTATGAAGTTAAATCGTTTGAAAAATATGGAACTTAAGGCACTCATAAGTATGAAAATTAATACCGCAAAGCAAGCAAAACTAAAAGTGATTGTTGATGTGCCAGAAGTATTTATTCTCGATACATCAATCGACTTAGTGGTTGTGATTCGTTTGTTGGCTATTCTATTAGATAACGCGATTGAAAACAGTGCAAAATCAGAATTGAAAATGTTCGCTATCTCAATTTTCAATAAAAATGAAACACAAGAGTTTGTGATAACAAATAGTGTCCAAGCCGAATTTGATTTTAGGGTTATGAAGAAAACCAAATTTAGTTCTAAAAGTAACCCAGAAGAGCACGGTTGGGGATTGTTATATGTAAAAGAAATTGTTGATTTTTCAGATCAATTTGACTTGCAAACGTCCTTCAATGAAGGATCGGTTACTCAACATTTAATTATTGAAAAAAATCATAACAGTAAAAAAGTTGTTAACGAATGAATTTGTTAACAACTTTTTTGCTATGGTATTGAGTTATGAGGGGCAATACAGGGAAAAATGTCGGCTGATTAAGGAATTTAGATAGTGCCGGTTAGGTAGTTGTCTATAATGAAAATAGCAACAAATATTTACGCAGGGAAAGGGGCGGTCGTTTAACGGGAAAAATTAGGGAGGATAAAGCAATACTTTTGTTGGGAAAAGAAATAAAAGGAAACTGGGGAAGGAGTTAATTGTTTGATGAAGGGAAATAAAATTTTATACATTTTAGGTACAGGCATCTTTGTTGGAAGTTCATGTCTATTTTCTTCACTTTTTGTAGCAGCAGAAGAACAAGTTTATTCAGAAAGTGAAGTTTCAACAGTTTTATCGAAGTTGGAAAAGGAGGCAATTTCTGAGGCAGCTGCTGAACAATATACGGTTGTAGATCGAAAAGAAGATGCGTGGGGGATGAAGCATCTTAAGTTAGAAAAGCAAACGGAAGGCGTTACTGTTGATTCAGATAATGTGATTATTCATTTAGATAAAAATGGTGCAGTAACAAGTGTTACAGGAAATCCAGTTGATCAAGTAGTGAAAATTCAATCGGTTGATGCAATCGGTGAAGAAGGAGTTAAAAAAATTATTGCTTCTGATAATCTGGAAAATAAAGATCTTGTCTTTTTAGCTATTGACAAACGTGTAAATAATGAAGGGCAATTATTTTATAAAGTCAGAGTAACTTCTTCACCAACTGGTGACCCCGTATCATTGGTTTATAAAGTGAACGCTACAGATGGAACAATTATGGAAAAACAAGATTTAACGGAACATGTCGGTAGTGAAGTAACGTTAAAAAACTCTTTTCAAGTAACGTTTAATGTACCAGTTGAAAAAAGCAATACGGGAATTGCTTTACACGGAACGGATAACACAGGGGTTTACCATGCAGTAGTTGATGGCAAAAATAATTATTCTATTATTCAAGCGCCATCACTAGCGACATTAAATCAGAATGCTGTTGACGCCTATACGCATGGAAAATTTGTGAAAACATATTATGAAGATCATTTCCAACGACACAGTATTGATGATCGAGGGATGCCCATCTTGTCAGTTGTTGATGAACAACATCCAGATGCTTATGACAATGCTTTTTGGGATGGAAAAGCAATGCGTTATGGTGAAACAAGTACACCAACAGGAAAAACGTATGCTTCCTCTTTAGATGTAGTTGGTCATGAAATGACACATGGTGTGACGGAACATACTGCCGGTTTAGAATATTTAGGACAATCAGGTGCCTTGAATGAATCTTATTCTGATTTGATGGGTTATATTATTTCGGGTGCATCTAATCCAGAAATTGGTGCGGATACTCAGAGTGTTGACCGAAAAACAGGTATTCGAAATTTACAAACGCCAAGTAAACACGGACAACCAGAAACCATGGCTCAATACGACGATCGAGCACGGTATAAAGGAACGCCTTATTATGATCAAGGCGGTGTTCATTATAATAGTGGAATTATTAATCGGATTGGTTACACCATTATCCAGAACTTAGGCATTGAAAAAGCACAGACTATTTTCTACAGCTCGTTAGTAAATTACTTAACACCTAAAGCACAATTCAGTGATGCTCGTGATGCGATGCTTGCTGCTGCAAAAGTTCAATATGGCGATGAAGCAGCTTCAGTGGTGTCAGCAGCCTTTAACTCTGCTGGAATCGGAGCTAAAGAAGACATTCAGGTAAACCAACCAAGTGAATCTGTTCTGGTCAATGAATGAAAAAAATTCCCCAATTAAATAAAAATGGATAAGGAGTGGCATGATCTTATGAAAAAGTTCTCCATACGAAAAATTAGTGCTGGTTTTTTGTTTCTGATTTTAGTAACTTTGATAGCCGGTTTTAGCCTGTCTGCAAATGCAGAAGAGTATATCGTTCCTGCCGAAAGTCATTCACGACAAAAAAGATCGTTACTGGACCCTGAGGACAGAAAACAAGAAGTGGCAGATACAACCGAAGCGCCTTTTGCGTCAATCGGAAGAATCATTTCCCCTGCCAGTAAACCAGGCTATATTTCTTTAGGAACAGGCTTTGTTGTTGGAACTAATACAATTGTCACCAATAATCATGTGGCTGAAAGTTTTAAGAATGCCAAAGTATTAAATCCGAATGCCAAAGATGATGCTTGGTTTTATCCAGGTCGTGATGGCAGTGCGACACCATTTGGCAAATTCAAAGTGATTGATGTAGCTTTTTCCCCGAATGCGGATATTGCGGTAGTGACTGTCGGCAAACAAAACGATCGTCCAGATGGCCCAGAGTTGGGAGAAATTTTAACGCCATTTGTTTTGAAAAAGTTTGAATCTTCAGATACCCATGTCACAATATCAGGCTATCCAGGTGAGAAAAACCACACGCAATGGTCGCATGAAAATGATTTGTTTACATCTAACTTTACAGACTTAGAAAATCCATTACTATTTTATGATATCGATACAACAGGTGGTCAATCTGGTTCCCCAATCTATAATGCTCAGTTTGAAGTAGTTGGTGTTCATTCCAATGGCGGCATTAAGCAAACAGGAAACCATGGTCAAAGACTAAATGAAGTGAATTATAACTTTATTGTCAATCGAGTGAATGAAGAAGAAAATAAACGTTTATCCGCTGTGCCAGCAGCGTAAAGAACCATAAAAATACTCGAAATTTCCAGGATCACGGGAAATTTCGAGTATTTTTGTTTTTTAAGATAGTGTAAGTTACGATATAAGTACCTTGTAATTATCGGTTAAAAGCATATAATAGTGCTGAAAAGAAGGCAAATAATCCGATTAAGTTAGTATTTCTAAACCATCATAACTCGTAATGATTTCATGCTTTTGAGATAAAGCCGCCATCTCCGCATAAGACAAGCCGCCATTGTGAGAAAAATGGTTGGCAACGTAAATCGTTTTATCTGTGACGAGTTTTCTTTCTTTTAATTCTGCAATTAATTTTAAATTTTCTTCCCAATTCATATGACTATTGCCAGTTTCGTTTGTTTGACTAGTACAATCTAAAGAAACAATACTAAGAAGTAAGTGGCTCTTTTCAAGATATTCAAACATTTCTGACGTAAAGTAACCTGTATCATGGGTGGATAAAAAAGCATCTTTACCATCGTCTATAACGAAAATAAAACAATCTTCACTGAAATTTCCATGTTGTGCAGGAAGGGGATAAATCGTATAGTTCGCAATAGTAAAACACTTGTAGGGCTGAATAACCTGATACTGTAATCGGGTATCGTCTTGACGACCTTCTAAATCAAAGGCGCGCTGATAAAACGTCTTAACTGCTTCATTTCCGTAAACAGTTAAACGATTGGGAATATCTAATGCATAACCAGACATTCGATAAGCCAAATCCTCGCCGTAAAAATGATCGGAATGCCAATGAGAGATTAGTAAAGAGTCAAAGTCTGCAAAACACAAGTCGTACTGCAACAGGTGTAAATAAGAATCCCCTGGAAAATCAATCAGCAGGACATCATCAATAATTAATTGAGTTTGTGTACGAATTTCTCGTCCTTTTTTCTCTCGAGCGTACTTACATAATTTACAATTACAAAAAATTCCCGGAATCCGTTCTGCTGCACCCGTACCTAAATAGTTGATTTTCATTGGGAGTACCTAACCTTTCTTTGACATTCTTCATACTTAGTAGATAACGCTGAACCTTAAAGTAAATGGGCATGGAAACTGAAACATTTGTTGTGTCCATCTTACCTTTTTTAGAGAAGAATTGAAATGGAATTTCTTAAGTAAATTTGCGTAAAATAGAAAAAGCTAGACGCCTTTTTTAATAAGCTGAATTTGTTGCGAATGTTCATGCTATTTCCGAAAAAAAGTTTTACCAAAGGCACTTTCATATCCATCTGCTATTAGTTATAGAAAAATAACAAGATGGACATAGCTTATTAGAGCAAAAATAACTACGCTATTGATAAAGAGTGAGGCGTGTTTTGAACAGGTTACGTGGGCAAATGAATTTGAATAAAAGGGATGACAAAAGATGACTATTGAAAAATTAGAATATTTTTATACCATTGCAAAATATAATAGTATTTCCAAAGCAGCCTCTGAACTCCATGTTAGTAAATCAACCTTAAGTGCGTCATTAAAAGATTTGGAAAGTGAATTGGGCCATTTACTTTTTGACCGTAACGGTAATTCTTTGACGTTAAATTCCTATGGTGATAAAATCGTCCAATCTGTATATATCATTTTAAACGAGGCCAAGAAAATGAAACTTAATCTGCACGAAATGATTGAGAATCCAGTGATGCGTTTAGGTTTTGGAAATACGTCCTTGATGTATAAAGTGACAGAAAACGAGGATCAACTGAATCGTTTTTGGGAATGTTACCATGGTTCATCGTTTGAGTTATTGAATAAATTGGAGAATCATGAGTTGGATTTTGTGATTACTTCTGCAGATGTGAATAGTCCAGTTTTAAAGAAAGAACAATTAATTGAACTAAAAATGTATCTTTGTGTTTCAAGAGAAATTAAACAAGAAATTGAGGAAGAAGGCTTCACCTGTTTGACCAACTATCCATTTCTATTTTTGCCGCATCACTTAGATCATTTAGAAGCTACCAAGAGTGTGCTAGAAATGTTGCAATTAACAAGTCCGATTGTTTGTTGCTATGATACGTTGATGCTTACTCGTCTCATTGAAAAAAGTAAAGGAGTTTATGCGGTAATCTCTCTTCGGAAAGAACAACTGCAAGAAATTGATTCTAAACTCTTCTTTTTACCGATTGAACGAAAACAAAAATTTTATTTATACCGAAATGTTTCCAGTTCGGTTTTTGTCCAACCTGGTCAAATCAAGGCAACTTTACAAAAGTTGCTAGAGACTTAGCCATTAAAATTACTTTGGAATAGTTACCAAAAATAGCTTTATTCGCTTAGATTTACTTTTGCTGCGGATAAGGCTATTTTTGTTGTTCATTGTTTAAAAGAGATGCTCAATTATGGGGCTGTTCGATATTTCTGAACAGAATGTTCAATTATTTAATAACTTAAGAATCGATAAATCGTATCTATTACGGTTCAATTTAAAGGGGTTCTGGTGTATAGTTTGGCTATCTAAAGATTTGCTTTTTTAAATATAAAATAACTAAATGGCAAGGAATATAAAGAACTGTTGATACGTGAGTACTTGCGATAACTGTGTCGTTAGAAGTTTAAGTGTCATTGTTGCTTTTCCTGTTTTATGTAGTTGCTAGAAAGGACTGTTTTTATGATCGATAGAAAAAAAGTTATTTTGTATACTTGTTGCATGAGTTTGTTTGTAGTGACCATGGATGTTACGGTTGTCAATGTGGCGTTACCATCCATTCAAAGTGATTTTCACACGAATCTGTCTACATTACAGTGGGTAACAGATGGCTACACTTTAATGGTAGCATCCTTATTATTGTTATCTGGGTCTACAGCAGACCGAATTGGCCGTAAACGAGTCCTTCAATTGGGCTTAGCCTGTTTTGGTTTAGCGTCTTTCCTATGTGGGATTTCGCAAACCCCAGGGCAATTGATCGCGTTTCGCATGTTGCAAGGGATTGGTGGTTCTATGTTAAATCCGGTAGCAATGTCTATTATTACACAGGTATTTACCGAAAAGTTAGAACGTGCGAAAGCAATTGGCTTGTGGGGCTCTGTTACAGGGATTTCCTTAGGAATGGGCCCGATTATTGGCGGACTAATTGTTTCTTATTTTAGCTGGCGGTATGTCTTTTTTGTAAATGTACCGATCATTGCAGCGGCAATCATCCTTACACAAAAATTTGTACCTGAGTCAAAAGTAGAGAAGACGGCGAAAAATGATTTTGTTGGTCAAGCATTGATGATTCTTTTTCTATTTAGTTCTATCTATTCCATTATCGGACTACCTAGAAAAGGGCTTTTCGCGCCAGATATTTTAAGTACTGGGATAATCGGCTGTTTAGCCATTGTCATTTTCTTTATTTATGAATATAACATTGACAATCCGTTAATCAACCCGCGTTTCTTTTTATCTATTCCATTTACATCGGCTTCTTTTTTAGCTATTTTTGGCTTTATCATATATAACGGCTATTTATTTTTAAACACGCTATATTTGCAAGAGATGAGAGGCTTCAGCCCGTTGGAAGCTGGCTTATCAACCATTCCTTTGGCTTTTGTTAGTTTTCTTGTTGCACCGAGAGCCGGCGAAATGGTAGGGAGAATAGGGACGAAACGTCCTATTATGCTTTGTGGTATTTCAATGTTGGCTGTTAGCTTTTTACAATTATTTGTAACTAAAACAACGCCTATGATTATTTTATTTATTATTTATATCTTTTTAGGCATTGGGTTTGGGATGTTAAATTCACCGATTACCATTACAGCGATTGAAGGAATGCCACTTTCTCAGTCAGGAACGGCAGCAGCCATTGCGGTGACATGTAAGCAAATTGGCAATTCTTTAGGGGTGGCGCTACCAAGTCTTTTAATTACAAAGCCTATTACTAGTTCGCTTACTCGAACACCTTTTACAAACGTATGGCTTTTATTTGGATGTTGCGCCATTGCGATTATCTTTTTAAGTTATTTATCCAATTCTCCGCTAGCGAAAAAGTCATTGCGCAGAGTTAGGTTTTATTTTTAACAAATCAAGATTTTTTTGAAGGGAAAGGAAGACAAACTTAGATGAAAAAAATAAATAACCGATTAGGACTCTTTTTATTTTTTGTTTTACTCTTTTGGGCAAAAACGATTCTGGCGTATTACCTAGATTTCTCATTGGGCGTTAAGGGCAGTCTCCAACGAGAAATTTTATGGTTCAATCCAGTTGCTACTACGCTGTTATTATTTGGCTTTAGTTTGTATTTTAAAAAGCATAAAACATTTATGCTTAGCTTAACTCTTTTAAATGTTTTAAATACATTAATTTTATATTTGAATATTATTTTTTATCGTGAATTCACTGACTTTATTACCATCCAATCTGTTTTTGGCTTTTCAAAAGTTTCAGAAGGAATTTCTGGTGATTTACTTGCCTTAATGAGGGTCCACGATGTCTTTTATTGGCTAGATACTTTAGTGCTGCTCGTTTTGGTATTTTACTCTTTTAAACAGCGACGGAATCATCAAGTCTTTGTGACCAAACCTATCAACAGAAGATTGGCGATCTCAATTAGTTGTTTAAGTGTCTTGCTCTTTTCGGTTAACTTATTTTTAAGCGAAACCGATCGTCCTCAATTGCTTCAAAGAATTTTTGACCGTAATTATATTGTAAAATATCTTGGCTTGGATGCATTCACAGCCATCGATGGTGTCAAAACAGCCATGTCAAATGAGGTAAGAGCAGAAGCTAGTTCAAACGAATTACCTGAAATCATGAAATTTACCAAGCAAAACAATTTACCGCTTAATCCACAGTATGCCGGGATTGCCAAAGGAAAAAATGTATTTGTGATTCATTTAGAAAGTTTTCAACAATTTTTGATTAATATGAAAGTCCAAGGCCAAGAGGTTACACCGTTTTTAAATCAGCTTTATCAAAACAAAGCGACAATCAGTTTTGATAATTTCTTTCATGAAGTAGGGCAAGGAAAAACGAGTGATGCGGAGAACATGTTGGAAACAGGAACATTCGGGTTACCGCAAGGCTCTCTTTTTACACAATTAGGATCAGACAATACTTTCGAAGCGGCTCCCGCAGTTTTAGGACAAAAAGGCTATACAACCGCTGTTTTCCATGGAAATGTGGGGAGTTTTTGGAATCGAGACCATGTGTATAAAAACTTAGGATATCAATACTTTTTTGATCGGTCATATTTTTCAAAAGATGACAAAATGCTAGGTTACGGTATTTTAGATAAACAATTGTTGCGTGAATCAGCTAGTGAGCTTGAACATTTACAGCAGCCATTCTATGCGAAGTTTTTAACTGTGACCAATCATACCCCTTATTATACGGATGACCAAAACTTCCCGTTTCCTAAATTGAACACAGGCAATTCGATTGTGGATGATTATGTTCGAACAGCGCACTATTTGGATCAATCGCTAGAACAATTTTTCCATTACTTGCAAACAACAAGTTTATACAATCATTCTATTTTTGTTATTTATGGTGACCACTTCGGTATTTCAGATGCGAACAACAAGGACTTATGTAAAGCTTTCAACCGCGATCCAAAAACGTGGACAAACTATGACAATGCGCAATTGCAAAGAGTACCTTTGATGTTTTACATGCCAGGCTATACGCAAGGGAAAATCATGCACGAATATGGTGGGGAAATTGACGTTTTACCGACACTGTACCATCTTTTAGGTGTCGATGATAAAAATTATATCCATTTTGGCACGGACCTTTTATCTCCTCAATATAAACAAGTGGTTCCTTTTAGAAATGGCGATTTTGTAACGCCTCGATTTTCTTATCTAGGTGGGGAAATCTACAATAATCAAGGGAAAAAATTAGACCAAGTTCCAGCAGATTTAAAAGCAGAAGTCACGAAAGATAACGATTGGGTGAAAAAATCGTTAAGTTTATCTGACAAATTAAATCAGGAAAACCTTTTACGTTTTTATAAACCACAAGGATTCCAAGAAGTGCAACCAAAGGACTACAACTATGATGTGGCTTTTGAAAAAAACAAAGTCTTAGAAGTAGAAAAACAAAAAAATGCACAATCAACCAGCTTGTTTAGTCAAAATGGCAATCAAACGACAGTCCAAAATTATCCGACTACGCCATAGATCATTTAAGAAGGATAACTTTTGGAAGGGAAAGAGAATCATATATGAAGTGAAAGAGGTCAGAACAGAGTCGTTTATTTTCGAAGCAATTGGTTCTGTTTCCACCATTTATCAGGTTTTGAGCCTGGAACAAAAATCCAAAGTGATTTTTGTCCCAGGCTTTTTCGCTCTTTTATTGAGTAAGAAGTCAGTTTAGAATTTATATTAAGTTTCGCTGTACATTTTAAAATTACCATCAACAGAAAATACAACAGGCGAATTTTTAGATAAAAAAATTAGTAAAACAAGTATTAAATAAATAGTATTTTTGAGGATAAAGTAAGAGAAATGTTGTTTTTTTAATAGTTGTTAACGGAAAACAAAATTATTTTATAGCCATAAAATATATTTTTATTATAATTATATTATAAAATAATGAGCATATGATTTGCAGATAATTTTTTCAGGGCCTATTCTGAATAGGAACTTAGCTATAAAAATAAAAGAGGAGAGTGGTTTTGATGAGAAAAAATCAGAAGATTGTGCCAATTGTGACAGCTTCAGACGAAAATTATGCTCCTTATTTGAATGTAATGATGACAACTGTTTTAGAAAATTGTCATTCGGAGAGATCTGTTCATTTTTATGTGATTGATGATGGGCTGTCGCTATCTAGCAAAAAAGCACTCCAAGAAACGGTTAGTAGTAACTCACAAAATGCGACTGTTGAATTTCTAACAGCAGACAAAGAAGTCTATCAAAATTTTTTAGTGAGTGATCATATTACAACGACCGCATACTTACGCATTTCTTTACCGTCACTTTTACAAAAATATAGCTATAAAAAGGTTCTTTATTTAGATGCAGATACGCTGGTTTTAGATGATATTGTCCAGTTGTATGATACGCCATTAGTGAACCAAACGATTGGCGCGGTTATTGATCCTGGTCAAGCATATGCCTTGAAACGTTTGGGCATCCATTCCTCCGATTATTATTTTAATTCAGGAGTTATGATTATTGATATTGACCGATGGAACGAGAAAGCAATCACGCAAAAAACAATTCAGTATCTAGAAGAAAATGGGGACCGCATAGTTTATCATGATCAAGATGCTTTAAACGCTGTTCTTTATGAAGATTGGCTAGCTCTAGAACCAAGATGGAATATGCAGACGTCTTTAGTTTTTAATCGTCATGAAGCGCCTAATGAAGCCTATCAAAAATTATATACAGCGGGAAATCAAGAGCCAGCGATTATTCATTTTACTGGACACGATAAACCTTGGAATACGTTAGAAAATCATCCTTATTCAGCTCTTTATCTAAACAAGTTAAAGAAAGTAGGTGCAAGAAATGGAAAATAGAAAAGAATTAGCGATTGTCTCCTGTTGCAATACCAACTTTGTGCCACATCTTGCTGCTATGTTTGTTTCAATTTTAGAAAATAGTCCTTCAGCGGCAGCTGTTCATTTTTATGTGATTGATGACAATATCAATTTTGAAAGCAAGCAACTACTGTATTTTACGATTAAACATACCCAAATCAATGCAGAGTTAACATTTTTAAAAATCAACCCCCATTTTTTCAAAAATGTTGTAACCAGTGAACGAATTCCCAAAACAGCTTACTACAGGATTGCTATTCCAGAGCTGTTTAGAGGAAGCCAGATCGAACGGCTGTTGTATATGGATTGTGACATGATTGCCTTAGACGATGTCGCAAAATTATGGACAGTTGATTTAGGTGAAAATATCATCGCCGCTGTGGAAGATGCAGGGTTCCATCAACGTTTGGAAAAAATGGCGATTCCTGCAGAATCTATGTGTTATTTTAACTCAGGCTTGTTGCTAATCGATGTTAAAAAATGGTTGAATTTAGATGTAACCACTAAAGTCTTAAGATTTATTGAAGAAAATCCAGATAAATTACGTTTCCATGATCAAGATGCATTGAATGCGGTTTTACACGACCGTTGGACCCTGTTGCATCCTAAGTGGAACGCCCAAGGTTATATTCTGTCAAAAGCGAAAAAACATCCAACTATTTATGGAGAAAAACAATATGAAGAAACGAGAAGAGCACCATCCATTATCCACTTTACTGGTCATGTCAAACCTTGGACGAAAGAATTTCAGTGGTATACCAAGCGTTATTATGATCAATATGCGAATAGGACGGCCTTTCGTTGTGTCAACACATTCAATCAATATTTATCTTATACGAAAATTAGCAGAAGGATTGAATATGCTCAATAATGAATATTTTCATGGATTTCGTAAAATCAGTTACTTGTTAGTTGTTGCCAAAACCAAACAATAGAAACGAAGAAGTCGGGATCGAACTGTTTTTCAGATTTTGAGTATGAGACAAAAATCTAAAGTGATTTTTGTCTCATACTCTTTTTTGTCTATTTAAAATAAAGCCATCAACTGGTATCATATTTAAGGGTGGTTTTTTATAAAAAAATGATTTCTTTAGGAAAAAAATATTACAATAAAGAAAAATAAAAAAATATAAACGTTATCATTTCAAGGTTATAGCGGTATGAAGATATTTATTAATACTTTTTATTGACAAAATAAAAAAAACCACCGTACTATTGGTTTGTGGTTATAACCAGTTAGGGTAAAGGAGAAAGTTATGGAAAATGCCTTTAAAAACAAAGCTTTGTATCATCAACTTGTTGATTTGCTGCAGGAACGAATCGAAACATGCATGATTCCTCATGACAAGTTGCCCTCTGAACGTGAATTGACTGCACAATATGGAGTGAGTCGGACGACGGTCCGGTTAGCGCTACAAGAACTAGAAAATAGAGGTTCCATCTATCGTCGTCATGGCAAAGGAACATTTGTTTCAGATATAAAAAAAGAGGCCGCTGATTTAGCTGGCGCATATAGTTTTACAGAACAAATGAAAGGGCTGGGTCGAAAACCACATACCCGTATATTATCCTTCGAAAAATTGGAAGCGGATAAATTTATTTGTCAGCATTTGAATCTTTCGTTAGGAGAGGCAGTTTTTAAATTAAGTCGGTTGCGGATTGCTGATAACGAGCCATTAATGGTTGAAGACACATACTTGCCTGTGAAATTTTTCTTATCACTCACGGATCAATTACTACGTAGCAAACCATTATATGATCTATTTTCGGAAGATTTTAAGCAAACCGTTCGTTTAGCTGATGAAGAATTATACGCTAGCATTGCTTCAAAAGAAGATGCCAAATTATTGATGATTCCAGAAGGAGCGCCAGTCCTTCATTTAGCACGCCAGACATATAACATGAAAAATGAAATTATTGAATTTACGTTGAGTGTGGCGCGAGCAGATCAATTTCATTATCAGATACGCCATATTCGGAATAGTTAGGAGAGTTAAGTATGTTTACAGCAGAAAAAGAAGAACTAGAACAACTAGGAGCGGAAATCACGACACGTGAAATTCGTCAGCAACCTGAGCTTTGGCAAGAAACCGTGACACTTTATCATGAAAATCAAACAGCTTTGGAAAACTTTTTAAAAGAAGTCCAAGCCAAAGCGCAAGGAAAACGCACAAGAGTAATTTTTACAGGAGCAGGGACTTCGCAATATGTCGGTGATACGGTTGTACCTTATCTCCGAGCACACGGTGACACACAAGCCTTTTCATTCGAAAGTATTGGGACAACGGATATTGTGGCCAAACCAGAAGATTATCTGATTAAAGACGAACCAACATTGTTAGTTTCGTTTGCAAGAAGTGGAAATAGTCCTGAAAGTTTAGCGGCAGTTGAAGTAGCTAATCAAGTGGTTGAAACAATTCATCATTTAGCGATTACTTGTGCTGAAGAAGGACAACTGGCACAAATAAGCCAAAAAGAAGAAAACAGCTTTTTATTCTTAATGCCAACACGTTCCAATGATGGTGGTTTTGCGATGACTGGTAGCTTTTCTTGCATGACCTTGGGTACATTACTACTCTTTGATCAAACAGCCTTTGAGCAAAAACAAGATTATGTAACCGCTCTAATTAAATTAGGTGAAGAAGTGCTATCCCGTGAAGAAGAATTAAATGAAATTGTTAACCTTGATTTTGAACGAATTGTTTATGTTGGTTCTGGAAGTTTAGCTGGTTTGACAAGAGAAGCGCAATTAAAAATCTTAGAACTAACAGCCGGCAAAGTTGCCACAATTTTTGACTCTTCTATGGGCTTCCGTCATGGACCAAAATCATTTATTAATGAAAAAACAATAATGTTTGGTTTTGTTAATAATACACCATACACAAGAGATTATGACTTGGATATCTTAGAAGAAGTTCACGGTGACGAAATTGCGGCGGGTGTTTTTGCGATTGCTCAACCTGGCAAACGTAATTTCTCAGGTTCAACTATTGAATATTCCGCAGAAACTGCTCTATTACCTGATGGCTATTTAGCATTAGCAGATATCATGGTAGCCCAAACAGTCGCACTTTTAACATCTATTAAAGTTGGAAATAAACCGGATACCCCTTCACCGACAGGTACAGTGAATCGTGTGGTTAAAGGCGTAACGATTTATGACTATAAATAATACAACATTTGGAGGAGGAACTATGCTTACGTTAACAGCTGGAAAAAAAGCGGCAATGGATCGTTTGTCAACCCAAGAAGGAATCATTAGCGCATTAGCCATTGATCAACGAGGTGCCTTGAAAAAAATGATCAAAGCGCTAGATGTAGAGCCAACTGATGCACAAATTGAAACGTTTAAAGAATTAGTCTCGAAAGAATTGACACCTTATGCGTCCGCCATTTTATTGGATCCAGAATATGGATTGCCTGCTGCAAAAGCACGCGATACCGAGGCTGGATTGTTACTCGCTTATGAAAAAACGGGCTATGATGCAACAACTCCGGGACGATTGCCTGATTTACTAGCAGATTGGTCTGTTTTACGCTTGAAAGAAGAAGGCGCAGATGCGATTAAATTTTTACTATACTATGATGTGGATGAGGATTCAGAAATCAATCATCAAAAACATGTATTCATTGAACGCTTAGGAAGTGAATGTGCAGAAGAAGACCTACCATTTTACTTAGAATTAGTTTCTTATGATGCACAAATAGCAGATGCGACTTCTTTAGAATATGCAAAAGTTAAACCGCATAAAGTGAATGAAATGATGAAAGAATTTTCTAAACCCCAATATAAAGTAGATGTATTGAAAGTGGAAGTTCCAGTTAATATGAATTTTGTAGAAGGTTTTGCGCCGGCTGAAACAGCGTATACAAAAGAGGAAGCGGCGAATTATTTCTTAGAACAAAGTCAAGCCACTGATTTACCATTCATCTTTTTAAGTGCCGGTGTCTCAACAGAGCTATTCCAAGAAACACTACGTTTCGCTAAAGAAGCTGGTTCAACATTTAATGGTGTTTTATGTGGCCGAGCTACGTGGAAAAATGGCGTGAAACCTTTCGTTGAAGCAGGAGAAACTGCGGCTTGTGATTGGTTAAAAACAGAAGGCCGAGAAAACATTGAAAGTTTAAATGAAGTCATCGCAGCAACCGCCAGCTCTTGGCATGCGAAAGTTCAAGTAAACGAAGGGTAATTGGGAGGCATAGCTGTGATAGTAACAGTAACAATGAATCCGTCAATTGACATCTCCTACCTATTAGATCATCTAAAGCTTGATACCGTTAATCGGACCAGTCAGGTGACCAAAACCCCTGGTGGCAAAGGACTAAATGTCACTCGCGTTATTCATGATTTAGGTGGAGATGTTATCGCTACCGGCGTTCTTGGTGGTTTTCATGGGGCGTTTATTGCAAACGAGTTAAAGAAAGCAAACATCCCTCAAGCATTTACGTCAATCAAAGAAGAAACGCGTGATTCGATTGCGATTTTGCACGAGGGGAATCAAACTGAAATTTTAGAAGCTGGACCAACTGTTTCCCCAGAAGAAATCAGTAACTTCCTTGAAAATTTCGATCAATTAATTAAGCAAGCAGAAATTGTCACAATTTCTGGCAGTTTAGCGAAAGGATTACCATCAAATTTTTATCAAGAATTAGTTCAAAAAGCTCACGCACAAGAGGTTAAAGTGCTACTAGATACTTCTGGGGATAGTTTAAGGCAAGTTCTTCAAGGACCATGGAAACCGTATTTAATTAAACCTAATTTAGAGGAACTAGAAGGATTGCTAGAGCAAGATTTTTCAGAAAATCCATTAGCAGCTGTACAAACAGCTTTAACAAAACCAATGTTTGCTGGAATTGAATGGATTGTCGTATCTTTAGGAAAAGATGGTGCAATTGCCAAACATCACGATCAGTTCTATCGTGTAAAAATTCCAACGATTCAAGCTAAAAATCCTGTTGGTTCAGGAGATGCAACCATTGCTGGTCTTGCATATGGACTAGCCAAGGATGCCCCAGCGGCCGAACTGCTAAAATGGGGCATGGCGGCTGGAATGGCTAATGCCCAAGAAAGAACGACTGGGCATGTAGACGTAGAGAACGTGAAGAAACATCTTATGAACATCCAAGTAGTTGAAATTGCTAAATAAAGAGCTTTCTTTATTTAGCAATTATCCAGTAATTGAAAGCGTTTACTAGAAAGGGTGGCAATGTGGACAGATTTGAAATTAAAGAGGAGTTTCTTTTAAATGGTCAACCATTTAAAATTTTATCAGGCGCTATTCATTATTTTCGTGTAGATCCCTCAGATTGGCATCACTCACTTTATAACTTGAAAGCTTTAGGCTTCAATACAGTTGAGACCTATGTACCATGGAATTTACATGAACCGCAAAAAGGAACATTTCATTTTGAGGGAATATTAGATTTGGAGCGCTTTTTAAAATTAGCACAAGAACTTGGACTATATGCGATTGTGCGGCCGTCTCCTTATATTTGTGCAGAATGGGAGTTTGGCGGTTTTCCAGCCTGGCTATTAAATGAACCAGGACGGATGCGTTCGAATAATCCAACCTATCTGAAGCATGTTGCGGAATATTATGATGTTTTAATGGAAAAAATTGTTCCGCATCAACTTGCTAACGGTGGCAATATTTTAATGATTCAAATCGAAAACGAATATGGTTCATTTGGCGAAGAAAAAGCGTATTTACGGGCGATTCGCGATTTGATGATTGCACGTGGCGTGACAGCACCATTTTTTACTTCTGACGGGCCATGGCGCGCAACATTGCGGGCAGGCAGCATGATTGAAGATGATATTTTAGTAACTGGGAATTTTGGCTCAAAAGCCAAAGAAAATTTCGGTATGATGCAAGCCTTTTTTGAAGAACATGGTAAAAAATGGCCGTTAATGTGTATGGAATTTTGGGATGGCTGGTTTAATCGTTGGAAAGAGCCAATTATTAAACGAGATCCGCAAGAATTGGCTGAATCAGTTAGAGAAGCATTAGCATTAGGCAGTATCAACTTATATATGTTTCATGGCGGCACCAATTTTGGGTTTATGAATGGCTGCTCCGCACGAGGAACCATTGATTTACCACAAATCACTTCCTATGATTATGATGCGCCACTTGATGAACAAGGGAACCCAACCGAAAAGTATTTCGCGTTACAAAAAATGCTTCACGAAGAGTACCCTGCGTTACCACAAGCTGAACCATTAGTAAAAGATTCTTTTGCGCAAACAGCAATTCCTTTAACCAACAAAGTGAGTTTGTTTGCGACCTTAGAAACGATTAGTCAGCCAGTGGTCAGCGTTTATCCGCAAACCATGGAACAATTAGGACAAAATACAGGCTATCTTCTTTACCGAACAAGCATTGAAAAAGATGCTGCAGAAGAAAAGCTAAGAGTGATTGACGGTCGTGATCGTCTGCAATTATTTGTCAATCAGGTACATCAAGCAACGCAATATCAAACGGAAATTGGCGAAGATATTTACGTTACACTTCCGCAAGAGAATAATCAAATCGATGTTTTAATAGAAAATATGGGTCGTGTCAATTACGGGCATAAACTATTCGCAGATACTCAGAAAAAAGGGATTCGAACGGGTGTCATGGCAGATTTACATTTTATGACGCAATGGCAACAATATTGTTTACCTATGACAAGCTGTGAACAGGTAGACTATTCAAGAGAATGGCAACCTGATCAACCAAGCTTTTACCAGTATCATATGGAGTTAGCAGAAGTGAAAGATACATTTATTGATGTTTCTAAATTCGGCAAAGGAATTGTTTTTGTTAACCAAACCAATCTTGGTCGTTTCTGGAATGTTGGTCCGACGCTTTCCTTATATATTCCCAAAGGATTATTAAAAGAAGGGCAAAATGAGATCGTCATTTTTGAAACGGAAGGAACGTACCGACCAGAAATTCAGTTAGTAAAAGAACCACTATATAAAGAAATGAAAGAGGGATTACAATGAGTATTATTGGCGTAAGAATTGATGGACGTTTGATTCATGGACAAGTGGCAAATTTATGGGCGACAAAATTGAATATTTCCAGAATTATGGTCGTTGATGATGAGGTTGCAGGGAATGCCATTGAAAAAAGTGGCTTAAAATTAGCAACACCAGCTGGCGTGAAACTAAGCGTGTTACCAGTTGAAAAAGCTGCTCAAAATATTTTAGCAGGAAAATACGACTCACAACGTTTACTAATTGTGGTACGGAAACCAGATCGTTTATTAAAACTAGTAGAACTTGGGGTGCCGATTAAAGAAATCAATGTTGGGAACATGTCTCAAACAAACGAAACACGGTCGATTACTAAGTCAATCAATGTGGTCGATCAAGATATTGATGTTTTTAAAGAGTTAAATGCTAAAGGTGTCCATCTGATTGCTCAAATGGTGCCAAGTGACAAAGCGGAAGACTTTATGAGTTTGATAACAAAATAGGAGGGAACAAAAAATGAATATCTTATGGTGGCAGATCTTATTATTAACATTATACGCAGGATACCAAATTTTAGATGAATTACAAATTTATTCTTCATTAAGTGCGCCAGTGTTTGCAGGTCTTTTTGCAGGATTAGTGATGGGGGATATTAAAGCAGGACTTATTATTGGTGGAAGTATGCAATTAACTGTATTAGGAGTTGGGACTTTCGGGGGTGCCTCCAAAATTGATGCTAACTCAGGCACGATTCTTGCCACAGCATTTTCTGTGTCTTTAGGAATGAATCCTGAACAAGCAATCGCTGCTATTGCAGTACCAGTTGCTAGTTTAATGATTCAATTAGACATTTTGGCTCGCTTTGCGAATACCTACTTTGCACATCGGATTGATAAAATGGTCGAAGATATGAACTACAAAGGAATTGAACGTAACTTCTTAATGGGTGCTTTACCATGGTCTCTTTCTCGAATGATTCCAGTCTTCTTAGCACTTGCTTTTGGTGGTGGTTTAGTACAAAAAGTTGTATCTGTCCTAAATGGCGATTTGAAATGGTTAGGTGATGGCTTGTCTGTTGCTGGGGCGGTCTTACCAGCGGTCGGTTTTGCAATTTTACTACGTTACTTACCAGTGAAAAAACATTTCCCTTATTTAATTCTTGGTTTCACTGTAACTGCTTTACTAGGAACAATCTTTACAAACATGCAACTTTTAGGAACATCTGTTGCGAGCGTTGTGAAAGACTTCAGTGGTGTATTTAACGCACTACCAATGTTAGCAGTTGCTTTAATTGGTTTCGCTTTAGCCGCAATTAGCTACAAAAATGGCCAAATGATTCCGAGTGGGCCAGCAGCCAAAAAAGAACATGCAGCGAATGATTCAGACGAAGGAGAGATTGAAGATGACGAAATCTAATTATAAATTGACGAAAGAAGATTTTAAACAAATTAATCGCAGAAGCTTGTTTACTTTCCAATTAGGTTGGAACTACGAAAGAATGCAAGGATCAGGTTACTTGTATACGATTTTGCCACAATTGCGTAAAATTTATGGGGATGATACGCCTGAATTAAAAGAAGTGATGAAAACACACACGCAATTTTTCAATACTTCAAACTTCTTTAATACGATTATTACAGGGATCGATTTGGCCATTGAAGAAAAAGAAGGCATTGCTGGAAAACAAACAGTTTCAGGTTTGAAAACTGGTTTAATGGGACCGTTTGCAGCAATTGGGGATTCAATTTTCGCAGCTTTAATTCCAACTATTTTTGGGGCGCTAGCTGCCAACATGGCGATTAATGGCAACCCAACTGGTATCTTTATCTGGATTGTTGCTCAAATTGCCGTGATGGTCTTCCGTTGGAAACAATTGGAATTTGCGTATCGCGAAGGAATTTCTTTGGTAACAACTATGCAACACCGCTTAACTGCCTTAACAGACGCTGCAACTTTACTAGGGGTCTTCATGGTTGGCGCTTTAGTGGCAACGATGGTTAATGTGAAACTATCATGGGCACCAAGTATTGGGGATGTAACACTTAACATGCAAAATAACTTGGATATGATTTTACCACGTCTACTTCCTGCAGGAATTGTCGGTGGCGTTTATTGGATGCTAGGTAAAAAGAATATGACGTCTACTAAAGCCATTTTTATCGTATTAATTGTCTGTGTCGCATTGTCTGCGTTAGGTGTTATTTCAAAATAAGTAAGACAGGAGAAAATCGATGAGTGAACATTTAGTTTTAGTAAGTCATGGCCGTTTTTGCGAGGAATTGAAAAAAAGTGCGGAGATGATTATAGGACCGCAAGAAACAATTTCCACTGTTACTTTATTACCAGAAGAAGGTGAAGCTGACTTTTTAGAAAAATTTGAAGCGATTACGGAATCGCTAGAAGATTTTGTTGTCTTTGCTGATCTATTAGGGGGGACACCTTGTAATATTTTATCGAAAAAAATTATGCAAGGTGCTTCGTTTGACTTATATACTGGGATGAATTTACCGATGGTTATCAGCTATGTAAATGCAAGTTTATTAGCGATCGAAGGTGACTATGTTAAGGAATCAGCAGAAAGTATTGTGAAAGTCAACGAATTGCTGCTAAATGTTGCAGTAGATGATGAGGATGAATAATTCTGACTTGTTGTCGTAAGTAATTAAAGTTTTTAAGAGAATGATTTAGAAATGGACGTTCCAAAAATAAAAGAATTTATTTTTGGAACGCCCCTTTAATTGTTAATAATGAAAGCGTGTTCAAAAATGTTAGGGGGCTGATTTATCAGATGAAACATGGAAAAATAAAACGATTTAGTACATTGACACTATTGGCAAGCGCAACGATTTTAGTACCATTAAGTACGTCTGCAGAAGAAACAACAAACAGCAGCACTGAAACAAGCTCATCAATGGTGGAACCTACCGCAACAGAAGAAAAATTGTGGCAATCTGATTTTCCAGGAGGGAAAATTGGTGAGTGGCAAGATGTGATTGGTAAAACAAATCGAGAATTAGCAGGAGAGTCATTGGCGATTTCACGAGATGCAGCAGCAGGTAATAATGCCGTATCTTTAAATTTAGATTCCCCTAAATTAGCTGATGGTGAAGTAGAAACAAAGTTTAAATACACTGCTGGAAGCGGTCGAACGGGTGTGATTATTCGTGGTAATACCAAAGATAGCTGGGTTTTTGTAGGCTATAACGCGAATGGCAAATGGTTAGTTGAAAGCCCTAATTCGTGGAATGATTCAATTTCTGGGCCAACGTTAAATGAAGATACGAATTATTTGTTGAAAGTACGTTATGTTGGTGAAAAAATTACTATCTGGCTTAACACCACGTTGATTTACGAAGGAGAACCTGTTTTGGCCAACGGAGACAAAATTCCAACAGAAGCCGGACATGTGGGTGTCCGTTTGTGGTACGACAAAAAAATTGTCAATTATGACTATTTTAAAAATGGCCCCGTAGATAGCATTCCGGAAATTGTGCCAGAAGTGACCCAAATTGCGCCAGTCAAAGTTTTTACAAAAATTGGTGTTGCACCAAAATTACCGAAACAAGTAAAAGTGACCTATAATACTGGTAAAGAAGCCAATGAAGCAGTAAGTTGGAATGAAATCGATCCTGATGCATACAAAGAACCAGGAACTTTTGAAGTCGACGGTACTTTGGAAAATACAAACATCAAAGCAAAAGCCAGCATTGTTGTTGCTAAAGACAATGAAGCTGAAAAAGGCGACAAAATCTCTTCCGCAGATTTAACAGCCGTGGTTGATCCACAATTTCCACGAATTATTCGCTACGAAGACCCTCAGAGTAATCAAGTGATTTTTAATGGCCAACACGAGAAAATTGACCAAGTAATGATTGATGGCAAAGCATATAAAGCAACTGCTGAAAAACAAAAGAGTGAAGCAAATCAAGCCGTTTATAACGTAGCTGTCCCAGAAATTGGTTTGCATTTCACAACAACATTGACTGTTTCCGAAGGCCAAGAATTAGCTATGAAACTCTCAGATATTCGTGAAGAAGGAACCAAAATACACACAATTTCAATTCCAAATCAAGGCTTGATTTCTGTCAATAGTACAGATGAAGGGGCGACTTTTGCTGGCGTTGTGATGAATACTGGGACAAATGCAAATAACGGAAATAAAAATGGTGATACTATCCAAGATTTAACTACAACAAGCCAAGAAGAAACGAAAAAATATATGTATGGTTTCTTAAATACGGCGAATTATGCTGCAAGTTTTTGGACGAACGCCTATGGAGACGGCTCTGTCGATGGTAGTGACAACAATCGAATCCATAAACAAACAAAAGAAACGGCGACTGGTTTTGTAACAACCTTGTCAAGTGGGGCATGGACCTATCGACCATTTGATGCACCGGAAGATTACACAACTGGAGAAACGCCAGAAGTGAAAGTTAAATTCTCAAAAGATAGCAACGACGACAATCGGGTGGATTGGCAAGATGCGGCAATTGGGTTCCGTTCAATTATGAATAACCCAATGGGCGCGGAAAAAGTCCCTGAATTAGTCAACCAACGGATTCCTTTTAACTTTGCTAGTCAGGCGACAAACCCATTCTTAGTGACGTTAGACGAATCAAAACGTATTTACAATTTAACAGATGGATTAGGACAAATGAATTTACTAAAAGGGTATCAAAATGAAGGACATGATTCTGCGCATCCAGATTACGGTGCTATTGGTCAGCGACCTGGTGGGGAACAAGCGTTGAATCAATTAATTGATGAAGGACATAAATTAAATGCCGTTTTCGGTGTGCATATTAATGACACCGAGTCTTACCCAGAAGCAAAAGGATTTAATGAGGAATTAGTTGATCCAACGAAGCGTGGCTGGGATTGGTTAGATCCGTCTTATTTTATTAAACAAAGACCCGATGCATTGAGTGGTCGTCGCTATGAGCGCTTTAAAGAATTAAAACAAAAAGCACCGAATCTAGATTATATTTATGTTGATGTTTGGGGCAATCAAGGCGAATCAGGTTGGGCAAGTCGTCAACTAAGTAAAGAAATTAATTCACTCGGTTGGTTTACAACCAATGAATTTCCGAATGCTTTAGAGTATGACTCGGTTTGGAACCATTGGTCTGCAGAAAAAGATTACGGCGGTACAACAACGAAAGGCTTTAACAGTACAATCGTTCGTTTTATTCGGAATCATCAAAAAGACACTTGGATTATTTCCGACAACCCTTTGTTAGGTGGAGCTGAATTTGAAGCCTATGAAGGTTGGGTGGGTAAAACCAATTTTAATACCTATCGCCAAAAAACTTTTGCCATTAATGTCCCAACTAAGTTCTTACAGCATTACCAAATTACAAACTGGGAAACTACAACAGCAGCAGATGGTCAAATCTATGGTACGATTAAATTAGCGAACGGTGCTGAAAAAGTGACCGTTACTCAAGCAGATGCTAATTCGCCAAGAAGCATTACGTTAAATGAGACAGAAGTTCTAAAAGGTGATGCGTATCTACTGCCTTGGAATGTCAATGGTCAAGACAAACTATATCACTGGAATCCAAAAGGCGGTACCAGCACTTGGTCATTGGATAAGAAAATGCAAGGAAAAACGAATTTACATTTATATGAATTAACAGATCAAGGGCGTATTGACAAAGGCGCAATTGCCACTACAAATAACCAAGTGACCATCCAAGCCGAGGCTAATACACCGTATGTCATTGCTGAACCTGACAGTATTGAACCGATGACATTTGGAACAGGAACACCATTTAAAGATCCTGGATTTAATGAAGCCAATACCTTGAAAAATAACTGGAAAGTTTTCCGAGGTGATGGAGAGGTTAAAAAAGATGCTAACGGTGATTATGTCTTTAGTTCAGAAAAAGAAAGAACCGAAATCAAACAAGACATCAATCTTCCTAAACCAGGAAAATATAGTTTGTATCTAAACACAGAAACACATGATCGCAAAGCCACAGTAACTGTTAAAATTGGTGGTAAAAAATATACGCGGACAGTGAATAATTCGGTTGCCCAAAACTATATTCAGGCAGATATTAACCATACAAGCAGGAAAAATCCGCAGTATATGCAAAATATACGAATTGATTTTGAAATCCCAGATAATGCCAAAAAAGGCTCGGTGACGTTAGCGGTTGATAAAGGCAATTCCGTTACAAAATTTGATGATTTACGAATTGTTGAGCGTCAAACGGATATCATGAACCCAGACAAACAAACAGTTATTAAGCAAGATTTTGAAGACACACAAGCAGTTGGGTTATATCCGTTTGTTAAAGGCTCAGCTGGTGGTGTAGAAGATCCACGGATTCATTTATCAGAAAGAAATGAACCTTACACACAATATGGTTGGAATGGAAACCTTGTTTCAGATGTATTAGAAGGCAACTGGTCCTTGAAAGCCCATAAACAAGGAGCAGGTTTGATGCTTCAAACAATTCCGCAAAATATTAAATTTGAACCGAACAAGAAATATACGGTCCAATTTGATTATCAAACTGATGGTGAAAATGTCTTTACTGCTGGGACCATTAATGGGGAGTTGAAAAATAACAATGACTTTAAGCCAGTCGGTGAGTTGACTTCGACAGCAGCAGATGGTCAAACCAAGCATTATGAAGCAGAAATAATTGGGGATGCTTCAGGAAACACTACGTTTGGTATTTTTACAACAGGTGCCGATAAAGATTTCATTATGGATAACTTTATGGTCACAGTGGAATCGAAAAAATAAATTTAGTCTATCTAGAAGAGGTCGGGACAGAAGTGCTTAACTCCGAGAACCAAGTAGGTATTGTTCATCATCGAATCACTACGTTCTTCGTGATTCTCAACAATTTCGGCTTATTTCCGAAGGACCTTCACCAAGTAGGTACGATGATTTCATCTGTTCATGCTTCACAGTGAAACATCGCAACTCTTAGAGCTGTAGCTCTTTTGAAGGCTGTACTGTGACGAGACGCATGTCGAGAAAACACCTTAGAAGTTGTTGAGATCGGAGCAACGCGTAGTGTTGCTTCTGTTCCCGCCGTTTATCAGTTTTTGAGCGTGAAGCAAAAATCCAAAGTGATTTTTGTCCCACGCTCTACTTCTTTTATGAAAAGAAGCAAGGTCTAGTGCCTCATTTTTATACTGCAGAATAAACAGACACATTTTTTAAAGTGTCAGGCTTCTTTGTGTATTTCATCAAGAACGAATGGACAAACTTGCCTTTTGCCACAAATCGTTTACAATTACAATGATAGGCATAATTTATTTAGAGGTGAAGTGATTGAAGAAATACAATGTTGATTGGAATTACTGGGTTGTCCGCTTTTTATTTGTAATGGCGCTGATTGTTGGCTATTTATTAATCACGAATTATCAGCACTTTGTCCATAGCGTTTCGGGTTTGTTAGGCATCTTATCCCCATTCATTACTGGGTTCGTGATTGCTTATTTATTGAGTGGAAGTCAGAAAAAAATCGAGGGATTACTAGAAAGAGTACCTTTACCAGTCGTTAAAAAAGCGAAACACGGCTTGAGTGTACTCCTTTTATACCTGATTATTTTGTTTATTTTTGTCTTGACATTAAACTATATCGTTCCGCTACTCATTAGTAATTTAGTAGATTTAGCAAACTCTTTACCTACTTTTTATGATCACATGGTTCAGTTTGTGATGAGTTTAGAAGATAAAGGGATTTTAAAAACAGCCGCGATTGAAAAATATTTAAATAGTGTCCTTAAAGATTTGTCGCCGGAACGTTTTTTAAATCAATGGACACAAGCGTTATTTTCATTAGGAACGTTGACTAAAAATGTTTCCTCATTCTTTTTAAATGCATTTTTGACGTTGATTATCTCAATATATGCGCTGGTATTTAAGCAATCTATTTTGACATTTGTTGAAAAGGCTGCCCACAAATTGCTGTCTGAAAAAGTGTACAAGCAAACACAAACCTGGTTAAATACAACGAATAAAATTTTCTATAAATTTATTAGCTGCCAATTTCTTGATGCTTGTATAATTGGCGTTTCATCAACGATTTTGTTAAGTATTTTGAATGTGAAATTTGCTGTGACTTTGGGTATTTTATTAGGTATTTGTAATATGATTCCTTATTTTGGTTCGATTTTTGCGTCAATTGTTGCTGGTGTGATTACGCTTTTCACAGGTGGTGTTACTCAAGCAATTACGGTGTTACTAGTTTTATTAATTTTACAACAAATTGACGGCAATATTATTGGTCCTCGAATTATGGGAGATGCCCTAAATGTCAATCCGATTTTAATTATTGTTTCAATCACGATTGGGGGAGCGTACTTCGGCGTCTTAGGGATGTTTTTAGCAGTTCCTGTTGCTGCAATCATTAAAATTATTGTCTCGGAGTGGCTAAATGAATCAAAAGAAAATGATAAGATTGTAGATTCTATTGAATCCTAAAGTAAAACTTTTCGTCTCGCGTTGACGAAAAGTTTTTTAGTGGGAAAGAAAGTTTCATTATTTGGAATTTTTGATATGCTATACTTGAAGTAAATAGAAAATCAAAATTGAGGTGAATAAATGCAGCTTTTAAAAAAATATGGCGGCTATTTTTTAGTTTTAGGGGTCTTACTTGATTTTTTTACACCTTATTATGTCGGATTCAAAGATCAAGGTTACAATCAATTGACAGAAGTAATTAGCTTATTAGGTGATGTGAATAGTCCAGTTAGGGAAAACTTTAATCGGTTAACTATCATTGCGGGAATGTTGATGTTAGCAAGTTTACCTAGGATATATGCTATTTTTTCCAGAAAAACGAAAAAAGGTGCTTGGTTAGTAGTGGCAATGATTGGCGCTTATGGTTTATTTGATTGTATTTTCAGTGGGCTCTTCAGCGTAGACACTTCAACCGCTGGCACAGTTGCTGCCGCGCTTCATAACGGAGGATCAGCAGTCGGTTATACAGGCTTTTTGTTGTTATCAGGCGTCTTAACCATTATCTACAGTAAATACGGTTCGCAAAAAAATAAAAACCTTTTTGGCTTTTTGTTTATTTTATGTATGCTTGCAGCCGGCTTATATGGCTTAGCAAGGATTCCACAGTTGCAACAGGTAAAACCATTTAATTATTTAGGCTTATGGCAAAGAGTGAGTTCATTTTGTAATTATCTACCAATGCTGGCACTGTGTTTACAAACTAAAACCAATGACAAATTTGATTGAACATTTGTCATTGGTTTTTTACTAGTTAAAATTGTCTGGTAATAACTTAATTATTGGCTACGGTGACTTCACCAGTAACAGTGGCACCATCTTTTTCTAAGTCAGCAGAATCTTTGTATTCTTGTTTATCAAAAGTAATATTGCCATTAACTTTGGTACCATTTAAAGTAAAGCCATTTGCTTTCACCTCAATATCACCTTTGACAGTCCCGTGAACGATGTTGAAATTTTCAGAAGAAACGATTAGCTTAGGAACCGTGATTTCATATTCAGCAGTTACTTTTTTATTATCATCTTGAGAATAAAGCGCTAATTTACGATAGACATCGTTGGAATCTTTCCCCTTATCATGGAAAGTACCAGCAACTGTTACCTCGTTATCAAAAGTGACATTGTCAGTAGCTGCGACAATCCAATTTCCTTTATCACTTAACGCCATTTCGAGCTCTTCAGGCTTGGCACTAATTGAAGCACCAGAGACTACTTCTGTACTTGAATTAGCTGTTTCTTTGCTACTAGAACTACTATCTGTTTTTTTATCAGATGAACAAGCACTAAGCAGCACAAGAGCAGCAGTTGCCGTCAAAATAGTGGTGAGTACTTTAGACATTTTCATGAAAATCCCTCCAAAAAATTTATTTATTTCTTCCTTTATCATAACTGATTCAAAGGGAAATGAGTAATCATACACTCAAAGATTGAGAAGTTTGGCTAATGGGAAATTAGGCTTATTCTCTCAAGAAGGTTCAGGAAATATTCAAAGTAATCATTTCTTTTTCAAATGTTCCTTTTCTGTAGTAAGCTATTAATAGACAGAATTTTAGGAGGAGATTTTGATGCCTTGGAATATGAATGATTATCCTACATCAATGAAAAATTTAGCACCTTTGATTCGGAAAAAAGCGATAGATATTGGCAATGCGTTGCTTGCGGATGGCTACCCTGATGATCGCGCCATTCCAATTGCGATTAGTCAAGCGGAGAAATGGTATCAAGAGGCAAGTGCAGCAGACAAAAAGGCCTTCGAACAAGAAGCAAATCCTACGAAACAAGATTCGCATAAACAGGATAAACATGCGGGGAAATTATTAACGGCGGCTGTCAACGTTAAATATAAAGACGACCAATGGTTGGTGATTTCAGACAGCGCTGAAAAAGCAAGTAATACATTTACCCACAAACAAGAGGCGATTGAACGAGCTCAAGAAATTGCTCGGAATAAGCAAACAAAGCTGAAAATCTATAAGCAAGATGGTACGTTACAAGAAACCAAAGAGTATACTGAATAATTTTTCGAAACCTTGATATTCCGTTGCAATTCAAGAAACGGCTATCAAGGTTTTTTGGTGAGGGAGAAATGGACAAGTAAGAAAAAATAACAAAAGTTAAGAATGAGAATAAGGCTTGCTTTTCTAGTTTTTGGTGGGTACAATTACACTAATTAAGATAAAAAATCAAAATAATTGAGGTGCTACGACAATGGAAAAAGCCAATCTTGATTGGAATAATTTAGGATTTTCTTACATTAAAACGCCCTTTCGTTATATTAGTTATTGGCGAGATGGCAAGTGGGAAGAAGGCACGCTAACAGATAACAATCAGTTAACGATTAGTGAAGGTTCGCCTGCTCTACATTATGGCCAACAATGTTTTGAAGGATTAAAAGCGTATCAATGTGCAGATGGTTCTGTCAATTTGTTTCGTCCAGATGAAAATGCCAAACGGCTACAAAAAAGTTGTGCGCGTCTACTGATGCCACAAGTACCAGTAGAAACCTTTGTTTCTGCATGCCAAGAAGTGGTGAAAGCCAACCTTGCTTATTTACCGCCATATGGAACGGGCGGTACGTTGTATCTTCGCCCTTATATGATTGGTGTCGGCGATAATATTGGCGTAGCACCTGCCAAAGAATACATTTTTTCTATTTTTTGCGTGCCGGTTGGTTCGTATTTTAAAAATGGTTTAGCACCCACCAACTTTATCGTTTCTGAATATGATCGAGCAGCGGGTCGAGGAACTGGGGCCGCTAAAGTGGGGGGCAATTATGCAGCTAGTCTTTTACCAGGTGCAGAAGCACATGAGAAAGAATTTAGTGATTGCATTTATTTAGATCCGTATACGCATACGAAAATTGAAGAAGTTGGTGCAGCTAATTTCTTTGGCATAACCAAAGAGGGTACTTTTATTACGCCGAAATCAGCGTCTATTTTACCAAGTATTACTAAATATTCATTATTGACGCTAGCAAAAGAACGTTTAGGGATGACGGCGCTTGAAGGAGACGTTTACATTGATCGATTAGCGGACTTCTCCGAAGCGGGTGCTTGTGGCACAGCGGCGATTATTTCTCCTATTGGTGGGATTCAAAACGGCACAGATTTCCATGTATTTTATAGTGAAACGGAAGTTGGACCAGTGACTAAGCAACTATATGATGAACTGGTTGGCATACAGTTTGGTGACAAAGAAGCGCCAGAAGGCTGGATTGTAAAAGCTTAAAGAGACAAAAAAGAGAGAATTCATGCTCTCTTTTTTTTTGTGTATAATATTCAGAATTTTCTATAAAAATATTGACTTTGATTCTATTTAAAGGAATAATGGAAGATACAAGATTTAAAAAAGGAGGGAAAGCTATTGCTTATTAAATCAGCAGAATCAGAAGAAATGACGATTTTTTTTGATAAAGAAAACCAACCAAATGCACAAGTTCAAATGGGCATTATTACATTACAACCTGGTGAAAAACGGCCTTTAGCTGGATATGCTCGCCATGAACAGGATGAATATTCTTATGTGATTTCTGGCGAAGCACATACGATTTTAGAAGATGGTCAAGACTTAGTTGGAAAAGCTGGACAAGCCCAATTAATTGAAGCTGGTGAGGGGCACATTAATTATAATGATGGGTTGGAGCAAGCGGTCGTTGTCTGGATGCTTGTGGAAAGGACAAAATAAAAGGGGAGCTGTCTTTCTGTAAGTAAGAGCATAAAAAAATGAAGAGTTATAGGAGAAAGAAGATGAAAAAGTATTTAAAAATCATAATGGTTTGTATTTTATTGGTAGGATTTTTAGCTGGGTGTACCAATAAAAATGAAAATAAAAAGAAACAGAAAAATACCAAAGAAGCCGTTCAACTGATGTCACCCTCGGAATTAACAACGCTCAACACCTCTGTATTATTGGATTTTCCAGATGCTATTGTCCAAACAGCAGCGTTTGAAGGGTTATATAGTTTAGATGAACAAGACCAATTGGTACCAGCCGTAGCAAAAGCATTGCCGATGATTTCAGAAGATGGAAAAACCTACACGATTTCTTTGAGAAAAGAAGCGGTTTGGAGTAACGATGATCCTGTCACAGCACATGATTTTGAATATGCTTGGAAAAAAATGATTGATCCTAAAAACGGCTTTGTTTATAGCTTCCTCATCGTTGAAACAATTCAAAATGGTGCAGAAATCTCAGCTGGGAAATTAGCACCCAATGAACTTGGTGTCACAGCTGTGGATGATTATACATTAAAAGTGACGCTCAAAGAGCCAAAACCGTACTTTACGTCCTTATTAGCTTTTCCTACATTTTTCCCGCAAAATCAAAAAGTAGTCGAACAATTTGGTGCGGACTATGGAACTGCTAGTGATAAAGTCGTCTATAATGGTCCGTTTGTGGTAAAAGATTGGCAGCAAACAAAGATGGACTGGCAACTAGCAAAAAATAATCGCTATTGGGATCACCAGAACGTGCGCTCAGACATTATCAATTATACGGTTATCAAAGAAACATCTACCGCATTGAATCTTTTTGAAGATGGACAATTAGATGTGGCTACACTAAGTGGTGAATTGGCGCAACAGAATAAAAATAATACGTTGTATCATTCGTACCCAACAGCGACAATGAACTATTTGCGCTTAAATCAAAAACGGAAAGGGCAAACAACGCCGCTTGCAAACGAAAACCTGCGTAAAGCGTTGGCTTTAGGCATAGATAAAGAAAATCTAGTCAATAATATTATTGCAGATGGTTCTAAAGCGCTACATGGTGCGATTACGGAAGGCTTTGTGGCGAATCCCACAACGGGCCTCGATTTTCGTCAAGAAGCAGGTAATTTAATGGTTTATAACAAAGAAAAAGCGCAAAGTTATTGGAAAAAAGCACAAGCAGAATTAGGAGAAAAGGTTAACGTTGAATTGATGGTAACAGATGATGGTTCTTACAAAAAAATTGGTGAAAGTTTGCAAGGCTCGCTACAAGAACTGTTTCCTGGTTTGACAATAGAGCTAACCGCATTGCCGACCGAAGCTGCATTGAACTTTGGGCGAGAAAGTGACTATGATTTATTCTTAATTTACTGGACACCAGACTATCAAGACCCTATTTCTACCCTAATGACTTTATACAAGGGCAATGATCGCAATTATCAGAACCCTGTCTATGACAAATTATTAGATGAAGCAGCCACAACCTATGCCTTAGAGCCAGAAAAAAGATGGGCGACACTGATTGCGGCTGAAAAAGAAGTGATTGAAACGACTGCTGGCATGATTCCACTTAGCCAAAATGAACAAACAGTCCTGCAAAATGATAAAGTCAAAGGCTTGAATTTTCATACCTTTGGCGCTCCGTTAACGTTAAAAAATGTTTATAAGGAAAAATAAAAAGAGAGCCTGGGCTGAAAATCGCTTTTGATTTTCGGCCCAGGCTTAAATCCTGCTTTTTAACCCAAAATTTGTCACCATTTAGCCTTTTCGGGTTTTATCTCGAACGCTTCTGTTCTAATAGTTCAGAATCAGGTGCAGTGTGTGGCTGGGCATATTTTTTCATATATGTCGGCAAGGCTTGACTAATCTTCGTTGGTAAAACAACATAGTCGGTTTTGGCCAAATCATCTCCAATGAGACTGTGTAAGTAGACGGCGCCAGCAATGGTTTCAATTGTCGGCTTAAACTGAGCTAAAAAACCAGCAATGATGCCAGCCAAGGTATCCCCAGTTCCGCCAGTAGCCATCCCAGGGTTGCCACCTGTATTTTGAAAAGGTTCTCCTGCGTGGAAAATTGTTGTGCGATGACTTTTTAAAACAATCGTACTGCCTAATTTTGCTTGTTGGCGCTGGTTATTTACCAGTGTTTGTTGCTCGATAGGTAAGTGACTCAAACGTTGCCATTCCATTTGATGAGGTGTGAAAACAACTTTTTCAGGATAGGTAAGGGAAAAATTGCCTTGGCTAAACAGGGTAATTGCTGAGCCATCGATAATTAACCATTGTTGTTTTTGATGTTGGGCGAGTACCATCTTTAATATTTGTTGTGCAGTAGCATCTAAGCCTAAACCTGGACCAATTAAAATAACCTCCGCTTGCTCTACGACGTCCGTCAGAAGGACTGTTTCTTCAAAGCCCACGACCATCGCTTCTGGGCATCTTGCATGTAAAGGCCCGTGATTTTTAACATCAGTAATCACAGTGGTGAGACCAGCGCCACTATTGATACACGCTTCGGTACTCATGATGATGGCTCCGCCGTATTGACGGTTTCCTCCGATTAATACGACACGCCCAAAATTGCTTTTATAAGAGTCGGAGGGGCGTTGAGTGATGACTTCCTCTAAAATGTCCTTGCTTAAATAGCGCATTCTATCACTCCTTTTCTTGGGATTTCTTTGTTCTCAGTATACTACAAGAGCCCCGAAAAAATCAGTTTATTAATGTTAAAAGTTACTCTATTGAAGGCAATGAGGTGTATAATAAGGACCAGATAAATGAGTTAGGAGAGTGAAACAGATGGAAGAGAAAAAAACATTTTATATGAGTGGCTACGTAGGAATTGCGAGCTTATTAGTTATTTTAATTGCGGGAATTGGTTTATTTATTTATGGAGCAAGTCATACCAATGGAGTTCTTGTTGTTTTAGGTATTATTTTGTTAGTTGGGGCTATTTTATTTTTAAGTTCCTTAACTATTGTTAGTCCCAACCAGGCGAAAGCGATTTTATTTTTTGGTCGTTACTTAGGTACGATTAAAGAAAATGGGTTGTTTATTACCATTCCATTTACGCAAAAAATGAACATTTCTTTGAAAGTACGAAATTTCAATAGTTCTCTATTAAAAGTCAATGACTCTGACGGGAATCCAATCGAAATCTCTGCGGTCATCGTTTTTCGGGTAGTCGATACAGCTAAGGCGTTATTTAATGTCGATTATTATCAAGACTTTGTGGAAATTCAAAGTGAAACGGCAATCCGGCATGTAGCAACACAATATCCTTATGACACTTTTTCAGATAATGATGTAACTCTGCGAGGAAATACCGAACAAATTTCCGAGGAGTTAACCAAAGAATTGCAAGAACGCTTAGCAGTGGCTGGTGTAGAGGTTATCGAAACACGGTTGAATCATTTAGCTTATGCAACTGAAATTGCTAGCTCCATGTTGCAAAGACAGCAAGCAAAAGCAATCTTAGCGGCTCGACAAACAATTGTTGAAGGTGCGGTAAGCATGACACAAATGGCCTTAGAACAGATTGAAGAAGGGCAAGAAATTAATTTTACCGATGAACGAAAAGTACAACTTATTAATAATTTACTAGTCTCAATCATTACTGATAAGGGCACACAACCAGTTATTAATACAGGCGACGTTTCTTCTTAAAGAGGAAGCAACGCTAAAAATAGCAAAAAAAGAGTCATCGGAAAGATGACTCTTTTTTTGATAAACACGAACATTATATAATTTTAATCTATAATATTTCGGTTTTTCTTTGACATCTCTTTTTCTCATTGTTAGAATAACAGTGAAAAAAGGCGGAAGGAGTTATTACATTCATGAAACCATTAGTCGCTGTGATTATGGGAAGTACCTCAGACTGGGCAACGATGAAAGCTACTTGTCTTGTGTTGGAAGAGTTGGGAATTCCTTATGAAAAACGAGTGATATCAGCACATAGGACCCCTGATTTGATGTTTCGTTTTGCAGAGGAATCACGAACAAAAGGATTGAAGGTTATTATCGCTGGCGCTGGTGGAGCGGCCCATTTACCAGGGATGGTAGCTGCAAAGACAACCTTACCTGTCATTGGTGTTCCAGTTAAAACACGAACATTAAACGGTATTGATTCACTGTTGTCTATTGTGCAGATGCCAGGGGGAGTTCCTGTAGCAACAACTGCGATTGGCTCAGCAGGTGCTACCAATGCTGGGTTATTAGCTGCAGAAATACTAAGTATTGATGATTTACAGTTAGCAGAAAGAATCCAAGCAAGACGACAATCATTGGAAAAAGCGGTTATGGAAAGTGGGGAACAACTTGAATAAACCTTTAAAAGTCGGAGCAACTATTGGCATTATAGGTGGGGGACAGTTAGGGCGAATGCTAGTCATGAGTGGTAAAAAAATGGGTTTCCAAATGATTGTGTTGGACCCAACGCTCAATAGTCCAGCTGGTCAAGTAGCTGACCGTCAAATTGTGGCAGCCTTTGATCAGATATCTGCTTTAACTGAACTAGCAGAGTTATGCGATGTGATCACCTATGAATTTGAAAATATTGAAGTGGCCTCCCTAGAAAAGGCCATTCCACTAGAAAAGCTGCCACAAGGAACAGGATTGTTAAAAATTACTCAAAATCGATTGCTTGAAAAAATGTTTCTTCAATCGATTGGCTGTAAGATTGCTTCTTTTGCGGAAGTGAAAAGTCAGAAAGAGCTGCCACAAGCAACAGAAAAGATTGGTTTTCCATGTGTCTTAAAAACTATTCAAGGTGGATACGATGGAAAAGGACAAGTCGTCTTAAAATGCGAAGAGGATTTCTCCCAAGCGACTGAATTATTAGCTAACGCCACTTGTGAATTAGAAAAGTGGGTGCCTTTCACTAAAGAACTTTCAATCATCGTTGCAGGGAATAAGCATGGTTACCAAAGCTTTCCTGTATCTGAAAACATTCATCGAAAGAATATCTTGCATGAATCAATTGTGCCCGCTCGAATTTCTGAGAATGTGCAACAAAAAGCAGCGGAATTGGCGCAACACATTGCTGAGGAATTAAATTTATCTGGGGTTTTAGCTATCGAACTGTTTTTAACGGATTCAGAAGAGTTGTACGTCAATGAATTAGCGCCACGGCCTCATAACTCAGGTCATTACTCTATTGAAGCTTGCTCATTTAGTCAATTTGATGCGCATATTCGAGGGATTAGCAATTGGGGCATTGGGTTACCCCAGTTACTTCAACCAGTGGTTATGGTGAATCTCTTAGGTGAACACTTAGAAAAAAGCTACCAGTTATGCACGTCAAAACCCACTTGGCAAGTCCATTACTATGGAAAAGCCGGATCAAAAGTTGGCAGAAAAATGGGCCACGTCACCATTACAACACCTTGCTTATCAGAAACGTTAAAGGAAATTGAGACTGTTGGTATTTGGAACGTAACTTAATAAATGCTTGCTCCAAGCAAGTTTTTTATTTTTACATTCGACAAACACGAACGATTATTGTTTTTTTGTAACTAATGTAAGTTTTTAACTGATGTAAATCAGCTGAGTTAGAAAGAATAGGGTTCATGAAGCTAACGAGAAGAGGGAAAGAATGGAAAAGAAAGCACTTGTGTATACAGGAAAAGCGAAGAAGTTGTATCAAACAGAAAATGCAGCGGTTCTTTTTGTGGAATATCTTGATCAAGCAACAGCTTTAAATGGTCAAAAAAAAGACAAAGTTCTTGGGAAAGGCGCTTTAAATAATCAAATCACTAGTCTAATTTTTGAACATTTACAGCAACAGAAGATTCCCAATCATTTTATCAAAAAAGTATCTGAACACGAACAATTAATTCAGGCCGTAGAAATGATTCCTTTGGAAGTTGTCGTACGTAATTATGCGGCAGGAAGTTTTTCAAAGCGTTTAGCGATTGAAGAGGGCACTAAATTAGTGACGCCCATTATTGAATTTTATTACAAAGAAGATCGTCTGGATGATCCTTTTATTAACGAAGACCATATTCAATTTCTAAAAGTAGCCACTCCTGATGAAATTGTGGAGATTAAAGCATTGGCTTTACAAATTAATCAGGCGCTTAGTCAACTCTTTCAACGCCTCAATATTTGTTTGATCGATTTTAAAATCGAGATTGGTCGGACGAAGGCCAATCAATTGTTACTGGCAGATGAAATTTCTCCAGACACCTGTCGTCTATGGGATTTAAACACAAACGAACATCTGGATAAAGATGTTTATCGCCGTGAATTAGGAGAAATAGTTCCTGTATATGAAGAAGTTTTACAACGTTTACTAACAGCTAATTGAGGAGGAAGCGCGTATGTATTTTGTAAAAGTCTATGTTACGTATAAAGAATCAATTTTGGATCCCCAAGGTGAAGCGGTTAAGGAAGCAGTCCATCGGCTTGGTTTTACAGAAGTAGCCGAAATCCGTGTCGGTAAGTATTTTGAAATGCACGTCCAGCAGACAGAAGCAATTGAAGAGAAAATTGAACAAATTTGTGATCAACTATTAGCCAATGTAAATATGGAATCCTATCGTTTTGAAATTTTATCTTTGGAGGAAATTTAAATGAAATTGGCAGTGATTGTTTTTCCAGGATCCAATTGTGATGCAGACTTATTGTGGGCTGTCAAAGAGGTGATGGGCGTCGATGCAGAATTTGTCCGACACGATGCCACTTCTTTAGCAAAATTTGATGGCGTGTTATTGCCTGGTGGTTTTTCTTATGGCGATTACTTACGTTGTGGTGCAATTGCTCGGTTTTCGCCAATTATCAATGAGGTGATTCGCTTTGCTGCAGAAGGCAAAATGGTTTTTGGTACTTGTAATGGCTTTCAAATTTTAACAGAAATTGGCTTACTTCCTGGCACGTTGCTAAGAAATGATTCGCTTCGTTTTATTTGTAAAAGTGTCCCATTGAAAGTGAATACGCACACAAAGTTTACAAGCGAGTATCCTGAAAATGTTTCGATACATTTACCAGTAGCGCATGGCGAAGGGAATTACTATTGTGATGAAAAAACGTTGAAAGAGCTGAAAGAAAAGAACCAAATTGTTTTTACGTATCAAGAAAAGGTGAACGGTAGTCTTGCGAATATTGCTGGTATTTGTAATGAACAGGGCAATGTTCTAGGAATGATGCCTCATCCGGAACGAGCGATGGAAGAATTGTTAGGTTCAACAGATGGACGCAGCTTTTTTGCTTCAATCATTAAAAACTTTGGAAAGGAATTAAGCCAATGATGAATGAACCAACACCAAAAGAAATCAAGGAGACACGGTTGTATGCAGAATGGGGACTAACAGATGAAGAATATCATCAGATTGAGACCATTTTGCAAAGAGAACCTAATTATACAGAAACTGGCTTATTCTCCGTGATGTGGAGTGAACATTGCTCTTACAAAAATTCCAAGCCCGTTTTAAAAAAGTTTCCGACGGAAGGGCCACAAGTGCTTCAAGGCCCTGGTGAAGGAGCTGGGATTGTCGATATTGGTGACGGATTAGCTGTTGTTTTTAAAGCAGAGAGCCATAATCATCCTTCTGCAGTAGAACCTTACGAAGGAGCAGCTACAGGCGTTGGTGGAATTATTCGCGATATTTTCAGTATGGGGGCGCGGCCGATTGCTTTACTGGATTCGTTAAGATTTGGCGAACTGACGGATGCACGAACACGTTATTTGTTTCAAGAAGTTGTGGCGGGGATTAGCGGTTATGGAAATTGTATTGGTATTCCAACCGTTGGCGGCGAAATTGCTTTTGAGCCATGTTATCAAGGAAACCCACTTGTTAATGCTATGTGTGTGGGATTGATTCGTCATGATGAGATTCAAAAAGGCCAAGCAAAAGGCGTCGGAAATAGCATTCTTTATGTAGGTGCAAAAACAGGACGAGATGGAATTCACGGTGCGACCTTTGCTTCAGAAGAATTTAGTGAAGGTGAAGAACAGCAACGATCTGCGGTACAAGTAGGTGATCCGTTTATGGAAAAATTATTATTGGAAGCTTGTCTTGATTTAATCAAAAATCATCAGGATATTTTAATCGGCATCCAAGATATGGGGGCGGCTGGCTTGGTTTCTTCAAGTGCTGAAATGGCATCAAAAGCAGGTTCAGGCTTGATTCTAGAGCTAGATAAAGTTCCACAGAGAGAGACGCAGATGAGCCCCTATGAAATGCTCTTGTCTGAGTCCCAAGAACGGATGTTAATCTGTGTGGAAAAAGGAGCAGAACAGCAAGCTTGTGAATTGTTTCAAACGTATAACTTAGAAGCGGTAGCGATTGGCTCCGTAACAGATGATGGACAGTATCGTGTCTTTCACGGTGGCAAAATAGTCGCAGATGTACCAGTAGATGCTTTGGCAGAAGAAGCACCTGTTTACCAGAAAGCCTATCAAGAACCAGAACGGATGCGTGCTTTTAAAAAATTAGCGCCCTTCATTCCAGAAATTACGAATAGTACGGAATTATTAAAACGCCTATTGCAACAGCCAACGATTGCATCGAAAAAATCAGTTTACGAAACCTATGATAGTCAAGTACAAACGAATACAGTGGTGCAACCAGGAAGTGATGCAGCTGTTTTAAGAGTGCGGGGCACCAATAAAGCCTTAGCGATGACAACAGATTGTAATAGCCGTTATTTGTATTTAAATCCTGAAATTGGTGGGCAAATTGCGGTTGCAGAAGCAGCCCGTAATATTGTAGCAAGTGGAGCACAACCTTTGGCTATCACTGATTGTTTGAATTATGGTTCCCCTGATAAACCAGAAAGTTTTTGGGAATTATGGACGTCGGCGGATGGAATCGCCGCAGCCTGCCGTCAGCTAGGAACACCCGTGATTTCAGGGAACGTCTCTCTTTACAATGAAACAGATGGTCAAGCTATTTATCCAACGCCAATGATCGGCATGGTGGGAGTGATTGAAGATGTTTCACAAATTACCACACAAGCGTTTAAACAAGTTGATGACTTAATTTATCTCATCGGTGAAACCCACCCAGATTTTAACGGCTCAGAAATTCAAAAAATGCAACTGGGTCGAATTGAAGGGCTATTACGCTCATTTGATTTAAAAGAGGAAAAAGCAAACCAAGAATTAGTTTTAAAAGCAATTCAAGCAGGCCTAGTTGCTAGCGCGCATGATTGCGCTGAAGGCGGCGTTGCCGTTGCTTTAGCCGAGTCGGCTTTTGCTAACGAACTGGGACTACAAGTGACACTGCCATTAACAAAAGAATATCTATTTGCGGAGACGCAATCCCGTTTTATTCTTTCAGTTAGTCCCCAGCATCAAGAAGCATTTGAAACTCTTATCGGAAGAAAAGCTCAACATATTGGGAAAGTGACTGAAACTGGTTTGGTCATTCATGCGTTAGATGATGTGATCAATTGTTCAACAAAAGAAGCCAAAGCCTTATGGGAGGATGCGATTCCATGTCTTATGAAGCAAAAAGCTTAAATGAAGAGTGTGGTATTTTTGGTATTTGGGGTCATCCTGATGCGGCACAAGTGACCTATTTTGGCTTACACAGCTTACAGCATCGAGGCCAAGAAGGCGCGGGAATTGTGGCGAACAATTCTGGGAAATTAGATGGCCACCGTGATTTAGGTTTATTAGCAGAAGTATTCCAAAAGCAAGAACAACTGAATGCGTTAGAAGGAACGGCGGCTATTGGTCATGTGCGCTATGCAACCGCTGGTACGGGTAGCGTGGATAATATTCAGCCATTTTTATTTAAATTTTATGATAGTCAAATTGGGTTAGCACACAATGGCAATTTGACAAATGCCAAGCGTTTACGAAAACAACTAGAAAGAGAAGGAGCTATTTTTCATTCCAATTCAGACACTGAAATTTTAATGCACTTGATTCGAAAAAGCACTGCTGTCTCGTTTCTCGATAAACTAAAAGAGAGCTTGAATTTGGTTAAGGGTGGCTTTGCTTATCTTTTATTAACAGAAACGATGATGATTGCTGCACTGGATCCCAACGGCTTTCGCCCTCTCTCCATCGGACAAATGAACAATGGGGCGTACGTTGTGGCATCCGAAACGTGTGCATTAGAAACAGTTGGGGCTCGCTTTATTCAAGATGTGGCGCCTGGTGAAGTAGTCATCATTTCTGATGAAGGCTTGAAAATAGAGGTTTTCACTACGGAAGTCCAACCGGCAATTTGTGCAATGGAATATATTTATTTTGCACGACCAGATTCAAATATTGCTGGAGTTAATGTGCATACAGCTCGTAAAAGAATGGGGAAGAACTTGGCAATCGAAAGTCCAGTCGCAGCTGATATGGTAATTGGTGTACCGAACTCGTCATTGTCTGCAGCTAGCGGCTATGCAGAAGAAGCACAGATACCTTACGAACTAGGTTTAGTAAAAAATCAATATGTCGCTCGAACATTCATCCAGCCGACACAAGAATTAAGAGAACAAGGTGTCCGTATGAAACTATCGGCAGTTCGTGGCGTGGTCAAAGGAAAAAAAGTCGTTTTAGTAGATGATTCGATTGTTCGCGGAACCACTATTCGGCGCATTATCCATTTATTAAAAGAAGCAGAAGCGCAAGAAGTTCATGTCAGAATTGCTTCACCGCCATTAAAATATCCGTGTTTTTATGGCATTGATATACAGACGAGGGACGAACTAATTGCGGCAAACTATTCAATTGAAGAGATCAAAGAGCAGATTGGCGCAGATTCGCTGGCTTTTTTGAGTGAAGCAGGGCTGATTGATGGGATTCAATTAAATTATGATGCTCCTTATTCTGGGCTGTGTATGGCTTACTTTAATGGAGACTATCCAACGCCTTTGTATGATTATGAAGAACAATATCAAGCATCCTTGAAAAAAGAAACTAGGAGGAATTGACATGGAAAATGCCTATTCAAAAGCTGGCGTAAATGTTGAGGCAGGATACGAAGTAGTGGAACGAATTCAAAAGCATAGCCAAAAGACACAACGGACGGGAACGTTGGGCATGCTTGGTGGTTTTGGTGGTTGTTTTGATTTAAGTAGTTACAAGCTTAAAGAACCAGTTTTGGTATCAGGAACGGATGGCGTAGGCACAAAGTTACTCTTGGCAATTGAAGAACAGAGACACGAGACAATCGGAATTGATTGTGTAGCAATGTGTGTCAATGATGTCGTCGCACAAGGCGCCGAACCGTTATATTTTTTAGATTATTTAGCGTTAGGGACCGTTAATCCAGCTAAAGTTGAAGCAATTGTTGCGGGTGTTGCGGCAGGCTGTTGTGAGGCGAATGCAGCCTTAATTGGGGGCGAAACAGCTGAAATGCCTGATATGTATGAAGCAGATGCTTATGACGTGGCTGGTTTTGCCGTGGGTATTGCTGAGAAAAGTCAACTCTTGACTCCAAGTAACGTAAAAGAAGGCGATTTCTTGATTGGTCTTCCTTCAAGTGGTCTTCATTCTAATGGTTACTCTTTAGTAAGAAATATTTTTTTTAAGAAACATTCGTTTAAAACAACGGACAAGCTTCCAGAATTGGCACCCAAAACGTTAGGGGAAGAATTATTAACACCAACAAAAATTTATGTGAAGGAATTATTGCCATTGTTAAAAGCAGGACTCGTGCATGGGGCTGCGCATATTACTGGCGGCGGGTTTTTAGAAAATCTACCAAGAATGTTTTCTTCCGCATTAGCTGCAGAGATTCAATTAAATAGTTGGCCAGTGCTACCAATTTTTAAATTGATTCAAAAATACGGTGAAATTCCACCTGAAGAAATGTATGAAATTTTCAATATGGGCTTAGGGATGATTTTAGCGGTGAGTCCAGAGCATGTTGAAAAAGTTCAGGAGCTTTTGCCAGAAGCTTTTGAAATTGGTCGTTTGGTACCTAGGAAAACGAAAGCCGTTATTTTTAAGGAAGCCTTATGAAGATAGCTGTTTTTGCATCTGGCAATGGTAGCAATTTTGAGGCGATTGCTGCAGCTTTTTCCCAGAAAAAAATCGCAGGGCAGTTGAGCTTAGTCTTTTGTGATCAGCCTGAAGCCTACGTATTGACCCGTGCCCAAAAACGCAAGATTCCCGTTGTTTGCTTTTCGCCATCTGATTTTTCATCTCGTGAGCAATATGAGGAACAAGTATTGAAACATTTAAAAGAGCATCAGATCGATTTAATCGTGTTAGCTGGTTATTTGAGAATTATCGGCAAGACTTTACTGGAGGCTTATCCAAAGAGAATCGTCAATATTCATCCTTCTCTGTTACCTAGTTTTCCAGGTCTTCACGGAATTGAAGAGGCATTTCATTATGGAGTGAAAATAACAGGAATCACTATCCATTATGTTGACTCTGGGGTTGATACAGGACCGATTATTTTCCAAACAACCACCAAGATTGATACTGAAGATACTTTGGACACATTAACAGAGAAAATTCATGCTCTTGAGCACGAATGGTACCCAAAAATAATTTCACAAATTGTAAAGGAGACAATGAAATGACCAAAAGAGCATTGATTAGCGTTTCAGACAAAACAGGAGTGACAACATTTGCAGCAGGCTTAGTTGCAAATGGCTTTGAAATTATCTCCACTGGGGGAACAAGGACTGTCTTAGAAGAAGCCGGGGTACCGACACTTGCTATTGACGACATCACTGGCTTTCCCGAAATGTTAGATGGCCGTGTCAAAACGTTACATCCGAATATCCATGGCGGACTTTTGGCAAAAAGGGGAAACCAAACGCATCAAAAAGCACTGACTGAACAAGGCATTCAATTTATTGACCTTGTAGTAGTGAATCTTTATCCATTTAAAGAAACAATTTTAAAACCAGCAATCTCTGAAGCAGAAGCAATTGAAATGATTGATATTGGCGGTCCTAGCATGTTACGTTCAGCGGCAAAAAATTATCAAGACGTAACAGCAGTGGTTGATCCTAGTGATTATGAACAGGTATTAAGTGAAATTAGCAGCACTGGAACTAGCCAGTTAGCCACCAGAAAAAGATTAGCAGCAAAAGTCTTTCGTCATACCGCTGCTTATGACGCGCTTATCGCTGACTATTTAACGACGCAAGTGGGTGAAACTGAACCAGAGAAACAGACGCTTACTTATGAACGTAAGCAAACATTGCGCTATGGTGAAAATAGCCATCAACAGGCCACCTTTTATCAATCCGTTGTACCTGTATCATTATCCATTGCTTCCGCTCGACAACTTCATGGCAAAGAACTGTCATATAACAATATTCGAGATGCTGATGCAGCACTCCGGATTGCTAGCGAGTTTACAGAACCTACGGTCGTCGCTGTTAAACATATGAACCCATGTGGAATTGGAACAGGAAAAACGATTTTGGCAGCCTATCGTCAGGCATTTGAAGCAGATCCAGTTTCAATTTTTGGTGGCATTGTTGTTTTGAATCGTCCAGTGGACCAAGCGACTGCGGCTGAAATGCATCAAATCTTTTTAGAGATAATTATTGCGCCTAGTTTTGAGGAAGAAGCTCTGGCATTGTTATCTCAGAAAAAGAATCTTCGTTTGTTAACGTTAGATTTTCATGCTCAAGAAAAAAAAGCGGTGGAATTAGTTTCTGTTATGGGCGGGTTATTAATTCAAGAACAAGATACAGTTGTTGAAAATGACCAAGCATGGCAAGTTGTTACAGAGCGCCAACCCACACCAGCCGAAAGAGACGCATTGAACTTTGCTTGGAAAGCAGTCAAGCATGTAAAATCAAACGCTATTGTTTTAGCCAATGAAAGTCAAACAGTGGGAATTGGCGCTGGTCAAATGAATCGAATTGGGTCAGTAAAAATTGCAGTTGATCAAGCCCAAGCAGCTGGAAAATTACAAGGGGCCGTCTTAGCAAGTGATGCCTTTTTCCCCATGGCAGATAGTGTGGAATACGCTGCACAACATGGTATTCAAGCAATTATTCAGCCAGGCGGGAGCATTAAAGACCAAGCATCAATCGATCTAGCGAATCATTATGGCATTGCGATGATTTTTACTGGGACTCGTCATTTCAAACATTAATTTTTAAAGGAGAAACCGATGAATATATTAGTGATTGGGCGTGGTGGTCGTGAACATGCAATCGCCAAAAAATTACAGCAAGAAGACAAAGTCAAGACTGTTTATTGTGCACCAGGTAATCCTGGTATGAGTGGTGATAATATTCGGACTGTACCTATCAGTGAAGAGCAACAAACGGAACTAATTCAATTTGCGAAGGATAATCAGATTGATTGGACATTTGTCGGACCAGAAACGCCATTAATTGAAGGGATTGTAGATGCCTTTCAAGCAGCGGGATTACTGATTTTTGGCCCGACAAAAGCAGCTGCAATAATTGAAGGTTCAAAAAGTTTTGCGAAAGATTTTATGCAAAAATACCAGATTCCAACGGCGGAATATCGGGTCTTTCGACGTTTGGCACCTGCCTTAGAATATATTGAAAAGCAAGGAGTACCAATTGTTATTAAGGCAGATGGTTTGGCAGCTGGAAAAGGAGTAGTAGTTGCCGAAACAAAAGCAGCCGCAAAACGGGCGCTAGTTGCGATGATGGAGGACCAACAATTTGGAGCAAGCGGTCAAACGGTCGTAATCGAAGAATTTTTGCAAGGAGAAGAATTTTCCTTAATGGCCTTTGTTTCTAATGAGAAGGTATATCCGATGGTGATTGCTCAAGATCATAAGCGGATTTTCGATGGGGATGCTGGTCCGAATACAGGGGGGATGGGTGCTTACACACCAGTGCCTCAGATCCCAGAAGAAGCGGTTCAGCAAGCCATTAGCCAAGTCCTGAAACCGACTGCTAAAGGAATGGTGGCTGAAAAACGTCCGTTTCAAGGGATTTTATATGCTGGTTTAATCCAAACAGAAACTGGCCCCAAGGTTATTGAATTTAATGCTCGATTTGGGGATCCAGAAACACAAGTTGTGTTGGCACGTTTAGAGAGTCCCCTTTCAGAAATAATTTCTTCATTGCTGGCGAAAGAGCAACCAACGATTGCATGGAATGAGTTAGCGAGTGTTGGTGTTGTTGTAGCAGCAGAAGGCTATCCTAATCAATACAAGACAAATCTACCATTGCCCGAAATGTCTGGTGAAACCATCCATTATGCAGGGGTAACTCGTTCAGAACAGGCTCTGGTTTCGGCTGGCGGACGAATCTTTTTAGCAGAAGCAACTGCTTCGACTCTTGAAGAAGCCCGCAAAAAAGTTTATCAAACATTGGATAATTACTCATTTCCTGGAATGTACTATCGAAAAGATATAGGTGTGAAAGGCTTGATTTAGGATTTTTAAAAACAGAGGCAAGGACATTTAATCGAATGTTTCCTTGTCTTTTTTTTATTGCAAATTCAGATAGGGAGGCATAAACTGAAAGTATATCTATCATTAAATAGAGGAGAAAACTAAGATAATGAGAAACAAGCAGATTGAAAAAGTTAGTCAACGGTTGTTTATTGTTACAAGTGTCTTGGCAGTCAGTTTACTGTTATTAAGTGCGCTGGTTTATCCTGATTTACCAGCTCATGTGCCCATTCATGTGAATTTTTGGGGCAAGGGTAATTCGTTTGGCCCAAGATCTAGTATATTTATGTGGCCAGTGGTCCTGTTTGGCTTGAGTATTTATCAACGAAGTTATCAATCAGTACAACCATATGGTAGGTGGCTGAAGGTGTTCTTAATCATTGTTAATCTTGGCGCTTTGTTTAGTATCCTGCGTCTATTTATTCATTTGTTGGTTTGAAGGGGTCGAAAGGTGAGAAAATGAGAAAGTTAATTTTAGTTTTTGTGGGTTGTGCCATGGCCTTTTGTTTATGGCCTAATCAAGCGGCGGCTGTAGCTGGTGGCTATGGCGGCGGACGTGTAGAAAGTCCTAGCGGGGGTAATCCCTCGAATGGTTTTTCGCCAGGCGGTGATGGATCAAGAAGTTATGTTCATCATAACGAGACCGGGACCAGCAACACAACGCCACTGGAAGGCTTAATTTCAACAGTGTTTTTTGTTCTTTTTGGGGGCGTGATGATTTGGCAAAGACGCCGTAGAAATCAACCAGTCGATGAAGGCGCTTTTCAAGAAATGTGGGCAGTATTACCTGGAACATCAAAAGAAAAAAAGGCACTCTTAAAAGAAATACAACAAACGTTTTTAGAAATACAACAAGCGTGGGATCAAGAAAACTTGTCTGTAGTCAAAGATAACTATACAGAAAAACTTTATCAAAAACATCTTGCAGTATTACAAGCAAATCAACAAGCGGGCATCAGAAATCATGTAAAAAAAGTGAAAGTAGCGCCAGCTTCGAATTATCATCATATTAGTGAAACCAGTTTTTCACTGATGCTTCATTTTTCTTGTATTGACTACGAGGAAGATATTCAAAGCGGTCTTGTTTTATCGGGATACAAGCATCAAAAACAATATTTTTCACAACTTTGGTATTTTGATTACAATCCATCTCTTGGAAAATGGCAAGCAGACTTCATTCAACCTAAAGGATAGTGCTAAAAAGCGCTTGGGGTTTAAACCCCAAGCGCTTTTTTATTCTTCGATGCGTTTTACAAGCTGTATTTTTTTATTTAATACGTAAATCAGGATACCGCCGACGGTCATTGAAAGAAGTTCACCAAGTCCAACGGTCAACCATGTGTACCAAAAAGGTAACTGATAAAAGAACGTTAAAGGTCCGGCGACAGTGAACATGGACAAAGCAAAAAGAATGGCCGTTAGCATTAGTTTAATCAATAAATTTTGCTGATTTTTTGTCGCAAAATAGGCAATCCATAAGACTGCGCACGTTCCAGCGCTACCGATGACTATATCGATGATACCAAGAGGCGAAGCGGCGTTGGCAATCGCAACCCCTAACGTAATGGACCAGATATATCGCTTGTTAAAAACGCCTAAATAATTAAATAATTCGGCAAGACGAAGCTGTATCGGACCAAAACTAAGCGGAGCGAGAAGTACAGTGACAACGACATACAAAGCGGTAACCAGCGCCATTTTAGCCAAAGCCGTAGCTGACCACGTACTGGTTTGTGGATTTGATGAATGATTCATTTAAGATTCTCCTTTATAAAACAACGACGTGTTTTAGTGATAACCATAACCAAAGGAAGGGCAGTAAAGCCAACTGAAGTGTTATGGTGTGAGTTGCCTCACTGTGTTACATGTTACTGAAGAACAGACACTCTGTAAAGTCTTTTTATTTCATGGTCCAACCACCATCAATGGTCATAACTGTGCCATGGATATAATCAGCGTCATCACTAGCTAGAAATAATGAAAGTTTTGCTACCTCTTGTGGCTGTGCCCAACGGCCCGCAGGTGTTTCACTTGCTACCCAAGTAGCCATTTCACCTTCTCCTGCAAAATCAGCTGCGTTCATGGGTGTTTGGATGGCACCTGGCGCAATCGCATTTGCTCGAATGCCTAATTTGGCATAATCGTAGGAAAGTTGTTTTGTATACCCGATGATTGCGTGTTTGGAGGCAGTGTACGCTGCGCCGCCGCCCCCAGCTACTAAGCCAGCGATAGATGCCATATTAACGATTACTCCTTTTTTTTGTTGGAGGAAATAAGGTAATAGAGCATTGGTCACTAAAAAGACACTTTTTAAATTGGTTGCTAAAATTTGATCCCATAAAGCTTCCGAAGTTTCTAGAGAAGGACGATAATCATCTAAAATACCTGCCGTATTTAATAAAATATCAATTTGGCCGTTGTCTTTCACAATTTGTTTCATCGTGGCTTGCACAAATGAGGGAGAAGACACATCACCGACAAAATAAGTAAATGGCTTAGTAGAATCTGGGTTAACCAGTGCGGCTGTCTGCTTTAACCCCGTTTCGTCTAGGTCGATGCCAATAACTTCAGCACCTTGCTCAGCAAAGGCAATTGCTTGTGCTTGGCCAATCCCTGAAGCTGCACCGGTTACAAGCACCCGTTTTGTTTCAAATTCTTTTGGCATAAGAAAAACTCCTTTAAACATTTAAAAATTAAGGTCTGGAAGAACGAGCAATCGCCGTAATCTGCCAGACCTTATGTGTGTAGTTATGCTTCAACAATCACCCAATCTTCTGCTAAGACATCACAAGGTGTTGGTGAAAACATGCTGTAGCCTTCATCAGAAGTTTTGATTAAAAAATACGGGGTAACTTGTAAAAATTCACCTTCGGAGGTGCCAATTTCATCACGTAATTCAATAAAAAGTTCAAAACCGCTCCAGCCTTTACGTACGGCTTTTTTTCCTGCTTTAATCTGTGGCAATACTTCTTCAAATGTCATTTGCTTGTGCTCCTTTTTCGTTAAATGGTAGTTCGTGATAGCTTGTTGCGCCTTTTTCAATTGTCAACTGGCCGTTAAGTAGATCCGTCATTTCAGCTATAAATGTTTCTGTTGCTTGTTCATCTACTAAACAAATTAACTGAATAGACTCTGTGTAAATAGTTTCTTTAAGCGTGTAGGGACTATGTTCCAAAAAGGCTTGGGCTTTTCCTAATAAAGGATAGGCGATCGTAATCAATAGCTCTTGTTGCAATTTGCCAATGACTAAACCAATTTCATCTAAAGTGTGGGAAAGAGCATGACTATATGCTCGGATTAAACCACCAGTGCCTAATTTTATTCCGCCAAAATAACGAGTGACAACAGCCACTACGTTGATTAACTCTTTTTTCTTTAAGACTTCCAGCATTGGAACACCAGCAGTGCCACTAGGTTCGCCGTCATCGCTACTCCGCTGAATGTCATTTTTTTCGCCGATCACAAAAGCACTACAATTATGATTGGCTTTCCAATGTTCTTTTTTTATTGCGGCGATAAAGGCTTTTGCTTCTTCTTCTGATGTTACGCGCTTTACAGAACAGATAAACCGCGATTTCTTGATTTCAATCTCGCTGAAACCATCTTGTTTGACTGTAATATAGCTTTCTAACATATGGGCATCCTTTTCTCTCGTAATAAAGTCAGTATAAAAAAGAATCAACTGAATAGCAACTTTTTCTCTCATCTTTTTTGTGAGATTTTTGGAAAAAAACGTTATAATAAGGTATGATAGAGAAAAGGGAGGCGCTGGAAAATGGTACATACACGACAGAAAAAATATGATACAATTACTCATTATTTGAAAACGAATGGCGGTTCCCAAGTTACTTTGACCTTTACTCAGTTTGATGAATTGTTATTCCCTCATTCTGGTTTACCAAAAACTGCTAAGACAGATGTCGATTGGTGGGCGAACGATTATAAGCATCCAGAAAAGGGCGCTTATGGTTGGTTGAATGCGAGTTACCAAGTAGTTCAAGTGAATTTGGAAAAAGAATATGTGGTATTTAATAAATTACTGAAATCAGCATGGTACGTTTAAACTAGGATTGTATCCGCTTTAAAAAACAAGAATGATTGACAAAAATTAACTTTACACTATAATATTTTTAATAGATAATGTTGAAAATTGAAAAAGGCAATGGTAAAAGGGGCTGTTAAAATGTCAAAAAAAACAATTATGTTAGTTTGCTCCGCAGGAATGAGTACTAGTTTACTTGTTACAAAAATGCAAAAAGCAGCATTTAATCAAGGCTTAGATGCCCATATATTTGCGGCTTCTGCATCGGAAGCAGACACAAATTTAGAAAATAATCCAGTCGATGTGTTATTGTTAGGTCCACAAGTTCGTTATATGAAGAGTGATTTTGAAAAGCGTCTATCACCAAAAGGTATCCCAACAGATGTCATTAGCATGTCTGATTACGGCTTAATGAACGGGGAAAAAGTGTTGGAACAAGCCTTGGATTTGTTAGCACAAGCAGATAAAAAAGAGTAAAAACAAGTTGTTTTTTCGAGAATCTTCGAAAAAGCAACTTGTCTTTTTTTTTCGTAAAAAAGCTAGAGAAATGCGTATTTTATAATTGAGGTGGTTAACATGGAAGACTTGCATGGACGTAAAATAATTATTGAAGAAACAGAACGTTCAATACAGACAAAACTGGTTTATTTACCAACAATGTTAGAGCGTTCCCCCCTAACAATTCAATGTCAGCGGTGCGGGGAAGTCGTATCCAAAAAAGAAAACAGACTGGCGACAAATGTATACTACTGTCATGCGTGCATTCAATTAGGCCGTGTGACTTCTTGTCAAAAATTTTGTCATTTACCAGAAAGGCCCAATAGCCCAAGAACTGTCTTTTTTGAGTGGTCTGGACAATTAACAAAGGGACAGCAAGCGATCTCGGTTGAACTTTGTGAGACAGCAAAAGCAAGAGAGAATCGCTTAGTGTGGGCAGTTACAGGTGCAGGCAAAACAGAAATGTTATTTGCTGTTTTGCACCAAACCTTACAAGAAGGGGGACGAATTGCGCTGGCTTCGCCGCGTGTCGATGTTTGCTTAGAACTTTTTCCCAGAATCCAAGCGGTTTTTCCTCACGAAGCAATTGCTTTACTTCATGGAAACAGTCAAGAAGCGTATCGTTATACGAAACTAGTGATTTGCACCACCCATCAATTATTGAAATTCCATCAAGCGTTTGATTTACTTATCGTTGATGAAGTCGACTCTTTTCCTTTTGTTAATAACGAACATCTTTATTATGGAGTGCGTAACGCACGAAAAAAAAAGAAGTAGTTTGGTGTACTTAACAGCAACGCCTACGAAAGAATTGCGGAAGCTTTTACAGCAAAAGAAGTTAGCAGCCAGTATTTTGCCAGCAAGATATCATCGTAGGCCATTACCTGTGCCACGCCGATTTTGGGTTCAGTCGTGGCAACGTCTTTCTAGCAAAAATATTAAAATCATTGCACATCATTTGAAACGTTTATTGGTGCGTAATTCAGTTTTACTATTTTGCCCAAGCATTTCATTAATTCACCAATTGCATGCATTAATAGCTCAGCGATTTTCCGACAAAGAAGTTGTCGCCGTTTATGGTAGTGATGAGCTTCGCCTAGAAAAAGTTCAAGCAATGCGTCAGCAGAAAACGGATATTTTGATCACTACAACCATTTTAGAACGTGGTGTGACTTTTGATGCAGTCTCAGTTATTGTTTATGGTGCCAATCATCGAGTCTTCACTTCTTCAACACTTGTCCAAATTGCGGGCCGAGTCGATCGAAGACAAGAATTCAATTACGGCGAAGTTTTATTTTTACATGATGGGGAAACAAGAGACATGAAAGAGGCAATTCGGCAAATAAAGCAAATGAATCGCTTGGCTAGCAAACGAGGGATGTTAGATGGATTGTAAAAATTGCGCAAGCCCCATTCGTTTGGAGATAACATTAAAAATGCTCTTACGTTTTAAAAAATGGGCGAGGCCTTCACTTTGCCAGCACTGCCAAGCAAAGTTCCAGAAACTGCCAATGACAGGCACTTGTTTTGGCTGTAGTCGCGTCAGCCAAGAGCGCTATTGTTTTGATTGTCAAAGGTGGCAGCTGCTTTATCCCGAGTATTCTTTTCATAATGCAGCGTTGTTCCATTATGATGAAGGAATGCAAGAGTGGATGGAACGCTATAAATTTCAAGGAGACTATCGCTTAAGAACGTGTTTTAATGAGGAAATCAACTCTTACTTTCGGCAACAATCTGCGGACTATATTATTCCGGTGCCCTTATCCGAAAAACGAATGCAAGAACGAGGCTTCAACCAAGTAATTGGCTTACTAGAAGCGGCTGATGTTCCGTACAGCCCTTTTTTAATTAGAAAAGAGGAAAATGTTCCGCAATCTAAGAAAACTAGAAAGGAAAGGATGCGGTTGCAACAACCATTTGCCATCCAAAAAGAAAACCAAAAAAAATTAAAAAATTGTTCTGTTATTTTGGTGGATGACATCTATACCACTGGACGAACTCTTTTCCACGCAGCTGCTGTTATCAATGACTGTTATCCTAAAAGTTTGAATACGTTTACTCTCGCGCGGTAAAAAGAAAAGAATTCATAAATTTGATGACTATTTTGTTGGCAAAACCCAGATTATTCGATATAATGAAATTAAGAAGAAGGGAATTAAAGAGTGGTCCTTTAATCTTTTCTTTACTGGTAGATGAAAGGGGTAATTGTTATGTTTAGATATAATGTACGTGGAGAAAATATCGAGGTAACCGAAGCGATTCGAGACTATGTTGAGAAAAAAGTCGGTAAATTAGAAAGATATTTCAGCGATTCACCTGAAGCAACGGTTCACGTGAATTTGAAAGTGTACACTGAAAAAACAGCCAAAGTCGAGGTTACTATTCCTCTTCCTTATCTAGTTTTACGAGCTGAAGAAACGTCACCTGATTTATACGCAAGTATTGATTTGGTTGTCGATAAATTAGAACGACAAATTCGTAAATTTAAAACAAAAATCAACAGAAAATCTCGTGAAACAGGACGTAACAATACAAAAGCCGCTGTCTTCTTAGTTGGTGAAGAAACAGAAGAAACACCTTCAGAATTAGACATCGTTCGTACAAAACGTCTATCATTAAAACCGATGGACAGTGAAGAAGCTGTTTTACAAATGAACATGTTAGGACACAACTTCTTCATTTTTGAAGATGCTGAAACAAATGGAACAAGCATTGTTTACCGTCGTAAAGATGGCAAATATGGCTTGATTGAAACAGACTAAAGCTTAAAATAAGAGCTGAAATGCCTTCGTGCATTTCAGCTCTTTAAACATCTTTAAAGCACGGAGTAAAGAAAAAATAAAGAAATACATAAAATAACTTTAAAAGTTCCTCTTTTAAAGGAAAATGTCTGTAAAATAGAGAGAAATGGTTTTCTTTCTCGTCAAGTAATGATAAAATAAAACGGATAGATTGTGCTTCTTGTACAAAAAGGATACAAAAATAAAAAGAGGTAATTGAAAGGAACACAGATACCAATGGCAAATTTTTTGAAAAAAATGATTGAAAACGATAAAAAAGAATTAAGACGATTAGAAAAAATCGCCGATAAAATTGATGCACATGCAAGTGCAATGGAACAACTAAGCGATGAACAATTACGTGAAAAAACAGATGAATTTAAAGCCCGTTATCAAAAAGGGGAAACCTTAGACGAACTATTACCAGAAGCGTTTGCGGTTGTCCGTGAAGCTGCTAAACGAGTACTAGGTTTATTCCCATACCGTGTCCAATTAATGGGTGGGATTGTGCTTCATGACGGGAACATTCCTGAAATGAGAACAGGTGAAGGGAAAACCTTGACTGCCACAATGCCTGTATACTTGAATGCACTATCTGGCGAAGGAGTACACGTTGTTACAGTTAATGAATACTTAGCAACCCGTGACTCTAACGAAATGGGAGAATTATATAATTTCTTAGGCTTAAGCGTTGGTTTAAACATTAACTCTAAATCTTCTGATGAAAAACGTGAAGCGTATAACTGTGATATCACTTATAGTACAAATAACGAATTAGGATTTGACTATTTGCGTGATAACATGGTTGTTTATCGCAGCCAAATGGTTCAACGTCCATTAAACTATGCAATTGTCGATGAAGTGGATTCAATCTTAATTGATGAAGCAAGAACCCCATTAATTATTTCTGGACAAGCTGAAAAATCGACAGCACTCTATACGCGTGCCGATAATTTTGTCAAACGCTTAAAAGAAGACGAAGATTACAAAATTGATATTCAGTCTAAAACAATTGGTTTAACAGAAGCAGGGATTGAAAAAGCTGAACAAACTTTCGGATTGGATAACCTGTACGATATTGAAAATACAGCATTAACGCACCATTTAGATCAAGCGTTACGGGCAAACTATATCATGTTATTAGACATTGATTACGTGGTTCAAGACAATAAAGTCTTAATTGTTGACCAATTTACTGGTCGTATCATGGATGGTCGTCGTTATTCTGATGGCTTGCATCAAGCGATTGAAGCAAAAGAAGGCGTCGAAATTGAAGATGAAACAAAAACAATGGCGACGATTACGTTCCAAAACTACTTCCGGATGTACAAAAAACTAGCCGGGATGACTGGTACTGCTAAAACAGAAGAAGAAGAATTCCGTGAAATTTACAATATTCAAGTCATTCAAATTCCAACCAATCGTCCAATTATCCGTGACGATCGTCCAGATTTACTTTATCCAACCTTAGAAAGTAAATTTAATGCAGTGGTGGAAGATATTAAAGAACGTTACCACAAAGGACAACCAGTGTTGGTGGGGACTGTTGCGGTAGAAACGTCAGAATTACTTTCTGATAAATTAAACGCAGCTAAAATTCCTCATGAAGTATTAAATGCGAAAAATCACTTTAAAGAAGCCGAAATCATTATGAATGCCGGTCAAAAAGGCGCAGTTACAATTGCAACAAATATGGCTGGTCGTGGAACGGATATTAAACTTGGTTTAGGTGTACTTGAACTAGGTGGTCTAGCGGTTATCGGGACAGAACGTCATGAGTCACGTCGTATTGATAATCAGTTGCGTGGACGTGCAGGACGTCAAGGGGATCCAGGGGTTTCACAATTTTATTTATCTTTAGAAGATGACTTAATGAAACGCTTTGGTTCAGAACGAATTAAAACATTCTTAGAACGAATGAATGTGCAAGAAGAAGATGCAGTTATTCAAAGTAAAATGTTTACTCGCCAAGTAGAGTCTGCTCAAAAACGTGTGGAAGGAAATAACTATGACACACGTAAAAATGTCTTACAATACGATGACGTGATGCGCGAGCAACGTGAAGTTATTTATGCGCAACGACAAGAAGTAATTATGGAAGAAAATGACTTGTCTGATGTATTGATGGGCATGGTAAAACGGACGATTGGCCGAGTGGTGGATAGCCATACACAATTAGAAAAAGAAGAATGGAATTTAGATGGGATTGTCGATTTTGCAGCCTCAACACTTGTCCATGAAGATACGATTTCTAAAAAAGATTTAGAAAATAAATCAGCTGAAGAAATCAAAGACTACTTAGTGGCACGTGCGCAAGAAGTATTTGAAGAAAAATCTCAACAATTGAATGGCCAAGAACAATTGCTAGAATTTGAAAAAGTAGTCATCTTGCGTGTTGTCGATACTAAATGGACAGATCACATTGATGCAATGGATCAATTACGCCAATCTGTCGGCTTACGTGCGTACGGTCAAAACAACCCATTAGTAGAATATCAAACAGAAGGTTATTCTATGTATAACAATATGGTGGGTTCAATCGAATATGAAGTAACACGTTTATTCATGAAATCGGAAATTCGCCAAAATGTCCAACGTGAGCAAGTAGCTCAAGGACAAGCGGAACATCCAGAAACAGAACAAGATGCAGCTGCACAAAGCAACACAAGTGCGAAGCGTCAACCTGTGCGTGTAGATAAAAAAGTGGGCCGTAATGATTTATGCCCATGCGGAAGTGGCAAAAAATTCAAAAATTGTCATGGAAGAAACGCTTAATTAAAGAAAAAACGCAGGGTGGGGCAATTTGTCCCGCCTTTGCTCTTTTTACAATAAAGAGAAAGAAGGAATCATTTTGGAAAACCCAGAAATTCGTACATTATTAGACGAAATGACACAAAAAATTACTAGCTTCAGGAGGTCTCTTTGACTTAGACCAGTTAGAAGAAGACATTGCCGAGGCGGAAAATCGGATGGGAGAACCTGGTTTTTGGGACAACACAGAAACGGCTCAAAAGCTAATTAACGAAACCAATAGTTTGAAAGAAAAATATCAACAATTTCATCAGCTCTCTGAGGAACTTGACGAATTAACGGTGATGTTTGAATTACAACAAGAAGAATATGATGCAGAGATTCAAGAAGAATTGGAAGAAAGAATTCATCTCTTGCAAGAACGTTTAACAACGTATGAGCTATCCTTACTACTAAATGAGCCATATGATCATAATAACGCCCTAATTGAATTACACCCTGGTGCCGGTGGTACTGAATCACAAGATTGGGGAAGTATGCTTTTACGAATGTATACACGTTGGGCAGAAAGTCACGGTTTCCAAGTTGAAACGTTGGATTACCAAGCTGGAGATGAAGCAGGGATTAAAAGTGTCACCTTATTAATCAAAGGTTACAATGCTTATGGTTACCTAAAATCTGAAAAAGGTGTCCATCGTCTTGTGCGGATTTCGCCCTTTGATTCCGCTAAACGCCGTCATACTTCGTTTTGTTCAGTTGATGTAATGCCTGAATTAGACGACACAATAGAAATTGCGATCAATCCAGATGACTTAAAAATTGATACCTATCGAGCAAGTGGTGCTGGTGGTCAGCATATTAATAAAACAGAATCGGCTGTTCGAATCACACATATTCCAACAGGTACCGTTGTCGCAAGCCAAGCACAACGTTCTCAATTAAAAAACCGTGAGCAAGCAATGAGTATGTTAAAAGCCAAATTATATCAATTGGAAATGGAAAAGAAAGCCCAAGAAGCAGCAAGTTTACGTGGTGAACAAATGGAAATTGGCTGGGGCTCACAAATCCGTTCTTACGTGTTCCATCCGTATTCAATGGTCAAAGACCATCGGACAAATTACGAAACCGGCAATGTACAAGCTGTGATGGATGGAGACCTTGATGGTTTCATTGATGCCTACTTAAAACAGCGCTTAAGTTAAGCTCTTCATTAAATTGAAATAAAAATGTAACTTAATGCAAGAAGTTTGCAATATTGACATGTTATAATGAGTAGGATTGAAGAAAAAAGAGATGGAGAGAACGCCATGATTGAAATGAAAGATGTAATGAAGAAATATTCGAATGGTACAACAGCGATTCGAAATATTTCAGTAGAGATTGACCAAGGCGAGTTCGTCTATGTGGTTGGTCCCTCAGGTGCAGGGAAATCAACCTTTATTAGATTAATGTATCGTGAAGAAAAAGCAACAAAAGGTAATTTGACAGTTGCAGGTCATGATTTAATGAAAATAAAAAATAAAGAAGTTCCTTATTTACGTCGTGAAATCGGCATCGTTTTCCAAGACTATAAACTATTACCAAAGAAAACTGTGTATGAGAACGTGGCCTATGCGATGCAAGTTATCGGACGACGTCCTCGCGAAATCAAAAAACGCGTGATGGAAGTTTTAGATTTAGTCGGTCTAAAACATAAGGTACGTGTTTTTCCAAGCGAACTTTCTGGTGGGGAACAGCAACGGGTATCCATTGCACGAGCAATCGTAAATACACCGAAAGTTTTAATTGCCGATGAACCAACTGGGAACTTAGATCCAGAGAATTCATGGGAAATCATGAAATTGTTGGACCGGATTAACGCACAAGGAACAACAGTCGTGATGGCAACGCATAATAGTACAATTGTAAATACGATTCGTCACCGTGTTATTGCCATTGAAAATGGTCGCATTACCCGTGACCAAGTGGAAGGAGAATACGGCTACGATGATTAGAACATTCTTTTCTCATTTATTTGAAAGTATCAAAAGTTTAAAACGGAACGGTTGGATGACTGTTGCCTCAGCAAGTGCGGTTACAATTACATTAGTTTTAGTTGGTATTTTTATGGGCGTTATTTTTAATGCAACGAAACTTGCTGATGATATCGAAAAAAACGTGACAGTGTCTGTCTTTGTCGATATTGGTACAAAACAAAATGAAATGAAAACATTAGAAAAACAACTTAAAGGATTAGACAATGTTGAAGATATTTCTTATTCAAACAAAGATCAACAATTGAAAAAAATCCAAGAACAAATGGGGGATGCCTGGAATCTTTTCGAAGGCGACAGTAACCCATTATACGACGTGTATTATGTCCGTGCAAAAACACCAGAAGACACGAAAGATATTGCGAAACAAGCAGCTAAATTCCCAAGTGTTTTTAAAGCCGATTACGGTGGTGTAAACTCAGACAAAATCTTTAAAATCGCTCAAACCGTTCGAACTTGGGGCTTAGCAGCTGCTGCATTACTTTTATTCGTTGCAGTGTTCTTAATTTCCAACACTATTCGGATTACGATTTTATCTCGTCAAAAAGAAATCCAAATTATGCGTCTTGTAGGAGCCAAAAACAGTTTCATTCGTTGGCCGTTCTTCTTAGAAGGTGCTTGGATTGGGTTGATTGGCGCAATCGTGCCAGTCATTATTATGACGTTAGGCTACCATCAAGTTTATAACATGTTCAACCCGCAGTTATTGCGTTCGAATTATTCATTAATTCGTCCAGAAGATTTTATCTGGAAAGTCAATCTATTAATGATTGCAACAGGAATGATTATTGGATCACTAGGTTCAGTTATTTCAATGCGTCGTTTCTTGAAAATTTAAACGAAAAAAAGCTCTCCATTTTGGAGAGCTTTTTTTCGTTTAGTTTTAAAATACTTGTTATTTAATTTAAGAGTTTTCTCAGTTGTACCAACAAATTGATAACTTATAATTTTCAAGTCCTACATATAATGGTAAAATAGAATAGATTGAAATTAATTGGAGGAATAATGAATCGATGAAAAAAAGATTGCTATTATTTATTGGTTTGGCAAGTATACTTACTTTGACAGGATGTGCAAAATGGATTGATCGTGGTGAATCCATCACAGCGGTAGGCTCATCAGCTTTACAACCATTAGTAGAGACAGCGAGTGAGGAATATCAAAGCCAAAATCCGGGAAGATTTATTAATGTCCAAGGTGGCGGAAGCGGAACAGGTTTGAGTCAAGTCCAATCTGGCGCGGTAGACATTGGTAATTCTGATTTATTTGCAGAAGAGAAAAAGGGCATCAAAGCGGAAGACTTAATTGATCATAAAGTTGCTGTCGTTGGGATTACACCAATCGTTAACAAAAATGTCGGTGTCAAAGATATCTCAATGGAAAATTTAAAGAAAATCTTTTTAGGTGAAGTAACAAACTGGAAAGAACTTGGCGGAAAAGACCAAAAAATTGTTATTTTGAACAGAGCGGCCGGTAGTGGTACGCGCGCTACTTTTGAAAAATGGGTCTTGGGAGATAAAACAGCCATTCGTGCGCAAGAACAAGATTCCAGCGGCATGGTTCGTTCCATTGTTTCTGATACACCAGGAGCGATTAGTTATACCGCATTTTCATATGTTACTGATGAAGTAGCTACGTTAAGTATTGATGGTGTTCAGCCAACAGATGAAAATGTAATGAACAATAAATGGATTATTTGGTCTTATGAACACATGTACACTCGTAAAAATCCAAGTGATTTAACCAAAGAGTTTTTAGACTTTATGTTGTCAGATGATATCCAAGAACGTGTGATTGGTCAATTAGGGTATATTCCTGTTTCGAAAATGGAAATTGAACGGGATTGGCAAGGAAATGTCATTAAATAATTCTCTTAACACAAAATTTACAAACTTAACATAAAATTTACATGTTATTAAAAACAAATTGATGTAAAAAAGGTACACTATTTTTATCTGTAAAAGTTGGATTGTTTGAGGAGGAAATATTCTTGGAAGATGTACAGAAAAAATTATTAACAAAATCGAAAAGAGCCAAGATGGAGCAACGAGGGAAATTTATTAGTTTCCTATGTATTGCCTTAATTGTAGCAGTGGTTGTTTCAATTTTCTATTTTGTTGCAAGTAAAGGACTTGCTACATTCTTTAAAGATAAGATTAATGTGTTTGATTTCTTATTTGGAACAAACTGGAACCCAAGTGATATCGGCGCAGACGGTAAACCCATGGTTGGGGCTTTACCGATGATTGCGGGTTCCTTTATTGTAACGTTTTTGTCAGCGATTGTTGCGACACCATTTGCGATTGGAGCGGCTGTTTTTATGACAGAAATTTCACCTAAAAAAGGAGCAAAATTTTTACAACCAGTTATTGAATTACTTGTAGGGATTCCCTCTGTTGTTTATGGATTTATTGGTTTATCTGTCATTGTTCCTTTTGTCCGTTCAATCTTTGGCGGAACTGGCTTCGGTATTTTAGCTGGTACGTTTGTGCTATTTGTCATGATTTTACCAACGGTTACTACGATGACCGTAGATGCATTAAAAGCTGTACCTCGACATTATCGTGAAGCGTCGTTGGCGCTTGGTGCTACGCGTTGGCAAACGATTTATAAAGTTGTCTTGCGGGCAGCTGTGCCTGGTATTTTAACTGCGGTTGTCTTTGGTATGGCTCGTGCGTTTGGTGAAGCCTTAGCAATCCAAATGGTAATCGGAAATGCAGCTGTGATGCCAACTAGTTTGACAACACCAGCTTCGACACTAACAAGTATTTTGACAATGGGGATTGGGAATACAATTATGGGAACAGTTGAAAACAACGTTCTTTGGTCTTTAGCCTTGATTCTATTGTTGATGTCTTTACTATTCAACATTGTTATCCGAATTATCGGTAAGAGAGGAGCCTTAAAATAATGAATGCAAAAAAAGCAGATAAAATCGCAACAGGTATCTTATATGCCGTATCTGGCGTCATTGTTTTAATTTTGGCGGCCTTACTGATTTACATTTTAGCTAGAGGAATTCCACATATTTCGTGGGAATTTTTAACACAACCATCCAGAGCCTATCAAGTTGGTGGTGGGATTGGTATTCAGCTTTTTAACTCACTATATTTACTATTGATTACAATGATTATTAGTATTCCAATTTCATTGGGTGCTGGAATTTACTTATCGGAATATGCGAAAAAGAATTGGTTAACTGATTTAATTCGTACCTCGATTGAAATTTTAAGTTCATTGCCTTCCGTTGTTGTCGGGCTGTTCGGCTTCTTGATTTTCGTTGTACAAATCGGATATGGCTTTTCAATCTTATCAGGTGCGTTAGCATTAACATTTTTTAACTTACCATTATTGACTAGAAATGTTGAGGAATCTTTGAAAGCCATTCATTATACACAGCGTGAAGCGGGGTTAGCCTTAGGTCTTTCACGTTGGGAAACAGTTAAAAAAGTTATTTTGCCAGAAGCATTACCAGGAATTTTGACAGGTGTTATTTTGAGTTCTGGTCGGATTTTCGGTGAAGCCGCTGCGTTAATTTATACAGCAGGACAAAGCGCACCTGCCTTAGATTTCAGTAATTGGAATCCATTGAGCGTTTCAAGTCCAATTAGCATTTTCCGTCAAGCGGAAACGTTGGCTGTGCATATTTGGAAAATTAATACCGAAGGAACGATGCCAGATGGCGCTGCGGTCTCAGCAGGTGCCTCCGCTGTGTTAATTTTAGTAGTTTTACTTTTCAATTTCGGCGCTCGTTTTATCGGCAACCGTCTTTATAAGAGAATGACATCAGCTTAATGTTAGGGGAATTAGCATGAAAGAATACAATTTAAATGATACCCATTTACTTCAACTAGATAGCCAAAAAGACCCGATTGCGTTACACACGGAAGACTTACATGTCTTTTACGGGGACAATGAGGCTATCAAAGGTGTTGATTTGCAATTTGAAAAGAACAAAATAACCGCCTTAATTGGACCTTCTGGTTGCGGTAAATCCACGTATTTACGTTCGCTAAATCGTATGAACGATGGCATTGCCAATTCACGTGTTACTGGAAAAATCATGTATAAAGATGTCGATGTCAATACGAAAGAAGTTGACGTCTACGAAATGAGAAAACGCATTGGCATGGTTTTTCAGCGGCCCAATCCATTTAGTAAATCTATCTATGAAAATATCACATTCGCATTGAAACAGCATGGTGAAAAGGATAAGAAAAAATTAGATGAAATCGTTGAAACAAGTTTGAAGCAAGCCGCACTTTGGGATCAAGTGAAAGATAACTTAAATAAAAGCGCCTTAGCTCTGTCTGGTGGGCAACAACAACGTTTGTGTATCGCTCGGGCAATTGCGATGAAACCAGATATTTTATTGTTAGATGAACCGGCAAGCGCGTTAGATCCGATTTCAACAGGAACGGTTGAAGAAACGTTAGTGAATTTAAAAGATGATTACACGATCATCATTGTGACACATAACATGCAACAAGCGGCGCGGATTAGTGACTATACAGCTTTCTTCTATATGGGTAAAGTCATTGAATACGACCATACAAGAAAAATCTTTACACGACCAAAAATTCAAGCAACGGAAGACTACGTTTCAGGACATTTTGGTTAGGAGGAGCAAGATGGGCAAAGAAATTATTTCATCAAAAGATTTACATTTATATTACGGGAAAAAAGAAGCATTGAAAGGTATTGATTTAACTTTTAATCAAGGAGAATTAACTGCCATGATTGGTCCTTCTGGTTGCGGGAAGTCAACGTATTTACGTTGCTTGAATCGTATGAATGATTTAATCCCAGACGTAACTATTACTGGAAGTGTCGTCTATAAAGGAAAAGATATTTATGGACCGAAAACAGATAACGTTGAATTACGTAAAGAAATTGGCATGGTTTTCCAACAACCTAATCCATTTCCGTTTTCAGTTTATGAAAATGTGATTTATGGCTTGCGCCTAAAAGGAGTCAAAGACAAGCAAGTCTTAGATGAAGCAGTTGAAACCAGTTTGAAAGCTGCTGCCGTTTGGGAGGATGTCAAAGATAAACTTCACAAAAGTGCACTTTCACTTTCTGGTGGACAACAACAGCGGGTTTGTATCGCTCGTGTTTTAGCTGTGGAACCGGATATTATTTTATTAGATGAACCAACTAGCGCCTTGGACCCAGTTTCTAGTGGTAAAATTGAAAACATGCTGTTAACATTAAAAGAGAAATATACCATGATTATGGTGACACATAATATGTCACAAGCATCACGGATCTCTGATAAAACGGCCTTCTTTTTACAAGGTGATTTAATTGAATTTAATGACACGAAAAAAGTATTTTTAAATCCAAAAGAAAAACAAACAGAAGATTACATTTCTGGTAAATTTGGTTAAAAGGGGGAAAAAGAATGTTACGGACACAATTTGAAGAAGAACTATTGAATCTGCACAATCAATTTTATGAAATGGGTATGATGGTTAGTAGTGCCGTCCATAAATCCGTGAAGGCATATATTAATCATGATAAAAAATTGGCTCAAGAAGTGATTGATCGCGATATTGAAATTAATGATATGGAAGTCAAACTTGAGAAAAAGAGTTTTGAAATGATTGCGTTACAACAACCAGTGACAACAGACTTACGTATGATTATTACTGTTATGAAAGCTAGTTCGGATTTAGAAAGAATGGCGGACCATGCCGTTTCAATTGCTAAATCAACGATTCGCTTAAAAGGAGAAACACGTATTCCTGAAATTGAAAAAGAAATTTCAGATATGTCTGATTATGTGAAAAAAATGGTGGATAATGTTTTAATCGCCTATGTTAAAACGGATCAAAAAGATGCACGAATGATTGCACAAATGGATGATCGTACTAATGAATATTTCGATAGTATTTACAAACATGCCGTAGAAGCAATGAAAGCTAATCCAGAAACGGTCATTAGCGGAACTGATTATCTACATGTGGCACAATACTTGGAAAGAATTGGCGACTATGTCACAAATATTTGTGAGTGGATTGTTTACTTGGCAACTGGTAAAATTACCGAATTGAATAGTAATCGTGACGAACAATTTTAAGAAAAACAAATAAAAAAAACTAGGAGACGGCCTTTTTTAGACCAATTCCTAGTTTTTTTAGCGTAAAATGAACTGATTTTATAAAACTAGTCCTTACTAATGAGAAGAAATCGTTCTTAAGTCCTATGACAAATGATCAAAAACAAGGCATAATAATGCATGTAAGGAAAACACTATTGAGTGAAAAATTTGCTAAGGAGGCAATATCCATGAAAGAAAGAGAACGCGTATTAGAATTAGTGAAAAAAGGTATTCTAACGTCAGAAGAAGCGTTAATTTTATTAGAAAATATGGCAACTGAAAAAGATGAAAAACAAATCGAAAAAGCTGCTGAAAAAGTCGATACACAAAATATTGGAACAACAAATAAAGAAGATCAAGTCGCAGATTTAATGGATGCATTAGAAAAAGGCGAATCAGAAGGACCTACTGTTGATCCGTTTGAAGAAAATACACAGGACAGTGCAGAAAAAGATCGTGAAAACTTAGAAAGAATTCTTGATGAGTTAGCAACAAAAGCCAATCGTGCTTCGGCTGAATTGGACGAAGTCAACGCAGAAATTGCCGGCATCAAAGAAGAAATTAAAGAAGTCGTAGAAGAAATTGGAACATTAGATACAAAAGAAGAGTTAGATGCATTAACAGAAGATGAACAAGTTCAACGAAAAGACTTGCACGTTTTACTTGCACAATTAGAAGAAAAATTAGCGACTCAAAGTACTGAAAAAACAGCACTGGAAGAAGAACTAAAAAACATTCGCAAAGAACAATGGAAAGGTCAATGGAATGATACAAAAGAAAAAGTTTCTTCTCAATTCTCTGAAGAGTGGAAAGATCAAGCCACAGACACCTTTAACCAAGTCGGCGGCAAAGTTGCCGAAGTTGGCGGCCAAGTGGGAGAATTCTTGAAAAAAACATTTAATTCTTTCAGTGATACCATGAATGATAATGTGGAATGGAAAGACATTAAAATGAAAGTTCCTGGTGTGGCAACAACTAAGTTTGAACATGAATTTAACTATCCAAATCCACAAGCAAGTTTAATTGATGTCAAGGTAGCAAATGGTACCGTGGTTTTCAAAACTTGGGATCAAGAAGATGTGAAAGTCGAAGCAAAAATCAAATTATATGGTAAAATGGCAGGAGATTCACCAATGGAAGCTTTCTTAGAACGAAGTGACATTGATGTGGATGATGAAACGATTTCTTTCCAAGTGCCAAACAAACGGGTGAAAGCAGATTTAACGTTCTATTTACCAAAACGCACTTACGATCATGTATCTGTTAAATTATTAAACGGAAATGTCTTAGTAGAAGAGTTAACAGCGAAAGATGTTTACACAAAATCAACGAATGGGACGATTACGTTTAAAAAAATTGATGCAACTATGTTAGAAATTGAAGGTGTGAATGGTGAAATTAAAGTCCTAGAAGGAACGATTTTAGATAACATTATTGAAACAGTCAATGGTGATGTGTCTATTTCCGCGGCACCAGAAAGTCTAAGTGTCTCTCTGATTAATGGAGATATCCGCATTACAGCTAAAGAAAAAACGCTTCGCCGTGTTGAAGCAAGCTCTGCAAATGGGAATATCAAGTTGGCCTTGCCAAATGACTTAGGCGTTGAAGGGCAAGTGAAAACGAATTTAGGTAGTATTAACAGCCGTTTAACAGATATTGAAGTTGTCCGTGAAAAGAAAGATCGCGGCAATCAACAATTACATTTTAGACGTGTACTGGAAGAATCAATGGCTCAAATTAATGCTTCTACAACAACGGGAAGTATTTTCCTAAAAGATACGGATAAATAATTAATAATTTTAAGCTAGATGGGCTGACGAATCAGCCTTTCTAGTGTAAAATTTAGTAGACGAGGTGAAAACATATGAAAAGAAAACTAACAAAATCTCCGAATAACGTGGTTTTAACAGGAAGCTTAGCTGGGATTGCTGATTGGCTAGGAATTGACCCAACAATTATTCGTGTCGTTTATGTCTTGCTCAGCTTTTTCTCAGCAGGATTTCCAGGCATTCTCTTATACATTGCCTTAGCAGTCTTGATCCCTTCTGGAAGAACAGGAAGCGATCGCGGCTACGGCCATCAAAATCCTTATAATAGAAATGTTCGCAATGAAAATCCTTATGCTGCCAATAAAAAGCAACGTAAAGAAGCAGAAAAAATTGATGATGACGAATGGAGTGACTTTTAATGACATATTTTCAGCGATTGGTTGTTAATACACTGACATTCATTTCTTTATCAGTTGTTTTTCCTGGCATGATTCATGTGAGAGGCATAATGCCTGCAATTATTGCCGCCTTTGTTCTCTCAATCCTAAATATGTTGGTGAAACCAGTCTTAACAATCTTGTCGCTCCCATTTACTTTATTAACGTTTGGTCTATTTAGCTTTGTTGTCAATGCAGCGATTTTACAAATGACCTCGTTTTTTGTGGGGGAAATGAACTTTGGCTTCTCAAGTTTTTGGGCAGCGGTGCTAATGGCTGTAATTATGTCAATTGTCAATACGATCGTTACGGATCACAATTTATCGAAATATGAATAAAAAAAGCCTGAAGAACGTAGCATAAAATGCGTTCTTCAGGCTTTTTCGATGGTTAAATTTTCTAGGTGACATTCTGGATGGCGGCTGATATAGCCATATAAAATGTTTAAAAAATCAACTTGTTGCTTCGAGTAATGCTCAATTGTTTTCGGTGATTTTTTGGGCATGATTTTTTTTGCTAGTTCAAGCGGTGAATATTTTTGAAACGTTTGTTTAGTTACAACACGTGTTGCTACCACCAAGCCTTGGTAAATTAAATAGTATTTGATTTTTTTCTGACAAGGTAACCACATCAGTTGCCAATCTCGTTGGTTAGCTTGACTAATTCGTTGATTTTGGTTTGCAAAGCGCGTCAAAAAGAGCCAATCTTCTTTGAGTTTTGCCGCTTTTTCGAAGGCTTGTTTTTCAGCAGCTTCTTGCATTTGTTGAGCAATTCGTTTGATTGGTTCTCGTCCTTGATTATGGAAAAAGTCGAACAATTCTTGTTGAAATAGTTCGGTCGGAATGGCACTCTCTTTTTGAAAGGTTTGATGCCAATAGTTGGTTGGGACGAGATCGTAGATACTATCCAAAATTATTTTTAAACGGTTTAATTTTCGGCGAATCGAATAAGGACCAAAACAGTTCTCTTTAGTGGGAATATTTAAGAGTTTAATCTCTAATTGCCGCTCATTAACGGCTACTGATACATAAGAATATTGTTCATAAGCATTCATTTGGCGATTGTAGCGCGGCCGATACTGTTGAATCAGTTGACATTCTAGAAGGAGCGCATCCAATTCTGTGTCAGTATGGAGAACATCGAAGTCTATAATTTGTTTGACTAAACGCATCGTCTTTCGAGAATGTTGATTACTATTAATAAAATAGCTCGACACGCGATTTTTTAATTTTTTGGCTTTACCCACATAAATAATTGTGTCGGTTGCGTCTTTCATTAAATAAACACCCGGTGTTAACGGTAATTGATGGGCTTTTTCCTTTAAATATTCTTTCATAAGTTTCCTCTTTTCTTAAAAGGATCGGCTTCAAGTATACAAAGTTTTCTGAAATAGTCAAGTGACAAAAATAGCATAGATAATTTCAAAGAAAAATAGTTTCATTTTTTTGAAATATGATAATTCTAGGAATTATCTAGTGAATAGCTAGAAACTTGTATTTTTAAATGATAAAATATAACAAGTAGCAGAAAGGACTGACATTCGATATGACAGAAGTGGTAAAGATTTATCAACTGGTAGAAAATCTTTCTTTAGAAGTAGTCTACGGAGATGAAGAAAGCTTAAATAGAACAATTAAAACTGGTGAAATTTCCCGGCCAGGCTTAGAATTAACTGGGTATTTTAATTATTATTCCCATGATCGTTTACAATTATTTGGGAGCAAAGAAATTACCTTTGCGGAACGAATGATGCCTGAAGAGCGTTTATTAGTGATGCGCCGTTTATGTGCGAAAGATACTCCAGCCTTTATAGTATCCAGAGGACTAGAAATCCCCGAAGAATTGATTACAGCAGCAAAAGAAAATGGGGTTTCTGTATTACGTTCACCGATTTCAACTTCCCGTTTATTAGGGGAGCTATCCAGTTATTTAGATGGTCGCTTAGCTGTTCGGACAAGTGTCCATGGGGTTTTAGTTGATGTTTATGGACTTGGTGTTTTGATTCAAGGAGATAGCGGTATTGGTAAAAGTGAAACAGCTTTAGAGCTTATTAAACGTGGACATCGGCTAATCGCAGACGATCGTGTCGATGTTTATCAGCAAGATGAATTAACCGTGGTGGGAGAGCCACCAAAAATTTTGCAGCATTTAATTGAAATTCGTGGTATCGGAATTATTGACGTCATGAACCTGTTTGGAGCTAGTGCGGTCCGCGGCTTTATGCAAGTTCAATTGGTCGTTTATTTAGAGGCATGGGAAAAAGACAAGAAATATGATCGTCTTGGTAGTGATGATGCAATGGTTGAAATAGCTAACGTTGATGTCCCTCAGATTCGTATTCCTGTTAAGACCGGCCGAAATGTGGCCATTATCATTGAAGTAGCAGCAATGAACTTCCGCGCGAAAACAATGGGCTATGATGCAACAAAAACGTTCGAAGAGCGCTTAACCCGTTTGATTGAAGAAAATTCAGGAGAATAGAAGGAGAAGATGTGATGATGTTAGCTCAAGTAAATTCAATTGCATTTCGCCTTTTCGGTATTCCCGTCTATTGGTATGCAATTATTATTGTTTCAGGGATTGCTTTAGCTGTTTGGCTAAGTAGTCGTGAAGCCGTTCGTGTTGGTTTAAAAGAAGATGATGTCTTTGACTTTATGCTCTGGGGATTACCTGCAGCAATTGTTGGCGCGCGCTTGTATTACGTCGCTTTTCAATGGCAAGATTATGTAGACAATCCGATTGAAATTTTCTTTACTCGAAATGGTGGCTTAGCGATTTATGGTGGTCTTATTGGTGGGGGACTGGCGCTGTTTTTCTTTACGCGTCATCGTTTCATTTCTACATGGACTTTTTTAGATATTGCTGCACCAAGTGTGATTTTAGCGCAAGCAATTGGTCGCTGGGGCAACTTTATGAATCATGAAGCCTATGGGCCAGCGACCACCAGACAATTTTTAGAAAATCTCCATTTACCAACGTTTATCATTGATAACATGAATATCAACGGAACGTATCATCAACCAACATTTTTATATGAATCTGTCTGGAATGTTTTAGGCTTTATCGTTTTAGTGTTATTACGCAAAAAGCCACACTTTTTAAAAGAAGGCGAAGTCTTTTTAGGTTATATAATATGGTATTCTTTCGGCCGTTTCTTCATCGAAGGCTTACGGATGGATAGTTTGTATGCGTTTAGTAACATTCGTGTCTCACAATTGTTGTCTTTAGTGATGTTCGTGGCAGCAATTGTTATTGTGATCGTTCGTAGAAGAAATCCCAATTTGAAATTTTACAATCGGGAGAAACAAAAGAAAAAAATAACAACTTCTTAATCCAACTTGATCGAAGAATATGGTAAACTAAAGAAGTAACGTTGTTTAGCGAAAGGAGAGTTTCACCGATGAAACAAAAAGTCGCTGTTTTAGGTCCAGGTTCCTGGGGGACAGCTTTAGCTCAAGTATTAGCCGAAAATGGACACGAGGTCTGTATTTGGGGAAATAAACCAGAGCAAATCGATGAAATAAATACAAAACACACCAACAAACATTATTTACCAGAATTAATCTTACCTACTTCAATTCAGGCAACCACTGATTTAGCCACTGCTTTAGTAGATGTGGATGCGGTACTGTTTGTGGTACCAACTAAAGCCATTCGTTCAGTAGCACAAGAAGTGGCCCAACATTTAAAAACAAAACCAATTATTATTCATGCAAGTAAAGGGCTCGAACAAGGTACACATAAGCGGATTTCAGAAGTGATAGCGGAAGAGATTCCAGCAGAAAAACGGCAAGGGATTGTGGTTTTATCTGGTCCAAGCCATGCAGAAGAAGTCGCTGTTCATGACATTACAACCATTACAGCAGCAAGCGAAAATTTAGCAGACGCTGTGTATGTGCAAGAGTTGTTTATGAATGATTACTTTAGAATTTATACGAATGATGATGTGATTGGTGTAGAAACAGGGGCGGCCTTAAAAAATATTATTGCTTTGGGCGCCGGAGCGATTCATGGCTTAGGCTTTGGTGATAATGCCAAAGCGGCAATTATGACTCGTGGTTTAGCAGAAATTAGTCGTTTAGGGGTTGCGATGGGAGCAAACCCATTAACATTTATTGGTTTAAGTGGTGTTGGGGATTTAATTGTTACTTGTACAAGTGTCCATTCTCGAAATTGGCGTGCGGGTAATTTATTAGGAAAAGGCCATAAGTTAGATGAAGTCTTAGAAAACATGGGCATGATTGTGGAAGGTGTTTCAACAACTAAAGCAGCCTATGAATTGGCACAACAACTAGAAGTCGAAATGCCAATCACAGAAACAATCTACAATGTCTTGTACAATGACGAAGATGTACAACAAGCAGCAAAAGAAATCATGTTGCGCGATGGCAAAACCGAAAACGAATTTACACTTGATTTTTAGGAGGAAAAAAGATGAAAGTTAAAAAGGCAGTTATTCCAGCAGCTGGGTTAGGAACACGTTTCTTGCCGGCTACCAAAGCGATGGCAAAAGAAATGTTACCGATTGTTGATAAACCAACGATTCAATTTATCGTAGAAGAAGCACTAGCTTCAGGAATCGAAGATATTTTAATTGTGACAGGCAAAGCCAAACGTCCGATTGAAGATCATTTCGATTCAAATGTTGAACTAGAAAATAACTTAAAAGAAAAAAATAAAACCGATTTATTGAAATTAGTCGAAGAAACAACGGATGTTAATTTACATTTTATTCGTCAATCCCATCCGAAAGGCTTAGGACACGCTGTTTTACAAGCGAAAGCATTTGTTGGCAATGAACCTTTTGTCGTGATGTTAGGCGACGATTTAATGGAAGATAAAGTGCCATTAACGAAACAATTAATGGATGATTACGAACAAACACATGCTTCGACAATTGCGGTAATGAAAGTACCCCATGAAGATACTTCAAAATATGGTATTATCAACCCAGAAAAAGAAATCGAAAAAGGACTATACAATGTCGAGAATTTTGTTGAAAAACCAAAACCCGAGGAAGCACCAAGTGATTTAGCGATTATCGGCCGTTATTTATTAACCCCTGAAATTTTTGATGTACTTGAAAATCAAAAGCCAGGCGCTGGTAACGAAATTCAGTTAACAGATGCGATTGACACTTTAAATAAAACACAACGCGTTTTTGCTCGTGAGTTTAAAGGAGAACGTTACGACGTTGGCGATAAATTTGGGTTTATGAAAACAAGCATTGAATATGGTTTGACTCATCCAGAAGTAAAAGATAATTTACGAGAATACATTATTAATTTAGGTGCTCAATTAGCGAAAAAAGAGCAACCAAAAGAAAAATAAATAAAAATAAGCGTAAAATTTCAATTCGTTAGAAGGAAATTTTACGCTTATTTTCTTAAAGAAAAGGGCATGAGAATTTTATAAAATAAATTGTCATTCTTAGCTTTATGAGTTGTGAAAAATATAAGTTGGTGTTATCCTAAGATTATAAATAAAATTTCAGAGGGGAGTAATGATATGTCAGGTGGGGAAATTGCTGCCTTAATTGCAGCGGTAGCATTTGTTGTTTTAGTCATCTTTTTAGTACTTGTGTTATATAAAGTTTCTCAAGTTGTTTCAAAAATTGAAGATACAATTGATGAAACAAATACAACAATCAAAGTCGTGACTAGCGATGTGAATGTATTGAGTCGCCAAGTGGAAGGCTTGCTTGTTAAAAGCAATGAACTATTGACAGATGTGAATCAAAAAGTGGCAACGATTGATCCGTTGTTTACGGCCGTTGCTGATTTAAGCGAAAGTGTCTCTGAATTGAACACCTCAAGTAAACATTTGATTACAAAGGTAGGAACCGTAGGGAAAAGCACAGCGAAAGCTGGTTTAGTGAGTAAAGTAGGCGGTTCTGCTTTTAGAGCAATGCGTTCAAAAAATAAAAAAACAAATAACTAATTGGAGGAGATTTTTATGGCTAAAAAAGGCGGATTTTTCTTAGGAGCAGTAATTGGTGGAACAGCAGCAGCCGTTGCCGCATTATTACTTGCACCAAAATCAGGTAAAGAATTACGTGATGATTTATCAAATCAAACAGATGATTTAAAAAACAAAGCGCAAGATTACACAGATTATGCTGTTCAAAAAGGAACAGAATTAACAGAAATCGCAAAACAAAAAGCCGGCGTTTTATCAGATCAAGCCTCTGATTTGGCAGGTTCTGTCAAAGAAAAAACAAAAGATTCATTGGATAAAGCACAAGGTGTTTCTGGCGACATGCTTGATAACTTTAAAAAACAAACAGGTGATTTATCTGATCAATTTAAAAAAGCAGCTGACGATGCTCAAGATCACGCAGAAGATTTAGGTGAAATTGCCGAAGATGCAGCAGAAGATATCTATATTGACGTTAAAGATTCTGCGGCAGCGGCCAAAGAAACTGTTTCTGCTGGTGTCGATGAAGCAAAAGAAACCACCAAAGATGTTCCTGAAAAAGCTGCAGAAGCAAAAGAAGATGTTAAAGATGCAGCGAAAGACGTAAAAAAAGAATTTAAAGGGTAACAAGTGTTTAGCTTATGAAAGTTAGCAACGGATCGTGTTGCTTTTGTTCAGCGGCTTACCTTAAAATTTAGAAATGAGGCCATCAGTCCGGTTGACTGATGGCCTCATTTTATTTTTATGCTATTGGATAATTTGCAATTCTTTGGTTGTCTTAGTGAATGGTTCGGAGCCTGTTTTCGTTACGTGTAAACAATCTTCAATACGAACGCCTACTTTTCCAGGAATGTAAATACCGGGCTCAATAGAGAAACACATACCTTCTTCAATAACTAAATCATTGCCATGAACCAGTGATGGGTATTCATGGACAGTGGTTCCAATGCCATGGCCTAAGCGATGGTTAAAGTATTCACCATAACCAGCTTTTGTGATTACACCTCGAGCAATATCATCTAATTCGCCTGCTGTAACACCAGGTTTCACCGCTTCAGTTGCTGCTAATTGTGCTTCTAAAACAATTCCATAAATTTCTTTTTGGAAATCAGAAGGTTCCAAGTAGCTGACTGTTCGTGTGGCATCACTACAATAGCCATTATGAACGACACCTAAATCAAATAACACTAAGTCATGGGGCTCAATTTTTGTTTCGCCAGGTACCCCGTGAGGACTAGCTCCGTTTTTTCCTGTTAAGACTAACGTATCAAAACTCATCGAGCGAATACCTTGACGTTTTAATTGATACTCGATTTCTGCAACAATTTCTTGTTCCGCAACGCCTGCTTGAATTGCTTTGAAGCCAATCTCAAAAGCGACATCAGCCCAACTACCAGCTTCTAGTAAACGTTGAATTTCAGGTTCTGTTTTAATTAATTGAAGTTTTTCAATTAAAGGCGTAACATCATGCGAAAAATCGCTAGCTGGGAAATAGGTTTTCAATTGATCGAAACGAGCTAAAGAAAGAGCTTGTTTTTCTAAAGCGAAGCGTGGCGTGCCTTGTGTCCGTTTATTTAATAAAGCCGCAATTTTTTCCCAAGGATTTTCGCTATCTAAATAACCATAAACAGGATAAGTCCAACTACTCTTTTCGGCATCTTCGACTTCCAATGCAGGTGTAAATAAAAATGATTGGTCGTCCGCAGCGATAAACAAAGCTAACACGCGTTCATGAGGTTCGCTTTCGTAACCGGAAAAGTAAGCGATATGACCAGGATCACTAATATAAGTGAAGTCAATCTTTTCTTGGTGCATCCAATTTTTTAAATCGGCAATTTTTTCTTGATTCATAAAACATCCTTCTTTCTTTTATTCTGAAGTGAATCACAGTACTATCATAACATGAAATGACAAAAAGTTCCTTTTGAAATGGAAAGTAAATTTTCATGAAAAAACGATAAAACGGTTGCAAAAATAGAAGAATTTTGATATTCTAGGCTAGGAAAGAAATGTAAACAGTGTTTTCAGAAAATGAGAACAAATTCATATTTATAGGAGAAGAAACATGGAAAAACAAACAATTACAATTTATGATGTTGCTAGAGAGGCAAATGTATCTATGGCTACTGTTTCTCGTGTTGTCAATGGTAATCCCAATGTAAAACCAGCAACGCGTAAAAAAGTCTTAGAAGTGATTGATCGCTTAGATTACCGTCCTAACGCAGTCGCTCGTGGTTTAGCAAGTAAAAAAACGACAACAGTGGGTGTTATTATTCCAGATGTTAGTAATGCATTTTTTGCTTCATTAGCACGTGGCATTGACGATGTGGCTACAATGTATAAATATAATATCATTTTAGCTAATTCAGATGGAGACGATCAAAAAGAAGTTACTGTATTGAACAATTTACTTGCCAAGCAAGTAGATGGGATTATCTTTATGGGTCATCGCATTACAGATGATATTCGTGGTGAATTTTCACGTTCAAAAACACCTGTTGTCTTAGCAGGTTCAATTGATCCAGACGAACAAGTTGGTAGCGTTAATATTGATTACACAGAAGCAACGAAAGATGCAACAGCGACTTTAGCGAAAAATGGGAACAAAAAAATTGCTTTTGTTAGTGGTGCATTAATCGATCCAATTAATGGTCAAAACCGAATGAAAGGCTACAAAGAAGCTTTAGCGGAAAATGGCTTGTCTTATAATGAAGGCTTAGTTTTTGAATCTGAATATAAATTTAAAGCAGGCATTAATTTGGCTGAGCGTGTCCGTAATAGTGGGGCAACTGCTGCCTTTGTTACAGATGATGAGCTAGCGATTGGTTTATTAGATGGGATGCTAGATGCTGGTGTGAAAGTTCCAGAAGAATTTGAAATCATTACAAGCAATAACTCATTGCTTACAGAAGTCTCTCGTCCACGTCTATCAAGTATTACACAACCTTTATATGATATCGGTGCCGTGTCAATGCGCTTATTAACAAAACTAATGAACAAAGAAGAAATTGAAGAAAAAACAGTTGTTTTACCTTATGGAATTGATCAAAAAGGTTCAACAAAATAAGAGAAAATTCTACTAGAAATGCAAAAAAGTACAAGAAGAAATCATGAAAATGATTTCTTCTTGTACTTTTTTGCATTCTGCTATTAATACACAGTAAGATTGAAAATTAAAATAAGATTAAGTTGATTAGTAAATCAGTCGGTAAAGCATTGCTTATGGTATCTTTAGATTAAAAAAAGAGGTGTTTCTATGAAGGTAAAAGAATTAACTGTCGAGTATGGTAATAGAACAATTATAGAAAATTTATCTATGCAAGCTGAATTTGGTGAAATAATTGGCTTAGTTGCTCCTAATGGAACTGGAAAAACCACGTTTTTTAAAGCTATATCTGGTTTAATCCCTAGAAAAAATGGAAATATTAGTTTAAATAAGATTGATTACAATAGTAGAAGTGCAACGTATTTAAAAGAACTATTTTTTCTTGAAAGTAGTAAAAATTTATATGATTATTTGACGCCGAAAGAACATCTTGAATATATTAAAGCCGCTTGGAAAAGCAATAGCGATATAGAGCATATTTTTGAACAATTAAAGATGAAAGAATATCAAAATAGAACAATAAAAAAATTATCTCTTGGAATGAAACAACATGTATTATTAGCAATGTATCTAGCAAGTGATGCAACAATACTTTTGTTAGACGAACCTTTTAATGGATTGGATCCTACTAGTGTTAGTTTATTCATAATGTGCTTAAAAGAAATAGTTTATAAAGATAAAATAGTTATTTTATCTTCTCATGATTTGTATAATGTTGAACACACATGTACACGTATTTTATTTATGAAAAATAAAAAGCTGGTTGAGAACGATCAACGTAACCTTTCTTTACGTGAACAATATGATAACTTATATTTAAGAGGAGAAGAGAGAAATGCTTAAGATAGAAACGATAAAAATATTGAAAGAGAAGAGTCTGTGGTTTGTGTTTATAGCCTTTATTTTAATGTTAATTTATCCGCTGCTAGCTCAACCCCAACAACTTTCTTTTAAAGAAATGCAATATGAAAACCGAATCAAAAATAACGAACAAGCGAAAGGAAAAATGAAAAATGAACCTGCAGCAAAAGAAACTTTAAATGAGATAGAAGATGAAAGTGAGCAATTAAGGAAAGCAATTAATGCCATCAAAATTGGTGATGAATGGGCTTTATTAGAAGCTGAGAAAAAATTGGAAGAAAGTAATTTAAATGCAATGTTAAAAGGAACGTTGTATAGTATACCAATTATTGAGCAACAAAAAAGAGTCAAAGAATTACAATATTTATCTGAAAACAGGATCAAACAAGTGGATTCTTCTGAAGTTGCTAAAATGCCTGCTTTGAATTACCTAGGTTTTCTTTTATCGATGGATTTTCCATACACATTATTATTAATTATCCCTAGTTTAATGATTATAGCGCTCGCAACTTTAGAAAAAAGAAAAAATACTGTTTCTTTATGGAATGGACTTCCCTTAAAACTATGGAAAAAATATTCTATTAAAATAAGTAGTATTTTGTTTACAGTCGGATTGGTTTCTTATCTGTCAATCTTTCTTTCTGTAATCAGTGCATTTTTCAAAAATGGTCTGGGAAACCCTGATTATCCAGTCGCGATTATTGAAAAGGGACAAAGTGTTACAATCATTTCTCTTTCTAACTATTTGTCGAGAAGCCTAATTATGTTTGGTATGCTGTTATTAGCATTGACAGTATTCAGTTTCTTGCTTTCGCTGTTTACTGGAAATTTGATTGTTCATAGCTTGCTAATTGTTGGTGTGGTATTATCTTCAGGAGTTAGCCTGATTTCCAATAAATTTTTCTTTACAGCTTATATGAATTTTCCTAAAATTATTAATGGAGGAAATGGGTATGAGCCGATGGATGAGATAGGTCTCACATTTGATTTTTCTTTAAAGATGATAGTTGTCTATGTATTAATAAGTTTAATAGTATCTGCTATTGTTTTGAGAAACAGAAAGGGATTATTTTAGTTAAAATAGGTTGATTGCTGCATATTATTTCATTAAATGTAGGAGCTATTTTTGAATAGCTCGAGCTAGTATCGATGGTAAAGAATAAGAGAAGCAATAAAAGTAGAGACATAATTCATCAATTGATGGATTACGTCTCTACTTTTTTACATAATTTTGGTTGCAAGCTTAACTTACCAAATTCTTTAGTTGTTCTTTTTATTATCGTTGTTTTTATTGTTGTTGTTATTATTTGTAGTGGCACGTGGAGCAAGATTTCCCCAGTAAGAAGCGTAATTGCTGTCTGTTCCACCGATCCCAAATTTATAGGTACTTTGTGGTGCACCATCTTTGGCATAGTATGAAGTCGTTGTTTTGCCAGGTGTATTGAACTTAGCACCATTATAGGTAATTGAGCCAGGTTTTTCACCAGTAAATTCAGAAACTTTTGATTTAATGACACTTGGGTCTAATTCAAATTTTTGACCAATGCCAAACAATTCTGGATTCGCATAGTACAGCGCATTAGCTAAGTTCGCCATATAATTCCCGTTATTGTCGCCGCTGGTTGTCGTCATTGGCGCTGGTAGATCATGTCCCGTCCAAGAACTTAGTGTCACAGTTGGAGTAGAGACAATCAGCCATGAATCTTTAAACTCATCAGTTGTCCCAGTTTTTCCGACCCAATCAGCACTGGCTAAATGAGGATTCAAGCCAGCTAACGTTGGTTTGAATTTTGTCGTATTCGCAGAATCCACCACTGAACGCAACAAGTCATTCATAATAGAAGCGGTCGCCGGTGAATAAACTTGCGTTCCTTCATCTTTGTGTTCGTAGACCACATGTCCGCTATTGTCTGTAATTTTTTCAATCATGTAGGCTTTTTGATATTTCCCTTTGTTAGCAAGTGCTTGGAAACCGTTTGTTTGAGTTACAACATTTGTTTCTACTGGACCCAAAGGTGCAGATTCGTAAGCCCAAGCATCTGAAGCTGGATAGTTCATTTTGCTTAAGTAGTGATTATAAGAAAAATTATCATCACCCATTTTTTTCCTTAGCTCATTATTAACATGAACGACAGGTATATTGAAAGACCAATTCAAGGCATTCCGAACAGTCACGAATTGATTTAAATCCACAGTTGTTGAGTTCACAAATTCACGACCATCAGCATAAGTCGTTGGGTAGTTGGCCAGACGACTTTCAGAACCAATGAGTCCTTGATCAATCGCAGGACCATAGACAGAAATTGGTTTAATCGTAGAACCAACTTGACGATCGGCATTAAAGGCATGGTTGTTTTGATTTATATCGAAGTTTCTGCCGCCGATAAAACCAAGGATACGACCAGTAGCGTTATCCATTAAAATATTGCCAGTTTCAATCATTGTATTCCCATTGACATCTGCAGTGCCATCATCAAGCAAATAACCATAATTTGCGACAGCGGTTTGCATCGTGTTGTAAATATTCTGATCAATGGTCGATTGGATTGTATAGCCTTGCGACTGGATTTCGCGACGTGCTTGTTCTTCATATTGATCTAAACCAACTTGATCTAAATCATCACGATTAACTTTAGCTTTTTTCATATCTAAATCCATGACAATCTCAACTGCTTTATCTAACACCGTGTAGTATAGATAGCCTTCTGTATTGACATTGGCCTGCTCTGTTGGTAAAAAGTCTTTTTTCAAGTCGTAAGCTTTGGCTTCTTCATATTCCTTTTGCGAAATAGCTTTTTCTCGGTACATACTGAAAAGAACAAAATCTTTTCTCTTCATTCCTAAAGACAAATCGTCTTTCAAGGCACCAGTGTTAGTATAGGGCGTGTAAACAATAGGACTTTGGGGAAGACCTGCGATAAAGGCCGCTTGAGGAAGATTCAAGTCCTTGGCACTTTTACCAAAGAGTCCTTTGGCTGCTTCTTCCACGCCTGCAATATTTTCACCTTTGTTATTACGACCAAAAGGGGAGACATTTAGATAAGTTGTCACGATTTCGTCCTTAGAAAAGTATTTTTCAATACGTAAAGCTAATAAAATTTCGTTGGCTTTCCGTTTAAAAGTCGTTTCGTCAGTTAAAATCTGTTGCTTGACCAATTGCTGAGTCAATGTTGAACCACCAGAAGAACCGCCGATACCTGTCGCATCAGAAATCAACGCTCGAACTAGCGCTTTTGGTACCACCCCATGATGTTCTTCAAAATATTCATCTTCTGTTGAAATAATGGCTTTTTTTAGCAATGGAGACATTTGATCGCCATTAATTCGTGTCCGAATTAAATCTGATTTGATGTTAGCAATCGGAGTACCATCTGCGTAAGTCATTTTTGACACTTCGGTAATATCACTGATTTCTTTTTGCAATTCTTCCTTCGTTGGGGGCTGTGTATCTTCAACTAGAAAAGCAAAATAGCCCATTCCAATACCTAAGCCAAGAGAGCCACCTAAGACAATCAGAATAACCCCAAAAACCACTAATGACTGAAAAACGCGAATAATGACATTTAAAATAAGTAAAAAGACATTGCCGCCAGAAGAGGTCGTTGGTTTTTGCTTATTGTTACTTGAATTATTTTTCAAAAGCTTCACCTCAATAAAATGATACATTCTGTGTTATTATAGCAAAAAAAAGCTTCTATGAATAGTTTCTACACCAATTGCCATTTTTTGTTGAAAAAACTTAAGAGAAAATAGGGAAATCTCATTTTTTGACTTTTCAAGTGTGACAGAATCGGTTACTATGAATAGGGGAATTTGATCTATTATTATGTTTTACTATAGGAGGAAAATCATGAATTCAGCTTTTTTTGAAGAATTAAAAGCCCGTGGGTTGGTCTACCAAGTCACAGATGAAGAAGCCTTACAAAAACAATTAAATGAAGAATCTGTTAAATTATATATCGGCTTTGATCCAACGGCAGACAGTTTACACATCGGGCATCTACTCCCAATTCTTATGTTACGTCGTTTCCAACAAAATGGTCATGTGCCCATTGCTTTAGTTGGTGGCGGAACAGGCATGATTGGTGATCCATCATTCAAAGATGCAGAGCGTAGTTTAAACACACTTGATACAGTGAAAGCTTGGTCTGAAAGTATTAAGGGCCAGTTGTCACGTTTTATCGATTTTGAAGATGAAAAAAATCCAGCGATTCTAGCAAATAACTATGATTGGCTTGGAGAGCTTTCGTTAATTGATTTCTTACGTGATGTTGGAAAAAACTTTACAATTAACTATATGATGAGTAAAGAAAGCGTGAAACGCCGAATCGAAACAGGAATTTCTTATACTGAATTTGCGTATCAATTATTACAAGCGTATGATTTCTTGAAATTGTACGAAACAGAAGGCTGTTTATTGCAATTAGGCGGCAGTGATCAATGGGGGAACATTACTTCAGGGATTGAATTATTACGCCGAGAACAAGAAGTTCAAGGATTCGGCTTAACCATGCCTTTAATTACAAAAGCAGATGGTACCAAATTTGGTAAAACAGAAGGAAACGCAGTTTGGCTAGATGCGGAAAAAACTTCGCCATATGAATTTTATCAATTCTGGATTAACACAGATGATCGTGATGTCGTGAAATTCTTGAAATACTTTACTTTCTTAACATTGGATGAAATTGCAACAATTGAAGAAGAATTTACAGCGAACCCAGGTCAACGTGCTGCGCAAAAAGCGTTAGCCAAAGAAGTGACTACTTTAGTCCACGGTGAAGCAGCCTATCATCAAGCGGTTAAAATTTCAGAAGCTTTATTCAGCGGGGATATCCAAAGCTTAACAGCAGAAGAAATTAAACAAGGCTTTAAAGATGTACCAACGTATGAGGTGCAACCAGAGGATCAATTAAGTTTAGTCGACTTATTAGTTACCTCAAAAATAGAACCATCCAAACGTCAAGCCCGTGAAGATGTTCAAAATGGAGCGATTTACGTCAATGGAGAACGTCGACAAGATTTAGCAGCTGAATTGACAGAAACTGATAAAATCGAAGGACAATTTACTGTGATTCGTCGCGGGAAGAAAAAATATTTCTTGTTAAAATACTAAAAAAATGAAAGCTTGGAACGAAGGTCGTTTAGACAACAGGTTCCAAGCTTTCGCTTTTAAAAAAGATAAATTGGGATTAATTCTGTTACAAAAAACTCTTTTTTACTATTGGGCATATTCAATTACAGATAACTTGTGCTATGCTAGAATAAAAAGTGCAGTCGCTATAAGGAGTAGGTTATGAAATCAATTGTCGAAAAGTTAAACTTAACGAAGTATCAGCAACTAGTTATTTTAAATAGACCACAGGGAGAGTATCTATCTGAATTTGCTTCAGCCGCGCAGCAATTACCCTCAGAACCAGTTGAGCTGATTTTTGCATTTGTGAAAACGATGGCGGAATTTCAAGAGATTGTTTCAATGGTGATTGAAGGTCAACATTTAGTAGAAAATGGGTTGTTATATGTGGCTTATCCGAAAAAAGGCAATAAAATGTATCCAACCTTTGTCCACCGAGATGAAATTTTTCCAACATTACAAGTAAACGAGACAGATGGGTATATTAAAGGCTCAACCTTAAAATTTAATCGCATGGTTAGTTTAGATGAGACTTTTACGGTTGTCGGCATGAAGAATGTTCTTAAAAAGCCAGCGAAGAATCAGACCAGTTCTGCTGTTGGGGATTATGTTCAATATTTACCAGAAATTGAAGCGTTGGTACAAACAGAACCAGCTGCTGCAGCGACATTCGCTGCATTAACGCCTGGTTATCAAAAAGAGTGGGCGCGGTATGTATTTAGTGCAAAGCGAGCGGAGACACGGAAAAAGCGGCAAACTGAAATGTTAGTCATTTTAAAAGAAGGCTATAAAACCAAAGCTCTTTATCAGCAAAGGAAGAAATAATGGGGCAGTCAATTGAAACAGTTACAGCATACATCGAAACAGTCGAACCAAAATGGCGAATTGCTTATCAGCAAGTATTAGACGCCGTTTCGCAAAATTTGCCAGCAGGATTTGAATTAACAATGCAATATGGCATGCCAACCTTTGTTGTGCCGCTTTCAGTATTTCCAGAAGGCTATCTCAACCGTGGTGATGAGCCGTTACCATTTATCAGCTTAGGCGCTACTAAAAGGCAAGTAGCTTTATATCACATGGGATTAATGGGAAATGAAGCCGTCCGAAGTTGGTTTCAAGAAGCCTATCAGGAACAAGTGTCAACAAAGCTAAACATGGGGAAAAGTTGTCTTCGCTTCACTAATCCTAAGCGAATACCCTATGAACTAATTGGCGAATTAGTAACAAAAATCACGCTTGAAGAATGGCTGCAACAGTATCAACACTACCAAAAGAAAAAGAAGAATTATTAGGAGGAACCACATGTTATTAGGATCACACGTTAGTATGAGTGGCAAGAAAATGCTATTAGGCTCTGCCGAGGAAGCGGCTAGTTATGGCTCAACAACCTTTATGATTTATACAGGTGCGCCACAAAACACGCGCCGGAAACCGATTGAAGAAATGAATATTGAAGCTGGGCAAGCGTTTATGAAGGAACACAATTTAAGTAATATCGTCGTTCATGCCCCGTATATTATTAATTTAGGCAATACAATTAAAACGGAAAATTTCGGTTTTGCCGTAGACTTTTTGCGACAAGAAATTGAGCGAGCACAAGCGTTGGGAGCAACGCAAATCACGTTACACCCAGGTGCGCATGTTGGCGCAGGTCCAGAAGCCGGCATTAAACAAATTGTTAAAGGTCTAAACGAAGTCTTGTGGAAAGAGCAAATCCCTCAAATCGCTTTAGAAACAATGGCTGGTAAAGGAACCGAAATCGGCCGTACGTTTGACGAACTAGCTGCGATTATTGACGGAGTTACGCTAAATGATAAGCTTTCTGTCACTCTGGATACTTGCCACATTAATGATGCAGGGTATAATGTAAAAGATGATTTTGATGGCGTATTAGTTGAATTTGATAAAATTATCGGATTGGATCGTTTAAAAGTTATTCATGTGAATGATTCTAAAAATCCTATGGGCTCACATAAAGATCGTCATGCCAATATTGGCTTTGGCACTATTGGTTTTGAAGCTTTAAACGGTGTGGTTCACCATGAAAAATTAACTGCTTTACCAAAAATTTTAGAAACACCTTATGTCGGAGAAGACAAAAAAAATAAAAAGGCCCCTTACGGCTTTGAAATTGCGATGTTAAAAAATCAAACATTTGATCCAGAATTATTAGAAAAAATTCAAGGACAAAACTAAAGCAACAATCGCTCTTAAAGGTCCTATTGACATTTAAGAGCGTATATTTTTGACTTTTAATCACTATTTTGCAAAAAAAATCAGACTTTTTTCATTATTTAAGAGAAATCCCGCAAAAAGAACTTTTCTTTTTTTGCTATTTCTAGTAAAATAATTCATTGAGAGCAAAACTATACGGAGAGGAGAGAGTTTCAATGGCAACAGGTTGGGTAGTATTAATCGCAGTAATCGCTTTATTAGTAGGCGCTGCAGGGGGCTTTTTCCTTGCACGCAAATATATGCAAGATTATTTCAAAAAAAATCCTCCCGTTAATGAGGATATGTTACGCATGATGATGGCATCAATGGGTCAAAAACCGTCAGAGAAAAAGGTTAGACAAATGATGCAACAAATGAAAAACCAAGGAAAATAGTAAAGGTTATTCAGGTAATCATGAATAAGTGTAAAAACGGGCTGATTTTCAGTCCGTTTTTTTGTTGTTTTGCGGGAGAATAGGATAATCTAGGAGGAAAAGAGCGAAACGTTTAATCAAAAACAACAATAACGAAGAAACCTTCTAGCTCGAAAGTAGTCTTCGTAGAACAACAAAGTAAAAGGAGGGACAACTGAATGTCCATATTCAAAAAATTAGGCTGGTTTTTTAAGCAAGAGAAAAAAAGTTATATTATTGGGGTTTTCTCATTAATGATGGTCGCTCTTGTTCAATTAGTCCCGCCCAAAGTTATTGGCGTCGTTGTAGATGAAATCGTTAACAAAGAAATTCGCTTAACGAAAATTATTGTGTGGGTTGCACTCTTGATTGGTGCTGGGCTTGCCCAATATCTTTTTCGCTATATTTGGCGGATGCATATTTGGGGGAGTGCCGCTCGTTTGGAAAAAGAGCTACGGACTCAATTATTTCATCATTTCACAAAAATGGATAGCATCTTTTATCAGAAATATCGGACAGGTGACTTGATGGCGCATGCAACCAATGATTTAAATGCCATCCAAAATGTGGCTGGAGCTGGGATTTTAACGTTTGCCGACTCTGTGATTACGGGAGGAACAACGATTATCGCAATGGTTCTATTTGTCGATTGGCGCTTAACATTAATTGCTTTATTACCGCTGCCTTTATTAGCCGTCACTTCACGAGTTCTAGGTTCTAAGTTGCATGATGCCTTTCGAGATTCACAAGCTGCTTTTTCAGCGATTAATGATAAAACACAAGAAAGTATCACTGGAATTAAAGTCATTAAAACATTTGGGCAAGAAAAAGAAGATCTTGCTGATTTTACAGAGAAAATTGATGATGCTATCGTCAAAAATAAACGAACGAACTTTTTAGATGCACTGTTTGATCCGTTTATTACGCTGATTATTGGTGTTTCTTATGTTTTGACAATTATTATTGGTGGTCGTTTCATCATGGAAGGAACGATTAGTTTAGGTCAGTTGGTCTCTTTCATTGCCTATATTGGGATGCTAGTTTGGCCAATGTTTGCGATTGGGCGCTTATTTAATGTGTTAGAACGTGGGAATGCTAGTTACGATCGTGTGAACGAATTATTACATGAAAAAACGCATATTATCGAACGAAATGCCATCAAAACAATGGCGCAAGGGACAATTTCAATGAAGATTGATTCTTTTTCTTATCCAAAAGAAGAGGCAGTGGCATTGGAAAACATCCAATTTTCGTTGCAAGAAGGAGAAACCTTGGGGATTGTTGGTAAAACAGGCGCTGGTAAAACCACTATTTTGAAGTTGTTGATGCGTGAATATGACCAATACCAAGGAACGATTTCCTTTGGAAAACATAACATTAAAAATTACACATTAGATGCATTGATGGGTGCAATGGGGTACGTGCCACAGGACCACTTTCTCTTTTCCATGACGGTACGAGATAACATTCGTTTTGCTAAACCAGACTTGGAACAAGCGGCAGTTGAACAAGCGGCAGCATTAGCATTTATTAACCAAGAAATTAAAGCATTCCCTGAAGGCTATGACACAATGGTTGGGGAACGTGGCGTTTCGCTTTCTGGAGGACAAAAACAACGGATTTCTATTGCACGGGCCTTGATTGTTGAACCAGAATTGTTAATTTTAGACGATGCCTTATCTGCAGTCGATGCGAAGACTGAAGAGGCGATTTTATCAAATCTAAAAGAAACGCGCCAAGAAAAAACCACTATCATTACAGCGCATCGTTTAAGTAGTGTCATGCATGCAAAAGAAATCTTAGTGTTGGATGAAGGGAAAATTATTGAACGGGGGACGCATCCAGAGTTACTGGCTCAGAAGGGTTGGTATCAGCGGATGTGGGAAAAACAGCAATTAGAAGCGAAAATTGAAGGGAGTGAGAGTTAATGGAAGAAAAGTATCAATCCGAATGGTCCAGAGAATTACCGATGAAAGAACAATTAACGATTGTTCAGCGTTTGTTTCGTTTTGCCAAACCGTTTCGACGCATGTTTTACACAGCTATTCTCTTTGCATTTGGCTTATCAATTATCAATATTCTTTTGCCTAGAGTCATTCAAGTTTTTATGGATAATTATTTAACGCCTAAAACTGCTACAATGCAAGTGATTCTAACTTTTGCTGCTATTTATTTCTTTGGTGTCATTGTCAAAAGTATTGTTTGGTTTTTCCAATGGTATTTGTATTCGATGGCTTCTTTAAAAACGTATCAATATATACGAGTGAAATTATTTGAAAAATTACACACTTTAGGTATGCGTTATTTTGATCAAACACCAGCGGGTTCGACGGTGTCTCGTGTTACAAATGACACAGAAACATTGTTTGAATTCTGGTATGTATTCCTAATGGTGATTACAGGAATTTTTGCCGTAATCTCGTCATTTTTTGCAATGTTTCAACTCAGTCCAGAAATTTCATTTTATTGTCTAATTTTCTTGCCAATTTTATTAGTTGTAATTTGGTATTACCAAAAATTTAGTTCAAAATTATATCGCAGTATGCGGGAAAAATTAAGTCAATTAAACACCAAACTAAATGAATACATCTCTGGTATGCAAATCATTCAACAATTTCGCCAAGAAAAGCGTTTGGAAAAAGAATTTGAGGAAACCAATGATGATTATTTAAAAACACGAGTAGCAATGATTCGTATGAATTCGTTATTATTAAGTCCTATCATTAATTTGTTGTATACGTTGGCGATTGCATTGGCCTTAACTATGTTTGGCATCGATGCTTTACATTCTCCTGTAGAAGCGGGGATGATTTATGCTTTTGTAACGTATGTCCAAGCTTTTTTTAATCCGATGACACAAATGATGGACTTCCTAAGTATCTTTACAGATGGGATTGTCGCAGGTAGTCGTATTTTAAAAATTATGGATACGGAAGAATTAACGCCGCAACAATCAGTAGGTGCGAATGGGGAAATTATTCGCGGGAAAATTGAATTTCGCAATGTTACTTTTTCTTATGACGGCAAAAACGAAGTATTGAAAAATATTAGCTTTGTCGCAAATCCCGGGGAAACCGTCGCTTTAGTCGGTCATACAGGAAGTGGTAAAAGTTCAATTATTAATGTACTCATGCGTTTCTATGAATTTTATGAAGGGCAGATTTTAATTGATGATCGTGACATTCGTGATTTTCCCATGACAGAATTACGGGAAAAGATGGGCTTAGTATTACAGGACGCTTTCATGTTTTATGGAGATATTGCTGGAAATATCCGTTTACTGAATCCAACTATCACAGATGAACAAATTAAACAGGCTGCGGAATTTGTTCAGGCGGATAAATTTATCCACACGTTACCCAATACCTATCATGCGAAAGTCATTGAACGAGGAGCTAGTTATTCTAGCGGACAACGTCAATTAATTTCGTTTGCACGAACGATTGTGACTGATCCCAAAATTTTAGTTTTAGATGAAGCAACCGCTAATATTGATACAGAAACAGAAGGATTGATTCAAGAAGGATTAGCCAAAATGCGTCAAGGGAGAACGACAATTGCGATTGCGCATCGCCTTTCGACGATTCGTGACGCAAACTTGATTTTAGTTTTAGACAAAGGGCAGATTGTAGAACGAGGAACGCACGAAACGTTACTGGCAGAAGGTGGCCTTTATGCGGATATGTATCAGTTACAAAGTACGGAAGTTTAACGTAACAACAGAAAGAGTTAAATAACCTAAACAAAGGCATTTAGTGTTAGGAAATTCCTAATTCTAGGTGTCTTTGTAGCTCTTTAAATTGCAAAAAAGAAGAGAAATGGTATGATATGAAGAGAGAAAAACAAACGAGGAAGTTAGGTGGAACTGTGAAGCCAGTTATAGTCAAAAATGTGCGAATAGGTGAAGGGAATCCCAAAATTGTGGTGCCCATTGTTGCTCCAACAGCCGAGGATATTTTGGCCGAAGCAACGGCGAGCCAAACACTAGATTGTGATTTGGTGGAATGGCGTTTAGACTATTATGAAAATGTCGCTGATTTTTCCGATGTATGTAATCTTTCACAACAAGTAATGGAACGGTTGGGGCAAAAACCGTTATTGTTAACTTTTCGTACACAAAAAGAAGGCGGCGAAATGGCTTTTTCTGAGGAAAATTATTTTGCTTTGTATCATGAATTAGTGAAAAAAGGTGCCTTGGATTTATTAGATATTGAATTATTTGCGAATCCGCTGGCGGCAGATACGTTAATTCACGAAGCTAAAAAGATGGGGATTAAAATTGTTCTCTGTAATCACGACTTTCAGAAAACACCGTCGCAAGAGGAGATTGTCGCGCGGTTACGCCAAATGCAAATGCGTCAGGCGGATATTTGTAAAATAGCTGTGATGCCACAAGATGCGACAGATGTACTTACGTTACTTTCAGCAACCAATGAAATGTACACCCATTATGCATCCGTCCCAATCGTTACTATGTCAATGGGACAGTTAGGGATGATTAGTCGCGTAACAGGTCAACTGTTCGGGTCGGCACTAACTTTTGGCTCAGCCCAGCAAGCGTCTGCACCAGGCCAACTATCCGTACAAGTATTAAGAAATTATTTAAAGACATTCGAACAAAACAAGTGATTCAGAAGGTGAAAAAAGTGGCAAAGAAAAAAACACAACAAAAAACGAATGCGATGCGCATGGTAGAACAACATAAAGTACCATATAAAGAATATGAATTCGCTTGGAGTGAAGATCATTTAAGTGCAGAAAGTGTCGCTGAAAGTTTAGGTATTGAAAAAGGACGAATTTTTAAAACCTTGGTTACAGTAGGTAATAAAACAGGTCCAGTCGTGGCTGTCATTCCTGGTAATCAAGAATTAGATTTGAAAAAATTAGCGAAAGCTAGTGGCAACAAAAAGGTAGAAATGCTTCACTTAAAAGATTTAGAAACAACCACAGGCTATATTCGTGGGGGCTGTTCACCAATTGGGATGAAAAAACAATTTCCCACCTATTTGGCTGAAGAAGCTCAACAATATTCTGCAATTATTGTTTCTGCAGGCAAACGTGGCATGCAAATTGAATTAGCTCCTGAAGCAATCCTTTCGCTAACCAATGGACAATTTGCGGAAATAACGACAAAAGAATAAGTGGCTATAAGAAGAAGTCGAGACAGAACCGTTTATCTGTTTTTAAACGTGGAGCAAAAATCACTTGGAATTTTTGCTCCACGTGTTTAATTATCAAATTAATAAAGGAAAAGCATTAAGTAAACAGTGCTACTTTTTATTGGAATAAAATTTTTGTAATGCTTGCCGTGCAAGCATATCGGCCGCTTTGTTTTGACTTTCAGGTAGCCATTTGATTAAGAGCAAAGGAAAATTCTTTTCTAGTTGTTGATATTCTGCTAAATAAGGCTGGTACTTTTCGTTTTTAGCATAGTTTTTTTCAATTGTTTGGACAACAATTTTACTATCTGAGTGGAGAAGAACGGTTTGTTGATTGTCTTCATTGGCAATCGCTTGTTTTAAAGCTTCAATCAGCACTTTAAATTCGGCTTCGTGATTACTAACAATGCCTAAAGGCACATGCAATTGTTGCCGCGATTGGTCGGTGAGGTAAACGATACCGCCGCCAGATTCACCTGGATTGCCTTTTGTTGCAGCATCTACATAAATTCTTAACATAAAATTACTCCTAATTTCTTTTTGTTCTTAAAAAAAGTATGTTACTATTATAACATATTTAAATTTAGCGGCGTTGATCCAGAAGTAGTGAGGGCACTTTATGAAAAAACAGAAATTCTATTGGCAGCCAGAATTAGCATCAACAATTATTTACTGGTCTTGCACATTTTGTATATTATTTATTAGTTTAATTTTAGCATTGGAAAATAATGGTCCTTACTTGATTAGTAATCTGGTGATGGTTCCATTTTTTGTGTTTGCTTATCTAGGAATTGCGCGGTCTTTTAACATGACAGAAACATCTTTAATTGTCAGAGATGTTTTATGGTTTCGCAAAAAAGCACTTCCGCTTTCTCAGATAGAAAAAGTAACCTACAATGAAAAAAGCATCGAAATTTTTTCCTCAGAATTTAAGGAAGGCTCAAAAGTCTTTTTAATGAAAAAGAAAACGATTCCGTTATTTCTTGAGGCACTTAAGATAAAAAAGCCTGAATTGAAGGTAGCAGAAGATCATTCTTTGGGCCTTCATAAAAAAGAAGAAAAAAACAAGAGTGAGTCATAAGTCGAAACGACTGGTGACCCACTCTCAAAATCTTAAAATAATCAGCTGAAACAAACGCTACGTTTACTTACTTTTTGGAGCAAAGCGTTGTTGGTTCAGCTTTTTTAGTTATCTATTTTTTTGACATGTGCTGCTTGTAGCCCACGATTGCCTTCCATTATCTCGAACTCTACAGATTGATTCTCATCAAGTGATTTGAATCCGTCACCTTCTATAGCAGTGAAGTGGACAAAAATCTCATCTTCTTCGTTGTAAACGATAAAACCATAACCTTTTCTGTTATCGAACCATTTGACAATTCCTTTTTGCATCCAATTCACGCTCCTTTTAGATTTGTAAAGACACTTTCATTATACGAGAAAAGGCTACCAAACGTCAATGGTTGGGTTGTTTAAAAAAGGTTATTCTAGCCATTCTATTCAATACAAGCTATAATTTAAAAGAAACAATGTGTCACAAAGACGATAAAGAATTGAAAAGGGGTCCGTTATGAAGACAGATATTAACATTGCACAAGCAGCAACATTAAAACCTATTCAAGAGATTGCCGAAACAATCGGTCTTTCAGAAGATTCGCTCGAACTTTATGGAAAATACAAAGCGAAAATAGATTTTCCAACGCTTCAATCCTTAGAAGCGCAACCAGAAGGTAAATTAATCCTCGTTACATCGATTAATCCAACACCAGCAGGAGAAGGAAAGTCAACCGTGACCATTGGTTTAGGAGATGCATTAAATCAAATCAATAAAAAAACAGTTATTGCCCTAAGAGAACCATCATTAGGTCCTGTGATGGGGATTAAAGGTGGCGCAACAGGTGGTGGTTACGCACAAGTATTACCAATGGAAGAAATTAATTTGCATTTTACTGGTGATATGCATGCGATTACGACAGCCAATAATGCCTTAGCTGCGTTACTAGATAATCATTTACAGCAAGGAAATGAATTAAAGATTGATTTTCGACGGGTGATTTGGAAACGGGCAGTGGATCTAAATGATCGTGCGCTCAGACAGGTCGTTGTTGGTTTAGGCGGTCCTTTCCAAGGTGTACCAAGAGAAGACGGTTTCGATATTACTGTGGCGAGCGAAATTATGGCGATTCTTTGTTTAGCGCAAAATTTAACGGACTTAAAAGAACGCTTAAGTCGGATTATTGTCGCCTATAATGACCAAAGAGAGCCGGTGACGGTTAAAGATTTAAACGTGGCAGGTGCCCTGACTTTATTATTAAAAGACGCCTTAAAACCTAATTTAGTTCAAACGATTGAAGGAACTCCAGCTTTTGTTCACGGTGGTCCTTTTGCCAATATCGCTCATGGATGTAACAGTATTTTAGCGACAAAAACAGCTTTGCATCTAGGGGATTATGTCGTAACAGAAGCAGGTTTTGGTGGCGACTTGGGTGGCGAAAAATTTTTAGATATTAAAGTACCTTCTTTAGGAAAAGCACCCGATGCCGTTGTGATTGTGGCAACGATTCGCGCGTTGAAAATGCATGGCGGTTTGGCGAAAGATCAGTTAGCAGAAGAAAATTTACCAGCGTTACAAAAAGGCTTTACCAACTTAGAAAAACATATTCAAAACATGCAACGTTATGATGTACCAGTAGTTGTTGCAATTAATGAATTTACACAGGATACAGAGAAGGAAATTCAACTGTTGAAAGAAGCCTGCCAAGCGTTAGGCGTGCCCGTCGAGTTAACAAGTGTTTGGGCGCAAGGTGGCGCAGGTGGCACGAATCTAGCGAAAACAGTAGTAGCAGAGATTGAAGCCAATACAAAGCAGTTTCAACCTTTATATAACCCTCGCCAAACAATTGAAGAAAAAATTCAAGCCATTGTACAAACGATTTACGGCGGGGAACAGGCGATTTTTTCTCCGAAAGCGCAAAAACAAATCGCAGATTTTACAAAAAATGGTTGGGATCAATTACCAATTTGCATGGCGAAGACACAGTATTCACTTTCTGACGATCCTCAAAAATTAGGACGGCCAGAAGGATTTACGATTACAATTCGTGAACTAGTTCCAAAAATCGGTGCAGGGTTTATCGTGGCGTTAACGGGTGACATTTTAACGATGCCTGGCTTGCCGAAAGTTCCTGCTGCGTTAAATATGGATGTGGACGAAACGGGTCAAGCGAGCGGTCTCTTTTAAAGCCGCTCTTTCCTTAGACCTATTTTTAGTATATACTTGAAAGTAGCTCAATAAAAAATAATGACGGAAATTTATTGCGTAGTTTATTATAAGGAGCAACGACTATGGGGGAACGAGCAGATACATTTTTAGCACACTTTAATCGCATTGAAAAGTGGATGAGAGAGAGACTGAACAATCCTGTCAATATGGGATTCAGTGAAATGACAAGACGTCTTTCCCGAAAAGAAAAAGGACAGATTGCTCAATTTGAAGAGGATTTGCTTCAAATGGCTCAGTTAAGAAATGCCATCGTTCATGAGCGAATTGCTGATGATTTTGTAATTGCAGAGCCAAACGAATGGGCAGTTCAACGAATTGAAACGATTGAACAAGCTTTAACAAAACCAGAAAAAGTAGTGCCTAAATTTGCGAAACGTGTTACAGCTTTTGAAATCACCACTTCTTTAGAAACGTTATTAACGATTATTGCAAAAAAACAATATTCCCAATTTCCGATTTATGAAAAAGGTGTATTTAAAGGATTAATCACGGTTCGAGGGATTGGTGTATGGTTTGCCATTGAGAGCACCAAAGGCGAAGTTCACATTGCCAACCGAACGGTGCGAGAATTGTTGGCATCAAATTATAAACGCAGCAACTATCAATTTGTTTCAATTGAAGCAACCGTTTTTGAAGTTGAACAAATGTTTCGGGAGCAGCCACGCTTAGAAGCTGTGCTTATTAGTAAAAGTGGCCATCCTAATGGTGAGTTAGTAGGCATTGTTCGACCAAGAGATTTAGCAAGTATTCATAGAGAAAAGGAATGACGCGATTGTTAGTAGTATATTTTTTAATCAGTGCCTTATTAGTAGGGCTTGACCAATGGAGCAAATATTTGACGGTCCAAAACATTTCTTTGGGTGAAACAAAAGAATTCATTCCTGGATTTTTGTCGCTGACCCATTTAAGAAATACCGGAGCCGCTTGGAGCTTATTAGAAGGAAAGATGATATTCTTTTATGTCATCACAGTAATTGTTAGTGTCGTGATTATTTATTTATTAATTAAGAATTATAAAAAAAGTATCTGGTATTCTGTAGGTTTATCTTTTGTCTTAGCAGGTGCCATTGGGAATTTTATTGATCGTGTACGTTTAGGCTACGTGGTGGACATGCTCCAAACGGATTTTATGAATTTTCCTATTTTTAATGTTGCAGATAGTACGTTAGTGGTCGGCGTTATTTGTATATTTATTTATTTGATTTTAGATGAAAAAGCAGCAAAGGAAGGCAAAAATGGAACAAATTAACGTAACGATTCAAACAGAAAAAGGCCGGATTGACAAAGTATTAAGTGAACATTTACCCAATCATTCCCGCTCGCAAATTCAACAATGGTTAAAAGAAAAACACGTAACAGTTAATGGTGAAACGGTCCGCGCAAATTACAAAGTTACAGCAGGCGATGAAATTGTTGTAACAATTCCTGAACCAGAAGCTCTAGATATGGTAGCAGAGGATATTCCTTTGACCATTGTTTATGAAGACAATGATGTGATTGTCGTCAACAAACCTCAAGGCATGGTTGTTCATCCTTCGGCAGGGCATCCCAAGGGTACATTAGTGAACGCGTTACTTCATCATGCGGATCACTTATCGGCGATTAATGATGTGGTGCGACCAGGAATTGTTCATCGAATTGATAAAGATACTTCGGGGCTATTGATGGTGGCTAAAAATGATCAAGCCCATGAATCATTAGCGAAACAGCTAAAAGAAAAAACATCGTTACGCAAATACGTTGCCTTGGTCCACGGTGTTATTCCTCACGATAAGGGAGAAATAAATGCGCCTATTGGTCGTTCCAAGGTTGACCGCAAAATGCAAGCGGTCATTGAAGGCGGTAAAGAAGCAGTCACGCATTTTACTGTTTTAGAGCGTTTTGATGCATTTACCTTAGTTGAATTACAACTAGAAACAGGCCGGACACATCAAATCCGTGTTCACATGAAATATATCGGTTATCCATTAGCTGGAGATCCATTATATGGACCGAAAAAAACATTGCCTGGCAATGGACAATTTTTACATGCGAAGTTATTAGGCTTTACACATCCTACTACAGGTGAACAATTAGTCTTTGAAGCACCTTTACCAGAAGTTTTTGAAAAAACTTTACACCAATTAAGAAATAATCATTGATTTTTTTCTGAAGAAGAGGTAAACTCTTTTTTAAGAAGAAAAATAACTAAATAACTGTAACCTTTAAGTTTAGTCCCGTGAGGCTAAGAAGGAATCATGCAAAAGAACACTAGGTGCGCTTAGTTAGTAAGTTGTGTGGGCTACATGGTACCCTTGTACCTTTTTAAACTGTAACCAACATCCTCCTATCCTCATACGGGTAGGAGGATTTTTTGTTGGAAAAAATAACAGGACAATTTCAATAAAAATCCACTTATTTTTCAGCTGCTCAATTGAAGGAAGAATCGCTGACCCCAAGACAGCGAGGACGTAGATAAAAAAGAAATGAGGAGGAAATTATTATGCCAAAGAAAGAAGTTGTTGACGCAGTCACAATGAAACGAGCGCTTACTCGAATCTCGTATGAAATTATTGAAAGAAACAAAGGAATTCAAGACATTGTTTTAGTAGGAATTAAAACGCGTGGGATATACATTGCACAACGTCTAGCCGAACGCTTAAAACAATTAGAAGATATTGACGTGCCAGTTGGTGAATTAGATATTACTTTGTATCGTGATGATGTGAAAGATATGGAGGAACCTGAATTACATTCTTCTGACGTACCAGTCTCAATTGAAGGTAAAGAAGTTATTTTAGTGGATGATGTCTTGTACACGGGCCGGACCATTCGTGCTGCGATGGACGCTGTTATGGATTTAGGTCGTCCGAGAAAAATCTCTTTAGCAGTCTTAGTAGATCGTGGGCATCGGGAACTACCGATTCGTGCCGATTATGTAGGAAAAAATATTCCAACATCAAAAACTGAGGAAATTATTGTGGAAATGGAAGAGCGTGACGGCGCAGATCGTATTATGATCAGTAAAGGAAACGAATAAAAAGGAGTGAACAACGTTGTCAGAAAAAGAATTTCGAAATGAGGATGCAGTCTTAGATATTAAAGACAGACCGCAAGCTTTTCACTGGGTTGGCCTAAGTTTACAACATTTATTTACGATGTTTGGTGCAACGGTTTTAGTACCAATCTTAGTAGGAATTGACCCAGGGATTGCGTTAGTCAGTTCAGGATTAGGAACAATGGTCTATCTGATTACTACAAAAGGAAAAATCCCCGCCTATCTTGGCAGTAGCTTTGCTTTTATTGCAGCGATGCAGATGTTAATGAAGAGTGATGGTTATCCAGCCATTGCCCAAGGTGCTATGACAACCGGCTTGGTATACCTAATCGTTTCATTAATCATTAAAAAAATTGGTTCCGACTGGTTGGATAAAATTTTACCGCCTATCGTTGTAGGACCTGTCGTGATGGTTATCGGTTTAGGCTTGGCAGCTAATGCCGCAAATAACGCAATGTATAACAACAACGTTTATGATTTTAAATATATTGCCGTAGCCTTAATTACTTTAGGCTTAACCATTTTTTACAACATGTTTTTCAAAGGCTTCCTAGGATTAATTCCAATTCTTTTGGGAATTGTCAGTGGGTACCTAGTCGCTTTAGCTTTCGGAATTATTGACTTAACCCCTATTAAAGAAGCTGCGTGGTTTGCTTTACCGAATTTTGAAGTACCTTTTGTTCAATACCAACCGAAATTGTATTTAAATGCCATTACAACAATGGCACCAATTGCTTTTGTAACAATGACAGAACATATTGGTCATTTAATGGTCTTGAATAAATTAACCAAGCGCAACTTTTTCCAAGACCCAGGCTTATCTAAAACTTTAATGGGAGATGGCTTAGCGCAAATTGTAGCAGGTTTTGTTGGTGGACCGCCAGTTACAAGTTATGGTGAAAATATCGGCGTGCTGGCAATTACAAGAGTACACAGTGTCTTCGTGATTGGTGGAGCCGCGGTGTTCGCTGTAGCTTTAGGCTTTGTTGGGAAATTAAGTGCCTTGATTCTAAGTATCCCAGGACCAGTTATTTCAGGAATTAGTTTCGTCTTGTTCGGTGTGATTGCCGCAAGTGGTTTGAAAATCTTAATCGATAATAAGATTAATTTTGATAAGAAAAAGAATTTATTGATTGCTTCAGTAATTTTAGTCATCGGCATTGGTGGCTTAGTCTTCAAAGTAGGAACCTTTGAATTGTCTTCAATGGCATTAGCAACCGTCTTAGGAATTGTTTTGAATTTAATTTTACCGGAAAACGCACGTAGCGAAGAACAGTAGGAGGACTGGACGAATGATTATTACATCTGAACGAATTAGTTTAAAACATCTTTTAACTGCAGAGGCTTTAACCGACCGTGAAGTCATGGGGTTAATCCGTCGCGCAGGAGAATTTAAACAGGGGGCAAAATGGCACCCAGAAGAACGTCAATATTTTGCAACAAACTTGTTTTTTGAAAATAGTACTCGAACACATAAAAGTTTTGAGGTAGCTGAGAAAAAATTAGGCTTAGAAGTGATTGAGTTTGAAGCAAGTAGAAGTTCTGTTCAAAAAGGAGAAACGTTATACGACACAGTACTAACGATGTCGGCAATTGGTGTAGATGTAGCAGTCATTCGTCATGGTAAAGAAAATTATTACGATGAATTGATTCAAAGTAAAACGATTCAATGTTCTATTATTAACGGTGGGGACGGGAGTGGACAACACCCTACACAATGTTTATTGGATCTGATGACTATTTATGAAGAATTTGGTGGATTTGAAGGCTTGAAAGTGGCGATTGTGGGAGATATTACACATTCTCGCGTTGCTAAATCAAATATGCAGTTATTAAACCGTTTAGGCGCTGAAATTTATTTTTCAGGTCCAGAAGAGTGGTACGATCATCAGTTTGATGTCTATGGACAATATGTGCCATTAGATGAAATTGTTGAAAAAGTCGATGTGATGATGTTGCTTCGCGTGCAGCACGAACGTCATGATGGTAAGGAAAGTTTTTCAAAAGAAGGCTATCATTTGGAATATGGTTTAACCAACGAACGGGCAACTCGTTTACAGAAACACGCAATTATTATGCATCCAGCGCCAGTCAATCGGGATGTTGAACTGGCAGATGAATTAGTGGAAAGTCTGCAATCAAGAATCGTCGCGCAAATGAGTAACGGAGTCTTTATGCGCATGGCAATTTTGGAAGCAATTTTACATGGAAAGGCCTAGGTGGAGAAATGAAGACGTTAATTAAGAATGGAAAAATCATCAAAAAAGAGAATCAATTGATTGAGGCAGCACTTTGGCTAGAAAATGGTGTGATTCACGCAATCGGAGAATCGTTTGACGAAGCAGATTTTGAGCAAGTGTTTGATGCGAAAGGGCAACTAATCACGCCAGGCTTGGTGGATGTGCATGTTCACTTTAGAGAACCAGGCTTTACGTATAAAGAAACGATTAAAACGGGTAGTAAAGCTGCTGCTCGCGGTGGTTTTACTACGGTTTGCGCAATGCCCAATTTGAATCCAGTACCAGATACGGCTGAAAAATTAAGTGAGGTTTACGACTTAATTCAAAAAGATGCAGTCGTGAAAGTTTTACAATATGCCCCCATTACAGAAGAGCTACGGAGTGAAGTTTTAACCAATCAGAAGGCCTTAAAAGAAGCGGGCGCCTTTGCATTTACGAATGATGGTGTTGGTGTCCAAACGGCAGGAACGATGTACTTAGCCATGAAAGAAGCGGCTGCATTAAATATGGCACTTGTTGCGCACACGGAAGATGAATCTTTATTATTTGGTGGTGTGATGCATGAAGGAGAAGTTTCTAAGAAATTAGGCCTACCAGGGATTTTAAGTGCAACGGAAGCTTCACAAATTGCTCGGGATATTACTTTAGCGAAAGAAACAGGCGTTCATTATCATGTTTGTCATGTTTCAACAGAAGAAAGCGTGCGCGTTATTCGGGATGCTAAAAAAGCAGGGATTCACGTAACAGCCGAAGTTTCGCCACACCATTTAATTTTAGTCGATGAGGATATTCCTGGTGACGAAGGGTTTTGGAAAATGAACCCACCATTACGTGGTTTAGCAGATCGACAAGCATTGATTGACGGCTTGTTAGATGGCACGATTGACTGTATTGCTACCGACCATGCGCCCCATGGTTTAGAAGAAAAACAACAATCATTTTTAAACGCACCTTTTGGTATTGTCGGTAGTGAAACGGCCTTCCAATTGATTTATACGAACTTTGTCGAAACAGGCATTTTCACATTAGAACAAGTGATTGATTGGATGGCAGTGAAACCGGCAGAAATTTTTGGATTAAACGCAGGAACACTAACAATTGGTGCACCAGCAGATATTGCAGTTTTTGACTTAGCAACAGCTGCACCAATTGATGCAGAAGCATTTGAATCAATGGCTGTCAATACACCATTTACAGGGTGGACAGTCAAAGGAAAGACACTTATGACATTTGTTGACGGAGCATTAGCTTGGTCGGAGGAGGCGCAGTAGGTTTGAAAAGGTTATTGATTTTAGAAGACGGAACAGTATTTGAAGGAAAAGCGTTTGGTGCAGAAGGCAATGTAGTAGGAGAAGTTGTTTTTACTACTGGCATGACAGGTTACCAAGAAGCAATTACTGACCAAAGTTTTAATGGACAAATGATTACTTTTACGTATCCATTAGTTGGAAATTACGGAGTCAACCGAGATGATTATGAATCCATTGCCCCAACCTGTAAAGGTGTCATTGTTAAAGAGCATGCGCGGGTTGCTTCAAATTGGCGTCAACAAATGACCTTGGATGAATTTTTAAAGCGCAAAGGGATTCCGGGAATTTCAGGAATTGATACGCGTGCGCTGACTCGTAAGTTACGATCAGCTGGAACAATGAAAGGGAGCATCATTGATGCCGTGGATGATTTGCCGCATGCGTTTGATCAATTAAAAGCGACAGTCATGCCGAAAAATCAAGTGGCACAAGTGTCTACCACTAAGCCTTATCCAAGTCCAGGTATTGGGCGTAATGTAGTCGTCGTTGATTTTGGGTTGAAACATAGTATTTTGCGAGAATTATCAAAACGGCAATGCAACTTAACCGTGTTGCCTTATAATACAACGGCCGAAGAGATTTTAGAATTAAGTCCCGATGGTGTCATGTTGACAAATGGGCCTGGAGATCCCAAAGATGTGCCTGAAGCTATTGAAATGATTCAAGAAATTCAAGGAAAAGTTCCAATTTTCGGCATCTGCTTAGGTCATCAGTTATTTTCATTAGCAAATGGTGCGGATACGTATAAGATGAAGTTTGGACATCGCGGTTTGAATCATCCTGTACGAGAAATTGCAACAGGACGCATTGATTTCACTTCACAAAATCACGGATATGCCGTGGATGAAGCAACAATTGATCCAGAAAAATTACTTGTGACCCACGTGGAAGTCAATGATGGAACGGTTGAAGGCGTGCGTCATCGAGATTATCCAGCTTTTACTGTGCAATATCACCCAGATGCGGCTCCAGGACCGCACGATGGTCTTCATTTATTTGACGAATTTATGGAATTAATGGATGCATGGAAGGAGCAAAACTAATGCCAAAACGAACGGACATCAAGAAAATCATGGTGATTGGTTCAGGACCAATCATTATTGGACAAGCAGCAGAATTTGACTATGCAGGCACACAAGCCTGTTTAGCGCTAAAAGAAGAAGGGTATGAAGTTGTCTTAGTAAACTCAAATCCAGCGACTATTATGACCGATAAGGAAATCGCGGATCATGTTTATATCGAACCGATTACTTTAGAATTTGTTTCAAGAATTTTGCGAAAAGAACGTCCTGATGCTCTTCTACCAACATTAGGTGGTCAAACTGGATTAAATATGGCGATGGAATTATCGGAATCAGGAATTTTAGATGAGCTAAATGTAGAATTGCTAGGAACAAAGCTCAGTGCGATTGACCAAGCGGAAGACCGTGATTTATTTAAACAATTGATGGAAGAATTAGAACAACCGATTCCAGAAAGTGAAATTGTCAATACGGTGGAACAAGCCGTGGCTTTTGCCAAACGAATTGGCTATCCAATTATCGTTCGTCCCGCATTTACTTTAGGTGGAACAGGCGGCGGCATGTGTGATACGGAAGAAGAACTCCGTCAGATTGCCGAAAACGGTCTGAAATTATCACCAGTTACACAATGTTTAATTGAAAAAAGTATTGCTGGTTTTAAAGAAATTGAATATGAAGTGATGCGTGATTCGGCCGATAATGCGATTGTGGTTTGTAACATGGAAAACTTTGATCCTGTCGGTATTCACACTGGGGATTCGATTGTTTTTGCTCCGAGTCAAACCTTATCAGATTATGAATACCAAATGTTGCGAGATGCGTCTTTGAAAATTATTCGTGCATTAAAAATTGAAGGTGGCTGTAATGTTCAATTAGCTTTGGACCCGCATAGCTTTAATTATTATGTGATTGAAGTGAATCCTCGTGTTTCTCGCTCATCTGCACTTGCTAGTAAAGCCACAGGGTATCCAATTGCGAAGTTAGCCGCAAAAATTGCTGTTGGTTTAACATTAGATGAAATGAAAAATCCAGTTACTGGAACCACTTATGCCGAATTTGAACCGGCTTTGGACTATGTTGTTTCCAAAATTCCTCGTTGGCCTTTTGACAAATTTGAAAAAGGTGCTCGAGAACTAGGAACGCAAATGAAAGCAACCGGGGAAGTCATGGCAATTGGCCGCAATATTGAAGAATCCTTATTAAAAGCAGTTCGTTCTTTAGAAATTGGTGCTTATCACAACGAGTTAGCAGAACTAAGTCATGTCAGTGATTTAGAATTAACGAAGAAAATGGTCCATGCGCAAGATGATCGATTGTTCTACTTATCAGAAGCCATTCGTAGAGGATATAGCATCGAAGAATTACAAAGTTTAACGAAAATTGATTTATTCTTCTTGGATAAACTTTTACACATTATCGAAATTGAAACGACCCTTGAAAGTCACGTGGACAACGTAGCTATCTTGAAAGAAGCCAAACAAAATGGCTTTTCTGATCGGAAAATCGCAGCACTTTGGGGACAAACAGAACAAGCCATCGCTGACTTCCGCAGAGCCAATCAAATTGTGCCCGTCTATAAAATGGTGGATACGTGTGCTGCAGAGTTTGAATCACACACGCCTTATTTTTATAGCACGTATGAAGTGGAAAACGAAAGCAATGTTTCGAAAAAGCCTTCTGTACTAGTATTAGGTTCTGGTCCCATTCGCATTGGTCAAGGGGTCGAGTTTGATTATGCAACGGTTCATTCTGTCAAAGCGATCCAAGCGGCTGGTTATGAGGCAATTATTATGAATAGTAATCCTGAAACAGTTTCAACAGATTTCTCTGTTTCTGATAAATTATACTTTGAGCCATTAACTTTAGAAGACGTCATGAATGTGATTGATTTAGAAAATCCGATTGGCGTGATCGTCCAATTTGGTGGACAAACAGCGATTAATTTAGCTGAGCCGCTCACAAAACAAGGCGTTAAAATTCTTGGAACAACGATTGAAGATTTAGATCGTGCGGAAAATCGTGATTTATTTGAACAAGCTTTGCAAGAGTTAGCGATTCCTCAACCACCAGGAGATACAGCCACAAGTGCAGAAGAAGCAGTCGTGATTGCTGATCGTATCGGCTATCCCGTTTTAGTGCGTCCAAGTTATGTTTTAGGTGGTCGTGCAATGGAAATTGTCGAAAATCAAAAGGATTTGGAAGATTATATGCGACATGCAGTCAAAGCTTCTCCAGAACATCCTGTCTTAGTTGATAGCTATTTATTGGGACAAGAATGTGAAGTTGATGCCATTTGTGATGGTGAAACAGTACTAATTCCAGGGATTATGGAACATATTGAACGAGCTGGCGTGCATTCTGGCGATTCAATGGCGGTTTATCCACCGCAGTATCTTTCTCAAGAAATTCAAGCAACGATTGCCGATTATACAAAAAAACTGGCACTTGGTTTAAACTGTGTAGGTATGATGAATATTCAATTTGTTATTCATGAAAATCGTGTTTATGTGATTGAAGTGAATCCTCGTGCGAGTCGAACAGTTCCTTTCTTAAGTAAAATCACAGGGATTCCGATGGCCCAAGTTGCTACAAAAGCGATTCTTGGTGAGAAACTGACTGACCTAGGATATCAAGATGGATTATATCCTGAAAGTAAACAAGTTCATGTGAAAGCCCCTGTATTCTCCTTTACGAAACTACAAAAAGTAGATACGTACTTAGGGCCTGAAATGAAATCAACTGGGGAAGTGATGGGTAGTGATTATTATTTAGAAAAAGCCTTGTATAAAGCCTTTGAAGCATCTGGCTTGCATTTGCCAAGTTATGGGGCTGTACTTTTCACCATTGCTGATGAAACAAAAGAAGAGGCGTTAGAAATTGCTAAGCGTTTTTCAGCAATTGGCTATAGTTTAGTCGCAACGGAAGGAACCGCTGACTTTTTAGCGAAGCATCAGTTGCCTGTTAAGAAAGTGACGAAAATTTCTAATCCTGAAGGGGAAACCGTGCTGGATGTCATTCGCAATGGGAATGCACAAGTGGTAATCAATACCATGGATAAAAATCGTTCCAGTGCCAACCAAGATGGGTTTTCAATCCGTCGGGAAGCAGTCGAACATGGGATTCCATTGTTTACCTCACTTGACACAGCAAATGCGATTTTAAAAGTTTTAGAATCAAGAGCCTTTACGACAGAAGCCATTTAAGCAAAAATCTGGAACAATCGTCTGAGGAGGACTGTTCCAGATTCTTTTACGAAGAAATAGAAAATCATTTATAGGGGAATCAGAGAATAAAGGAGTGAAGGATACTGATGCAGAGAAAGCAAGAAATGATGACCATTGTAGCTCAAAAACAGTTAGCGCCACGGATTTATCAGTTAGACTTACAAGGCGAGTTAGTGAAAGAGATGACACGACCTGGACAGTTTGTGCATATCAAGGTTCCGCGTGCAGATTTACTTTTGCGGCGACCGATTAGCATCAACCAAATTGATCATTCGAACGAAACCTGTCGTTTGATTTATCGAGTCGAAGGCGCTGGAACGGAAGTGTTTGCCACCATGAAGGCTGGTGAACAATTAGATATTTTAGGTCCTTTAGGAAACGGCTTTGATATAACTACCGTAGCAGCTGGTCAAACTGCTTTTATCGTTGGCGGAGGAATCGGGATTCCCCCATTGTATGAATTATCAAAGCAACTCAATGAAAAAGGCGTGAAAGTGATTCATTTTCTTGGTTATGCATCAAAAGAGGCTGCTTATTACCAACAAGAATTTATGGCATTAGGAGAAACACATTTTGCCACAGATGATGGCTCGTTTGGCGCTCATGGCAACGTGGGCCGTTTATTGTCAGAAGCGTTAGCAAAAGGACGGATCCCTGATGCAGTTTATGCTTGTGGTGCGAATGGTATGTTAAAAGCAATTGATTCTTTATTTCCAACACATCCACACGTTTACCTTTCTTTAGAAGAACGGATGGCCTGTGGAATTGGGGCTTGCTATGCCTGCGTTTGCCATAAAAAAGGAGACACTACTGGAGCAAAAAGTGTCAAGGTCTGTGATGAAGGTCCGATTTTTAAAGCAAGTGAGGTTATCTTATGATGAAAAATCCTTTAGCTGTTTCAATTCCAGGTTTAACATTAAAAAATCCAATTATTCCCGCCAGTGGTTGCTTTGGGTTCGGGGAAGAATATGCTAACTATTATGACCTTGATCAATTAGGTTCAATTATGATTAAGGCGACAACGCCCCAAGCACGATATGGAAATCCCACACCACGTGTAGCTGAAACACCCAGTGGTATGCTAAATGCCATTGGATTGCAGAATCCAGGCTTAGACGTGGTTATGCAAGAAAAATTACCAAAATTAGAAAAATACCCTAACTTACCGATTATCGCAAATGTTGCAGGTGCTTGCGAAGAGGACTATGTGGCTGTTTGCGCAAAAATTGGGCAAGCGCCTAACGTCAAGGCAATTGAACTGAATATTTCCTGTCCTAATGTGAAACATGGCGGCATAGCTTTTGGTACAGATCCAGACATTGCTTTTCAATTAACACAAGCAGTCAAAAAAGTCGCCTCTGTTCCGATTTATGTTAAACTATCACCAAACGTAACGGACATTGTGCCGATCGCCCAAGCAATTGAAGCAGGGGGCGCAGACGGTTTTTCTATGATTAATACATTGCTAGGGATGCGCATTGATTTAAAAACGAGAAAACCTATTTTAGCCAATCAAACTGGTGGACTATCTGGACCAGCCATTAAACCTGTTGCTATTCGCTTAATCCGACAAGTCGCCAGTGTTTCTCAGTTGCCAATTATTGGAATGGGCGGTGTTCAAACAGTGGACGATGTCTTGGAAATGTTCATGGCAGGTGCTAGCGCTGTCGGGGTTGGTACGGCCAACTTTACAGATCCATACATTTGTCCGAAGTTGATTGACGGATTACCTAAGCGAATGGAAGAGTTAGGCATTGAATCGTTGGAACAATTAATTAAAGAAGTGAGAGAGGGGCAGCAAAATGCACGATAGACCAATTATTGCGTTAGATTTTCCCACGCAAAAAGAAGTGGCTGTTTTTTTAGAAAAATTTCCTAAGGAAGAAGCCTTGTTTGTTAAAGTGGGGATGGAACTTTTTTACGCAGAAGGACCAGCGATTGTTCGCTGGCTTAAAGAACAAGGACACGATGTTTTCTTGGATTTAAAATTACATGATATTCCGAATACTGTGGAAAAAGCTATGACAAATTTAGCAAAATTAGGCGTTGCCATTACCAATGTCCATGCAGCAGGGGGCGTTCGAATGATGCAAGCAGCTAAGGAAGGTCTAATCAAAGGGACTCAGCCAGGCGCTAAGGTTCCTGAGTTAATTGCTGTAACCCAGTTGACTTCTACTAGTGAAGAAGAGATGCACCATGATCAATTAATCAACGTTCCTTTAGAGACAAGTGTCATTCATTATGCTAAATGTGCGGAAAAAGCGGGTCTGGATGGCGTGGTTTGTTCAGCATTAGAAGCACGTGGTATTCAAGAAGCAACCAAGCAAACGTTTATTTGCTTAACACCTGGTATTCGTCCAGCAGGAAGTGCAGTAGGTGACCAACAACGGGTCGTTACGCCGCAACATGCTCGCGAAATCGGGTCCACATATATCGTTGTTGGCCGACCTATTACCCAAGCAGAAAATCCTTATGAAGCCTATCAAGAAATCAAAAAAGACTGGAGCGGAAAGTAACATGACAAAAGTAGCAAAAAAGATTGCCAAAGATTTATTAGATATTGAAGCGGTATTTTTAAACCCTAATGAGCCTTTTACTTGGGCTAGTGGCATAAAAAGCCCGATTTATTGTGATAACCGTATCACGATGAGTTATCCTGCTGTGCGTAAAGAAATTGCAGAAGGCTTAGCGGCAAAAATTAAAGAGACTTTCCCAGAAGTCGAAGTGATTGCTGGGACAGCTACCGCAGGGATTCCACATGCGGCATGGGTAGCCGATATTTTAGGATTACCAATGGTTTATATCCGCAGTAAAGCCAAAGATCACGGCAAAGGGAATCAAATTGAAGGCCGAATTTCTGAAGGACAAAAAATGGTAGTTATCGAGGATTTAATTTCAACAGGCGGTAGCGTGTTAGAAGCGGCAGAAGCGGCGGAACGTGAAGGAGCAACGGTTTTAGGTGTTGCGGCAATCTTCACTTATGAGTTACCCAAAGGAACGGCAAATTTTGCAGATAAACAGATGACGTTACTAACGTTAACCAATTATTCAACTTTAATTGATGCTGCATTAGAAGCAAATTATATCGAAGAAAAAGATGTTACCTTATTACAAGAATGGAAAAAAGATCCTGAAAACTGGGGCAAATAACCGTTGAACTAAAGACGGTTATTGTCGTCTGATTTTTAGTGTCATTTTCAGTAACCAGATTTAACGGTAGGAGAACTTAGGTCATTTGCCGAGGAGCGTAATGATCTAAGTTCTTTTGTTTGACGTAGAAAAGATGTTAGGATAGAGTTTTAACATGAGTTTTACCTGATTACTATGTGGAAATGAAGGAAGAGTGTATGAAAAAAATAAAAAATATGGACGTTGAATGGAGCTATACAGGCAACGATGGACCAGAACATTGGCATACGCTATGTGACTGGTTTGCAGAAGGTGCTAAGTTTGCTTATCAATCGCCAATTGCTTTAGAAAAAGAAAGTGCTGAGACAGTAAATTCTCAGATTACGTTTCATTATAAAAAAGAAGAATTCACTGAAAAGGAATTCAAAAATACGTTTCATTTTGTACCACCAAATACGGAAAGTTACGTAATGTTTGAAAATGTTGCGTATCATTTAACCGATATCCATTTTCATATGCCTAGCGAACATTTGCTGTCGGGAAAGCAGTATCCGCTAGAATTCCATTTGGTTCATATGAATGATGCTGGCGAAAATTTAGTTGTCGGTTGCCTGTTTACCATCACAGAGGAAGAAAATCGTTTTTCAGAAGCGAATCATCCGATGGACTGGGAAAACGGCACGCACCAACAATGGTTTAATCCGTCAATCTTTTTACCAGAGGAGCGTCTACACTACCATTATGTAGGCTCGTTAACAACACCGCCAACTAAGGGTCCAGTGAAATGGTTTGTATTTGATACCATTCAAAAAATGGATCAAGCCTTTTTAAATAAGATCAAGGAAGGTATGTTGGCCTTTAACAATCGGCCCCTTCAGCCGTTGAATGGGCGTAAGATTTATTTTTCAAATGATTAGTGTGTGGAGGAAAAAGGGTTGAATATTCAACAAATGAAGTATGTTGCTGCCATAGCTAACAATGGGAGTTTTCGGGAAGCAGCCAAAAAACTATTTATTACACAACCTAGCTTGTCAAATAGTATTCGGGAATTAGAAGAAGAACTAGGGATTTCCCTCTTTTTACGTACCAATAAGGGTGCTTTTTTAACAGAAGAAGGAATGGTTTTTTTAGAACAAGCAGAGAAAGTTTTAGTTCAAATGGAGTTATTGGAAAATCGCTATCGTGAGACAGTGACCAGCGAACGATTCTCCATCTCTTCGCAACATTACGATTTTTTAGGTGAAGTAATTGCCAAAGTTCTTAAAAAGTATGGGGATCAATATAAAGATTTTCGTGTCTTTGAAACCACAACCTTAAAAGTAATTGAAGACGTCAAAGGATTTCACAGTGAGTTGGGGATTATTTATTTAAATGAACAAAATAGTGTCAGTATTGAACGGTATTTAGAACAAGCTAATCTAGCCTACGAGGTAATTAGTACTTTTAATACACACATTTTTTTAGGAAATCATCATCCTTTAGCCAAGCAAAAAGAAATTCATTTAGAGGAATTAGTTCCCTATCCACAAGTTCGCTTTAATCAAGAAGGAAGCAATTTTTCCTATTTTTCTGAAGATTTAGTTGAAATTCCTGAACAGGAATCGGTCATTCATACTACGGATCGTGGAACTTTAATGAATTTGTTGGTAGAAACCAATGCTTATGCTTCTGGTTCAGGTGTCGTAACGGGTTTTACGAAGAAAGAAATTCGGTTAGTACCATTGGCGCCAGCCTTGGAAAATCGTATTTGTTTACTCTTTCCCAAAAATCGGGAAATCAGTCCGATTGGTCGCTACTTTATCAAAGAACTAAAAGCGTTGTTTAAAAAAGAGGTAGATACCAAAACGTTTAGCACTAAGGAATAAAAAGAAGAGGTCGGGATAGAAGTGTTTAACTCCGAGAAATAAGAAGGAATTTCCGAAAATTGTTCTTTAATTTTTGGAGAATTTCGGCTTATTTCCGAAGGAGTTGCTTCTGTTCCCGCCGTTTATTAGTTTTTGAGCGTGGAGCAAAAATCCAAAGTGATTTTTGTCCCACGCTCTTCTTTTTTGGCTCATTTTGAAACAGTAGAAATGGTTTCTCTTTCAATTAATGTGACAGGTACTTGAATGTCTTCTATGATTTGAATGTCTTGTTGCATCGTTTGTAATAACACTTCACCAGCTAGTTTTCCCATTTCTTTAAAGTCTTGCGCCATGGTTGTTAATGGCGGTTCGACAAATGCTGCTGCTTGAATATCGTCAAAACCAATAATCGATAATTCTTCAGGCACATGAATACCTAGGTTTTTACAGTTTCGTAAACAATGTAACGCGCTGAAGTCATTATCGCAGACCACGGCTGTGAGTTGGTGCGCCTCAAAATACTGTTTAAAGTTGTGTTCATCTAAGAGATTGGTTTCCGTGATTGCTGTATGGAACGCCAGATTGGCTTCTTTTAAAGCTTGGAGATAACCTAAATAACGTTGCCGAACGGATTGTAGGGCCGGACTTCCTGAAAGGATATATCCAATTTTTGTATGTCCTAAGCCAATTAAGCGTTCGGTTGCTGTTTTACCACCAGCAAAGTTGTCTGATTGAATGGTTGCAAAAGGTAAATCATGGATCTTTTTATCCAAGACAACGACTGGAAAATTCATCAAAGCCAACTCAAACAATAAGTCGAGGTAGTCATTACTAGTAGCAGCATAATAGACAAGCCCGGCAAACTCATTCACAATGTCCGCAGCATTTTTCTCTCTCAAAAAATTAGGCGAGGTCATAAAGACTTCTAAACCAGCTGCTTGAATAGTAGGGGCCAAACCGCTATAGAAATTTCCTACTGATAAATCGTCTGCAAAAGGCAATAAAAAAAGAACTTTATTTAAAGAGGTATGAAGAGGATGCTTTGGTGCTTGAACAAAACTTCCTTTTCCTTGGTGACGTTGGATTACGCCTTGCGTTTCCAACTCAGTTAGCGCTCGTTTGGACGTAATTCTACTGACGTTAAACTGAGCCGATAATTCTTTTTCGGTAGGCACTTGCGCTCCAACAGGCAATCGCCCTGAATCAATTTCATTTTGTAAATAATCAATAATTTGTTGATATAATGGCTGCTTCATTCATTTCACCTCACAATAAGATATATCTTATTTATAGTTTACCATAAATTAATTGGTTTTAAAATGAAAAAAATGATTGAAATCACTAGACAAAGTGAAATGTAAACGCTATAATTCAATTGTGAAATGATATATCAAATTTAAGAGGTGACGAGAATGGTTTATACAGAAGTTCCAAAATCCGTAGCAACATTTATGGAGACAATTACAGAAAAATGCGGTGAAGCACATCAAGATTGGGCAAAAAACTTTCAGGCGGCCTTTGCCAATACTTTACTAACAACAGTGAAACGTCAAGAAGATGGTACTACCTTTTTATTAACAGGCGATATTCCAGCAATGTGGTTGAGAGACTCAACAGCACAAGTTCGTCCCTATTTAGTGATTGCGAAAGAAGACGAAGACCTTGCTCAAATGATTGCTGGGTTGGTTAAGCGTCAGTTTCGTTATATTTGCATTGATCCATATGCCAATGCGTTTAATGAAACAGATAATCATGCAGGCCATCAAACTGATAAGACCGAAATGAATGGCTGGATTTGGGAACGGAAATATGAAATTGATTCATTATGTTACCCGGTCCAATTAGCCTATTTACTTTATAAAAATACTGGGATGACCGAACAATTTAATTCAGATTTTGTGGAAGGCGTCAAAAAAATTCTCAACGTTTTTACAACAGAACAAGATCACGCACAGTCACCTTATTTATTTGAACGAGATACGTGGCGTCAAGAAGATACGTTGGTTGAAGCAGGGAAAGGAATACCAGTTGGCAAAACAGGGATGACATGGTCAGGCTTCCGTCCTAGTGATGATGCCTGCCAATATGGTTACTTAGTTCCTTCTAACATGTTTGCAGTCGTAATTTTAGGCTATATTCAAGAAATTTTCTCTGATGTTTTAGAAGATGCTACGATTGTGGCGATTGCTAAAAAATTACAAGAAGAGATTGAAGAAGGCATCCAAACATTTGGACGAACAAAAAATCAAAATAACGAAACGATTTATGCGTATGAAGTGGATGGCTTAGGCAATGCAAGCGTGATGGATGACAGTAATGTTCCCAATTTAGTAGCAGCCCCTTATCTGGGTTATTGTTCAACAGAGGATGAACAATATTTAACAACCCGTCAAACCTTATTAAGTAAAGAAAATCCTTACTTCTATGAAGGTAAATACGCGAAAGGGATTGGTAGCTCGCATACACCAGAAAATTACGTGTGGCCGATTGCTTTAGCAATGGAAGGAATGACAACCAAAGATAAAGCAGAAAAAGAACGGATTTTAGATTTATTAGTTGCCACAGATGCGGGGACTCATTTGATGCATGAAGGTTTTGACGTAGATAATCCTGAAAATTATACAAGAGAATGGTTTTCATGGGCTAATATGATGTTTTGTGAATTAGTTATGGATTATTTTGACATCCGAGTGGAAAAATAGGAGGAAAAGTGATGACAAAGAAAAAAGTCTATATTGTTTCCCATAGTCATTGGGATCGTGAATGGTATCTTCCTTATGAAGAACATCATATGCGCTTAATTGAATTAGTGGATAATGTATTAGATTTAATTGAAAATGATCCAGAGTTTAACAGTTTCCATTTAGATGGACAAACGATTATCTTAGACGACTATTTACAAGTTCGCCCAGAGAAAAAAGAAGCCGTGAAAAAAGCTGTCCAAGCAGGCAAACTAAAAATCGGACCATTTTATATTTTACAAGATGACTTTTTAATTAGCTCTGAATCCAATGTTCGAAACATGCTGATTGGGCATTTAGAAAGTCAAAAATGGGGAGCACCAGTTCAATTAGGTTACTTCCCGGATACATTTGGTAACATGGGTCAAACGCCTCAAATGATGCAATTAGCAAATCTGCCTGCGGCTGCCTTTGGACGCGGGGTGAAACCGATTGGCTTTGATAATCAAGTCTTAGAAAGCGACTATAGCTCACAATATTCTGAAATGTGGTGGGAAGGTCCAGACCAAACCAAAATTTTCGGCTTGCTTTTTGCAAACTGGTATAGTAACGGGAACGAAATTCCTTCAGAAAAAGAAGCGGCAATCGCTTTTTGGAAACAAAAATTGGCTGATGTGGAACGTTACGCTTCCACAAACCATTTATTAATGATGAATGGGGTCGACCACCAACCGGTACAAAGAGATATTACTAAGGCCATCGCTTTAGCCAATGAACTATTCCCAGAATATGAATTTATTCATTCCAATTTCGATGACTATTTGAAAGCTGTTCAAGAGGAGTTACCAGAAGATTTAGGAACAGTAACAGGCGAATTAACGAGTCAAGAAACGGACGGCTGGTACACATTAGCCAATACTTCTTCTGCTCGCGTCTATTTAAAACAGTGGAACACAAAAGTCCAACGCCAATTAGAAAATATCGCAGAACCTTTAGCAGCGATGGCTTACGAAGTAACTGGCGACTACCCACATGACCAATTTGATTATGCTTGGAAAACATTGCTTCAAAACCATCCGCACGATAGTATTTGTGGCTGTTCTGTCGACGAGGTTCACCGAGGCATGATGACTCGCTTTGAAAATGCCAATGATGTCGGGCATTTCTTAGCAGATGAAGCAACACGACAATTAACAGAAGCAATTGATACAAGTGTTTTCCCAGAAAAAGCGCACCCGTTTGTTTTATTTAATACTAGTGGCTATCAGAAAACGGAGGTTGTCACTGTGGAAGTGGAGATTGAACGATTGCCATTTTATACAGGAAAACCTGAAGATCTTTATCATGAATTAAAACAAAAAGCCACCCCAGATTATCAAGTGATTGATCCAACTGGAAAAGCCGTTGCAAGCCGTATTGTCAAAGAAGATGTTCGTTTTGGTTACGATTTACCTAAAGATGCTTTCCGTCAACCGTACATGGCTAAATACTTAACGGTCGAATTATCTGTCAAAGAAATGGCGCCATTCTCTTGGGATAGCTTTGCATTGATTCAAGGAAAAACGAAAGCTTTTGAAGGAAGTCTTTTGGCTCAACCAGCAACAAATGAAATGGAAAACGAATTTATTCAAGTGAAAATTGAAAACAATGGTAGCTTAACCATTGCTGACAAAAAAACAGGAGAAACATTTTCAAAATTGTTAACATTTGAAGATACTGGCGACATTGGGAATGAATATATCTTTTTCAAACCGACCGAAGACCAAGGAATTACAACCGAAAATGTAACGGCTGAAATTACGAATAAAGAAAATTCCCCTGTAAAAGCAAGTTATCAAATTAAACAAACCGTCATGTTACCAGTTTCAGCAGATGAACGATTAGAAGAAGAACAAAAGGCTGTTCGTGAGTTTAGAGAACGCCAAGCACAACGTTCAACGACGCTTCGCCCGTTCGAAATAACGACAGTGGTTACAATGATCAAAGAAAGTAACCAATTATTCTTTGAAACAACCATTAATAATCAAATCAAAGATCATCGTTTACGCGTGCTTTTCCCAACTGGCATGGTCACAGAAACACACGAAGCGGATAGTATTTATGAAGTCGTGACACGACCAAATCAAGTAAGCGACGCATGGGAAAATCCAACAAACCCGCAGCACCAACAAGCGTTTGTGAATGTTCATGACCAAAATAAAGGCGTGACTATCTTCAATGAAGGCTTAAATGAGTATGAAGTCTTGGCAGATGGAACCATTGCGGTCACATTAATTCGTTGTGTTGGCGAACTAGGTGATTGGGGCTATTTTGCGACACCAGAAGCACAATGCCAAGGAGAATATACCTTTAAATATGGTTTGTCATTGCATGGAAAACCAGAAGAACGCTTTGCTACGTATCAACAAGCCTATAGTGCACAAATTCCTTTTACTGCAGCTACTACTACGCGTCATGAAGGTAAACTAGCACCGAACCATGTCTATTTGACAACGGCAGAAGGACCAATTGGTTGGACAGCCGTTAAACGTCAAGAGCAAACAAATCATTTAGTCGTTCGTGGCTTTAATCTAACAGCGCAAAATATTCCTTGTGAACTTCACAAAGAGACACAACCAGCGACTTGTTTAACAAATGTATTAGAAGAACCGTTGACACCAGCGATAGAAGTTGATGCACCATTACGTCCGTTTGAAATTCGGACATGGCGTTTCGAAAAATAAATAAATAGGAGAACTTTGTTGAAAAGGACAAAGTTCTCCTATTTTCTTCTCTGTCGTTTTTTTGAGATATTTATAATAAAAATCTAGCGAAACAATGAGAAAATCATTCATTTTACGGTCAATTTGTGCTACTATAACGTCAACTGAAGGAGTGAAGCTAAATGGATTTAACCAATCGTTTTAATCGTCAAGTAAATAAAATTGCTGTTTCTTTAATTCGTCAATTTGACGAACAAGTCTCAGGAATTGAAGGTATTTTAAAATTAACGCTAGGAGAGCCGGATTTTAACACACCTGAGCATGTCAAAAAAGCAGCCAAAGAAGCAATTGATGCGAATTTTTCTCATTATACAGGGATGTCTGGTTTATTAGATGTCCGTGAAGCAGCCGCTTATTTTATGAAAGAAAAGTACCATTTGACTTACCAGCCTGGGACAGAAATTTTAGTAACAGTTGGAGCAACAGAAGCGATTTCAGCTTCGTTATTAGCAATTTTAGAACAAGGTGACAAAGTGCTATTGCCAGCACCTATTTACCCAGGGTATGAACCAATTATTACATTGGCGGGGGCGGAACCGGTATATTTGGATACACGAGGCAACGATTTTGTCTTGACCCCTGAAATGATTGAAGCGGCAATGGCCGAGCATGGGGAACAAGTCAAAGCAATTATTTTAAATTATCCTAGCAACCCAACTGGTGTCACCTATAACCGCCAAGAGTTGCAAGCAATTGCTGATGTTCTAAAAAAATACGACATTTTTGTGATTAGTGATGAAATTTATAGTGAGTTAACTTATGATGAGAGTCATGTTTCGATTGCTGAAATGTTACGTGACCAAACGATTTTAATTAACGGTTTGTCGAAATCACATGCCATGACAGGCTGGCGGATTGGCTTTATTTTTGCACCAGCGATTTTAACAGCGGAGATCATTAAAGTTCATCAGTATTTAGTTACTGCGGCTGCAACAGTGTCTCAAAAAGCGGCTGTTCGTGCCTTAATCGAAGGAATGCATGATGCTGAAATTATGAAAGAAGAGTATCGGAAACGGCGCGATTTTGTTTATGAACAGATGACTCAATTGGGGTTTGAGGTTGCGCGTCCAAATGGCGCCTTTTATATTTTTGCTAAGATTCCTACTGGTTATGAACAAGATTCTATGAAATTTTGTATTGATTTAGCGCAAAAAGAAGCAGTAGCGTTGATTCCAGGTATTTCTTTTGGTCCAGAAGCAGAAGGATACGTCCGAATTAGTTATGCGTCCGATATGGATAAATTAACAACGGCCATGGAACGAATCGCACATTACATGGCGACACAACGCGTAACGCACTAGCCTTTATAGATTCTTTACACACCTTTACCTTTTATTTACATTTAATTGAAACAGAATTAACAGAGTCTTGGTAGACTAAACTTGTAACTAATTGAAAAGGAAGTGCAAAGATGAAAAAACGTGTAATTGCAGCAACTATGCTGAGTCTAGGGTTATTATTAACTGGGTGCGGAGCTCAAGGAGGCACAACTGAAAAATCCAGCGAAGCGGATAGTAACAAACCAGTTAAAATTGTCGCTGTTGGTTCCACCGCTTTACAACCGTTAGTAGATGCTGCGAAAGATCAATTTACACAAGAACATCCCAATTATACAGTTTCTGTCCAAGGTGGCGGCAGCGGAACAGGACTTTCGCAAGTTGCAGATGGCGCAGTGACCATTGGAAATTCCGATGTGTTTGCCGAAGAGAAAGATGGCGTGGATGCCTCTAAATTAGTTGATCATCGGGTGGCCGTGGTTGGTATGGGACCAGTGGTCAACAAAGAAGTCGGCGTGAAGAATTTAACGAAGCAACAATTGATTGATGTCTTTACTGGCAAAGTCAAAAACTGGAAAGAAGTGGGCGGCAAAGATCAAGAAATCGTCGTAATAAATCGCGCAAACGGAAGTGGCACCCGAGCAACATTTGAAAAATGGGGCTTAGATGGAGCTAAACCAGTTCAATCACAAGAACAAGATTCTTCGGGAACAGTTCGTAAAATTGTTGAACAAACACCAGGAGCAATCAGCTATTTAGCTTTTTCTTATATGGATGATTCCACCGTTGCCTTAAGCATTGATGGTGTTGAACCAAAAGAAGAACACGTGAAAGACAATTCATGGAAAATCTGGTCTTATGAACATATGTATACAAAAGGGGAGCCTAATAAAGAAGTAAAAGCCTTCTTAGACTATATGGTCACCGATGATGTTCAAAAGACAATTGTCAAAGACTTAGGTTATTTAGCCATCACAGACATGCAAGTAGAACGTGATGTAAATGGAAAAGTAACTGAAAAATAAACAAAAAAACTCAGCCAATAAACAGGATTGGCTGAGTTTTTTTAGGCTTCTTTTTTTGTTAAAGGCAAGGTGATTGTAAAAGTGGTCCCTAAGCCTAAGTGACTATCAATGGCGATTTTACCGCCTAATAATTCTGTGTAATTTTGGACAATAGCTAGACCTAGACCGGTGCCACCAGAATGACGGCTACGTGCTTTATCGACACGATAGAACCGTTCAAAGATCCGTTCTTGGTCTTTTTGACTAATGCCAATGCCAGTATCTTGAACAGATAAACGTAATTGCTGATTTTCAATAGCATAAGAAATAGTAATCTGTCCATTTTCTTGGGAATACTGAATGGCATTTTCAATTAGATTCTTCACGATTGGATAAAACAATTCGTATTTGGTGAAAAACTGGCTCTCTGGCAGACCATGAACGACTGTTTTCAGCTGTTTTGCTGCCAATTGTTGCTGATAAGAACCGAGAATTTCTGTAATAAATTTTTCTAAAGTAATTTCTTGTTCTGCATAAGGAATTGTCGCGCTGCCCCGAGAAAGTTCTAAAATTTCTTGAATTAATTGTTGCAGACGCTGGGCATCTTTTTGCATGATGTGCAAAAATTGATTAAGGACTTCCGGATCTTCTTTGGCGCCGTCTATGAGTGTCTCGGTAAAGCCTAAAAGAGAAGTGACAGGCGTTTTTAATTCATGAGACACGTTTGATACAAAATCTTTTTGCATTTTTTCTAGTTGGCGAACGCGCGTTAAATCATAGGCAATTCCTAACACTTGATAATCATTGGCGCTTTGATCATCCAAGTAACGAAGAGAAAGATCTAATCGTAAAGGTGTGGGTCCTTGTGTCACAGTGATTTCTTGATGTAAACTGTTTTTTTCAGCAACGACTTGATGGATTAAATGAATCAAATCGGCGTCTTGAATCACTTCGAGATAATTGCTTTGCATATTTTTAGCAGAGAGTCCTAACATTTCCTGCATTTTAGGGTTCAACAGACGAAGCCGTCCTTGCGTATCAATGATAAAGACACCAATCATCAACTCATCTAAAAGTTCGTGAAATTGCTCATCCGCAGACGTATACGCTTTATACGTTTGACTTACTTGTTGACTCAGTAAGTTAATAGTTTCGTAAAGTTCATTCCATTCAGAAGATTGCTGGATAATGGATCGATTTTCATCTGGATGTTTAAGCATTCGTTTCAGAATCGGTAAGACAGTCACTAGCGGTTGATTTTTTTGCCGTAACAATAAAAAGATAAACAAGGTAATTAGTAGGAACAAGATGCCAAATGTAAAGATAATATAGCGACGAAAAGATTGGATATTTTTAGAAAATAGCGCGGTTTGTTCCGAAATCCGAATAATTCCAACGATTTCTCCTGATTTTAAAACAGGCGTGGCAACGTACAGAAGTTCTTTATTTAACGTTTTACTCTTTCGTAAAGCTGAACCATAGGTAGCTCCTGATAGAACCGCAGCGATTTCAGGTCGTTTTTTGTGCGACTCTAGCGGTTCATTTTGGCTGCTGTCAAAAAAGACGGTACCATTTTTTTGCAACAAAGTTACCCGTTCTTCTGCATCATCTAACGCATGGGTGACAAGGAGTTGTTGTTGGTTTGTCAGTTGCCCTTTTTCGAAAACGGAAGGGGGCAACTGGTCTGTTAAAAGGGTATTTTTTCTTCTTAAATAGGTTTCTTGCTGAGCAACCATTTCTTTTTGAAAGAAAAAATTGGTCGCTGCAATACTTCCGACAAATAATAAAAGCATGACTGCCGCAACTAAAAAATATTCAATCCGCAGTCTCTTTTTCATCGTTTTGGCTCCTGAAAACGGTAGCCAAAGCCACGGACAGTTACTAAGTAAACGGGCCGTTTGGGATCGGGCTCGATTTTATCACGTAAATGACTAATGTGGACATCGACGATGCGACTTTGTCCAGCGAAGTCATATTGCCAAATTCGTTCCAACAAGGTTTCCCGATTAATGACCCGATCTTTGCGTTTCATGAAGTAAACGAGTAATTCAAATTCTTTCGGTGTTAGCTCAATGGGCTGATTGCGCACAAAGACTTCATAATTTTGTTCATCTACACGAATCTCGCCAATCACAAGCGGAGCTTTAGGTGTGTCCTCTTGAAGCGTTTCGGTCGTGGTAGGTTTTAAACGACGAAAGATAGCTTTCATGCGTGCTAGGACTTCTCTGGGACTAAAAGGTTTTGTTAAATAATCATCTGCCCCAATTTCTAAGCCGATGATTTTATCTACTTGTTCATCTTTGGCAGTTAAAATCAAAATAGGCGTGTCAATTTTTTCTCGACGAAGTGCTTTGGTAATTTCTAAGCCATCCATACCAGGAAGCATTACATCTAAAATTATAAAATCATATTGATTAGACAAAGCTAATTCGAAGCCGTTTTTACCATCTTCGGAAGTAGTCACCTGATAGCCTTCTTTTTCCAAATTAAAGGTTAACAAAGTTAAAATCGATGGTTCATCATCGACGACAAGAACTTTTTTCATTTACATAACTCCTTCAAGAAATTTCTGAAAATAAGTGTATATTTCACTATTGTTAGTTTAACATATTTTTAGAGGAAGAACGTACTTTAAAGTAAGCGAGAATGCTACTTTTGAGAAAAGTCAACTCATGGTATAATAGAGAAATGAAATGAGGAGAAGCGAATGATTGGTATTAGTAGTTGCTTAGGTGGGATTTGTTGCCGTTACGATGGAAAATCTCAAGAACAAGAAGCGTTAAAACAACTTGTAACTAATGGAAAAGCAATAATGATTTGTCCCGAAGTTTTAGGAGAGTTGCCCATTCCACGTCCGCCAGCAGAAATCATTGGCGGGGACGGCTTTGATGTTTGGGCGAATACTGCTTATGTATATACGGATAATGGGGAAGATGTCACTGAGGCATTTAAAGCAGGGGCACAGCGCGCGTATCAAAAATTAAAAACTCAACAAATTACAACCTTGATCTTGAAAGAAAAAAGTCCCAGCTGTGGCAGCCAGCTGATTTATGATGGACAATTTTCTGGCATTAAAAAAGCTGGAGTTGGAGTCGCAACTGCTTATTTTATTCAACAAGGAATGACCGTTTATTCTGAAGAAACATGGCAACTTGCGGACATTTCTTTTTAAAAGGTAAAAACTTAGTAAAAAAAGATTGACTATTCCCTATGAAATCGGTAACCTATAAGGGATTGAAGATGGGAGCACGGCTCATGGAAATGGAAAAAACAAACCGCATGAATGCGTTATTTGAATTTTATTCGACATTATTAACGGAAAAGCAGATGAATTATATGGAGCTTTACTATGCTGATGACTTTTCTTTAGGAGAAATTGCGGAAGAATATGAGGTTAGTCGCCAAGCGGTTTATGATAACATTAAACGAACCGAAAAAATTTTAGAAGAATACGAAAAAAAGTTACATCTTTATTCAAACTATGTTGTACGGAAAGAATATCTTGAACAACTACAGCAGTATGTTCAAGAAACTTATCCCAAAGATAGTGAAATCAAAAAATATATTGAACAAATTCAAGAAATAGAGGAATGAAACTATGGCTTTTGAGAGTTTAACAAACCGCCTACAACAGGCAATGAGTAAAATCCGTCGTAAGGGAAAAGTTTCCGAAGCCGACGTAAAAGAAATGATGCGAGAAATCCGTTTGGCTTTATTAGAAGCCGACGTTAATTTACAAGTGGTCAAAGATTTCACAAAACGCGTCAGAGAACGGGCAGTAGGAGTCGAAGTATTAGAAAGCTTATCACCAGCCCAACAAATTGTAAAAATTGTTGATGAAGAATTAACGAAAACGTTAGGTTCAGAAACGGTTGAATTGAATAAATCTTCAAAAATCCCAACAGTGATTATGATGACAGGGTTACAAGGGGCTGGTAAAACAACTTTTACTGGTAAATTAGCCAAACACTTAATGAAAACTGAAAACGCTCGTCCGCTTTTAATCGCTGGTGACGTTTATCGTCCAGCAGCGATTGATCAGTTGAAGGTTTTAGGTCAACAATTAGAAGTTCCCGTTTTTGATATGGGAACAGATGCTAATCCAGTGGAAATTGTTCGTCAAGGGTTAGCATTAGCAAAAGAAAAGAAAAATGATTATGTCTTAATTGATACGGCCGGCCGTTTACACATTGACGAAGCTTTAATGGACGAATTGAAACAAATTAAAGAGTTGGCTAATCCCAATGAAATTCTGTTAGTTGTTGATGCGATGACGGGGCAAGATGCTGTCAACGTTGCAGATAGTTTTAATGAACAGCTTGGAATTACTGGGGTTGTTATTACCAAAATGGACGGCGATACTCGTGGGGGGGCTGCGCTGTCAATTCGGGCAGTAACGGGCGCTCCGATTAAATTTGTCGGTTCTGGTGAAAAATTAACTGATTTAGAAATTTTCCATCCCGATCGTATGTCGAGTCGTATCCTAGGTATGGGGGACATGTTGACGCTAATTGAAAAAGCGCAACAAGATTACGATGAGAAAAAAGCAGAAGAACTTGCTCAAAAAATGAAAGAAAACAGTTTTGACTTTAACGATTTCATTGAGCAATTGGATCAAGTTATGGGCATGGGACCGATTGAAGACTTATTAAAAATGATCCCTGGAATGAGTAACATGCCTGGTATTGAAAATGTCAAAGTCGATCCAAAAGATGTGGCACGGAAACGGGCGATGGTCTTATCAATGACCCCTGCAGAACGTGAAAATCCTGATCTATTAAATCCTAGTCGCCGCCGCAGAATTGCAGCTGGTTCAGGAAATAGTGTGGTTGAAGTCAATCGCATGATTAAACAATTTAAAGAATCCAAAAAAATGATGCAACAAATGTCCAAAGGGGATATGAATATTCCTGGTATGGATCAAATGTTAGGTGGCGGCGTTAAAGGCAAGCTAGGTAAAATGGCCATGAATCGCATGATGAAGAAAAACAAAAAGAAGAAAAAGAAAAAAAGATAAACAGGCTTTAGTTAATTATCGTAAGAAACAGAAAGTGCGCCATCAGTCGAAGAGACTGATGGCGCACTTTCTGTTTAAGCGTAGTTTTGGATAATTGCGTTTAACGCTTCGGCAAAACCAGCACCGTGTTGTTCATAATATGACGTAAATCGTTCATCGCCAACATACATAAGGCCTAACCCTTTGTGTGCTTCTGGCGAATAGCTTGACCAAGAGTACATTAACCAATCTTTGTGTAATTGGAAAATTTCTTGCGCAAGTTGACTAGTCAACTTGGGTGATTTTTGATACATGGCTAACTTAGAAAATAAATCTTTTTCCACGTTCTGCATTGCTTGCATGTCTTTTTCCGTCAAGTTTAAATATTTTTTGTTGGCTTGTTCAATCGTTTCGTTGCCATATTTTTCCCGAATCTCTTTACCATATTTTTCTTCGTTTTCTTGAACTCGTTGTTGTTTGAATGCTTCGAATTTTTGCTGATCTGACATGTTTATCTCTCCTTTGTAATGGTGTAAGGTTTGTTGAACAGAGGCTAAAAGACGATCAATTTCATTGCGCTTTTCCAATAGTTTTTGTTGATGCTCGTATAAAGCCTGTTCAACATTAAAGTCAGGTTGCTCCAAAATTTCTTTAATTTCATCTAGTTTCAGATCCAATTCACGGTAAAAAAGAATTTGTTGCAAACGATTCACCTCGGCTTGCCCGTAAATTCGATAACCAGAAGAATTAATTCTGGCTGGTTGAAGAAGACCAATTTCATCATAATATCGTAACGTCCGTGCACTGACGCCAGATAGTGAAGCCATTTTTTTAATTGTATATTCCATCATTCATTCCTCCTGACAAAATCTATCATAAACCTTTACGTAACGAGAGGGTCAAGCAAAAAAATAAAAAAAGTGAGACAACCTGTAAAAAGTTGCCTCACTTTTTCTCGATTGATTCAATTAGGCAGTTAAGCGATTAAAGAAATCCACGTAAGCATCTACAATTGATTGTAAGAAGCCAACAGTGCCATCAATAATTTTACCATCTTCACCAATTAAGTTCGTAATACCGCCAATATAGGCTTCAGGTTGTTGTAAAGTTGGAACATTTAAGAAGACTAATGATTGTCTTAAATGATGGTTCGCACCAAATCCGCTAATTGCACCTGGTGAAACACTCACCACAAGTCCTGGTTTTTTATCCCAAACGCTTTCGCCATACGGACGTGAACCGACATCCAATGCATTTTTTAAAACAGCTGGTACTGAACGGTTATATTCTGGTGTTACAAACATCACACCATCTACTTGTTTGACTTCTTCACGGAATGTTGTCCAAGCTTCGGTGGGGGTTCCTTCATCATCCAAATCTTGATTGTATAATTCTAAATCACCAATGTTAATAAAAACAGGTTCGAAATCAGCTGGAAATAAGTCCGCCATTGTTTTTGCTACCAATTTGTTAAATGAATCTTTTCTTAAACTCCCTACAAAAATACCAATTTTTTTTGTCATGTAAATCCCTCCATTTTTCTTTTACTTACTTTATGATAGTACTTTTTCAAAAAAAGCGCAAACGTTTTATCCTTGTACATTGTTGAACTTCGTAACTTCACGTATAATAGCTAGTAAAAGGATGAGTAAAGGAGCAACTGCTTGAATAAAAAAATAAATTGGCGCCGACAGTTAACACAGTTGGAGAAACAAACATTGACTGAATTAAAAAACAAGGAAATGATTAAACAAGGAACTTTTTATAAATTGGAACAAACATTTCCTGAGGAATCAGCTTATACTTATTATGGTTTATACAGGAAGGAACAAACCATACAAGCGTATATCGTAGGGTATTGTTTTGATGGGGAAACCTTGGAAGCGACGATTGTTGCGCCAAATGTAGGGCCATTTTTTGAAGAACTTGTTCAAGAACTCGAAAAGCAAGCAGCTTTGTGGGGAATGAAAGAAGTCTTTCTCGTGATGGACGACAAGCAATCTGTTGGCCTGAATTATTTTAATAGACAAGGAATTGTGCCAGCTTTTTCAGAACAGTATCTGGTTTTTCAAAGAGAAACTTACTCACAGGATTTGGCGAAGCTGACACTTCTCCGACCACAAGTGGCTGATTTGCATTCCTTGGCTAGGTTACTAGAAGGTACGCCTTTGCCGGAGGACCTTCAACGAACACTTATTTATAAAGAAAACAATCAACTTTTAGCCACGCTACGTTTGGATCATTTTGAAAACGAATGGGGGATTTATGGCTTTGTTGTGACAAAAACGCAACGAGGTCGCGGTCTTGGCCGTCAAGTGTTACAGTCTGCGCTCCGAATGATTTTAGAAAAGTCAGCCTCAGCGACTATTTTTTTAGAAGTTGAAACAGAAAATCAAGCAGCGCTTCATCTCTATCAAACAGAAGGCTTTCAAGTGAGAAACCAGTACAACTATTATCAAATTTTGTAAAAATTCTTCATTATTTCGTTTGTTTTCCTGCAAATTGGCTAAAAAAATTGAAAAAAAGTAAAGGTGTCAAGAAAAAACTCTTTACAGGTTGTTGTTAATCTGTTAAACTAACTCTTGTGATTAAGTTAATGGAGGTGTATTTAATAATGGCAGTTAAAATTCGTTTAAAACGTATGGGTTCTAAAAAGAGTCCTTTTTACCGTATTGTAGTAGCTGATTCTCGTTCTCCTCGTGATGGACGTTTCATCGAAACTGTAGGTACTTACAACCCTTTGAAAGACCCTGCAGAAGTAGTTTTAAAAGAAGATTTAGTTTTAGATTGGTTATCTAAAGGTGCGCAACCTTCTGATACAGTTCGTAACATCCTTTCAAAAGAAGGCGTTATGAAAAAACATCATGAAGCTAAAAACGTTAAGAAATAAGGTGATTGAATATGGCAGATGTGAAAGAGTTAATTTTAACTATTGTCCGTCCGTTAGTCAGTCAACCTGAAGCAGTCTCATTAGAAATTGAGGAATCAACTGATTTCCTCGAGTATAATTTGACTGTGGCCAAAGAAGATATTGGACGTATCATTGGTAAACAAGGGCGTGTTGCAAAAGCAATTCGGACAATTGTTTATAGTGTACGTATCGATGGTCCGAAAAAGGTCCGTTTAAATATTCTTGATGGTAAATAAGCATTAACAAGGAGGTAGCCTAGCTATCTTCTTTTTTTATACATAACCAAAAAGTTTTCATTGCTAGAGACAGGCCTTTCTTGCTAAAATAGATGTATCCAGAATAAAGGAGCGATTTGTATGGCAAAACGAATTATCATTATGAACTTTGATATTGAAAGTAAATCGTACCAAGCATTTTCCGAAATAAAAAAGATGCAGGCAGAAAGACAGCTTAAAGGTGAGCAAATGGCGGTTGTTACGCATGTTAATGATGGCCAGCATCAATTTAAAATCAATGATTTTATCGATTTTACAGGCAACAATCATACATCAAAAGATAGCATGATTGGAATGCTAGTAGGCATATTAGGTGGTCCTCTGGGCATTCTTTTTGGCTGGTTTGCTGGAAGTATGTATGGTGCAAGCAAAGACGCCAAAGAAATTCAAGAAGCACAAACGGTTTTTGAACATGTGATTCAAAAGATTGATGAAGGACAAACGGGATTGTTATTAATTGCAGAAGAAGAAGACAACCGTCCACTCAACCAGTTGGTTATGTTTGACTTAGGTGGCGAAATCACGCGGCTTGATTTAGAGGAAGTCCAACAAGAAATTAACGATGCGAACGAAGTTGCAAATGAAGCGAAACAATCGTGGCAAGCAAAAAAAGAACAACATAAAGAAGCGACATCGAAAGAAGAATAAGGATCAAAGACTGTTTTCTGAATAAAGGGAAACAGTCTTTTAAAATACTAAGAAATCACGGTTTTTTATGGTAGTTTGCTAATTTTTTGTTATTTTATCGTAAAATACGGTAAAATAAGAAGAAAACTTTGAGAAAATAGATAAATTATTATTTGCTAAAGGAGCAAACTTCTTCTAAAATAAAAAGGAAGTTTAAAAGAAAGTATGGTAGCAGATGGAAATACAATTTTTAGGAACTGGCGCTGGTGTACCAGCAAAACATCGCAATGTCACAGGAATTGCGTTGAAATTATTAGATGAACGAAATGCAGTTTGGCTCTTTGATTGTGGTGAAGGGACGCAATTGCAAATTTTAAAAAGTAGTATTCGCCCAAGAAAAATTGAAAAGATTTTTATTACACATTTACATGGGGATCATATTTTTGGTTTACCTGGTTTGTTAAGTAGTCGTTCTTTTCAGGGCGGGACAGAACCTTTAGAAATCTATGGACCAGTTGGGGTTGCTGACTTTGTCAAGACTTCTTTACGGGTCTCGCAATCGCGGTTGTCCTATCCACTGAAATTTATTGAATTAACGAAAGAAAATGACGTTATTTTTAAAGATAAACAATTCACTGTTCGCTGTAATATCTTGGACCATGGCATCACGAGCTTTGGCTATCGAATTGAGGAAGCAGCGCATGAAGGAGAATTACAAGTAGAGAAACTTCAAGCTTTAGGGATTCCTTCTGGGCCATTGTATGGCAAACTCAAACGTGGTGAAACGATTGTTTTTGATGGACAGGAAATTAATGGACAAGCGTTTGTGGGAGAGCGTAAACCTGGGCGAATCGTGACGATTTTAGGAGACACTCGCAAAACCAAAAATAGTGTAACTTTAGCACGACGAGCGGATGTTTTAGTCCATGAAAGTACGTTTAATAAACACGAAGCAAAAATGGCAAAAGCCTACTTCCACTCAACCAGTCAACAAGCAGCTGAAGTTGCAAAAGAAGCGCAAGTAAAACAACTTATCTTAACGCATATTAGTGCCCGTTATTTAACCAAAGAGGCCTATCAGCTTCAAGAAGAAGCCCAAGAAATTTTCCCCAATACAAAAATCGTGAAAGATATGGATATCATTGAGATTCCATTTGCCAATGAAGGAGGAGCTTAGATGGATTTAACAAATAAAGTCGTTGTCGTAACTGGAGGTTCAGCTGGTTTAGGTGAACAAATTTGTTATGAAGCAGCTAAACAAGGAGCGGTCGTCGTTGTCTGCGCCCGCAGAATTAATTTGATTGGTAAAGTTCGCGAGCAGTGTGCCGCTTTAAGCGGACGAGAAGCATTTTCTTATCAATTAGATATTGCCGATCCAGAAAGTGTTGAACGTGTGGTTGAAGCTATTTCAGCAGAAGTTGGTTCTATAGATGTTTTAGTCAACAATGCTGGTTTTGGCTTGTTTGAAAATTTTGTTGAAATTGACTTGGCTGTCGCACGCCAAATGTTTGATGTCAACGTTCTAGGAATGATGACGTTTACTCAAAAAGTAGCTATTAAAATGATTGAAGCTGGGCAAGGACATATTATCAACGTTGCTTCAATGGCTGGGAAGATGGCTACAGCTAAATCAACCGTTTATTCTGCAACGAAATTTGCTGTGTTAGGTTTTTCAAATGCTTTACGTTTAGAATTGAAACCGTTGGGTGTAGCAGTAACGACTGTCAATCCAGGACCAATCCAAACAGAATTCTTTGATAAGGCGGACCCGACAGGCACTTATCTAGCTGCGGTGGATAAAATTGTTTTAGACCCTACGAAATTAGCGAAAGAAGTGGTTGGGAGTATGGGGACTTCTCGACGTGAGATTAATCGTCCGTTTGTCATGGAAGCAGCTGCCCGCTTTTATACATTGTTTCCACATTTAGGAGATTTCATAGCGGGAAATATTTTAAATAAAAAATAAAGGAGTCGATCAAGTCATGAAAAATCAATGGCGTGTTATTTTGGGCCTTGTGTTGGTCTTAATTGTTGTTATTTTTGCTGTTTTAAATAATCAAGCTGTTCCAGTAAACTTTGGTTTTACTAAAATTAGTGGACCGTTAATCTTAATTATTTTAGGTTCTGCAATTATTGGCGCACTAGTTGGGTTACTAACCTCCACAACCACCATTTGGAACCAACGTAAGGAATTAAAAGCTGTACAAAAAGAGTTGGATATTTATAAAAATGATATGGATAAATTAGTCAAAGAAGAAACGGAAAAAGTTCAACGTTCTTTTGATAATCAATTGGCTGATTTGCAAGCCAAACAAGCGGCAGCACCACAAGTCGCAGAACCAGTGGTCAACGAACAAACATCAAACACAGAAGTAGACGCAACGCCTGTGTCAGGTAGTCGTATTGATCGTTATGTGAAACCTCGTGTGAATGAAGAGGAACAAAAATAAGGAAGAGACTTTATCACTAAGTTTCTTTTAAAATAAAACTGTGATATCTGCTATTTATCTAACAGATATCACAGTTTTTTTCTCAGATTTAAAAAAATGCTTTCTTTAGTTTTTGGAAAAATTTTGCTATAATTACTTGGTTAGGAGTGACGTCGTGAAAAAATCAAACTATCAATGGCAGTTACAGACAAAGACAGAATTACCTGTAGAATTTATAGAACAATTAAAAAAAGAAGAAATTAATCCATTAATTGGCCAACTTTTATGGCACCGCAATATCCGGACAGAAGAAGCATTACGTAAGTTTCTACATCCGACTATCGAAGATATTTATGATCCGTTCTTAATGCATGATATGGAGAAAGCGGTAGCCCGCATCCAGCAAGCCGTCGAAGCGGGTGAACAAATCCTTGTCTATGGGGATTATGATGCAGATGGCATCACTAGTACCACGGTTATGAAAGAAGCAATCGAATTAGTCGGTGGCATGGTTCAGTACTTTCTACCGAATCGTTTTGTTCATGGATATGGGCCTAATAAAGACGTATTTGCTGAACAAATTGAACAAGGAGTCCAATTAATTGTAACCGTTGATAATGGTGTAGCCGGACATGAAGCAATTAACTACGCTATGGCACAAGGAGTAGATGTAATCGTTACTGACCATCATGAATTGCCTGAACAATTACCAGAAGCCTATGCGATTGTCCACCCTAGACATCCGCAAGGAGACTATCCTTTTGGAGATTTAGCTGGTGTTGGTGTGGCTTTCAAAGTCGCTACTGCGTTACTTGGTGAATTGCCAATTGAGTTATTAGATTTGGTAGCAATTGGGACAATTGCTGACTTGGTTTCATTAACCGATGAAAATAGAACGTTTGTCAAAATGGGCCTTCAAATGATTCAAACTGGTGATCGAATTGGTTTAGACGTTTTATTACAAGAAGCGGGTGTGAAAAAGGAAGCTATTTCAGAAGAATCAATTGGCTTTACCATTGGACCTCGTTTAAACGCATTAGGTCGATTAGGGGAAGCTGCACCAGGTGTTGAATTGATGACTACATTTGATGAAGAACAAGCGCTGGAAATCGCTAAATATATTGATCAACAAAACAATGAACGAAAAGACATTGTAACGACGATTGCCAAAGAAGCCCTGGATTTAATCGACCCGAATGCGCCGGTCCATATTTTAGCGAAACAAGGCTGGCATGAAGGCGTCTTAGGGATTGTCGCGGGCCGCATTATGCAAGAAACGGGGAAACCAACCATTATTTTAGCAATAGATGAATCTGGTACGACCGCTAAAGGCTCTGGACGTAGCATTAGCGCATTGAATCTCTATGAGGCGTTGAACGAAGTGCGTGAGCAATTCACTCATTTTGGTGGGCATCATATGGCAGCGGGAATGACTTTACCTGTTGAAAATATTCCTTTTGTTCAAGAACATTTGGCACACTTTATTGAAAAAAATCAAATTGATATGGCTAATGGACAAGAGTTGCTCATTAGTGAGAGCTTAGCGGTTTCGCAGGCAACGACTACTTTTATTGATCAATTGCGTATTTTGGCGCCTTTTGGGACTGATAATACTGTGCCAACTTTTGTATTTAAGGAAATCACGCCTACGCAAATTCGGCAAATTGGTGCAGATAATGCACATCTGAAATTTCAAATGAATCAAGAAGGGGCACAATTGGATGCAATTGCTTTTCAAATGGGGCCTCAAGCGGATGAACTAGCACAAGGAACCGCCGATGTGGCAGGCCAACTTTCCATCAATGAATGGAATGGTCGTAAGAAACCACAATTAATGGTGACTGATTTTGCTGTATTGGAAAGACAATTATTTGATTTTCGTGGCAAAAATAATCAAACGAAACCAATTCCTTCAGAAGCAACAGCTTATCTTTTGTTTGATGAAAAAAATCAAAAATTCATTTCAGATCCAACCGCTAATATTATTGTTTGGTCAAACCAAGAAGAATTGGTGGAAGCTGTTTCTCAAAATCAAATCGAACAACTGGTTTTTGTCGACTGTCCTGTGGAAGCAATCACGGTTAAAGAAATTGTTGAAGCGACTGAGATACAACGTATATACATGATGTTTATTTCACCAGAAGAAGCTTATTTAAACGGTATGGCTTCACGTGAACAATTTGCAACATTGTATAAATTTATTTTGCAGCAAAAAGAAGTAAATCTACGTTCCCAGCTATCGAAGGTGGCAAATTACTTAAATATCCAAGAAAAATTATTAATTTTCATGATACAGGTGTTTTTTGACTTAGGATTTGTTACAATAGAAAGCGGTGTTTTAAACAGTATTGAGAAACCCGACAATCGACCATTGACTGAAAGTCAAGTGTACCAACAACGATTGAAAAAAATAAAAACAGAAGAATTTCTACTTTACAGTGATTGTCAAACAATACAACAATGGCTGTGGAATGAGGAGGACAAATAAAAATGGATTTAAGAGATTACATTGCAAGCATTCCAGATTATCCTGAGAAAGGGATCGTGTTCCGTGACATTTCTCCATTAATGGCTAATGGGGATGCCTATCGTGAAGCAACGAAACAAATCGTGGATTACGCGAAAGAAAAAAGAATTGATATGGTTGTAGGACCGGAAGCTCGTGGCTTTATTGTCGGCTGTCCAGTGGCTTATGAACTAGGGGTTGGCTTTGCTCCGGTTCGTAAAAAAGGAAAACTTCCTCGTGAAACCATCGAAGTGACTTATGACTTAGAATATGGTTCAGATACATTAACGTTGCACAAAGATGCCATCACACCAGGCCAACGTGTTTTGATTTGTGATGACTTGTTAGCAACTGGTGGTACAATTAAAGCAACCATCGAATTAGTCGAACAATTAGGTGGTATTGTGGTTGGTTGTGCGTTCCTAATTGAATTAATGGATTTACATGGCCGCGATAAAATTGATGGCTACGATATTGTTACCTTAATGGAATACTAATCTAATTTAATTAGAAAGAGCGAAGGATTTAATCCTTCGCTCTTTCTTTGACATATTTATAAAAACGGAGCGTAGCTTGGGGGGAACACACCGTTTTATTATTTATTAAGGGAACTTACGATAAACGTATCTTGCTTGCTGTTGTTTACGTGTACGTGTATAACGCTTCTCATCCCATGACATAAACCAAAGAATAAATAACGGCGTCACGATCATAAAAGCAAGACGTAATCCTAATGTTCCCAAAAAAATACCTATAACCAATACAAAAAATAAAAATCCAACACGACGAATTGCTTCCATGTGTATCACCTCTTCATTTGATTCGAACGAGTGTTCGTATTGTTATTATACGAATGTATGTTCGTTTTGTAAAGTCTTTTCTACTAATTTATGTTAAAATAATTCGAAAAGAAGAATAATCCTTTATAATAAAGAGATTTAGGGCAATAAAAGAACACGATGCTTTGAGCATCGTGTTCTTATTGTGCTGTGATTACGTATAAAAGAGAACAGAAAAATACATGAGGATCGCTGCAAGCATGACGAACAAATGCCAAACCACATGCATAAACCGCACATTTTTCAATGAATAGAAGGCTGCACCTAATGTGTAAGACACACCCCCTGCGACCAATAACGCTGTTCCTGTAAACCCAAGAGATTCATATAACGGACGAGCAGCGATGATACAGAGCCAACCTAAAACAATATAAATAATCGTTGAAATGTTTTTCACTGTTTCTTGTTTATGCAACGTGAGGGATTTATAGACAATACCGACGATGGCGATTAACCAAACTAAACTGAATAAAGTCCAACCTAACCAGCCGCCAATACTAATTAAGCAAAATGGCGTATAGCTACCAGCAATCAATAAGAAAATAGAACTATGATCGAAGACCTGAAAGACCTTTTTGGCTCTTGTAAAAATTAAACTATGAAATAACGTTGAAGATAAAAAAAGTAGAATCAACATGGAGCCATAAATAGCATAAGATACCACGTGAATCGGTGAGCCTAAACGAGCTCCTTTAACAAGTAAAATGACTAAGCCAGCAATACTTAAACCTGCGCCTATGCCATGTGTAACTGCATTCAAGACTTCGTTCACGATTAGGTATTTTTTTGAGAAATGCGTTTTTTCCAATAAATTCACTTCCTTTATTTTAATTTGATGAAAAATTCGGCAGTGTCTGTTATACTATAACTAGATAATTAACCGTTTAATGGTATTCTACCATGAAAACAGGTTCCTTTTAAAGAAAGAGTGATAAATTTATGACAAACGTTAAAATCGTAACGGATTCTTCATGTACGATGGAAAAAAGTCTTAGAGATGAATTAAATATCCATATGATGCCTTTATCAATTATGGTTGATGGCGTTGTTTATCCAGATGATGATCATTTGCCAGGCGAAAAATTTATGGACATGATGGCTAATGCGAAGGCCTTACCCAAAACGAGTCAACCACCAATTGGTGAATTTGTAGAATTATATGATCGCTTAGGTGAAGATGGCAGTGAAGTAATTTCGATTCACATGACAAAAGGCTTAAGTGGAACGGTTGAAGCGGCCCGTCAAGCGAGCAACTTATCATCAAGTAAAGTAACGGTGATTGATAGCGATTTTACAGACCAAGGTTTGTCTTTCCAAGTCATTCAAGCAGCAAAATTGGCACAAGCGGGAGCGGGTGTTCCAGAAATTTTAGCTGAAATTGAACGCGTCAAACAAAATACTAAATTATACATTGGCATTTCAACATTGGATAATTTGGTTAAAGGTGGACGAATCAGCCGTACAACAGGATTATTATCAAACATTTTTAATATGAAAGTTGTCATGGACTTTGAAAATACGGAATTGATTCCTGTAGCGAAAGGCCGCGGCGTTAAAACGTTTAATAAATGGTTTGACGAATTGAAATCAGAATTAAGTAAGATTCCAAATGTTCGACAAATTGGCATTTCTCATGCGGATGGGCTAGAACTAGCAAATGGATTCAAAGAAGGATTACAAGCAATCTTTAAAGACATGGATATTCCCGTATTACATACGAATCCAGTCATTGCAACACATACAGGAAAAAATGCCTTTGCTATTATGTACTATACAGACTAAGAAATAACGAGGTTGGGTCTCACTCTTAAATGAGTAGACGCAACCTCTTTCTAACAAGAAAAGGAAAATTTCTTGTTGGTTTATTTAAAAGGAAGTGACGAAGATGAAAAAACAAACACAGCATATTTTGCTGACCGTCTTAACACCTATCCTCATTGCGCTAGGTGTTTTTACATTGTTAAGTGTGGCCATCCCCAAAGCAAAGCCACTATTAAAGCAAGAGAAAGTGGCCACAACTGCTCAAAAAAATCAAAAAGAAGTCATTCATTATACAGCAATCGGTGATTCTTTAACTGAAGGAATTGGCGATTTGACGAATAGTGGAGGTTTTGTTCCTATTGTGGCAGATGATTTAAAAGAACACTACAACTTGAACGGTGTTCAAACAGACAATTTTGGGAAAAATGGGGATCGTAGTGATCAAATTTTAAAACGAATCAAAGAAAAACCTGAAATTCAAAAAGGCCTTGCCTCTGCGGACGTGATTACGCTAACGGTTGGCGGAAATGACTTAATGAAAGTAATTAGTAGTAATATTTTCGACTTGAAAGTCAGCTCGTTCAATCGTCCACAAAAAGCCTATCAACGCCGAGTAAGACGACTACTTGAAGAAATCCGAGAGTACAACGAGAAGGCCCCTATTTATGTCTTAGGAATTTACAATCCCTTCTACTTAAACTTTTCCGAAATTACAGAAATGCAAGAAATCGTTGATAACTGGAATCAAGCAACCGAAGAAATGGTTCAAGAGCAAAAACGAGCCTATTTCATTCCTATCAATGATTTACTCTATAAAGGTCGTGGCGATGAAGTTGGCGTAACTGGTGGTGACTCAGAAACTACAGGAAGTAGTGCTAGCAAAGAGGATTTAAACAATTTGTTATATGAAGAAGATCGCTTCCATCCGAATAATCTTGGCTACCAAATTATGGCCGGAGCTGTCCGGGATGAAATGGTCAAGACAGAGAAAGAATGGATAACCAAATCAGAAGGTAGTGAATAAAATGAATGAAGAAAAGCCAAAAACAAGTAAATCAATTAAAAAGACACAACCAACCAATCTTAAACGAAATCCCTGGAAAATCGCTTTTCTTGTTCTAGTGGGTTTAGTCATTGGTAGTGTAGCTTTCGTAACATTTCGAGCAACACAAGTTCGCGAACCAGATTTAAAGAAAATACCAGCAATTGTTGAAAAAGAAGGCGAGCCAGTCGTCACCATTCAGTCAAAAAAACAACAAGTGAACAAACTGATTGACTTTTATTTAGCCGACTTTCAAAAAGGTTCGGAGATCAAATATAAATTTTATTTAGAAAATGATGCTTTATTAAATGGAACATTTCAGGTGTTAGGGCATGACATTCCTTTTTACTTATATTTTGATCCTTACGTGACGGCGAATGGTAATGTACAATTAAAAGCAAAAAGTTTATCTATAGGAACGTTAGGCTTGCCAATTAAAGAAGTATTGAAATTTGCTAAACGTTCTTACAAACTACCTAAATGGGTTGAAATCAATCCAGATGATCAAACTGTTTTATTACGTTTAGATCAGTTTAGAATGCAAAATGGTCTATTTGTTCGAGCAGAAAAGATTAATTTAGTTGACGATGACATTCGGATGAATATATACTTGCCAAAAGAGAAATAAAAAAGGAGTGTTAGAGATGGAAGAAAAAGCAATTTTTGCAGGCGGCTGTTTCTGGTGTATGGTGCAGCCTTTTGATACACAACCAGGGATTATCTCAGTTGTTTCGGGTTATACAGGTGGGCACGTGCCTAATCCAACATATGAACAGGTTCTAACACACACAACAGGCCATACGGAAGCAGTAGAAATCACTTTTGATCCAGCGATTATTTCTTACGAACAATTAGTGGATATTTATTGGCAACAAACAGATCCTACTGATGCTTTCGGTCAGTTTCAAGACCGCGGCGATAATTATCGGCCAGTTATTTTTTATCGTTCCCAAGAACAAAAAGAAATTGCTGAGAAAAGTAAAGAACGTCTAGCTAATAGTGGCCGTTTTACAGAACCAATTGTTACCACCATCGAACCAGCAGCACCATTTTATCCTGCTGAAGAATACCATCAAGACTTTTATAAAAAAGACGCTTTGCGTTATGGATTGTCCCATCAACGTAGAAGTGAATTTATTGAAGAAAAATGGAGTGATTAATTTACATGAGACGAAGCTTTTACCATTACTTAATGACATTAAAAGGTCCGGCTAAAGATTCTGAAACTGATTTTGCCAATGAAGCGGCCAAAGATATTCAGTTTCCAAAACAAACCGAGGATTATCATGAACTTTCTTCTTATTTAGAAATGAATGCTGACTATTTAAGCAACATGGACATCTTTGATGAGTTATGGGAAAAGTACCTTGAAAACAATAAATAAATCCAGAGGAAAAGCAAACAAAGCTTTTCCTCTTTTTTCATTCATGTTATAGTAAACAAAAGTAGTGACGAATTTGTTAGAAATGAGATGAAATCTATGAAGAACAAACGAACTGTTCCTTTTTATCAATATATTATTTCGCTCCTCTGTGTCGCATTTTTAGCTGGAGGAAGTAGTTATATTTATTTTGATCATCGTGTTAAAAAGATGAGTCAAGAAGGGGCAATTACCAATGCTGATTTAAGCAAAGTGCAGGATTTATATAATGAAATTAGTACCAATTATGTAGGTGAAGTAGATAAAAATGAATTAGTTGAAGGCGCCTTAAAAGGCATGTCTGAAGCCATTGGAGACCCATACTCAACTTATCTAAATGAATCTGCTGCCAATGATTTAAACGAAAGCTTATCTGGTGATTTTGAAGGAATTGGTGCCACTATGACAATGAAAGATGGCGAACCAGTTGTAGCAGAGGCCCCTGTAGCAGATTCCCCAGCTGAAAAAGCGGGAATCAAAGAAGGCGATATTATTGAAAAGGTTGATGGTACAGCTACAAAAGGGATGAAACTAGCAGAAGTCGTCTCAAAAGTCCGAGGTAAAAAAGGAACTTCCGTTGAATTGACTATCCAAAGAGAGGGAGAAACTAAAAATATCTCAATCAAACGTGGGAAAATTCCCGTTAAAACAGTGACTGGTGAGTTAGACAAAAAAGATGCACAAATTGGCTCGATTAAAATTACGTCCTTTGGTAAAAAAACATATCAAGAATTGAAAGAAACAATCACGAATTTACGAGACAAAGGAGCTAAATCCTTTGTAATTGATGTACGCCAAAATCCTGGTGGACTGCTAGATCAAGCAGAGCGAATGGCCAGTATGTTTTTAAAAAATGGCGAAACAATTGTTCAATTTGAAGACAAAAAAGGACGTACGATGAAAGAAGTTGCTTCCAAAGAATTAGACGACGGCTTTAAAGTAAAAGAACCTGTTGCAGTTATCATTGATGGCAATAGTGCCAGTGCATCCGAAATTTTTGCTGCAGCACTGCATGAATCTGCGAATGTCCCATTAATTGGAACGAAAACATTTGGCAAAGGAACGGTCCAAACGGTGAAGGATTTAAATGACCAAACCGAAATAAAATTGACTGTTTTAAAATGGTTAACACCAAAAGGCGAATGGATCAACGAAAAAGGAATTGAACCAACCATCAAAGCTGATTACCCAGAGTATGCCTATTTAAAATTGATTCCTCGCGATAAAACGCTAAAAGAAGGAGATCAATCTGAAGATATTCAGAACTTAAATGCTATTTTAGCTGTATTAGCGTATCTTGTTGATGAAAACAATGCAAACTACACCGCAGAAACAAAAGCAGCGGTTAGCGATCTTCAACAGAAAAATGGCTTGCCTGTAACTGGAGAAATCGACAATGAAACAGCCACAAAAATTGAAGCCACTTTAGGTAAATTAATTCTTGAAAATGACGCTGCCTACGATACAGCAGTCAAAGAAATTCAAAAAAACTAGAAAAAAGGTGGCACGAAGTTGAAGAAGAAACGTGATTATGTTGGGTATTTAATGTACTTTCTGAAAATCTTAGTACCAGCAATCGTAGCCGTTTTTATTTTAAGAGGATTTTTCCTGATTCCTGTTCGGGTGGATGGCCATTCTATGCAAAAAACCTTGAATCAAGGAGATATGATTGTGATGGAAAAATTCTCCGCCATTAAACGGTTTGATGTGGTGGTCTTTAAAACAGACACAGGATCGATTCTGATTAAACGTGTGATTGGTTTACCAGGAGAAGCTGTGCGTTACGAAAACGATCAATTATATGTCAATAATCAGCCAATCGCTGAACCGTATTTAACTAAAAACAGAAAAAAAGATCATGAAACGATGCCTTACACTACGAATTTTGATTCAAAAGAATTGTTAATGCAAGAAAAATTACCTAAAGATAGCTATTTTGTGCTTGGTGATAATCGCCGTATGTCCAAAGACAGCCGTTCTTTTGGTGCAATACATGCAGATCAAATCTTAGGGAAAGCACAATTTGTTTATTACCCACTCACTCATATGAAGATCATTCCTAAATAAGTAAGACCACTAGTTCGTTTATTTAAATAACGACTAGTGGTCTTTTCTAATCTGAAAAATTGTTCTCTTAGCTGAAAAATGTTAAGGTTAAAGTAATGATAGATGTAGGAGGTCATGCAAATGATTAGAAAAACTATTTTAGCAAGCTCTATCTTAGGCGTTGGGTTGCTAATTGGTGCATGTGGAAACCAAACTCAAACCCAAATGAATTCAACCAATACCAGTGAATCATCACAGTCTAAAGTAACCGAATCAAGTCGCAAGTCATCTGAAAGTGCGTCTAATAACGAAGGTGTATCAAGCGATTCTAGTAAATCCACAAGTTCCACTACAGAATCAGAAATCTTAAAAGGTCTGGCGGAAGAAAAAACGCTAAAAGAAAAAATCCCGTCCTTAAATCAAACAACGATTAAGAAAGTCACTGATAATGAGTATAAACGCATTCTTGTGATGGAAGAAAAGGCTACAGGAACGACCTATAAAAGTATTTTGATAAAAAAACAAAATCGCTTAAAAATTGTCAACGAAACAACCGATGAATTGTTATACAATGGAACCCTATAAGAACGAAATCATTCAATAAACTCAAAAGTATCGCCATTGTTTTCAAAGAAAAATTTCTTTGGAAACAATGTTTTTTTTATTGACAAAAGAATTTCTAGGATATATAGTTAGTTACATAAGTAGTTAACCATTTAAGTGAGGTGTAAAAATGGAATTTAATTTTTCGGGGGAAAAGCCTTTATTTCAGCAAGTAGCCGATCAGATTGCCGAAGGAATTTTTAATGGCGCTTACTTAGAAGGCGAACAAATTCCCTCAACCACAGAAATATCAAAAAGTTATCAAATCAATCCAGCCACCGTTTTAAAAGGAATGAATTTATTAGTAGAACGACAGTTGATTGAAAAGAAACGGGGGATTGGCATGTTTGTTTTACCAGGCGCTCAAGAGAGAGTAAGAAGTGCACGGAAAGAAGAATTTTTAAATAAAGAAGTCTTAGAAGTTGTCGCAGAAGCTAAAAAATTAGGGATTACAGCTGAACAATTAAAACAACTAATTGAAAGAGGGTATGAAGCATGAGTTTGCGGGTGGAATCAGTAAGTAAAAAATATCATCAAAAAAAAGCACTAGATAATATTTCAATTACTTTTGAAAAAGAAACGATTTATGGGCTCTTAGGCAGAAACGGGGCTGGTAAAAGTACGTTATTAAATATCATAAATAATCGAAGTTTTGCCACTTCAGGTTCCGTTAAATTGGCGGGAGAAACAGTGACCGATAATGAGGCTGCTTTGACTCATATTTACTTAATGAGTGAAGATAATTTGTTTCCTCCTCAGTTAAAAATTAAAGATATTTTTAAAACGACTGAAGGTTTTTATGGATCCTTTGACTGGTCTTTGGCCGAACAAATGTTAAGCGATTTTGGTTTAGATAGTAAAAAGACATTCAAAAAATTATCAACTGGTTATCGGAGTATTGCTAAACTAATAGTGGCGCTATCCGTCCCCTGTGAGTATATTTTTTTAGATGAGCCAGTCTTAGGTTTAGACGCCAATCATCGGGAATTATTTTATACTTATTTAATTGAGACATACCAAGAACGTCCCCGTACGTTTGTGATTTCTACCCATTTGATTGAAGAAATTGCGAATTTATTAGAAGATATTATCATCATTGATCAAGGAAAATTGATTCGCGCAGAATCTATTGAAACAATTTTGAAAAACGGTCGCATTGTTTCTGGGCCGAAAGAACAAGTAGAGCGCTATACTCAGTCATTGGAAATCTTAGGCATGGACACTTTAGGTGGGGCAGTTACGGCTTACGTGTACGGCGACTTGCCGACTGAAAAAGCAGAGGTTCAAATTGCGCCGCTAAATTTACAAACATATTTTGTGCAATTAACCAATAGAAAGAAGGAAAAGTAAAATGAAATATGATTTGTCAAATTAAGTTAGAATAAAATGCTTCTTGTACATAGCTCAAAAATATCTCAATTGGTGTTCTGTAATTCAATGATTTTCTTGGAATATGATTACGTTGATTGCTGACACTGGAAATAAATGTCTGATTCACTTCTCTAAAATCCATTGATTTCGGCAGTCCATTACGACGCAGAATCCCGTTAGAATTCTCGTTTAATGGGCGTTGAGAAGGTGTTCCAGGGTCCGCAAAATATATATCAATATCGTGTTGGTTACTAATGGCTTTCCAGTTAGAAAATTCTTTTCCACAGTCAAACGTAATAGATTTAAAGAAGTTTTTAGGGAAGCGAGAAAACCATTGATTAAGGGCGGTTTCAATATCTAATGCCTTACGGCCGTTGGGTTTAATCGTGATAATGACTTTAGATAATCTTTCAACTAAAGTAATGACGGCACTTTTATGATGAATGCCAACGATCGTATCACCTTCAAGGTGACCAAACTCAGAATTGAAATCAGGATAATTATCAGGTCGATCATGGATTGAGCGCTGATATTGTTGTTTTCCCCGTTTTTCCTGATGGCCATTGGGTTTTCTTTTACCTTTCATCGGTAGTGTGTCAATATCAAATATCCCTTTAGAAAATAAACGATAAAGTGTTCTCATACCGCATGAAACAGGCCTTTCTTTTCGCCCGATAATGACGTCAGGCGTCCAACCAAGAGTGACTTTCTCTTTAATGTAATCTACTTCATGAGCAGGTAATTGAATGACTTTTCTACCACATTTTTTCTTATTTTCTTTATACTGGTGCCAATAATCAAGAGCAGTCTTGCCTTGCTTGAACTTATTGACTACATTATAAATAGTTTGTATAGCACGTCCCATTCGGTTAGCGATTTCAACCGGTTTATTATGTTGAAGATAATATGATTCTATCATTGTCAGTTCGTCTATGGTAAGATGTTTGTAGGTCATTTATGGTTACACTCCTTTGTTTTCTTTCGTCGGAAATACAATTTGAGTGTACCATAAATGCCTTTTTATTTTTCTAACTTAATTTTACAATTCGCGAAATTTAAAACAGCTTTGCAGTATCGTGTTATTTATCAAGCCCGTTCTTTAGCAATTTATTTTGGCATTTATGCTTTGTTCGGCATTCTTTTTCCTCTTATTGGGTTGCTCTTTTCTAACGACGTAAATACTGTCAGCTCTGATGCAGTAATTCCTTGTCTGGTTTTTATGGGGATACTATCATTTTTAGGGGTAAACACACATTTTAAACTGTTTATTCAAAACGGGCTTTCCCGCTGGACAATTTTTTTGGTGAATTTTGTAAGTAATGCTATTTTATCTTTGGTTGGATCCTTGGCTGTACTTGTACTGATTAAAGTATTTAGCGGCAATTTCATTTCTCATTTTCAATTATCAATGAAATTAATTGATGTCTATGCGCAAGGAAACTTTTTCATGTCATGGTTGCTCTTTTTTATCTTACTAATGCTTAGCGGCTCACTTGGCTTGTTAGCAGGTGTCTTTAATGATCGGATAGATGGCGTAAAAAAACTCATTGTTTTATTGCTGTTATTAATGATTCCTATTTTACTGGGCACGATTGCACAATTAGGGGGGGCACCAATGCGCCTGAGAATGCTCCACATCTTGCAAACAATGGTTGGTTATCAATCCACTGGTTTTACTGTCCTGCCACTTTTTCTAACAATCAGTTGCTTTGTGGGCATTAATCTTGGTTTGGCCTATTTATTGAATAAACATCGTGAAATTAAACGTGTAAATGCATAACTAATTAATAAGAACATGTTCAATGAGGTGAATTTGGAACATGTTCTTATTGTTTTAATTGAGAGATACATCGGAAGTACCATGACAAAGGAAAGGGCTTCCGTCAAAATAGAAAGAGAAGAAAGGAGTATGAAAAGAGTAAAAAACTTTGTAAATAAGTAAACGACAAAGAATGAAAAATGGAGGGGTAACATGGCGGTAATTGAAGCAAAAAATATCAAAAAAAGTTATGGAAAGAACGAAACAAAATTTGATGCGTTAAAAGGTGTTGATTTAAAAGTTGAAAAAGGTGAATCTGTGGCCATAATTGGTAAAAGTGGCTCTGGGAAATCAACATTTATGCACATTTTGGCATTGCTAGATCAACCAACTTCAGGAGATATTTATTTAAATGGTAAAAATGTTACTAGTATTAGAAAGAAAGTGCTGAATAAAACGAGAAATGAAGAATTTGGTTTTGTTTTTCAACAATTCTTTATGAATGCCAAGGATACAGTTTTAAATAATGTTCTTTTACCATTAAAAATCGGTGGGATTTCCGGTAGCAAGAGGAAAAAGATGGCTTTAGATGCGTTAAAAGCAGTCGGTTTGGAAGATAAAGTTCAAAATAAAGCGAATAATTTATCTGGTGGCCAAAAACAACGGGTATGTATAGCGCGTGCTTTAGTTAATAATCCGCAAATTATTTTTGCAGATGAACCTACAGGGAATTTAGATTCTGCCACTGGGAAGAAAATTGAAGAATTGTTATTTGATTTAAATAAAAATAAAGGAATTACCTTAATTATTGTGACACATGATCCAGACTTAGCAGCACGTTGTGATCGGCAAGTTCATGTTCGAGACGGCTTGATTGTAGGAGGAGATGAGTAAATGAAATTTAGAGATATTTTAAAATCAGCTAGTACCAATTTAATGCGTAATAAAGGTCGAACCGTATTGACCATTATTGCAATCTTTATTGGAGCATTTACCATAGCTTTAACTACAGGAGTCAATATTGGTGTAAATGATTATATTGACAAACAAGTCGGCAGTGTCGGTGGTGCAAATCAGTTATTTATTCAGCCAAAAATGGAGATGAATGTTGGTAACGGAACAGAACCAAGTAAATATAATCCAGAGAAAAAAACCAGTACGATTCAACAACAAAGTATGCTTGCTGAAAAAGATATTGAGAAGATTAAAAAAATCTCGGATGTTACATCAGTGGAACCAATGAAATCCGTTGCTATCGATTATATAAAAGGAGCAGATAAGCATAAATATGTATTTTCAGCAACTTCTGCGCTAGATGAGATGACCATTGATTTAGCGGCTGGCCGTAAAGTTTCGCAAACGAGCCAGGACTTCGAAATTAATTTGTCACCAGAATATGTAAAAGCGCTCGGCTATACATCTAGTAAAGCTGCCGTGGGGGAAACAGTTCAATTAGGTATCTCAAGTTCCTTGAAAGGACAAGAGCAAGTTATTGAAGCAAAAATTGTTGGCGTTAGAAATGCCAGTGTCATTCAAAATGGGCTCTCGCTGATGAATAAAGCATTGATTGATAAAGTTGTCTCAATCAATCAAGCAGATCTTCCAGAACATTTAAAAAATCAATACGCGATGATTATTGCTGAAGTTAAAAAAGACAGCACGCCAGAGCAGATTAAGGACATCAAAAAAGATTTAGACAAAGCTGGCTATTTAGCGACTACTGTCGAAGATGAAATTGGCATGATTCGTAATATAATCAATGCAATCACTGGTGTCTTAACCATGTTTGGTGCAATTGCCTTGTTAGCTGCAAGCTTTGGCATTATTAACACGCTGTATATGTCTGTCCAAGAAAGAACGCGAGAAATTGGTTTAATGAAAGCCATGGGACTTAGCAATGGGAAAGTCTTTACAATTTTTAGTGTTGAGGCGGCTTTAATTGGCTTTTTTGGCTCAATATTAGGCATTTTAGGAGCTGTTGGGGTTGGAAATTTAGTTAATCGTTTGGCAACGGATTCTTTTTTAAAGGCTTTAACAGGATTTAAATTAATTCAATTTTCATTGCCATCTTCACTAACGATTATCTTAGTTATTATGTTTATTGCTTTTTTAGCAGGAACTTTACCAGCTCGAAGAGCAGCAAAATTAGATCCAATTGAATCTTTACGTTATGAATAATAGACTAAAAACAGCTACTTTCTCTCAATTTAACTAAAGCATATTCTTATATAAAAAGAAGGCAATAGGCGTATACTAAAAGTGTGAAAAATGAAACAAATGAGAGGAAGTTGGTTTATGAAAGCTGTTGTGATTAATCAGTACGGAAGTAAAGAGGTACTTGAAGAAGCAGAAGTAACACTACCGAAATTATCGGAACATCAAGTGTTGGTAAAAGAATACGCGACATCAATTAATCCGATTGATTGGAAATTGCGTGAAGGATATTTAAAACAGATGTTTGATTGGTCCTTTCCGATTATTCTTGGTTGGGATGTCGCTGGTGTGATTACAGAGGTGGGGAGTCAAGTAACGGATTGGCAAGTTGGCGATAAAGTTTTTGCTCGTCCTGAAACTACTCGTTTTGGCACCTATGCAGAAGTAACGATTGTGGATGATCATTTATTAGCAAAAATCCCTGAAACAATTAGCTTTGAAGAAGCGGCTGCCGTTCCGTTGGCTGGTTTAACCGCTTGGCAAGCATTGTTTGATCATGGTCACCTTAAAGAAGGAGAAACTGTTTTAATTCATGCTGGTGCAGGTGGGGTCGGTACTTATGCGATTCAACTAGCAAAAGAAGCGGGCGCACATGTCATCACGACCGCTAGCGCAAAAAATCATGCCTTACTGAGAAAAATTGGTGCAGATGAAGTGATTGATTATCATACAACGAATTTTGCAGAGGTATTAGCTGATGTTGATTTGGTCTTTGATACAATGGGTGGTGAGGTTCAAAAAAATAGTTTTGCCGTCTTAAAACCAAACACCGGTCGTCTTGTTTCAATTGTGGGCATTGAAGATAAACAATTGGCAGCCGAAAAAAATATTTCTGCTGAAAGTATTTGGCTTCAACCAAATGGAGAACAATTACAAAAAATTGCTGATTTGATGGCAGCTGGAAAAGTGAAATCAATTATTGGTGAAGTTTTCCCTTTTTCTAGACAAGGGATTTATGATGCACATGCACTCAGTGAAACGCACCATGCAGTTGGTAAAATAGTTGTTCAAATGGCAGAATAAAAAGAAGCTCAGACAGTGAATTATCTTAAAATAGAAAAAGTGGGTTCTAAGTCATTTCGACTTAGGACCCACTTTTTGTTAAGAGGACAGATGTGCCAACCAAGTTTGTGTTTCCTTAATTTCTTGATAAGTTAATTGATGACTTTGTGTCCAAACCTCTTGTACGGTTGCTCCATGATTCTGAAATAGTTGAATCACACGCATACTCTCAGGAAGTGGGACAATCGGGTCATGCTCTCCTAGAGATAATAAAACAGAAGTGTCGGTCAAGTCTGGTTGATTGGTCAATTCAACAGGAAACATGGGATGATAGAGGACAGCTTGATGGTAGCTGTCGGGATGAGTAAGCAATAATTGAATAGCGATATTGGCCCCATTTGAATAGCCAATAAAAATAATTTTATCCAATGAAAATTGATGCTCGTTAGCGGCTTGTTGAATAAACTTATGAAGCGCCTCGCCGCGTTTTTCTAGATCTTCTAAGTCATAATGACCTTCCGCTAGGCGCTTAAAATAACGATTCATTCCATTTTCTGAAACATCACCACGAATACTTAGCACAGTAGCTTGTTTATTTAGTTCTTGGGCAATTGGTAGGAGAGATGTTTCATCACCACCTGTACCGTGAAGTAGCACAAAGACAGGTGCTTCAGGATGTCCTTTTTTAAAAATTGAATGCATGTTTTTTCCTCCTTAGGCTCGTTTTGTATTGAAAGGCTTGATAACACTCTCAATATACTCACGACGGTTTTCTAAAAATGGCGCAAGAGATAACTTTTCTCCTAATGTTTCGTAAGGTTCATCCCCCATAAATCCTGGTTCATCGGTGGCTAATTCGACTAAAATATGCCCAATACGAACATACAATGATTCAAAGTAATAACGATCGACATAGCCAGAGTTTTGTAAGCCTAAATGATCAAAGAGCGCTTGCCAAGTCCCAAGTGATTTGCGATCCGCTAAGCGGAATGCAACGTGATGTACTTCACCATATCCTTGTTGTGCTTGTGAGCTAGTATCATCGTCTACCAAAATGACTTGGGCACCATTGCCACCTTGGCCAACTTCTAGTAAATAGCGATTGCCTTCTTGTGCCACTACGTGAAAGCCTAGAATTTCTTCAAAGACTTCTTTGAATTCATGAAAATAGGAAATAGCTATTTCGACAGGTCCTAAGCCATAAATCGCAAATTCTGTTGGAACAGGTCCTTTTTTCCAAGGGGTGCCCGCTGCAACGCCCTGATTTAATTCATCAGAGATTAATTGATACGCTTGATCATCAAAATCCCAAAAGCGAAGGACTTTTTTCCCGAATTCTTCAGAAATGCCTGTGTGTTTGACAGCAAATTCATTGAAGCGATTTTCATAATAAGTCAAAGCTGCATCTGAAGGAACCCGGAACCCTGTTCTTGAAATTGTATTGGTTCCTTTTAATCCTTTAGGGTTATTGGGAAAATCGAAAAAGGTCATGGTTGTACCTGGTGTACCCAAATCATCAGCAAAATAGGTATGGTAAGTATAGATATCATCTTGATTCACTGTTTTTTTGACTAAACACATCCCTAAAACATCTGTAAAGAAGTGATAGTTTTTTTCTGCATCACTTGTCATAGCTGTAACGTGGTGGATTCCTAATAATTGATCTTCTTTTTTCATCATTATTTCCTCATTTCGTTTCATTTGTTATTTTTCGTAAAGTTTTTTGAAGAAGTGTTAATTCTTCGGAAGAGAGTTGTTCAAATGCTTCTGCAATTCGCTTTGCATGCGTCGGGAAAATTTCTTTAATTAATGTTTTTCCAGCTTCTGTTAATTCGACGTAAGTAATGCGTCGGTCTTTTTCACTGGGAGTGCGCGTTACATAGCCTTTTTTATGTAATTGGTCAATAACATAAGTGGTGCTACTGCTAGCGATTAAAATTTTCTCCTTGATTTTTTGGATGGTCTGAGGACCTTTATGGAGTAACAGCTCTAATACTGAAAATTCTGTAATGTTTAAGTCATAACAAGTAACATCTTGCTTGGCAAGTTGCTCTAGTCGATGGCTGGTTCTTAATAAACCGATATAGGCTTTTAAAGCTTCTTGCTGTTGGGTCATTGTTTCACCTCTTTTTATTTCGAATTCGAGATAAATATAACTTACTTTTGGTAAGTAATCAATTAATATGCTTAAAAAGACAGCCAGCAAAAAATGTGAATTTTTGCTGGCTGTCTTTTTTGTTTATTTTAGAAGATTGTTGGAACTAAGCCGCCATCGATTCTTAAGGCTTCTCCTGAGAAAGAAGAAGAATCTGGGCTGGCCACAAAGGTAACAAAACGACCAATTTCTTCTGGTCGAATGAGCCGTTGGATTTGTGAACGAGAACGATGATTTTTCATGAAATCTTTTTCCCAATCCTCTTTGGGAATGTCTGAATCAGCGTACATATCTTCCAACATTTTTTCTACACCTTCGGTAAGGGTTGAGCCAGGCATAACCGTGTTAACGGTGACATGTGTGCCGACAGTTAAGTTGGATAAACTTTTAGCTAAGGAAAGATTCATCGTTTTTGTCATGCTATATTGGGGCATTTCGCCAGAAGGCATCACCGCTTCTTCGCTAGCGATGAAAATAATGCGACCAAAATCTTGTGCAAGCATTTTAGGTAGATAAGCTTTTGCTAATGCATTGCCTGACAACACATTCACAGTAAAAAATTTTTCCCAAGTGGCGTCATCGATGTCCCAGTATTCCATTGGCTCAAAAATCCCCATATTGTTCACTAAAATGTCGACTTTAGGGAATTTTTCAAGTAAAGTAGCTCGTTGACTTTCAATGGAAATATCGGCAGTCCCTGCTTGAGGATGAGTGTCTGGAAACATTGTTTGTATTTCTTCAACAACTTTGATTACTTCGGCTTCATTACGCCCATTGATAATGACATCGGTCCCTTCGCGAGCCATTTCAATCGCAATTGCTTTGCCAATTCCTTTGGTTGAACCAGTAATTAATGCTAATTTATTCGTTAAGTGTAAATCCATTTAAATCCCTCCAACGTTTGTCTATCTCTAGTGTAGGTCTTTTTCTGGACTTTTAAAAGGAAAAAGTTTTTTCGGCCCGCGAGAAACAAGCCCCAATAATTACTTAACAGCTGAGTTTTCACTTTTTGGGCGTAAAACGAGTAATTATTGTCAGTAAAAAAGCGTCACTTTTTTGATAGAATAACTAGAGACGAAATTGGCTAAGACCAATTTTGTAAAATTGTACATAAAAAAGAAGAGTGGGAATGCTATGAAGAAACAATATTACTGGAATATACCCGATAACTTATTAAACTCGTTAAAACAGCGGAAAAAGTTATACAACTTTTATAAAAATGAACAAAATAAGGCAAGAGAATTAGTAGAGAATTGTCAGTCGGTTCTTTTTCCTGAATTAGTCGCTTCGCTGAATAAAATAGATGAGCGGATTAAATTATTGATATTCTATCAAAATTTAGAAGATTGTGAGCTTTCAGAAGAAGAAATTATTACTGTGATTGAGCGAGAATATTTTGTGACTTTTTATGAAACAATTGAAGAACCGACCACTGAAATTATTAGTAGTCATTCTATGTATTATTTATTGCAACAGCCGACTAAAGAAATGCTTTGGGATTTAGACTTTAGTAACATGTTAAAACAAGGTCAGTTAGTTGATTTAATGGATTATCAAAAATTGACCAAATGTTATCAAAAGTTGCAGAATCAAGCTAAAAATTTGATTGAAAAATTAAATAAAGAAACATTTTACACATTCTATAGTCAACTTTTATTGATTGCCAATGCAAATTATTAATAGAAGAGGCGCTTCTGAAAGAAGAATCATTGATGACGGTCGATGAATGCTTAATAGCCATTAAGCAAGAAATTCGAAAAATTCATTTTGAACAATTTAAATACCAACATTATTTATTTGAAGATTTATCTTTGCGATACCAGGTTTAACGAAAGTGACAAAAAGAATGGTTGAATCTAACAAGAATGTTCGTTGTTTTCTGTTATATAAAAAGATATGATAGTTTCTGTAGAAAAAATAAAGGAGACGATTCATGAACGCAAATCGCTTAAAGTTATTGATGATGGGGTTAATGGTTCTTGACCATATTAGTTATTTTGTTCCGCCAGAATGGGCACTGATTTTTCATGTAATTACTCGTTGTGTCGGTGTGTTTTTTGGTTACATGGCTGTAGAAGGGTTCAACTATACACGGAATGTTTATCGTTACAATGGTCGTTTGTATATTTGGGCAGCAATCATGTTTGTTGGAAATACGCTGCTAAATCATTTAGTGAATAATCCAGCTGTCGCTGTTCACAACAATATTTTCTTCACCTTAGCCCTTGGTGTCAGTATGTTAATTGTGACAAAAGCGATGCTAGAGATGCCAAAAATCAGTTTAAAAATTGTTTTATTGATTAGTATATTAGCAATTTTAGGAACAGGAGCAATGTTTGCTGAAGGTGGCATTGTGATGTTACCTTTTATGTTGATTACGTATTTAGCCAGAAAGAGACTTGTCTTACGGAACTGTTTATATGGTGCATTAGCGCTCTTTTTCTTAGTTACAAGTTTTCAATGGTTGGGAGATTGGCCAACGACAATTGAAATGTTAGCTTATAATTCTGATTTTATGTTTATCACTGTGTTACCATTTATATCGCTTTACAATGGTGAGAGAGGGAGCAAAGCACCATTTTTCAAATATTTATTTTACGGATTCTATCCGCTTCATTTATGGCTGATTGCATTGATAGCCAATTACGTTCATTAAACCTTTTTATATTAAAAGAATAAAAACAGCGACTCACAAAAATGTGAGTCGCTGTTTTTTTAGATGGGTAAGATACTGATTCCTAAAAGAAGAGTGACAAGTAGAAAAACAAAAAGCACAATTCGCTTATCATGAACCAGTAAGGCAATGTATTCTCGGATTAGAGCAGTTGGTAAAAAATATAAGGCAGTTGGCGCCCCGACACCTTCAGCTTTTAAGCCGACACGATGGGCATACATAGCTCCTCGTAAGACATGATAGTTATTTGTTGAAAAAATAACAGAGGGTTGTTTAGAATCAGACGGCATCTTTTGCCAATCTGCCTGAATTATTGCTTTAGAAAACAACATATTTTCATAAGTGGTTGTGGATTGGTCCTCCATCAAAATTGCTTCTGCAGGAATATTTTGTGAAAGCAAATATTTTTTCATTGCGAAAGCTTCGGCCACAGGTTCGTCAGGACCTTGACCACCGCTGACTACAAATTTAGCGGTGGGATTTTTTTCATAATATTCAATCCCTTTATCTAACCGACTCTTCAAAAGTGGAGGTACTTCCTCGCTACGAATTCCCGAACCTAAAACAATGATATAATCAACCGCTTTTTTTAAAGGAATCATTTGGTACATCCATGAATACAAGACGTAAGCAGCAAATAGAAAGGTCAGCAAAAGATCCATTAACAATAGAAAAAGTAAGAACAGAAAAAGCATATAAGGTATTTGCGCTGTGCCAACTGATAATAAATATAGAAAGGCTGGTAAAGCAATTAATAAGTTCAGCCCTAAGCCCGCCGACAATTCAGCCGTGACACTTTTGCCTTCTTTCGTTTGCATCGTACGTGAGTTAAAAATAAAGTAAAGGCAAATGCCGATAAACACAGCGGGAATTAATAGATAAGCAATGGCCAAAGTAATTAGGTCGCCATTCTTAAAATGTAAATAAATTTTGTCTAGTCCGATAAATAGTAAGGTGACTAATGACAATAAGGTGCCAGAAGCCAGAGTGATACCGCCGAGGATACTGCGGTTATTAATTTTTAATATACCAAATCCTAGTAGGGCGATAAACAAAAAGAATAGTAGTAGTGCCATTTAATTCCTCCTAAAAATAAGTATCTAAAGTATAACATGCTTTAGAATCTGACATAAATAAACAGCTGTGCCGAAGCATAAGTTTTCCTTTCATTCTTAGAAAAGAAGTTTTTTCATGAAAAGTAAATTAGATAACAATTGTTTAGAGAAAGAAAAGCTTGATTTACTAAGCTTTTCCTTCTCTATAAAAAATATTAATAAGGACATAAAAATTAACAATTTGTATGCGCTTACATACTGAGGTAGATTTAAAGTGTAAAGAAGAAAAATGAGGTGAGAAAATGATCACTGTTTCAATTGCAGGAGGTTCACAACCAGAGATTTTACAGCTAGTTAAAAAAGCGCTAAAAGAAGCCGAGCAACCGTTGCAGTTTATTGTATTTGATACAAATGAAAATCTTGATACTGAAAATCTCTGGAAATATGTTCATTGCTCAAATGAGGCCGCGGTAGCACAGGAAGCTGTCAGTTTAGTTGCAACCGGTCAAGCACAAATTTTATTGAAAGGAATTATTCAGACCCACACATTACTAAAAGAAATGTTGAAAAGTGAGCATCAATTAAAAAATAAACCGATTCTTTCCCATGTAGCAATGGTGGAGCTGCCTGCGGGAAAAACCTTCTTGTTAACCGATTGTGCGATGAATATCGCCCCCACTCAAGCGACCCTCATTGAAATTGTTGAAAATGCTAAAGAAGTCGCCCAAAAATTGGGACTGCACCACCCGAAAATTGCTTTGTTAAGCGCAGCGGAAAATTTCAATCCTAAAATACCTTCGTCTGTTTTAGCAAAAGAAGTCACGGCACATTTTAATAATCAACAAGAGGCTACGGTTTTTGGTCCACTTTCGCTTGATTTAGCGACCTCTGAAGAAGCGGTTGCGCATAAACGTTACAGCGGTCCTATCATGGGGGATGCAGATATTTTAGTGGTTCCAACTATTGATGTTGGAAATTGTTTATACAAATCATTAACCTTGTTTGGGCACGCCAAGGTGGGAGGAACGATTGTTGGCACAAAAGTCCCAGTCGTTTTAACATCTAGAAGCGATTCGACAGAAAGCAAATTCCATTCATTAAGATTTGCCATGAGACAAGTTTAAAAAAAGGAGCAGAAAACAATGGAAACAGTATTGGTTATTAATCCTGGCTCGACCTCCACTAAGTTAGCGCTTTTTGCTAATCATGATTGCTTGGCGGAAGAAACGCTTAGACATAGCGTCCAAGAATTGGCACCTTTTGAAAATGTTGTCAGTCAAACACCATTTCGAAAACAAATGATCGCGGAATTTTTAGAAACACATAACATCACACAATTAGCCGCTGTCGTAGGGCGTGGTGGTTTGCTTAAGCCTATTCCTGGCGGTACGTATCTTGTCGATCAACAAATGCTAGAAGACTTGCGGACAGAACGCTTTAATACCCATGCTTCAAATTTAGGGGCGATTTTAGCTAATGAGTTTGCAGAAAAATATCACGTGCCAGCCTTTATTGTCGATCCTGTTGTTGTAGATGAGCTACAGCCATTAGCCAGGATTTCCGGATTAAAAGGCATTCACCGGCGTAGCGTTGGTCACGCCTTAAATCAAAAAGCGGTCGCTCGAAAAATCGCTGAGGATTTAGGGAAAACATATGAGCAAAGCAATTTTATCGTTGTTCATTTAGGTGGGGGCATTAGCTTGGGGGCGCATCAAAAAGGCCGCATGGTGGATGTGGTAAATGGGCTTGATGGTGAAGGTCCTTATACGCCAGAACGCAGTGGTGCCTTACCGCTCGTTGAATTTGCGCAATGGATACTTGAACAGGAGTTAACGATTAGCCAAGTGAAAAAGCTAATTGCGGGTAATAGCGGCCTTAAATCATACCTAGGTGAAACAGATTTACGGCATATCCAAGCACAAATAGCTGCAGGTGATCAAACAGCAAATTACTATTTAAAAGGAATGTGTTACCAAATCGCAAAAAGTATTGGCGAGATGGCAGTGGTTCTTGAAGGCGCAATTGATGCAATTATTTTAACAGGGGGCGCAGCCTACTCGCAAACCGTTGTTCAAGAAATTAGTCAAAAAATCACTTGGATTGCACCAATTAAGGTTTACCCAGGTGAAATGGAGATGGCTGCTTTATATGAAGGCGTCAATCGAGTATTAACAGGGGAAGAACAAGCTTTAAATTATAGTGAAGCAAAAATTGAGCAGGAGTGATCAAAATGGCGGAACAAACAGATTTACTGATTTTAGGTGGCGGAACAGGAGGCTATGTAGCAGCAATTCGAGCCGCACAAAAAGGGCTAAACGTCACAATTGTTGAAAAATACAAATTAGGTGGCACTTGTTTGCACAAAGGCTGTATCCCTACAAAAGCTTTATTAAGAAGCGCAGAGGTTTTTGATACCTTAAAACAAGCGGCTTCTTTTGGGATTGAAACAGAGGCAGCGTCCATTGATTTTTCTAAAATACAACAACGGAAAGAAGGAATTATTGAGCAGTTACACAAAGGTGTTGAAGGCTTATGCAAAAAAAATAAAATCAAAATTTTAGCAGGCGAAGGTGCGATTTTAGGTCCCTCTATTTTTTCACCAGTCTCTGGCGCAGTGGCAGTTACGTTTAATGATCCAACACGGGAAGAAGAAATTATCGTTCCTAAAAATGTCATTATTGCGACAGGTTCTAGTCCTAAAACGTTACCTAATTTGCCACTGGATGAAGAATTTATCTTATCTTCTGATGGGATGCTTGAATTAGAAGAGCTACCAGAATCAATTGCAATTATTGGTGGTGGCGTTATTGGTGTCGAGTGGGCTTCTTTATTAAATAGCTTAGGTGTCAACGTAACTATCATTGAATTTTTGGATCGGTTACTTATAAATGAGAGTGCAACAATTTCTAAAGAATTAAAGAAACGTTTAGAGCAACGAGGAATTAACATTTTATTAGGTAGCAAAGTCCAAGAAGCGAAAGTTACCGGGCAGAAGGTTCAAATAGAAGTTGCAGGACAAGAAAGCCTCGCTGTTGACAAAGTCATGGTAGCAATTGGGCGTCAACCCAATATCAATAAGTTAGGGTTACAGAATACCTCAGTGAAATATACTGACAAAGGCATTGAAGTAAATGAATTTTATCAAACCACAGAAGGACATATTTATGCGATCGGTGATTGTATCGATACACTCCAACTAGCACATGTGGCTATGAAAGAAGGAGAGTTAGCTGTTCAGCATCTTTTAGGCGAGACAGTTGAACCTTTAAATTATACAAACGTGCCTCGAGGTGTTTATACAAATCCTGAAATAGCAAGTGTCGGCTATACTAGAGAAACTTTACCAGCAGATAAAGAAGTAGTGATTGGTACCTTTAATTTTAATGGTAATGGTAAATCACTTGTTTATGGAGAAACAGATGGCTTTATAGAAGTAATTCGTGACAAGAAGACCGATGATTTATTAGGGGTTTCTATGATTGGGCCACATGTCACGGATTTAATTGCCGAAGCAAGTACTGCCATGTATTTAGATGCCGCGCCCATTGAAATTGGTGAAGCAATCCATGCGCATCCAACAATGACAGAAGTATTGCAAGAAGCAGCCTTAGATACTTATGGCTTAGCGATTCACAAATAGAGAAAGGTTGATGAAAATGAAAACGCTTAAAAAATCGGGTTTATCAAAAGAAGAATTGATTCAGGCATATCGTCAAGTACTAAGAGGACGTCGTTTAGACGAACGGTTGTGGCAATTAACAAGGATTGGTAAGACCTCTTTCAATATTTCTGGTCAAGGGGCAGAAGTTGCACAAGTAGCGATGGCGATGGCTTTTGATCCTCAAAAAGATTATTTTTTACCGTATTATCGTGATATGACCGCGTGCTTGGTTTGGGGCATGACCTCCAAAGATATTTTAATGGGTTCTTTTGGAAAAGAAGCGGATCCTTCTTCCCATGGTCGTCAAATGCCGAATCATTATGGTTCAAAAGAGCATAATATTGTTTCCTTCTCTTCAACAGTAAGTACACAAATGCCATTAGCGACAGGTGTTGGTTATGCAGCGCAACTTCAAAAAGCTGATTTTGTTGCATTGACCACCACTGGGGAAGGCTCTGCCAATCAAGGAGAAGTCCAAGAAGCTATGAACTTTGCAGGCGTAAAAAAATTACCAGTCATTTTTGTTGTTGAAAATAATGAATATGCGATTTCTGTCCCAATTGAAGAACAGTATGCCAATAAACGAATGGCCGATCGCGCGAAAGCTTATGGCTTTGAAGGTGTAACCGTTGATGGTAGTGATTTTACTGAAGTCTATCTAGCATTTAAAGAAGCAGTAAAAGCGGCTCGCGGGAAAAAAGGACCAAAATTGATTGAATTAATGGTTTCTCGCTTGACTTCTCATTCCGCTGACGATGATCAATCTGTTTATCGTTCAAAAGAAGAAATTGAAGAAATGAAAAAGAACGATGCAGTGAAGCTTTTTGAAAAACAATTATTAGAAGAGGGCTATTTAACAGACGAAGACATTGCCAAAATTGATGAAGAAATTCGTGCAGAAATCAATCAAGCAACGGATGAAGCAGAAGCAATGCCAGATCCTGTACCGACATCAATTTTAGAAGAAGTGTATGCAAAATAAGAGAAGAGGAGAAGAAATATAATGGCTGAGATGACTTATTTAGAAGCAATTAACTTAGGAATTTCTGAAGAAATGGCTCGTGATGAAAAAGTAGTTATTTTTGGAGAAGATGTCGGCGGCGACAAAGGCGGCGTGTTCGGTGTAACAAAGGGCTTGGCTGCTAAATACGGTGACGAGCGTTGTTTTAATACACCGTTAACAGAAGGCTTAATTGGTGGTTTAGCTGTCGGCTTAGGTTTAATGGGCTATCGCGCAATTGGTGAATTTCAATTTGCGGATTACATTTTGCCTGCAACCAATCAATTGTTATCAGAGGCTCGGACAATGCGCTATAGAACAAAAGGCGATTGGACTGCGCCAATCGTTTATCGGACCCCTTATGGCGGCGGTGTTCGTGGCGGACTGTATCATTCTCAGTCTACAGAAAAAGTTTTTTGTGGACAACCAGGATTAAGAGTTGTGACCCCTTCTAATCCTTATGATGCAAAAGGGATGATTAAAGCAGCGATTCGTTCCGATGATCCAGTCATTTTTTACGAACATAAGCGTTTATATCGTCTACTAAAAGATGAAGTGCCTGCAGATGATTATATCGTACCAATTGACAAAGCCAATGTCGTTAGAACGGGTAGTGATTTAACCGTGATTAGTTACGGCATGACCTTGCAATTAGCTTTAGCTGCGGCGGAAAAACTAGCCGCTGAAGGAATTGATGCCGAAATCGTCGATGTTCGCTCATTATATCCTTTAGATCGCGAAACATTAGTAGCTGCAGCTAAGAAAACAGGGAAGGTTTTACTCGTAACAGAAGACAATAAAGAAGGCAGCGTGATGAGTGAAATTGCGGCAATGATTTCAGAAGATGCTCTCTTTGATTTAGATGCACCGATTCAACGACTTGCAGGACCTGATTGTCCAAGCATGCCTTATGCATTACCTTTAGAAAGAGAATTTTTAATCAATGAAGAGCAAGTATTAGCAGCAATGAAAGAATTAGCAGAATTTTAATTGAAGCAAGGAGGAAAAAATAAATGGCCACAAAAGAAATCAAAATGCCTCATCTAGGCGAAAGTGTCACAGAGGCAGCCATTGTCCAATGGTTAGTTAAACCAGGAGATTCAGTGAAACGTTATGATCCCTTAATGGAAGTCGTTTCTGATAAAGTCACCACGGAAGTCCCATCAGATTTTGATGGTGTAGTAAAAGAATTTCTGATTTCTCTAGATACAGATGTGCCCATCGGAACAGCGGTGATGACGTTAGAGACAGAAGAAACAACCGAAAAAACAGAAGAAGCTACTTTAGCACCAGTGAAAGAAGCAAGTGCGGAACAAGCACAAGAACATGAAACGGTTGAAACAACAAGCACTGCGACGTCCCATCAAAAAAATAATGGTCGTTATTCCCCAGCAGTCCTTAAAATTGCCCAAGAAAAAAAGATTGATTTAACACAAGTTACAGGGACAGGTCGTGATGGTCGAATTACTAGAAAAGATGTTACAAACTTTACACCAACACAGGCAAGAACGCCTGAGAAAACAGTGAGTCCAGGAACTAGCCCTTCAATTTCAGAGGAGCCAGTTGCTTCGCAAAATGAAAGCGCCGCAACAGCTAGTCCAACTGAAACAACCACAGATAAAATTGTCTCTGCAGATCCTGTACGTAAAGCAATTGCTAAAAAAATGGTCCAAAGTGTCAACGAAATCCCTCACGCTTGGTTAATGGTGGAAGCGGATGTGACCAACTTAGTCCAACTTAGAAATTCATTAAAAGATGAATTTAAACAACAAGAAGGCCTGTCTCTAAGCTTCTTCCCATTTTTTGCCAAAGCAGTCATTCAAGCGTTAAAGAAAAATCCAAAAATCAATACATCTTGGGATGATGGCTCAATTATTTATCATAAAGATGTTAATTTATCCATAGCTGTAACGACAGACGAGCATCTTTACGTGCCAGTGATTCAACAAGCGGATAACTATTCGATTGCAGGGCTAGCTAAAGAAATCAATCGCTTGGCACAAGAAGTCCGACAAGGAACGCTAGCAAGCAAAGAAATGCAAGGAGGGACCTTTACTCTTAATAATACTGGAACACTAGGTTCCGTCCAATCGATGGGAATTATTAACCATCCACAAGCTGCGATATTACAAGTAGAGTCAATTAATAAACGCCTTGTGCCAACCGCAGATGGAGGCTTTAAAGTGGCAGATATGGTTAATTTATGTCTTTCTATTGATCATCGAATTTTAGATGGACAACAAGCAGGTAAGTTCTTGCGAGATGTTAAAGATAATTTAGCGAAATATAATGCGGATACGGATGTATATTAAAAATCGTTCCTTGCTTTAGTTAAATAAAAAGCGCCTCAAAGAAATAAGCGCTCTTCTTTGAGGCCGCTCTTTATCTAACAGAAAGTTCAATCATTCTCAAACTTGTTTTAAAAAAACAAAAATAATCAATAGGAGTGTTGAAAATGCCCACTGATAAACTGGATGCTCAATTAACCCCAAGAATATTTTTTAACAAAGTGTTAGCTGGAACAGCTTCCGGCACCATTATCGCCTTAATTCCCAATGCTGTATTAGGAGCCATTTTAAAATATTTTGCAGAATACAAGATTATCGAAATGATTATTCATGCGGCGCAAATTTTCCAACTAGCCACCCCTTTAATTATTGGTGGACTGATTGCTTTTCAATTTGGCTTAACGCCACAGAAAATGATGATTGCTGGCGGTGCAGCATTTGCTGGCTCTGGCGTGATTAAATTTAATTCAGAAGTGAAAGGCTTTATTGGTGCAGGCACTGGTGACATCATTAATATTATGATTACCGCTTCTGTTGCAGTCTTACTTTTATTAGTCATCGATAAAAAATTCGGTTCAGTGGAAATCATTGCTTTACCGATCGTTATTGGAGTAGGTGCAGGCTTGTTTGGCATGTTGATTTACCCATATGTGACACAGATCACGGTCGCCATTGGTAAAGTGATTAACAATTTTACTGATTTCCAGCCAATTATCATGAGTATTTTAATTGCTTGTTCATTTGCTGCACTGATTATTTCGCCAATCACTACTGTGGCAATCGGTTTGGCGATTCAGTTGAATGGCTTGTCTGCAGGTGCTGCTGCAATGGGAATTGCAGCCACAACTGTTGTTCTTGTGATTAATTCTTGGAATGTCAACCAATCGGGAGTGACACTGGCTGTCTCTTTGGGCGGCATGAAAATGATGATGCCTAACTTATTTAAATACCCAATTATTTTAATTCCTTGTTTATTTACAGCGACTATTTCAGCAATTCCTGTGGTTCTATTCAACATTTCAGGAACCCCACAATCGGCTGGATTTGGCTTGGTTGGACTCGTGGGACCACTTGCTTCATTGGATGCGGGCTTAGGGATCTTACCCTTACTCTTTTCTTGGTTTGTTGTTCCAATTGTCGCGGGTTTATTCTCAAAATTCTTATTTGAAAAAGTGTTGAAACTTTATGATAGTAAAGTCGTCTTTGCTTATCAAGGCTAGGCTATCCATTAATTTTCTTTAATGATTCGTATAAAATCTCTAACATCTTCTGTCATACTAAAATCGCGGCGCAAAGCAATGCCGATGGGGAAATAGTCAAACTTATCTTTTAAAGGAATCCATTTCAGTCCCTGACTTTTTCCCACTTCATAATATTCAATCGGCAGCAAACAAATCGAATTATTTTTTTGTAAACTATAAAGAAGTACTTGTAAATCATCGTTATGCAAAATGATATTCGGCTCATAACCGAAGCTCCGAGTCCGATCTAGTAGTAGGCGACCAATCATAAAATTATCACTTAACGATGAAAATCGTTGATCTTTCAAATCTTTAAAAGTTAATTTTTCATATTGGGAGAGAGGATTTGATTCTGGTACCACGACATAAACATGGTAGCCTTTGGTAGTCGTTTCTAAAGGTTCAATATGAATAATTTCAGGTAAGGTATTTGGGAAAGAAATTAGTCCCATATCAATTTCTTTATTTGCTAACATCGTTTGTAATTTTGGCGAGCCATCTTGCTGTAATATTAAATTCACATGTGGATGGGTTGTTAAAAATCGTGAAATTTCTTTCATAAATTGTACAGCAAATAAAGTAGTTAAGCCTAAACGCAATTGCTTTTTAACTGGTTTCTGGTTCATTTCACGAATATCTGTTACCAATTGATCGAATTGAAAAACAACTTCTTGGCCATGTTCATATAAATAAACACCTGTATCGGTTAATTGAAACGGTTGATCAGAATGATCAAACAACGCTGTGCCTAACTCAGATTCCATTTTTTTCAATGCTAAAGAAAGTGTTGGTTGGGTGACAAATAAATTGCGAGCGGCCGCCGATAAACTGCGGGTATTAACAATTTCAATGAAGTACTTTAAAAGCTGAATATTCATCAGAAACTCCCCTTCTTTTTAAAAGCGCTTACATAAATGCGCTTGGATAAAAAATAACAAATAGATCACTTATAATATAACATATGTTTTGCCTTTTTATTGCTATAAAAGTAAGAGATAGAGATTTTCTTAGCAGATTTTTACCTAAAAATAAAAAATTGAACGGAGGAAAAGAAATGAAGATTATTATCGCAGGTGCTGGCGCTATGGGCAGTCGCTTTGGACTAATGTTACATCAAGCAGGAAATGACGTTATTTTTGTTGATGGTTGGCCAGAACATATTGAAGCAATAAGAAAAAACGGGTTAGTTGCTGATTTTAATGGCGAAGTGGTGACCGCTAAAATTCCTATTTATCCTCAGACAGAAGTAGCAAGCATCGATTTTACAGCAGACTTAGTTATCCTATTTACAAAAGCAATGCAACTGGAAGGAATGCTTGAAGCATTAGAACATTTCCTTAATAAAAATACGAAAGTTTTATGCTTGTTAAATGGAATTGGTCACGAAGATATTATCAAAAAATACGTGCCTTACGAAAATATTTTATTAGGAAACACAATGTGGACCGCTGGGTTAGAAGGACCTGGCAAAGTAAAATTATTTGGCAATGGTTCGATTGATTTACAAAATTTAGGAGCGCAAAGTGAACAAGCGGCAGAAGCAGTCATTAAGGTATTAAATAACGCTGGCTTAAATGCACGTTATTCTGAGAATATTTTATCATCCATTTATAAGAAGGCTTGCGTAAATGGAACAATGAATGGTTTATGTACTTTGTTGGATTGTAATATGGCAGACTTTGGCGAAACAGAGCAAGCAGATCAAATTGTTCAACAAATAGTTAATGAATTTTTAGCAGTCGCTGAAGTGGAACAAGTTACGTTAGATAAACAAGCAGTTCTTCAACAAATCCGCTCGTGTTATAATCGAGAAACAATTGGTTTGCACCATCCATCGATGTATCAGGACTTAATAACCAATCATCGTTTAACCGAAATTGATTATATCAATGGAGCAATTGTTCGCAAAGGGAAAGCCTATGGGATTGCTACACCGTACTGTCAGTTTTTAACAGAGTTAATTCATTGTAAAGAAAATTTACTTCATGCGAAATAACGAGTAAAAACAGAAATACTCTTGAGTCGGTCTTGAGAAGAGCTTGACCTACTTCTTTCTATACTTTACCAGTGTACAAGGCTGAGACAAAATCCAAAGTGAGTTTGTCTCAGCTTTTTTGTTTTTTAAAGAACACTACAGAAAATAAATCAAATCCGTGAAAAATATGTTAAACTAGAGAAGGTGTTTTTTCGCAAGAATCTACGCGGAACACAGGATTCGTTGAAGAATTGAAATCAAAGAAACAATGTGTTAAAGAAGGGATTTGAACAGATTATGACCATTCAATGGTTTCCCGGCCATATGGCCAAAGCAAGAAGAGAAGTTTCTGAAAAAATCAAATATGTCGATATTGTATTTGAACTAGTTGATGCGCGGTTACCGCTTTCTTCCCGTAACCCAATGATGGACCAAATTGTCCAACAAAAACCACGATTAGTCCTTTTAAATAAAGGGGACTTAGCAGATAATGACCAAAATAAAAAATGGCAACATTACTTTCAAAAGAAAGGGTACCAAACCCTAGTCATCAATGCCCAACAAAATAAAGGAATCAATAAAATTGTGCCAGCAGCCAAGGAAGCGTTAAAAGAAAAATTGGCTCGTGAACAGGCGAAAGGCTTGAAACCGCGTGCGATTCGCGCCATGTGTATCGGGATCCCCAATGTTGGTAAGTCAACCTTAATGAATCGTTTAGTCGGAAAAAAAATTGCGCAAACTGGGAACAAGCCAGGCGTGACAAAAGGACAACAATGGTTACGCTCTGGTTCCCAATTGGAATTACTGGATACACCAGGAATTCTCTGGCCAAAATTTGAAGATGAGGAAATTGGGAAAAAATTAGCTTTAACTGGCGCTATAAAAGATCAATTATTGCATTTAGATGATTTGGCGATTTATGGATTAGAATTTTTTGCACGTTTTTATCCGCAACGTTTGACGGAACGATATGGTTTAACAGAGGAAGAGCTATTTTTACCTGCCCCAGAACAATTGATGTTAATTAGCCAAAAACGTGGTTTTAGAGATGATTATAATCGAGCCAGCGAAATGATTATTTTAGAAATTCGCAGTGGAAAATTAGGTACGTATACTTTGGACCGCTGGGAAGAACTAGGAGACGAATAACATGGTAAAAGAGTCGATTCAGGCAATCAAAGAAGCGTTGTTAACGGTCACTGATGCAACCGATGAACGATTAGCAAGCTGGCGAGAAGATGAACGTTCAGGAGTGCAACAAGCTATCAAACAATGGGAACGTCGCCAGTTAGCCAAAGAACAAGAGTGGCAACTTTTTAAAAAAATGAGTCAATTTGAGGAAGCGGCCTATAAAAAAGGCCATCGTTTAATTGCGGGAATTGATGAAGTAGGCCGCGGACCATTAGCTGGTCCTGTTGTGACAGCTGCAGTTATTTTGCCGAAAGATTGTCAATTATTAGGCTTAAATGATTCAAAAAAACTATCTGCTAAAAAACGGGAAACGTTATATAACCAGATTCAAGAACAGGCTGTCGCTATCGGGTTAGGTATCGCTGATCAAGGAGTCATTGACCAAATTAATATTTATCAAGCAACTAAACAAGCGATGAAAATGGCAATTGATGATTTAGCTTTTGCACCAGATTATTTGTTAATTGATGCAATGCAGTTAGACGTTCCCCAACCACAAGAAAGTTTGATTAAAGGGGATGCACGCTCCATTTCGATTGCAGCAGCCAGTATTATTGCAAAAGTAACAAGAGATCGATTAATGGAAGAATATGATGAATTATATCCTGGATATGGATTTAAAAACAATGCAGGCTATGGAACAAAAGAACATCTTCTCGGGTTAGAAAAATACGGTGTAACACCCATTCATCGACGTACGTTTGCGCCAATAAAAGATATGATTTAAAAATAAAACACTTTTTTTACGTATTCTTATTTTAAGAAGATGTGAAAGAGGTGTTTTTTGTTGGAAATTTTACAACGACAATTATTATTTAAATTAGCGGTATGCCAAGGAATTGGCAATTTAGGTATCTTAAAAGTGTTACAAGAAGCTATCGCACAAAAGCGTGTTGATTTTTCCAGTACAGAAATTATTAGAATTGCTGAAATCAAGAAATATCGTGAATTATTTGAACAATCTTGGTCACACCATACGATTCATAGTGAAGCGTTATATATACGACAATGCCAACACCAATTTATGACAATTTTAGATGCCGTCTATCCTAAATTATTACGAGAAATTTATAATCCACCAGCAATTCTTTTTTATAGAGGAAATTTACAATTGTTAAGTAGAAGGAAAATTGGCATCGTCGGCGCTCGCTATGCCACTTCGTATGGGTTAAGAGTGACTGAAGCTCTGGTTCCTAAAATAGTCAAAGAAGGATTCACAATCGTCAGTGGTCTTGCCAAAGGCATTGATAGTCGTAGCCATGAGATGGCCATCCAGAACGGGGGTCAGACAATTGGAATTTTAGGCACTGGATTAGATGTATATTATCCGTATGAAAAGAAAGAATTACAGCAAACTATGAAGCAGAATCAGCTTGTTTTAACAGAATATGTGAATGGGAGTGGGCCGAAAAAATATCATTTTCCTGCACGTAATCGCATTATTGCTGGATTATCTTTAGGGGTCTGCGTGATGGAAGCTCGTAAGAATAGTGGCTCTTTAATTACTGCACAAGCAGCGATGGATTACGGGCGCGAGGTATTTGCCGTACCGGGAAGTATTTTCCAGTCTTTTTCAACAGGCTGCCATGAATTAATTCAGGACGGCGCTAAATGTGTTCAGACAATTGATGATATTTGTGAAGAATTGTGACTTTTACTAATTGTGAATTGACAACCTACGTTCACTTCGGTACTATTTAATCAGATTTTAATCTTTTGGTTGGTAGTTAGGAGTGTCTAAATGGAAACGGTTGTTAGAAAAAGATGGTTGTTTGGTATGCAGCTACTGGGCTTTTTGATTTTGGATCAAATTCCTTTGATGATGGTCTCAGTTGTTCAATTTTCTACAGAAAATTTTTGGTTTCGCTTTGTTAGTGGATTAGTGGCTGTTGGACTTGGTGCCTATTTCGTCTATCTATTTGTTGCTTTTTTGAAAAAGAAAAAGCTCATAACTTGGACTTTTTTAGGAATCAAAGAAACCTTGCCAGTGGTCTTGTTAGGTTTGGTGATAATATTTTGTGTGGGAATACTTGGTGATTTCTTATTACGTCTGGAAGGACTAGAGACGACCTCTAACCAACAAAGTGTTGAAGAAATTGTCCAAGCCATTCCTAAAGGGCTTATACTTATTTTTGCAGGTGTGATTGGGCCAATTTTCGAAGAGGGAATTTTTCGTGTCGGGATTCAAGCGTTTTTCAAGCCAGCTTCAAAAATAGGCATACTCGTTTCTTCTATTTTATTTGCACTTGTGCACACGCCGACAGATATAGGTAGTTTTGTTATTTATTGGGGCATGGGTTTAGCTTTAAGTTGGGTCTATCTACGCACGGGTCGCTTTGAAGCTGCTGTCTTGACTCATTTTGTTTGGAATGTTATAGGTATTTTAATGCTTTAGGATAAAATCTATAAATCATAGGCATTTTTTATTTATAAATTCGGACAGTCAAACAGAAATGACAGAAATGTTAGAAAGCCTAGTCTTGACAAACCTGTTCTATATAGCATATGATGTATTACGATTTGTGCGTTTTTTACATATATTATATAGTAGGAAAGCGAACGCGAAAGGAGCTAATTGAATGGCCTATAAGTATCTCGTGATTGTAGAATCACCTGCCAAAGCCAAAACAATTGAAAAATATCTAGGAAGAAACTACAAGGTGGTTGCCAGTGTTGGTCACATTCGCGATTTACCAAAAAGTAAAATGGGGATTGATATTGAAAATAATTATGAACCTCATTATATTTCGATTCGCGGAAAAGGCGATGTCATCAAAAGTTTAAAAGCGGCTGCAAAAAAAGCTGAAAAAGTCTATCTCGCAGCCGATCCGGACCGAGAAGGTGAAGCAATTGCTTGGCATTTAGCTTATCTTCTTGGCCTTGATTTAAAAGATAAAAACCGTGTGGTATTCAATGAGATCACTAAAGAAGCGGTAAAAGCGGCATTTAAAGAACCTAGAACCATCAACGTTGATTTAGTTGATGCACAACAAGCACGGCGCATTTTAGACCGTTTAGTTGGATACTCGATTAGTCCTATTTTATGGCGTAAAGTCAAAAAAGGTTTGAGTGCTGGTCGTGTGCAATCTGTTGCTTTAAAAATGATTATTGATCGAGAAAATGAAATTCGAGAATTTAAACCTGAAGAATATTGGAGCATTGATGGGAATTTCCAAAAAGGTCGCAAGAAATTCAAAGCAAATTTCTGGGGCGTAGATGGTAAAAAGAAAAAATTACCAAATGCAGAAGCGGTGAAAGAAATCACTTCTCGAATTGACGGTAAAGATTACGATGTTACAAAAGTTGAGAAAAAAGAACGGAAACGTAATCCTGCATTACCTTTTACAACCAGTAGTTTACAACAAGAAGCGGCACGTAAATTAAATTTCCGTACCCGTAAAACCATGATGGTTGCGCAACAATTGTATGAGGGAATTGCTTTAGGGAAACAAGGCACTGTGGGGCTGATTACCTACATGCGTACAGACTCAACCAGAATTGCCGATTCCGCCAAAGCAGAAGCTGCTGAATTCATTGAAAAGACCTACGGAGATGAGTTCTCAGCACATGGCGGCCGCAAAGCAAAAAATACGCAAGGTGCACAAGATGCCCATGAAGCGGTTCGTCCGTCAAGCGTTTTAAGAACACCCGATGAAATGAAGAAGTATTTAGATAAAGATCAATTAAAATTATATACTCTTATTTGGTCGCGCTTTGTTGCTAGTCAAATGACACCAGCGATTTTAGATACCATGAAGGTCACGCTTCAACAAAACGGCGTAACGTTTATTGCCAATGGCTCCAAAGTGAAATTTAAAGGGTTTATGCAAGTATACGTTGAAGGACGCGATGATGGTAAAGAAGACAAGGAAAATATTTTACCTGAATTAGTAGAAGGTGACGTTGTTAAATCGGTCGATATCGAACCGAAACAACACTTTACTCAACCACCGGCTCGTTTTAGTGAAGCCACGTTAATCCGGACTTTAGAAGAAAATGGTGTGGGCCGACCATCAACATATGCGCCAACATTAGAAACCATTCAACGGCGTTATTACGTGAAGCTAACCAATAAACGGTTTGAACCAACGGAATTAGGTGAAATTGTGAATTCTCTAGTTTCAGAGTTTTTCCCACAAATTGTCGATACACATTTTACAGCGACAATGGAAACGGACCTAGATAAAGTCGGTGAAGGCCAAGAAAAATGGGTTGAAGTTGTCGATCGCTTCTACAAGCCCTTCGAAAAAGAATTAACAAATGCCGAAGAAAAGATTGAAAAAATCCAAATTAAAGATGAACCAGCAGGCTTTGACTGCGAACTATGTGGACATCCAATGGTGATTAAACTGGGTCGCTACGGAAAATTTTATGCATGTAGTAATTTCCCAGATTGTCGGAATACAAAAGCGATCGTTAAAGAAATTGGCGTGACGTGTCCTGTGTGTCACGAAGGACAAGTTATCGAACGCAAATCAAAGAAAAATCGGATTTTCTATGGCTGTAGTCGGTACCCAGAGTGTGACTTCACTTCTTGGGACAAACCAGTAGGCCGACCATGTCCAAAATGTGGGCAATATTTAGTAGAGAAAAAAGTTAAAGGCGGCAAACAAGTCGTTTGTATCAATGGCGATTATGAAGAAAACGTCCAAAAATAAGAAAAATTGAGACCGAAGAATTTACTTCGGTCTTCTCTTTTAGTAAAATGAATTGAGTTTGTAAGAGACAGCTCTTAACTTCTTGACATAGAAAGGAAATTTTATACATGAAAAAAAAAGTCACAATTATTGGTGCCGGTTTAGCCGGAAGTGAAGCGGCATGGCAAGTGGCCAATGCTGGGGTACCAGTTGATTTATATGAAATGCGCCCTGTCAAAAAGACACCAGCGCATCAAACAGAAAATTTTGCAGAGTTAGTTTGTTCTAATTCATTACGTGGAAATAGTTTAACCAATGCGGTAGGTGTTTTGAAAGAAGAAATGCGCCGTTTAAATTCAATCATTATTGGTAGTGCAGATCAAACCGCTGTACCAGCTGGCGGCGCCTTAGCAGTTGACCGTGATTCTTTTTCTGAAACAATCACTGAAAAAATTAAAAGTCATCCATTAATTACAATCAAAAATGAAGAGATCACCGATATTCCGGAAGGGATTGTAATTATTGCAACGGGTCCTTTAACCTCTGAAAGCTTATCTCAAAAAATTCAAGAATTTAATGGTTCTGAAGGCTTTTATTTTTACGATGCAGCAGCACCAATTATTGATAAATCAACAATTGACATGGATAAAGTTTATTTAAAATCTCGTTATAACAAGGGGGAAGCGGCTTACTTAAATTGTCCGATGACTGAAGAAGAGTTCAATGCTTTTCATGAAGCGCTAGTCAATGCAGAAGTGGTTCCTTTACGCACGTTTGAAAAAGAGAAGTTTTTCGAAGGCTGTATGCCCATCGAAGTAATGGCGCAACGTGGCATTAAAACCATGTTGTTTGGCCCAATGAAACCTGTCGGACTAGAAGACCCTAAAACAGGTAAACGCCCTTATGCTGTAATTCAATTACGTCAAGACAATGCTGCAGCTTCTTTATACAATATTGTTGGTTTCCAAACGCATTTAAAATGGGGCGAACAAAAACGAGTATTCCGTATGATTCCAGGATTAGAAAATGCTGAATTTGTTCGCTATGGCGTCATGCATCGTAATAGTTTTATGAATTCTCCAGAGTTGCTAAAGCCAACCTACCAATCAAAAAAACGTGACGATCTGTTTTTTGCTGGACAAATGACTGGTGTTGAAGGATATGTTGAAAGCGCGGCAAGTGGTTTACTTGCAGGTATTAACGCAGCTCGTCTTGCCAAAGGGGAAGAGCCGATTGAATTCCCTCGCGAAACGACTTTAGGAAGTATGGCTTATTATATTACACATGCAGAAGGCAAACATTTCCAACCAATGAATGCAAACTTTGGGCTTTTCCCAGAGTTACCTGAACGAATTCGTGACAAAAAAGAACGCTATGAAGCAATTGCTAATCGGGCCTTAGATGTCCAAGCTCAAGTTATCCAATCTTTAGACTAAATTAGAAAAAATATGAGAAAAGACCGAGCATCATTGCTAAGAAATGCGATGATACTCAGTCTTTTAATTTTTAGAAAAAAATAACAAAAGCTAAAGAATAGTTAAAATTGTGAACATATTTAGAAATATTGATTAAATTCTGACAACTTAATTGTCTTTTGAAAAAGGTTATGCTAAAGTTACTTTGTAATCGAATGAGGAGGGCTATCACATGGAAGAAAAGAATTGGCCTGAGTTATTTGCTCGTTATCTTATTGTCGAAAGAGGCTATTCAGAAAAAACAAAAAAAGCATATCAAGAAGATATACAACATTTTTTTTCGTTTTTAAAGACTTCAGGTAATGACAATTATTTGACTGTGGAACATTTGGATGTTCGGGCTTATTTGAGCGAATTATACGATCAGGAATATAGCCGCAATTCGATTAGTCGAAAAATTGCCAGTTTGCGTTCTTTTTATCAATTCTTATTAAAAAATGAAGCAATCCAAGAGAATCCTTTTTCCTATGTTCATATGAAAAAGAAACAGTTACGGTTGCCCCGTTTTTTTTATGAAAAAGAAATGGATGCATTATTTGAGAGCGCACAAGGGGAGCAACCGCTTGATTTGAGAAATCAAGCATTACTAGAAGTTCTGTATGGGACTGGTATTCGGGTCAGTGAATGTGCGAACTTAACGGTGGACGCAGTTGACTTTCAAGCTTCTGTTTTATTGGTTCACGGAAAAGGAAATAAAGACCGTTATGTGCCTTTTGGTTCATTTGCACAAGACGCCTTAAAGGATTACTTAGAGAATGGCCGCGCGCTATTAATGACAAAATATCAAAAAAAACATCCGTATGTCTTTGTTAATCATCATGGTGAACAAATCACGCCAACAGGGATTGAATATGTCTTAAACCAACTAATTAAAAAAAGTTCATTAAATGCGGAAATTCATCCCCACATGTTACGCCATACATTTGCGACACATTTATTAAATAATGGCGCCGATATGCGGACAGTTCAAGAATTATTAGGACATGCTAATTTATCAACAACTCAGATATATGCGCATGTGACAAAAGAAAGTTTACAAAAAAATTATCGAACGTTTCATCCTCGTGCATAATGGAGGTAAACGTCTAGGAGGAACAATAATGGTTGAATCACAATTTCACTCTACAACAATTTGTGCAGTCGAAAAAGATGGAAAATTTGCAATGGCTGGTGACGGCCAAGTAACAATGGGCGAATCTGTCGTTATGAAAGGTACGGCCAAAAAAGTGCGCCGTATTTACAATGATGAAGTCGTTGTCGGTTTTGCAGGAAGTGTGGCAGATGCCTTTACATTAGAAGAAAAGTTTGAAGGAAAATTAAATGAATACAACGGAAACTTAACGAGAGCTGCGGTTGAGTTAGCCCAAGAGTGGCGTACACAACAGTCTATGCAAAAATTAGAAGCTATGCTGATTGTGATGAATAAGGAAGAAATGCTCTTAGTTTCAGGAACTGGGGAAGTCATCACACCAGACGATGGTATTTTAGCAATTGGTTCAGGCGGTAATTTTGCTTTGTCCGCTGCAAGAGCCATGAAAAACTTTGGCGATAAAGAAATGCCAGCGAAAGAGATTGCTAAAAATGCCTTAAATATTGCTGCAGATATCTGTGTATTTACGAATCATAATATCATTGTAGAAGAATTATAAGCGAGGGAAAATCCATGAATGAATTAAACAAAACACCAAAAGAAATAGTCAAAGAACTAGATCAATATATTGTTGGACAGCAAGCTGCCAAAAAATCAGTGGCGGTAGCTTTACGTAACCGCTATCGTCGCTTGCAATTAGAAGAAAATATGCAACAAGATATTACGCCTAAAAACTTACTAATGATTGGACCAACAGGTGTTGGTAAAACTGAGATTGCTCGTCGTCTCGCAAAAATTGTCAATGCGCCTTTTGTAAAAGTTGAAGCAACCAAATTTACAGAAGTAGGCTATGTTGGTCGGGATGTCGAATCAATGGTGCGGGATTTAGTAGAAAATGCGATCCAAATTGTTGAAAAACAACAATACAGTCGCGTGTATGCGCAAGCATTAAAAAAGGCCAATCAACGTTTAGTCAAAGTATTAGTGCCTGGAATTAAAAAAGAACAAAAACAGGCTGGCGGTAATCAATTTGAACAAATGATGAACATGTTTAACATGGCTCAGCAACAGCAAGAAGCACAAGAAGAAGTAACGGAAGATATTCGAACGAATCGCCGAACAATTTTGGAACAGCTGGAAAAAGGTCTATTAGATAATCGTGAAGTAACAATTGAAATTGAAGAACCGAAGAAAACGATGCCAGCTATGAACAATGGCCTAGAACAAATGGGTATCGACTTAAATGAAACGTTAGGCGCTCTGTCACCAAAGAAAAAAATCGAACGTTCTGTAACGGTGAAAGAAGCACAAGAATTATTAGTGAAAGAAGAATCAGCAAAAATTGTCAATGACGCTGATATTCATAGTGAAGCTATTCGTTTAGCTGAATCAAGCGGAATTATTTTTATCGATGAGATTGATAAAATCACCTCTAAAAGTCAACAAAATTCGGGCGAAGTCTCTCGTGAAGGAGTACAAAGAGATATTTTGCCGATTGTTGAAGGCTCCCAAGTTAACACGAAGTATGGTCCTTTACAAACGGATCACATTTTATTTATCGCTTCAGGTGCTTTCCACTTGTCAAAACCAAGTGACTTGATTCCAGAATTACAAGGCCGCTTCCCAATTCGAGTTGAATTAGATGATTTAACGGCGGATGACTTCGTAAGTATCTTAACTGAGCCAAACAATGCTTTAATTAAACAATATGTAGCATTAATTGGCACAGAAAATGTTTCAGTCATCTTTACAAAAGAAGCAATTGAACGGTTAGCACACATCGCTTATGATGTAAACCGTGATACAGATAATATTGGGGCGCGTCGTTTACACACAATTTTAGAACGTTTATTAGAAGATTTATTATATGAAGCACCAGATATGCAAATGGGTGAAATTACGATTACCGAAGCATATGTCAATGAAAAATTGAATGACATTGTTCAAAATGAAGATTTAAGTCGTTACATCTTATAAAAAAGGCTGGAGGAGAAAAGATGGCTACATTATTAGAAAAAACACGTCAAGTGAACGAGCTTTTGCAAAAAAACAATCTGTTTGACGTACAAGCAGAACTTCCGTACAACAAAATGGCAATGATTTTAGGGGATATTTTAGAAAGTAATGCGTATATTATTAGCAGTTCAGGGGATTTGTTGGGGTATACTGAAAAATTAGATGTTAATAATGCCCGTATCAAAAATATGTTTAAAGAGAAAAAATTTCCTCAAGGATACACCGAGGCCGTGGATATGCTCAAAGTAACCGAAGCCAATATTCCAATAGACAGTGATTTAACTGCATTTCCTTTTGAATCACGAGAGCTGTATCCGTTTGGGTTAACCACTATTGTGCCTTTGTACGGTGCTGGCAAACGCTTGGGTACGATTATTTTAGCGCGTGTTGAAAAATCCTTTAACGAGGATGATTTAGTGTTAGCTGAATATAGTGCGACCGTTGTCGGCATGCAAATTTTGTATCATCAATCCAGAACAATTGAAGCAGAAGTTCGCAGTGCGACTGCCGTGCAAATGGCCATCAACACTCTTTCCTATAGTGAATTAAAAGCCGTCCATGCTATTTTTGAAGCCTTAGATGGCGAAGAAGGTCGTTTAACTGCTTCAAGTATTGCAGACGAAATAGGCATTACTCGTTCCGTAATTGTGAATGCCTTAAGAAAATTAGAATCAGCTGGAATTATTGAATCACGTTCTCTTGGTATGAAAGGGACTTATTTAAAAGTGTTAAATCAACAATTTATTAAAGAGTTGGAAAAATAAGCAATTGCTCGTATCAACTAGGAGGACAACGCAATGACTGTACAAATTGAAAATGAATTTCTAATCGCAACATTTGCTGAAGAAGGAGCAGAATTAGTAAGTTTACAATCAAAAGAAACCGGCATTGAATATATTTGGCAAGGAAATCCTGAATTTTGGGCCCGCCATGCGCCCGTACTTTTTCCGATTATCGGTCGTCTAAAAGAAGATACGTATATATACCAAAATCAAGCGTATCATTTAACTCAACATGGTTTTGCTCGTGATCAAGTATTTGATGTGATTGAAAAAGGTGGAGAAGAAGTTTCTTTTTCACTAAAATCAACAAAAGAAACCAAGAAAAAGTATCCTTTTGATTTTGAACTAGTGATTACTTATACATTAGAACATCAAGAATTGACTGTAAACTACCAAGTAGAAAACACAGGGAAAGAAGAGATGTATTTTGGGATTGGTGGTCATCCAGCCTTTAATGTACCTTTAGAATCTTCACTAACGTTTGAAGATTATTATCTAAGTTTTTCACCTAAAAAATCACGGACACAAATTCCCTTAGCAGGCCCGTTTATTGATTTAGCGAATAAAACGCTAGCCCAAACGAATACCAGCTTTGACTTAACGCATCAATTATTTGAAAATGATGCAATGATTTTTGAAACAAAAGGTCAAACAGCAATTACGATTGCCACAGACGAAAGTGACCATCAAGTCACTTTGAGTTATCCAGAAATGCCTTTTGTGGGGATTTGGTCACCGACACCGAAAGAAGCGCCTTTTGTCTGTATCGAACCTTGGTGCGGGATTGCTGATGCTGTCGACGCAACTGGCCAACTTGCTGAAAAATTTGGCATCAATAAGTTACCAGCTAACGAACTATTTAAAACACAGTATATGATTAGTGTAAAATAAAGAAAAAGGCTGTGAACATTATTTGTTCACAGCCTTTTTCTTTATTTTTTTGCACGTAAGCCAAAAGAGAGGCGACTTTCTGTTCCATTTTTAATTCGCTGAATGTTTTCACGATGACGGACAAAGATAAAAGTAGTCAAAGCAATCGCAATCACGGTTAATAACCAGTTAAATGTTGGTAAAATAGCTGGGACAGTGAAAGGCAAAATAATAGTAGAAAGTGTAATTAGTACAGCGCTAATCATACTTGTTAAACTCACCATACTGGTTAGATACAGACAAATCACAAAAATAAGAGCAGAATAAATAAAAAATGTGGGGCTGTATGCTAATAACATGCCAGCGCTAGTGGCTACGGCTTTACCACCTTTGAAATTGGCAAAAATAGGGAAGGTATGCCCTAAAACAGCTGCTACCCCAAAGAAGAGCGGATTCACGCCTTGTAAACCAAACAAATAGGGTAATGAAGTGGCTAACGTTCCTTTCAAGATATCCATTAATAATACCGTGATTCCGGCAGGTTTCCCTAAGACACGAAATGTATTGGTTGTTCCTGTATTCCCACTCCCAAATTGGCGTATATCTTTTTTAAAGAAAAGTTTACCAATCCAAACACCTGAGGGAATCGAACCTAATAAATAGGCAACAAGTAACAAAATGACGATTTTCATCAAGTTAACCTCTTTCTTATTCAAACTAGGATTTATTTTATCATGAATAGAAAAACGGAACAACGTCTAATAACTAAAACAAGAAAAGTTTTTCTTTTGCTTGAGGAAGCGTTGACAAATGATTGATAACCGTTATAATAAATGTGTGTCATTAGACAAAGACGTCTAATCACTGGTTTGAAAATTAGTTATCAACGAAGATACAATATATATGTACTTATGAAGTGTCAGGGAAAGAGGTGCGAATCCTCTACAGACCTACCTACTGTATGGTGGATGAAACCAATAAGACCACAGATTATTCTGGAAGGATTGGGAGTAAGAAGAAGCTAAGTCAGGATACCGGCTTGATAAGTCTAATCATTCTTTTGTAGGAAAAAGAAGGGGCTTTGAAGATAACTGGCTGAGTATATCATTAGCATAGTTAAGTGACTGCTTTTTTTCTATTAGAGAAAAAAGTGGTTTTTTTGTATTGTTTTGACGTTGAGACAAAGGAGGTTCATTTCAGAAAATTTTCCCCAAAATAAAATAGACGAATGCGAGGATGAAAAAATGAAAAAATTTACTTTAACAATGATGACTTTAGGTTTAGTAGCAACACTTGGCTTAGCAGGGTGTGGTAAACAGGAAAAGAAAGCAACTACCTCTTCTGAAAAAACAGAAGTAACGTTACCAACCAAAGACCGTAGCGGCAAAGAAATTACTTTACCCAAAGAAGCAACCAAAATTATTTCCCTAGTGCCATCAACAACAGAAGTGATTGAAGACTTAGGTAAAACCGACCAATTAATCGCAGTTGATACTCAAAGTAGCACAATGATGACTGATTTAAAAAAATTACCACAAATGGATATGATGGCTGTCGATGCCGAAAAATTGATTGCCTTGAAACCACAAATTGTTTATGTGAATGACATCAATTTAGCTAGCTCAGAAAGTGTTTGGAAACAAGTGGAAGATGCTGGAATTACAGTCGTTAATATCCCCACTAGTACAAGCATCAAAGCAATCAAAGAAGACGTCCAATTCATCGCGGATAGCTTATCTGAACATGAAAAAGGACAAAAGTTAATCAAAACAATGGATCAAGAAATCGACGAAGTAGCCAAAATTGGTAAAACCATTAAAAAACCAAAAACTGTTTTGTTTGAAGTAGCTGCCTTACCAGACATTTATAGTTTTGGTAATGGGACATTTTTAAATGAAATGATTGAAACAATTGGGGCAAAAAATGTTTTGGCAAATGAAAAAGGCTGGTTACCAGTGACAGAAGAAGCGGCCATTGCTGCAAAACCAGAAGTCATTTTAACCAATGTTAACTATATGAAAGATCCCGCCAAAGAAATTTTAGCTCGTAAAAACTGGGAAAGCGTTCCTGCAGTTCAAAACAAAGAAGTTTTCGAAATTGACAACATGTCTAGCTCTTTACCAAATAACCACATTACCAAAGCATTAAAACAAATGGCAAAAGCTGTTTATCCAGAGGAATACAAGGATTTAAAAGATGAGTAAAAAAACGTGTCTCATACTGATGCTCTTGATTAGTATGAGCATGCTCTTTTTGGGTATTAAAATTGGAAGTGTTCAGATTTCGTTAACGGATTTGCTTCAAATTTTAGTGAAAAAGACGGTTTCAGAAGACGGGATTTTAGAGGGAATCATCTGGAATGTACGGTTACCGCGTGTCGTGATGGCCTATCTCGTGGGCGCAGGCTTAGCAGTAAGTGGCACGGTGATGCAATCACTCTTAGGTAATCCTTTAGCTTCTTCGTATACTTTGGGCGTATCAGCGGGAGCATCCTTAGGCGCTGCGTTAATCATGGTAACTGGAGTAACTGCTTCGATCTTAGGGGCATTTTTATTGCCTTTAACTGGTTTTATCTTTGGCTTAGCAACGGTCTTTTTAGTTTTGTTATTTACGCAAACAATGGATAGTCAAATGTCCAATCAAACAGTTGTTTTAGTGGGGATGATTATGACCTTGTTTGTCGGTGCTATTTTGACGTTGATTACAGCACTTTTCCAAGATTATTTGAAACAATTAGTCTTTTGGCAAATGGGTAGTTTTTCTGGCAGTAATTGGCAAAAAATTGCTATTTATTGTCCAATCTTGCTTGTCAGCAGTCTGTTTCTTTGGTTTGATGCCAACGCATTGGATGTTCTCGGTTTAGGAGAAGAACATGCGATGTTAGCGGGAGTAGAAGTCAAAACAGCAAAACTACGCATTATTCTTTTGGCTAGTTTATTGGCAGGAAGTGCGGTTTCATTTGTCGGTGTGATTGGTTTTGTTGATTTAATAGCACCACATATTGTCCGTCGCTATTTAGGGGCGACTCATCGCTGGCTGATTCCCGGTTCAGCAATCTTAGGTGGGACCATCATGGTACTAGGGGACACAATTGCCCGCACGATTTTATCACCAAGAGAAATTCCCATCGGGGCCGTAACAGCCTTGATTGGAGCGCCATTCTTCTTGTATATTTACTTTAAAAAAAGGGGCGTTGCTGCATGATTGAATTAAAAGAAACAGCTGTAACACTCCAACAAACCCCCATTTTAAAAGATATTTCCCTCGTTTTTCCGACAGGTAGTAAAACTTGTATTTTAGGTCCAAATGGTTGCGGTAAAACGACACTTTTAAAAACGATTGCCGGACTTGTCCCTTATAGTGGTTCTGTTTTAATTGATGGTCAAGAAGTTCATGGACAAAAGCGGAAGGAATTGGCAACGAAAGTAGCGATGATGAGTCAATTCACGACAGTTGCTTTTGATTATACGGTTTACGAAACAGTTTTGATGGGGGCGTATCAACAACAAGCACAACGTTTTTTACCTATTGTTTCTAAACAAGAAAAAGAACGAGTCCTTTATTATTTAGAACGCACGGGTTTATTGCCTTTAAAAGATAAAGTTGTCAATCAGCTTTCAGGAGGACAACAACAACGAGTATTTTTGGCTAAATTATTTGTACAAGATCCAGAAATTATTTTATTGGATGAACCCAATAATCATTTGGATATTCGGTATCAACAAGAATTGATTCAGCAGTTAAATGAGTGGAGTGCGCAAGAAGGGAAAACGTTAATCGGGGTGTTTCATGATATCCGTTTAGCGTTAACGCTAAGTGAAAAAATTGTGTTTATGAAGCAAGGGAAAGTGGCCGCGCAAGGTGATTTTCAAACGTTGGCTTCCAAAGAATTTTTACAAACGATTTTTGAAACAGATATTGTCTCCTATTTTCAGAAACAACATAAAGTTTGGGAAACTATTCAATAATTTTGACAAGTTTTTTGGAAACAGGTAAGATAAAGGCAAAGAATCAGAAACACAATGGCGTGTTTTAACAAATCGGCAAAGGAGCCCAAGACTAAGTACGTGATGGTACTTGCTTTGGGCTCCTTTTTTATGGAGGTAGCGATGAAACGAATCATTTTAATGGGAGCTATCGGTTGTGGCAAAACCACGTTATGTCAAGCTCTGCAAGGCAAAGAATTAATTTATGATAAAACACAGGCGGTGGAATTTCATACAGAAATGATTGATACACCAGGCGAGTTTATTTTGCATCGACAATATTATAATGCATTAAACGTCACAGCGGCAGAAGCAGATGTGATTGGTTTGGTTCAAAGTGCTGTAGAAACACAACAAGTTTTTTCACCAGGATTTGGTAGTATTTTCCCGAAAGAAATCATTGGTATTTTAACCAAGATTGATTTAGCACAAGATTCTCAGCAGTTAGAGATTGTTCGGCAACAATTAAAAAGTGCGGGTGCAACAAGAATTTTTGAAATTTCTTCTGTTGAAAAAATTGGCTTGCAAGAATTAGTAGATTATTTAGAGGAGGATGAAGCAGAATGAAAATTTATACAAAAACTGGCGATAAGGGAATGACGAAATTAGTCGGCAACTCAACCGTCGCTAAGGATTCTGATCGAGTTGAAAGTTATGGAACGATTGATGAATTGAATTCTTGGGTGGGCTATATTATCAGCCAACTTCCACAAGAAAATCAAGAAATTAAAGAAGAACTAGAAGCTTTACAACATTTACTTTTTGATGCGGGAACAGATTTGTCAACACCGATTGAAGCACAACGACCATTTAAATTACAAAAGGAAAGTGTGCATTGGCTAGAACAGCGGATTGATTTCTACACTGCACAATCACCAGATATTGATCGTTTTATTTTACCTGGCGGAACCCCAGCAGCCAGTATGGTTCATGTGGCTCGGACGATTGCACGGCGCGCAGAACGCATCATTGTTCGTTTAAATTGGACAGCCAAAATTAACGAAGAGGTATTAATTTTTACCAATCGTTTATCAGATTATTTTTATGCGTTGGCTCGCTATTTAAATGTTCAAGCACAACGACCTGATGTTTTTTATGAACGAAGCGAAAAGGTTTTCCATAAAATTAAAGAAGATGGATTGTAAACAGTTGCTTTTCTAAAAAACTTATGGTAAATTTCAGATAGATTAAACGAATATTTTATGAAAAATATGAATGGAAGCCAGTGAGAATCTGGCACGGTCCCGCCACTGTGAAGAAGCAAGGTTGCTTTTAAGTCAGGTCTTTTCATTTTTTCATTATTGGGCATGCTGTTTCGAGGCAAAACAGGATGTTTCTTAACAACGCTTGTGTTGAAAATCCAGCCCAAGATATTTGTATTAATCCAATTAATGGCACGAGGAAGTGCTTTTGGAAATTTTGGGCTGGTCTTTCAATGTTGAAGGAGATTTCAGGTACAATGACGTACTGCTATATTCCCTTTTTTTATTGACAATTAATTAAAGGCGTTGTACTCTATGGATAAGGTTTCGTGTACAATGGCGTATACATAAGGAAGCAAAGACGCTTCAGACAGATGATTTTTCGTTTGTTTGAAGTGTCTTTTTGTATTTTATTAAGGAGGAATTGAGATGAAAACAATTCATTTCCCTACCGAACTATGGGTAGGAGAAGGCGCATTAGCCAATTTGGAAACACTTCATGATAAACGTGTTTTCATTGTCACAGATCCATTCATGGTTGACTCTGGATTTGTGAATGAAGTGACAAAGCATTTAACAAAAAGTGAATGGCAAATTTTTAGTGATATCATCCCCGATCCACCAATTGATAAGATTGCTGCGGGAATTAAGCAGTTAGCGACATTTCAAGGAGATACGATATTAGCTTTAGGTGGGGGATCCGCTATTGATGCGGCCAAAGCAATGAAATTTTTTGGCAAACGTACTTTGCAAACTCAGATTGCTGAGTTTATTGCGGTTCCTACAACTAGTGGAACTGGTTCAGAAGTTACGAATTTTTCAGTGATTACGGTTGCTGAAACTGGCACCAAAATCCCGCTTGTAACGGATGAAATTCAACCAGAAATTGCGATTTTAGATACAAATTTAGTGATGAGTGTGCCACCAAAAATCACAGCGGATACAGGAATGGACGTCTTAACGCATGTTATTGAAGCGTATGTTTCAACAGAAGCAAATCCGATTTCAGATGCGTTGTGCGAAAAAGTCGTTCGCCTGGTATTCGACAATTTAGAAATAGCCTTTAATCAGGGTAGCAACCAACAAGCCCGTGAAAATATGCATTTAGCTTCATGTATGGCAGGGATGGCGTTTAATGTTACTTCGTTAGGCTTGAATCACGGTATTGCTCATGCGGCCGGTGCGCGTTTACATGTGCCACATGGACGAATGAATGCAATGCTCTTACCTGAAGTCATTGCATATAACAGTGGCTTAGCGAATGGCAAAGTCACCAACGAACCAACAGCTAAACGTTATGCGCAGTTAGCAAATTGTCTAAATGATACACAGACAACCAATGCACGGATTGGTGTTCAACAATTTATTCGACAAATCAAGCAACTCCGTCAAAAATTAAACATGCCTGCCACTTTTAGTGACTATGGTTTACCAAAAGAAGAAGTCCAGGCTGCAATCCCAAAAATAGCTGAAGGCGCATTGATGGATGGCTGCACCAAAACAAATCCTGTCCAACCAACAGCAGCAGAAGTGACAAAAATTTTAAATTCTATCTTATAAGCGATTGACAGGATGAAATCGATAACATATAATGTGGGTAGCACAACGGCGTGCTTCAAAATTTAAGAGCAAAGAAGCTCCTTAGTAGAAAGCGAAAGTGGAACCTTTACGTTTTTTATTGAGGATTTTTTATTTGCTAAATTAAAGGAGCGAGTCTGGTTGGAAGAAAAACAACGAATGATTCAAGAATATGTTCCTGGGAAACAAGTAACGTTAGCGCACATCATTGCTAGTCCTAATAAAGAAATTTATACAAAATTAGGATTGCCAGAAGGCACCAGCAATGCACTAGGTATTTTGACAATCACTCCGAGCGAAGCGGCAATTATCGCTGTTGATATTGCGACTAAAAGCGGAGATATCCAAATCGGTTTTATTGATCGTTTTTCTGGATCGGTAGTCATTTCTGGTGACGTAAGCTCAGTGGAAGCAGCCTTACAAGCGGTGATTGAAGGTTTACAACAGATTTTAAACTTTTCTGTAACTTGTAAAATTACCAGAACATAGCGTTGAAAGGACAAGGGCGTGAAGAAAATGGATGGACGAATTGTAATAGTCGATGATGAACCTATTACGAGACTCGATATTCGTGATATTGTGATAGAAGCAGGGTACGAAGTAGTCGGTGAAGCAGCTGATGGTTTTGAAGCAATTGAAGTATGTAAAAAAACACAACCTGACCTAGTATTAATGGACATTCAAATGCCAATTTTAGATGGTCTAAAAGCAGGTAAAAAAATTGTTCAAGACCAACTAGCCAGTAGTATTGTTTTTTTATCTGCATACAGTGACGTACAAAATACGGACAAGGCTAAAAAATTAGGCGCACTGGGTTATTTAGTTAAACCTCTAGATGAAAAATCATTAATACCTACAATTGAAATGAGCATTGAACGAGGCAAACAAACGCAGCTGTTACTAAATCAAATCGATAAATTAAGTTTAAAATTAGAAGAACGTAAAATTATCGAAAAAGCCAAAGGTATTCTTGTAAAAGAAAATCATATATCGGAAGAAGAAGCCTACCAAATGTTGCGTACGTTAAGCATGAACAAACGCGCACGTATGAGTGAAATTGCAGAATTGATTGTAATGGATGATGAATAAATGAAACGATTAGAACAATTATGTCACCAATATACCAATCTTTCAGAATCAGACATTAAAGAATTACAACGTACAGCACGTTATCTTTCTTCGACGACACTCTACCAAAGTGCAGATGTTTTTATTGATGTGTATAAGGAAATGTCACAGCAAGCACTAGTCGTTTATCATAAGCCGCCTGCGAAGACAACTTCTTTATATAGCGGAGATGTCGTCGGGATGGAAGCTTTATTAAAAAATGAACCTGGTGTTCTGCGTACCATGCAAACTAGCTTAAATAGCATTGGTTTGTTAGCAGTGACTCAGGAAAATCGTTTGATTAAGCAAAATATCTATCCCATTCGCAATGAACATCGAACGATTGGTGTCATTATTGTCGAGATTGCGGCAGATGAAGAGATTCAAGCGGACTTACAAAAAGAGGAGCTAAATAACTGCCAGTTAGCAAAAGTAGCGAAATCAACTAGTCAAGTCGACGCATTATTTATTGATCAATTGGCAGAAGCCGTTTTGATTTTTGATGCGGCGGGTCACTTATTAATTACCAATCACAATGCACAAGAGCTTTATCGCAAACTTGGTTATCGGGATAATATCATTGGAATGAGTTATGACAATTTGTCCATCGATTATACAACTTTTGAATATGTGTTGTATCAAATGAAATATAAAATGAGTAATCAACCAATTGAAAGCAAAACGACCTACCTTAATTATTATTTTAAGGTTCGGAAAGTGTGGTTGGCATCAGAAGAACAACTGATTATGATTATTCAAGACAATACAGAATTTAAAGAAAAAGAAGCGGAAATTATTTCCAAATCTGTTGCGATTCGTGAAATTCATCATCGTGTTAAAAATAACTTGCAATCGGTGGTTTCCTTATTGCGTATTCAAGAACGGCGAACGCAAAGCCCCGAAGCAAAGAAAGTCCTTCATGAAAGTGTCAATCGAATTATGGCGATTGCAGCCACCCATGAATTGCTGTCAAAACAAGTCAAAGATGACGTTGCTTTACGGCAAACATTGGAAGCAGTGATGTATAATTTTAGACATCTTTTTCAAGGCGCACAACCCATTGAGATGATGATGGATGTTGATCCAGCCATTATGGTTTCTAGCGAACAAATGGTTACCATTTCCCTTGTTGTCAACGAACTATTACAAAACATTTTTGATCATGCATTTGAGCCACAAACAAGTGGCGTTGTTAAACTTAGTGGAACATTAGATAATAAAATGATTACCATTACTGTTACAGATAATGGTAAAGGCTATGATGTTCATCAAAGTAACGAGACCAGTTTAGGTTTGATGATTGTCAAAAGCTACGTAAAAGATAAATTAAAAGGAAAAATTACAATTGAATCCAATAAACAGGGAACTAAAACCTGTTTCTATTTCGAACAGAACACCAGTGATGTTGTTCATTGATTAAGCAAAGGCGCTTAAAGAAAAGTAGAAAGAAATTTTCTAACGATTCTTTAAGTGCCTTTTTGTATGCAAAAGGAGGCGAGTCAGGCGATGTCGAAGGAAACACTTTTAACCGTAGGGATTGATTTAGGGACGTCTACAACCCAATTAGTCTTGTCAGAATTAACTGTTGAAAATTTTGCCTCTGCGTTTACAGTACCACGTATCAGCATTTCTGATAAAAAAGTCATTTATCGAAGTGACATTATCTTTACACCCTTACTTAACCAATCAGAAATTGATGCAGAACCTATCAAAGCGTTTGTAGCGGAGCAATATCGCCAAGCAGGCATTCATAAACAAGATATTCAAATGGGTGCGGTAATTATCACAGGTGAAACTGCTCGAAAAAGCAATGCCAACAATGTGCTACGAGCACTTAGTGGCTATGCAGGTGATTTTGTCGTTGCTACGGCTGGACCTGATTTAGAAAGTATCATTGCCGGGAAAGGCGCTGGTGCTCAAACTTATTCTGAAACGAAACGCAAACCGGTGGTTAATTTAGACATTGGTGGGGGAACGACAAATTTAGCTGTCTTTAAAGATGGCGAAGTGATTGACACGGCTTGTTTTGACATTGGCGGACGCTTAATTAAATTAGATCAACAACAAAAAATCACCTATATAGCTCCGAAGATTCAAGAAATTATAAATAAAAAAGGGCTAACCTTGCACCTTGGTGACCAAGCCACCGAACAAAACTTACTGCCAATTATTTCGGAATTAGTTGCCGTGTTAGAAAATAGCATTGGCTTGGGGACACAAAGTCCGTTCTACCAGTTATTAGTAACCAACCATCCACTACGAAAAGCTGAGGAATTACCAATTGTAACATTTTCTGGTGGTGTGGCTGATTGCTTAAATACGACAAGTACGAATCTCTTTAAATATGGAGACATCGGCTTGCTTTTAGGGAAATACTTGAGAAAGTCACTGATTATTTCGGAAAAAGAAGTCTTAGAAAGCGCAGAAACAATCCGAGCGACGGTCGTCGGAGCAGGTTCACACACTGCTGAAATTAGCGGAAGCACGATCGCTTATCGTGAGCAAATTTTGCCGGTAAAAAATATCCCAATTCTAAAATTAGCGCAAGAGGATGAAACCCTTACTGTGACAGAATTAGGCCAGCGAATCCAAGAAAAACTCAATTGGCATCGTATTGAAGAAACGCCCCAGATTGCCCTAGCAATTAGAGGCATGAGCAATCCAACATTTGCTGATATTCAACGCTATGGTCAAGGGATTGTGGAAGGATTAGCTAGTTTAGTTGCTGAACAAATTCCCATTATTGTTATGGTGGATGAAGACATGGCGAAAGCTTTAGGGCATGCCTTAAGTGCCCATCTGCCAAAAGACTATCCGTTTATCTGTCTTGATTCGGTCAAAGTAGAAAACGGTGATTATGTAGATATCGGTTTACCAGTGGCAGAAGGAGCAGTCCTTCCAGTCATTGTTAAGACCTTAGTATTTAATTAAAAAGGAGCGACACAAAGATGATTTTAAAAACCAAACTATTTGGCAAAGTCTATCAATTTACATCCGTTAAAGAAGTCTTAGCCAAAGCCAATGAAGAAAAGTCTGGTGACAAGTTAGCTGGCGTAGCTGCTAATTCAGCCGAAGAACGCGTGGCGGCGAAAGTCGTTTTATCAGAATTGTCCTTAAATGACTTGTTTAACAATCCCGTCGTTGATTATGACGAAGACGAAGTGACACGCATTATTATTGACCAAGTCAATATGCGAATTTTTGAAAGTATTAAACATTGGACAGTTGCAGAATTACGCGAATTTATCTTATCTTCGGAAACAACCGATTTTGATATCAAACGAATTTCCCGTGGACTCACTTCTGAAATGATTGCTGCTGTCTGTAAATTAATGTCCAACATGGATCTAATTGTTGGCGCAAAAAAAATCAATATTGAAAAAACCGCCAACACAACGATTGGCCGTCCCGGAACTTTTTCGAATCGTTTACAGCCAAACCATCCAACCGATAATGTCGATGGCATTATGGCATCAGTTATGGAAGGTCTTTCTTATGGCGCCGGTGATGCTTTAATTGGTTTGAATCCTGTTGATGATTCTACAGAAAGTGTTAAACGAATCTTAAACAAATTTGAAGAGTTCCGCAGCGAATGGGAAATTCCAACACAAACTTGCGTGCTTGCTCACGTAACGACACAAATGGAAGCCATGCGTCAAGGCGCGCCAACTGGCTTAGTCTTTCAATCCATCGCTGGTTCAGAAAAAGGGAACACAGCATTTGGTTTAAATGCAGAAATTTTAGCTGAAGCACAAGATTTAGCCCTTCACAGTGGTCAAGCAGCTGGTCCTAATGTGATGTATTTTGAAACAGGTCAAGGCTCAGAACTTTCTTCTGAAGCGAACTTTGGCGCAGACCAAGTCACAATGGAAGCGCGTTGTTATGGCTTAGCCAAAAAATTTGATCCGTATATTGTAAATACCGTTGTCGGCTTTATTGGACCAGAATATCTTTACGATTCAAAACAAGTCATCCGCGCTGGTTTAGAAGATCATTTCATGGGCAAATTAACAGGAATTTCAATGGGTTGTGATGTCTGCTACACCAACCATATGAAAGCTGATCAAAATGATATGGAAAACTTAGCAATGTTATTAGCAACAGCTGGTTGTACGTATATCATGGGGATTCCTCATGGCGATGATGTCATGTTAAATTATCAAACAACTGGGTTCCATGAAACTGCGACGATTCGTGAAACATTAGGCTTACGTCCAATTAAAGAATTTGAAGAATGGATGGAAAAAATGGGCTTAATGGAAAACGGAAAATTAACAAGTCGCGCTGGCGATGCATCTGTATTTATTAAATAAACGAGGTGAGAATACAAATGAACGAAAAAGAATTAAAAGAAATGATTGCCGGAATTTTAACAGAAATGGTCGCTGACAATCAAGCGGTTTCGACTGCCACTGTGACTGCTGAAGAAAAACCAGTCACAACACACGTCACTGAAACGACAGAAATTGAAGAAGGCCTAATTCCTGACATTACTGAAGTAGATTTACGTAAACAATTACTATTGAAAAATGCCGTTGATCCTGAAGCACTATTAAAAATGAAAGCTTTCTCGCCAGCTCGTTTAGGCGTTGGTCGTGCAGGGACGCGTTATATGACTAGTTCAACATTACGTTTCCGAGCGGACCATGCGGCAGCACAAGATGCGGTCTTTTCAGACGTAAGCGAAGACTTGGTAAAAGAAATGAATTTTATTTCTACAAAAACAATCTGTAACAGTAAAGATGAATATTTAACACGTCCAGATTATGGTCGTCAATTTGATGAAGAAAATAGTGAAATCATTCGAAAAAATACGACACCAAAAGCCAAAATCCAAATGGTCGTAGGGGATGGCCTTAGTTCAGCAGCTATCGAAGCGAATATTAAAGAAGTCCTACCAGCAATTAAACAAGGATTAAACATGTACAACTTAGATTTCGACAATGTTGTTTTTGTTAAATATTGTCGCGTGCCAGCAATGGATAAAATTGGTGAAATCACTGACGCTGATGTTGTTTGCTTACTAGTTGGCGAACGTCCTGGTTTAGTAACAGCAGAATCTATGAGTGCCTATATTGCCTACAAACCAACTGTCGGTATGCCAGAAGCACGGCGGACAGTTATTTCAAATATTCACAAAGGTGGGACACCGGCTGTTGAAGCAGGGGCCTACATTGCCGAAATTATCAAAAAAATGTTAGACAAGAAAAAATCTGGTATTGATTTAAAAGAAGCTGAATAAAGGAGGATTTCTCATGAAAAATGATCGTCTAGGCGCAAATGTCCTAAGTATGAAAGTCATTCCCAATGTCGATCCGGCATTAGCAAAAGAATTATCATTGAAACCAGAACATCGCTCATTAGGAATTGTTACTTCCGATTGTGATGATGTCACTTATGTTGCATTAGATGAAGCAACCAAAGCCGCCGATGTTACTGTAGTTTACGGTAAAAGTATGTATGCTGGCGCAGCAAATGCTTCAACCAAATTAGCCGGTGAAGTGATTGGCATTATTGCTGGTCCGAGTCCTGCCGAAGTCAATAGTGGCTTGAGTGTCATTACGCAAGTCATTGAAGAAGAAGCCAGCTTCTATAGTGCTAACGAAGATGACAGTATTGTTTATTTTGCACATGTAGTATCAAGAACGGGTAGCTTTTTATCTGAACAAGCGAATATTCCTGAAGGTGAAGCGATTGCTTATCTGATTGCTCCACCGCTAGAAGCAATGGTTGGCTTAGATGCAGCAATGAAAGCTGCCGATGTTCAAATGGGTGTCTTTTATGGCCCACCTTCTGAAACGAACTTTGGCGGCGCCTTATTGACAGGTAGTCAATCTGCATGTAAAGCTGCTTGCAGTGCGTTTGAACAAGTCATTCAAAATATCGCTGACAATCCGTTGAGTTATTAAGGATGTGACCTGAATGAAAGCATTAGGAATGGTCGAAGTCAAAGGATTTTTAGGTGCCATTAGTGTGGCCGATGCGGCATTGAAAGCCGCCGACGTTACTTTGTTAAAAGCTGAAATTATTAATGGCGGTTTAACAACTGTGGAACTGATTGGTGACGTTGCCGCGGTTCAAGCTGCCGTTGAAGTAGGCACGGAAGTAGCTAAAGAATTAAATTGTTTAATTGCTCATCATGTGATCTCACGGGTTGATGCTCAAACGGAAGTAATTTTATCAGATCCAGAACCTAAGTCAGCACCTGAACCGATGGAACAAGTAGAAGTAATTGAAGAAGAGATTGAAACACCAGATTTGGAAGAACACACTGGCACACGCCAAAAATTAGAAACACAACGCGTGGTTGATTTACGCAAACAAGCCTACAAAATGAACCTAAGTAGTTTAAAGAAAAGTGAGATTAAATTTGCCAATAAAGAAGCTTTAATTCAAGCAATCATGGCTGAAATAGAAAGAAGTGAAGACGAGTGGAATTAGTAGATAAAGACTTACGTTCCATCCAAGAAACAAGAAATTTAATCAGAAAAGCCAAAGAGGCACAGCAAGTATTAGCAACATTTTCGCAAAAACAAATCGATGCGATTGTCCAAGCGGTTTCAGAGGCTACATTTAACCAACGAGAAAAGTTAGCGAAAATGGCCAATGAAGAAACAGGATTTGGTATCTATGAAGATAAAATCATCAAAAATGCTTTCGCTTCAAAAGTAGTATATGACGAAATGAAGGACAAAGCTACAGTTGGTGTGATCCATGATGATGCTGCCAAAAAAGTCACTGAAATTGCTGTCCCAGTTGGTGTGATTGCAGGATTAATTCCTTCTACCAACCCGACATCAACAGTCATTTACAAAGCATTAATTTCATTAAAAGCTGCCAACAGCATTGTTTTTTCACCACATCCCAATGCGTTGAAATCGATTATTGAAACAGTGGAAATTATCCAAAAAGCGGCTATTGCTGCAGGGGCACCAGAAGGTTGTGTCTCGGTCATCAAAACGCCAACTATGCAAGCGACCAGCGAATTAATGAAAAATAAAGAAACAAATTTAATTTTAGCTACTGGTGGAAACGCAATGGTTAAAGCCGCGTACTCTTCTGGAACACCAGCAATCGGTGTTGGGCCTGGTAATGGACCAGCCTACATCGAACGAAGCGCAAATGTTCCTCATGCAGTGAAACAAATAATGGATTCAAAAACTTTCGATAACGGTACAATTTGTGCATCGGAACAATCAATTATTGTTGAAACTGTCAACCGTGAAGCGGTCAAAGAAGAGTTAATTAAGCAGGGAGCGTATTTCTTAAGTCCAGCCGAAGCCGACAAATTAGCTAAATTTATTTTACGACCAAACGGTACAATGAACCCGCAAATCGTGGGTCGTTCCGTTCAACATATTGCTTCATTAGTTGGTTTATCTATTCCAAAAGATCGCCGCTTAATTGTTGCCGAGGAAACACATGTAGGCTTGAAATATCCATTTTCAAGAGAAAAATTGGCACCGATTATTGCTTTCTATACAGTTGAAAACTGGGAAGCAGCTTGCGCGTTATCAATTGAAATTTTGAAAGGTGAAGGTGCGGGTCATACGATGGGTATTCACACAGAAAACAAAGAAGTCATTCGTGAATTTGGCTTAAGAAAACCCGTCTCTCGTTTGCTTGTTAACACCTCTGGTACACTTGGCGGAATTGGTGCTTCAACTAACTTAGTGCCAGCATTAACACTTGGTTGTGGCGCAGTTGGTGGCAGCTCAACTTCTGATAATATTGGGGTTGAAAATCTGTTCAATTTACGTCGTGTTGCTTATGGCGTGCGTGATTTAGAAGAGATTCGTCAAGAATTTGGTCAAACATCAACCACATCTGTGGCTACTTCTTGTGAAACAACCAATCAAGAAGAACTAGTAAATGCCGTGGTAGCCCAAGTTTTAGCTCGCTTAAACTAACAAGAAACGAGCGAGTAAGAGTAAAACAAATAAATTATTGGATTTAGGGTTTGGGACCTAAGTCAAATTGCTAATTGTCCCAAATTTTTAAAAATAAAACATACATCTTAGGAGGAAATTATAATGTCAAGTACAAATGCTTTAGGAATGATCGAAACTCGTGGTTTAGTAGGTGCTGTTGAAGCAGCCGATGCAATGGTGAAAGCGGCAAACGTTACTTTAATTGGAAAAGAACAAGTCGGTGGCGGTTTAGTTACAGTAATGGTTCGCGGTGACGTTGGTGCCGTGAAAGCAGCAACAGATGCTGGTGCTGCTGCAGCAGAACGTGTTGGCGAATTATTATCTGTCCATGTAATTCCACGTCCACATACAGAAGTAGACGCTATTTTACCACACGCAACAACTGAATTATAATTTTGATTTTTTGGGGCAGAGGTAGGTTCATTACTTCTGTCCTAAACTTTCATTGAGGAGGGGTGTTATGACAGTTATTACAGAAGATATGCTTCGCATCAAAAGGCTAAAAAAAGAACTAGAAGATGGCACGGATTTTGTGTTTCCTGTAGGCAGTTTTCTGACGCCAGCCGCCAAAAGCTATCTACGCGAGCATCGGATTAATAGCAGCTTCTCTTCAACAAACCCATTGCTTTCTGAGGTTCATTCAGTGAAGGCCTCCTCACAAAAACAAAAACAAGAACATTTATCAAAAGAAACAATTTATGAGATTCGGCACTTAAGCCATCTATTGTATTTGCCTTTCTTAACGAATGAAGCGTTATCAACAGAAGGTTGGTTATATTTCGAACAACAACAACAGTGGTTAGAGAAATTTATTTTAGAACAGTCGCTTGTAATGGAACCAGTCATTTTGGAATCAAAGGTAACTATTCTAACTAACCAACAGAGACAATGGCGCTATTCCTCAAAAGAAATTCAATTACAACTAGATAAAATTATTCTCCAGTTAAAAGGAGAATCACAACTGTTCGGACTTTTTCAAGCTTGGGCTACAGAATTAATTAGCACCATGGCTGAAATATCACGAAACTAGGAGATGAACAAATTGGATTCAATGAATGAAATTGTTGAAGAAGTTGTTAAACGAATTCAGCAACAACAACAAAATACTTTTGAAGTTGAAGCTTCTGGCCGACATGTTCATTTGTCTCGTCAAGAGATTGATGCATTATTTGGACCAGGATATCAACTAACAAAAGTGAAAGATTTATCACAACCTGGACAGTTTGTTTGTAAAGAACGAATTACGGTTGCTGGACCTAAAGGACTTTTTCAAAATGTGGTTATTTTAGGCCCTGAACGTAGCGAATCACAAGTCGAAGTTTCTATGACGGATACACGTATTTTAGGAATTAACGCCCCAGTTAGAGAGAGTGGCAAGACAGAAGGGACGCCAGGCGTCACGTTGATGAACGGATCAGCAGTTGTGACATTAAGTCACGGCTTAATTGTTGCCAAACGTCATATTCACATGACACCCGAAGACGCCTTGAAAAATAAAGTAAGCAATAGCCAAATTGTGCAAGTCAAAGTGGAAGGCACACGTCCGTTAATCTTTGATGATGTAGTTGTGCGAATCAGTCCGCGATTTGCAACGTACATGCACATTGACTACGATGAAGCCAACGCTTGCGGCTTAACCAAAGGAGCTCGTGGCTATATTCTTAAGTAAAAGGAGGAAGGACAATGAACGTTTCTGAAATGGAAAATTTGATTCAACAGATTACTGATCGAATTTGCCAACAATTGCTGTCGTCGTCTTATTCAGTGGCTTTAGCAGAAGCAAAAGAAGCATTTCCTGAAGAAATGTTTGTTCGTTTTCCTGATGTAAATTGGGTAACCAAGGAGCAGAAGCTAGCACGAGGCTTGGTTGTAAAGAGGCTAACGATTTCCCAAGTAAATGCGATTGCGCATTTACAGGAAACGGATGAATTAGTCAAAAACATCTTAGCATTCTTATTTGAAGGTAAGCCGGTATTGGTTTTAACCCCAATACCTTCAGTGACTAAAAATTCACGATTGAAGTATCGTTTGAAACAAACGATTCAGGAAAACGTGGACATGTGCCAACAGTTTGGGCTGATTTTTTATCATGATTCAGAAAATTACGCTGTGTTTCAGGCGGCCTGTCAAAAACAACTTCGTTCTTTGGCTGAGACCAAACGAACCTACATTACTGAAAAACAATTGATAAGAATGACAGAAGCAGGTGTTTCTTTAAGTAAAAACGCCTATTTAACCCCGTTAGCGAAAGATTATGCTAGGAAACATCAATTGCTGACGTAAGGAGGAAAAACGATGCTTTTAGGAAAAGTGACTGGTAGCCTTTGGTCAACAAGAAAAGATGAAAAATTAAATGGCTGGAAATTTATGATGGTTGATATTTTGAATCAAGAGGACGAAAAGCAAGGATTTTTAATTGCTGCTGACAACGCTGGAGCTGGTGTCGGGGACAAAGTGTTAATTAGTCAAGGCAATGCTGCCCGTATTTCGGCAGAAGATCCGAATGTCCCAATTGATGCAATGATTGTTGGTGTCATTGATTCTACAGAGGACGAATAGGGAGGACGAGACATGAGCATTAATGAAATTATTATGTATATTATGGTTCTTTTCATGATTATTGGAGGAATCGATAAATGTATTGGCAACAAACTAGGTTTAGGGGAGCAATTTGAGGAAGGGATTATGGCTATGGGTTCTCTAGCGCTTTCTATGGTAGGGATTATCACTTTAGCGCCTGTCTTAGCCAATCTTTTAAGTCCGATTGTCGTTCCTGTCTATGAATTACTAGGGGCTGATCCAGCAATGTTTGCCACAACCTTATTGGCTAATGATATGGGCGGCTTTGCGTTAGCGCAACAATTAGCCAATGATCCACAAGCTGGTTTATTTGCGGGGGCAATCTTAGGCGCAATGATGGGGCCAACGTTAGTCTTTACAATTCCAGTAGCGCTTGGCATTATCCAAAAAGACGACCAACAATTCTTAGCAACGGGTGTTTTGAGCGGGATTATTACAATTCCTTTTGGTTTATTAGCAGGTGGTTTAACAGCGGGCATGCCATTGTCATTGATTATTCCTAACTTAATTCCAATTATTATTGTTGCCGCTTTAATTATTTTAGGTTTATGGTTAGCGCCAAAAGGCATGATTAAAGGCTTCCAAATTTTTGGTCAAGGCGTAGTGATTGTCGCTATCTTTGGTTTAGTTGTGGGGGCGATTCAACTATTATTAGGAATTACAGTGATTCCTGGCATTGCACCAGTTACTGAAGGAATTGAAGTCGTTGGCGGGATTGCTTTAACTTTAGCTGGCGCTTTCTGTTTAGTAGCTGTGATTACGAAAGTCTTTAATAAACCATTGATGAAACTAGGAAAAGTTTTAGGAATGAATGAAGTAGCGGCTGCAGGAATGGTTGCTACATTAGCTAACAATATTCCTATGTTCCAAATGTTAAAAGACATGGATAATCGAGGAAAAATTATTAATATCGCTTTTGCTGTTTCGGCTTCTTTCGTTTTAGGTGACCACCTTGGTTTTACTGCAGGCGTAGCAAAAGAAATGATTTTTCCAATGATTGTTGGCAAATTAGTTGGAGGGATTACCGCCATTTTTGTGGCTATCTTTATGGCAAATCGAATGCTAGGGAAACCCGAAACAGAAGTGAAATAATGAGGTGTAAATATGACAGAATTAAATCGTGAAATGATTGAAACGCTTGTTCGACAAATTGTCACAGAAAAATTAATGCCGACTAAACAAGTGGATCCAAGTGGAATTATGTCCATCAAATTACCCGAAATCGACGTAACAGAAGACGATCGCTTAGATACAGGCAACCCAGCGGACATTGTTTACACAAAAGATCTGTTTTCTTTAGAAGAAAGCCCGCGCCTTGGTTGCGGTTTAATGGTGATGAAAGATACCACCTTCGATTGGACACTAGAATACGATGAAATTGATTATATTATTTCAGGACAACTAGATATACTGATTGACGGACGTAAAATTTCTGCAACAGCCGGCGAAATTATTTTAATCCCGAAAAGTAGCAAAATTCAATTTTCAGTGACGGGTGATGCCCGCTTTGTCTACGTGACTTATCCAGCAGATTGGCAAAGCCAATAATTATTTTACCGGCAGTCAGAGAATAATTTTGCCAAAACCCTTTACTCAGCGTTATAATAGATAAGAACGAAAAAAAGGGGTTGAGTGAATGACATTTGAGAATCCAAGTCAAAATCAAATTTTTGATATTTTAAAACAAGAAAAAAATATTGCGGTAGTTGGTTTGAGTAACAAGCCCGACCGCACGAGTTACAAAATTGCGGAAATTTTACAGCAACATGGCTATCGTGTGTTACCTGTCAATCCAGTTTTAAAAGGTGAAACGGTGCTTGGCGAAACGGTTTATGGGACATTAACAGAGATTCCTGAAAAGATTGATATTGTTGACGTCTTTCGGCGGAGTGAATTTTTGCCAGAAGTGGCCGCAGAAACATTGAAAACAGAAGCGCCTGTCTTTTGGGCCCAACTAGGTTTGGAAAATGAAGAGGCAGCGAACTTGTTATTAAATGAAGGTCGTCAAGTTATTATGAACCGTTGTATTAAAATTGAATTGGCAAAAATGGCAGATGCTGAATAAACACGTGTAATTTTATAAAGAAAGAGCGTCCTGAACGGAAAGCTCTTTTTTTTTTGACCCAGATAGAGTATTATTGTAATGATGGTTTTAGAAGGAGCGAACGGAAAACGCAAGAAACCCGCTCACTCTTCTTCTAATTCTTTAAGAAATAGTTAATGTACGCTTATTAACTAAACGAGAATCTAAGTATAAGGAGTTTTTTCTTTGGCTAAAAAAATTAACAATGAGTACAATGATGCCTCTATCCAAGTCCTAGAAGGATTGGAAGCAGTGAGGAAAAGACCTGGTATGTATATCGGTTCAACCGATAGCCGTGGACTCCATCACTTAGTCTATGAAATTGTCGATAACGCAGTCGATGAAGCGTTATCTGGCTACGGGAATGAAATCAACGTAACTATCCAAAAAGATAATAGTATTTGTGTTGCAGACTCTGGCCGCGGAATGCCAACAGGGATGCATGCTTCTGGTATCCCAACAGTAGAAGTAATTTTTACTGTCTTACATGCGGGTGGTAAGTTTGGCCAAGGTGGCTATAAAACTTCAGGCGGACTCCATGGGGTAGGTGCCAGTGTTGTTAATGCCTTATCTAAGTGGTTAGAAGTTCATATTGTTCGTGATGGCGTAGAATACATGGAACGATTTGAGGACGGCGGTAAACCAGTTGGTACCTTAAAAAAAATCGGCAAAACAAAAAAACGCAACGGTACCTCTGTTACTTTTTTACCTGACGACACTATTTTCTCTACGACAAATTTTTCTTACGAAATTTTAGCAGAACGTTTGAGAGAATCAGCTTTCTTATTAAAAGGCGTCAAAATTACTTTAACAGATGAACGTGGAGAAGAACCCAAAGAAGAAGTCTTTCACTACGAAGAAGGCATTAAAGAATTTGTTGCCTATCTAAATGAAGAAAAAGATACATTAACACCCGTTGTTTATTTTTCAGGAGCCAAAGAAGGTATTGAAGTTGAATTAGCCTATCAATACAACGATGGCTATTCTGAAAATGTTTTATCTTTCGTTAACAATGTCCGCACAAAAGATGGCGGTACCCACGAAGTCGGTATGAAAACGTCAATGACAAAGGCGTACAATGAATATGCACGTAAAGTAGGACTATTAAAAGAAAAAGATAAAAATTTAGAAGGTAGCGACTTCCGTGAAGGCTTAGCAGCCGTCCTTTCTATTCGAGTACCAGAAAACTTACTACAGTTCGAGGGCCAAACCAAAGGAAAATTAGGTACACCTTTAGCAAGAACCGTTGTCGATAACGTCGTAGGCGAACAAATGGGCTTCTATTTACAAGAAAACAGTGAAATGAGTCAATCATTAATTCGGAAAGCGATTAAAGCCCGTGAAGCCCGTGAAGCGGCTCGCAAAGCTCGTGAAGAAAGCCGGAACGGTAAAAAACGGAAAAAAGGTGAATCGTTACTTTCTGGAAAATTAACACCGGCTCAATCTAGAAATCCTAAGAAAAATGAACTATATCTTGTCGAAGGAGACTCGGCCGGTGGTTCAGCAAAACAAGGACGCGATCGGAAGTTTCAAGCCATTTTACCGCTACGAGGAAAAGTCATTAATACGGAAAAAGCGAAAATGCAAGACATCTTGAAAAACGAAGAAATCAATACTATGATCTATACGATTGGCGCAGGCGTTGGTCCTGAATTTTCAATTGAAGATTGTAATTATGATAAAATCATCATCATGACCGATGCGGATACCGATGGTGCCCATATTCAAGTGTTGCTATTAACGTTCTTCTATCGTTATATGAAACCATTAATTGAAGCCGGCAAAGTCTATATTGCCTTACCACCTCTTTATAAAGTCTCTAAAGGAACTGGAAAAAAATCAGTCATTGAGTATGCTTGGACCGATGGTGAATTGGCAGAAGTGATTGATAAAGTTGGTAAAGGCTATATGCTCCAACGCTATAAAGGTTTGGGTGAAATGAATGCAGAACAACTTTGGGAAACAACGATGGATCCTGAAACTAGAACCTTAATTCGTGTTCGGATTGATGATGCAGCTCAAGCAGAACGCCGTGTGACCACATTAATGGGCGACAAAGTCGAACCTCGTCGAAAATGGATTGAACAACATGTTCAATTTACATTGGAAGAAGATGGCAGTATTTTAGATCGTTCAGAAGAAGACACTTCTGCACCAACAGGAGAAAGTCTTTTAGATGCGGAAAAAACAAAAGAAGTAGAACAAACCGATGACACTGAAATCAGTTTGTTTGACATAGAGTAGGGAGTGACAATTTTGGAAAAACGCCAAGAAGTTCAAGAATTAACCCTTGAAGAAGTAATGGGCGATCGTTTTGGAAGATATTCCAAATACATCATTCAAGAACGGGCCCTACCAGATATTCGAGATGGGCTAAAACCAGTACAACGCCGCATTCTCTTTTCAATGAATAAAGACGGCAATACCTTTGATAAAGGCTTTCGTAAATCAGCAAAATCTGTCGGAAACATTATGGGGAATTATCATCCCCATGGCGACAGTAGTATTTATGAAGCAATGGTCCGTCTAAGTCAAGACTGGAAATTACGGGAAGTACTAATTGAAATGCACGGAAACAACGGAAGTATGGATGGCGACCCACCAGCGGCGATGCGTTATACAGAAGCTCGTTTATCACAGTTAAGTGGTGAGTTGTTAAAAGATATCGACAAAAATACCGTCGATTTCGTCTGGAATTTTGACGATACAGAAAAAGAACCCACTGTTTTACCAGCCAAATATCCTAATTTATTGGTAAATGGCTCAACGGGGATTTCAGCAGGTTATGCAACAGAAATTCCTACACATAATTTAGCGGAAATTATTGATGGGACCGTGTATTTAATTGATCATCCTAATGCAAGTTTAGAGAAATTAATGGAATACATTCCAGGACCAGATTTTCCAACAGGTGGGATCTTACAAGGAAAAGCAGAAATTAAAAAAGCCTACGAAACCGGCCGTGGTAAAGTAATTTTACGTGCGAAGACAAAGATTGAGCCCTTAAAAGGCGGCAAACAACAAATTGTCATTTCTGAAATTCCTTATGAAGTCAATAAAGCAACGCTAGTGAAGAAGATGGATGAAATCCGTTTAAATAAAAAAGTAGACGGCATTGCCGAAGTTCGTGACGAAAGTGACAGAACTGGCTTGCAAATTGTTGTTGAACTAAAAAAAGATGTCAATGCAGAAGGTATTTTAAATTATCTATTTAAAAACACTGAATTGCAAATCAATTACAACTTTAACATGGTAGCCATTGACAACATGACCCCGCAACAAGTGGGACTAAAACGGATTTTAGAAAGTTACATTACGCATCGCAAATCAGTTATCATTAACCGTTGTCAATTTGAGTTGGACAAAGCTCGCAAACGTGAGCATATTGTTGCTGGTTTAATTAAAGCATTGTCTATCTTAGATAAAGTGATTGCAACAATTCGTGGCAGTAAAGATAAAAAAGATGCGAAGAAGAACTTAGTATCCGACTACGCGTTTACTGAAGAACAAGCAGAAGCAATCGTTACTTTACAGCTATACCGTTTAACCAATACGGATATTACTGATTTACAAGAAGAAGCGAAAACTTTAGAACAACAAATTGCTGAGTTATTGAACATTTTAAACAATGAAAAAGAACTATTCTCAGTCATGAAAAAAGAACTTCGCGAAGTTAAAAAGCAATATGGCAATCCGCGCTTAACTCAAATTGAAGAGGAAATCCAAGAAATCAAGATTGAAACAGCCGTGTTAGTTGCGCAGGAAGACGTGGTCGTAACTGTGACGCACGAAGGCTATATCAAGCGGAGTAATATTCGTTCTTATACAGCATCAAAACCAGAAGAAATCGGCATGAAAGAAGGCGACTTTTTACTATATGCTGGCGAAGTCAATACATTAGATCATCTTTTACTAGTAACAAATAAAGGGAATATGATCTATCGCCCCGTCCATGAGTTGCCAGATTTACGCTGGAAAGAAATTGGCGAACATATTTCTCAAACCATTTTAAATCTTGCTATCGATGAATCGATTATTGCTGTATATCCTTATAAAGAGTTAAGTCCGACAAAAACCTTTGTTTTCATTACAAAAGCTGGCATGATTAAACAAACCAAAATGGCTGATTTTGAGCCTTGGCGCACTTATAAGAGCCGCCCGACATCTTGTATGAAATTAAAATCAGACCAAGATGAAATTACCAATGTTTATTTAACAAATGATCAAGACTTATTGGATGTTTTCCTCGTTAGCAATCGCGGTTTTGGCTTACGTTATCCATTATATGAAGTACCAGTCGTGGGTAGTAAAGCGGCTGGAGTTAAATCAATGAACCTCAAAGAAGACGATTATGTCGTTAATGGTTTACTGGTTCATTCTGAAGGGGATACACCGATTGTCATCGTTACCCAACGTGGCGGTGTTAAACGCATGTTAGCCCAAGAATTAACACAATTAGGAAGAGCAAAACGTGGATTAATGGTCTTACGGGAATTGAAGAAAAATCCACATCGTGTTGTCTTTATGTCTGAAAGTACCGATTTAGATTTATTAGTTACTACGCAAAAAGGCACACAAGAAGTTATTCAGTCGAAAAACTATCCAATCAGTGAACGAACATCCAACGGTTCCTTTGTCATCGATGAACAAAAAGATGGCCAAGTAATGGAAGTCCACGAGATGCATTCTGCAGTGATTGAAGAAGAACAAACAAACTAAACTGTGTTATAAATATCTCCACAGCAGCCATCTGTATTAATACAGATGGCTGCTGTTTTTAATACAGAAGTACATTTTTCACAAGTGATAACAACTATAAATCGTTCTTATTTTCACAAGTATAAATGTTTATATATCAGCGTTTAGAATCTTCACTTCCCATTTATTTATTAAGAAAGTGCAATAAATAATAAAAAAACGCTTGCATCTAAAAGGTTATGTGTTATACTAATCACATAAAGCTGTTACATACAATCAAGTAGCAGTTAACTAAGGAGGCAAACACTTCATGAAACAATGGGAAGGCTTTAAAGGCGACAAATGGAGAACAAGCGTTGACACTCGTGATTTTATTCAAAACAACTACACAGAGTACAAAGGCGACGACAGTTTCTTAGAACCAATCGCTCCGAGCACTGACAAATTATGGGCAAAACTACAAGAATTATTTGAAATCCAACATGAAAAAAATGGCGTTTATGACATGGATAGCGATATCCCAGCAACTATTACGTCACATGAACCTGGTTACTTAATCAAAGAAGAAGAAAAAATTGTCGGTTTACAAACAGATGTACCATTAAAACAAGCATTTATGCCATTCGGTGGTATTAAAATGGCGAACAATGCCTTAGTTTCAAATGGTTATGAAACTGACGAAGAAATGACAAAAATCTTCACAGAATACAGAAAAACACATAACCAAGGTGTTTTTGATGCCTACACAGCTGAAATGCGTTTAGCACGTAAAAACAAAATCATTACTGGTCTTCCAGATGCTTATGGCCGTGGCCGTATTATCGGTGACTATCGTCGTATCGCATTATATGGTATCGACTACTTAATGGAACAAAAGAAAAAAGATCATGATAACACTGGTAACAAAGAAATGACAGACGATGTTATTCGCTTACGTGAAGAAATATCTGAACAATACCGTGCGTTAAATGACTTAAAACAAATGGCTGCTTCTTATGGTTTCGATATTTCTCGTCCTGCTGCAAATGCGCAAGAAGCAATCCAATGGTTATACTTTGGTTACCTAGGTGCCATTAAATCTCAAAATGGTGCGGCAATGTCAATTGGTCGTATCTCAGCATTCTTAGATATCTATATCCAACGTGACTTAGAAGCTGGTTTAATCACTGAATTTGAAGCACAAGAAATGATTGACCATTTAATCATGAAATTACGTATGGTTAAATTTGCACGGACACCAGAATACAACCAATTATTCTCTGGTTATCCAATTTGGGCAACATTATCTATTGCTGGTATGGGTATTGACGGTCGTTCATTAGTTACCAAAAATGACTTCCGTATCTTACACACATTAACAAACATGGGACCATCTCCAGAACCTAACTTAACTGTATTATATTCTTCTCACTTACCAGAAGGCTTCAGAACATATGCAGCTAAAATCGCGAAAGAAAGCTCATCTATCCAATTTGAAAACGATGACTTATTACGTGAAAACTGGGGTTCTGACGACTGCGCAATCGCATGTTGTGTTTCTGCAACAGTTATGGGTAAAGATATGCAATTCTTCGGCGCTCGTGCGAACTTAGCGAAAGCTGTTCTTTATGCAATTAACGGCGGGGTCGACGAAAAAACTAAAATGCAAGTAGCACCAAAATATCGTCCAATGACTGGTGACAAATTAGATTACCATGAATTCATGGAACGCTATAAAGACATCTTAGACTGGTTAGCTGAATTGTACGTTAACACATTAAACATTATTCATTACATGCATGATAAATATGCATATGAAGCACCACAATTAGCTTTAATGGATACTGATTTACAACGGACATTCGCAACTGGTATTGCCGGAATCTCTCATGCGACTGATAGTATCATGGCAATTAAACACGGTGAAGTAGAAGTAATCCGTGACGAAGATGGTATGGCAATTGATTATGTACCAACAAAAGAATTCCCAACATACGGAAACGATAACGAAGAAGCCGATGCAATGGCTAACTGGATTTTAGATTACTTTATGACACAAATTAAACGTCAACACACATACCGTAACTCTAAACCAACGACTTCATTATTAACAATCACTTCAAACGTTGTTTATGGTAAAGCAACAGGGAACACGCCTGACGGACGTCGTGCCGGCAAACCTCTTGCACCAGGTGCGAACCCAAGTTATCAAGACGGTAAATTCTTAGGTGAGAAAAATGGCTTATTAGCTTCATTAAACTCAACAGCTCGTTTAGAATATACAATCGCTTTAGATGGTATTTCTAATACACAAACCATCAACCCTAATGGTTTAGGTAAAGACGACGACACAAGAATTAACAACTTACGTAACGTATTAGATGGCTACTTCGATAAAGGTGGTTACCACTTAAACGTAAACGTATTTACAAACGAATTATTATTAGATGCACAAGCACATCCAGAAAAATATCCAAACTTAACTATCCGTGTATCTGGATATGCCGTGAAATTCCGTGACTTAACTCCTGAACAACAAGCAGACGTTATTTCAAGAACTTCACACGACAGACTATAAAAAACATTTACATTATTTAACTGAAAGGGTGACATTTAACGTGTCATCCTTTTCGTTTGAAAGAAGAGGGATCATTATGACAACACCAGTTACAGGTAGAATTCATTCAACAGAAAATTTTGGTACCGTTGATGGTCCAGGTGTCCGTTTTATCGTATTTACACAAGGGTGTCGCATGAGATGTCAATTCTGTCATAATCCAGATACTTGGAAAATTGGTTCCGGTGGTCGTGTGGTGACGACTGACGAAGTATTAGAGGAAGCATTACGTTTTCGCTCTTATTGGGGCGAAAAGGGTGGTATCACTGTCAGTGGTGGTGAGCCGCTATTGCAAATGGACTTTTTAATCGATTTATTTAAAAAAGCCAAAGCACAAGGCATTCATACAACCTTAGATACGTGTGGCAAACCTTTTACTCGGGAAGAACCCTTCATTAGTCAATTTGATGAATTGATGAAGTACACAGATTTACTCTTATTCGACATCAAACATATTGATAACGAGCAGCATAAACTGTTAACAACGCAATCAAATGATAATATTTTGGAAATGGCTACCTATTTATCTGAAATTGACAAACCTGTTTGGATTCGCCACGTATTGGTGCCTCAACGTAGTGATTACGACGAATATTTAATCCGTCTGGATGCCTTCATAAAAACATTAAACAATGTAGATAAAGTTGAAGTGCTTCCTTATCATACGATGGGCAAGTACAAATGGGAAGAACTAGGTATTCCTTATCCATTAGAAGGAATTGAGCCTCCTAAAAATGATCGTGTTGAAAATGCGAAAAAACTACTACATGTCGAGGACTATCAAGGTTATCTAGCACGTTAACAAACGAAAAAATAGAAAAGAAGACAATTTTTTTGTTGTTTCTTTTCTATTTTTTGTTATCATTAAGAGTGAATCAAAACCAAGGAGTGTGTATTATGTCAAAAATTTTAGTTTTTGGACACCAAAATCCTGATACAGATGCTATCGGAGCAGCAATTAGTTTTGCTTACTTACAAAAAGAATTAGGAAAAGAGACAGAAGCTGTCGCTTTAGGAACACCAAGTGAAGAAACACAATATGCCTTAGATTACTTCAATATTGAAGCACCACGTGTTGTCACTGAAGCAGCTAGCGAAACAAACCAAGTCATGTTAGTGGATCATAACGAATTCCAACAAAGCATTTCAGATATCGCTGAAGTAAACATTTTAGCAGTAGTGGATCATCACCGGATTGCCAACTTCGAAACAGCAGATCCATTGTATTATCGTGCAGAACCAGTAGGGTGTACCAGTACAATCATCTATAAAATGTTTAAAGAAAATAACGTGACAATTCCAGCTCAAATTGCTGGTATGATGGTCTCAGCGATTATTTCTGATACATTATTATTTAAATCACCAACTTGCACACAAGAAGACATCGATGCAGCGCACGCCCTAGCTGATATTGCTGAAATTAATTTAGAAGGCTATGGTCTTGACTTATTAAAAGCAGGAACAAATTTAAGCGATAAATCAGCTGAAGTTCTTTTAGATTTAGATGCTAAGAGCTTCCCAATGAACGGCAAAACAGTTCGCGTTGCACAAGTAAATACCGTCGACTTAGCAGAATTTTTAGATCGTCAAGCTGAATTAGAAGCAGCTATGGCCGCAGAAAATGCAGCCAATAATTATGACTTGTTTGTCTTAATTATTACGAATATCCTAGACAGTGATTCTGAATTATTAGCGATTGGTGCGGAACAAGCCAAAATTGAAGCAGCGTTTAATGTAACATTAGTTAACAATCGTGCGTTCTTACCAGGCGTTGTTTCTCGTAAAAAACAAGTAGTACCACAATTAACAGAAGTCTTTAACTAAAACCGTAAGCGCCTAAGCAACGCGATAAATTCCTTGTTGCTTAGGCGCTTCAATAGTAAAGGGGCGTTAACATGAATGATTTAGCAATTTACTATCATTCTCCGCAACAAACGAAACAATACAATCATTTGCTCAACCAATCACTTTTTTTCCCTCTTGTTACTTTTATGTATGAACATCGGGAAGAAAGAATCATTTTAAGACAATTAAAAGCGGCCTTTGCAACAGAAGCCAAGTTAGAACAATTTTTATCAGAAATGATTGATTGTCAGTTAATCATTCGGGAAAATCGTCAATATCGTTTGAATTTTCCTATCTATACGGCAGCTGAAGTTGCGAGTTTGCCCTTGGCTGAAGACGAACTTCCTAAGTTTAAAGGAACTGTAACAGAGCAATTATTTTGGCTAGCTGAATCTTTTTGGCCACAAGTGTTTCCAGAAGAGGAAGACTATTTTTTTGGCGTGAGCGGTGGCCTCACATTTTATCAAAAACAAAGATTGGCCTCGGCACAACTATCTATAATTACGCTTGAAAAAGAAAAGACAGAGGTTCCAACAATGCCTCGTTATTTTGATTACTTGGGCAAAGAGCAATCCTTGCCAGAAGCCTTCAGCGCTTTATATGACTTGCTAGGGGACGTAAATCCTGAATACTATCTTTCGCAAGCGAGAAGAGTCATTAAACAAGCTCTGCGAGGCCGCAAAGTCAGTACTGTGCCTAATATTTTTCAAGAAAGTTTGCACTTGACCCAAGTGATTACGATTGACCAGGACCACTTAAAACTCCTTTTACCAGTAGCAACGGAACAAGCCGAGCCTTTAGAAGCACAGTCGAATATTCTAGCATTTTATTATGAAAAAATTGCTAACCGATCGGCCATCGAACGCTTAGTTTTTATGCAACAATTGATTGAGCAACTAGGTACGAACTCTCTAAGTTATCTTAGAATAAATTAAAGTTACGATAATTTTATTATGTAAACTAAAAATCAATAACAAGAAATGACGCCGCTTCTTAGTGAGAAATGGCGTCATTTCTTTTGCGAACTTTTTTCGTCCAAAAACCACCGGAAATGAACTTAGGCTCATAGGAAATGATAAATGCTCTCGGCTCTAATTGATTGATTAATTTGTACAATGTACGTTCGTTTTTTCTTGGGGAAAGAATTTCTAAAACCATTCGTTCTCCTTCGCGTCCGTAGGCGACACTTTGCGTAACACCATAGCCGTGTTCACGAAGTGTTTCTGGTAAATGAAATTGTTCAGTAGTAGAAGGGAGGATAACTGATACCATAATATAACCCAAGGCCAAATAGTCTTCGATTTTAATTCCTACACTAATGCCAACAGCGTAACCAAGCGCATAAACAAGTAAATTTAAAGGATTGTCTAACCGATTCAGAACCATACTTAGCCCTAAGACATAAATTGTTATTTCAGCCATACTAACCAGCGGTGCAATAACCCGATAACCTTTCATCGTTAACATAAAACGAATAGTATTTAAGGTAATATACGCAAAATTAATGATAAAAATCATAGCTAACATTTTCAAATCAACGACCATAAAATAAGTACCTCTTTTCAAAATCTTTACATCCAGCCCTCATTATAGTACAGAAAAACTGAGAATCAAAGGCGAAACACTTATAGAAATGAATTCTTTTTTGAATACTCGCTCATATTATTCGCCTAATTTAACTGTTATTTGATATAATCTTAGTATGAAGTAAAAAGGAGGTAAGCGATGAAAATTTTTGTTTGGATTTTGTTATTTTTATTAGTAATTAACGTTATTGCTGCCTTAATTACTGTTTTTAGAAAACCTCGTAGTATTTCCAGCGTTTTAGCATGGATGATGACGTTGATTTTCTTGCCTGGTATCGGCTTTATTATTTACTTATTCTGTGGGCGAGGTATCGATGGACAAGAAGTTTTTAAATTGTCTGATGATGAAAAACAAATGGTTCAACGAATTAAAGAAAAAGTGGACATCGATAACAAAAAAGCAGGGCGCGATAAACGTTATGATTTACTTTATGATGCGAAAGTTTTAAATCGTTATTTCCGGAATATGGACGCATCACCGTTGGCCAAAAGAAATAGTTTGCAATTATTCACAGATGGCCAAGAAAAATTCCAAGCATTATTTGAAGATATTCGTGCAGCGAAAGAAACCGTTCATGTGGAATATTATGCGTTTTTTAATGACACGATTGGCAATCAATTTTTAGATGTATTAATCGAAAAGTTGCATGAAGGCGTGGAAGTTTACTTAATTTACGATCCTTGGGGTTCACCCGGCGCAAATAAAAAGTTTTTTGCTCGTTACGTTGACGCTGGAGGAAAAGTAGCTCCCTTTATTACTTCTCGCGATATGATCCGTAAAACACGTCTAAATTATCACTTGCATCGGAAAATTGTTGTCATCGATGGGAAAATTGGCTGGACCGGCGGGTTCAATGTTGGGGATCAATATTTGAATGTCACCGAAAAATTTGGTTACTGGCGAGATACCCATATTCGTTTGGTCGGGACGGCCGTATTTTCATTGCAAGAGATATTTATCATGGATTGGAATGCTTCAGTCAAATATCCTGAAGAACGTATGACGTATCATGAAAAATATTTTAAATTACCAGAAGATCATGAAGTGGAGCATTTGTCCTTACAAGTTGTTTCAGATGGTCCTGATTCAGAAGAAGAAATTTTGAAAAGCGGGTTTGTTCGGATGATTTTTTCTGCAGAAAAGAGTGTCTGGATTCAAACACCGTATTTAATCCCTGACGATAGTATGATTAATGCGTTGTTAGTGGCGGTTCGTTCAGGTGTCGACGTGCGAATTATGATTCCTTGTATGCCTGACCATCCCTTTATTTACCGCGCAACACAATATTACGCGAATTACTTACACAAACGCGGCATTAAAATTTATATTTATGATAGTGGGTTTATTCATGCAAAAACAATGGTGATTGATGATGAATTAGCTATGGTTGGGACAACAAACCAAGATATTCGCAGTTATTCATTGAATTTTGAGGTAAGTACGTTTATTTACAATCCTGACATTGCGTGGATGTTAGCGCAAGTCTTTGAAGAAGATATAGAAAAAAGTGTCTTACTAACCGACGAGATAATTAAAAAACAAGGGTACTGGCTACGCTTCAAGCAAAACTTTTCACGCTTGTTGTCACCAGTCTTGTAAAAAATATCTTTTAAACAGCTGTACGCTAGTCAAAGAATGATTAACTAATAAAAAACTAAGAAATTAGATAAAAATCTAATTTCTTAGTTTTTTTTTATCGTTTCATTTTTGCTATATCTGTCAATTTTTCTGGATTAAGGATGAGGTACTCTTGTTGCTCTTTTTGAATGATGCCCTCTTTTTTAAATTGTGTAATGAGGCGTGTTAAATGACGATAACTAACGTTTAATGTAGTTGCACAAGTGGTTAGTTTACAATTGAAATAACTATTCTTTTGATGCGCTAAAATATATTTTGCTAAGCGAACATCAACAGGCTCTATCAAAGAGGAAGCCAGAAGTGCACCAGAGTTAAGTCGCTCACTTAAGGTAAGACAAATGGTTTGTAAAAAAAGTAAATCATTCTGTAACACTGTGCGGTGTTCATTTAACGGAATACATAAACAAAGACACGCAGTATTAGCCAAAACATTACTTTTTGGTGATTTTTTCCATAAAGAAGAGGCTTCGCCTAAGAGCGCAATTGGGTGAGTATAGCTGATGCAAACTTTCTGGTCTTCTAATGTAGGCGTATAAATCATAACATTTCCTTCCAAAAGAAAGTATAAATGGTTAGAGGATTGATCGAGTTCAATTAAATGTTCGGATTTTTCAAATGTTACTAATTGGCCAATTTCTGCTAATGGTGTATCCATGTAACTCTGCAATTGATATAAATCAATATATTCTTGTAATTTCTGTCTATTTTTCAAATATTTCATAAAAACTGTCAGCACCTTTATTTATTGTTAGCTTCATTATAAAATATTTCCAGATAAAAAACGAATATTTTTTTGTTATTTTTGTTAATTGTATGTAAATAAAGTGTAAATAAGGACTTGTGTCTCTATTTAATACTTTAAAAGTTTGCTATGATTTCCTTTGTAAACGAAACATTTATTTTTAGGAGGAGAAAAAATGCGTTTAAAAAAAGTGACATCAATTGTTTTGGGAAGTTTACTTATTCTAGGGTTAAGCGGTTGTGGCATGAGTCAAGCAAAGAAAAAAGAAGTAACATCAGATAAATTAGTTGTTCAATTTGTGCCTACGAATAATGATGGCAGTATGGAAGCGAAGACAAAACCTTTTGCAGAATATTTGTCAAAAAAATTAGATCGTGAAGTGGAAGTAACCTTAGCAACAGATTACTCGACGATTTCTGAAGCAATGGATTCTGGAAAAGTAGATTTAGGAATCATGCCACCTGCAGCCTACGTACGTGCAAAAGATATGCACGCGGCGCAAGCGATTTTAACTTCACAGTTGAAAGATTATGATCAAAAAACAGGGAAGCCTTTAGACAATGTTTTAGCGACAACCTTTAAAGGTGAAGTTTTAGTCCGTAATGATAGTAATTTAAAAGAATTAAAAGATTTAAAAAATAAAAAAATCGCAACATTGAATCCTAATTCTGCAAGCGGCTATATTTATCCTGTCGCTGAGTTAAAAGATTTAGGAATTGATCCCGTACAAGAAGCTACTTTAACTACGGTAAATGATATTCCCAGCGAAATTACTGCCGTTTTAAACGGCCAAATGGATGCAGCCTTTGTTTTTGAAGGAGCGCGAAATGTTTTTAATGCAGCCTTTCCAGATAAAGATTTAACCAAAGAATTACGTGTCCTTTATTTAACAAAAGGTGATATCCCTAACGATGCAATTGCAGTCAATCCAAAAATGTCAACTGATCTAAAAGAAAAGATCAAAGAAACATTTTTAGAGATGAAAAATGACCCTGAAGGAAAAGAAGCTATGAATTTATGGGGGCATTTAGGTTATGAAGAAGCAGCAGATGATGCATATAATACAATCCGTGCATATACAGAAAAAGCAGCAGAATAATCACTAAGACTAATCTAATCAATTAAAGGAGTATCAAAATGATTGTTTTTACTAATGTATCTAAAACCTATCCAAACGGGGTACAAGGATTACAAAATATTAACTTGACAATTAAGGAAGGCGAAATTGTTGCCATTATTGGTTTGAGTGGTGCTGGGAAAAGCACCTTTTTGAAGTCGATTAATCGACTAGTGGAAATAACGGAAGGTGAAATTCATATAAACAATCAGTCAATTACTCAGGCTAAGAAAAAAAAGCTGCGCTTGATTCGCCGACAAATTGGTCTTATTTCACAAAATTTTAATTTGGTAAAACGCAGCTCTGTACAAAAAAATGTTCTCTCTGGGCGTTTGGGCTATTACTCTACTTGGAAAAGTATCTTTGGCTTATTTACTAAGGATGACTATCAAAAAACAACGGCAGCTTTAAATGCTGTCGGACTTGTGGATAAACTGCATACACGTAGTGATGAATTAAGTGGCGGACAACAACAACGTGTCTCTATTGCACGTGCGTTGGTTCAACAGGCGCCGATCATCTTGGCAGATGAACCCGTAGCTTCATTGGACCCTATTATGACAAAAAAAGTGATGAACGATTTACAAACGATTAATCAGACACTAGGGAAAACTATCGTTATAAATTTACATTCTGTTTCTTTAGCACGGGAGTATGCCACAAGAATTATTGCTTTAAAAAGTGGTGAAGTTGTTTTTGATGGGATTCCAGAACAATTGACTGATACTCGTTTAGAAGAAATTTACGGAATGGCAATCTTTGAAGAAGTAGAAATGGCGGAGAACAACGTATGAAGATAAAAGATACTATCCATTTTCTATGGTATAAAAAACTATTTATATTGTTTATTATATTTATTTGTATAGAAAGTAGTATTGCTGTTACTGGTGCGGATTTTACTGAAATTCTTACTAATTTCAGCCAAATTGGTCGCTTTTTGCAGCAATTTTTCCCACCAGACTTTTCATTTTTACCCAAAATTATTACACCTTTAATCAAGACATTGGAAATCTCTTTTTTAGGCACGATACTAGGATTCCTTTTAGCAGTTCCTTTTAGCTTTTTAGCCTCAAATGTTGTCACAAAAAACAGAATAGGGTTGTTAATATTAAGATTTTTTCTAAGTTTGATTCGGACAATTCCGACACTTTTACTTGCGGCATTAATGGTGGCGATTTTTGGTATTGGTGAAGCAACAGGTGTCCTGACAATTACCATCTTTACTTTTGGTATGTTATCACAATTAATGTTTCAGGCAATTGAAACAATTGATTTAGGGCCAATTGAAGCTACCGAAGCAACAGGAGCCACTCAATTACAAATTGCTGTATGGTCTATTTTCCCGCAAGTAGCCAGTCAATTTTTTGGGTATGCTTTTTACGCCTTTGAAGTAAATGTTCGTGCATCCACAGTATTGGGTTATGTAGGTGCTGGAGGCATTGGGATTATTTTAAACACCTCCCTTTCTTTAGCTAAATATGATCGCGTGGGTATCATCATTCTAGTCATTTTGGTAATGGAAATAGTTGTTGATTGGTTGAGTGCATATGTTAGGAGAACGTTATTATGATCATAACAGAAATAAGTAAAAAGAAAATAGTATCAACAGTAGTACTAATTTTACTATTTTTCATTACACTTACACGAATCGATTATACAGGACTTCAAACATTTTCTTTAAAAATGGCGATAGATGTATTTATTGGATTGGGGCATCCAGATTGGTCCTTTGTCTACGATGGGAGTGGGGAAGATTTAGTAAGTTTACTTATTTTAACGGTTGCAATTGCTTGTTTGGGTACTTCTTTTGCAACTGTATTAGCAATACCAGTAACTTTATTTAGTGCCGTTAATTTGTGGCCATCTGCACCTTTTTTAACAAAGATTGGCAAGCTTGGTAGCCATATTTTACGCGCTTTTCCAGAATTAATTTTAGCAATTATTTTTGTAAAAGTCTTGGGGCCCGGCCCATTTGCTGGAGTAATGGCAATTGGTGTTCACCAAATTGGGATGTTGAGTAAGTTGTTCACAGAAGAATTAGAAAGTATGGATGAAAAATTGATCGAAAGTATGGATGCTGTGGGGGCAAATTTTTGGCAAAAGTTATTTTATGTGCGAATCCCTTCTTTACTACCTATTTATAGCTCTCTGATATTAAATCATGTTGAAATTGCTATTCGAAGTGCAGCTACTTTAGGCTTAGTAGGTGCTGGGGGCATTGGAGCACCATTAATTTTTGCGATCCAAACAAGAAATTGGAGTAAAGTGAGTATTCTATTAATAGGTGTTGTATTGACAATTTTTGTTTTAGATCAAGTAACAGAATTAATTAGAAAGAAATTGAGATAGTATGGATATTTTACATTTATCAGATATTCATTTTCGTAGAAATTATGAAAAAGCAAAAGATGGTTATAAAGGAATGTTAACCAAAATGGAAAATCCGTTGATTCGCTTAGAGTCCTCTTTAACCAGTCTATTAAAAATAAAAAAAATTGATTTAGTAATTATCAGTGGTGATCTCACAGAAGACGGTGAGCCAGAAGACTACGCTTTTTTAAAACAAAAGTTACAAACTATCTTACAGGGAATTCCGATGATTGTGACATTAGGAAATCATGATATAAAGAAAAACTTTCGAATTGGTTGGCTTAATCAAATAGGAACTGAACGACCGTATAACGTTGTACAAACTTATCCAGAATTTCACATTATTAGTCTAGATAATTCAGAACATGACAATCCTGATGGCCATATGAATAAGGAACAAAAAGATTGGTTACAAACAACTTTAAAAAAATTGTCAGATAAGCCTATCCTGTTAGTCATGCATCATCATTTGTTAAGGGAACAAAGTAGTATGCCGACATTGCCAGAAGCAGAGGAAACCATTCAATTATTAAAAGGTTCTGATATTTTAGGTGTATTAACTGGCCATACACATCATCCGTATTTACACCACATAAACGGGATTCCCTATTATACGGTAGCTGGCATGTCTTTTGTTGGCGAAGATGAAGGTCAGGGGATTGTAAGGTTTGAAGAAAATTATGGCTATAACCTATATTCTATTGACAAAGGTCGGTTTACCCATTTTCAAGTAAATTATTATAGAACAGACAAACTATTAGCTAAATTAAACATGCAGATAGATAGCTCTGTTTTATAATTACACAATAACATACCATAGTAACTGGTCATAAAAAATCAGTTTGCTATGGTATTTGCTATGTGGAAAAAGATTAAAATAGAGTGTAGTGCACGACAATTTCATCTTCATCTGCTTATCTTAGGTTCGTACACCTAATTCATTGATAATCCCTCTAAATAATGGTAAATTAAAAATAAATTCAATCAGCTATTCTATCGTGAGAAACATAGTTATTACGTAGATCAGATCAAAGGGACATTCACGACGAGCAAATATTGAGTGTGTTTGCTGAAACGTGCATGTGTGATTTGGTCTTTTTTATTGAGCTGTTATTTTATAGATAAGGAGTGGTCATCATGGACTACCAAGCAATAGCAAAAGAAATTTTGAAAGACGTAGGTGGCAAAGACAATATCGTGGATGTCACACATTGTTATACACGATTGCGTTTCGTATTGAAAGATACGAAACAAGCGAACAAAGAAGCCTTACTACAAACAGAAGGTGTCATTTCTGTTGTTGAAAGTGGCGGGCAGTATCAAGTGGTTTTAGGCAATAAAGTCGCGCATGTTTATAATGCTCTAGAACCTTTGTTGGCTCAGCAACTTACGACCAAAACATCTACAGAAGAAAAAAATTCATTAGGTAATCGAATTTTAAATACTGTTGCCGCGATTTTCACGCCTGTCGTACCAGCAATTGCCGCTTCAGGCATGTTAAAAGGAATTTTAGCTATTGCTGTGATGGTCGCAAACAATTTTTACCAGGTCGATTTAAAACCTTTGAATACGTATATTATTTTAAGCGCCGCTTCCGATGCACTTTTTTATTTTATGCCAGTTATTTTAGGTTATTCAGCTGCTAAGGTTTTCAAAACAAACGAATATATCGCCATGGTAATTGGTGCCACCTTATGTTATCCAACCATCGTTTCATTAATGACTGAAGAATCAGCGGTTACCTTGTTTGGATTACATGTGACCAAAGCCAATTATGTTTCCACAGTAATTCCTATTATTCTTGCAATTTTTATTTTAGCTTATGTGCAACGCTTTTTGGAAAAAGTCATTCCAGAAGTTCTAAAAATTATTATGGTTCCTACGCTGTCATTACTTTTAATGATTCCAGCCACTTTATTATTATTTGGACCGATAGGGATTTATTTAGGTGACGGCGTGAATTGGTTGTATTATTATATAATGAATTTGAGTCCCATCTTGTTAGGCGGTTTTATCGGGGGAATTTGGTGTGTCTTAGTCATTTTTGGGGCTCACCGTGGGCTTGTGCCAATTGGGATTAATGATGTCGCTCGAACAGGACGGCAAAATTTGCTAGCGTTTGCTGGTGCAGCAAACTTTTCTCAAGCGGGCGCCGCATTTGGCGTGTTTGTCCGCACAAAAAATAAAGACTTGAAAGCTGTTGCTGCCTCTGCAACAGTGACTGCATTATTTGGTATCACAGAACCAGCCATTTATGGTGCAAACTTGCGGCTAAAAAAACCGATGATTTATGCGGTGGCTAGCGGAGCAGCAGGCGGGGCCTTAATGGGCTGGGGCGGTTCCTACGGGACAGCCTTCGCTAACCAAGGACTCTTGACCATCCCAGTTTACGCAGAAGCAGGAACCAAAGCCTTTATTTGTTATTTATTAGGTTGTGGCATTGCTTTTTTTGGTGCATTTCTATTAACGATTTTTCTAGGCTTTAATGATTTACCGCTTGACGAGTCACGTCAAGAACCCGGCTTAAAGACAGAGGCAGGGACAGTCAAAGAAAAACAACGGATTCAAGCACCTGTTCAAGGACAACTCGTATCTTTAGACCAAATCAACGATGAAGTCTTTGCTTCTCAACAAATGGGAAAAACGCTAGCTATTTATCCGACAGAGGAACAAATTGTTTCACCAGGAAATGGGCAAGTGACGGCTTTATATCCAACTCATCATGCAATTGGCTTAAAGTTAGACAATGGTGCTGAAATCCTCCTTCACATTGGAATCAATACAGTCGAATTAAAAGGGCGGGGATTTGAAACGTTCGTAAAAGTAGGAGAAAGGGTCAGACTAGGACAAAAACTGCTCTCTTTTGATAAACAAATCATCCAAGCTACTGGTTATGATCCAACCGTCTTAGTCATCGTAACAAATACTGCGGAAATGGCTGTAATTGAGACAACCAAACAAACAGAGATTACACCACAAACAAATTTATTTTTCATGCAAGTAAAGGAGCAAAACTAATGGTTAAACAATTTAAGAACGATTTTTTATGGGGCGCTTCTTCCTCCGCTTTTCAAATTGAGGGCGCTTGGAATGAGGACGGCAAAGGCCTAACAGTCGCTGATTACAATTCTTTTAAAAAGTCAGCTGTACAAGCAGATACGAAAGTCGCCAGCGATTTTTACCATCGTTTCAAAGAGGACATTGCGTTAATGAAAGAATTAGGCTTAAAAACCTATCGTTTTTCTCTTTCATGGGCACGAATCATTCCAACAGGTGATGGCGAAATCAATCAAGCCGGCATCGATTTTTATAATGCTGTCATTGATACACTTTTAGAAAACGATATTTTGCCGTTTGTCACACTTTATCATTTTGATTTACCTTTTGCGTTGGTGGAAAAATACAATGGTTGGGCGGATCGTCGCTGCGTTTCCGCATTTCAACGCTATGCGCAAGTCTGTTATCAAGCATTTGGTGATCGAGTCAAAAATTGGCAAGTTACGAACGAACAAAACTTAATGATTCGTGTTGATGAACGAATGAATATGTACGATGTTGCACCAGAAAATGTTGAAAAAATTCGTGCACAAATGGATTACCATATGTTTGTTGCCCATGCGTTAGCGACGAATGATTGTCACCAATTGGTCGCTGGGGGAAAAGTCGGTCCCTCTGTTTCCTCAACGATGACTTATCCTAGTTCCAATAAACCTGAGGATGTTTGGGCAGCTCGTATGAATGATAACTTTAAAACAAATTATGCTCTAGAAATGTATTGTCTTGGCGAATACCCTGGTTACTATCAAGAGTATTTAACCAAATGCGGCATTTATCCCGAAACACAGCCAGAAGATCAAGCAATTCTGAAAGCCGCTAAACCAGATTTTATCGCCCTTAATTATTATCGGACGTTAGTTGCTAGCTATTTACCGACAGATGAGCAACACCCATTGGGTACGAAAGAAAAGGACATTGATTTTGATCTATACGGTTATTTCAAAATCGAAAAAAATCAACATTTAAAAACCTCTAAGTATGGTGCCCAAATTGATCCAACTGGTCTACGTTTAGTTTTAAATGATTATTATCGTCAATACCGTTTACCGTTAATCATTACAGAAAACGGCTTAGGCACACCAGATCGCCTAACAGAGGACGGAAAAGTTCATGATGACTATCGAATTGCGTATTTGCATGACCATATTGCTGCTTGTCATGCGGCTATTTCTGACGGTGTTGAGTTGTTTGGCTATTGCCCTTGGTCGGTCATGGATATTTTAAGTTCTCATCAAGGATTCAAAAAACGCTACGGTTTTATTTACGTCAATCGTGAAGACCATGAGTTAAAAGATTTACGACGCATTAAAAAAGATAGTTTTTATTGGTACCAATCAGTGATTAAAAATAACGGTTTACCAGAAGAATAATGACCAAAAAGGATCATCCGTTGGCATAAGCGGGTGATCCTTTTGTTTTCAAGTTTTGTCGTTCCGTGTTAGGCTTAAGTTAATAAACCCATTAAAGGTGGTGAGAGAGATGAATAATTACGATTTATGGAAATGGGCTGCCGGGAAACGAACCGAAAAAGATAAAAATGAAACCTATAGCGCCAAAAATTGGTGGTATGTTTTACTAATGCTCGGTGTATTTGTAGGGATCATGTTGTTGTATTATTTAATCTCTGTGCTTTGGAATTAAGGGAAAATGGGCAAATGAGGAATTAAGAATAAAAAAAGACACCTTTTCAGGTGTCTTTTTTAACAGGATTCAGACAATGATAGCTGAATTGGAATAGGATAATTTTCCTCGAGCGCAACATCAGGATCCTTCATTCTACGAAGCAGTAAGTCAATCATAACGTCACACATCTCGTCGATTGGCTGCACAATGGTTGATAGTTGTGGGGCAATTCTTTTGATTAATTTTGTCCCATCATAACCAATTACTTTTAATTCTTCAGGAATGGATATCTTCAATTTTTGAGCAATATTCATAACTGTAATTGCTGTCAAATCATCGGTACAAAAGATGCCGTCCACAGTTTTATTTTGAAGCAAACGTTCGATTTCTAGATTTTTTAATGTTGTTGAGGTCCCATTATCAATTTGTAGAATCGTTTTTTCTGCGCCATATTTTTCCATTGTTTGTTTATAACCAGCCAATCGATAATCGCTAGGTGCGCCTGTGTTATTAGCACCAGTAATAATTGCAATCTTTTGTGCACCACTTGCAAATAAGGCTTCAGTGGCTTTTTGGCCACCTTGAAAGTTTTGCGAAGAGACAATTGGAATGCCAGGTGCCAAGAAACGGTCAAAGGAAACAATAGGTAGTGAAACATTTTCATATTCGTTAATAGCTAAGTTATGGCTACCAGTGATTACACCGTCCACTTTATTTGCAGCGAGCATTCGTAAATAGGCGCGCTCTTTTTCTGGATCTTTTTCACTATCACATAAAATCACTTTATATCCTTGAACAAAGAGCTTTCTTTCCAGTGTTTCAATTAATTCACCAAAAAATGGATGACTAACAGAAGGGAAGACTAAACCAATCAGCTGCGTACTTTTTCCTTGGAGGCTTCTGGCTAATCCATTAGGTTGATAATTTAATTCTCCCATCGCTTGATGAACTTTATCAATTGTTTTTTGACTAAGATAACCATAATTATTAATCACGCGGCTTACCGTTGTCGGGCTCACCCCAGCAAGCTTTGCTACATCCGTTAATTTAACCACCATCAAAATTCACCATCATTCCTAATTATTCGTATTTTCCAGCTCATAAAAACAAGCTTTTGCCGTCTTGGATAGATGAAGATACTGTTGCGCTTTATCTGGAAAGAAGCGACCAGTCATCGTTTTTTCACCTTTATTTACATAGATTTCTGCAACAGAGCAATCAACAAAAATAGTTAACTGAACTGACTTATTTTTCCTAATTTTAGTTTCACGAATTGTGCCATACTTTTCAGCAAAAGGTTGGCCAGCAAATGTTCGATCAAGGGTTATTTTACCATGAATCGTATCAATTGTAATTAAAAGTCCTTTTGAACCCGTTTCGTTCGCTAAAAGCCGAATAAAAGCAATCTCATTTTTGGGAATATCCACTTCTAATTCAAAAGAAGCAGTAGATAAAAAATGGCAGCCATTTGATAAAATAGTGGCGGATTGACGAAGCATTTCTGTTTCAGAAACTGGATATTGAAATAGTTTCCCGTTGTGAATTGTGAGTTCTTTAACCAGACTTAAGCCATTTGCCCAACCCTCCACATCACTTGGGTAAGTGATTTCTGGCAACCCAATCCAACTGACCGCAAGTGCACGACCATCTGGCGCATTAAAGGCTTGAGTGGCGTAGACATCAAATCCTTCATCTAAATTTTCAAAAGGCCCAGCCTGAACTAAAGAAAGATTTTCCAAATCAAACGTTTCGGCCAATGTGTACATATTCGGATAGATATTCTGATAACTTTTTACAGATGGAGATAGACCTTGTGGGCAAAATAATAAGACAGGCTGGCCATCAATAAATACCAAATTAGGACATTCAACCATGTAGCCTAATTCTTGGTTGGTGAACGTCAATTCGCCAAGTTGATGAAAATTGTGTACATTTCGATCTTTAGAAAAATAGACCACAATTTTTCCTTGTCCATTTAAATCACTAGCACCAATTAATAAAACAAGTCCTTCTTGATAAGGAAATACCATCGGATCACGAAAATGGGAAGAATAATTGGGGTCAATAGGTAGGAATGGTGTTGATTCCTTTGTGATCGCACCTAAAGAATTCAGCCATGCAATATTTTGATATGCAAATCGTTGCCAAGTTTGATCACGAACATTTCCTGTATAAAATAAACATAGTTGGTTATCTATTGGTAAAGCTGAGCCTGAATAGACGCCATGAGAATCATATTCAGAGTCGGGATAAAGGGCAATTCCTTCATAATCCCAGTGAATTAAGTCGGAGGAAGTTAAGTGGGCCCAACTTTTTAGTCCGTGAACACTCCCGAAAGGAAACGCTTGATAAAATAAATGCCACTGGTTATTGAAATACGAAAAACCGTTGGGATCATTTAGTAGTCCTGTCTGTGGTTGAATATGATACTTAAAACGCCAACTAGATTGCGCGATAATAGAAGTTAGATTTTCGAGGTGAGCAGATGTCCAAGAAGAATAAGGCGCATAACGTAATTCATCAGTCCATTGGTTCATGATGCTTGACATAAGTAATGTCTCCTTTATTAGAAAATAGTAGTTAGTCTAATAGTATAAACAAATCAGAAAAAAGTCAAACGTATAACATATATAAATCTATTTAAATCAAAAGAATATTATAATTTACATTTATTTATGATAAACGTTTGACATATTACGCAAAAACGAGTATCATACAAAATGTAAAAACGGTTACAGAAAAAATTAACAGGACTAGTTTAAGAGTGAGGAGAACCAGAATGAACAGAAATTGGTGGCAAAAAGAAGTGGCCTATCAAATTTATCCACGTAGCTTTTCGGATAGTAATAATGACGGAATTGGTGATTTACAAGGCATTATTCAAAAACTGGATTACTTAGAAAATTTAGGAATTACGCTGATTTGGCTGAGTCCAATGTACCCGTCGCCAATGGCTGACAATGGATATGATATTTCAGACTATTATGGTATTTCTAGCGATTTTGGTACAATGGCAGACTTCGATGAACTCATTGAAGAAGCAAAAAAACGAAACATAAAAGTTATTTTAGATTTGGTGGTAAACCATACATCTGATGAACATGCTTGGTTTCAAGATGTTTTAAAAAATCCTCAAAGTCGTTTTCGAGACTTTTATATTATAAAAGAAGGACGAGAAGCACCTACAAATTGGCGGTCTAACTTCGGTGGTAGTGTTTGGGAAAAATTACCTGGGGAAGATGCCTACTACTTTCATGCCTTTCATAAAAAACAGCCGGATTTAAATTGGGAAAATCCTGAACTACGCAAAGAAATCTATCAAATGATTCGTTTTTGGTTAAACAAAGGAATTGCTGGTTTTCGTGTAGATGCGATTAATTTTATTAAGAAAGATTTGACTTGGACAAACTTACCTGCTGATGGGGCAGATCAATTAGCCAAAGTAACAAAAGCTAGTAGAAACATGCCAGGAATGAGTGACTTTCTGAACGAATTAAAAGAAAAAGCTTTTGCTGGTTTTGATATTGTCACAGTTGCTGAAGCGGCCGGCGTCAATTATCCAAATTTATCAGAATTTATTGGAGAAACAGGGTATTTCGACATGATTTTTGACTTCAAATGGGCTGATTTGGATGTGAAATCAGGAAGCGAATGGTTTTATAGAATCAATTGGTCTTGGAATGATTTACGCACATTAATTTTCAAACAGCAAGAAGCCATGCAAGAGGCTGGTTGGAGTGCAAATTTTATTGAAAATCATGATCAACCTCGAGCGACAACAAAATATTTAAAAGAACAGGCTCAACAGCCAAATGCGGTTAAAACATTCGGCGCCATGTATTTCTTTTTAAGGGGCACGCCTTTTATTTACCAAGGACAAGAATTAGGAATGACCAATTTTGAAAGGGGTTCGATTGATGAATTCGATGATATTTCTAGCATTGATCAATACTATCGAGCAATAAAAGAAGGATTTACGCCCAAAGAAGCCTTGTCACTTGTCAATTTGCGTAGTCGAGACAATGCCCGCACGCCTTTTCCATGGAATGATTCTATGTATGGCGGTTTTTCAAGCGTCAAACCTTGGTTAGGAATGGTGGATAATTATAAAGAAATCAATGCCGAAGCAGAAATAAAAAATAGTCAAAGTATTTTTCATTTCTATAAGCGGATGATTGCATTTCGTCAAAAGAGTCCCTATACAGACATCTTACTTTATGGAACATTTGAGGGACTATCAAATCTTCCAGATAATGTTATTGCTTATAAACGCAAATTAAATGAAAAAACGATTTACGCCTTTTTTAATTTTGGTGAGGCGGTTCCAATCCCTCATTATTTAGTTAATGGCACAGTTATTTTTGATACACAGTCTGAAGAACGAGAGCAATTAGTTCAGCAGGGAACATTATTAAAAAGCTATCAAGGACTATTGATTACTATAAATGAGTAGCTAGGAGGAGTATAACATGGCAGAAAATTATCAGCAGGCAGCCAAAGACATTATTCAATTAATCGGTATGGATAACATTATATCGGTCACCCATTGTCAAACGCGGTTACGTTTTATTTTGAAGGACCATGAACAAGTAGATGGTAAACAACTAGAAAAAATCGATTTAGTCAAGGGGGCTTTTTTATAATGGTGGTCAATACCAAGTGATTTTAGGAACTGGTATTGTGACTAAAGTGTATGATGAAATAGAAAAACTTGGAATCAATGTTGTGTCAAAAGCAGAGCAAACAGCAATTTTAAAAAATAATGAAACGGGCATGCGCAAAACAATGCGCATTTTAAGTGAAATATTCATTCCAATTGTTCCGGTAATTGCAGCAACAGGATTGTTCCTAGGGTTAAAAGGTGTTATTTTTAACGACACTTTTTTACAATTATTCGGAGCAAGTGTAGCCAATATTCCTGAAAGCTTTCAACAAATTGTCTCTGTCATTACAGATACCGTCTTTGCCTTTTTGCCAGCTTTGATTGTTTGGTCTACCTTTAAAGCATTTAATGCGACACCTGTAATCGGGATTGTTATTGGTTTAATGATGGTATCACCCATTTTACCAAACGCTTATGCAGTTGCAACACCAGATTCTGGCGTGAAAGCTATTATGGCTTTTGGTTTTATCCCAGTTGTCGGTGCACAAGGGTCCGTTTTAAGTGCAATTGCTGCTGGTATAATTGGCGCAAAGATTGAACTTTTTTTCCGAAAAAAGATGCCGAATATTCTTGATCAAATTTTTACACCTTTTATGACTATGTTAATTACTTTTTTAATCATGATTCTCGGAATTGGCCCAATTTTGCATACCGTTGAGTTAGGCATGGTAGATGTTGTCCAATGGTTGATTGGGTTGCCCTTAGGACTAGGTGGTTTCGTGATTGGTGCCTCATATCCTTTAATGGTTTTGATTGGTATTCATCATACACTAACTATGGTAGAAACATCATTATTAGCAAATACAGGATTTAATGCATTGATTACAATATGTGCCATGTATGGGTTTGCTAACGTTGGCAGTTGTTTAGCCTTTGCGAAAAAAGCGCAAGATAGCAAAGTGAAGTCGACAGCCATTGGTTCTATGTTGTCTCAATTATTTGGAGTTAGTGAGCCTGTGTTATTTGGATTACTTATTCGTTGGAACTTAAAACCGCTGCTATGTGTCTTGTTTACATCAGGTTTAGGCGGAGCAATTTTAGCTATTTTTCATATTCAATCAAATTCTTATGGCTTAGCCGTTATTCCTTCTTTCTTAATGTATATCTATAGTGCACATCAATTAGTGATCTATTTATTAGTCGCACTTTTATCTGTCGGTGTATGTTATGCATTAACCAGTCTATTTGCAATTCCGCAAGAGGTTTTGATTTCAGATAAAGTAATCGAAGAGGAAGAACGCGAAGTCTTTGAAATGCAACACAATACCTTAGATGAACAACTTTTTTCTCCGGTAACTGGTTACGCCATGAATCTTACTGCTGTTAATGACCCGGTATTTTCAAGCGAGATGATGGGCAAAGGTTTAGCAATCATGCCAACAGCGAACAAGGTTTACGCGCCTGCAGATGGTTTATTAAACTTGGTTGCAGAAACTGGGCACGCTTATGGTATCCAAACGGACGCAGGAGCTGAAGTATTAATTCATATAGGAATTGATACTGTCACATTGGGGCAGGAGGTCTTTCAGACACAAGTAACCCAAGGTCACCGTGTTAAAAAAGGAGATCTTTTAGGAACGTTCGATCGAAAAGCCATTAAAGAAGCTGGGCTTGACTCAACTGTCATGGTTATCATTACAAATACTTCAAGTTATTTAAGCGTAGAGCCAATGATGTCAGATCATAATGAAATTACGCCGGAACAAATCATTTTAAATCTAAATACACCTAACTAAACAAAAGAACAGCAAGAAGTGATAACTACTTCTTGCTGTTCTTTTTCTTAATAAAAAACCAATGATTTTCGGTTGTATTTGTCTATCCGTTTGTAGTATGATTGAGTCAGTTTTAAAGGAAACATGCCAAGTATGGAAGACCATACTTGACACGCATTGACTAATTAAACATGGGGAACGTTGCCATAAGTTGATGTTCCAGTCAATAATGCAAGTAAATCAAACATAGCATGTACCTCCTTTAATTGATAATCAAAGTATAACATTTTTTAATGAATTTACATAATAATACAAGTGGAGGTCTGTTCGTGAAGGTAGCAGGAGACAAAATAAAACAAGCGAGAAAACTTAAAAAAATCACACAATCAGAGCTGGCTAACGGCATCTGTACGCAAGCAACAATTAGTAATATTGAAAACCGTAATCTATGTGACAGTTTAGATATTTTCTCATCTATTTGCCTCCGATTAGATTTAGAAGTAGAAGAATGTATGATGATTTCTGAAGAAAAGAAAATTGAAAATCTACTAAACAAAGTCGAGGATTTATCTTTACGGTTATTTCACTTAGAGGCCTACAAATTATTACAAGAAGTGCCTGAAGGTCTTATCTTATCTAATAATGAACTAACGACTAAATTGTTATATTATAAGGGAATTACTTGTTTATTAGGAAAAAAAGATAAAGCAGAGGCCTTGTTTTACCTATACCGGGGCGCGGAAATTGACCGTAAAGTCAATATTTACAACATTTTAAGCCTGAATGCGCTAGGTACGCTATACGAACTGGAAAAAGATATGAGAAAAGCGCAAGTGTATTACGAAAAATCATTACAAGAATTGGAACAATTTAAATTAGAATGTTCTTTGGAGCGTTGTAGAATTTATTATAATTCTGCTAAATTCTACTCGGAAATAAAAGATTACCAAAAAAGTGTCATTTTAAGCGAAAAAGGGATTCAGATTTGTCGTGACAAACACTCCATTTATTTGCTAGATTATCTTTTATATGAAAAAGCCTTTAATAAACAAATGCTCGGGGAAGACACAGCCGATGACTATCGTCAAGCCTATTATTTTACACAATTTTTTGGCAATACAGAAGTCCTACAATATATTGAGAAAGATATGAAAGCTTTTAATATTTCCTATTAATTTAATCAAAAAGCCGATAAAAGCTGAAAACCCAGTTTTTATCGGCTTTTTGAAAAGTCTAGGCAAGTTGCTTTTAAAAATCAGCAGTCACGGTTACGATAAGCAAGACGAAGTATTTAGGAGGATTTAAAAATGAAAAGAGTAATGTGGTTTAGACGTGATTTACGATTACAGGATAATAAAGCATTAGCACACGCGTTACAAAATTCTGCAGCTGATGAATTGATTTTATTATTCCAAATGAATCCTCAACAATTTATTCAAGAAAGTGCTAATCATAACGCTTTTTTTGCAAGTTTAGCCTCGCTTAAAGAACGAATCGATCAAGAGGCACATTTACAAATCATGGTCGGCGAACCATTAGATTTATTTTCACGTTTGAAACGCAAATTACCCGATTGGCAGGCCATTTATTTTAATGAAGATACTTGTGGCTTTGGGGCAAAGCGGGACCAGCAAGCTATGCGCTTTTTTGAAGAAAATAATATTCAGTCTTTCTCTTTTCAAGATGCCTATTTGCATGGCTCTGAAGAAATTAAGAAGAACGATGGCAGCAAGTACCAAGTGTTTACGCCCTATTACAATAAATGGAAAGAGGCGCCTAAAGAAACACCGATTCCTGTTTCCTATACAGCTGAAAAAATTTTTAGTGCGTGTCTTTTTCCAGAAGAGGAAGCAGCTTATCGTGAACAGATTGCGAGGATTCCTTTAACACACTATAGTGTCGGCGAAGAAACAGCCAGAAGGCGCTTAAATACTTTTATTGATCAAAAACTTCAATCCTATGAAAATAAGCGTGATTTTCCTTATCAGGATCAAACGAGTCATCTGTCTACTTTTTTAAGAACGGGAGAACTTTCGATTCGCACCATTTGGCAAGAGCTTGCATCTGTGCCTTCTAGCTTAAGTAAAGAAACCTTCAAAAAAGAATTAGCTTGGCGCGACTTTTACAATATGATCTATAGTGCGTTTCCACAACAAAAAGAGGAAGCTATTCAAGAAAAATTTCGTTATATTCAATGGATAAATGACCCAGAAATGTTTGTCAAGTGGCAAAAAGGGGAGACGGGGTACCCTATAATTGATGCCGCAATGCGACAACTGAATCAAACTGGTTGGATGCACAATCGCTTAAGAATGATTACTGCCTCTTTTTTAGTTAAAAATTTACACATCGATTGGCGTTGGGGTGAAAAATACTTTCAAAAAATGTTGATTGACTATGATGCTGCCAATAATATCGGTGGCTGGCAATGGGCTGCTTCAACAGGAACGGACGCTGTCCCGTATTTTCGGATTTTTAATCCAATTATCCAGTCAAAAAAATTTGATAATGACGGCCAGTTCATCAAAAAATATGTTCCAGAACTTAAGCAAGTGCCACAAAAGTATATTCATCAACCAAATCTAATGAACGAAGCCTTACAAACGCAATATCATGTACATTTAGGAGAAAATTATCCAAAACCCATTGTCGATTATGCATCAAGTAAAAAACAAACATTGTTTCTATATGAAGCGAGCAAAGAAATTCATCAAGAAATGAACAATCCAACGTTTCAATAAACAGTAAACCCAACTAGCTTAGCAAACAACTTGTAAGGTTAGTTGGGTAAATTAATTAGTCGAAAGAGAAGTGCAATTTATCGTCTAAAGTTTTTTATTTTATTATAGTTTACATAATATACATTATACAAAGTAGAGTAAAAAGCATTGAAAAGCAAACAAAACCAGTCTTTAGTTTATCTAGACTGGTTTTGTCACGTACGTGATATAAATTATGCTTGTTGCTTGATGGCTTGTGCGACACGTGCTCCATATTCTGGATTTACTCTAGTGAACAAATCAATTTGACGCGCGATGATTTCTTGATTTTTCACTTGACCTAAAGATGCCGCTATATTGTTAATTAAGTTTTCTTTTTCTTCGCTTGGCAGCAAATTATACAAAGCGTTTGCTTGTGTAAAGTGATCTTGATTATAGCTATAATTACCAACATTTCCTTCAACTTCAAAGGAACTAATTTTCGCCTTAGGATCTTCTTTTGGTGTTTCAGTATAACTATTTGGTTCGTAATTAATTTCGCTATTGCCATTGTTAAAACGCATATTGCCGTCTTTTTGGTAGTTATTTACAGGCGCTTTTGCTTGGTTGATCGGCAATTGGTGACTATTAGCGCCCACACGATGACGATGTGCATCCCCATAAGCGAACAAACGTCCTTGCAATAATTTATCTGGAGAAGCTTCAATACCAGGAACGAAATTCCCTGGTGAAAAGGTTACTTGTTCAACCTCTGCAAAATAATTCTCTGGATTTCTATTTAAAGTCATCGTGCCAACTTCAATCAGCGGATACTCTTTTTGAGAAACCGTTTTTGTTACATCAAAAAGAGTTTCTTTCATTGTTAACGCATCTGCATACGGGATAATTTGCACAGATAATGTCCAAGAAGGAAATTCTTGATTTTCAATTGCATTATGCAAATCTTCAATATGGAAATCGGGATTTTTCCCAGCAATTTCTTCTGCTAATTGACTCTCTAGATTTTTGATTCCTTGATTCGTCTTGAAGTGATATTTAACAAAAAATACTTCTCCAGCAGCATTGACCCATTTGAATGTATGGCTACCAAAACCATGCATATGACGGAACGACAACGGAATGCCACGATCACTCATTAAAATTGTTACTTGATGAAGGCTTTCAGGTGAATGAGACCAAAAATCCCAAACAGCTTCTGGACTTTTCAAATGCGTCCGTGGATTTCTTTTTTGGCTATGAATAAAATCTGGAAACTTAATTGCATCACGAATGAAAAAAATGGGCGTATTATTGCCAACTAAGTCGTAATTTCCTTCGTCTGTATAGAATTTAAGCGCAAAACCGCGAGGATCACGCAATGTATCTGATGAACCTAACTCTCCAGCTACAGTTGAAAAACGAGCGAATAAAGGTGTTTCTTTGCCAACTTCAGATAAAAAATCGGCTTTATATATTGTGCCATTGATTAACTCACCTTGAAAACACCATGAGCACCAGCACCTTTGGCATGAACAACCCGTTCTGGTACGCGCTCACGATTAAAATGAGCTAATTTTTCTAATAAATGAACGTCTTGGATTAGGACAGGTCCAAATTCTCCTGCAGTTAGCGAATTTTGATTATCGCCAACTGGACTTCCTTGTGACGTAGTTAAATGTTGATTTTTCACCTAAAACACTCCTTCATCTAAAATTATACTCATTGTATAAAAAAACCACTCTGCATAACAAAAATAATGCTTAAAAACACTCGAAAACATTTGTTATTTAATAGAATGATTAAAAATAGCAGTAGAATTTAAATCAAAAACAAATGTATTAATTTTAAACTGTTTACACCATCTAAAATAACAACCAACAATTCAAAGAAAACTAAAATGCTGTTTTTTTATTCAAAAAAGACCTAGCATCCCAATCATGCTAGGTCTTTCGTTACTTTTTTTGAGGGACCGTTTTTATTGGTCATTCAGCGTTATTGATTGATCGCAACAGTCGTGTCTTCAGTCGATAGACCTGTCATAGAGGTGCTATCGGAAAATATTTTTTCAACTTCTTGTTCTGATAAAATATTTTCTTTCTTAGGCATTGAAATCGTCGCTTTTTTGGCTTTTTGTGTAATGCTAATTTTACTAGATAATGATTCAAGTCCCATGTCAACGTTCTTGTCTTGCTGCGGTTTCACATTAATCAACATATTTGTTTTATTTTCTTTTGTATTAACAGAAACTTTGGCAGAAACATCTTTGATTTTTTCGAAAGGATCTTGTTCTTTACCTTTTTCAGATGTTTCTGTCGTAATTTTGATTAACTTTTGTAATTCTTTTTTTGTAAACGTATGGGTAATGGTATCCCCTTTTTTCTCGAACGTATCCTTGTCTAATCCTTCTAAAAACTCTTTGTATTCCTTAGCAGACTGTTTTCGTTCTTTTTCCGATTCTTGATACTCTTTGATTGTATCTTGCCATTCTTTCGTACTTTCCTCGTTCATGGCTAAAAGATCAATGTATTTTCCTTTTAGTTTTTCTGTATCTAACTGAGAACTATCGATAGCACCGTCAGTCATTGAGTCTGCGACAGCGACAATATATTCCATCATATCTGTTGCTAAATAGAGTTTTGGCTCTTTGCCTTCGTTATCTACTGATCCAACCAATGAAATCGGTACATCCATTCCCATCGCTTTTAATTTCATCTCTAAGTTGAATGCTTTTTCTTTTTTGGCATCTACTTGAATCTTCCCAGAAAGCGATGCGTCTTTGATTTGCGTGATGAGCATCCCAATCATAGGATTCGTTTGTGCACTATCTTCTTGTGAAAATTTCATGTCACTAATTGACATAGAGAAATCCCAAACCCCAGATTCTTGTGCGTTTTGATTGCCAATCCCTTGAATGAACTCATCTTTCGCACTTTTGCCACAACCTGTCAGTAACAAAGCTGAACAGAAAACGCCTGCGACAATCCCCACTTTTCTTTTTAACACACTTTTTCCCCCTCATTATATAAAAAATTAATTCCCTTTTATTAAGAATAGCAAACATTGCTTATAAATAGCAATGTTTAATTTTAGATTTCCTCTCTTTTAATAAGTGGGATTGATTTAATCTTTTAGGTTTGAATCATTAAGCTGTATTATTTTTAAAATAAAATTGCTTTTCGCCAAAAAATACTGGGAAAAGTTCTGCTAAACTGCCAGCTAAAGGACCTTCTCGCAATTCTTTTTCAGTGACCCAAAACAAGGGTTGTTCCGTTTCTTCTGGTAGTTCATCCGCTGTTTCTGCAATGAATAATGTGGCTAATTCCCGCGCACCTGAACAATCATTCAGCCATTCTGCAACACCTACTAATTGTGGCTTCAGCACTAATCCTGTTTCTTCAAGGAGTTCGCGAACCATGGCTGTTTCCATGCCCTCGTTTTTTTCAACATGTCCGCCAGGAAACGTCCAACCAGGCCAATCCTTTTTTTGTCGTTCTTGCACAAGGATTTCATTTTTCTGATTTCTAATCATACATAATGTTGTTAATTCTACTTCAAAATTCCGATTCATTTGGCACCTCATCATTTTTTCCTTTGTTAAGGTTACGATACAGAAAAACAGAGAAAGATTCAACTAATAATTTTCTCTGTTTTATCATCTAACTCTTTAATAAGTCGTATTGCGATTGATATAAATGATGATATAACGCATGTTTTGCCATTAGTTGATCATGAGATCCTTCTTCCACAATACGACCACCATCAATATAGAAAATTTTATCGCTATTTTTGATGGTAGAAAGTCGATGAGCAATAATAAACGATGTCCGTCCTTTTAGAAGTTGTTGTAGTCCTTCTTGTAACAATTCTTCTGTTTTTGTATCAATACTGGAGGTTGCTTCGTCTAAAATTAAAATTTTGGGATCTGCCAGTAAAGCACGAGCAAATGAAATTAATTGGCGTTGTCCTGCCGAGAGTGTACTACCCCGCTCTTCCACAACTGTTTCATAGCCATCTTTTAAATCCTTGATAAAGTCGTGCGCACGAACAATTTTTGCGGCTTGGATAACTTCTTCCTCTGTGGCTGTTAAATTTCCGTACCGAATGTTTTCAATAATTGTTCCTGAAAAAATAAACGTATCTTGAAGCATTACCCCCATTTGTTTCCTTAACGAACGGAGTGTCACATCGCGAACATCATAACCATCAATTTTAACGGCCCCTTCATTCACATCATAAAAACGACTTAACAAATTGATGATTGTTGTTTTACCCGCACCTGTTGGCCCAACCAAGGCGATTGTTTGTCCTGGCTCAATATGAAAACTAACATCGGTCAAAATATTTTTTCCTTCTTCATAACGGAAATAAACATGCTGAAAGTCGACGGTTCCTTTAATTGGCGGCAACGCAATAGCATGCGGCGCATCTTGAATTTCTGGAACAACATCCATCGTTTCAAAAATCCTTTCCAAATAGGCAGTTGCAGTAATCAGAGAATTGTAGAAGTTACCAATATTGATGACCGGATTCCAAAAGTTATTGATATAACCGATAAAAGCAATTAGCGTCCCAGTAGTAACGGACACACCTAATTGACGGATTCCTACGAAATAGATAAAACAAGTCGTAATGACGGATATATTTTGCACTGCTGGCCATAATAAATACTGGACACGCACAGCTTTCATAAAGGATTGACGATATTCTTCGCTTACCTCGTTAAAAATCTGGAAATTTTCATCTTCTCGTGCAAAAGATTGTGTAATTTTAATTCCTGAAATACTTTCATGAATATAGGCATTTAAGTTTGATTGTTTATTGCTAAGCTCTTGGTAAGCTTTCCGTTGTTTCCCTTGGATAAACAGAACCATCACGAACAACACAGGCAATAGTAGTAAACTGTATAAGGTTAATTTCACATCAATAAATAACATGAAAATTAAGGTGATAATCACATTAAATAAATCAGAAATTAAATTGATCAATCCGTTACTTAGTAAATCACTTAACGTATTGATGTAATTGACCACCCGAATTAAGATTTTTCCATGCGGCCGACTGTCAAAGTAAGAAAATGGTAATTTTTGTAGATGCTCAAAAATTGAAAAACGCATATCTTTTAAAATATCTTGTCCAATTTCTGTGATGGCATATATCCGATAACGCATACACCAACCAATAATTACCAAGGAAAATAGGAAAATAGCTCCTAGTATCAAGAGTAACGAGAGATTCTTTTGTGGAATTACTTGGTCAATCGCAATTTTAGTAAAGTAAGGGCCTAACATACTTGCCAGATTAGCTAATATGATGACAAATAATGTTTTAAAAACAGCTTTTTTGTAAGGCTTAATATAGGCGCCTAATCGTTTATAGTGAGACCAATTAAATTCTTTTTCTAAAGTCTCATCCACATCAAACGTATTTCTAGCCACGCGACTCACCTTCCTTTGTCAGACCTAATTGTTTTTGATATACGTCAAAATATTTGCCTTTTTGTTCGACTAATTCGCTATGCGTACCGCTTTCCACCACACGGCCTTTTTCCATCATCAAAATTAAATTGGCCTCTCTCACAGAAGAAATTCGGTGGGCGATAATAAATGTCGTTTTCTTTTCCGTCAAACGACCTAGTTCTTTTTGAATTTTTGATTCTGTTTCCATATCAACAGCGGAAGTTGTGTCATCTAAAATTAAAATAGCTGGATCTTTGGTTAAGGCACGGGCCAGTGAAATCCGCTGTTTTTGGCCACCAGATAGGCCAACGCCGCGTTCACCAACAATTGTTGCATAACCTTCGGGCATTCTGGAAATAAAGCTATGGGCATCAGCAATTTCAGCCATCATTTGCACTTGTTCCAAGTTAGCCAATGTGTTACCAAAAGCAATGTTATCTTCTATTGTATTGGAAAAAAGAAAGACATCTTGCATAACCATGGAGATATTTTCTCGCAATTTACGAACAGAATAGCTTTTAGCATCTTTTCCATCAATATAAACAGTGCCTTTTGTTGGATCATAGAACCGAGCGATTAAGTTAACTAAAGTGGTTTTGCCTGAACCAGTTTCCCCTAAAATACCAATTGTTTCACCAGGTTTTGCTGAAAATGAAACATCCGATAAAATGGGGGTTTCTGGATCATCTGAAAAATGAAAGGACACGTGATCAAACGTCACATAACCTTGGATTGGTTCTGCTTCTTTTTCCCGAGCAATGGGAATCTTCGGTTTCGTTGCTAATAACTGACGAATTTTAATGGACGATGCCGTAAAGCGTTGCACATCATTGATCAACCAGCCACTCATTCGCATCGGCATGTTCAACATCCAGAGAAAGCCGTTAAAGGCAACTAAATCACCAATTGTCATCCGACCTTGAATTACAAAGAGGCCACCAAGAACTAAGGCAATAACATTTAAACTACCTGCAAAACCGTCTAACCACGGTAAATATTTTTTTGAGACATCTGCAGAAGCCATATTCCATTTTTTATAGTCTTCATTGTGCTTGTTAAACTTTTCAATTTCATAAGGTTCTTGAGAAAAAGCTTTAACCACCCGATTTCCACCAATATTTTCTTCGACCATCGAATTTAGCCGAGAAAAACTTTCCCGGATCTCAAAAAATACCGGATGCGATTCCTTCGACATTTTTTGTGTTAACAGAAAAATCAAAGGCGTAATTAAAATTAATGCCAGCATCAATTGCCAATTGATCGTCCCCATCACAATCACGGCTGCGATGAACCATAAAATACATTCTAAGAGGTTATAAGTGACCCAAGAAACAAAATGGCGGATAGCGTCTGTATCCCCTGTCATTCGCGCCATAATGTCGCCAACACGTGTATGATTAAAGAAATCAAAATCTAATTCTTGAAGTTTGACATACATATCTTTTCTTAAGTCAAATAACGCAGATTGTCCAACCGATTCAAACAAGACTTGATAACTATAACGAACAACTGTCCGAATAACGGTCACCCCAATCATAGTCCCAAGAATTGGGACAAGTTCTTCAATCTTCCCCTGATTGATTACTTGGTCTACAATTCTGCCAGTTAACAATGGAATAATAACAATTAAAATAGCGTTAATAACGACAAAAATAACAGCTAGCAGTAACTTATTCTTATTTTTTTTAGCATATTGCCAAATCCATTCAAAACTATTCATTTTCTCCCCTACTCTCTCTTGTTTTTATGGACGTGTATAAGATTACTGTTTTTTTATAGGAAAAGAAATGGGCATTCTTGTATATTTTGATGTACAATATAGTATAGAAAGCGGATACAAGTAGGAGTGATTTTTTATGAACTACACAAATAGTCGAACGTTTAATCCTGAAATTTTATATGCCTTCGATCCTTGGAACGAAGAGACCCACCCTTATAATTGTCATCATCATGAATTTCTGGAAATATCTATTCTTTTAGAAGGTGAATCTGAATATATTGTTCAAGGGCAACAGTACCATGCCACTGCTGGTACGGTGTTTCTTTTTAATCCGCGAACGGAACATGGTGAGCAACAAAAAGCAGGAACTTACTCACATCAACTACACATTGGCATTTCAAATCTCTATTTAGAAGGCTTAGCGCGAAACGTATTTCCAAATAAATCAGCTTTATTAGATTTAAGTCATTTACATGGTGCTTTTTTAGAAAAAGCTTGGCAAATTGTTCATGAATTAAACCATCAAGAAGTTGAATCAGCGTTACAAATTAAAGCTTTAGTTATTGAACTATTGGTCTATATTTTAAGAAGCTTAGCAGTTGATCAAGAAAATAAAATTGAAACTCGGCTATCGAAAACGGAAAAAAGAAAACGAAATTTAGTCAATCATACGATTTATTATCTGGAAACGCACCATGACGAAGAAATTACTTTGGAACAGTTAGCTGAAATGTTATATGTTACCCCGACTTATTTGTCGAAAACCTTTAAAGCGGCCACAGGCGTTGGGCCAATCAATTATTTAATTCAAATCCGCTTAAACCATGCGAAAGAATTGTTGAAAAATGATTCTTTAAGTGTCAAAGAAGTGGCAAAAACGGTTGGTTACGAAGATGCCTATCATTTTAGTAAATTATTCAAAAAATATTATGGAAAATCTCCTTCACAATTTTAAGATAAAAAAACAAGGAATCGTCGGCTCCACTGCGTCCGTTTCCTTGTTTTTGCTTTACGTTGACTCTTTTAACTGTTTCGTCATTGTATAATCGGTATGGCGTTCATTTCCCATATAAAAATCATGTTCATCTGTTTTGACGAAGCCTAATGATTGATAAAATTTTTGCGCTGGATGATTATGTTCCCAAACACCTAACCAAACCGTCTCTTTTTCTGCTTCTTCCGCTAATTCAATTGCTTTCGTAATCAAATGTTTGCCTAAGCCTAAACGCTTAAAAGATTTACGAATATAAATGCGCTCAACTTGTAACGCTTGTGGATGTTGATAGGTAATCTGAGCATCACCGTGATTTAATTTCACATAACCTGCAAGTTCATTATTATAAAAAGCAAAGAAATATTGCGAATCTTTATGTAAGATTTCGCTTTCTAAAACTGCTGGACTAAATTTCCTCTCATAATGTGCCTGTAAATCCTCTTCGTTTTCGCCATCTCCATAAGTATCTGCAAAAGTCTCTTGGCAAATGGCCTCTAATTCTGGTACGTCTGCGACGGTACACTCTCTAATAAATACTGACATACTAAAACTCCTTTGTAGATTAAATCAAGTGTTTAATTAAAATTAAACAAGGATTCCAAGCGTCCCATAATGTCGGAAAAACCTCAAGGCGCTTAAAACCCAATGATTCGTAAAAACGAATAGTATGATCGTACACGGAATAATTTCCTTCGTCAACTGTTTTGACTTGAATAAAAAAATAGTTATTTTTAGAATACGTTTCCACGCTTTCTATCAATAACTTGCCGATACCTTTGCGATGATACCGCTTTTTAACTGCCATACAATGGATTTCTACTGTATCTTTACTTGTTTCTGAAAGTGTTATAAAACCGAGTATTTTATTCTCTACATCCTTTGCCACCCACATAGGTAAAGTGCTAGCTATATCGATATACTTGCGGGTCTCTTTTTCAAGGCCAAACCATTCTGGAAGATTAAACAATACTTCTTGTGCTGCTTGAGTTTTTTTATCTGCATTTTTTTCCCTTATAATTATAAATTCTTTCAATTTACAACCCCCTTTTTGTTTACATAACAAAATTATTGTATACCCAATCTTTTTTATTAAATAATAGCATAGGTAGTTTAAAAATGTAAGTTAGTCATTTATTCTTTATTATTTCCTTAAACCGACGCCTTTTCTCGCTAAATCTGCCCTTCCTTTGTTTTTTTCTGTTAAACTAAACGTATTAAGTCTATGAGGAGCGTGCGTATATGGATTATCTGAACACCTATAAGCGGTTGCTAGCATTGGCAGATGCAGGTCTTTTTTACGGGAAAGATGCTTTTGATCAAGAACGTTACCAAGAACTACGAGAACTTACGTTACAACTTGTTAGCACAACCGGACACGAAGCGGCTGTTTTGCCCGACTTAGAAAAAATCTTAACTAAAGAGGAAGGTTATCCAACACCGAAAGTAGATGTTCGCGGTTTAATAAAAAAAGAGAATCGTTTTTTATTAGTTGAAGATTTACGGACCAAAGAATGGTCATTACCTGGTGGCTATGCCGAAATTGGCTGCTCCCCTAAAGAAAATATTGAAAAAGAAGTATTGGAAGAAACTGGCTTAGTTGTTACAGCAAAAGAATTGCTTGCTGTTTATGATACAGATAAACGAAAAGACATTCCTCAACTATTTCAGTACTATAAAATGATCTTTTCTTGTGAGATTTTAGAAAATCATCCCTTTGAAAAAAACATTGAAACCTCGAATTGTGCTTATTTTTCTTTAGATAATCTCCCCCCTCTTTCTATCAAACGAACAACGAAAGAGCAATTAATGGCATTAATGAACCAAACAACTGGAGCGCTTAGTGACTAACAAAAAGGATGAAGAACTTCTGTTCTTCATCCTTTTTCTATTATTAATTACATATTTTCTAAAGCGGCTTGGGCTAATAAGTTTAAGTAGTTCCAAGGGCGATCAAAATGTGGTTGGAAGAAGAAATCAGAAATCGCTAAATCTTCGACAGTCATTTTATTTTGGACCGCTAATGATAAAGTATTGGCAGATTGTGTGATATCATATTTAGACATCAATTGACCACCAACAATGCGTTGTGTTCCTTTTTCATAGACTAATTCCATCAGAACTTTTTCAGTTGTTGGCATAAACTCTGGACGATAGTTATCTTCGAAAACAGTTGCTTCGACATCTAGTCCGTTTAATTTGGCACTTTCTTTTGTCACACCTGTTGAACCAATTTTCCAACCGAATAAATATAAGCCAGAAGTTCCCTGTGTGCCACGATAAGCCAATTTTTGTTCAGTCAAATTACGACCTACTAGCATACCTTGACGAACAGCATTCGTTGCTAATGGGATATAATTTTTTGTTTGACTTGGGTTGTAGTGAACAACTGCACTATCACCCGCAGCAAAAATATCAGGATTGCTTGTTTGCATATACTCATTGACTTCGATTGCACCATTTGGTAACATGTCAACTTTATCTTTTAATAATTCTGTATTTGGACGGAAACCAACACACATAATCACCATATCTGCTTCGAATTCTTGACTTGGTGTAATGACTTTTGCTACTTTTCCTTGCTCATCTGCTACGAATTGTTGGACATTTTCACCTAAAGCTAAATTAACGCCACGATCAACTAATTCTTTTTCTAGAACATCTGTGAATGGCTTATCTAAATATTTATTTAAAATGCGGTCTAACCCGTCAACTAAAGTAACTTCTTTACCTGATTCTACAAAAGCTTCTACTAATTCAATACCAATATAACCGCCACCAACGACAACGACACGTTTGGCATCTTTCGCTTTTTCGATGATTACGTTGGCTTGTGAATAGTTTTTACATAATAAAATATTTTCAGCATCAATTCCTGGAATTGGTGGAATAATTGGCCAAGAACCAGTTGTCATTACTAATTTATCATAAGAAACGGTCTCAGTTGCGCCCGTTTGTAAGTTTTTCGCTGTAACAGTTTTGTCGTCCACGTTGATTTCTTCAACATTGTGTTCCATCTTCACTGTTGCTCCTAAAGAAGCCAGTTCTTCTGGATTTGAATAAAATAAATCAGCAGCATTTTTAACTACGCCTCCAACGTACAAGGCAATTCCGCAAGATAGGAAGGAAATATTGTCATTTCTTTCATATACAGTGACTTCCGCCTCCGGGTGATTTGCTAAAATACTTTTAACTGCTGAAGTTCCAGCATGGGTACATCCTACGACTACGACTTTCATGTTGTAAATCCCTTCTTTCACAATCTTTGTTTTGCAGAGGTGACGTCTCCCTCTGTCTGTTTAAAATATATCAGAGGAATCAAGCTTATTCGAGTTTTATGCTTGTGAATCGCATATAAAAAAATTCACAAACTGTTGCTAATTCTTAATAATAGCTAGTTAATTTTTTGTTTTTAAGAATTTAAAAGTCAATAACCACACAAAAAAACAAGCATAAGAGTGAAAACTCTTACGCTTGTGAAATTTGCCTAGACAAGTGACTTATCTTTTGATAAATTTTTAACAGTATGTAATTTTTTACACATTCTCCTGTTGTGCTTGTTGGCAATCTGGACATAATCCATATAATTCTAAACGATGTTCATTAATTTCGAAGCCTGTTAATTTACTAGCGGCCATTTCAACGTCCTCTAACCCTGGATAATGAAAATCAACGATTTTACCACATTTTTGACAAATCACGTGATAATGTTTCTTCGAACTAAAATCAAAACGACTAGATGCATCGCCATAACTCATTTCTTGAACGAAACCGATTTCAGTAAATAAACGTAGATTGTTGTAAACCGTTGCTACACTCATATTTGGAAAATGATCTTCTAGTGCGCGATAAATTTCATCAGCTGTTGGGTGTGTATGATTTTCGATTAAATATTCCAAGATAGCATAACGTTGCGGAGTAATTCGGATATTGGCTTCTTTTAATTCAGCAAGTGCATTTTTAACCAATACGTTGTCCATCTTTGTATCCCTCCCCTGTCTATCTTTCTTAAATAATACTATTTCTTATTACGATTGACAAGAATTATTGTAGGATTCTCGTGGAAAAAACGAGCATTTTACTAAACTAAGAGAAATGCTCGTTTTTTGGCGTGTTTTTTATTCTGGAAATTCGTAAAGAGCTGTCGAAAGATAACGTTCGCCGTTATCCGGAACCAGCGCTAAGACACGTTTGCCTGCGCCTAATTCAACTGCCAAATCAATGGCAGCTTTAATTGCTGCCCCTGCTGAGATCCCCACAAGGATGCCTTCTTTTGGCCCCATTAAACGAGCAGTTTCTAATGCGTCTTCACTAGAAACAGCGGCAACTTTTTGATAAACGGTGGTGTCTAAAACGTCTGGGACAAAGCCAGCGCCTATTCCTTGGATTTTATGTGGACCTGGTTCGCCACCTTCTAAAACAGGCGACTCCGTTGGTTCTACTGCAACAATTTCAATATCTGGAAAAATCCGTTTCAATTCATGGCCAACTCCTGTAACGGTTCCTCCAGTGCCAACACCAGAAACAAACGCATCTAAGCCACGTTTACCAAAGACATCAACAATTTCTTTTCCTGTTTTTTGTTCATGTACCATTGGATTAGCTGGATTATTAAATTGCAAAGGCATGAAGTATCCGTGTTCTTCTGCTAATGCTGTAGCTTTTGCAATTGCCCCTTTCATTCCTTCGGCACCAGGGGTTAATAATAAATCAGCCCCATATGCTTGCATTAATTTGCGGCGTTCAATACTCATAGTATCTGGCATCACAATCTTAACTGGATATCCCAACGCAGCACCTACCATTGCTAACCCAATGCCTGTATTACCACTAGTCGGCTCAATAATCGTTTGTCCAGGTTTTAGGCGACCATCTGCTTCGGCTTGTTGGATCATGCTTAAAGCAATTCGATCTTTCACACTGCCACCAGGATTAAAGAACTCTAGTTTAACAAAAACATCTGCAGCTCCTTCTGGTACCATCCGTTTTAATTTCACAACTGGGCTTTGACCAATTAACTCTGTTACTGATTTTACATAACCTTTAGTCATAATCCTACATCCTCCAATTTTACAAACAATATAATAATTCTTTCTCTAAGCATAGCTCAAAAAAACGATTTCTACCAGAAAAACGAATTTTAGTTTGTGAAAAATTAAATAAAAAAACGGATTATACTCATCCAATAATTGCTGCTGGCCCTACCTATTTTCACGATAAAAGACCTTACAAAAACTACTGCTTTTGTAAGGTCCTTCTTCAACTAAATAATTGCAAAATTAACCGATTTGGATGGTTTGACCCACCGATAAAACAGAATCCAATGTTAATCCATTTAGTGACATTAAATTATCAACTGTCGTTCCAAAACGTGCAGCAATGTCCCACAATGTGTCGCCGTTTGCGACAGTGTAACTTTGACTAGCTACAGTTTCTGCTGTTGCTGTTGCAGAAGCCGCTGTATCGATTGTTGTATCAACGGTTCCCGTTGTATCTGAATAACTAGTGGTTTGAGCGACTGGTGCTCCCCAATCATATTGAGTTAAATTATATGCTTCAATTAACCAATTCAATTTTTCGGCATAGCCTGGATCAGTTGCATAACTTCCAGCTAAAGCGGCTGTTGCATCGCGATAACTGCTAGTATTACTCTTCCAAACGCCTGAATAATGGTATGTATCCCCAAAAGCAGTGGAACGAATAACATTGGCATGATCTTGGAACGATTCCGCATAAGAATTATAACTTCTAAATGCTGCTGTGACGGTCACCCATTGTCCGTCTAAATATTCTTTTGTTGGCATATAAACAGATTGTCCATTATAACTTCCTTTTACACCAAACAAGTTATAGTTCGGTGCAGATGCTAACCCAGAACTACCATAACTACTTTCTAGCAACGCTTGAGCAATCATGACGGAAGCATACATATCATTGCTATTGGCAACGGCTGCTGCTGAATTTCCGATTTCATTAATAAATGCTTGCTGGCTTGATTCTGCTTGGGCAGGTACCGCAGCACCAACCACAGGTGCTAAAATCATTGAAGTCCCCGCAACGGCGGTAGCACGTTTATAAGCTTTTTGCTTTTTAAGAGCTTTTTGAATATGTTTACTACTTCTTGTTAACTGTTCGCTCATTCATTTTTCCTCCTCACTGTCTCACTTTTCTATTTTACCGTTAATTTCCTATTGAAACAAGAAATAAACGTATTAAATTTTGAGTTTTAAAATTTCTGTAATGTAATTGAAATCTTGTTTGTATTTAATTAACCCTCTTCACACTTGTGAAAACAACCACTTCTTCTTTTCAATTTGATGAGATTTTTGTTATTTATCCTCTTACTTTTCTTTATTTATTGTGATAAAATTTTTAATGGACTTGTCACTTTTTGAACAAACTTTATAAGAGAAGTCTGTTTTTGTAATCAAAACAACTATTGCCGAGTAGTTGTTGTATTACAAAATGAATTACATAGAAATGTAGGTGGTTAGATGAAGAAACAACAATCGGGTTTAACAAATCAAGTGACGTTTTTATTAGCGTTAACTTGCGGGGTCGTGGTCGCCAATATGTATTATATTCAACCAATTGGCACCCAAATTGCTCAGGCCTTTCAAGTCAGTATTGGTTCTATTGGTTTTGTTACTATGCTGACCCAATTAGGCTATGCGCTAGGCTTACTTTTTCTTGTTCCATTAGGCGATGTCGTTGATCGTCGCAAATTAATCATTCGAGTAGCCGCGCTCTCCTCGCTGTCTCTAAGTGCTGCGTTTTTTGCACCAAGTTTTTTCCTTTTTGCACTCTCTTCTTTTTTTATCGGGTTGCTCTCTATTGTCGCCCAAATTATTATTCCTTATGCTGCGGTCATGGCGGGACCAGCGAACCGTGGTAAAGTAACAGGTCGAATGCTGGGCGGACTATTGACAGGAATTTTATTGTCTCGAACGATCTCGGGTTTCATTGCTAGTGCAGCTTCTTGGCGAACAGTCTACCTAATCGCCGTAATATTCGTGTTAGCATTGGTCGTTCTACTTCAATTAAAATTGCCCAAAACAGTGATACATACTCAAACTTCAAATCGATTAACTTATTTAGGTTCTTTGAAAAGTCTTCCTAAGCTAATCAAATCGCAACCTTTGTTAAGAGAAGCAACTGTCAATGGCTTTTTTATGTTTGCAACCTTTTCAATCTTTTGGTCTACATTAATTTTCTTTGTTAGTAGTCCAGCTTATTATTGGGGACCGAAAGAAGTCGGTATTTTAGCAATTTTTGGTTTATCGGGAGCATTCGTAGCACCCATCATTGGTCGTCTATCCGATTATTATCCAGAGCGGAAGATTGTTTTGATTGGCCTGTTGATGCAGTTCGGTAGTTTTATCTTACTTTTTCTAGGTGGAACACATGTGGTCTTACTAATCTTAGCAATTATTGTTTTAGATATCGGTACTCAATTTGGGCAAGTAGCCAATCAAACACGCGTCCAAAATTTGGGAGAAGAAGCCAGCAATCGTAACAATACCGTCTTTATGTTTTTCTATTTCATCGGCGGTTCACTGGGTTCATTGATTGGTACATTAATGTGGCAAAACTATGGTTGGTCTGGTGTTACTTTAACTGGTATTGGGTTCCAATTGTTCGCATTATTTTTTCACTTTATGCTCTTTGCTCCCAAAAAGAAATGAAGCAAAAAAACCTGAATGCTATCACAAGCATTCAGGTTTTTTAATGTTTATTTATAGTGATTTATAGGTATTAACCACATTTTCAGGAGTAAAGCCGAATTTTTCAAGAACTAGACCGCCAGGTGCAGAAGCGCCGAAGTGATCAATTGTGATTGTTTTGCCTTCTGTTCCTACATAGCGTTCCCAACCAAAGCTTGCTGCAGCTTCAATCGCCACACGTTTTGTCACAGCTTTAGGTAACACACTTTCTTTATATTCAGCAGATTGTTTTTCAAATAAATCAAAACTTGGCATTGACACGACAGATACATCGATGCCTTCTTCCGCTAATTTAGCTTGTGCTTCCACTGCTAGATTTACTTCAGAACCAGTCGCAATTAAAATCCCTGCTGGTTGTTCACCTTTTTGTGGTGACAATACATAAGCACCTTTTTGAACAGAATCAGAAGCGTGTTCTAACGTTCCTTCTAAAACAGGTAAGTTTTGACGACTTAGAACTAAAATAGTTGGTGTTTCCGTAGAATTCATAGCAATTTTCCAAGCAGCAACAGTTTCATTGCCGTCTGCTGGACGAATCACATGAACATTTGGAATGCAACGAACACTTGCTAATTGCTCAATTGGTTCGTGTGTTGGCCCATCTTCACCCACCGCAACAGAGTCATGCGTTAAGACGTAAGTTACAGGAACTTTTTGTAAAGCGGCTAAACGGATTGCTGGACGTAAGTAGTCAGTAAAGACGAAGAATGTTCCGCCATAAACATGGCTACCACCGTGTAATTGAATCCCGTTCATTGCTGCAGCCATTGCAAATTCGCGAACACCAAACCAAATATTACGGCCTTCGTATTGACCAGGTTCGAAATCTTTTTCTGCAGCAACCATTGTATTATTTGAGGCAGATAAATCAGCTGAACCGCCCCAGAAACTTGGAACAACTTTTGAAATAGCTTGAATCGTTTCTTTACTTGTTACACGACTTGCGGCACTTGTTCCTAGTTCATATTTAGGTAATTCTTGTTCCCAACCTTCAGGTAATTGGTTGGCAAAAGCTTCTTTAAATTGTTTGGCTAATTCTGGATGCGCATGTTCATAGTTCTTAAACATCTCATTCCAAGCCTCTTCAGCTTTTTGGCCTTCGTCAATCATCGTTTCTTTAAAACGAGCAGCGACTTCCTCTGGCACAGTAAAGTCAGGATATTCCCAACCATAAACAGCTTTAGCCGCTGTAATGCCCTCTTCACCAATTGGCGCGCCGTGAACGGAAGATGTTCCTTCTTTTGGTGCTCCGTAACCGATGACTGTTTTAACTTCAATCAGTGTTGGTTTATCTGTTTCAGCTTTAGCCGCTTCAATCGCAGCCTCTATTTCATCTAAATCATTGCCGTCTTTAACTAAAATATGTTGCCATCCGTATGCTTCATAACGAGCCCCAACATTTTCAGTAAAGGCTTTAGAAGTTGGTCCATCTAATGAGATGTCATTTGAATCGTACAAGACAATTAATTTACCTAATTTCATATGACCAGCCATTGAACTTGCTTCTTGAGAAACACCTTCCATTAAATCGCCGTCACCACAAATTGCGTACGTATAATGATCCATAATAGGGAAACTATCACGATTATAAGTTGCAGCTAAATGCGCTTCAGCCATTGCCATACCAACAGCCATAGCAATCCCTTGTCCTAGAGGTCCTGTTGTTGCTTCAACACCATCTGTGTGGTGCACTTCTGGATGCCCTGGTGTTTTACTATCCCATTGACGGAAATTTTTCAAATCGTCAATTGTTACGTTGTATCCTGATAGATGTAATAAGCTGTACAACATTGCAGAGCCGTGGCCTGCTGAAAGTACAAAACGATCACGATCAACCCAGTTTCTAGAAGTTGTTGGGTTCACCTTTAAATGTTTTGTCCAAAGTGCATACGCCATTGGGGCAGCACCCATTGGTAAACCAGGATGTCCTGAGTTCGCTTTTTGTACGGCTTCAATACTTAATGTCCGGATTGTATTAACGCCCAATTGATCTGTCTTGTCAAACAAAAAAATCATCTCCTAATTTAGGTTTTTTTTACCTTTATTCATAGTGTAGCTTATTTCGACAATGAAAGCAATTACTTTCTGTTGTGAAGTCCTTTTTCACGCTGAATTTTTTTTAGTTTTTCAGGAGTCACATCGGTCCCTTCTTGATCCACGACCTTCATTCCTTCGATATGGTGACGCATCCCTCCACGAAATGCTTCTAAATACTCTTTACGTAATTCTTGTTGTTCGACTTTTTCTTTCGCACTAAGTTCTTCCACTTTTGCTTTATTCGCTAATTCATTTATACGGGCAATTTTTTCTTTCGATAACATCAAAATCCCTCCTTACTCTCACTGTCTATATTATAAGAACTGCCTTAAAAAAACAACTATATTCTGATATTTATAAAACACGAACGCTTGTTTGATTTCGTTCGCATTTTATGGTACACTAATTTTATCAATTGAAAGAAGGTGCGGGTTTTGGCGAAACGTACAGAAACAAGACAATTAGAAGTACTTAAATATATATACGAACAAGTCGAATTAAAGGGCTATCCGCCAACCGTTCGCGAAATTGGGAAGGCTGTTGATTTATCCTCAACTTCTACCGTTCACGGACATTTAGCTCGTCTTGAAAAAAAGGGTCTAATCTTACGTGACCCAACAAAACCGCGAGCAATCGAATTAACACCAGAAGGCTTGGAAAAGATCGGAATTCAGCCGACAACTATTCCGATGTTAGGTGTCGTAACTGCTGGTGAACCAATTTTAGCGGTGGAAGAAGCATCAGATTTCTTCCCGTTACCTCCTGATTTACGTACAGAAGAAAATGCTTTATTTATGTTGATGATTCGAGGAGAAAGTATGATTAACGCAGGTATTCTAGATGGCGACCAAGTGATTGTTCGTAAGCAATCGAATGCCAATAATGGCGACATCGTAATCGCAATGACCGATGAAGATGAAGCAACCTGTAAACGATTCTTCCGAGAAGTAGATCATATCCGCTTGCAGCCTGAAAATGATGCATTAGCGCCTATTCTTTTAGATAACGTTACAATTTTAGGTAAAGTTGTTGGTTTATATCGCAATCATATTTAATAAAAAAAGGAAGTCACTCTGTTGAGCGGCTTCCTTTTTTGCTTGTTAACAAGTAAATAGCCTTTTGAGCTTCCTCGATAACCTCTGCTTCAGTTTCTACAGAAAGTAGATAATTTAAAGCTTCTAAACTTTGCTCGGGTTCTCTTTTTGCGAGCTGACCTAACGACCAAGCAGCTGTTCCGCGAATGACAGGACGCTGATCATTTAAACAGAGAATAATTTGTGGGATAGCTTCACGGCCGCCCAAATTCGCTAACGCAATTAAAGCATTCCGTTGCAATGGTTTTTTACCACGCCAAGAGCTTGCTAAGTGTCCGAATTGCTGTTTAAATTCTTTATTGGAAATAGTTAATAACGGTGCCAATTTGGGATAAACTTCTTCAATCTTTGGTTCCATCTCTTCATGAAAATGAAAATCTTTTCCTTTATTATAAGGGCAAACCAGCTGACAAATGTCGCAACCATAAATGACGTTACGCATTTTTTTCCGATACTCTTCAGGCATCATGCCTTTTGTTTGCGTTTGATAAGACAAACATTTTTGAGCATTCATTCGACCGTCCCCTAACAAAGCCCCTGTAGGACACCCTGTGATACAACGAGTACAATCACCGCAACCGTTTGGAACAGGTTCATCTGGCTCAAATTGAATGTTGGTGGTCACCTCACCTAAATATACAAAGGAACCAAATTCTTCGGTAATCAGTAGACCATTTTTACCAATGAATCCTAAACCCGCCCGCTGAGCAACAGCGGTGTCGACATATTCGCCAGTATCCACTTGCGGCCGAAAGCGCCAGTGTTCTTTTTCTGCTTCAGTGGCAGCTTGCTCTTCAATAAAAGCAATTAATTTTTGCAACCGATCCTGCAAAATGTGATGATAGTCAATTCCCCAAGAGGCTCGCGCAAATTGGCCACGCTTTTCATCTCTAGGCATTTTTCCCTGAGCTTTGGTGGGATAAGCTAAAGCAATGGAGATAATACTTTTAGGATGCTCAAACGTTTTTTCTGGGTAAATTCGTTCTTCCACATTTTGATGTTCAAACCCCGAGTTATATCCTCGCTCTCGTTGTTCATGCAGAGAATCTTCTAATTCAATAAATGGTTCAGCATGAGTAAAGCCGATTTTATCGATGCCTAAACGTTGACTCTCTTGAATAATTTTTTCTTTCAATGTCGGCATTGCTCATGCCTCCCTTCATTTTATTATTTATCGTTTCGATGATACGTTTCATAGTCATGTGCATAGAGATTTTTCTCGTCCACGACGCCGGGAACAGTGGCAACTTTTTCCCAAACAGACCAGTCGATTTCTGGAAAGAAAGTGTCGCCTTCAAACGTTTCATGAATCATTGTCCGATATAAGACATCGCATGCGGGAATCAGTTCTTTAAAAACGACAGAACCTCCACCAATAACGGTCACGCCTTCATACTTGTCAGCATACGCAAGAATTTCCTCTACGGAATGCATAACCAAAACGCCTTCAGCTTGGTAATCCGGATTACTGGTAAGAACAATCGTTGTTCGATTTGGTAACGGACGACATCCCATGCCTTCGAAAGTTGCACGTCCTAAGACCAATGTATTATGAATTGTTTTTTCCTTGAAAAATTTCAAGTCGTTGGGTAAATGCCAAGGCAATTTGCCTTCTTTACCAATCACTCCTTGTTCATCTTGGGCCCAAATGGCTGCTAACATAGCTTCTCTCTCCTTTTTTATACGGCAATCGGCGCTTTAATCGTTGGATGTGGGTCATAGCCTTCTACTTTAATATCTTCCATATCAAAATCAAAAACAGAAGCCTTGTCTGGATTCAAAACGAGCGTTGGGAAAGAACGAACTTCTCGTGATAATTGTTCTTGCATTTGCTCCACATGATTTTGATATAAGTGGGCATCTCCTAGCGTGTGTACAAACTCCCCCACTTCTAAACCTGTTTCATGTGCAATCAGATGTGTCAATAAAGCATAGCTTGCAATGTTAAAAGGAACACCTAAAAAAACATCGGCACTGCGCTGATAAAGTTGACAGCTTAATTTTCCTTCATTTACATAAAATTGAAACATAGTGTGACAAGGCGGCAACGCCATTGAAGGCACATCTTCTGGATTCCAAGCGGAAACAATTAAACGACGAGAATCAGGATTGGTTTTAATCATTTCAATCACATTAGCTAATTGATCGATAAAGCTACCATCTTTGGTTTCCCAGTGACGCCATTGCGCACCATAAATATTCCCTAATTCACCATATTTTTCTGCAAACTCTGCATCATTTAAAATGGTGTCACAGAACTTTTGATGTTCTTCTTTGTATTGTTCTGCAAACGCTGGATCTTGTAAGACACGATGCCCAAAATCCGTCATGTCTGGTCCTTGATAATCTGCGCTTTTTACGTAACGTTCGAACGCCCATTCATCCCAAATATGATTATTTCGCTCTAACAAATAGCGAATATTCGTGTCGCCTTTTAAAAACCACAATAACTCACTTTTAATCAAGCCAAACGGTACTCGTTTGGTTGTTAGTAAGGGAAATCCTTTGGCCAAATCAAAACGCATTTGATAGCCAAATAAACTATACGTCCCAGTTCCTGTACGGTCTTCTTTAAAATGACCTTCTTCTAAAATCTTTTTTCCTAGCGCTAAGTATGCTTCTTCCATCTTATTCCCTCCGTCTCTTAATCCGCGTATTCACTCAAGTATTCCCAACGATTCATTTTTTCTTCTAACAATTGTTCCGTTGCTGTTACTGCTTCTTGCAATTCTTGTAAACGAACAAAATCATCACCCTGATGATTCATTTCTTCAGTTAATGTTTCTAATTTCGTTTCTAATTGTGTGATGTCTTCTTCAATTGTTGCCCACTCTTTTTGTTCCATATAAGTCAGCTTTGTTTTTTCTTTCTTTTCTGTCGATGCTTCTTTTAATGGTTTATTGAGCGGTTTTTCTTTGACCTTTTCTTGTTCTTTTTGGTTCGCCAAATATTCACTCATCGTGCCATAAAATGATAGGATCTGACCATTTCCTTGAAAAACTAACAATTTATCCATTGTTTTATCCAAGAAATAACGGTCATGAGAAACCGCAATTACCGCTCCTTTAAACGTTTGGATATAATCTTCTAAAATGGTCAACGTATCAATGTCCAAATCGTTGGTTGGCTCATCCAATAATAACACGTTAGGCTGACTAATTAATAATTTTAAGAGATATAACCGGCGTTTTTCTCCACCAGACAGTTTGCCAATCAGTGTGCCATGCATAAAACGAGGAAATAAAAAGCGCTCTAACATTTCAGCGACCCCAACGCTGCTTCCATCACTTCGTTTCACTTCTTCTGCTGCTTCTTGCAAATAAGCAATCATCCGTTGATTAGGATCCATTTCTTCGTTTTGCTGGGTATAATAGCCAATTCGGACGGTTTCACCGATACTATATAGGCCACTCTCTAAAGGAATGCGTCCAGCTAAAATATTTAATAACGTGGATTTGCCTGCACCGTTTTTACCAGTAATGCCAATTCGATCGTTTGCTTGAATGAGTAAATTAAAGTCTTTCAAAAGCTGTTTATGATCAATGGCATAATTTCCTTCCTTGATTTCCAGAACTTTTTTCCCTAAACGCTGCGTGGCAAAGTCTGCTTCTAAGGTGCCATTGGTTTGTACCTGATGCAAGTTTTCTTTTAAATCCTGAAACCGATCAATTCTTGCTTGTTGTTTCGTTCCTCGTGCTTGAACGCCTGCTCGCATCCATGCAAGTTCTTGTTTGAAGAGGCGTTTTCTTTTTTCTTCTTGTTCTACAGCGACACGTTCACGTTCGGCTTTTTCCATCACATACGTTTCATAGTTTCCTTTGTATTCATACAGTTTTCCAAAAGAAAGTTCGAAAATCCGATTGGTTACTCGATCTAAAAAGTAGCGGTCATGGGTCACCATTAAAACCGCACCACGATAGTTATTTAAAAAGTTTTCCAGCCATTCAATCGTTTCATAATCCAGATGGTTCGTTGGTTCATCCAATAACAGTAAATCAGGCGCTTCAATTAAGACTTGCGCCAAGCTTACTCGTTTTAACTGCCCACCAGAAAGCTCCCCTATTTTCTTTTCCAATGTGGGAATGCCTAATTTTTGTAAAATAATTTTTGCATTGGTATCTGCTGTCCAAGCATCTTGTTTATTCATGGCTTCTTCTGCTTGCGTGTAACGTCTTTGAACCCCTTCGTCTAAACCATTCTCACTTAAAGCAGCTAACGCTAATTCATAATTTTTGACTGCTTTTATGATCGGGCTGTCTCCCTGAAACACGGCTTCTGCAATCGTAATATTCTCGTCAAATGTTTGATTCTGGGAAAGGTACCCAATTTGATAATCACTTGGCTGCTGAATCGCAGCAAGATCACCATCACCGCTATCTACGCCTGCAATAATATTTAATAAACTGGTTTTCCCTGTGCCGTTAATCCCAATTAAACCAATGCGATCTTTTTCATGAATCAAAAAAGAAAGATGATCAAATAGTGTTTTTTCCCCATATGTTTTGGTTAAATCTGTTACTTTTAATTCTTTCACCGACACTACCAACTCCTTCTATTTTGGTCTTGCTTATTGTATCAAAAATTGGATTATAAAAAAAGTGCATGAGATAAAAATCGTCTTGGTTTCATCTCATACACTATTACTTATTCTTTATTAAAATTTTTAACAAATCGTTTCAGCGGAACATTATTCACTTCGCCGCTAATCGAATAACTCTCTAATAAATTGACATTTTTTCGTAACTCGTTCGCTTCGATAATTGAAATGCGTTCAGATTGTTCGTAATGATCAATCATCCGTCGTTCTTCTTGGAAGCCTAATAATAGGTCTTTGACATAGTCTGTCTCCGTATGAACAATATACGAATCAATAAATTCGCCTTTTTCAAACTTATGGGCTAAATCCAAGCGTCCGTCAATGAAGAAATCAATTAAATCATCATCATAGACACCGCGCAAATTATCTAAACTCTTCAGAATAACTTGAGAATTTCTTAGAAAAACTTGGCGAATATTTTCTAGTTCTTCATTTCGTAATTCTTTTTCTTCTTCAGAAGCTTCACCACGATTGAAAAATAGCTTAGGATGTAAAAGAATCGAAATGATTTGTCGAGCAAATAATAACCAAAAGCCTACAATCGATAATAATTGTTTGGCAATCGACCGTTGCATCCGTGTAATCAAGCGTTGATACATACGATAACTTCTGACACTAATTTCTCCTTGTTTCAGACTTTCTTCTAAGCCGTCTCGTTCAATGGACACAATTAACGTCCGCAACTCTTGCACTTCTTGTTTTCGTTCCGCACTTAGCTGCTCGGTATACAATTCTTTTAAACGATCTTGATAATTTTCAATGACCGCATTCATTTCACCACGAGGATTCTCTTCATTTTGCTGTTTTAAGACATCAATGACATCACGTAATAAATCAATTTCGACTGACTCTTCATTTTCCACTTCCGTCTCTGAATCAGTTAAAAATGGTAAAACTAGAATCCCGCCAATCAGAGTCACCAAAATAACACAAGCCGTAATGAATAGTAATAACGGTCGTTCTTTAAAATGCTCGCCGTTAATCGCTGTTGGCAAAATAAAGATGGTGGCTAAACTCACTGTTCCTTTAACACCGCCAAAAGTTAAAATCAGCATTTCATTCATTGCGTTTTTAACTTTCTTAAGGCCATGTTGAAGCGTGTAAACACTGAAAATGGCTAAGAAACGAATCAAAAAGACAACGGCGCTAATAATTAGAACAACCATTAGTAGGAACCAGTTTGAATATTGTTGGTCAATCCAAATTGGCGAAAACACTTGAGAAAGTTCAATTCCTAAGAATAAGAAAACTAAGGCATTTAAAGTGAACTCAATCATACTCCAAATACTTTCGCCAACATTTGACAGCTCTGCTTCAAAAAGCGAAACTTTTTTCAAACTAGACGCTTGCATAATTCCAGCAATCACAGCGGCAATAATTCCAGAAACGCCAATCAACTCTGAAATTAAATAAGCAATAAATGGCAAGAGTAATTCAATCAACAAGTAGCCTGTAACATCTTTTGCCACTGCAGTTTCAAGTAAATGAACAATTTGCTGTTTTAATAGAACTAACACGATTCCGACTACCGCTCCACCAATACTGGAAATAACCAAGGTCCCTGCCGCTTCCACCGGCGAAAATGACCCCGTTAATAAAGCCGCTAACGCAAATTGAAAGGCTGTAACGCCTGATGCATCATTAATGAGCCCTTCACCAGATAAAATGTTCATCGAACGTTCAGGAATGTCAATTCGTCCTGATAACGAACCTACCGCCACCGCATCCGTTGGTCCTAGAGCCGCTCCAAAAGCGAAGCAAGCGGCTAATGGTAAAGTAGGCAAAATCATATGCAGGGTCCAGCCGACTCCGACTAAGGTAATTAACACACCAAAAAAGGCCAAGAAAAGAATCATCCCGAAATTTTTCATCATTGCTTTCAGATTGATTAGCTCCCCTTCTCTAAATAAAAGCGGTGCAATAATCATTACTAAAAACACTTCAGGCTCAAATTCAATTTCCTGCCCCATTTTAGTTAAACCAATTAGAACGCCTACAATAATTTGCACAATTGGCAGCGGAATGACGGGAACAATCCGGTTGAATATGTTTGAGAAGGTAATAGACAGTGCAAAAACAATGATTAGAAAGGTAAATTCCATCCTATCATTCCCTTCTATATTAAATTTTTATTGACTTACCGATCAAAACATTTAAGTAATTTTTTCTTTTTAAGAATAATTTTCTTTTCGACTTCTTCTAACTCAGAACTGCGTTCGCAAAGTTCCAATTGAGCGCGTCGTGCTTCTAAACGAAGAAGTTCTCCTTTAATTAATTCAATTTTTTTGTAGCGTAAGAAATTTTTCTTTTGCATACGTTCTGCAAAGTGTTGTCGTTTTTCTTCAGGGATTGCTTGATATTTCTTTTTCAAGTCAGCGACACACTTTTCAAATTCTTCACTCACCGAAACAACTTCCTTCCAAAATTTAATCTGACTAATTATAACAAATTTTACCAAAAGTACAAGCAAAATTGCTTTCTTTTTTTCAAAAGAAATTCAGATAAAACTTAACGCGGGAAAAGCTGATTTCTAGGAGCTGAACATGGTTAATCTTCATTAACAATAATATCAATTTCTGCCTCTTCATTCATCCGTGTTGAAAGAAAAAGAACCATTTCTTCTAGTGGCGCAGAAAAGCGTAAAACCACCCCTCTTCTGCCTTTTTTTAAATACCCTAAACGAATACCGTTCGACTTTTGAACAAGGACAATCTTTTCGATATCTTTAAAGGCCGTGCCCCGATTGTCAAAAGGATGCGTAATAATACAGTCCTCCGCAAAACCTCTTGCATCGTAAAGAAAACTGAAGATAATCAAAATATATAACACACTTCGAATCATTTCAATTTTATCTCCTGCCGAAAATGCATTGGCCAGAATCATTAAACTAAAAAAAGCAACTAAATATTTTGTTGTAGGATGTTTTGCAGCCGGAATTACAATACTTTTACGTACGAAGTAAAAGTAACCATACATAACGACGACAAATAAAAATAGCAATAACGTAAATCCATCGATAATCACAAACGACTCCTTTATTTCTTTTTCTTTTGAATATCTGTTAATATATCATTTATTTCTTTAATTTCTTTTTTTGATTCGTTAATCTTTTTGATAACCGCCTCACGGTTTTTTCCAGGCGGTAAGTCAATTGATTCTTGGTAGTAGTTTGCTAAAGCTTGAACTTTTTTCATTTTTTCGCTTTGCAACAAGGCTATATTTCTTTTCATTTAACCGCCTCCTCTTCCTTAGTATACATTACTTTGTAAGGAATTGCTTAATTTGCAAGATATTTTCTAATAAAAAGGAGTAATTTTACATTTTCTTATAAACAAAAAGTATTCGGCTGAGTAACAGTAGCGAACGATAAAATAATAGAATAAAAAATGAGACAGAAGTAGTTTACTTTTGTCTCATCTTTTATTATTGAGCTGAAATCGCTAAACCAATTGCTTTTTCCCCTAGGTGGGTCCCGATAACTGGACCAAAATGACCGATTTCAATTTCTGCATTTGGGTATAGCTTTTGTAATTTTGCTTGTTCTTTTTCAGCAACGATGCGGTTATTGGCATGAATCACGTACAGTTTAACTGGTGCTTCAATCCCTGCGTTTCGTTCACCAATAATCTTTTCTGCACGAGCAAAAGCTTTCTTTGTTGAACGGATTTTTTCAAATAATACAATCTTTCCATCTTCAAAAGTCAAGATAGGTTTAATCTTCAATAGTCCAGCAATCAAGGCTGCGCCATTCGTTAAGCGACCGCCACGAACTAAGTTGTTCAGATCTTCTACAATTAGATATGCATACGTATTGTCACGAATTAAATCTAATTTGGCAAAAATTTCTTCTAAGCTGGCTTTTTCTTCTGTTAAATCTAAAGCAGCTTCTACCATGTGTCCCATTGGCATACTTGTAATTTTTGAGTCATATGGATACAAAGCAACGCCTGGGATTTCATCAGTAAGTCCGTGCAATGTATGAACAAAACCAGAGATTCCTGAAGAAAGATGAATGCTGATGATGGTGTCGTACCCTTGTTCAGCGATTGATTTGTAAAGCTCTAACACTTCTCCTAAAGCAGGTTGTGAAGTCGTCGGAAATTCTTTACTATTATTTAGCAATGCATAATATTCATCTGCTTCAATGTCAATGCCTTCGTTGTATATTTTTCCATCTAAAATGACTGGGATGGGAATTACAAAAAGATTCGGATGATCTTTAATGCGCTCGGGTAAATAAGCTGTACTATCTGTCACAATAGCAATTTTCATTTTGTAACCTCGTTTCACTAATTTTCCACGTTGTTTCTAATATAGCATAAAAAAGGATATTTTAAAATGCTTTCCTTATTCGTTCAGGAATTTTTCGATGGCGTCAGCATTTTTTTGTTCATCTACTTCTAAAATACTGCCTGCATAAGAGGATTCACCAAAATTCCAAGAATCTGGTGCCGGAACCGATAATGACTCAACCCCTGCTTTTCCTTTAATCAGCAATGATGGTCCGTTCGTTAACATGAAACTAACAGGCACATCTGTCGACATATAGCCGACTAATTTCCCAAGTGATTCTGGGGTTCTTAATAAAGTCATTGGGTTTTTCATTTGGCTCATTACAGCTGACATAACTTGTTGTTGGCGACGAACCCGACCAAAGTCGCCTTCTTCATCCATCCTAAAGCGAGCGTATTGAAGTAAGACATGTCCATCCATGACCTGTTGCCCTTTTTCAATATCAACGCCATCTAAATTCAGTGATTTTTCTGCATCGATTTTGACACCTTTTGGAAACATAGAGTCAACAATTTTTTCAAATGATTGGAAATCTACCTTAGCATAATATTTCGTATCTAAATTAAAGTTTTGTTTTAACGTTTCACGAACCAATTCAGCACCGCCATAAGCGTATGCGGCATTAATTTTATTCGGCCCGACACCAGGAATGTCCACGAATGTATCACGCATAAATGAAATTAATTTCGGTTTTTTTGATGGTCCATTTAGTTGGAGAACCATTATTGTGTCGGCTCGTCCAGCATCTTCCCCACGTGTATCGCTGCCAAGAATTAAAATATTCTTAGCCCCGTTGCTACTTTTGACACCATTAAATGTTTCTACTTTTTCTTGAGGCAACGAGTCATCATGTTCTGCTGCAGATTTTCCTTTTAAAAACATGACTGTACTATAGGCAAATAACAGAATCAATAGGATCACTAGCCATTTGAAAAAGCGTTTTGTTTTTGATTTTTTACGTTTCTTTTTTGGTTTCTTGTCTTTTTTTCCGCGGGGTGGTTGGTCAGAACCGTTGCCACCACCTGAATCTGTTTGATGTCGCCTCTCACTTCTGCGACTGTCCTCAGTATAGCTGTCTTCGTAAACTGGCTCTTGAAGGCTTTCAGCTAGTTCTTCTGGTTCTTCTTCTCTATGTTCACCCATTGATTTTCGGGGATTAAAGGTCTTTTTATGCTCTGCTGGTCTCGATTTTTCATGAATATGTTTATAACGATCTACACGACTCATCGTGTCACTCCTTTACCTCTGTGTTTTATCACCTTTCTTAGGATACCTCATTTCGCAGGAAATTCCTATTACAAATATGTAATTTAATAAAAAATGAAACTCACTTTATCTAATAAGTAAGCTTCATTTTCATTTTTAACTCTTTAAAGTGTGGACAAAACATAGATCGGGTAATCCCCTAAAATTTTTATTTCTGCGCCAATCAGTTCCAGTTCTGTTAAAGCTGCTTCAATTAGTTTTTCTGGTTGATCATTCACTAAGTCCATTAAAAAGAAGTACTCTCCGAGCTTTGTTTTCAACGGCCGCGATTCTATTTTGCTAAGATTAATCCCTCGCCAACTAAACACGCTTAATGCTTTGTGTAAAGAGCCAGGAACATTACTTGGCATCGTAATCGCCAACGTTATTTTTTTCTCAGATAGCGGGAAAGAAATCGCTAAATTTTCAGAACCAAGAACCCAAAATCGGGTTTGATTTACCGATAAATCTTGTATATTTTTTTCAACAATGGTCAAATCATACATTTCCGCAGAAAGTTTTGGTGCAATAGCTGCAAAAGGTAATTCTGGATGTTCTGCAATGTATTTGGCGGCGTAAGCTGTTGAAGGCGTTGCTTCTAAAATCGCTTCTGGAAAGTTTTTCTCTAGAAACATCTGCGATTGAGCTAATGCTTGCGGATGTGATAAAATTTTCTGACTTTGTTGCCAAATCGATTGATTCTCTTTTGCCACCATTAATTGTTGTTGAATCGGTAAAACCAACTCTGCTTGGACAGGTAACTGCGCTTGATGATACAAATAATCTATCGATGCGTTAACTGTTCCTTCAATCGTGTTTTCTATTGGAATAATGCTACATGCCACTTCTTGCTGTTCAATTGCTTTCAAGCAAGCTGGAATCGATGCGTACGGTATCAATGTAGCATCAGGAAAAGCAGCCAACGTTGCACTGTACGTAAAGGAACCAATCGGACCTAAATAACCAACTTTCATCGTTTCTCTACTCCTTTAATTGTTGCAGAATTTCATTGATAATTTCTTCTGGCAAGCGATTGGTCGTATCAATTGTCATCTTCGCACATTCTTCATAAAAATTTTTACGAGACTCAAACAAAGCAATGATTTCTTTTGAAGAACGTTCTATAGCTAAGGGTCGTTGGTTTTCAGTATCTTCTTTGATTCTTTTTAACAGCTCTTCTGGTGTCGCATGTAAATAAATCACTTGCTGAAAAGATTTTAATAAGCTACGATTTTCTGGTCCGACAACAATCCCGCCCCCAGTTGAAAGGACGGCTGTATTTTTTGACAGCTCCTTTAAAAGTTGGGTTTCCTGTTCTCGGAAAGCTGCTTCACCATATTTTTCAAAATAGTCAGGAATTGAGCGTCCTATTTTTTCAATTAACGCTGTATCTAAATCAAGATGAGACATCTTTAGTTTATTGGCCAAACTTTGGCCGATAGTTGTTTTACCCGCACCCATGAAACCAATTAAAACAATGCTTTCCATGGTTCGTTATCCTCCTTCGTTAACAACTTAAACGTTCTAAGTCGTCAAAAAATGCTGGATAAGAAACTGAAACTGCTTCAGCCTTATCTAATTCAACAGTGCCTTCTTTTACAAGTAATGCAGCAATTTGTAACATCATCCCGATACGATGATCCCCATAACTGGTAACTCTTCCACCATGTAAAGAAGTTGGTCCATGTATAATTAAGCCATCATCAGTAGGCGTGATGTCGGCGCCTAAAATTGTTAATTCTTTCGCTACTGCATCAATCCGATTGGTTTCTTTGACTTTCAATTCTTCTGCATCTCGAATGATTGTCGTGCCAGTAGCCTGAGTAGCTAACAAAGCAATAATCGGTAACTCATCAATTAAACGTGGGATAATAGCGCCACCAATCTCTGTAGCTGTTAATTGACTCGTTTTTACAAGTAAATCGCCAGAGTGATTGGCCTCATCTTCATTTAAAATAGTGACGGAACCACCCATGTTTTTAATCACATCTAAAATACCTGTCCGCGTTTGATTTAAGCCAACATTTTTCAGAAGTATCTCGCTATCTGGGACTACTAAACCCGCAACTAAAAAGAAAGCTGCAGAAGAGATATCACCAGGAACTACCACATTTTGACCTGTTAATTGTTGCGGTCCAGTTAACATAATTTTTTTACCGTCTACTTCAAGCGTCCCACCAAATTGTCGAATCATCTCTTCTGTATGATCACGTGTCTTTTCTTTCTCAACCACTACAGAAGTGCCCTTGGCTTGCAAAGCAGCGAATAAAATAGCCGATTTAACTTGAGCACTTGCAACAGGCATTGTGTAGTCAATCGGTTGCAAATTTTGAGTCCCGCGAATAGAAATTGGCGGAAACTCCGTTTGCTGAACCCCTTGACATTCCGCTCCCATTTGGTTTAAAGGAAGCATCACACGATTCATCGGTCGTTTGGCAATAGACGCATCACCAGCTAGGCGCGTTTCAAAGGGACAGCCAGCTAAAATGCCCAGCATCAGACGAATTGTTGTCCCTGAATTTCCAACATCAATTGTATTCTTCGCCTTTTTTAAGCCTGCAAATCCTTGCCCCTCAACGGTGATTGTCGTCCCGTCATCTTCAATGTTCACACCTAAAGAACGAAACGCCGCTAAGGTACTTAAACAATCTTCGCCTCTTAGAAAATTTGTAATCGTCGTTTTTCCAGAAGAAATCGCTCCAAACATAATACTTCTATGGGAAATCGATTTGTCGCTAGGAACCATCAGAGTCCCTTGTAAATGTTTCACATTTGTACGTAGTTGCACCCTCATCACCTCTTATTTTTCGTAACACGTATAGTTCGTTTTTTTAGATAAAATTTGTTTTGCAGCTTGGCAGTCTGATTGATTTTTAAAAGACAATTGAAGAATCCCATAGATTTCTTCTCTCGTTTCTAAAATTTTAATATTTGTAAGAGAAAGGTCCGCTTCGCCTAAAATTTGCGTAATTTCAGCAATGATTCCTGGTTGATCTGGTACATCAACAAACAGATCATAGAAAGCTGGGATTGCGCCTTCTTTATGAATGGGCAACTGAGCACGTGTTTCTCTGGCCTTATCAAAAAAATTACGAATAGCTGGGGCGTTTTTTTCCGTTAACCATTGGCAAACAGTAGTCATCTCTTTTTGCCAATTTTCTAGTAAGTCCAATAATACTAAGCGATTGCTTAATAAAATATCCGTCCACATCGTTGCATCAGAGGAAGCAATTCGAGTAATATCTCTAAATCCTCCAGCCGCTAGCTGCTGTGCTCTAGGGTAAGTGGTATTCAGTTGCTGACTTTCGTTCACTAAAGCTGCGGCAACAATATGTGGCAAGTGACTTAGAGCACCAGTAATTTCATCATGTTCCTGTGCAGGCATCGTAATAAACTTCGCATGCGTTCCTTTTAGTAACGTTTGTAACTCCTGAATCTGTTTGCTTTTTTCGCCATGGTCATCGGTAAAAATATAGTAGGCATTTTCAAACAAACGTTCATCAGCGGCTGTTACGCCGGATTTATGTGAACCAGCCATTGGATGACCACCAATAAAATTTTTCATGTTAAGTTTTGTTGCTAACTGATTAATTTCCACCTTGGTACTACCCACATCTGTGATCAGAGCAGTTTCTAGTGATAATTGGTTTAATTCTTCTAGTTGCACTAAAGTTGCTTTAACTGGGGAACAAAGAAAAATAATCTCTGCTCGTCTTGCCCCACTTGTTAAAGATTCAGCTATCTCATCAATTAGACCCGTTTTCTTAGCAAATTCAGTTGCCTCCGCTTGATTATCGAAACCGATAATCTCACTGTTTGGATGCCCTTTTTTGATACACAAAGCCAGTGAACTCCCGATTAGCCCTAATCCTACGATTAAAATACGTTTCTTCATTTTTTCCCTCCATATACTTGCGACTTTCTTCCATTAAAAGTTTTGAGTATATAGACGATAACGTTTCACTGCTTCTTTCATTTGTTCAAATGAGTCACTATCAAATTTTTCGAGCATAGCCTTCGCTACTTCCGTTGCAACAACGGCTTCACAAACAACGCTAGCGGCCGGTACCGCCGTGCTATCAGAGCGCTCAACACTGGCCTTATAAGGCTCTTTTGTATCAATATTCACGCTTTGTAATGGTTTATAAAGGGTTGGAATAGGTTTCATGACACCACGAACGATGATTGGCATTCCATTGGTCATTCCTCCTTCAAAACCGCCTAAATTGTTGGAAGTTCTGGTATAACCTGTACTTTCGTCCCAAACAATCTCGTCCATCACTTGACTACCAGGGCGTTGCGCCATTTCAAATCCAATGCCAAACTCAGCACCTTTAAAAGCATTGATGCTTACAACAGCTTGCGCAATTTTGGCATCTAGTTTACGATCCCATTGGACATAGCTACCTAAGCCAGCTGGAACGCCACCCACAAGTACTTCTACTACCCCACCAATTGTATCGCCATTTTTCTTGGTTTGGTCAATTAGTTCTTTCATTTTTTCTTCTACGGAAGGATCTAATACGCGAACGGCAGATTGTTCAGATCGTTCTTGAATTTCACGAATCGTTAAATTTTCAGGAATCGTAGCTTCAATCCCGCCTAATACCGCGACATGCCCAGCGACTTGGATATCCAGTTCAGCTAAGAGTTTTTTAGCAACCGCACCAATCGCCACACGCATCGTTGTTTCTCGTGCCGAAGACCGTTCTAAAACATTCCGTAAATCATCATGTTGATATTTCATGCCACCGACTAAATCAGCATGTCCTGGACGTGGTTTGCTGACGCGGCGGATTTTCTTTTGTTTTTCAGGAACTGGCTCTACTGACATCACGGAGGTCCAATTTTTCCAGTCTTTGTTTTCGACAATCAACGTTACTGGTGAGCCAAGTGTTTTACCATGCCGAATGCCCGAAGTAATACGTACTTGGTCTTTTTCAATTTTCATCCGTCCCCCACGACCGTAACCGCCTTGACGTCTTGCTAATTCTCGGTTAATCTCTTCGCTACTTAAAGGCAAGCCGGCTGGTAAGCCTTCAATAATAGCAGTTAATTCAGGTCCATGTGATTCGCCTGCTGTAATAAAGCGCATCTTAAATTCCTCCTTCTCTGTTTAAAAATGCTCGAATTTCTTCCGTTGGTAAAGAGACAATTTTCGCTTGACCAATTTTTTCTAAGACAATGATTTTAATCTGTCCCCCACGTGTTTTTTTATCATGTGTAATTGCTTGATAGAGACGTTCTTCTGGCCAACGATCTGTCGTTACTGGTAAATCGAACTTTTCTAGCATGGTGACCAACTCTTGGGTAGTCCCAAGTGGGGAAAGCCCTCGTTGTTCTGCGACTTGAGTTATTTGAATCATTCCTAAAGAAACGCCTTCACCGTGAGCAATCACCCCGTAACCAGCTGTATTTTCTAATGCGTGGCCAATCGTATGCCCAAAATTCAGAATCAAACGTAAGCCCAAATCTAATTCATCTTCTTCGACGACATCACGTTTAATCTTGCAACAGGCCGTGATAATTTCTTCTGCATGTGCCACTAAATCTTGTTCATTTTCCAAAGAGGATAAACGGTGCCACAATTCAACATCAGCGATAGCTGCTGATTTTACAATTTCTGCAATTCCTTCACGCACACGTCTAGGTTCTAATGTTTTAAGTGTATTAGGATCAATTAAAACCCCATCTGGTTGGGCAAAAGTACCGACAAGATTTTTGGCTTTTTTAGTGTTAACCGCTGTTTTACCTCCAATGCTACTATCTACTTGTGCCAGTAAGGTTGTTGGTACTTGCAAAAAGTGAATACCGCGCATATAGGTTGAAGCGACAAATCCAGCTAGATCTCCCACAACGCCTCCACCTAGAGCAATTAGACCATCACTTCGAGTCAATTGCTGTTCCGCTAAAAAATCATAAAGCAGCTGAGCTGTTTCGAGGCTCTTACTTTGTTCACCTGCCGCTACAGCAATCAATGATGTTTCAAAACCAGCAGCTTGCAATTCTTTCTCAACAGCTGCGCCATATAATTTATTCACCGTTTCATCGGTAATAATCGCTACCCGTTGTGGCTGCCACAGGCTACGTACCCAGGTGCCAATTTTATCTAAGGCACCTGTTTCGATGGTTAAATCATATGAATGTGTAGGTAACGTTACGGTTAATTTCATGTCCTCTACTCCTCTGTCTTTACTAATCTTCTAAAGCATTAATTTCTTTCATTGCTTTTTCGATGATATGAACTTCTTTCATCATACGTAGGTAAGTTTTTTCATTCAAGGATTGTGGCCCATCTGACCACGCATTCGCTGGGTCTGGGTGAATTTCTACAATCAAGCCGTCCGCACCTGAAGCAACACCTGCTCGGGCCATTGGCGGTACTAAATCCCAGATACCAACACCATGACTCGGATCAACAATAATTGGAAAATGACTTAATTTTTTAATTAAAGTCACCGCACTTAAATCAAGTGTATTGCGCGTAGCGGTTTCGTACGTACGAATCCCACGTTCAATGAAGATCACATTGAAATTTCCTTGCGCAGCAATGTATTCAGCTGCGTTTAGCCATTCATCAATCGTACCAGCAATCCCGCGTTTTAAGCCAATAGGTTTTCCAGTTTTACCAACCGCTTGTAATAACTTGAAATTTTGCATGTTGCGCGCACCGATTTGTAAAATGTCACTGTATTTTGCGACAAGTTCTAAATTCGCTTCATCCATCACTTCTGTAATGACTTGCATATCTAATTCATCAGCCGCTTGGCGAATGTATTTCAGTCCTTCTTCTTCTAGTCCTTGGAAAGCGTATGGCGACGTTCTAGGTTTGAATGCACCACCTCGTAAAATTGTTGCACCGCCAGCTTTAGCAATTCGCGCACATTCACGAATCTGATCTAAGCTTTCGATTGAACAAGGGCCCGCCATCATGGTCATACTGCCGTCACCGATTTTAACACCGTTCACATCAACCACTGTATTCTCTGGATGAAATAAACGACTCGTTAGTTTGTAAGACAACGAAATGCGAACACTTTTTTCCACGCCTTCTAATGCTGTTAACTCTGCTTCAACTAATTTTTCTGTATCACCAATCAAGCCTATCACTGTTTTTCCATTATCTTGACTTGTTTGAGTAGTTAAGCCTGCACCTGTTACTAAATCAATGACTTGTTTCATTTGCTTTTCGGTTGCATTTTCTTTCATAATTACGATCATTATATTCTCTCCTCATGCCTTTAAACGGCGCTCTTTTTATCTATTTTCAATTTTACGTTTTACGACTGATACAGGCATTTTTTGTCCTGTCCATTGTTCAAAAGCAACAGCGCCTTGATAAAGTAGCATGTCCAAGCCGTTGCTTGTTTCTGCGCCACGTAAACGGGCTTCTTTTAATAACTGTGTTTCTCTGGGATTATAAATAGCATCATACACGAATAACTTCGGTTGAATCATTGCATAATTTTCTATAGGACTACTATGTGCATGTGGATGCATACCCACACTCGTTGCATTAACTAACAAGACGCTTTCAGCAACATCTTTTGCTAGTTTTTCAGTATCCGCTAAATCGTTTAAATGAATTACACAGTTGGTTCGTTCAGTGAAATTTGCCAGTTTTTTTTGACTGTCGTTAAACCCCGCGCTTTTCCTGTTGTAAACGGCGATTTCTTTCACGCCATCTAAAGCAGCTTGGGCAATGATTGATAAGGCTGCACCACCTGTTCCTAAGATGGTCATTTTATTCTGAAAAACGTCAACCTTTTTCTCTTTCAAACTCCACATAAAACCAGTACCATCCGTGCTGTCTCCGTAAAGTTTTCCATCTTTGTTGACAATCGTATTAATTGCGCCAACCAGTTGAGCGGTAGGACTTAGTTCATCCATATAACTTACAGCCGCCACTTTATTGGGCATTGATAAGTTGGCCCCTAACATGTGAAACGTTCGAATCGCTTCAATTGCTTGTGGCAATGTCTCTTGTCCAACGTCAAACGCCAGATACCGAGCATCAACTCCTAAATTTTGAAATGCTGTATTATGAATCAACGGTGAAATACTGTGTTGGCTGGGTTTCGCGAATAGCCCAGCTAAACGAGTGGCTCCAGTTATTTCTTTCATCCTGTGTGCTCCTTTACGAAATTTTTTTAGTAAGTTTCTGAAATCCTAATTTTTGGCCAAACAAAAAGGATATTCACAGTAAATTTTAAGAAAAATCTACAGTGAATACCCTACAAAAAAGCAATATAAAAGCCACTATAGATTTTCTTAAATCTACATGGCTGAAAGTCATCTTAAATTTCCCTAGCCATTATAGATACAAACGTTTGTTGTCTGTACCCATAATGTTATGAATACAAACCTATCTAAAATAGCTAAAGTAAAAGTTATTCAGTTGTGTATGGTTTTTCTTCGTTGTTGTCATAAGAATCACTCCAAAACTGATTTAATTAAGAATTGTTAACAGTATACCGCTAGAAAAAACATGTGTCAACACTTATTCGCTTATTTTTTCGACTATTCCATTAAAACCAATGTTATTTTATTCGTCAAAAGACTGAAAAAAGCCACAGGAACCAGTCATTTCACTGATTCCTGTGGAGCAAAAATTATTTTAATTCTTCAGCGTATACATCATTAACTGTTTGTGTTGGGTCGATAACAATGTATAAGTTTTTAGTTTTTTCGCTGACTTTTGTAGATTGATAGATGTTATCCAAGCCCTCATCTGTTTTATCTTTGTAAGGGAAATAAACTAAATCTGGTGTGCCATTTTTGTAAAGAATTTCCATACGTTCGATATCTTCATATTTTAAAGCACGAGAGAACATCCCTAATTCTAAGCCACCTAAGTTAATATCGTGGGTTTGAACATGATCTCCTTCTTGGAAAATTTCAATTTTGAACCCTTCACATGGATGAATTTCAACAAATTCACTACCATGGATACGGCCAAAACTTGTTGTAATATGTTTGATCCATAAATCACCAATAAAACGACGATCAATCGTCCAAGTTTCACCATTTCTGAAATAAAATTTAAGTCCTGTCATTTCTCTAGCCATAGCACAAATCTCCTTACTTAAAAATAATTTCTTACATTATTAGTTTACCATACTTTTGATAAACGGTCACAAACTTTCGCTGTAGATTCTTAATCTTTTGTTATTCTTTTTAAAAAAGAATCAATCTCAACTACTGCACGTTGGTGAGAACCTTTGGCAATTTGTCGTTCTCCTTCATAAGCAACAAATTCATAGCGTATTTTGTGTGCAGTCTGTTCAATGCTGGTCATCGTAACAACGATTGTCGCCCCTACCGCGGATGGATATAAGTGGCGCAATTCTAACACCGTTCCGACAGTTGTTTCCCCAACTGATAATTGGTCCTTCACAGCTTCTTTGGCTGTTTGTTCAATCATGGCAGCTAAAGCAGGGGTTCCTAAAACTTCTAAGTCACCAGAACCGAGCATTTTAGCCGTTTGTGATTCTTTCACCAAAAATTCTTTTGTAAACATTTCTGTTGGCATTATGCTTTCTCTCCTTTTGAACGTTGTTTTTTGGCAAACGAAAGCAGAACTTCTTGTTTATTCTCTAAGCTACCTTCAACAACGTGTTGCTCGATTTCAGCAATCAGTTCCCCTAACCATTTGCCTGGTGTTTCTTCTAAGACGGCTAAAAGGTCTTTTCCTGTGATGGCCAATTCATGTCTTTGATGGATGGGTAATGCCTTAACTAACTCTTTTGTTACTTGTACTTGACTCTCTTGTTGGTAATAATATAAAAGCCTTTCAACAAGTACGGCTGATTCTTCGCCTAATTCATAAAGCATCATTGGCTGCCAGTCGTTATTCAAACGAAAACGCAGACCACGTACTAATTGTGAAACGTTTTGAATTAATTGATTTGAAAGTTTCCAAGCCTTTAAGAAGGAGCGGATTTCTGCTTCTGGTAAATTCAATGATTGGATAAGTAACGTCCACGCTTCTACTTCTGTTTCAATTTGACGAGCAGGCAAGTCCATTAAACGAAAAAGTCCAGCCCCTTGTTCTCGTAATTTGGGACAGTATTGATAGCATTCTGTTTCAATAAACGGAGCTAAGCCACCTTGTCGATTAACCCCTAAAAGCATTTTTACAAATTCAATCGTAATGCGTTCTACTGAAATTTTTTCCAATAAAGGATGAAATTCAGCGATAGCGGCTAAGGTTTTTTCTTCAATTTTAAAATCTAATTGGCTAGCAAAGCGTAAGCCCCGCATCATCCGCAGAGCATCTTCATGAAACCGCTCATGGGGATTACCGACTGCACGAATGGTTTGATTAGTTAAATCTTCGATACCATCAAATAAATCAATGATTTCGCCTGTGCTGTCAAGCGCCAAGGCATTAATCGTAAAATCTCGCCGTTTTAAATCTTCTTTCAAGGAGCGAACAAAGGTGACTTCATCTGGTCGGCGAAAGTCTTGATAAGTTGACTCGGTACGAAAGGTTGTTACTTCATACTGTTGGTCTTCCATCAATACAAGGACTGTGCCATGTTCGATGCCCACATCAACGGTTCGTTTAAAAATTTGCTTAATTTCTTCTGGATAGGCACTTGTCGCAATATCGACATCATGGATTGGTTTATTTAATAAAGCATCACGGACGCTGCCCCCGACAAAATACGCTTCAAAGCCCTGTGCATTGATTTCACGAATAACGGGAGCGGCTTCTTTAAATTCGTTTGGAATAGTTGTCAATTTCATAGCATCTGTTCCAATCCGTAAAGTAGTTCTGTTCTCTGTACCACTTGCCGACAAGCTAACGCTACTCCTGTCATGAAGGAACGCCGATCATAAGAATCATGCCGAATAGTGAGCCCTTCACCTACACTGCCAAATTGGACTTGTTGGTGTGCCACTAAACCAGGTAAGCGGACACTATGGATTCGCAGACCCTCGAAATCAGCCCCGCGTGCCCCTGGTATTGATTCTACCTCTTGCGGATTCCCTTGTTTTTTTGCTGGCCGAACTTCTTGAATCATTTCTGCAGTTTTTATAGCCGTTCCGCTCGGTGCATCCAATTTGTTATCATGATGTAATTCAATGATTTCCACATCTGGAAAATACTGCGCCGCTTTTTGGGCAAATTGCATCATTAAAACTGCCCCAATTGCAAAATTTGGCGCAATCAAGCCGCCGATGGCTTTTTCTCGAGATAGGTTTGTCAATTCGTTGATTTGTTCCTCCGTAAAGCCTGTCGTCCCAACAACTGGCGCCATACCATGTTCCAACGCAAAACGTGTATTTGGATAGGCGGCTTCAGGAACCGTAAAATCAATCCAAACATCTGGGTTGACAGCTAGGACTTCTTCTAAGCGCTGAAAAACGGGAATTGCTGTTTCATCATTGAAAGAAACAGTTTCTTGTGCTTCATGAGGATCATACACACCTACTAATTCAAAGTCTGCGGTTTCTAAGACCATTTGTGTAGCAGTACTGCCCATCCGTCCTTTAAACCCAGCGACAATTATTTTAATCATGTGTTTTCCCATCCTTTCTTTCAAAGCGATAGCGATCCCGCTTGTTAAATTTGGCCATATTTTCTTCAAAAACTTCGGTTAAATCAATCTCTAAAGAATTTGCCATGCTAATCAATACAAAAAAGACATCTCCAAGTTCCTCTGATACTGTCTTTGGTTTTTCGTCTGCTTTTTTCTGTTTTTCACCATAATAATGATTGACTTCACGGGCTAATTCTCCGACCTCTTCCGTCAAACGAGCCATTTGTCCTAATGGTGAAAAATAGCCTGTTTTAAACTGTTGAATATAATCATCAACTTCCGTTTGCATCGATTGCAAACTACGTTGTTCTGATTCTGACATTTTACCCCAACCTTTCTTACTCTACCTCCTACATCTTATCAAAAACTTGGCTATCTGGAAAGGTTCTACTTGTTGTTTTATATAGAGAATGATACAGTTTATACTGTAAAAGGACGTGATTAAATGGAAGAACAAAGATTTTATTTTAAAGATGTGTTATTTATTGTATTAGGAAGCTGTATCTATGCCTTTGGTTTGGTTACTTTCAATATTGCCAATGACCTGGCCGAAGGTGGTGTCACGGGGATTACTTTGATTTTAAGAGCCTTATTTCATTTTAACCCAGCATATACGACATTATTAATCAATATTCCGCTCTTATTAATTGGTGGGAAAATTTTAGGCAAACGTTCCCTCTATTATACGCTAATTGGTACCGTGTCGTTATCGGTATTTTTGTGGTTTTGGCAAAAATTTCCTGTTGAAATTAATTTAGATCATGATTTATTGATTGCTGCTCTCTTAGCTGGTTTGGCCGCAGGATTCGGTAGTGGCCTTGTTTACCGCGTAGGCGGAACCACTGGTGGGACCGACGTCATTGCCCGCATTTTCGAAAAATACTTTGGGATTAGCATGGGCCGCTCGTTGTTACTTTTTGATGTTGCAGTCTTACTCCTCTCGTTGACCTATATTGATGTCAAACGAATGATGTATACTTTAATTGTGTCCTTTGTTTTCAGTCGTGTTGTTGATTCTGTACTCGATGGAGCCTATGCTGCGAAAGGAATTTTAATTGTTTCCAATCATTCCGAAGAAATCGGTCAAAGTTTAATGGCTTCTTTAGAACGTGGGGTAACATATTTAAATGGTGAAGGTGCTTATTCACAAGTGGAAAAACGGGTTCTCTACACGGTAGTCAGTCCTCGAGAAATAATGGAAGTCAAACGGATTGCTAATGAAATAGATGAAAAAGCCTTTGTGTCCATCATTAACGTACATGAAGCAATTGGCGAAGGCTTTACTTATGCAAAACCCAGCAAACAACGGCGTTTTAAATTAAAACAATAAATAAAACCCAGCATTTTCAATAAATGCTGGGTTTTATTTATTGTTGCTTCAAACGATTTAATTCATCGGATAATTCTAAAAACGCTTCTTTGTTGCCTGTTTCTAAAGCATCATTAATTTGAGCTTTAAGTAATGCCATTCGTTGCGTTTGTTCTTCTTGCTTAAAGTATTGATCAATCGCTCTGGCAACTTCCTGATCCACTTGTTCATTCCATGGCGCAAACGGATTGTCTTCTAAAACAGATAAATACTGGCTCGTTTGCCAAGCCTCTGGAAATACACATTCTAAATAAAGAGCTTTCCGCCAATTCATCCGAATCTCGTGAAAAATTTGTTCCGGATCTGTAAATTCTTGTGCTTGGATAAAAAGCAATAACGGCTCCTTACCTAAACCATCCGCTACCACACGGATCCCCCGATCGGTTTTCTCTACGTTCTCAACAAAATGAACATTATTTAAAATCGCATCGTGCGTTAATAAGTAATTTAAAATCCACAGTACTTCTCTTCTTCCAAAAGGCACGGTATTCACTAACCAAGTTAAAAATTTTTTCTTTTCTGATAAACTAACAAACATCGTCGTTTCCTATCTTTCTTCCATATCTGCTAGCACAGATTGCATGTCGACATCACCAGGTTCATGTTCCAAATAGTGGTATAACAAGTGTTTTGCTTTTTCAAGTTCGCCTTCTTCTCGTAAGAACAATGCGTATTCTTTTAGAAATTCTGGTTCGTGAGACAATTCTTGCGCTGCTTGTTCATAATGAACTTTAGCGACGGCAAAGTCTTCTAATTCGTTGTACGCTTTTGCTAAATTCCATTCAGCATAAGGATGATCCGTTTCCTCTAAATCATTTAAGATAGTAATTACTTCCTCAAAACGCTCTTCCGTGAGGTAGAGATTACTTAAGGTCAAACGACTTTCATCTGTTTTCTCACCTAATTCCAAAGCTTTTAACAACCAGTTTTCAGCACCAGCAATGTCGTGTAAACGATAGGCATTTTCAGAGGCAAATTGGTATAACTCTACTTGGAAGGGATTTTCAGCAATTCCTTCTTCGATCACCGCTTTTGCTTCCTCTAATTGCTCTTCTTCTTGGAGCGCTTCCGCTAAATATAGATAAAGTGATTGATAATGTGGGTTTAGTGTTTTTAATTGCTGGAACAACGCAATGGCTTTTTGATTCTCATGTAACTGTAAATAAGTGAAAGCTAACTGGAATAAACGATCGTCTGTTTGTTCTTCTTTGACCGCGGCTTCCAAATAAGGAACTGCTTCTTCAAAATCACCTAACATGCTGTAACTACTTCCTAAGCGTTCATTCAAGGAAATAGCAGAGATTTGCGCTGTCCCACTTTCTACAATGCTTTGATAACGAGTAATAGCCTCAACAAATTGACCATTTGTAAAATATAGTTCTCCCAAAGCAAATTGAATTAACGGCTCTTCTGGCATAAGATTGGCTGCTTCTTTTAATTTCGCTTCACTGACTTCTGAAATCCCTAAAACTTGGTACAAATCCGCAGTGACTAAGAGACTTTGGATATAACTGTCACTAGTTTCTGGAATTTTTTCTAAATAGATGAATGCGTCATCTATTTCATTATTTTCAATGGCGATTTCTGCTAATGGAATGTTTAAGCCATCTGCATCGGGAAATTGTTCCAACAATTGTTGGAAAATTTGTTTGGCTTCTTCTAGAAAACCTAAAGATAATAACGTTTCCCCTAAATCAGCTAAGGTATTTTCATCATCTTTCTTTAATGCTTCTTCAAACATTAACTGTGCTTCTGCTAAATTTTCAGCTTGTAATGCTTGAACCATTTTTTCACTATATGACATAATTTCCCCTCAAATCTCTTTTAAAATTTCTTGGTATCTTTCAATCGTTGTTAACAGTTGATCGGGCGTTGGCTTTAAAGCTGCTCCTAGTTGACCGATTTTTTCCAACACCATAGGAGGACCTAGTGTTTCTGTGTGAGCCAAGACTTGTTCTGCGTAATCAGCACTTAAAATTTCTTTTGGAAACGCCACCGGAAAACCTAAGCGAATAAACCAAACGATAAAATTTTTAAATTGAAAGTCAAAGTGATTGACTTGCTGGCTCCATAAAACTTGTAACAATAATCCCAATAATCGTTTCATGGGACCTGATAACAAATGGCCATTTTCGGTTGTAGCAAAGGCCGCTTCAAAAACTCGGCCAAATTGATCCACTTTTTCCCCTGCTTGTTCATAAAAAGATAACAACTCGTCTAAAATACCATTAAATGACGTTTGATTCAACCGTTTTTTATCTGGATACGTTTGGTATAGCATTTGTAAATAAGCATAATCACAGACAAGACCCGCTCGAATAAAAACGAGCAAATCAATTAAAGGAGCGGCACCTTTTTTATTGGTCAAGGTACTATCAAACAAAATTTCTTCTGAATGATTTTCTATATGCATGGTTGCATGCTGTGCTTGCTGAATTGTGACACTTGGTAAAAGTCCTTGCCGTAACGCTTGAACAGACACAGGCATCAGCCAACATTTGGAGGAACACTTACTTACTTGGTGCAAAAATGCGGTTAATTGTAGTACCCCTTCATTACCTAAACCAATCAATAAAACATCCTGATTTTCTGGCCAATCAGCTAAGAAACGTAACACACTTTCTAATTCTGATAAGTCATTGCAATGAACATCATTGCGACAAATATACCAGTTTAATCCCAACTGTTCCCCAAAGGCATAATTAATCTTCTCCGAAAAAAGATCATAGTAACGCTGATTCGCCAAAACAACGATTGACTCCGTCGTTACTGGTCGTTTTTTTAGGACGGAAGCAAATGTTTCTCCATAAATAATAGCGACCTTGTTTTCCCCTCTAGAATAGTTGTATTTCATTGATTCACCACCTTAAGACTGTTTCCTCTTCCTTCACCCCAAGTCTAGCATAACCACTAAAAAACAGCTACTGGCAACAACTTATTTTTGTCCTTCATTCATAAATCTTTCTCTTTTTATCAAAAAAGCAAGGAGCGAGTGTCGAACCGTTCCCGCTTGATTCTCGGAGCGAAGCACGTTTTTCTCACCCAAGGCTCGTTACAATTTAGCCTTTTAGCGTACTGTTTCGACCACCTCTTAAAATAACATTTTTTATGTATGATTCAAAAAAGAACCCTTGGAAACCAAGGGTTCTAATTGTCTGTCTTATTTCACTGCATCTTTCAATGCTTTACCTGGTTTGAATGCAGGTACTTTGCTTGCAGCGATTTGAATTTCTTGTCCAGTTTGTGGGTTACGTCCTTTACGAGCTGCGCGTTCGCGAACTTCAAAGTTACCAAAACCGATTAATTGAACTTTTTCACCTTTAGCAAGAGTTTCTTGAATTGTTGAAAAGACAGCGTCTACTGCTGCAGTAGCATCTTTTTTAGTTAAACCAGTTGAAGATGCAACGTTTTCGATTAATTCTGCTTTATTTGCCATGGATCATTTCACCTCCTCTATAAGAGATACGATGTTTTTACACACCTAAAGTTCCGTCTATTTTTGAGTGGTCCAAAAACAGACAGCAAATATTGATCTGGTTCAATATTCTGTTAACAAGATAGCATAAGAAAGTTGTAATAGCAAGGTTTTTAGTGTATTTTAACCAGTTTTTTCAAAAAATAATCATTTTTTCTCAAAGTTGATAAATTTATTTGAATATCTAAAAAAAGTATGGTAGAATGCACTATTTTCGGCGTCGCGGAATGATTTTAATCGGCGTGCCCTCAAACGTAAATGCTTTTCTGATTTGATTTTCTAAAAACCGGGCATAAGAAAAGTGCATTAGTTCTTCTTCGTTGACAAAAATAACAAATGTAGGTGGTTTGACTGCCACTTGTGTTGCATAAAAAATCTTCAAACGTTTTCCTTTATCGGTTGGTGTTGGATTAATTGCTACAGCATCCATTACAACGTCATTTAACAACGCTGAAGGAATTCGTAAGTTTTGATTCATACTTACTGTTTCAATTAGTTCAGGCAGTTTGTTTAAACGTTGTTTGGTTAATGCAGACACAAAAATAATGGGTGCATAATCTAAATATTGGAATTCATCACGAATTTCCGCTTCAAAATCACGCATTGTATTTGTATCTTTTTTGACTGTATCCCATTTGTTGACCACGATAATAATACCGCGACCTGCTTCATGGGCATAGCCCGCCACACGCTTGTCTTGCTCACGAATACCTTCTTCTGCATTCAAGACCATTAAAACAATGTCTGAGCGTTCAATCGCCCGCATTGCGCGCATGACGCTATATTTTTCAGTTGATTCGTATACTTTTCCACGTTTACGCATACCAGCTGTATCAATCATTAAGAACTTTTGACCTTCTTCAGATTCAAAATACGTATCGATTGCATCTCGCGTTGTTCCTTCAATATCTGAAACAATCACGCGATCTTCACCAAGAATAGCATTAATCAATGATGATTTACCGACATTTGGACGCCCGATTAAACTAAATTTAATTGTATCTTCGTCCTCTTCTTCTGAAGTGTTAGGAAAATGTTTAACTGCTTCGTCTAACACATCGCCAATGCCTAACCCGTGACTACCAGAAACTGGGAAAGGATCCCCTAGTCCTAAAGCATAAAATTCATAAATATCATTACGCATTTCAGGATTGTCAACTTTATTAACAGCTAAGATCACTGGTTTATTACTACGATATAAAATTTTTGCTACTAACTCATCTGCATCAGTAATTCCTTCACGGCCACTAGCAACAAAGATAATCACATCTGCTTCATCAATCGCAATTTCTGCTTGGTGTTTGATTTGGTCCATAAATGGTTCGTCACCTAAATCAATCCCACCTGTATCAATAATACTAAATTCACGCCCTAACCATTCTCCAGTTGTATAAATACGGTCGCGTGTTACGCCAGGAGTATCTTCTACAATCGAGATACGCTCACCGGCAATGCGGTTAAAAATAGTCGATTTACCGACATTCGGTCTACCGACAATCGCAATAGTTGGATTTGCCATTTGATTCCCTCCTTGAGAATTTCAATCCTTACTAGTTTACCTAATCAAACCTTAAAGTGCAAGAAAAGTTTTAGTTTCTGCTGATTTTCTAACCAATTCAAGAAAAAATGAGTTTGACATAGCCGATCTGTTTACGGCTATGTCAAACTCATAAATTTCAAGAAAGTAACGGGTTATTCCTCTTCTTTCGCATCAGATAAAGCGTCACCTAAAATATCGCCCATGGTAAAGCCAATATTTTCTTCAGGCAATTCATATTCCTGTTCTTCTTTTGGTTCTTCTTGAGACTCAGGTTTTGGTTCTAACGCTTTGATACTTAAAGCAATACGATGTTCCTCTGGATTAACTTCTAAAACTTTCACTTGTACTTGATCCCCTTCATGAAGGACTTCATGAGGCGTTGCAATGTGCTTGTGAGAAATTTGAGAAATATGCACTAATCCTTCCACACCAGGGAAAACTTCCACAAAGGCACCGAAGCTTGTTAGGCGTTTTACTGTGCCATCTAAAACAGTCCCAGCGGCTGCTTTTGTTTCGATATCTGTCCATGGTCCAGGCAATGTTTCTTTAATAGATAAAGAAATACGTCCTTCTTCTGGATTAATTGAAAGAATTTTTACTTGAACGTCTTCGCCAACAGTTAACGCATCACTTGGTTTGCCCACATGCTGATGAGCAATTTCAGAAACATGAACTAAACCATCCACGCCACCTAAATCAATGAATGCGCCGAAATCTGTTAAACGAGCTACTTTCCCTTCAACAACGTCTCCGTCATGTAAAGAAGAAAGTAATTCTTCTTTTTTCGATTCTTTTTCAGCTTCAACAACTGCTTTATGTGAAAGAATTAAGCGGTTTTCTGAAGGTTCGATTTCAATAATTTTAAATGCTAGTGTTTGACCTTTATATTCAGAAAAATCTGCAACAAAATGATCTTCAACCATTGAGGCAGGAACAAATCCGCGAACACCGACATCAACAACCAAACCACCTTTAACAACATTTGTAACAGGTGCTTCGATTACTTTGCCCGCTTGGAAATCTTGTTCAATTTCTTCCCAAACTTTTTTAGCATCTAAACGGCGTTTTGACAGTAAATAACTGCCGTTTTCTTTATCTTTGCCAATTGATGTGATAACAACTAAATCTAACACATCACCGACTTTCACAAGTTCGTGTACATCTTCAACTGGTAAAGTCGATAATTCCTTTGCAGGAACAACGCCTTCAACGCCCGCTCCTTCAATGCCGACAACAACTTGTTTGTCTTCAATGGCTAAAACTTCGCCTTTAACAATATCGCCAACACTGACTTCTTGAACGCTGTTCATTGCATCTTCCATTGTTTCGTTGTTTGCTACTTGTTTGTCTTCAAAATCTGTCATGCCTCTTATCCTCCTATGCCAACAAAAATTCCAAAACTTAGCTATATATACTTACATAGTACGAGATTTTTGTAAAAAAATAAAGCGATTTCTTCTATTTTTCTTAAAATTCTTTAAAAAAGTTCAAAACCTTTTTGTTTAATCACATTTTGTATGGCGGCGACGACTTCTTCAATCGTCAACCCTGTTGTATCGATTTTCACAGCATCACTTGCTTGGACAAGGGGTGATACTTCTCTGGTTGAATCTAAATAATCCCGACGTTCAATCTCCGCCTTCAAGGTTTCAAAATCCGTCTCAATCCCTTTTTCTTGATTTTCTTTAAAACGACGTTCTGCACGTTCTTCAACGCTAGCCACCAAGAATATCTTTACTTCGGCCTTTGGTAAAACTGCAGTACCAATATCTCGACCATCCATGACAACTCCGCCGGCTTGACCAATTTTCTGTTGTAACGCCACCATTTCTTCTCTAACTTTTGCATGTTTTGAAACAGCTGAAACAGCATTCGTTACATCTGGCTGGCGAATCGCTTCGGTCACTTCATGACCGTCGATAAAAACACGTTGGCCATTCTCTGCTTGCTGAAAAGAAATAGTGTGGTTGACACAAAGCGCTACTAATGGCTCTTCCGCTTGAATGTCGATTTGATTTTGCAAGGCCAGATACGTAATCGCTCGGTACATGGCACCCGTGTCACAATACACATAATTCAATTGTTTTGCTAAAATTTTTGCAACTGTACTTTTGCCTGACGAAGCTGGTCCGTCAATAGCAATACTGATTTTCCCCATGAAAAAACTCCTTAACTGATATGCATCCTTTAAAATGCGCTTCTTCTTTTATATTAAAATCAGAAGAAAAGAACTTGGATTTAAACTGATGACGAGTTTCTAACGAAAAAGCAATAAGCCGAAATCCCTCGAAAGACGCAAACCATCTTTCGGAAATTTCTGCTTATTGGCATTCTCATGTAATCATCCGTCGCGGTTTAGCCCTTGAAAGTGCTGTCCAAACCTCTTTTTCTGGATTATTTAATACGTAATGGTTGTCCCGGATAAAACACAGATGTATCAATCCCAGGATTTAACGCTAAAATTTGTTCTAATGTCATTCCGTTACGTTCGGCAACTTGACGTGCCCCTTCACCACTTTGAACGGTATCATAAACAGGTTGTTGGTTCTGCGCTTGTTGCTGTTGTTGATTTTGAGCTTCTTGTTGTTGTTGCTGCTCTTGTTGTTGCTGTTGCTGTTGTTGTGCTTGTTGGTCCTGTTGTTGCTGTGCAGCAGCATCAGAACTTGAAGGTGTTGTATTTTCAGCTGGTTGGCTGCTTGCTGGTTCTGAGCTTTCCACTGATTTTGACGTACTTTCTTTTTTCTTCTCTTTTGATGATGATTGGACTAATGAAGAAGATGGCTGGCTATTTTTGCTAGCACTTTCGTTCGGTTTCTTGTCTTGCATCATCCATAAGAAAGTCCCAATTGGAATGGCAATAATTAATAATAGCAAAATAACTAAAACAGTTAGAAATAATGAATTTCCTCGTTGCTGTTGGCGTTTTGCTAAACGAGAACCACCACCATTTTGATCAGGTTCATAAATTGATTGTTCCCATGGCTCACGAGCTTGGTTTTTCTTTTTGTCCTTTTTACTCACTGCTAATTTCCTCCTAAACTTCTCTCGCTTGTTATTATATCATAGCTTTTGCCAACTGCCGACTAAAAAAATGAATTAATCACGTTCTTTAAATAATTTTAGAAATTTAGAACGCCAACCTTCTTCATTTTGATTGCTAGTCTTGTTCGATTTTACTATTGAATCTTGGTAAATGTCAAAGAATAACGCACAATTATCACAACAAGTTTCCAGTGATTGTTTTACAATCGATTCTTGAAAATAAGTTTGAATCAACGTTCTTCGACAGGTTGTGGTTTCAATATACGTCAGCATCCCTCTTAATTGTGCTTGACGATCTTTTTCTTTCTCCTCTAAACGATGCTCTAGCTCTTCAAAAGAATAATCCTTGGCTAAATAGCCTTGAACCCATTTTTGTTGTAACTCGGTGGCATTTTCTAACAAACCTGCTTGTTCTTCTCCTTCAATCAGCGATTTTAAGGTCGCTCGATTCGCTCTTGTCTCTTCTAAGAAAAACCGATGAATAAATTCATCCCCTTTTTTATACAATAATAGCGCCCAACTTTTTTGACCATCACGTCCAGCTCGCCCGATTTCCTGCAGGTAATTTTCTAAGCTATCAGGCAAATCAAAATGAATCACTCCACGAACATCAGGTTTGTCGATTCCCATCCCAAAAGCATTCGTTGCACAAAGAATATCGATTTGATTATCAATAAATTGTTCTTGCAAGCGACTACGTTCACTAGCCTCCAAGCCCCCATGATAATAGGCTACCTTAAAACTGGTTTTCGCCTGAATAAGTTGACTAATTTGTTCTGTTTTGTTGCGCGTGGCGCAATAGATAATGATTTTACCAGCCGTTTTAGATAAGTAATCTAGTAACACTTCTTCTTTTTCTGACGTTTCCTTCACGAACAAGCCAATATTTTTTCGATTCACTGAAGAAAGAACTTCTTGATAGCTACCATGAGAAAATAATTGTTTTATAATTGCGTGCTGTACAACGGGTGTCGCTGTGGCAGTTAACGCCAAGGTCAAAGGAAAGTCTAGCTGTTTTTGGACCAGATCTAATTTACTATATTCAGGGCGAAAATCGACGCCCCACTGATAAACACAATGGGCTTCATCCACCACAAATAATGCAATTTTTTGGCGTTGTAACACACTAAGTACTTCTTGCTGCAAAAGCATTTCTGGGCTTAAAAACAGATAATCATATTGGAACATTTTCGCTAAAATATAACGCTTTTCTGAATACTGTAACGTACTGTTTAAGGCAACCGCACCTTTAATTCCTTGTCTTTGTAATTGACGCACCTGATCTTCCATTAACGAAAGTAAGGGAGAAACAATTACCGTTAGTCCCTCTAACTTTTGGCCCACAAATTGATAACACAATGATTTGCCAGTGCCTGTTGGCAAAACAGCCAATGTATTCATACCGTCAAGTAAGTTTGTAATCACTTCTTTTTGACCAGGCTTAAACGCTGCATAACCAAATCGAGTGAATAATTCTTGTTCTAATGTCAACAACACTCACTCCTTTTCTTGCCAAATTTGTTGGATTTGATATAAGCGGAAATCTAAATAAGAAAGCGTCGCTTCTTGCGCTCGCCAATCCCGATACACCCACAACCGCGGATTTTGTTCTGTTTGAGCCAAGTTTTGGAGTATTGCCTCCTTTTCAAGATAAACAGACGCCTGCAGCTGCCCTTGAATAGCCAACTCTAATAGATGATCATGAATGGTACTCAGTTTTATTTTTCGTTGCTCAGCAATTTCTTGAAGCGTCTTGCCTTCCGTTAACAATCGTTGGGTTTCTTGCATACTTTTGTTTAGATTTTTTTCTAGATACGGCCATACAAGCGTTTGTAAAGCAGGATAGTTTCCTCCGTACATTATCAACTGCAGTAAATGATGAACCGCTTGCGTGTGCCACAAACGCTGTTCAAGAGCTGTCTTATCGCTTGTTAATTGCTGAGGAACTTTGCCAGTTTGCTGATAACCAGAAAGTTGCGCAACCAAATAGTCGCTTTCTGCTTCAGGTAGTAACTCAAACCCTCGCAACAGTTCTTCTTTGATTGATTGAATGCGCTGCTCTTTCTTGTCTTTTTGTAACCATCGTTTCAAATATAGTTGCGGAATCGGTGTTGATAAAAGTGGAATATACTGTTTTTCCTCAAATGATAAATACGAAGTCACTTGCACGGCAAATTGAATGAGTTGCCAACTTTCTCGATCACTTCTGCCAAAACGATAAAGATCAATTGCAGGATAATCCAGCAACGAAAAATGGTGCTCCTTTAAAAATAGTTGCCCTTCTTTTGTTAGTTGAATCTCATTTGTCTCTTTGTGATACTGAATTTGTTTCGCCTTCGAAAGTTTTTCAAGAAATTGAAAATAGGCTTGTTCGGAAATCGTTGGCCACCAGCCAATGAATCGTAAACAATCATATAAAAACCCATAAATCAAAACAGAGCTAGTCCGTTTGCCTTTTAAAAGATGATACAAAGTTGATGCACGTACCTTGTATCCATGAGATAATAACGCTAAAATAAAAGTTGCTTCCATAGTAAACCTCTTTTAGATAGGATGTGTCACTGTTTATGCAATCACGTTTAGTTCCTGAAAAATGTATTGCTTGTGGACTTTGTCAAGTTTATGCGCCCAATATATTTGATTATGATGATCATGGGATTGTCCTTTTTAAAGACGAGCCGCATGCTCGACAACAATTTATTCCAGAAAACGAACGCGAGAATGTGTTAAAAGCGTACCGCAAATGTCCCACGCGTGCAATAGAAATAAGCAAAAATGAGTGCTAAATAATTTAGCACTCATTTTTGCTTAGAGTATTTTTTCGAGCCAAGCAAGTGTTTGCTCATCTATCGAAACAAACTGTAATTGTCCTTCTTTTAGCGGTTCTTTGACTAAATGAATTTGATCATTTAGGCCATTGATCCATTCATAACGAAGACCATTTTCTTTTGCTTTAGAATTTTTAGCTTCTAAATAATAATTGACATGGTAATTTTCTTTACCATCCAATTGTAGCGTATTAATGGTCACTTCAAAATCTGGTGAAACATCGGTCGATTTCTTTTCACGTAATCGTTCAAGTGCTTCAATAAAAGAAGGAAATTGAGGATTATTTTCCCCACCAACGAGATATTTTTTAGCAAATTCTGTACTATCCGTATGACTTTTCACTTGTTTGGCAAATGCTTGATAAAAGGTTTCTAGCGCTTTGCGGGCATCATAGTCGCTAGCTAACGGAAAATTCAATTGTAGCGTTGGATTATCGGAGAGCGCTTCGACAAAATCATTTTCACCAATCGTTTCTTTTGATGTTTGAATTTCTTCTCCATTAATCGTCTTTTTAAGTTGAATCGTCATCCCTTTGGACCAGAACAAAGGGCCAATCGTTTTGTTTCCATTCGTTAGCGTACCAACTTTCCGATCATTAATATAAATATCTGCGTCTGGCAGATTGCTCTCCACAACAAAATTCATTCGTTTAAAATCTAAAGGAATACTAGAAATATAATTTTCCTCTTCTAATAAACGATACTCTTCTGTGATAACAGGTTCGCCGGTGCTATCTTTCACTGTGGCTGTAAAGGTATATTGTCCTGGCGCTAAGGGTCCCAATTCTTTTTGATAAGTGGTTGAGTCGGAAGTTCCCACTTCCCGACCATTCATTGCCAGCGTCACACCGCGTTGATTCGTCGTTAACTGAACAGAAACAGGCGTTAAAATGAATTGATAACGGTGAAAGAAAAATGCTGTTTGACTTGTTTCACGAATAGTTAAACCATGTAGCTTTTTATCCTTTAATAGCGCTTTTTCTAATTTTTTTAGCTCAGTTGGATTTTTTTGATAATAAGTGATTAAGGGCTTAATGCTTTGCGGATTCACTTGAAATTCAGACTCGTTCGTCCTCATTTTTTTACTTAATTCTTGGGCATCACCATTCTCAATCGCTTCAATAAAATGAGAAATTTGTTGTTCCTTAGAAAAATAATGCGTCCCGAGAAAATAGCTACCCGCTCCAAGAACGATGAACACAAAAAGAAACACCCAGATCCAGCTTCTTTTTGATCTGAGAGGAGTAGATTCGTTCCCTTTATTCATTGATGGTTGTGCTTGGTTTTCCTCTTGATGCATTGATTCATTCATTAGCGGAGCGCCGCATTCTTCACAAAAGGACTCCGTATCACGATTCACGTGACGACAATTTTTACACTTTTTCACTCAGGAAAACTCCTCTTTCTTTGATGATTTCTATCATACCAAGGGAAAGTTAAAATTACAATGCAGATGGTTTAGTATTTTTTAACAGAATGATGACAGATTATGACAACCTCTTTTCTTTTAGGCGTAAATTTTAAAAACCCACTGTCAAACATTGTTCAACAGCAGGTTTTTTATCATTTATTTTGTTAACGGTGTTTTTTTCTGAATAGTATGTTGCTTTTTTGATAGCCATGGCAATAACTTCGCATGTAGTACTAGAAAAACACCACTGACTAAGAGGCCTTTAATAAGGTTGAATGGCACAATACCAATCGCCACATAGCTTGCTAAAGATGTTCCTAAAAATTGTTGTGTGGTCACACCATATAATTGTAAGTAAATGGGTGTAATGACAAAATAATTCGCAATACTCATGAAAATTGTCAAGGCTAAGATCCCACTTACTAAGCCCAATATCCGATTTGTACGGATATTTTTCTTTTTACCAAAGAAATAAAAAATTGGCAAGGTGAAGATACTACTTGCTAAAAAGCTAGCGAAATCTCCCACCATATTTTGCGGTGCTAGTCCGGTTAAGAACAGGTGTAGCAACGAACGAACAAAAGCAGTAATTACTCCTGCTAACGGTCCGTACAAGAACATTCCGAGTAGAATCGGAATATCACTAAAATCGATTTTCAAAAAACTAAACGCCGGCATAATCGGAAATGCCACAAATTGTAATACTGTACCGATTGCAGCCAACATTGCAATGCTGACCATTTTTTGTACCTTGTTGTTCATCTGAAATCCTCCAATTAAGGACCCATCTTCAACGAACTTTTTGATTCGCTTCTTTGTCATACAAAAAAACCCTATTTTTCTGCAGGGAAAAATAGAGTAGGATTATCTGATGAAAAAGCGTCTCAAATAAGCCCTATCTTCTTTATCCAGACTATACTGTCGGTATTGGAATTACACCAATTCAATCGTTAAAAACGAGTCGTGGACTATAACCACCGGTCGGGAATTACACCCTGCCCCTGAAGACGAACCTTGTATTATATTTTTTTACTTACTTAGTGTAACCGATTTGAACAATGAATGCAACTAACTAAGCTTTTTTATTAAATTTCATTGATTGTTTCATTTCTCAAAAAAAACAATCCCTTCGCCATAAGCGCGAAGAGATCGAGTCATTTTATCTTATTTAGCTTGATTTAATAATTGACTGATTTCTTTTTTAGTTAAATCACGATATTGCCCTGGTCGCAAACCTTGTAAGGTCAACTCACCGTAACGTTCACGTTTTAATTTTTGAACAGGGAAACCAACAGCTTGAAACATTTTCTTCACTTGATGATTACGTCCTTCATGAATCGTTAATTCCACGACACTGCTACCTGTTTTAATATCCGCTGAAAGAATTTGAAAATTGGCTGGTGCTGTGCGTTTGCCATCAATGCGAATGCCTTTGGCTAATGGCAATAGATCCCGTTTAGTTGGTACACCTTTAATTTTTGCTACGTAGACTTTATCTACTTCATGTTTAGGATGGGTTAATTTTTGTGAAAAACTTCCATCATTCGTTAAAAGTAACAACCCAGAAGTATCATAATCCAGACGACCGACTGGATAAATTCGCTCAGTAACATCTGTAAAATAATCCGTTACTACTTTACGGCCTTTATCGTCAGACACCGCAGAAATAACCCCTCTTGGTTTATAGAATAAATAATAACCATATTCTTCTTGATAAATTGGTACACCATCAACTTCAACGGTATCTTGTTTACTTACTTGTGTTCCTAATTCTTTGACCACTTGGCCGTTGACTTTTACGCGACCTTTGACAATTAATTCCTCTGCTTTGCGACGCGAAGTCACCCCAGCATGAGCAATTGCTTTTTGTAATCTTTCCATTGTTTAAGCTTCCTCGCCTTCTGTTGTTTCAGACATTGGGTTCGTTTCTTGATAACGATCAAAAAATAGATCCATTGGTAGTTCTTCTTCTAATTCATCTTCCATTTGTTGGATATCTGGTAATTCATCTAAACTTTTCAACCCAAAGTAATCCATAAAATACTTCGTTGTGCCATATAAAATTGCTCTGCCAGGACCATCTACGCGGCCTTTTTCTTCTATCAACTGACGGGCAACTAACTTTTGGATAGAGCCAGAAGTCTGTACGCCACGAATTTCATCAATTTCAATACGCGAAATTGGTTGCTTATAAGCAATAATGGATAATGTTTCTAGCGCCGCTTGTGATAAGGCGTTCGACATAGGCGATTGCGCATATTTTTTTAGTAATGAGGCATATTTTTTCTTCGTTGTTAAGACAAAATGATTGCCGACTTCTAAAATATTCAACGCCGATTTATTGTCAGAAGCATAATGTTCTTTCAATTTCGTTAATTCTTCATAGGTTTTTGCTGTTGACTTCTCTAATAAGTACGCCAGCTCTTCCAAGCCAATTCCTTCTTCGCCAACCACAAATAAAATTGCTTCAATTTGACTAACTAATGTCACTGTGTTTCCTCCACCTCTGTTGTATCTTCCTGCTGGGTTTCTGTATTAAATAACAAAATTTCACTATAATTATTTTCTTGTTCAGCATAAATCACGCCTGTTTTCATTAATTCTAAAAGAGCCATGAACGTTGTCACAATTTCTTGTTTGGAATAAGAATCGAAGAAAGAATCAAACGACACTGCCTTCCCTTTCTGTACTTGACGCATACGCTCTGAAATAGCGGTGATTTTTTCTTCGATGGAAACATCGTCACTAGCAACAGTTGTTTCAACAGGCTGGCGATTTTTTTTCTTTTCTAACATGGCGTGAAAGGCTAGAAATAAATCAATTGTATTGATTTGATTAGGCGGTAGTGTTGTATCTTCCTCTTTATAATCATCCATATCCATTGGTTCTTTTGTATAATAGAGTTTACGTTCTTCTTCTTTTTCATGTAAAACAGTCGCTGCATATTTAAATTTCCGATACTCCAATAACTGAGCTACTAAAGCTTCCCGTGGGTCTTCCTCTTCAAAAAAATCTTCATCATCAATGATTTCAAGCTCTTGTTTTGGAAGCAACATCTGACTTTTAATAGCCATTAAGGTGGCAGCCATGACTAGATATTCTCCAGCGACTTCTAACTCTAAGGTTTGCATCGCATGAATATAAGACATGTATTGTTCAGTTACTGCTGTAATGGGAATGTCATAGATATCGATTTCTAATTTTTGAATTAAATGTAGTAGAAGATCCAGTGGTCCTTCAAAGACATCTAGTTTTAAATTAATTTCTTGCAAAAACGACACCTACTTTCTTTTCTCGACTTCCTAGTTTACCATAAATTTATTCGTTTGTGGGCATTCTCGCAAATTAAGCCCGAGGAAAATGTTCCTTATAAACATCTGCCATTCGTTGTTTGGTAATATGTGTATAAATTTGTGTCGTGGAGATATCTGCATGTCCTAATAATTCTTGCACGATTCTAAGGTCTGCGCCATTTTCCAACAAATGTGTCGCAAAGCTATGCCGTAATGTATGCGGGGTAATATTTTTCTCTATCTGGGCTTCTCGAACAATCTGTTTTAAATTTTTCCAAATGCCCTGTCTAGATAACGGTTCGCCATGATGGTTAACGAACAGGTGTGTTTCATTCGGATGATTTTTAATCAATTGAGGTCTGGCTTCGTTCATATAGCGCTCAATCCATTGAATCGCATAATCGCCTAAAGGAATAATTCGTTCTTTGTCCCCTTTTCCGATTGTTTGCAATAAACCAATGGATAAATGCAGATCCCCTAATTTTATTTCAATTAGCTCACTAACTCGCAGGCCCGTTGCATACATCACTTCTAAAATAGCACGATTCCGCATACCTAGTGGTTTACTTGTATCAGGCGTTTCAATTAATCGAGTCACTTCGTCAACAGATAATGTACTTGGCAATTTTTGAACTTTCTTGGGGGAGTCAATATGTTGCATCGGATTATGTTCGCTTAAGCGTTCTTGACGTAAAAATTGATGAAATCCTCTCAAACTAGAAATCATCCGAATCACACTTGCTGAAGCTTGCTGTTCTTCGTGAAGGGATTGCAAAAATTCTGTAATCATGTAACGGTCAACTTCGTCCCAAGAATGCAGGCCTTGTTCTTGTAAAAAGGCTACGTATTTTTTTAAATCTCGTTCGTAACTCCGTCGTGTGTTATTTGATAAGCCCCGCTCTATTTGTAAATAGTGTAAATAATCGACTAATTGTTCTTCCATTATCCTTCCCTCATTTCTAGTACTATCCTATCAGATTATGCCCTAGATTGCATGGGTAAATTCCAACTTATTAAAAAAAATCAACTGACAACAAAAGACTTGTTCACTAAGTCGTTAACTTAAGAACAAGTCTTTTGTTTTTGCTACTATTAGTAAAGAATAAATTTGTTATTTTATATATTTATCTAGAAAAGCAGCTACTGTTTCCTTATATTTTTCTGGGTTTTTATTATAAGCTTTCGCATGCTCTGCTCCAGGAACGACATATTTCTCTTTAGGTCCTTGGGTTGCATTATAAACTTCGTCTAGCATACTAAACGGCACAAACGTATCATTTTCACCATGAATAAAGAGCATTGGTAAATGATTCTTTTGTAATTGTTTAACAGCGCTTGCTTCCCCAAAGAAATAGCCAGCTCTAAGTTTCGTAATCCCGCTAGTAACATTAACTAATGGGAAACTTGGTAAATTGAAAAGCTCTTTCAATTGATATTGCAACTCCTGATTGACTGTAGAATAGCCACAATCTTCCACAATGGCTTTCACGTTATCTGGTAATTTTTCCCCGCTCGTCATCATGACTGTAGCAGCACCCATACTGACACCGTATAAAGTGATTTGTTCTTGCTGACCATTTTCGGTTAAAACTTTCTCAATCCATTGGACATAATCTTTACGATCGGGCCAGCCGAACCCAATATAATCTCCTTGACTTTTTCCGTGACCACGCGCATCTGGCGCTAACACATTGTAGCCCCAATCATGATACATTTTCGCAAAGACAGACATCGTTTCTGCCGAACCCATATAACCATGCGCCATAATAACGGTACGATTACTTTTCTTGTCGGCTGGTAAATAAATGGCCTTTAGACGTAGCCCATCTTCCGAAGTAATTGACCATTCTTGTCGATTTTTGTCATCTTTAAACCACGCGCCTTCAGGTGTCTGGACCACTTTTGACCCTGGGGTATTCTCATTTATAAAGTCTTTCTTTCCTGGAACTACTGCATAATTATAAAAATATAAGCCTGCCGCAATTAAACCAATTGCAATTACTACAATAAGCGCAATCAAAATTTTTAACCATCGATTCATCTACGTACTCCTTTTATTTAAACTGTATGATTCATTATAAGTTGTCGCCCTTTTTTTGACAACTACCATTCAAAGATTCAGCCATCTTTCTTTACCACTACAATGAGACAATTTTGTTGCGACAAAAAAAGCATAGCACAAAAATATTACCTCTTGCGCTATGCTCCACTTATCTATTTATAGGAAACTAAAAATTATTTATTTTCAATAAGTTTAAAACTTGACCATGGTTTCAAAAATTCTAATAAGAAACGTTCGTCATCAGAAATACGACCAACCACATTTACACGGCCATCATTTTTCATTTCTTTTAAAGCAATTTGTGTTTCCCCTTTGTATTGTCCATAGCCAACGTTGTCAATCAAGACATCGCCTCGAACAATATCTCTCGTTGTATGAGCTGGGAAAGGACGATCTTTATAGTAAACACGTGTCATTGTTGAACGCAAAACGTAATCAGAACGATCTCCACGATAACTGTGTAAGTTATCGAACAATGCAATTCTTTCATCTTCTGTGATTTCTGGTTCTGTATCCACTTTGATCGAAGGATACGGTGCATGAAAGGCTTCTGCCATTGCTGCTAATTCTGCTTCTGAGGCATAAGCATTTCCGACAGAAATATCATCGATTAATCCTGTTAAAACTAAATGCTTAACTTGCGTTGCAATTTCTAAATCGCGGTGGTCTTCCAAAGAACATAACCCATCTTGTGTCGGCCATGGCCCAAATGTAGCATCGTGTGAGTTCACAAACGCCATCGTATTTAAATTATATTTTCTAAATTTTTCTGAACAATAAACAAAATGCTCATAGCCTAAGCCTGTATAACGATGTGGATAGAAATTATGTGAGCCTAGTAAATTTTCTGTGTTTGGTGAGTAGGCCATAATATTATCTACATAACTTGTCCCTGAACTCATATTAATTTCGATTTTAATGCCATAAGGGTTTCTTGTCATATTCGCCTCTTCTTGCCCAGTAAAACCAAGATCTAAACGAATACCGTAAGCGCCCATATCATGGAAAAATGATAAATCATCATAAGAGATGCCTAATTGTTCGAACAATGCAGGATTAATATCGACCATCACTTCCATACCTAATTGGTTGGCGTAATCTACGACTTTTTTAAACTCTGCTAATACCTTTTCCCGATCATCATTGATTTGCAATAAACTAGTAAAGACACGCTTAAAGCCGTATTTATGAGCCAAATCCAAATATGCTTTGTCCTTTTCAAATGTTGAACGTTCTGGATAAATTGAAATACCTAATTTTCCCATGTGATTGCCTCCTAAATTGTAAAACATAATAATGTATCTGCTTACATTGTAACAAAAAAAACAAAAGTGGTCTACACCTTTCCTATAGGAAATCTTATAAAAATTCCACTGGTTTGTTATCTTCTCTTTTGTTATGATAAAAAAGAACCTAATTGTCAGTGTGAAAGGAAGAGGAAAACAGATGAAACATAAGAAAATGCTTGCTGTTGCTTCAGTTGCAGCATTCACCTTGCTTTTAGCAGGCTGTAACACAACCAATAATAAAGGCACGACCGCAACGAGTGATTCTGTCGCTAAATCCAGTGAAAGCAAAACAAAGGATTCGGTCGACTTAAATTCACTAGATTTACCACAACTAGATGACAAAGTTGCCGAAGATCAAGACTTAGTCCAAATGGTTACTTCAATGGGAAATATTGAAATCAAACTATTTCCTAAACAGGCTCCAAAAACTGTCGAGAACTTTATGAAACATGCCAAAGATGGCTATTATGATGGCTTGACTTTCCACCGCGTCATCAATAACTTTATGATCCAAGGTGGCGATCCTAGCGGTGATGGAACTGGCGGAAACAGCATCTGGAATAAACCATTTGAAGATGAATTTTCAAACCAGTTATATAACATTCGTGGCGCGTTATCAATGGCGAATGCAGGACCTAATACTAACGGCAGTCAGTTCTTTATTGTCCAAAATACAGATGATCAATCTGATGGTCTTTTATATGATGATTATCCAAAAGCAATCATTGATGCTTACAAAAAAGGCGGCTATCCTTCTCTTGATAAAAAACATACTGTTTTCGGTCAAGTAACCAAAGGAATGGATATTGTCGATAAAATTGCCAAAGTCGAAGTTGGTGCCAACGATAAACCAAAAACTGATGTTAAAATTGAAAAAATCAATATTCTTCAAGAAGCAAAAAAATAACAAAAAGTCAGAACGTACGCTGAAGATACGTTCTGACTTTTTGTTATTTTTGAATCGCTTGTAATGCCTTTTCTGGTACTTGGTCTTGATTGACCTCTTCATACGTATTGATGTGGGCCCCTTTATTTGAGACTTTTAGATAATGATCTGTTTTTAATTCATGGTCCGCTGTGAAAGTTATTTCTCGCGTTTTGCCTTCCTCATCTGCGGCTACTTGCGTATAACTAGCAATTCCGTAGCCATTAACGCTATCGGCTTTCTTTGTTTTAACATACACATTTCCTTCTTTAACCAATGGATTTAATTGATCTAACACACCAGCTAATTCGCCAGAGTTCTTCTCTGCGTAAAACTTGGCCCCAAATAAACCACCACCAATAACAATTGCTGTCACCACTAAAAATTTAATAAATTTCATCACATAAATCCTCCCGAGTAATTATTCTCTGTTACTTCTTCCAAAGTATAGCAAGTTTTAAACAATCCTTCCTCGGGCGCAACGACCAGTTTTTCCTCAGACTTATGTCGTATTTTTGTTATTTTGAATAAATAACAAAACACTACTCTTCTATCAATAATTGACTTAATAATTGAATTTCTTGATTCTTAGTTAAGTCAATTATTTTCATTGTAACCGCTGTGGCTAAACCTAAATAGATTACCACCATTTTAGGAAATAATTCGACAAATTTTCCTTTGTCCATTTGTACATATTTTTTATCCAATAATAAACGCTCTTCAAAAAAAGTTTGAAGCATTTGCTGCAATTCTTCTTCATAACCATGTGCTTTCATAAATAACGCCGTATAGATTTTTTGATGTTTTTGGGCAAATAATATAAAGTTCAGACCCAATGCAATCACTGGGTCTGAGGCACCGACATCTGCTTTATAAAATAATTGCATACGATGAAATAACGATTTAATTAAGGTTCGTTTTAAATCGTCCATGTTGACAAATTCTAAATAAATTGGCTGCGTAGAAATCCCCATAGCATCTGCAATATTTCTAGCAGTTAAATTAGAAAAACCTTTATCTACTAAAATTTTTTCAGCTACGTTTAAGATTTTTTCCTTTGTATATACCTTCGTTCTAACCATTTTCATACCCCTTTTCTCTTTTAGTTAACAATAACTTTATTATGTTCACACAAAAGAAAACCATTTTCATTATATATATAATATTTTACACTTTTTTATGCGTTTCTTTTCTCAAAATTTTCTATACATTTCAAAAAAATTGAGAATTTTCATCGCCTATAAACAAATAGGTCCAGAACAAAAGGTCATCACCTTTTGTTCTGGACACTAAACGGCTGCACTCTTTATTCTTCTATTTGTTTGCCTTGTTCTTTGGCAAGCTCATTTTTATCATAAGCTACAAAGAACGGATAGTAAATCAAGATGGCCACTAGAATTAAAACAATATTCAAAACAGCAGCACGCCAATCGCCGCCTGTCGCCATAAAGGCGCCAATTGGTCCTGGTAAGGTCCAAGGAGCGGTAAAGACAACTTCACTTACTAAACCTAATTTTGTGGCAAACCAAGCAATCGTTGCTAAAACCATTGGTGCAAAGATAAAAGGAATCATTAAAATAGGATTTAAGACAATCGGTACACCGAAAATAACTGGCTCATTAATATTAAAAATAGACGGTGCTAAAATAGCTTTTCCTAGTTTTGAACCATATTCTGATTTTGCCCGAAAGGCTAATAATATGGCTAAACCAATTGTGGCTCCGGCACCACCAATCCAAATGAACCATTGGTAAAAAGGTTCTGCCGCAATCCGAGGTAATGCTTCGCCAGCTGCTTTAGCAGTCGTGTTTTCCTCTAATAGTTGTAGCCATAGAGGACGCGCCAACGATCCTACGATTGAAGCGCCGTGAATCCCAAAGAACCAGAAAAATGTGGTTAAAAAGACCAACAGCAAGACACTCAATAAAGAGTCCGCTGCTTGAACTAGTGGTCCTACTAAGTTCCCTACAAATGTGTGCCAATCAAAGCCTAAATAATAAGTGATTGAACCAATCAATAACATGACAATTAACGTCGGAGTCAACGATTCAAATGAACGAGCAACAGCAGGTGGAACGTTATCAGGCATTGTAATTTTGAACTTAGACTTATCTGTCACTCGATAGATTTCGACAGCAATAATTGACGTCACAATCCCGACAAACATCCCTGCACCACCCAAATTAGCCATTGGTAAAACAAACCCTGAAACGCCAGCTGCTTTACTGGCTTCTTCAGGAATCGCTACAGGTACTAATGTTAATAAAAAAGCAATCGTAGCCAAAATCCCTCCAGAGACTTGATCAAGATTATATGATTTCGCTAAACTAGCGCCAATGCCAAAAGTCGCATATAACGCCATAATGTACATTGTCATTCGGTAAGGCAATAAGATTGTAGCAGCATTACTTGTTAAAAATTGAGTAATGCCCCAAGATTCTGGTAACGGCGGAAACGCAATAATTAGAAAAAAAGAACCGACAATAATTAAAGGTAATGTCGCAATAATCCCATCCCGCACCGCACGTAAATGGCGCTGATTGGCAATTTTAGCCATTGGTCCAGCTAGATGATTTTCAATCCAAACAGTCAGTTTATCTAACATAAATAACACTCTCCTCTGTTTTTCTCTTAAAAAATAACTCCTTTAATCAGCCATAAATAAGAGATAAGCTCTAATAAAATAAGAGAAATTAAAAACAACCAAATAAAACGCTTACAAAAACCTGTTTTCGTTTCAATAAAATAATGACTATACGCTAACGCAAAAGCAATCCCAACAGGCAAAAAAATCATGGCACCAATATTAAACGGCAGACTGAAAGTCCATAATAAAACACTCGGCAACAGGACACCACATAAGAACCCCATACTAAAAAGAAAACCGGCACTTTTAACTGAAAACTTAGGAACCATTGCTTGATTGTTTTCCATTTCAATTTCGCTCCTTTCGTTTGTTATTTTGTTACATTTAAAATTATAAGCTATTAAAAATATTATTTCAATCTATTCGCTAATTTAATACTAATTTTAAAATAAAAAACCAGTTCACTGAGTGAACTGGTTTTATGCTTATTCGACAAATTCAAATTCAAAATTACCAATCCGAACAATGTCGCCATCTTTCGCGCCACGTGCTCGTAATGCCTCATCGACACCCATACCACGTAATTGACGTGCAAAACGCATTACTGTTTCATCATGATCGAAATTCGTCATTTCAAATAATTTTTCTAATTTTTCACCAGATAAAACCCATGAAGCATCTGGTTCACGATCAATCGTAAATTCTGGACCTTCTGGTTGGAAGCCATAACGAACGGTTTCTTCCTCTACCACTTCATCTTCATATAATGGGAATTCAGGCGTTACTTCCAACAAGTCAGCTGTTGCATTTAATAAAGGTTCAATACCTTTACGAGTAACCCCAGAGATTGGGAAAATAGGTAGCTCATCAGCATACTCATCGGTGCGTTCCTTCGCAAGTTGCTCTTTAAATTTCGCTAAATTCTCTTCTGCTTCAGGCATGTCCATTTTATTGGCAACAATAATTTGAGGTCGCTCCATCAAACGTAAATTGTGTGAAGCCAATTCTTTATTGATTGCCAAATAATCTTCATAAGGATCGCGTCCTTCCATGCCACTCATATCAATGACATGTAAAATAACACGCGTCCGTTCAATGTGGCGTAAGAACTGTGTTCCTAAGCCGACACCTTGAGAAGCTCCTTCAATTAAGCCTGGCAAATCTGCTGCAGCGAAGCTTCGACCGTCACTAGTAGTCACCATCCCTAAGTTTGGAACTAACGTCGTAAAATGATAGGCACCAATTTTCGGACGAGCGGACGAGATAACAGAGAGTAACGTTGATTTTCCTACAGAAGGAAACCCAACTAAACCAACATCTGCTAAGACTTTTAATTCTAATTCGATTTTACGTTCTTGACCCGGTTCGCCGTTTTCGGCAATTTCTGGTGCAGGGTTTCTTGGGGAAGCAAAGCGAATATTCCCACGACCACCGCGTCCGCCTTTCGCTACTACTAAGGTCTGACCATTCTCAATTAAATCCCCAATTAAGGCTCCAGTTTCTGCATCACGAACTGTTGTACCTGGTGGAACTTTGACAAGTAAATCTTCTGAACCACGACCGTGCATTCCTTTACTCATACCATTTTCTCCAGGTGTCGCCTTAAAATGACGATTAAACCGGAAATCCATTAATGTGCGTAATCCTTCTTCAACAACTAAAACAACGTCGCCACCGCGACCGCCATCACCACCAGCGGGACCCCCGTCTGGTACATATTTTTCTCTACGGAAAGCAACCATTCCGTCGCCGCCTTTACCAGCTTTGACATCAATCGTCACTTGATCTAAAAACATGGACATATAATTTGTCCTCCTATTCTACTTCTACTATCTTTAATCACCTCAAAAAGCGTGATTCGAAAGTCTTTATTATTGTATCGGGAAAACAACCGTTTGTCTAGCAATTCTAGTTAGTTATCGTTGGAAAAAGCAAAATTTCTCATGAATCTTTCGCTTTCTTTTTGTCGCTTCGCTATCAGTCTTTTGACAAAAAAATTTTAGAGGTTCATACTATAGATAGTTGAAGAAAATCACTTTTTCAGCAAGGGTCCAAAGAAACACAAACATCTAAAGGAGGAATTTTTGTTATGACAGTCAAAGTAGGAATTAACGGTTTTGGAAGAATTGGTCGTTTAGCCTTTCGCCGAATAAAAGAAGTTTCTGATGATATTGAAGTTGTGGCTATCAATGATTTGACTAGCCCAACAATGTTGGCTCACTTATTACAATTTGACTCTACGCATGGCACCTATCCTGGCACCGTGACAGCCACTGAAAATGGCATTGTGGTTGACGGCGAAGAAACCCGTGTCTACGCAGAACCAGATGCAAGTAAAATCCCTTGGGTTAAAGAAAACGGAGTAGACATTGTCCTTGAATGTACAGGTTTTTATACCTCTGAAGAAAAAGCACAAGCTCATTTAGATGCAGGTGTGAAACGTGTGGTTATCTCTGCTCCTGCAGGCGCAATGAAAACAATCGTTTACAACGTCAATGATGATACACTTGATGCCAACGATAAAATCATTTCTGCTGGTTCATGTACGACAAACTGTCTAGCACCGATGGCTTACTTCTTAAATAATGAATTCGGTATTGAAGTTGGTACCATGACAACTGTCCATGCCTACACATCAACACAAATGCTATTAGATGGCCCTGTTCGTGGCGGAAATCTTCGTGCGGCACGCTCTGCTGCAGACAATACTATTCCCCATTCAACTGGTGCTGCTAAAGCAATTGGCTTAGTTATTCCAGAACTTAATGGAAAATTACAAGGCCATGCCCAACGTGTTCCCGTTGTGGATGGATCCTTAACAGAATTAGTTAGCATTTTAAAAACAAAAGTAACAGCTGATCAAGTAAATGAAGCAATGAAAAAACACACCATTGATAACCCTTCTTTCGGTTATGATAATCGTGAAATTGTTTCTGGAGACATAATCGGCACGACAGAAGGTTCGATTTTTGACCCAACGCAAACAGAAGTAACGACAGCTGGCGATTTCCAATTAGTGAAAACTGTGGCTTGGTATGACAATGAATATGGTTTTACTTGCCAAATGATTCGCTTATTGGAAAAATTCGCTAATTTATAATTCCAATGAATAAAAAACTGCCTTGCATAAATTAATGCAAGGCAGTTTTTTTAATGTTTACTTTGACAACTTTGACAAATACCATGAAAAGTTAAGCGATGATCTTTGACTAAAAAATGATACCGACTTTCAACAATTTGCTCTACTTCACCAAGCAAGTCTTCTTCCACTTCCTCAATTGTGCCACATTCTAAGCATAACAAATGGTGGTGAAAGTGTTTGGCGCCTTCTTTTCTTAAATCATAGCGAGCTAAACCATCGTTAAAGCTCACTTTATCAACGACTTTTAAGTCTGTTAAAATTTCTAGCGTTCGATAGACTGTTGCTAGACCAATTTCCGGACTTTTTTGTTTTACCAAGAAGTAAATTTCTTCTGCTGATAAATGATCTTTTTCATTTTCCAATAATACAAGTACGGTTGCTTCCCGTTGTGGTGTTAATTTAAAGCCTGATTCATGTAATTGTTTTTTTGTCTTTTTTAAAGCAGCAGTCGAATCCATTATTACAGCTCCTTGTTTAGAATGATTATAAATTAAGAAACTTAATTTATCAATCAAATTAAAATAATTATAAAAGAAATAACTGTAATTTGCAAGATATTCTCAATTAGCTACCTTAATTTTTTTCTTTTGATTGTTCCAACGAGCCAATTAGAATTGTTTTACCATCTTCTTGTTTAATTAATTTTTGTTTCATTAAATGGCCTAAGGCGCGTTTAAATTGAGCTTTACTAATGCCAAAGGTTTGTTTAATTTCATCAGGGCTTGATTTATCGGTGAAAGGAATTTGGTGATCGTTTGCTCTTTCTAAGAAAGTTAGAATCATTAACGCATCATCGCTGATTACTTCATGACTTCTTGGTTTTAATGAAAGATTCAATACGCCGTCCGGCCGCACGCCAATCACACGCCCCACTACTTTTTCACCTAAACGTGGTTCCTGGAATCGTTCAGAAGGATGGATAAATCCAATGTATAAATCATCAGTTAAAATATACGTTCCTGCAAGTTTCAGACGATATACATGCCCGGTTAAGTTTTGGTTTTGCATTTCAGCATTCCCACGTTTTGCCATTGCTTTAAAGACTTTTTCATCTGCTAATTCGCCCCAAATGCGGTCTTTACTGTCCACTTTTAAAGTAACCATTACTCGGTCTTCTTTTTTAGGCCAAAGTTCCCGCATAGTTGGTAATTCATCCAACGAAATAACGACATCTTTATCTGGTAAGCCAACATCCACAAAGACACCTAAATCACGTCTCGTTCCCGTGACAGTACCAAAGCCATAGCTACCAATACGCACAGTAGGAATTGTAGTTGTCAGTGCTGGCTCTTGTTTTTGATTTAAATAACCAAACCCTTCTACAGCCTCCCCTATAGCATGCGTACCTTCTTCTTTTTTTAAACGGAATGTGATGCCATTTTTTTGAACAAAATAAAATTGTTCATTTTCATCGACCACAATGCCGGTAAATGTTGTTGCTAGTAATTCTCTCATTTATCATTAACTCCTCAAGGAAAATCAATCGAACAAAAGATTTCCGCTTTTGTTCGATTGTTTCTATTTTCTTTTATTGCCCTGCATTACGAGAAGCGTTCCCTTTGAACCAACCTGTTTTAGCATTGATTGTAACTAAATACATGTGAACATTTTTCTCTGTAGTGCCTTCTAATAATTTTGATTGATTGTTTGTTGCATAAAGATTGTAGTAACCTTCGCCATTCACAATTTTGGCAGGTTCTAAAGAATATCCGCCAGGAACCACATAGCCACGAGCAATCACTGTGTCTAAGACTTTTTCTTTCACACCTGGTGCCCATGTCCACGCTGGATTGCTACTATCAGCGATATCGGCAGCATCTGGCGCATAAAGCGGACTAGTGTAAACCCCGTCACTATTCGGCGCCGTGTAGCCATTCGCTTCTGTTTTTGCTGTTTCTTCCTTCTTAGCGTCCTCTTTTTTTGCGGCAGCAGCTTGTTTCGCTTGTTCTTCTGCTTGTTTTGCTTGCTCTGCGGCAGCTTGCTCTGCGGCAGCTTGTTCTTCTGCAATTCTTTTCTGTTCTTCTTCAACCTTGGTTAACGCTTGGTCAGCTGTCGTGACTTGTTTGACCAGTTCTTTTTTCAGCTTATCACTTGTTACTTTATCTACTTCTGCCTTAGCAGCTTGATACGTGTCTCGATTCAGCTGATTGGTAGTTTTTCCATCTTTATAAATGACCTCAACCGCTTTTTTAGCTTTTTGTAATTGGTTGTATTGTTGGTTCGCTTGATCGATTGCTTGGTTCATCAATTGGTCAAATGGATCATTTCCTGTTAATTTCTTTACGGAAATTGGTTGATCAGCAGCTAAAATCGCCGGTTTCAACTCATTGCCATTGACAATCGGCGCCTCAAATAATTGGTTGATTTGTTGAATGGTTTGTTGCTTCACTTTCAATGTTTGAATTTGTTTATTTAATTGAGAATACTCTTCTGAATCTTTAATTTCCGCGACTTGTTTTGAGAGTTTTTCTGGACTAACAGTCACCATATCTGGTTTAATAAAAACTTGCTCCTTCGTGGTATAAAAGGCTGCTAGTTCATCTTTCAGCGTATCTGTTTTCTTGGTTAGTGCCGCCGCCTCTTGTGCGGCAGCTTTTTGCGTTTGATCATGATACGCCCAAGCACTACCTCCAGCTAATAAAACAACCGCAAGCGCAACGAAAGCCACTTTTTTTGATGATTTCTTCGGAGCAGGCGCTGGTTGAGCATTCCCAGTTTCATTCATCGGTGGTATCACACCTGAATCTGAAACTTTTTCCTCGGTTGCATCAGCTTCACTTGGTGCTTCTAGCGATGCTGCACTTGTTAACCCTTCTTCAGAATCTGAAATGGATTCAGTTGGTGTTTCGGCTTGGGTTAATACTGCCTCACCGCTGTTTTCTAACTCTTGGGTCTCTGCAGTTTCTTCTGATGGATTTTCAGACATTTCTGTATCTGCTCGATGCGCTTGAATATAAGCTTGCAAAGTTTCGTTTGGTGTTACATCTTGATCTTCTATCGGTGGTTGTGAAAAAATTTCTTCTTCAGAAGTGGTAGAGATAACTTCAGTTCCTGAAATCTCTGTTAAAGCTTCCTCTTCAGACTTCACCGTCTCAGATACCTCAGCTGTTTCTGCTTCAACAGTAGTTGTTTCTTCCGTTGTTTCTTCTAAATTAACTGCTTCGTCCGTTGCTAGTTTTTCTTCTGTTGAATGAGTAGGCGTCTCTTCTGTCGCTGGTGTCGACTCCTCCACCGAATCATGAGTCTCCTCACTAGCCCCTTCTTGAAGCGATGTTTCTAGACCAGAAACATCCTCTGAATCAGAGACTATTAAGTTATCTTCTGTCGACTCTTCTTTTTTGTCATCATTACTTTCTTCTTCTGGTGATTCGCCAAACAGTTCCATCACATGGCCTAAGCTCATATCTTTTAACTCAGACCATTCAATATTCTCATTTAATTGATCTTCGTGTTGTTCATTTTCCTGTGTTTCAAAATCTATATTTGTTGAAGTCGTTTCCGCTTCTTCTTTATCAACTGTTGTGTCAGTTAGTGAATAGCCACATGTTGGGCAGGTCGTTAATTCTGCATCGAATTCGTTCCCGCACTTCGGACATTTTTTTGTCATTCTTCCGCCTCACATTCTGCTAATATTCCATTACTTCTAATTTACCACAACTTGCGCCTTCTTCCAATAACTAGCAATGACATTTAGAGACTTTTTAAAAAACAAAAGCGGCTCTTCTCGCATGCACGAAAAGAGCCGCTAAACGGTATGTTTATTCTAAAAAGTCTTTTAATTGTTTTGAACGAGAAGGATGTCTTAGTTTTCTTAACGCTTTTGCTTCAATTTGACGAATACGTTCGCGAGTGACACCGAAAACTTTTCCGACTTCTTCTAGCGTACGTGTCCGACCATCATCTAAACCAAAACGTAAACGTAAAACATTTTCTTCACGGTCTGTTAAAGTATCCAGAACATCTTCTAGTTGTTCTTTTAACAATTCGTAAGCTGCATGTTCAGCAGGACTTGTAGCATCTTGGTCTTCAATGAAATCACCTAAATGTGAATCATCTTCTTCACCAATTGGTGTTTCTAAAGAGACTGGCTCTTGTGCGATTTTTAGGATTTCACGAACTTTTTCTGTTGGTAAATCCATTTCCGCACCAATTTCTTCTGGCGTTGGTTCTCTACCTAAATCTTGCAATAGTTGGCGTTGAATCCGAATCAATTTATTGATTGTTTCAACCATGTGAACAGGAATTCGAATCGTTCTAGCTTGGTCCGCAATTGCCCGCGTAATCGCTTGACGAATCCACCAAGTAGCATACGTAGAGAATTTGAACCCTTTACGGTAGTCAAATTTTTCAACAGCTTTCATTAAGCCCATATTACCTTCTTGAATTAAATCCAAGAATTGCATACCACGACCTACATATCGTTTGGCAATTGAAACAACCAAACGTAAGTTGGCTTCTGCTAAACGTTGTTTTGCTTCTTGATCGCCTTCTTCAATTTTAAGTGCCAATTCAACTTCTTCTGCGGCAGTTAATAATTGAACGCGCCCAATTTCTTTTAGGTACATACGCACGGGATCATTAATTTTAACACCTGTTGGCGCAGATAAGTCTTCTGCTTGGGCCTTTTCCGCTTCTTTTTCATCTTTTTTCAAGCTATGTTCACTTGGGTCTCCATTTTCATCGACCACACTGATACCAGCATCTTCAACTTTTTGGATCAATTTTTCCATAGCTTCTGCATCCAAAGTATACGGTGTGGCTAATTGATTCGCTAAATCATCATAAACCACTGTTCCTTTAGGCTTGTTTTCTTTGATAAATGCTGCCACTGCAGCTTCATATTTTTTACTTGTTTCTTTTTCCATGAAAGAAGGCCCCCTTCATTTTTCGGTTCACGCTTGAAATAACTGATAAATCACTGGGACTTATCAAAATAAAATGAACAAAACGCTTAGTTCTATTCATTATATTGCTTAAGTAAATGTTCGTTGAGCTTTAAGCTGTCGAGCCAATTGGATAATCTCCATTGTTAATTCGGCTTCAAGCTGTTGGTTGCCCACTCGTTTTGCTTCTTGCTGTTGAATCTTTTTCTGCTCAATTGCCTCTGCAATACTTGATAAGGCAATTACATGTAATAAATCGGCAACTTCTCGCTCAGAGCTTTCTTCCGATAAATTCTGATACGCAATTTCAATTGCTAATTGTTTGGTTTGATTATCTTGCAAGAAATTAATAAAATCGGCAATGTCGAAACTTTGATGCAGTGTCGCATAACTTTCTAGCAAGAAATATAATTCTTGGTATTCATCATGAGCGAACGAAAAATCTGGCAATTGTTGAACGGTTTGCCGTACTCCTTGTTCATTCATTAAACGAAATAATAAAGAACGTTCTGCTTTTTGAACTTGTGTTAACGGTAACTTGTTTTGGACGTGATTCTCTTCAAAAACAGGTTCTTCCATTGGTGGTGGCATCATTTCATCTTGATAAAATTGTTGCCTTTCTTGCCGTTGGACTGAACGTTGCTCTTGCTTCAATTGATTGAATTGTTCTTCTAAACTATGAACAGAAAGTTGAAATTCCTGAGCAATTTGGTTTAAATAACGATCACGTTCCAAGGGAGATTGAACATTGGTTAACTCCCGTAACAATTCGTTCACATAATCCAATTGTTCTTTTTCGTTATTCATGTTTCTAGTTAACCGATGATAGTTCATTTTAAAACTAAAAACTGTTTCTCGGCCATGATTGGCTAAATTTTGAAAAGCTTCTGCGCCATATTTCCGCACATATTCATCAGGATCCAGCTTTTCAGGGATGCTGACAATACTCAAGTCAAAATGACTGTTTTCTTGCAATAATTGAATCGCACGGTTTGTGGCTTGAACACCGGCATTATCGCCATCGTAACAAATAACTACTTCCTTAGCGACCCGTTCCAAACGCCGAATTTGTTCATTGGTCAAACTAGTCCCCATTGAAGCCACCCCACTTTTTACGCCTGATTGCCAAGCAGCGATAACATCCATGAATCCTTCAAAAAGCAAGACTGTATTTTCTTTACGAATTTCTTTTCTGGCTTTATCAAAGTTAAACAGCGTTTCTCGCTTATTAAAAAGTGTTGTTTCAGGACTATTCAAGTATTTAGGCATCTCATCCCCTGGAAAATCAGCTGTTTTTAACAAGCGACCAGAAAAGGCGATGACATTGCCTTGGGGATCATTAATTGGAAACATGATTCGTTGATAGAAACGATCCAAAAACGTACCGTTATCTCTTTGGACAAACAGCCCAGAAGGCTCAAAAAGCGTTTCATCCAGTTGTTCGTTTTTAAAAACTTGACTTAAGAAATCACGTTTTTGCGGCGCAAATCCAATTTGAAAGGTCTCAATTAGTTCTTGTGTTAATCCCCGCTCTAATAAATAGTTTAATGCGGGTTCGCCAATTTTAGTATTCACTAAAATATGATGGTAAAGTTCTGCGGCTTTACTATGCAGTTGTAACAAACTCCGTCTTTGTTGGTTTTCTGGGGTATCCGCTACTTCACGCGGCTCTGACCAATCAAAGTCCACAGATAAATGTTCCAAATCTGCAACACGTTTCACGGATTCTGGAAAACTAATGCCTTCAATTTCTTGCAAGAAATTAAAAACAGTTCCACCTTTCCCGCAGCCAAAACAGTGAAAAATTTGTTTGTCTTCTGCTACTGAAAATGAAGGGGAACGTTCTTCGTGAAACGGACATAAACCCATATAATTTTTACCGGATTTTTTTAACTGGACATACTGCCCAATAATATCTACTATATTCGTTCGGTGACGAACTTCCTCAATGACTTCCTGAGGAATGCGTTGTGCCATTGTCCTCACCTCCTAAGAATAGCATTGTGCTAACTCATGTGATTGACCGTTTAAAAAACGCACTGTCATTTCAGTGCGAATTCCAATGGACACATTTACACATGATTTATTGTATCACATAATCGCTGTTTTTCAAGTATCTTGTTTCAACTCAACAAAAAAAGAAAGTATCTAGGACAAAAGTCATCCTGACTCCTGCCCCAGACACTAACTCTTAAAATAATCAGTTAAACATCAAGCTTGCTCCGACTTCCTTCAAGATTTAAAGAAGAACTGCATTTCTGGAGACGAATGCTTTTAGCTCAACCTCTGCTTTTTATAAATCTTTAATTGTTTTTCCAGCACGTTTCATTTGTACGAAACCAATTGCTACACGCACTACAATATTAATGGCCATCATAATAAAGAAGAGACCCATTGTTTGCGAAGTTAAGAAACCAATTTCTAAAATGTTGTGGAATAACATAGCTGCTACATAAATACCAATAATGGTACTGAAAACCAAGAAAATGCGTAATGGATTTAAAGGCAGACATGCTCGAACAACAGCCATACAGCTAATTCCAACTAATAAATAATACATTAACGTCGTGGTGTCTAAAGAAGAAAATCCTTGATTTTGTCCAATCAGATAAACAGCAATGATATTCGCTACAACTAAAAGCGCATTAACAGACGCATTTTTCAAAGCCGTTGGTAAAAACTTCCCGACAACTTTTCGTTTGTCCCCTTCGAAAGATAAGAAGAAAGCAGGATATCCTTCAATTGCTAAATCAATCAAGGTCACTTGAATCGGAATGAACGGGAACGCAATGGCCGTTAAGGCACAAATGATTGAGAGAATAAACGAATAAATCGTTTTAATGAAGAAAACGCTGGAAACTCGGGTTACATTATTTACCACACGTCGTCCTTCAAACAAGACATCTGGTAACGTTGTAAAATCAGAATCTAGCAAAACTAGATTAGAAATTTGCCGAGTAGCGCCATCTCCCTCTGCCATAGCGATACTACAATCCGCTTCTCGTAACGCTAAAACATCGTTAACGCCATCGCCGGTCATCGCCACCACATGCTCTGTGTCTTTCAACTCACGTACAATGGTTCGTTTTTGCTGAGGCGATACACGTCCGAACACTGTGTATTGCTGAACTGCTTCACGCACTTCTGCTTCTGTCGTTTTGGTCGACAAATCAATATAAGACTCATAACCGGGTAGCCCAGCACGACGAGCAATATTTGAAACAGTCACCGGATTATCACCAGAAATTACTTTTAAGTCGATTCCTTCTTCTTTTAGATAAGCCAGTGTTTCTTTGGCATTTTGGCGAATTGGATCATCAATTTCTAGAATTGCTAATGGCTCTAAGTAAGGCATTTTGGTTTCGTTTAACGGTTGTTGTTCCGCAATGGCTAACATCAAGACGCGATACCCATTCTCTTGTGCTGTAAAAACAGCTTCCGGCAACCGACTATCGTCTACCAAACGCTCAGGAGCCCCTAAATAAACCGTCCCAATTTCTGGAAATTCAATAGCTCCCCATTTTCGTTCAGAAGAAAAAGCCAAGACTTCTTTTGCGCCAAATCGATTGGATACTTCATAATGATCACGAATTGCTTGCATTGTAATATTATTATCTGTACTTTCAGATAGGTAGCTTCCGATAATCTGCGGGAAGAGTTCTTCATATTTGTCATGCAAGATAATCGCCTTTTGCACTTTCATTTTACCTTCTGTAATCGTTCCAGTTTTATCTAAACACAAAGTGTCCACATGGGCCAATGTTTCAATTGAGTACATATCTTGTACTAGAATACGTTTTTTGGCTAACTTAATGACACCTGTTGTCAGCGCAATACTAATTAATAGTACTAATCCTTTTGGTAACATCCCTAACAAAGCAGCTGCAGAAGCAACAACAGATGTTTTAATGCCAGCATCTCTTAGCCAAAAAGCTTCAACAAATAAAATAATCCCTAGAGGAATAATCACCCAACTTGTAAATTTAGAGACTTTACGAATCGAATTGACTAACTCTGATTGAATTGGTTTATGCACTTTAGCTTCTTGGGTGATTTTCACAGCATAGTTTTCGGCACCAACGTGGATAACACGGGCATAGGCTTGTCCGCTAACAATGAAACTTCCAGAAAGCAAGGTATCGCCGATTTCCTTTTCAATTAAATCTGATTCACCTGTTAACAACGCTTCATTCGCTTCGACTTTACCGTCAATAACTTCCATATCAGAAGGAACTTGTTCCCCTGCAGAGATAATAACAATATCTTCCATAACTAGTTCTTTTGTATCAATTTCTTGTTGTACGCCATTTCGAACAACATGAACATTTTCTTTTGCCACAATAGATAATTTTTGAACTAAATTACGGGCATGAATTTCTTGGAAAATCCCGATTGACATGTTCACAATAATAATCGCTAAGAAAGCCAGATTGGAATACGCTCCGACAAATAGTAAACAAACAGCGATTGCAAAGTTTAAAAAGTTGAATAACGTCATGACGTTATCAAAAATAATATCTTTTGTAGATTTTGCTACATTTTCCTCATAATTATTTTGAAGGCCTAACTCTTTCTGCTTGGCAACTTCTTCTGTACTTAACCCTTTTTTCAGGTCGACTTTATTCAACATCCAGCTCTTTCCCTACCTTTTCAATTAATCAGTTACATCCCTTCTAGTTTACTTGCATTTTCATGAAACTGCAAGAAAAGCCTAAAAAATTCCTGTAAGTTGAAAGAATTCTTTAGACTTTTCTCGTTTTAATTTAACTTTTCAATAAACCAACGATTCATTTTGACAATTTCCGCATAGAACATATTGCCACCATTTTGATAAAGGTAACCACCATTGTAAACTAACGCTTGCCAACGATAATAACGATATTTCGTATTTTGGTCATTTCCTAGCAACGGTGAAAGGACTTCTCTTGAATATTCTTCTGCTAACTCTGTCGTGTGTTTCCCGCCGCGTTCTTTAACAAACTGAATATAATCCAGTCCATAATTATATGCTTGTACGCCTGTCCACTCATCACAGCCAGCTTCTTTTGCTTTCGCTAACGCTTCCGCGAGAAATTTGACGCCATGTGCGATACTTTCCTCTGGTGTTTCAATCACTTCTTGTTGTCCATAAACACTTTCACTGCTCTGCATAATATCGCCAGATTTCCCTTTAGATTCTGTATAGATAATCGCTAAAGCTAATGTTTTGTATTCAGGTATTTTATTTTTTTTGACTTCTGCTTCTACTTGTTTTTCAAAGGTCATTACCGTTTCAACATTTTGATGTATTTTATAGCCAAGATAGCCAAGACCAGCAACTAAACCAACAAACAAAAGTAGCATGATTTTATAAATTATTTTTCTTACTCTACGCATCGAATCATCCAAACTTTTTCTTTTAAGATACGTTCTATGTTACTTGAAATAACTGAAAAAAGCGAAGTTTTTGTTACTTCTTTAGTTTTATTTAATAAAAGTAACTTTTTTGTGAACAAACCGTAACTTCGCAAGATTGAACGTTTTCACCTAGAATAGAATAACAAGTAATTTTGTTCTATTGGCGCTTATTTATTGCATCAAAAAAGCCCAGATAAGAATGAACAAAATTCTTTTCTAGGCTTGACTTTATACAACTTATCTATTCTTTTAACAAACAGTCAAATGTTTTATGGAATTTTTTTCCCAGTCATTTCTTCATAGTCTCTACTCATCATTCTCCAAGCTTTTTCAATATCTTCATTCAATCCAAACAATCCGCTTCTACCAACAATATAAATATCAGGTCCTGCAGCATCAATTCGCTTAAATGAATTTCTATTCGATGAGCCGTCCATTTCAATTACATAACGATACCCTTTTTCTTTACGTAAATTACGAAGAGCAACAATTTTATCAAGTGTTCCTTCAATAAATCGCTGGCCAGCAAAGCCTGGATCAACGGTCATGATTGTGATTTTATCCAACAATTCAATATATGGAAAGATTGATTCAATAGGCGTTTCGGGATTAAGGACGATCCCTGCTTTAAGATTAGCATTGTGAATTTGGTCAATTAGGCGAAATGCTAGACCATCTAAAACCTCTGCATGCATACAAATCCATTCACATTTGATATCTACTAGTTGTTGTACCCAAAAGCTTGGATTCGTAACCATTAAATGGGCAGATACTGGGAGCTTCGAAATTTTTCTTAACTCCTCAATAAACCACGGAGATAATGTAATGTTTGGCACATAGTGACCATCCATAATGTCTATGTGATACGAAGCAACATGATCATTCAAAAAGGTGATTTGTTGTTTAAACTTGTCCAAATCCATCGTCATTAGTGACGGAGAAAATTCAACTTTGTTCATTCTAATTTTCAACTCTTTCTATCTGATTATTTGGTTGATGTTTTTGAAAATTTTTCTAACTCGTTATATTCAGACGTTGACACATCTCTGACGGGCAATATAAATTGCATTAATTTTGTTGCGCTTTTTCATTTTGTTTAGAAAATCTGAATATCTTCCAAGTTTATCTCCTCTTCTTCTTTTTCTACTAAAGCTTCCATATCTTTCTCAGTTACATCTTTCTTAATAATAGCTAAAACTAAACCGGTAACCACAGCGTTTACAACAATTGCAATAATGCCAGCCAGCGGTTTACTCATTGTTGGAATCATTAAAACACCGCCAAATGGAACTGTCGCATCTGCCCCTAAGATCATTGTTGTTGCGCCACCCACGAAGCCGCCAATCGCTGTAGCAATGACTCCTCGGACAATATCATTCATAACTAAAGGAATAACACCTTCAACAATGTTAATCACGCCCATTGGTACGGCAGACTTTAACGTTTCAACTTCTAGTTTTGTATAAATATTTTTTCTAAATAATTTAGCAAAGAAGAAAGCTAATCCAAAGCCTATTGGCGTTGCTGTATTTACTAATTGCAATGCTGTAATTGGTCCATTAAGTCCTTCCGCTTGCATTGTCAAAACAAAGGCAAAAACAGTTTTGTTAATGGGTCCGCCATAGTCTATACCACTTAATAAACCAATTACACCACCAAAAATTAATAATGACGAGTTACCTAAGCTATCTAAAAAGTTCGTTAATAATGAAGTAAATGCCGTTATTGGGGTCCCGATAATATATACCATGATTAATCCACCAGTAATTGAGGTTAAAAATGGAATAATTAATGTTGGCATTAACCCTCTCGCCCAGTTTGGTAATTTCACATATTTTAAAATAGCTAATACAAGATATCCTGCCAAGTAACCACCTAAGATACCACCAATAAAGCCAGCGCCAACTGCATTCGCAGTTAAACCAATAATAAAGCCCGGAGCAATTCCAGGTTTACCGGCGATTGAAAAGGAAATGCCAGTAGATATAACAACCGGCAGTAAGCCTAAGCCAGCGCCACCCATAGTAGCTAAAGCATCCCAAAGCGAAAATTCACCTGGTACCAAGGTTCCTTGACTTGAGCCACCAAACCCCATACCAATTGCAATTAAAAAGCCAGCGCCACAGACAATTGGAATTAAATATGAGATTGCTGTTAATAAATGACCTTTAAGATTTAACTCTTTTAGTTTTTTCATTTTTATCCTCCTAAACATTGTTCTTTTCATTTTATTTTCTATTTAAAAAAATTACTGTTGTGGATTCTTCTGTAGAAAATATCCACAATATGCTGTCTTAGTAATTTCATTAAGAGAATACCTTTACTACATCCTCTGGCGATTTTGATTGAAGGAATTCTCTCACTACTTCATCATTTCCGAGTTTTCTGGCAAACAATGATAATAGTTTAAGATGGCTAGTTGTTTCTTTATGATCATTACCCACAGCAAAAAGAATGATTCCTTTTACGCCATTATCATCTAAAGATTCCCAAGGAATTTCTGTACTGTTAATACCGATGGCCACGCCTATTTTTTTTACATACGCACTTTTGCCATGTGGAATGGCTAGATAGTTTCCGATGCCCGTTTGACCTTCCGCCTCTCTATCATAGATATCTTTTATAAAACCTTTTTCATCTGAAATATTGCCATTTTCAAGCAAAAGATTGGCTAATTCTTTTAACGCTTCCTCTTTTGTATTTACATTCATATTCGTTTTAACGGTTTTTAAGTCAATGATATCCTTTACTTCCATTACAATTCCTCCTAGAAGATTACTTTTCTTGTGTCATAACTTCTTCTGCTTTTTCAATTAGTTTAGTGGGTGATTTTACAGCAACTTCTGTAGGTACTTGAATGATTCGTTTCCCATCAAAACGCTCTCTTCCAGAAATTTTTACATCAATGGCTAATATAACAATGTCCGCTTCCTTAATTTGTTCATCCGTTAGTTTGTTTTCAATCCCAATGGTCCCTTGTGTTTCTACATGGATCTCAACTCCTGCTTTTTTTGCAGCGTTCTCCAATTTTTCTTGTGCGATATATGTGTGAGCAATTCCTACTGTGCAGGCTGCTACGCCGACTATCTTCATTATTTTTCCTCCTCAAATTTTTCTATATTTTTATAAAAATCTGTTTCTGTTTTTAAACGCAACAACTTTTCTAAGAAGTCTTCATTTGCTAATTTTCTAGTAAATCGACTGATTTCTTTTTTTACTTTTAACTGTTCATTTTCTTTTAGTAAGATGACAATAATTAATTTCACTTGCTTAATGTCTGCCGTCCATTCTTGGATTTCTGTTTTTAAGCCAATCAGATATATTTCACTTTTTTTCAAGAGTGCATTCTCTAAATGTGGCAAGACAACTTGCTCTGCAATCTGATTACTTCCCATCTTCTCACGATTTACCAAAGATTCCTCAATCTGCTTTTTTTCTTCGGGCGTTAACCAAGGTGCTGCTGTTTCTGCAATGAATTGATATACTTGCTGTTTTGAAAGAAGTTCTTGGTTTAGGAAAACTTGGTATAAAGGATTAACGTTCATGATAGATTTCCTCAACTTTTCTTTGTAATCGATACTGATCATCCATTGTAAACATGGCACTTACCAACAATGATTTAATGGGGACCTTTTCCTGTAAATGAATCGTTGTCAAAATCAATTCAATATCAGAATAATCTTTTAATGATTTCTTTATATTTCGTGTGGCAATAATTTCAACAATTTGTAATTCAGGGAATTTCTTTTCAACTTTTACTCTCAATAGTTCTGAAGTTCCAATTCCAGTGGTACACATAATCAAAGTACGAATAGGTAACTGATTGGTTTCAATCATTCGCGCAAAATACAATGTAATAAACCCATTCTCATCTTCGTTTATAGCCGGCAGTTGATAGTTTTTACTTACTTGCTTAGAAACTTGCGCAATTTTTCCGAAAATTGTTTCATACGTCATTTTTATTTGATCCAATAAACTATTCTTAACATGTATGCCGTTTTCAAGACGATTTATCATTGGTTTTATATGACTAGCCAATTCAAGAAGTAGCTGATCATTATCAGTTAAAATTTTTAGTTGTGCACTCATTTCCTCTAAATAAAATTGAGTAACTTGCATTACTTTGAAAGAAAAATTAGTTACTTTACTAAACGAACCTTGCATCCTAGAAGAAACCAAATATTGATATAAGTAATAAATTTCAACGTTAGGCAGTCTCTTATTTAAATAAGTTTCAATCTGTTGAATCGTTGTTTGCGCGACCTTTTTGAGTACTAAGTCCTTTGTTAATTCTTGTTCTTCTTCGTTAGATAATTGGTATTTTTCAGAAATAGCTACTTTTCGTGAACGACTAATTAAGATATAAAGATGCGAAAAGATGTTTACGTTATATGGATGTGGAATAGTAATATCCAGTTTTTTTTCAATGTTCCTGACTTGATCTAACGTAAAAAGGACATCATAATTATTAAAATTTAATGCTTTGTTGTTTCGAAGATCCTCAATATCGATAATGTTCAACAGTTGTATTCTATCGGAAATGGCTTTCCTGATAGCTCTTTCCTCACCGATAATTGCCAACGTTCGATTTTTCCGTTTGAGTGTTAAATCATATTTCTTTAAATCTTCGGATAATTGTTGTTCATCGCTAAATATCACAGAATCGCCAACATAATATCTTGCAAATAATTCATAAACATTTTTAGCTTGTGGAGAAGCTAACAACAATTCCTCCAGAATTCGATTGCGTCTTTCCCTTGGCGAAAAATCACTTTCTTTTTCGACTAAATGTCGATTCTGTTCCATAAATCGTTCATAGTCTAGCTTGTATCCTCGTCCTTTCTCAGATAATATGAGTGAACCTTCTGAAAATTCATCGTTAATTTTTTTTATCAAACGATAAACTGTCTTAGGAGAAGTACTTAGGCAGTTTGCCAATTCTTCTGCAGTCATATAATCTTGTTTTTTTGAGAGAAGTAACAACAATTTTTGTCCACGTTCTTTTTTCGAACTCATAGCAACCCCTCCTTGATATATTTATTATAATCCATATAAAAGAAAACGCTTCCTTGTTTTCTGTCCGTTACATTGGCCATTTTTGTGAGTGGTTAAAGTGTTCAATTATGCGAAACTTTCTAAGGCTATTTATAAATAAAAATCTGTAGAGCAAGCGATTTTGAATTACTGGCTCTACAGACACTAATACTTTCAAAGAATACAAAAAAGGGCTGCCTTACGGCTAGCCCTTTTTTACTTTTATTTTACGGTAACATTTCCGATTACATCATTCATTGAAGTCGTTTGACCTGCTTTTTGTAAATCGTATTGAGCAACGATATCTTGATTTGTGAAAACAACAATTAAATCTGATTTTTTGCCAGCTTGTTCTAATGCCGCTAAATCAATGGTTGCAATTTTATCGCCTTGTTTTACAACTTGGCCTTCTTCAACATGTAATGTAAATGGTCCACCTTGTAACTCAACAGTATCTAGACCCATGTGTAATAATACTTCAATGCCTGAATCTGTTTGGATACCTAACGCATGTTTTGTTGGGAAAATGCTAGTAATTTTACCAGCAACGGGTGTTGAAACTTCGCCGTCTGTTGGTACGACAGCAAAACCGTCACCCATCATTTTTGCTGAGAAAACATCATCTGGTACTTCAGAAATAGGAATAACTTTCCCATTCGCTACAGAATATAATTCAGTTTCTTTTGTTGAAACTGGTGCTTTTTCTTCAACAACTGGTTGAGAAACAGGTGTTTCTTTGACTGGTGTTGCTGGCGCTTGGTGGTTATATAATCGTTGCATTTCGTCAGCAACAAATTGTACTTCCGTACCAACGATCACTTGGATATTGGTGTCATCAATGACTTTCACACCTGGAACCCCAGTTGCTTTAATTTTTGCTTGATCCACTTTGCCTGTATCTTTCACTGTTAAGCGTAAACGAGTTGTACAGTTATCAATAGAAGTTACATTAGCATCAGCGCCTAAACCATCATAAATACGACGAGCTAGAGAAGCAAATTTGTTGTCACCTTCTGCAACATCTGGCGTTTCTTCGCCAGCGCCTTCTTCACGTCCTGGTGTCATTAAGTTAAACTTAGTGATTGCAAAACGGAAACCGAAGTAGTAAATTGCCGCAAAGACAAGTCCTTGAACCACCAACATCATTGGGTGATTTGCGACTGGGTTTTTCAAACTTAAGAAGAAGTCTACAAAACCTGCACTAAAGGCAAAGCCAGCTGTCCAATGCATAAACGCAGCGAATGCTAAAGAAATACCTGTAAAGACCGCATGTAAAACATATAAAGGCCAAGCAACGAACATAAATGAGAATTCTAAAGGTTCAGTAACGCCTGTAAAGAAAGCCGCAAAACCAGCAGCTAACATTAATGAAGCTGTAACTTTTTTCTTCTCAGGACGTGCACATTGATAAATAGCAAACGCGCCTGCTGGTAAACCAAACATCATTACTGGGAAGAAACCAGCTTGATACATCCCTGTTTGTCCTACAATTGCTTTACCAGTATCTAACGCTTGTTGACCAGCTAAAAAGTTCCCAATATCATTGATACCAGCAACATCAAACCAGAAAACAGAATTCAAGGCATGGTGTAAGCCTGTTGGAATTAATAGTCGGTTAAAGAAACCATACAAGCCAGCTCCTACGAAACCTAAGCTAGAGATTCCTTTACCAAAAGCAACTAATCCGTTATAAACAACTGGCCAGAAGAAGAATAAGACAGCTGAGATTGCTAACATCGAAATAGCTGACATAATAGGAACTAAACGTTTTCCACTAAAGAATGATAAAGCCATTGGCAATTTCACACCAGAGAAACGATTATACATTGCCGCAGCAACTAAACCAGCGACAATCCCGACAAAGACATTGTTGTCCATGCTGTTGAAGGCTGGGTTTACTTCAGCAATATCCTTGAAGCCTTTAATGGCTTGGATAGAAGCAGGCGCTAAAACAGTTTTTGGCACTAAATAAGCGACTAAACCAGCTAATGCTGCCGATCCATCTTTATCTTTTGACATTCCTAACGCTAAACCAACCGCAAATAATAATGCTAAGTTGTTTAAGATAGCCAAACCACCATTCATTAGAAAAGTTGTGGCTGGACTAGCGCCGATTGTTCCCACGATCCAGTTGGCAATACCGACTAATAAAGAAGCCGCCGGTAATACAGCAACTGGTAACATTAACGAACGTCCCATTCTTTGCATATACGCTTTCATTATACGTAACTCCTCACATAAACTATTTAATTTTTATTATTTGGTCATTCTTAATCGTTCAATGTGAATCGATAAATAACCAAGTTCTTCATTTGGTACTTGATAATGAAAATTTCTCATTAATAAGACTTGTACTTTTTTTGAGATTTCATAGCTTTCAGCATACTTTTTCTTTACGACTTCCAAAATTTCTTCATCTAAAACAGCATATTGATTTTGTTGGAAGCGATGAATAAACAAACGTAAATGATTCACCAAACGTGAATAACTGAGACTATTTTTATCATCATGAATATCAATAGCCAATTCCTGCTCGATTAAATGAATAATTTCAGAAACGATTGTAACTTCACGGATACTTTTACTATTATCAGTACGCCCGCTGCGAGCACTATGGATATGAATTGCAATATATCCCGCTTCATCATAACTAAATGGAATCTCTAAGGTTTGTGTTAAATATTCTACAGCCCATTGAGCAATAGCAAATTCTTCACTATATAAAATCTCAATTTCACTTAAAAGCTTGTTCCGAACAATAATATTATTTTGAATATTTTCAGCTGCAAAAGCAATGTGATCACTCAACCCAATATTAATATGTTCATTCAACTTTTCACCCAATACCGTTTCAGCATGTTGGATAATTTCTTCACTCGCTAAAAAGTATTTGTCTTCAATTTGTGATAGCAGTACTTGAAGTTTTTTCAGTCCTTCTGGCTCCATCACAAACATCCGCTCCACCAATTGTCGAGATAAGACATCATTTTTAGTCTTATTAAACCCGACGCCTTTACCGACAGCTACTTTCTCCTGTCCTTCGTCAAGAACAAGTACAGCATTTTGATTCAGCACCTTTTTAATTTTCATAAATGACCCTCTTCTGCAGAAGTAATTCTAACATCTTCAGTGAAAACAACAAAAAAAGCATAGAACAATCCCGTTAAACATGTTGCGTAACCATTGTACACCACATTGTATTACGAAATTCTTCCATGCCTAGTATTATCTAGTCACATGAAAACGCTATTCATTTGTTAACAGTGCTTATTCTAACGAGTATCATTATTTTTGTCAACCTTTTTCAATTATTTTTTTATTAATTGTTGACTATTAACAAAAAAGAAGCTCTTATCGGGAAAAAAGTACCTTCAGCTAAAGGTACTTTTGTTCACTAATTTATTCTTTATAGGCATACTTATATGTGCTCGTTGCACCGAAGTTATGATACTGAATGCCTTTGACACCTGGTCGTATAAGCTGACTACGGGCCTCTTGGTATAAAGGAATTAAAGCGGCATCTTCTTCCACCAATACTTTTTCAGCTTTAATTAATGTTTGCCAACGAGTTTCAGGATCATTTGCGTATTTAGTTGTTGCTTCTTCAATTAGTTGATCAAACGTTGGGCTAGAATAGTTCATACGGTTACCACTAACTGAGCTTTCTAAGAAAGTCATTGGATCCTGATAATCGGGTCCCCACATGCCAACAGACAATTCATAATCCCCTTTTCTCATTAATTCAATCGCATTATTTAAAGGAACTGTTTTGACATTAATAGTGAGACCTGGCAACGTTTCTTGTAACTGGCCTTGGATAAATTCAGCCACTTTTCGGTCACTATCACCATCTCTTGAAAGAAGTTCAATGGCTACATCTCCGTTTAGCTCTGCTTTTGCTTTATCTAAATACTCTTTGGCTTTTTTGGCGTCTGTTTTGACAAGGGCGCCTGCTTCTTGACGAAAATCTTCATTTGTTTCTGGGTTATATACAAATTTTTCTGGAATGTACCCATAAATTTCTTTTGAACCATCTGCCAAAATATTATCGACTAAACTTTTTTTATCCAAAGCATAAGCTAAAGCTTTGCGGACATTCTCATTTGCAAAAATGGATGGTTTTTCGTTTCTTTTTTGGTTTAAACGTAAGGAATAGACTTTTGACCGTTCGATTGCTTCATAGTCTGGGTTGTCTCGATTTTGTTTAGCAAAATCTCCTGTTAAGACAGCCACATCTAATTCACCTGATTCGTACAAATTATAAACGGTATTGGTTTCTTTAAGAACTTCAAAATGAATCGTTTCTGATTTTACTTTTTCTTTATCGTAATAGTCGGGATTACGCACAAAATCCCACGACATCGCTGACTGATCCCAATTTTTCATTAAAAACGGACCATTAGATACAATCATTTCACTAGAAGTGCCATAGGCTTGTCCTTTTTCTTTCACGAATGCTTCGTTTTGTGGGAAAAATGGAGAAAATGCCAATAACGACGTAAAATACGGTACAGGCTTTTCCAAAGTAACCTCCAAAGTATAATCATCAAGCGCTTTGACACCCAATTTCTCTGGTGCTTTTTCCTCTTTTGTAATAGCTGTTCCGTTCAGAATCGTTCCTTCTAACAAGAAAAAGTAATTGGCTTGGTTTTTGGGATTCGCTAATTTACGCCAAGCAAAAACAAAATCATTGGCTGTTACAGCATCACCATTGGACCACTTACCATCTTCTCTTAGTTTAATGGTATATCGTTTGCCATCTTCAGAAATTTCAGGCATCTCTTTAGCGGCAGCTGGTATTAGTTGATCTTTTTCATCCAATTGATATAACCCTTCAAAGACATTGGACTGTGCGTTAATACTGGCTTCATCTTGTGTAAAAATAGAATCCATTGAACCGATTTCCGAGTTCTCCATTAAATTTAAAATTTTTTTCGAGACACTGGTTTTCTCAGTTGCTTTCTCGTCTCTTTTTGTTTCTGCTGTTGTGCCACAACCTACCAAGACCGTACTAACAAATAACATAATCCCCATCATTTTTAACTTTTTCATACTATTCCCCCTATGTGTCAATCAAACGGCAACTCTTCCATGGAAAGCCGTTCTTGCGAAACTATCAAGCATGCGTAGGGCAAGCCCTCATTTTCGTACTCAAATTCTCCCCGCTGGTTGTCAATTGGGTCTGCACGCAATTGCATTTTCGCCGGCTGAAAGTCTGCCTGGATCTCACTATTTGCGACCATTCTAAAAACATCTAAATTGCCGAAATAATGATTCCACCGCTGTCTATCCCCGTCTCGGTAAGCACCTCCGCCAAAAGATAAATCCGCAAAGAGCCAGCCGTACGGTTCTATATAAAATTGTGCCCAATCATGACAGCCTGTATAATGTGTAGAAACATATAATCCCGATTGCCATTTGGCTGGTATCCCTGCAATCCGACAAAGCGTGATAAACAAAATCGCTTGCACGCCGCAGTCACCTTTTAAATTAGTTGCAGCATACTCTGAAATATTGGAAATTGTAAAATATTCACGCATGAATGAATAATGAATCTTTGTCGTCACAAAGTCATAAATCAAGCGTGCCTTTTTTAAGGGATTACTTTCATCGCCCATAATCTCATCTGCTAAATTTCTTAAATAAGGCGTGAATCGAATATGCGGTAACTGTTCCTCTAAATCAAAGCTTGGTTGCATTTTGTCTACGTTACTTTCTTCTAACTGTTGGTAAACCATCCGATTAACATAACAATATTCAACTGTAAACGTTTGATTTTCTTTTAAGATTGTTTCAAAACACAGTGTTCGTTGAGGCGCATCTTCTGCCGCAATATAGGTTGCCTCAGGTGACGTAGCTAGGATTTCAATTTCTGATTGTTGTTGACACGCTTTGGGTAGCGGCAAATGGACACGAACACGTTCACCTGGACGCTCAAATTCTTTTTTCACCTGAATGGTGGCTTTAATTGTTGTTCTCACTTTTCTACCACCGTTTTTTTGCATTTGTTCGATGTTCTCTTTTAGTTCTTTTTTGCGGAGAATTTCTAATTGATTGCTTTCTGCTTCCCGCAAACGTGCAACATATGCCGCATTTGTTTTAATTAAATTGGCCAAAAATCGAAGTTGGAAATACGGTTCACCGTCAATATAAACCCAGTCCGCTAAACCCGTTTCTTTTAAACGAATTAATTCCTCTGTTTGATAATCCTGAAAAGTATCTCTCATCATTTGATCAGCTTTTGCAAAGCTATGAGGATACTCATTCATACGCATCATTTTAATGACATCTTTTTCAATTATCAAACGTTCTTTTAATGCCTGCGGAAGTTCTTTTGTCAACCAAAAATCAATGGCAGTATCCGCACTTGCAAAATCGCCAAATTCTTTCACCCTTTGAATTTCCTCAGGCAAAGGGACACTAAGATACTTTAAATCATACTTCATTAGCTTTACTCCTTTTTTAATGAGAAATGCCTAATCCAGCTACTTCTCCTAATTCCAATAATGGTTTTGCTTCTAAGGATACGCCCCCAGTTACGGGCGCAGTTTCTAAACCGAATGTCGCATCTAAATCTGCTCGTGTGATTTTCTTTTGAGCAGCAGCTAAATGGGCAGCAGCCGTGATGCCAATGGTTGTTTCTTCCGCCATACACCCAATCATGCATTCGATACCTGCTGTTTCACAAATCTGATTAATCTTCAGCGCTTCATGAATGCCACCACACTTCATTAATTTTATATTGATAACATCGACTGTACCTTTTTTAACTAATTCCAACGCATCTTGGGCATCAAAACAGCTTTCATCAGCCATAATTGTCGTATTGACTTGTGAGGTAACGTATTTTAGACCTTCTAAATCGCGTCTTTTAACTGGCTGTTCCACTAATTCAATTTGATAATCTGCTAATTCTTGAATCGCTTTAACTGCATCTTTGGGCGTCCAAGCCTGATTCGCATCTAAGCGGAGCTTGATATCAAAGCCAACTGCTTCACGAATCGCTTTTACTCTTGCGATATCAGCTTCAATTCCTGTTCCGACTTTAATTTTTAATGTATCAAAACCTAGTTTGACTTTTTCGACGGCTTTTTGTGCCATCACATTTGGTTCATCAATACCTAGTGTAATATCCGTTATTACTTGGTTATCATAGCCGCCTAACAATTGATAAAGAGGCAGTTGAGCTTTCTGACCCATCAAATCATAACAAGCAATATCGATTGCTGCTTTTGCTGCTGGAGCGAAAGTAGATATTTTATCCATCACTTCATGAATTTTCTCAATATTAAAGGGGTTTAAGCCAATGATTGCTTGGCCAAATAATTCGATCGTTTCAAGCGTGCCAGCCAACGTTTCACCGGTAATAAAAATGCCTGGCCCTCCTTCTCCATATCCAACTAATCCCTCTTCTGTTTCAATTTCCACAATTGCACTATCCGCTGATTCTATCGTCCCCAAAAGCGATCGTAAATGTTTCTTTCAGTTTAATTTTCGATGCCCTAACATGTACCTGCTTAATTTTCATAAAATCCTCCCTTTGATATTTCCAATTGACTGAAAATTCAGTTTTTTAAAAATATCCAAAAATTAAATTTAGATTGTTATCGATCATTCTAAACTCATTGTTTTCTAATGTCAATAAAATAATGAGATTTAGATTAAAATAAAATGAATTTCGAATTTTATGAGCTTTTTTAATAAATCAGTAAATTCCATGACATGTGAGATACTTCTCATTTACAAACATTCTTAAAAAAGGTATGATAGTAAAGAGGCAACTTGCAAAGGAGTAGAAGACGAATGAGTGAACAACCTCAACAACGTTCAACCGAAGAAGTTGAAGCAATTAAAGAAGATATTTTAACTGCATTAGAAACAGTGATTGACCCTGAATTAGGCATCGATATTGTTAATTTAGGACTAATTTATGAAGTTGAATTTGCAGAAGAAACTGGTGATACTGTCATCAAAATGACCTTAACCACAATGGGTTGTCCGTTAGCAGATGTTTTAACAGAACAAATCCATGGTGTTTTAAAAGATATTCCTGAAGTGAATAATATCGAAGTAAAATTAGTCTGGTACCCTGCTTGGACAACGGATAAAATGAGCCGTTACGCACGAATTGCTTTGGGTATTCGCTAGTTATTTCGAGACTAATGATAAAAAACATATGAAAGAACCGATTGGTCCGTTCTTTCATATGTTTTTTTGTTTGTTTAATTTACTTATTTGAAAAAAACTACCTGATGCCATCAATACTTGGCTTTTTCCAAATTTTTGCTACTGGATGGAAGTCTAATAAAAACTGTAGCTGCGTTCCACCGAAGCCTGACGCTCCAGCAAACATGATATGAAAAGTGAGCCCTCTATCCATAATCAGATACCCTGTATCCAGCACGCCATTTCTTTCATAAAACTGATAACGTTTTTCTCTTTGGGCTTCATTCGCTGCATTTTTGCCAATTTCTTCACTCTCCAAAAGAACCCCCTTAGGATAACGTGTCTTCAATAACGCTAACACGGTTGAACCTAATCGTTTGTTTCGGTGGTGCTGATCAATTGCAAAGAAAAAGACATAGGTTGCTTCAGGTGCAATTTGACTATTTAACAAAATCCCCACGTTCTCATCCGCCTCTTGAATAACAAACAAATGAAATTTTCCTGCTTGAGAAGACGTCAATAATCGATCAAACGGCAGTCTCTCTTCTTCTGGAAAAGCTTCTATGTAGGTTGCTTCCCAATAGGCTTGATTTCCTTGATTTAATAATGTGAATTGCATAAAATCTCCTTTCTAAAATGATTGCTTCGTACTAATAACTTTTGTTACTTACATAAGACCTAAAAGTTATTTAAACATGCGACTGGTTATCCCTATACGCAATTATTTTTTGATACTAATCTAGTAGTTTAATTGTTCTCTGTTTCTGAGTCAATAAAAGAGCACACGATTCGAGTCTTTCAACATTTAGCGAAAAGGCGATTCTTATTTCATTACAACCGATTCACTATTCGCTGCCCTCTTTTTTCTATTCGTTGATTTACTTGAACTAAATATTCATTTATCTCCTCTATATTCTGAGGTAAGATAAACGAGTCTTTTTTCAAATGATTTTTCCATAGCGCTACTGGTTGATACTGTTCATTTAAAAATGGTTGCATCTCATACGTATGAACGTAGCTTTCCCATGAATGAAATGAAGCTAAAAATATCGAAAGTTGTTCTAAAGAATAATCCCAATAATCTTTAAACGATAAACTTCTTCCGCTGTTAAATCCTAGTGGAACTACTGTAATGTTTCCAATTGAATGGGTAAGTTCGGCAAAACGCTTTAATTGTGGGTCCTGATGAACTCGCTCAAATTTAGTAAAATTGTCGAGAAGAAATTCATTCCATGTATATTTTTTTGGTACAGGATTTGGTAAATAGTCAGGAAAAACTTGGTCAAAATAAGTTAAATATCGGTCCGAAATCACAGCCGATGCCCCGGAATCATGAGGCGGATACTTGCTATTTACTGCAAGAAAATTCTGTTCAGAAGGTTTTTCTAAATAGCTTTCTTGATTTTCCCCAATTACCTCCGCTGGTCTAAAGAAATCGGGATAAACAAGTTGTAACATAATTTTATACGTTGTCCAAAATGAGTTCATAATATCTTTGTGCGCGGTCGCCTTCCCAGTTAACTTTAAAAAAACATCCTCCACAACCTCGTACTTTTCAATATGGACATTCGATGTTCTAGCTTTTAAAATATTTTTAACTGGCTGCTGTTGGTCATACTCTTGACCCAAAAACAACTTCTTTAAATCATCTTTCGCTGAAATTGTCTTAACTGTAATTTCCGCCACTTTGAATAACTCCCATCCTACGATTTTCTCTATATTCTTTTATATTATTATACTAAAAAAACGCTCCCTCCTGCCCTTTTTTAATCAACAAATCAGCAATTAGAAAACACCAGCGAAACAGAAGTGCAACACTAGCATGCGAAAAAATGCGATCGCAACTTATTTTTTAGACACTCTGTGTGTTTCGTATAGTCGAGGCTGGTTGCGTGTATTTTTTTCAAGAAAATTGAGAACAGCTATGGTATAGTCAAAACTACGATTATTTCAAACACGGAGCGACAGTTTATGGAAATGTACCAAGTAATTAGATATTTTTTAAATGAAATGGAGAAAAAGATTTGGCATGCCTTGTTAACATTAGTACTTTTTTGTCTTTATATTTCCATTTTTGATGTTCCTTTTACAATTAAAAATACATTCATCGGCAGACTACTTTTCCCGAAAGCTTTTATGAATGCAGGAAGTGCGAATCTGATTTTTTATTTGATTAGTTTTTTTGGTTTTTTATGGTCAATTTTCATTTTTGCTTATCTATTGAATAAGACACGCCTCAAATTATTAAATAAAACCTTTCCTTATCTTTTGGAAATATTAGAAGTCTGTATTTTGCCTTTAGTGATTCTTTTTGCTTACATTTATATTTATTTGCGGGTCCATGGCGAAGGTTTCAGCTATATACGAGAATCTCTTTTACAGCAAGAGTTAACTTATTCAATGAAATGGTTTCTTTGCCTTGGTAGTTTGGCGCCGTTATTTTTCTTTTTAAGCACTTTAAATTTAACTAAACGAGTCAGACAAAAAAAAGACATGGAATCATGAAAATCCATGTCTTTTTTAGTCGGATATTGTTTTTACCGCAGGACAGTTTTCTTCCAAAAATTCAAAAATACTACTGTAATAATTTTCAGGTTCGTAGACACTTGAAGATAAATGTGGTGCTTTAGCAACAATGAGACCTTTTTTTATCCCCTGAGTTGCCGCTAAATTTTCTTCAAACATTGTCATTGGAACAAAGCGATCACCTGTACCGTGAATAAAGAATGTGGGCAACGTATTTTTGTGTAATTGTCTCACGGAAGAAGCGTTTTTCAATTGAAAGCCATAGTTATTTAATGCTAATTGGTTAGCAATTGTTAAAATAGGAAAAGCGGGTAAATGAAAAGATTCATGTAGGACATATTTAAATTCATCATAAACAGAAGTATAGCCACAATCCACTATTAATCCGCGGACATTCGTTGGTAACTTTTCACCACTTGCCATCATGACAGTAGCCGCTCCCATGGAACCGCCCACTAAAATAATTTCTGCTTCCATATCAATGGCAAGAACTTCACTAAGCCAACTTAATAAATCTAACCGATCCAGCCATCCCATCCCAATTTTATTCCCTGAACTTTTCCCGTGCGCACGCAAATCGGGAACTAAAACATTATAGCCTTCTTCTGCAAAACGTAATGCAGTATATGCCATATCGCGTTTTCCGTTTGAACGATAACCATGCACACAAATCGCCCAACGATGGTTATCTGGATAAGGAATAAAGCACCGTGCATACAATGTTTCATCTTTAATTTTCAACCAACGATCTTCAGCAAAAGACTCTGTCCAAAAAGCTTCGCCTTCTTGTTTTTGTTGTTCTTCTATTTTAGTATATCTTGTTTCTCGTTCTTGAAAATTATCAGGATTTAATAACCGATGCCCTTTTTTATGATACCAAGGGTTGTCTTTAAGCAACGCAATTTTCAAAAAATAATTGGCAATGTAAAAAGAAAAAACAACGCCAATTATTGCAAAAATGATCAGTAACCCGAGGAGCCATTTCATCTGCAAATCACACCCTCTTCTAAAGTATTTCCTTCTTCATTTAATATACTATGGATTTTTCATTTCTGAAAGAAATCACCCTTACATTTTGTTATTTTTTGAAAAAAAGCAGCCGTCTCAAAAAGAGGCGGCTACTTTTAATCTATCAACAATCCAACGTTGTCATATCTTCATATGTCTCACGGCGAGCAACTAATTTTGCTTGTCCATCTTCGACAAAAACCACCGCTGGTCGAGGATTTCGGTTGTAATTACTTGCCATTGAATAACCGTAAGCCCCCGTACTACTAATGGCCAATAAATCCCCTGCTTTAACTTCTGGCAATAAAATATCTCGAAGTAAGACATCTCCTGATTCGCAATATTTACCAACCACTGTGACTTTCTTGACTGAATCATGTCCCTCACGATTCGCTAGAAAACCATCATAAACTGCTTGATACAAAGCAGGCCGTATATTATCACCCATGCCACCATCTACGGAAACAAAATGACGAACACCAGGAACCTCTTTTTGCGCGCCAACTGTATAAATCGTTGTGCCCGCTTCGGCAATTAAACTGCGTCCTGGTTCAATCCAAAGCTCAGGCAGTGGATACCCTAATTGTTCACAATGACCTTTCAAGGAATAAACAATTTTTTCAACAAATGTTGCTGGTGCTAATGGCTCATCTTGCTGCGTGTACTGCACACCAAAACCACCACCCATATTTAAAACACGTGCTGTAAATTGATGGACTTGCCGCCAGTCTTCTAAAATAGTGAACATTTTTTCAACAGCAGCTAAAAATCCTTCCACAGCAAAAATTTGCGAGCCAATATGGCAATGGACCCCTTGCACATCAAAAGAGGGATTTGATAAAAGGCGAACAAGCGCTTCTGTTGCCTGGCCACTTGCAACATCAAAACCAAATTTTGAATCTTCTTGGCCTGTCAAAATGTAATCATGTGTTTCTGCATCCACGCCAGGACTCACTCGAAAAAGAACTTTTTGTGTTTGGTTTCGTGTAGCTAATAATTCTTCCAACAAGTCAATTTCGTAAAAATTATCAATGACAATTGTACCTATTTTGTTATCCAAAGCATAACGTAATTCTTCAGGGGTTTTATTATTTCCATGGAACTCAATTTCCGCTGGCTCCATGCCCCCTTTTAAAGCTGTGAATAGTTCTCCACCAGAGACAACATCACAAGCAATATCTTCTTCCTTTAACACTTGATAAATAGCTAAACAACTAAATGCTTTACTTGCATAAACCACTTTATTTTTGATACCTAATTGATTTAACGTTTGTTTAAAACCACGTGCTTGTGCGCGAATATGAGCGACATCATAGACAAATAACGGCGTCCCGAATTTTTGCGCCAACTTTACGGTGTCACAACCACCGATTTCTAAATGATTTTCCCGATTCATTTTTGCTGTACCAAATAACATGTTTTCCCGCCCCTTCATTTTGTTTTATTAAAAATCATAGCATAAAACCCAGTAGCTTCCTATAATTTTCCACATTTTTCTCTGACTTTCTCCTGTTGCTTTTTTTCGCCAAATAGCCTACAATAATTGGCATACGAATAAAAAACCTTTATTATCAAGACTTTAAACTTTTAAATTAAAATTGGTATATACGAAAAAGAAAGAAGGCAGATGACTTGGCTACACTGAACCGCGATCAACAAATTGAAGAAATTATTAATTTGGAAGCAATTTTGAATTTACCGAAAGGAACAGAACATTTTGTCAGTGATTTACATGGTGAATTTGAAGCTTTTGACCATATTTTAAGAAATGGTTCTGGGCGAATCCGAGAAAAAGTTCAATTTTTATTTAAACAAGAATTAAATGCCCATCAGATGGACGAGCTTTGTTTTATTATCTACTATCCAGAAGAAAAATTAACACTTTTAGAAAATGAAAGCGCCCTCTCTTATGAATGGTGGCTATTAACGATTCGCCGTCTGGTTGAAATCGTCCGTTCTTCTTCGATGAAGTACACACGTTCTAAAGTTCGCAAAGCCCTTCCTGAAACCTATGGGTATATTCTCGAAGAATTGATTTATCAATATGATGAAACAACAACCAAAAACGGTTACTATCAACAAATTATTGAAAAAATTATTTTACTAGGTGAAGCCAAACGTTTCGTGACAGAATTAGCTTATCTAATCCAACGTCTGATTATCGATCACCTACATGTTATTGGGGATATCTATGACCGGGGGCCAGCACCAGATAAAATTATGGACCGATTAATGTCCTATCACTCCTTGGATATTCAACTAGGCAATCACGATATGATTTGGCTGGCTGCTTATAGTGGTTCACTGGCTTGTTTAGCCAATGTAGTACGTATTTGTGCTCGCTATGGAAATTTAGATTTGTTAGAAGAACGTTATGCTATCGATTTAACCGCCTTAAAAAAATTTAGTTTAGAAACATATAAAGAAAATCCTGCTTTTGAACCCAAGAAAAATCCCTATCGTGCGTTAACTGAAGATGAAAAACAAGTAGCGATGCGTGTGCAACAAGCCATTGCCATTATTCAAGAAAAACTAGAAGGGCAAATTATTGGTCGACGCCCTGATTTTAACTTGGCACATCGGCTACGCTTAGATAAGATTCAAGGGGAAACTATTACTTTTGACGAATGTCGTTATACATTAATTAACAGCTGTTTCCAAACCGTTTCTGAAGAGCAGCCTTACCAATTAACACGTGAGGAAAAACAGATAATTGATGATTTATTAACGCAATTTCAGTCTTCGCCGCGGTTAACAAAACACATGCGCTTTCTAATGGAAAAAGCTTCTCTTTACCTTGTGTATAATCAAAATTTATTGATCCACGGCTGTCTTCCCTTGAATGCGGACGGTACTTTTCAAGCTTACACATTTAAAGGCCACTCCTATTCAGGAAAAGCTTTAGTTGACTTCTTTCAGGAAATGTTAGAAGAAGCTTACGCTCAGCCTGCTAGTACAGATGACTATGCGACAGATTGTTTATGGTATCTTTGGTGTGGCGAAGGTTCCTCATTATTTGGCAAACGAGCTATGAAAACCTTCGAGCGTTATTTTCTCGCTGAAAAAGAAACACATTACGAAGAAAAGAATCCTTATTACTCTTTGCGTGATACGGTTGAAGTTTGTGAAAGAATCCTAGATGAATTTGAAGTGACTGGTGAAAATCGACATATCATTAATGGCCATACACCAGTTAAACGAACAAAAGGCGAATCGCCAATCAAAGCAAATGGCACGCTTCTCGTAATTGACGGCGGCTTTTCAAAATCTTATCAGACAATTACTGGAATTGCTGGTTATACATTGTTGTACAACTCGTTTGGTTTACAACTGACCGCGCATAAATCTTTTTCTAGTAAAGAAACAGCCATTTTAAATAATCAAGACATTCATTCCATCAAACAAGTCATCGATCGTCCCTTACAGCGGCTATTGGTGAAAGATACCACTATCGGCAAAGAGCTATTAAAGCAATCGCAAGCACTCCAAAAACAAATGAAACAAAACCAGTAGTGCCGTTAAAAAGACGCTTGCGCTCTTATCCGAAAAATGATTAAATGGAGGAGTTGAGAAAAATATCTATTAGAGAAACGGAAAGGGTTTTACATTGAAGAAACAGCAACTCTCACTTTACGGCATCATTTTCTTTCTTTGCTTTTTCCTAATTGTGGGCTTCTTCTTCTCAAGTCGTGGCGAAGATTATGCCAAAGAATCTGAACAAAAAGTTACAATTGATTCCGCCAAACATGAGAAGCATACGAAAGACAAGGAAGAAAATAATTCAGCAAATACAGTATTTTTTGATAAAATAAATGACCTGCTCGTCGCTTCTGTCAAAGAATTTGAAGGAACGGTCGGGATTAGTTATTTGGATTTAGAAACTGGCGAACAGCGTTCCGTGAATGGCCAACATGAATTTTATACAGCTAGTACTATTAAGGTGCCACTGACGATGTTAGTCGCTGACACGGTTGCTTCTGGTCAAAAAAAATGGACAGACCTGATTCCCTATAACGCCGAAGAAGATTATGAAGAAGGAACTGGGATCATTGCCTATAATATCCAACCAGAATATCCATTAAAAACGTTACAAGAATATGCCATCACCTATTCTGATAATATCGCTAAAAATATGCTCTATGACACATTGGGTGGTGATGCAAAAGCAAAACGAGAAATGTATCAGCGTTATTTGCACAAGACACCTTCGATTGAAGAGCCACAATTTTCTTCTGAAGATGCGCTTGTTATTCTACAAAAATTATATACTGAAAAAGCAACAAAACCAGATTACCAAGCGATTTATGATTCTATGAAACAAAGTGTTTTCCATGAAAGAATGGAAACTCCCACAACTCAAGGAAAAGTTGCTCATAAAATTGGTTCCTATGATGAATTTATTCATGATATGGGGATTTTAGAAACACCTCATCCCTTTGCTTTAGCAATTTTTACTAAAGGACCTGATAATGCTAAGAGTGCTGCGTTTATTGCTTCAGTGACAGATAAGCTATGGCAATTACAGGTGTCTGAATATCCTAATGATAACCATTGATAATGAAAATAAAAGCATCTTTTTTTAATGACAACGCTCAATAAAAAAGATGCTTTTTTTAGTAGTTATATTAATTAAAATATTTGTATTTCCCATAACCTTTTTAGCAATTATTTCTGAGTATTTTTTAACTCCAACGAACCTAATTCTTTTCCTGCTGCATCATCTTCATAAGAATTTCTAACGATTACTTTATATAATGACTTATGATCCAAACTACTTAAGTCAAAAGAAATGTTAATTGTAGCATCTTCCCCTTTATTAAAGCCACTACCAATTTGACGTGCAATAGGTATCTCAAGACCGTTTTTATAAACTGAAATTAGAATATCACGACTTTTTTTATTTTTTTCTGGATTTGGAACATCCATAATCAGCGTAGTTTGAAGCGCATCACTTTGGGCCTTAATATTTTTAATTTTTTTCACGTTTTTAATGCTAGGTATCGTTTCTTTCATAATGGGTTGGTAAGGAATTTTAAACGTCCAATCGCCTTGATACTCTAATGCATTCTCAACACTAAAAGATCGGCTACTTGCTTTGATTGCTTCTTTTAATTCATTATCATGCTGTTCTTGATCTTCCCAAGCTAATCGGTAGATATGAAGCGTTAATTGATCTTGACTAACAAGTTTTTGCTTATTGAAAGTTGAAATCACTGAACCATAAAAAACATCCTTCTCGATTCTATATAACGATGTTGAACTTACACCCCCAAATAAATCTTCTTTGCTTCCTTCTCTAAATAACCCTAGTTGAATATCTTGAGAATAATTATTTCTAGCGATTTTTTTCTGTAATAACTCTTTTAATTTCTGATCTTTAATCTTAAATTGATAATCAAACGCCATTTTATTTTTTGTCGATACAAATTTTGTTAATACGATTTCTCGCTCATTTTGTACACTCCGCAATTCTAGTTTTGTTGGAACACCAGAAGATTCTACTGTTTGAACACCGGTATCTTGACTAATCCCCAATACCTCTTCTATGGCACGTCCAATGGGTGTTTTTACTATCAAAGTAAAAGTGGTAGCAATACTAATTAGCCCTATAATTAAATGTTTACGCGATATCTTTTTCTTTGGCTGTCTGTATTGTTTTATTTCTCCCATTAATATCTTAGTTCTTTGTGTGTTTAAACGTTCCACTGTTTCTAAAGGCATCTTTTTTTCATATTTTAATATATCACTTTGTTTTCTATCCATTTACCATGTCTCCTTTAAATATGTCCTTAATTTTTTTCGACCACGAGAAAGACGAATTTTGATGGTATTTGTTGAAACATCAAGTTGCTGAGCGATTTCTTTTATACTAAGGCCAACATAATAGTACATAACTAGCGGAACGCGATAATTATCAGGTAATTTATGTAATCCTTTATCCAAATCATATAAATCATCAAAAGCAGGAACAGGAGAATAAGTATCCATCCAGTGAGTTGTTTTCTGCTTTTCTCTAAAAATATTTTGAACTTGGTTTAACATTATTTTAAAAATCCATGAATTAAACGCATATTCATTTTTTAATGTTGTTATTTTTTCCCATGCACATAGTTCAGTTTCTTGTAAACAATCAGCAACGTCGACTTCGTTTAATAGCATTTTATATGCAGCATTGTATAAAACTGTTTCATATTTTTGACAAAGGTGAACAAATGCTTGTCCATCTCCTTTTTTTGCTTTCTGAACTAATTTTTTTGTTGAAATTTTATCCATAAAACACCTCTTTTCATTTAACTAACTATTAGACGTTAAGTATCTGTAAAAGGTTTCATATTTTTATAAAAAAAATATCTGGGACAAAAGTCATTTTGACTACTGTCCCAGATACTAAAATTCACAATGAGTAGCTGGCTACTTTACAGACAACAACTTCGTAAAACGTTCTGCCAACATTTGGTGGGCATCAATTTTTTTGGTTCCTTGTGCTTTTGCTACAAAACTAGCAAAGTTTAAGCCAGCCCCAAATAGTTGTAACGCACCGTTGCCTAAATCTCCCTTTTTAAGGGCTTCAAGCCCATCTTCGATAAACTGGTTACTTTCATCTAAATGACACTCAGGAAGATATTTCACGCCGTGATGATATCGTTTTACATTCAGAATGATTTGCTTCGCGGCTTCTTCTGAAATAGCCGCTCCCAAGTTTAACAGTAGCTCATTGATTGGTTCCACCAAGCGAGCATAGTCACTTTCGTATTTTTGACAATTCAGTGCAATCGCTTTGCGGCGTTCTTCATTTTTCATTTTTTCCACTCCCTTTTTTATTAAAAACGAGCACGAAAGCTACCAACTGGCTTCGCACTCGTTCTTTCTAACCATTAATTTTCTTTGTTCATGCTTTTAATTTTAATTAGACGTGTAATTTCGCCACGTTCATTTTCTTCTAATTTCATTTGAATGTAGTAAATTGTTTCTTCTAATTGTGGAATCGTCATATACTCTAAGGCGTTGACACGACGACGCGTTTTTTCAATTTCTTTTGATAATAATTGGCACGTCTTTTCAACATTTGCAAGTGCTAATAATTTCGGTAAAATGCTTGAAATTTTAGCAAAAGCTTGATCAAGCTCGCTGTTTGAATTCACGTAGCCATAATCTAAGGGTGCTTCTTGAACAGATTCATCGTAATCAAAAATCATTTTAGGAACTGGCACACTTAAGATGTTCTGTTCAATAATTTCTAATTCAACTTTTTCGGCTGGAATTGCCACTAACTCTTCAATAAAGGCTTCGTTCAACGTTGCGTTTGCCAATACAAAATTTGATAACGCATCCGTCACTTCTTGTTCAACCTGAATACGTAACTCATTGTTTTCTTTGACTAGCGCAATAAACCGTCGCATCAATTCATCTTGTTTGTCTTTCAGCAACTTATGACCTCTCGTGGCCGTAGTTAACTGCTTTTTCAATCGGGAAAGTTCCATACGGGTTGGATTAACATTTAATCGAGCCATTTTTCTACTTCCCTTCAGTTAAATATTGATCGAGCATATCCTCTTTAATTCGTTTTAGTTCTGTTCTCGGTAGCATACTTAATAGTTCCCACCCAAGATCTAACGTTTCTTCAATCGAACGGTTTGTATCGAATCCTTGATTGACATATTCTTCTTCAAAACGTTGGGCAAAAGCTGCGTAAATTTTATCGACATCGGAAAGAGCTGATTCTCCTAAAATGACAGCTAATTCTTTGGCTTGTTTCCCTTGTGCATAGGCTGAGAACAATTGATTCATCGTTGCTGCATGATCCCCGCGCGTTTTGCCTTCGCCAGTTCCTTTGTCTTTGAGACGGGAAAGTGATGGCAATACATCAATTGGTGGTTGGATACCGCTCTTATATAGTTCCCGGGACAAGATAATTTGCCCTTCCGTAATATAGCCAGTTAAATCGGGAATTGGATGTGTTTTATCCTCCTCTGGCATTGTTAAAATAGGAATCTGTGTTACGGAACCTTTTGAGCCACGAATTCGGCCTGCCCGTTCATACAACGTTGCTAAGTTCGTGTAAAGATAACCTGGGTAACCACGACGTCCTGGAACTTCACGGCGTGCTGCTGAAATTTCTCGCAACGCTTCGCAATAATTGGTCATATCCGTCATGATAACTAAGACATGCATGCCCTTTTCATAAGCTAAATATTCAGCGGCTGTCAAAGCCATTCTAGGTGTTGCAATCCGCTCAATGGCTGGATCATTCGCTAAGTTCATAAACAAGACTGAACGATCAATTGCGCCTGTTTGACGGAAATCTTCCATAAAATATTCCGCTTCTTCAAAGGTAATCCCAATGGCCGCAAAAACTACGGCAAATTCTTCTTCACTATTTAACACGTTGGCTTGTCTGGCAATTTGTGCCGCTAATTCTTTATGAGGTAAGCCAGATGCTGAAAAAACAGGTAATTTTTGACCACGAACTAAGGTATTTAAATGGTCAATCGCTGAAATTCCTGTTTGGATGAACTCATCGGGATAATCACGAGCAACTGGATTGATAACTTCGCCGTTAATATCTAATTTTTTCTCAGGTAATAATTCTGGTCCATTATCTTTTAAGCGACCTAAGCCGTCAAAAACGCGCCCCATCATATCTGGCGAAACCCCTAATTCTAAAGGATGTCCCAGAAAGCGAACTTTTGAATCACGAATATTGATGTTACTCGTTCCTTCAAAAATTTGGACCATCGCTTTATCTCCATTGATTTCTAAAACTTGCCCTTGGCGAATTTCGCCATTTTGCATGCGTACTTCAATTAATTCTTCGTACTTTACGCCTGCCACTTTTTCAACAATCATCAGAGGACCAACGACTTCATTGATTGTGCGATATTCTTTAATCATTCGTCATTCCTCCTTCAGCAATGATTTCTTTTATCGTTGTTTTAATTTCTGCTTGTAAACGATCCAATTTTTCTAATTCTTCTTCTGGTAAATACTTGCTACGAGCAATGCGATCACGGATTTCAACTGTTCCCGCCATTAACTCAGAGAAATAAGTGCCTAAACTTAAGGCTTTTTGACCTTCTTCACCAAAAGTTAGAATCAATTGTAACATTTTCGCTTGTTTGGTTCGAGAAGTGAACGTATCCACGTCATCAAAAGCATTTTGTTGCAAATAGTCTTCCCGTAATGATTTGGCTGTTTCCAACGTTAAACGGTCTTTATCCGACAAGGAATCAATCCCAACCAAGCGAACAATTTCTTCCAGTTGAGATTCTTCTTGTAAAATCCGCATCCCTTCAGCTACCATAGCGGCCCAGTTTCCTTGCAATTCCAAGTCTAAATATTGCCCTACTTCTGTGGAGTAAAGAGAATAACTTTGCAACCAGTTAATAGAAGGAAAATGACGTTTTTGTGCTAATTGAGAATCTAAGCCCCAGAATACTTTAACAACGCGTAACGTATTTTGTGTGACAGGTTCTGATATGTCCCCACCAGATGGCGAAACCGCACTAATCGCCGTAATGCTTCCTTCACGATGATCTTTTCCTAACGCGATGACTTGTCCTGCTCGTTCATAATATTCAGCTAAGCGACTACCTAAATAGGCTGGATAGCCTTCATCACCAGGCATTTCTTCTAACCGACCACTCATTTCTCGTAACGCTTCTGCCCAACGAGAAGTAGAATCCGCCATAATTGCGACTGAGTAACCCATATCACGGAAATATTCTGCAATGGTAATCCCTGTATAAATCGAGGCTTCCCGTGCCGCTACCGGCATATTTGACGTATTCGCAATTAAAATCGTCCGATTCATCAAAGACTCACCAGTTGTTGGATCAATTAATTCTGGAAATTCATTTAAAACATCTGTCATTTCATTCCCGCGTTCCCCACAACCAACGTAAACGACTAAGTCGACATCGGCCCACTTGGCAATTTGGTGCTGAACGACTGTTTTTCCAGCGCCAAATGGTCCTGGAACTGCTGCCGCTCCGCCTTTCGTAATTGGGAAAAAGGTATCAATTACGCGTTGTCCGGTCACCATCGGTACTTTGGGACTTAGTTTTTCTAAAATGGGACGTCCCCGCCGAACGGGCCATTTTTGCATCATGCTAAAACTTTCCGTTCCTTTAGCCGTTTTCACTGAGTAAACTGTTTCATCAATGGCAAAGTCACCTGCTTTAATTTCGGCAATCGTTCCTGAAACGCCGAAAGGCACCATAATTTTATGTTGAATAATCGGTGTTTCTTGAACCACACCGACGATGTCACCTGCCGACACTTCTTCACCAACTGCCACAGTTGGTTCAAACGTCCATTTTTTCTCACGATCTAACGCATCAATTTTAACGCCACGGCCTAAAAAGTTACTGTGGGTTACTTCTTGAAATGTATCCAATGGTCGTTGAATACCATCAAACATTTCGGCAATTAAACCTGGGGCTAATTCAACAGATAATGGTTCTCCTGTTGAAATAACTGGTTCTCCTGGTCCAATGCCTGTTGTTTCTTCATATACTTGAATCGAAGCGACGTCGCCTCGCATTTCAATAATCTCTCCGATAACGCCTAAATCTCCTACATGACAAATGTCTTGGATACTAGCATCTGACATGTTTTCAGCTAAAATCAAAGGACCTGAAACTTTGACAATTTTTCCAATTTGCACGCTCATTCTCCTTTGCATTATAAAATATTTTGTCCAATTGCTTTTTCAACATTTTTTTCAATCTCACTTAAACCGATTCCGATTGTACCATTATGACTTGGGATTAAAATAATCGCTGGTGTCACTTGTTCTTTGTATCGTTCAATCGTTTCTTCTGCTAAAGTAGAGGCTTCTTCCGTTATGAAAATGACCCCAAACTTATTTTTTGCCATAGTTTCAATGGCTTCTCTAACTTGCATTTCTGAAATGGCATGATGGACCTCAAAGCCAAACAGTTTAAATGGTAAGATTGAATTTTTGTCTCCAATGACACCAATTTTATACCCCATTGACTTTTCGCATCCTTTCTCGAATTTTTTCATTTGAAAACCCACTATGTTTTCCGACCAAAATTAAACGCAAATTTTTCCATTCAACTTCTTTCGCATTCAAAAAGGCTAGTAATGGGAGCGGCCCAAAAGCAACCGTCCGACCGTTTTCATACATTGAGGTCAGGTAATCATCTTTGAGTTTTTCAAAAGCCAATAAATTTAATTCATTGGTTTCTTTATTGATAATCTTTTCTAATAGTTGTCCGTAATTCGTTGTTCTGACAAATGCTGTAAATTCTACAAGTGACTTTTCCGCATAGGTCAACAGTTCTTTCTTTGAGAGACTGCCAGCGCTAGAAATCACGGTTGATAAAAAGTTACTGTTTTGATGTTGAACAATCCCTCTAGCCATCGTTGATAGATTGGTTAAATCAATAAAAGCGATGACTTCCTTCGTTAACTCTTCATAGCCCAATTCATCCGCCAATTTTCGTTGTTGCTTTAAAAATGCTCGATCATAAAGGATATCAATTGCTTGCGGCAAACCGCCCTCTTCCAGATAGGCAAAAACATCACGGATCACTTCTAATAATGCTGGCTCAAGTTCGGAAGAGTTTTTTGTATGAATGGCACTTTTGACTTTGTTTAGAGAATAACGACCATCTTCTAAATAAAGATAATCAAAATCTTTACCTGTTCGCTCAGCTTTCGTCAAAATTTTCAAGTTATGGAAGGTAAAACGCATCGTATACAACGTTACTACAGCTGGTTCTGGAGCCATTTCATATAACCAGCGATAAAGACTTCCCAGCGCTTCAGAAGAATGGTAGTCAAATTTTTCTTCAAAAGTTTCGGTTAAATAAGGTTGATAAACCGTACTTTTTAACATATTTTTAACGTCTTCAACTGTTTCCGCTTCTAAAAGTTGTTGAAACTGTTGCTCAGAAAGCAGCTCCGTTTCTTTTAAACGAATCAGCGGATTAATTTGATGATACGTTGGTTTTCTCATTCTACGTCCTCCCTTCTTAACTGAAAAGTTTTTCTGCTACTTTAAAGCCTTCTGTTTTTTGAATCTCTTCAACTAATGCTGAAAAGAGAAAATTATAATCCAAACCGTCTTTTGCAACAATAAAGCCACTTTCTTTTGGAACAACTTCCTCTGAAAGTTCCCATTGAACAGTAGCATCAGAAAGAGCGGTCAGCCATTCTTGCGTCACTTTCGTTTGAGAATACTCACCTAAAAGAATGGTCGCTTTTCCTGTTAATTCAAGTGAACCTAATTGTGCTTTCATGAATTCTTGAAATTCTTTCGCTGACCATTCACTCATCTTTAAGACCACTTCGTCAAATAATTGGTTAAGATATGCTTGTTTTTTATTTAATGCATCCTGACGAATTTCTAGTGTTTGCCGTTGTTGGCGTTGTTTAAATTCTTTTAATAATTGTTGTTGTCGTTTTTCTATTTCATGTTCTTGCTTCAGCAAAATTTCTTGTTGTGCTGCTTGGAATTCTTGATCGATGCGCGTTTGTTCACTGGTGACATAGGCTTCGACTTCTTGCTTTCCTTGTTGCTTAATTTCACTGATGATTTTTTCAATGGCATCCATCCATCTGCCTCCTCAATTATTTGACGTTCAATACAAGTAAGAAGGAAATTACGAACCCTAAGATGGCATAAGTTTCAACCATGGCAGCATAGATAATTCCTTTTGTTGCATGTTCTGGTTTCTTCGCTAAAATTTGGATCCCCGCAGCGGCTACACGACCTTGGGCAATCCCAGAGAACAATCCTGCAAAAGCAATTGGTAAAGCTGCTACAAAATAGTTCAATCCTTGAACCATACTCATATCGTTTCCTAAGTTAATATAAATTAAGAAAGCAATAACGAAACCGTATAGTCCTTGTGTACCTGGTAATAACTGTAAAATTAACGCTTGACCAAATTTTTCTGGCTGCTCCGTCGTTAAAGCTGCTGCTGCTTCCCCAGTAAAGCCAACCCCTTTGGCTGATCCAATCCCAGCAAAAATTGTCGCCATCGCCATTCCTAATACTGCAAAAACAATTCCACCATTATTATTAATTAAGTAATCCATCATCTCTATTTTCCTCCAATAAATAATTTTCTATTTTTTCTCAACATTGACATACTTTTCTTTTGTTTTTAGCGGATTAAACGCCCGGCCACCGCCTGTGTAAAATTTTCCAAAGAACTCAACATATTGCAAACGTGCGCCATGAACATAAGCACCTAATAACGATAAGAATATGTTTAACGCATGTAAAACAATTAACAGCAAGATGCCCACGCTAAAACGGGCAACTGGCGGCATGAACTCTACGAGCATATTAAACGCTGAAGCAATACTTCCCCCAGCAATTCCTAACGCCATCAAACGTGTATAACTAACTAAATCACCGACATAACCTGTCACACCGTATAGTCCATACAGTCCTTTGGCTAAGCCTTTTAATTTGGCCTTCGATTGAATCATTGGAATCACAATAATTGCAATGGCAGAAAGGCTAGCTAAAATCGCACCTGCTGTAAATAAGCCTTCATTTTTAACCACTAATTTACCAACGACTAACAATGCTAAACCAAACAAAATCCCTAACCAAGCGTAACTTTCGTTAATACTATCTAAATAGCGCTTTTGTTTTGATAACTGAATCCCATTAATCATTAAACCGACAACCAATTGGATAAACCCAAAAATAACCGATAAAATAAGAATCGTATTTACATCTTCGGTCGTTGATAAAATCGGAAATGGTGATTTGATCCCAAACATTGTTGGCGGTAATGCTGCACCGAAAAACGAACCGTAAATGAAGCCCCAAATAATTGTTGGAAATGATAAAATCAAGAAAAAGTCGGCAAAACGTTTCATGCCTCTCGGTAAAACAAATGCTTTCAGAGCAATAATAGACAAGAGTAGCATCAGTAAGCCATAGCCAATATCCGCTACCATCATGCCAAAAAAGACTAGATAAAACGGCATCATCGCAGGTGTCGGATCAACTTCTTCATATTTTGGTAAGCTATACATCTCTGTTAACATTTCAAACGGCTGCACCAATTTATTATTCGCTAGTTTAACTGGTATATCTGTCTCAATTTCCGCCTTCGTAGGATTTTCAAAAGTAAGAGCTATTTCGTCCTTAGGAACTTTTTCTTCAATCGCTGTCAAAATCTCGGCTTTTTCTTCGACTGGAATCCACGTTTGCAAGATGAAAAATGATGAAGCATTTAACAAATGTTGACGTGCTTGTTCTCTTTGGATAACCGCCAATAAGACTTCTTCAGCCAAGCAAAACGATTCATAAAAATCATGATAAGAAGCCAGTTGTTGCTTTAAGATTTTTTCTTCTTTTTGTAAAATTTCATATCGTTCTTTGACTTGTTGATATGCCTCTTTAGGCGGAACATCATAACGGTATTGGAGTGGTTCAAAACTATATTGGTTTAATAACTCGGTTACACTCTGCTGATGTTCCTTCAGGTAAACGAGTGTAAAGTAACTATGATGCATACTTTGATAAATTTCTTCAAAATAAACCGTTGGCCATTGAGACAAAGCGCTCAAGAAACTGGCTTTATTGGCTAGATTTATCGAACCATGAACGACATAACTACTTTTTAACTGCTGTTTGTGCGGTAGAACATCCAGATATTGCCAGCGGCCTAATAATTCTTCTTCTGCTTCTAATCCTTGACGATCCGTTTGAATTTGTTTCAAAGATTCTTGAATATTCTTTAATTCCGTCAAATAGCTTTGTAATGTTTCTTCATCAAAGGTTTGTTCCAACTCTTCTAAGGTATAGACTTTTCTTTTTATCTTTAAGCCTTTTCCTGAAGAGCGTGTCAAAAACAAAAGAAGCTCTTGCAATTGTTGTAGCATCGTTTCATATTTACGTAGCTGTTCAGTTGACTGTTCTGCTTGTAAAAAAGAATATTGACTCTTTATGGCTTGTTCTTCTTCAGGCGAATGAAAAATCCGTTTTACTTCGACAATTTGCAAGCCTTGAATGGCTTGTAGAATTGCTGCTTCTTTTTCGGCAGCGGCAATTATTGTCATTTTTTCCATTTTACTAACTGCCATAAACGTCTTTCACCCTCTCAATAATTGAATCAATGACTTGTTCTTTGTTCGCTTCATAACGTTCGTGAAGCGCTTGTTCAGTGCGCTTTGTTTCATCTAAAAGTTGTTCTTTTTCAAGTTGTAACATCTTTTCTTGCGTTGCTAGTGAATCCGTCAGCACTTTTTCAACAGCTTCTTCACTCTCTTGACGTAGTTCAGCTAAACGTTCTTGCTTCTGCTCTTCATATAAACGACAATTCATCTTAGCTTGTTGCCGATGCTCTTCCACCGCATCTTCCGCTGCCTTGATTTGCTCTAGTACTTCTTGTACCATTGTCTCCACCTCCTTAGTTTTTACACCTTTAGCATATAAGAAAAAGGACTAGCGAAATAGAGATACGCTCAGCCCTTTTGTTTTAGGTATGCAAAAAGGCGCAAACTCAAAAATTGTTCTTCTCACCCCTTGAAGAACTGAATCCTTGAAGCTTTCGCCCAACCATTCTTTATTCAATACTCTACCATCTTAGCAAAGTTTTTCGCAAAATTCAATACTTACCCAAATGAATTAAAATAACAAATTTTCACTTTTATAATAGGTAATAAAAAGGCATTATTTTTTTCGCTTTATAATTATTGATCTTGAATTTTTTTCACATAGATGTGCTATACTTACGTAAACAATTAAATTTATTTGGAGGGATCTCTGATGAATATACGATATATTTCAATCTCTGGTAATACACGCTCATTTGTTCAACGTTTAACAACTTATGCTGAAGAGCAACATCAGCAAAACGAAAAAAATCCTACGATTACTTTCAAAGAAATTTCGGAAAATTCTCCGTTAGAAGTAGAAACAGAACCATTTTTTACCTTTGTGCCTACCTATTTAGATGGTGGCGATGGCATCAACAACGGCAATACCGAAATTTTAACAGAAGTCATGCGAGAATATCTTGCTTTTGAAAATAATTATCGTTATTGCTCTGGCGTGGTGGGCAGCGGCAATAAAAACTTTAACCACCAATACTGCCTGACAGCTAAACAGTATGCGGAACAATTTAACTTCCCCTTCTTAGCTGACTATGAATTAAGAGGTACCCAAGCGGATATTGAACGAATTTATGCTATTTTAAAGGAAAACCAATAAGCAAGTTTCATTACTAAAAAGCTCACCTATGATAGACTACATTTTGAGGTGAAGAAAAATGAGAAATACATGGTTAGCAGAACAACTTCAGTCAATCAGCGAAGAACCCAACTCTTTTATTATCGAGGAAACCATCAAATATATTGAACAATTAGAAGATGATAATGAAAGTCTTCAAGTTGCATTGGAAGGAACCATTTGGAGTCCTAAAAAATGGAACGAACCATTGGAAAAATAATTTAAACAGAAGAAAAGAGCCAGAAACGTAAGTGTTTCTGGCTCTTTTCTTCTGTTATTTACAAATTATAGACGTGCATTTAAATCTTTTGCTAATTCTTCAAAACCTGGTTTACCTAATAAAGCGAACATGTTGCGTTTGTAAGCTTCAACACCTGGTTGGTCAAATGGATTAACCCCATTTAAGTAACCTGAGATGCCCACTGCAATTTCGAAGAAGTACATAACATAACCTAATGAATAAGCATCCATTGTTGGCACTTTAACGATCATGTTTGGCACACCACCATCTGTGTGAGCAAGCAACGTACCTTCGAACGCTTTTGTATTGACGAAGTCAATTTCTTTTCCTTGTAAATAGCCTAGGCCATCTAAGTCTTCATTTTGTTCTGGAATTGAAATGCTATGGCGTGGATTTTCAATTTTAACTACTGTTTCAAATAAGTTACGCATACCTTCTTGAACATATTGACCCATGGAATGTAAGTCAGTTGAAAAGTCTGCGGCTGCTGGGAAAATACCTTTGCCATCTTTTCCTTCTGATTCACCGTATAATTGTTTCCACCATTCAGAGAAATAGTGCATGCCAGGCTCATAGTTAATTAACATTTCAGTTGTTTTACCTTTACGATATAAAATGTTACGTAACGCAGCATATTGATAGGCTTGGTTTTCTTTTAAGTCGCTCGTTGCGCCGTATTCTTTACGTGCATCATTTGCACCTTCCATTAAACGATCAATATCCGCACCGCTAACAGCGATTGGTAAAAGACCTACTGGCGTTAAAACAGTGAAACGTCCGCCCACATCATCAGGAATCACAAATGTTTCCCAACCTTCCGCATCAGCTTCAACTTTTACTGCTCCTTTAGCACGGTCAGTTGTCGCATAAATACGTTTATTGGCTTCTTCTTTGCCATATTTATTAATTAATAACTCTTTAAAGACGCGGAAAGCAATCGCTGGTTCTGTCGTCGTTCCAGATTTTGAAATAACGTTGACAGAAAAATCACGATCACCAATCACATTGATTAAATCAGCTAAATAAGTTGAGCTGATGCTATTTCCAGCAAAGAAGATTTGTGGCGCTTTCCGTTCTTCTTTGGATAATAGATTATTAAATGAATGTGTCAAAAATTCAATTGCTGCACGGGCACCTAAATATGAACCACCGATACCAATGACTACTAATACCTCAGAGTCAGATTGAATTTTTGCTGCTGCTTTTTTAATGCGCGCGAATTCTTCTTTGTCATAGTTTTCTGGTAAATCAATCCAGCCAGTAAAATCATTACCAGCTCCTGTACCTTCACGTAATGCTTTGTCCACTGCAGTGACTTGTATTTGCATGTATTCCAATTCATGGTCAGCAACAAATGGTGCTAATTTGGAATAATCTAATTGAATGTGTGACATTCCTTTTCCTCCTCGAAAGTAAACTTACTACATGTATACTTTACGTGTTTTTAGACATTTTTTCAAGCAAATTCTTTTGGATAGACCAATTGTTTAATTTTAACTATTTAATTAGAGATATTTATTCTCTTAATCAAACAAACCAAGAAAAAATGCTAGGAAATCCTAGCATTTTTTGTTATTAAACGAGTCCTTGACTTAGCATCGCTGCCGCTACTTTTTCGAAGCCAGCAATATTCGCACCTAAAACAAAGTTATCTCGTGCCTGATATTCGTTAGCTGTATCACGACAAGTCTCATAAATGTTTTGCATAATTTGATCTAGCATACCGTCAACTTTTTCAAAGGACCAAGCTAAACGTTCAGCATTTTGGCTCATCTCTAATGCAGAAACCGCAACACCACCTGCATTAGCGGCTTTGCCTGGACAATAAATTACAGCTGATTTAGCAAAAACGGCGACTGCTTCTAGTGTACAAGGCATATTTGCGCCTTCTGCCACGACTTTCACTCCGTTTTTCACTAAAATAGCAGCTTGCTTTTCGTTGATTTCATTTTGTGTTGCACATGGTAACGCAATGTCATACGCTGTTTCGAAATCCCAAACAGATTCTTTGTCATAATAAGTTGCGCCTTTACGTGTTTCAACATATTTTGAAATGCGTTCACGATTTTTTTCTTTTAGTTCTTTTACTAACGCCACATCAATTCCTTCTGGATCATAGACAAAACCAGACGAATCGGAACATGTGATTACTGTGGCGCCTAGCTCAGTTGCTTTTTCCATGGCATAAATTGCGACATTCCCGCTACCAGAAACAGCGACTTTTTTGCCTTCAAACGTATCGTTTTTATCTGCTAATAAATGTTTAACAAAATAAACCGTTCCATAACCCGTCGCTTCTGTTCTTGCTTGGCTTCCCCAGTATCCTAAAGGTTTTCCAGTCAACACTCCTGCATCATAGTTGCGCAAGCGTTTATACATGCCAAACAAATAACCAATTTCACGAGCGCCTACGCCAATATCGCCTGCTGGAACATCTGTACTTGGACCAATATGTTTTTGAAGTTCGGTCATGAAACTTTGACAAAAGCGCATCACTTCAGCATCTGACTTACCTTTTGGATCAAAATCACTACCGCCTTTGCCGCCACCGATTGGCAAACCAGTTAAACTATTTTTAAAAATTTGTTCAAAGGCCAAAAACTTCATCACACTTAAATTCACACTTGGATGAAACCGCAAACCACCTTTGTATGGTCCAATCGCTGAATTATATTGGACACGATAGCCTCTGTTCACATGCCAATTGCCCTGGTCATCTTGCCACGGCACACGAAATTGAAAAATACGTTCAGGTTCAATCAAGACACCTAAAACATTTGCTTCAATGTATTGAGGATTTTTTTCTAAAAAACCTTCTACGGTTGGTAAAAACTCATCGACTGCTTGTAAATATTCTGTTTGACCTTGGTCTAATTGGTGAATTTTTTCTTGAATATTTTTAACATATTGTTTTGCGTCCATTTAATCATCCTCTCATTGTTATAGGTTTATTTTAACTGAAAATTCAAAAATTACCATAGTCAAACGTTTATTTTTTCCTTAAATCCAGAAAAAATCCTGTAATTATGGTACACTACCTATTGAATTGGAGGAGAACTATGAAGAAATTTGATGTAATTATTGTCGGTGCTGGGACGAGTGGTATGATGGCCACGATTGCGGCCGCAGAAGCTGGTGCTCAAGTATTATTGATTGAAAAAAATCGCCGTGTTGGGAAAAAATTATTAATGACTGGTGGCGGCCGCTGTAATGTAACTAATAATCGGCCCGCAGAAGAAATCATTTCATTTATTCCTGGGAATGGAAAATTTTTATACAGCGCATTTTCACAATTTGATAACTATGATATCATGAACTTTTTTGAATCCAATGGTATTCACTTAAAAGAAGAAGATCACGGACGCATGTTCCCTGTTACAGATAAATCGAAGTCAATTGTTGATGCGCTATTTAACCGCATTAACGAATTAGGAGTCACTGTTTTTACAAAAACACAGGTCACAAAATTACTACGAAAAGACGATCAAATAATTGGCGTTGAAACCGAACTGGAAAAAATTTATGCGCCGTGTGTTGTATTAACAACTGGCGGCCGCACTTATCCTTCCACAGGAGCAACTGGTGATGGCTATAAACTAGCCAAAAAAATGGGGCATACCATCAGCCCACTCTACCCTACCGAATCACCTATTATTTCTGAAGAACCTTTTATCCTTGATAAAACGTTGCAAGGTCTCTCTTTACAAGATGTTAATTTAACTGTTTTGAACCAAAAAGGAAAACCTTTAGTTAATCATCAAATGGATATGCTGTTTACACATTTTGGCATTTCAGGACCTGCCGCGCTCCGCTGTTCTAGTTTTATTAACCAAGAATTAACTCGCAACGGTAATCAACCTGTCACGGTAGCCTTGGATGTGTTTCCGACAAAATCTTTTGAAGAAGTGCTGAAAAATGTTGATTACATGATTGAGGAACAGCCAAATAAAGTGGCAAAAAATGCCTTCCATTCTTTAATACCAGAACGTCTGCTCACTTTTTATCTAGAGAAACTAGCAATTGAAGAAGTGCCTGCCAAACAACTAACAGAAAAGCAACGTCTTTCCTTTGTGGAACTACTGAAAGACTTTCAGTTCACTGTTACGAAAACATTGCCTTTGGAAAAATCTTTTGTCACAGGCGGTGGGATTTCCCTCAAAGAAGTGACCCCTAAAACAATGGAGAGCAAATTAGTCAATGGTTTATTTTTTGCTGGTGAACTTTTAGATATTAATGGCTATACTGGAGGCTACAATGTTACAGCTGCATTTGTCACTGGACATGTTGCTGGCTCCCATGCCGCAGAAATTGCAGAATACACCTATTTACCAATTGAAGAAGTCTAAACAAAAAGTCGCTATTTTAGCGACTTTTTGTTTGCTTTTTTTATTTATCAATAATTTTCCCGTTTTCTAAATAAATAGTGCGGGTGGCTACTTTTTCCACAAACGTTTCATCATGCGAAGTGAAAATTACTGTTCCTTGATAGGCACTTATAAATTCTTCAAGTGCTTGGATTGTCTCTAAATCAAGAAAATTGGTGGGTTCATCCAATAAGATGATATTATTTGGTTCTATAAATAATTGCGCCAAAGTAATTTTTATGGCTTCGCCACCACTTAGAGAAGATATCTTTGTCTGTAAATTTTCTTGTTGAAAACCTAGCCGATATAAAAGTGAACGCACAATCTTTTCAGAATAATTTGTCCGCTTCAATAAATAAGTCAACAGTGGTTCATCATTTTTTAATCGATAATCTAATTGATGATACGTTCCTAACCGAACTTTGGGAGAAAAGTAAATGGCTGGGTGACGGGCTTCAATTTGTTGAAGGAAGGTACTCTTCCCAGCACCATTTTTTCCACAAAGTGCTATTTTTTCGTTTACAGGAATTTGAACGTTCACTTGGTTAAGAATTGTTCGATTCTCATAAGCGAAAGTTAAATTTTCAATTCTAATTGGATATGGATTGTATAAAGAGAACTGATTATTAGTAGGAAAAATAATTTTTCGCTCTTGTTTTGCTTGCGCAACATCGGGTAATCTGTCAATTCTGGCATTAATCGCTTTCGCTTGTTTTTGGAGTGCTTTTTGTACGGTATCTTTTTGTTTAGAACCAGCTAACCGACTAGGTTTAATTTGCTTTTGTTTTTGTTTTTTTGAAACATGACTAGATTTTTGCGCTTGTGCTTGTTTCTTTGCGTAAGATTCCTGTAATTTTTTCTTTTCCTTTTGATACTGATGACAGACATTATATCGTGTTTGCTGTTCCAATTCTTTTTGACGACAATACGCATCGTAGTTTCCTAAATATTCTTTGACATGTCCATCCGAAACTTCCCAAATTTTCTCTGCTAATTGATTCAAGAAAAAGCGATCATGACTAACAAACAAAACGGTCCCATAATAATACGTTAAATCTGCCACTAACAACTGACGATGTTCTTTATCTAAATGTGTGGTTGGTTCATCTAAAATAACCCCGGTTGGATACTCTGAAAATAATGTTGCTAAGCGTTTTTGGACTTTTTCGCCACCACTTAGTTTTTGATTTTTCTGATTTAGCAAACAGTTTTTGTCAGTTTTCTCTGGTTCATTCGTTATTTCTTCAGCTACTTGTGCCAAGTAATGAAAGTCGTTCAATCTTTGAACTTTTCCTTTGTCTGATTGAATCTTACCCATAATTAAATTGAGCAGTGTTGATTTTCCTGCACCGTTTTTACCAATAATCCCAATTTTTTCATTTTCATATACAAATAATTCATCAATTTCTAGAATTGGTTTTCCCGAAAAGTGAATACTTACTTCTTTCAGATGAATACTTAATTTTTTCATTTTGCCCTCTTCTTTCATTTCTGAAACGAAAGAATCTTGGGTACGCAAAAAAGGACAGCCTAATCGCTATCCTTGTAGTTTCGTATAAAAGTACACACGCCACCCATGAATTTTAATTTCAGACTTTTTGATAAGATTTATTCAATTTATTTTGTCAAAAAGTCAATCCAAATTCTGATAGATGCCAACATACAATTATACCTCCTCGTTTAATTACTCCCACATTAACACCTCTGCTTTCTTTTGTCAATTCTGACCCTAAAATGAGAGAATCGGACTTTAGTAGGATACAATTTTACCGAAACTATGGCAAAATAAAGACGGAGGTGAAAACCATGAAGATTACATTGACACGAAAAACATCAGCTTGGGGCGCGTTACGCTATTTTACATTTTATAAAAATGGTGTGCATCAAGGGAAACTTTTTACTAATGTACCTATTGAAATTGAGGCTGATCCTGGAGATGTTTTAACGTTCTATGAAGGCTGGTTCCAATTTTATCGGCGCATTGAAGTTACTGAAGATACCAAAGAAATCACGATTATCAATTCTAAAAAATTGCAACATGTTTTTTATACCTGTGTCGTCTTATTTTTAATTTTAACGCTATTATTCCTTTCCGCACAGAAACTTTCGACGTTTATTATTGCTGAAATTTTAATTTACTCTGGTATTCAATGGCTGTTCCGGCAACAAACCTATCATTTTACTGTCAAGAAAAAAACGGAATCCTTTGCTTCCTATTCTAAAAAAAGTATCGCACACTAAACGAATCTTTAGCGTGCGATATTTTTTAATTACTTTTCATTAATTCGGCCACATATGTGACTGTTTCTGGTTGTGTTTCTTCAATTTTATTAATCGCATCTGCAAAATTCGGTAAATGCGATTTGTGGGCAATTAATAATTCGTCCAACAAGGTCTTCGCCATGACGCCGCCAGGAACTAATGGATTAATAGTGAAAGCATGCAATGCTGCGCCGTAATCACCATTGATGGCTGCTCGAATAACCGTTTCTTCCATAGCTTTCATATTTTGAATAATTCCTCGTGCTGCTGGTGGAAAGGCCCCCCAGTTGTAAGGTTCATGGCCATGTGCTGTCACAGGTCCAGATACTTCTACAACACAATCATACGGTAAATCAGTAATTGTCCCATTATTTTCAGTAGAAACAACCATATCCGTTCGTTTATCATTATAAATTGATGCAATCATTTCACAAGCTGCATCGCTATAGTGTGTGCCGCCCCGTTCTTCTAATTCTTTTGGTTTGTAATCTAGTTTGGGATCTTTATACAATTCAAACAGACGACCTTCCGTTTCTTTAACCACTTGTGCTCTTGTTTCGCCCCGTTCATACTCTTCGATGGAATGCCTCAACATCTCATCTTCAATATAATAATAGCGATGATAACCACATGGTAACATTCCTAAATCTTTTAACTGTTCATAATGGAACGGCGCATCAAAAATATTTTTCAAATGACTTTCTTGCTCTTGCTTAGGTCCGTAAATTAAATCAATGAGTTCTTGTGTTCGCTCTTGTCCTTCTTTGTCCCAAACGCGGTGCCAATGGAAATGATTAATTCCAGCAAATTTAAAGAATAAGTCTTCTTCTGGAATTCCCAGCATTTCGGCCGCTTGTTTTCTATGACCAATCGGCACATTACATAAGCCAACTGTTTTTTTCCAACCGCCATGTTTAATTGCAGCTTCCGTAACCATTCCAGCTGGATTAGTAAAATTCACTAACCAAGCATCTGGGCAAAGGCGTTTCATATCGTCAATAATAGCTAAAATGACAGGAATTGTTCGAAATGCTTTAAACATTCCTCCCGCGCCATTTGTTTCTTGGCCTAATACTCCATGGGACAAAGGAATCCGTTCATCTTTAATGCGAGCATCTAATAATCCTACACGAAACTGTGTTGAAACAAAATCCGCCCCTTTTAAGGCTGCTTCACGGTCCAATGTTAAATGAACTTCCCAATCTAAACCAGCAGCTTTAATCATGCGCTTCGCCATTGCACCTACGATTTCCAATTTTTCTTTACCAGCTTCAATATCGACTAACCAAATTTCCTTAATTGGCAGTTCATCTTTTCTTTTAATGTATCCTTCAATTAATTCAGGTGTATAACTAGAACCGCCACCAATTGTTGCAATTTTTAATGCTCCTCTTGTCATCCGTCTTCTTCCTCCTTGATTAAATTGTTATCGTTTACATATTTAGGATAAATTATGGGAATGTTCCCATGTCAAGCACTATTTTCAAAAAAATGTATGCTATACTTCTTATAAGAATACATTCCACTTTGGAGGTAAAAAATGACGTCTATCATTGATGTAGCAAAAGTTGCCGGTGTCTCGAAATCGACTGTTTCTCGCTTAATTTCTGGAAAAGGATATGTGAGTGCCGATAGTCAAGAAAAAATTCTCAAAGCAATGAAAGAATTAAATTATACCCCGAATTATGTGGCGCGGAATTTACGAGCAGGTGCCACAAAAACCATTGGCTTTTTAGCCCCTAGCTATTTAGGTTCATTAGGTATTTTCTTGAATCGCTTTATTTCAATTGCCAAAAAATACAATTATTCCGTAACCTTATTTTTTACAGATGGCGATCAGCAGAAAGAAATTGATGCCTTGAACCAATTAAAATACAAACAATTAGATGGCTTGTTTTTATTGACACGAACAAATGAATGGTCAGTGATTGAGCCATACAGCGCGTATGGTCCTTTAGCAACCTGGCATCGTATCGATTCACCTAATATATACTCTTCCTACATTGATCATTACTCTGGTTATTATCGTTCCTTAGAATATTTACAACAACAAGGATACCAAAAAATTGGTCATGTCCTCGGTAATCCCGAAAATTTAAACACACACGCACGAAAACGTGCAATGAAAGATTTTTATGAAAACACTCAGGCACCTTGGCAAGCTGAGTGGCTGATTAATGATCAGTATACTAACCATTCTGGTCGCAAAATTGCCCATTACTGGCAACAATTAACCGACAAGCCAGAAGCTTTGGCCTTTTATAATGATCACGTAGCAGCTGAGTTTATTTCAGAACTTGAAAATCTAAATTATGCCGTTCCTCGCGATGTCGCTGTCATTGGCTTTGATAATAGTTATGTCAGTGAGTTGATGCATATTACGACTGTTGATTATGCCATTCAGTATCAAGCCGAAAACTCATTTATTTACCTATACAACCAATTAAATCAGACGAACATTCCTGAAAAAAAATTAACCGTTCGTCTAGTTGAACGACGAACGGTGCCTAAAAAAGACCCGGCAGATCAGTCACTTTGACTGATTTACCGGGTCCTTTTAGAGTTAAACAAGGATTATTTATGCTTTTGTTCATTTTTTAAAATAGAAATTGACTGTTTTAAAGATTGAATCATGCCGCCTTCACTGTATACAAGAACGTTTGATTTGTATAAACGAGCAGAGAAGATTGTTAAAATAATTCCAAAAACTGCCAAAATCACTAATGAGACAATTGCTTCCATTGTTGATGCCGTTTCGGTCGCCAAGCGTACTGGCATAATGTATGACGAAATCAGCGGAATAAAGGAAGTCACTTTCACCACGATATTTTGTGGATCATTCGTCCCAAACGTAATGCCGATCATATAACCGATTAAACCAATATACATGATGGGCTGAACTGCTTTTGCTGTATCCTCTGGTTTGGAAACAAGAGAACCACAAAGTGCTGCCAAAACAGCAAAAACGAGAATACCAATAATGAAAAAGCCTAATGTAAAAATAAAGGTTGATGAAAAAATACTTTGTGGTGAAATACCACTTAATAGACTTTTCATAAAATCAAGATTTTTCAATTGAGAATAGCCGAGAACAAACGCCACTCCGTAAATGAAAATTTGTGTTAAAGCTACTAGAATAACCCCAGTTAATTTGCCATAAAAATGGGTTTGCGCTTTTGTACTAGAGAGAATAACTTCCATGATTCTAGTGCCTTTTTCAGAAGCAATCTCTTGGGCAATAATTGAAGAATAACTGCTGATGAAGACAAATAACAAAATTGTTATCCCCATTGCTAACGCCATTTGAATCCCTGTGTTATCTTCTCCTGTTTTTATTTTACCATTTTCATCAAAACTAATTTTGGCTTTTTTAAATGTTGCTTGTTGATTCAACATGGCAACTTGCTCAGCTGTTAGGTTTAAACGATTGGCATTCACCATTGTTTGTAATTGGTTTAACATTTGAGGAATTAGCATCTCGGTTGCATTTCCTAAAGAGCGTTCAGAGTAAAGCTGACCAGAAATCTGATTATCTGTAGTGTCCAAAAGTAAATAGGCATCAATTTTCTCGTCTTTTAATTGTTCTTGGGCCTTTTTCTCAGAAGAAACAGCTTTGAAAGAAAAGTCCTCTGTTTTATTCTTTGTCAACTCTTTAACGAGCGCTTGATTTTCCGAAACCAGACCAATGGTAGTATCTCCTGAAAAACCGCTAGCTAGAGAGCCCGCTAAGTAAACAATTCCTACAAGAAGAAATGGCGCTAAAATCATGATTAAGAAAGACAGCGACTTCACATTTTTCTTATAGACATCAGTCGCAATAATCCAAAATTTACTCATCTTGCCCACCTACTTTCATTTTGAAAATTTCTTCCAATGTTGGTGGTTGTTGATTAAACATTGGAATGTAGCCGTTGGCTGTCGCTTTATCAAACAACACTTTGCCCACTTCAGCGTTTTCTAATGTCGCTTCTAAGACGCCATCTTGTCGCAAGTGTGCTTCTTTCACACCTGCTGTAGCAGCAACTTCCTCAACAGATAACGGTGATTCTAAAAATAATTTTGTTCGACCAAATTGTTGTCGAATTTCATGAACCTGACCATCTAAAACCATGCGTCCATTTTTTAACATGACTAAATGGTCACAGATTTTTTCCACATTGTCCATATTATGACTGGAAAAAATGACACAAGAACCTTGATTTTTCAATTCAATAATGCCGTCTTTTAATAATTCTGCATTAACTGGATCCAAGCCACTGAATGGTTCGTCTAAAATAATTAACTTCGGTTCATGAATAAGTGTCGCAATCAATTGAACTTTTTGTTGATTTCCTTTTGATAAAGATTTAACTTTATCTGTTTTTTTGCCTTTAACTTGAAATTTTTCCATCCAAAAGTCAATTTTAGGTTCAATTTCTTTTTTAGTTTTTCCCCGCAACGAAGCGAAATAAATTAGTTGGTCTTCAATCGTAATTTTAGGATATAAACCCCGTTCTTCTGGTAAATAACCAATAATATTGTACTCTTTTTCATTTAATGGTTGACCATTCCATAAAACCGACCCGCTATCTTGTGTTAAAAAATTTAAAATCAAGCGAAACGTAGTTGTTTTCCCGGCACCATTTTGGCCAATTAATCCTAAAATTTTCCCGTCTGGTATCGTAAAGGATACATGATCAACTGCTTTAAAATCCCCAAAGGTTTTGACTAACTCTTTTACCTCTAACACATAAACGCCCCCTTCACTTTTTCTAAACCGCTGTTTAGTTACTCATATCGTATCTTTCCTGTGTTGGCTTGTCAATGACAATTGTTATGGAAAGATGTTGCACTTTAATCAGACGCTTTATTTTCTGCTAAGCGAAAAAGACCATCCGTCTCGGCAGAAATATGCACTTCATTTGCGGTCAAGCCTGTGCTTTCATAAAATGTATTTTTAAATTCCTTTGCCGATTTTGATGATTGACAGGCCCAAATTCGACCTGTACGATTCAGCCACGTACCCAATTCATTCATTAAACGCTCATCAATCAGTAATTGATTTGATACTTTTTTAAATTTTATTTGATAAACGGGCGTTAGTATTTTCATGATCAGACGTCCTCTCTTTTAAGTTAGTATTAGTATATCACGAAAGAAATCGTTATCATATTTTCTTGAGAGTTCAACTTTTCATGAAAAAATTGAATAAAAAAAACAGAGCCTGGGACAAAAATCACTTTGGATTTTTGTCCCAGGCTTAAAACCTTATAAACGGCGGGAACAGAACCAACACTACGCGTTGCTCCGATCTCAACAACTTCTAAGGTGTTTTCTCGACATGCGTCTCGTCACAGTACAGCCTTCAAAAGAGCTCCAGCTCTAAGAGTTGCGATGTTTCACTGTGAAGCATGAACAGATGAAATCATCGTACCTACTTGGTGAAGGTCCTTCGGAAATAAGCCGAAATTGTTGAGAATCACGAAGAACGTAGTGATTCGATGATGAACAATACCTACTTAGTCTCCAAAAATTAAAGAGCACCGGGTCCTTCAATTCTAGCATGTTCCATGCTTAGAAATTGATGCGAACGAAACGGAGTGTAGTGTATCATGCAACATCAACTCGTTCCTCGTTGTGTTTTATGACAATTTTCGGAAATTCCTTCTTATTGCTGAGAAACACTATTTGCAAAGCAAATAGATGTTGAACAGTACCTACTTGGTTCTCGGAGCTAAACGTTTCTGTCCCGACCTCTGGCTTGTTTTCATTTATTTTTCTATCTCAGAGGTTGTTTCTTGGTGCAAATGACGATACACATTCTTCGCGACAGTTTCAGGTAACCCAGCTTTTCTTAATTCTTCAACACTGGCTGCCGTAATATTTTTAAGCGATTTAAATTCTTTTAAAAGATTTTTTTTGCGTTTTGGTCCCAAGCCTTCAATGTTATCTAATTTGGAAGCAAAACTATTTTTACTACGTAATTGACGATGGAATGTGATGGCGAAACGATGGACTTCATCTTGGATTCGTTGCAACAAGAAAAATTCTTGTGAGTTTCTTTCCAATGGTACAACTTCTAAGTTTGGACCAAATAAAAGTTCACTCGTTTTGTGCTTGTCGTTCTTGGCTAATCCAGCTACAGGAATATCGACTCCTAGTTGATTGGCTAACACATCTTTAGCAACATCGACTTGGCCTTTACCACCATCGATTAAAATTAAATCAGGAAAAGGCAAGCCTTCTTTTAAAACTCGTGAATATCTGCGATAAATGACTTCTCTCATAGAAGCGTAATCATCAGGACCTTGCACAGTTTTTATTTTATATTTTCGATACTCATTTTTAGCTGGCCGTCCGTCAATAAACACAACCATCGCAGAAACAGGGTTTGTTCCCATAATATTTGAATTATCAAATGCTTCAATTCGAATGGGCGCAGGTATGTTCATCGCATTGCCTAATTTTTCAACTGCGCCAATTGTTCGTTCTTGTTTCCGTACAATCAAATCGAATTTTTCATTTAAAGCAACTGCAGCATTTTTACTGGCTAATTTAACCAGTTTTTTCTTTTCTCCCCGTTGCGGCTGCAAGACTTTCGTAGCTAATAAAGCTTCGACGCTTTCTTTATCAATGTCATCAGGAATCAAGACTTCTTTTGGCACAAAATGCTCATTCTCTTGATAAAATTGTCCAATAAAAGTTAAAAATGCTTCACTGGCATCATCATAAAATGGAAAAATCGATACATCACGTTCGATTAATTTTCCTTGTCTGACAAAGAATACTTGGACACACATCCAGCCTTTATCAACAGCATAACCAAACACATCACGATCAATTAAATCTACATTCGTCATTTTTTGGCGGGTCATAACTGTTTCAATCGCTTTAATTTGATCGCGAAATTCTGCAGCTTTTTCAAATTCCATATGTGCAGCTGCATAAGCCATTTTTTCTTGTAAGCGGTCCTGAATTTCTGTATGTCCACCAGAGAGAAATCCTTTAATCTCTTCCACCATATCTTTGTAGACTTGCGGATCCACATCAAAAGCATAGGGACACAGACATTGTCCTAAATGATAATACAAACAAGGTGTTTTTTGCGACGGATTACATTTTCGCAAAGGAAAAAGCCGATCTAACAGTTTCTTTGTTTCATTCGCTGCATTTACATCTGGATATGGGCCAAAATATAACGCTTTATCTTTTAAAACCTTTCGAGTAATCATTAAACGAGGATATTTTTCGTTTGTGATTTTGATAAAAGGATAGGTTTTATCGTCTTTTAACATGATGTTATATTTGGGATTATTTTTATGGATTAAATTAATTTCTAATAAAAGTGCTTCAATATTCGATTCTGTCACAATATATTCAAAATCATCGATTTCACTGACTAATCGTTCTGTCTTAGTATCATGGCTACCACGAAAATAAGATCGGACACGGTTTTTCAAAATTTTGGCTTTCCCAACATAGATAATCGTGCCGTTTTTATCTTTCATTAAATAACAACCAGGTTGATCAGGAAGCAGTGCTAATTTATTTTTTATTCGTTCGTTCATACGATACTTCCTTTCTAACAAAATGCTTCGTCTATTATACACCTCTTTTTGTAATTAAACAAAAAAAGCCGCTACTTTATGTACGAAAGAAACAGCCTGAAAAGACAATCGTTAAAGATTTCCCTTCAGACTGAATCAGACTATTCGTAATGACTAATCAACGTTTATAAGTGTTTGGAAATCATTGCTTGCAATTGGTCTTTTGTATGAACACCGACTGCTTTTTCAACAACTTCGCCATCTTTTTTCAATAGCAATGTTGGGATGCTCATGATTCCAAAACTTGCTGGTGTTGCAGGATTTTCATCCACATCCATTTTGACGATTTTCACTTCGTCTTCATCATATTCTTCAGATAATTGTTCTAAGATGGGTGCTTGCATACGACAAGGGCCACACCAAGTTGCCCAAAAGTCGATTAAGACTAATCCTTCATCTGTTTCTGTTGCAAAATCTTTATCGGTAATTGCTTGTGTCATTTCACAAACCTCCTACTCTTTACTCTTATTACATGCTTAGTATAACACGTCATCTCTAAGATAGCGAGTGTTCTGCTTACTTATTGTAAGTCCTTGTTTATTGGAATTTTACGACAGTCGCACCATTACCACCTTGGTTTTGTGGCGCAAATTCATAGCTTTTCACACTGCGGTGATTTTTTAAAAATTCCGTTATTCCAGTTCTTAATGCACCTGTTCCTTTGCCGTGAACAATGGTTACTTGTGGATAGCCCGCTAGAATCGCAGCATCAATGTATTGGTCAACTTCTGCCAATGCTTCTTCGTAGCGTTTGCCACGTAAGTCTAGTTGTGTGCCAACATGACTGCTTTCTGCAGAACGAACCGTTGTAACTCTTGGTTTTGCTTCTTTTTGTGGAGCGACAGGCGTCATATCCTCTTCAGATACGTTCATTTTTAAAATGCCTAATTGGACTTGCCATTGTCCTTTGCCGTTGTCTTTTAATAATGTCCCTCGTTGGCCGTAAGTATTGACAATTACTTCATCGCCAGCTTTTAATTTTTTCTGTTCTTTCGCCTTCTTCAGCACTTTGTTTTTAGCAAGCTTGGTTTCTTCGTGGTGTAATTGAGAAAGTTGTGTTTTCGCATCAATTAACTGATGTTCTTTGACACCACCTTGTTGGCCACTTTCCAATTGCATTTTGCGAATATCAGAAATAATAGTTTCCGCATTTTCTTCCGCTTCTGCAATAATTTTATTCGCTTCTTTCCGCGCTTTTTGTAATTCTTTTTCTCGTTCTTCAAAAAACACTTGATAGGCTTCTTTCAGTTCTTTATGCAAAGCCGCCGATTCATCGACATAGTGGCGAGCTTCTAAATATTCAGTTTCGGCCATTTTGCGACGGTTTTCCAGGTCTTCAATCATTTCGTTTAAATCTTGACTTTCACCGTCCATTATTTGTTTTGCAGCTTCAATAATACTGTTGTCTAATCCAAGACGTTTCGAAATTTCAAAAGCATTACTTCGGCCAGGCACGCCAATTAATAAACGATAGGTTGGACTCAAGGTATCTACATCAAATTCCATACTGGCATTGATTGTTCCAGCTCGATTATAGCCATACACTTTTAATTCAGGATAATGGGTTGTTGCCATCACATAGGCTCCTTTAGCACCCAATGAATCTAAAATGGCAATAGCTAAAGCGGCCCCTTCTTGCGGATCTGTCCCAGCACCTAATTCATCAAATAGTACTAAACTTTGATGATCGACTTTCTTTAAGACAGACACGATATTCGTCATATGTGAAGAGAAAGTACTTAAACTTTGTTCAATCGATTGTTCATCCCCGATATCCGCAAATACTTCTGTAAAAATCCCCATTTTACTCTCTTCTTCAACTGGAATAGGTAATCCAGCTTGACCCATTAATTGTAAAAGACCTAACGTTTTCAGAGTAATGGTTTTCCCGCCGGTATTAGGCCCTGTAATCACAATTGCTTGATATTCTTCTCCAATCACAATGTCATTGGCTACAGCTTTTTCTGGATCCAATAGCGGGTGCCGGGCTTGTTTAAAAACTACATGATTTGCTTGACTAATTTCTGGAACAACTGCTTTTAGTTCTTTTCCTAGTCGTGCCTTAGCATTAATAAAATCAAGTTTACCGATGACATAGGCATTATGCGTAATTTCACGGCGATAAGGGACCAACTCGGCCGACAGTTCTGCCAAGATGCGAGTAATCTCATTTCTTTCGGCAATTTGTTGTTGTCGCAAGCGATTATTCATTTCTAAAATTTGTTTAGGTTCAATAAATAAGGTTTGTCCTGAAGCACTTTGGTCGTGAACCACGCCACCAAAAATATTTTTATATTCTTGTTTGACTGGAATCACGTAGCGTTCATTTCGCATAGTAACAAGGGCATCACTAAGGTAACGTGCGTTTTTCCCACGAATAATACTATCTAGTTCTTCTCGAATGGTCTGCTCACTACGTCGAATATTTTGCCGAATTGCCTTTAAGGCTGGCGAAGCTTCATCTGTGACGTAGCCATCATCATCAATGGCTTGTTTGAGTTGGCGATTTAATTCAGGCAAAACTTCTAGTTGCTCTCGCCACATATATAAACGTTCAAAATCCACTTCATTTTCACTTAACTCATCAAAAAAACGAGTCAGTTCTGAAGTAGTCGACAAGACACGGCCTACTTGTGCTAATTCTATGCCATTTAAATCCGCACCAATTTCAATCCGTTTCATGTGTGGTTGGATATTTTCTAATTTAGGAATGGGGATTCCACCACGTAATCGTTGAACTTTTAAACCATCCTGTGTTTCATTTAGCCATGCTTGAATTTTATTTTCATCAGCAATCGGTAATAATTCCGAAACTTCGTTTGTCCCCTGAGCTGTCACAATAAATTGCAACAACTGTTGTTTTACTTTATCAAACCCTAATGTTGATAGAATACGCTGATTCATTTTTCCACCTACTTTTCTAACTTTTTCATTTGTTTAAAAGACTGAGACATAACATAAGAAGTTTCGCTTTGCTCACTTACTTCTTATCTCTATCTCAGTCCCATTCAGCTTTATTTCGTAATTGGTTCAACCCATAATTCATATGCTTGTTTTGTTAGAATTGGGGTATTTTTTACAATGCCTCGTGCCAAGCCACTTGACCGAAACTGATTTTGGACAATATCTGACGGAATCATTGACGCCGTAGCTAACACTAGAAAAAGACCCACGTATAACACAAGAACACTTAATACGCCACCTAATAGTCCATTTACCTGTTTCAAAACTGGAATAAATGTTAATCCATGTAAAAAGATAGCTAAAAAACGAACGACCAACCAGCCTGCAAACAGCAATAATAGAAACGCAACCGCTGAATAAAAGGCTTTGTCCAAGTCTAAAGAAATCTCTTGATTAAAAAAGACAAGCTTTGACGTTGGCGTAACCGATGGATATGGAATATACAATTCTAAATGAGAAGCGACCTCTTTGTAATAGGTTCGAGCAACAAAATATGAAATTAAGTAACCTACCGAATAGAGCACTTGTAAAATCAAGCCTCGTTTAGCTCCTGTATAAAATCCAAAGGCTAAAAGTAATAAAATAAGTATTGTTAACATCTTGTCATCCTTTCAGGAACTACTCCGAAACACCTTTATTTTGAATCTGCTGTTTTCGATTTTCATTCAAAATTTGTTGGGCTTCCACATGATTATGAATTTCTACATCTTCTTGTCCATTCTTTTTCAAAACATCCCGTGCTTCTTCTTCGATAATTTCCATTCGGCGCACACGATTCTCTAATTCAGCCAAACGAATGGTTTTCTGTTTTAAATCTGCTACTTGTTTTTCCAATTTTAAAGCATATTCTTGTTTTTTTAGTTGATCTGAAATTGCATTAATTGCTAATAAAACAGAAGCTTGTTCCGTATCAGTTTGCGGAGAAAGATGTTTAATTTCCGCCAGTTGTTCGTTGACAATTTTTGTGACTAAATCCATATGTTGTTTTGACTCTTGGCCAATAATTGTATACGTATGGTCTGCAATGATTGCTTTATATCGTGTTTTTTCATTTGATGCCATGTTGAGGTTCCCTCCTGTAAATCAATCCATTCTTGCTTATTGTACCATGAAAAAAAAGCGAAGCGCAATTTTCGTACAAATTCTTTCTTATTATATGCCACAAAGCGAAAAATTTAAAGATTTCTTTACAAGAACTCTGGCAATTTAAGAACGAATAGAAATTGTGTAGGAGAAAAAGCGTGGAACAAAAAGTCAAAGTGATTTTTGTCCCACGCTCAAAACCTGATAATCAGCTAAAAACGTTCGTCTCAGCTGTACTTTTTAAGGCTTAGTTATTATCTTTCATCTTTTCTACACGTAAACAACGCATAGCATTTAAAACAGCGATAATAGTTACACCAACATCAGCAAACACTGCTGCTTGCATTGAAGCCAAGCCTAATGCACCTAGTGCCAAGACAATGATTTTAACAGCAATCGCAAAGATAATGTTTTGTTTAACAATTCTCAATGTTTTTCTTGATAATTTAATCGCAGAGGCGATACGACTTGGTTCATCATTCATAATCACCACATCAGCAGCTTCAATTGCCGCGTCACTTCCTAAACCACCCATGGCAATCCCAACATCAGCCCGGGCTAAAACAGGTGCATCATTCATACCATCACCAACAAAGGCAACTTTGTTTTTAGGTGAAGATGCTTTTAACAACTCTTCTAAACGATCCACTTTACCATCTGGTAAAAGTTCTGCATAAACTTTGTCAACACCAACTTCTTTTGCAATAGCTTCTGCAACTTGTTGATTGTCTCCAGTCAGCATAACAGTTTGTTTGACCCCTTCAGCCTTTAATTCTTTTATTGCTGAAATGGCGTCTGGTTTCAATTGATCCGCAATCACTAAATAGCCTGCAAATTGATTATCAATAGCGACAAAAATTAAAGTTCCCGCTTCCTTCACTTCTGGTGCTTCGATACCAAATTGTTTCATTAACTTCGCATTACCGACTAAAACTGTTTTACCTTCAATTGTGGCTTTGATACCGTGTCCGGCAACCTCTTCAATTGCTGTTGCTGGAACAGTTTCTTTGCCATAGCTTTCTTTAATAGAAATAGCAATTGGATGAGTGGATAATTGTTCTGCTGTTGCTGTTAAACGCAACAACTCTTCTTCGGGTAAGACAACACTAGTTATGTTTTGAACCACAAAATTTCCTTTTGTTAGCGTACCAGTTTTATCAAAAACAATTGTTTCTGTATTCGCTAAAATTTCTAAATAGTTACTTCCTTTAATTAAAACACCTAGTTTGCTGGCTCCGCCAATTCCACCGAAGAAACTTAAAGGAACAGAAATGACTAAGGCACATGGACAAGAAATAACCAAGAACGTTAATGCCCGATAAACCCATTCATTAATAGAAGTATCAGGGAAAATAAATGGTGGAATCACTGCCAATAGGATAGCTAAAACAACGACAACTGGTGTATAGTAACGAGCAAATTTAGAAATAAAGTTTTCTGCAGGGGCTTTTTTACTGCTAGCATTTTCAACTAAATCTAAAATTTTGCTAACTGTTGAATCCCCAAATTTTTTCGTAACATTAATGGTCAAGGCCCCATTTTTATTGATAAAACCACCTAAGATTTCATCGCCGACTTTGACCGTTCTTGGAACGGATTCACCAGTCAACGCAGAGGTATCTACCATACTTGATCCATCAATAATTTGACCATCTAATGGAACTTTTTCACCTGGTTTCACTAATATTTGTTGCCCAATTTCAATTGTATCTGGAGCGACCGCTTTTATTTGTCCATTTACTAAAAGATTTGCTGAATCTGGACGAATATCCATTAATTTGGCAATTGATTTTCTGGATTGATCAACCGCAGCACTTTGGAACCATTCGCCGACTTGGTAGAACAACATTACTGCCACAGCTTCGGGATATTCCCCAATAAAGAATGCCCCGATCGTTGCCACAGACATTAAGAAATTTTCATCAAACACTTCCCCACGAAAAATATTCGTTACCGCTCGTTTGACAATGTCGCCACCAATTAAGACATAAACGACTAAATAAGACGCCAAAGCAACCCAATTATTACTTGGTTTAATGATAATAAGTGCTAAAAATAAAACAAATGCAATAATGATACGAATTAAGCGATTCTTATTTGGATTACGTCCCTCTTCTTCTTTGACATCTTTTAAAGAAATAACTTTGACATCTGGTTCTAACTTACCAATCACTGCACGCGCTTCATTTTCGACTTCTAAATCATGTCCTGATTCAACCTCCAGTGTCATCTTTTCAGCCATGAAGTCCACACGCGCTTTTTCTACTCCGTGAATTTTTTGGACAGATTTTTCAATTTTATCTGCACAACTTGCACAATCAAGTCCTTCTAGTTTATAACTCTTTTGCATTTAAACACCTTCACTCCCTATATAATAGCGATTATTCCGTTTACATGAATAACCTTTCATGAATCTATTATAAATGAAGATGCAATCATATGTCAACCGCTTCACGTAATCTTTTTCTATTTTATAGACATAATGGCATAATTGCTGTAGGTGGAATGGATAACTGAGTAATAACTTTCGGATTGAGTCTATTGCTGCCTTTCCACCAAATTTTGGTTTGTTGGTGTTGAAACCAAGCACTTTGTTCAAAAGGTGCTGACAATGTTTGTAAGTGATGCACTTCGATCTGATTGGTTGCCTGCGGTTCTGTTGTGAAATCATGGGCCCGAATTCCAATAAAATGACAAGAACTAGGAACTTCTTGTGTAACCGTTAGTGTTTGTTGCCAGCCAATCACTTGGACTCTGTGCGCATCTATGCGTTTGACAGGCCAAATATTTTTACAACCAGTGAGTTTAACTGCTTCAATCGTTTGAGGTTGGTTAAATAATTGATTTGTTGCACCAAAAAGTGTTTGGTTTTTTGTGATTATCACTAAACTCTGACATAACTTATACAGTTCATCTAAACTATGACTCACAATTAAGGTATGTTGATTTAAATTACTTAATCGCTGTTGAAGTTCAATTTGCAGCTCTTCCTTTAAGGGTGCATCTAATGCGGAAAATGGCTCATCCAATAACAGGTAAGCCGGCTGAGCCGCTAGCATTCGCGCAAAAGCCACTCGTTGTCTTTGTCCTCCAGAAAGTTGACTAGGATATTGTTGTTGGACTTTAGTTAAGTGAAAAGACGCAAGCAATTGAGTGACCAATTGTAAATCTTTTGTCACGCACGTCAGATTTTCTACTACCGACAAATGAGGAAACAACGCATACTGTTGAAACAAAAGACCAATTTTTCGTTGTTGCGGCGACAAATTGATCTTTTGTTCAGCATCGAATAAGACTTGATCATTTAAAACAATCTGACCTTTATCCGCAGTCTCAACACCCGCAATACATTTTAACAGCATACTCTTGCCACAACCAGAAGCACCTAAAATTCCTGTTGTTTGAGTCTTTGTTTCAAACTGAATTTGCAAAGTATGACTTTTCAATTCTTTTTGAATATCAACAATTAATCTCATTCCGATCTTCTCCAAGCGCGCTGACTAAAAAATTCCGTAAAAAATAAAATAATCAGGCAAAGTAATAACATAATCACAACATATTGATTGGCTAAACGCCAATCCCCACTTGCTACAGCAGAGTAGATAGCTAAAGGAAGCGTTCTTGTTTTGCCAGCAATATTCCCTGCTAACATTGTCGTCGCTCCAAATTCGCCTAACCCACGGGCAAAGGCTAACACGCCACCGGCCAAGAGACCGTTCATCGACAAAGGTAACGCAATTTTTCTAAAATATCGACTTTCCGAAAACCCGAGTGTCTGGGCTACCGCCAACAATTCACTATCCATTTGTTCAAACGCCGTTAAGGCTGAACGATACATTAAAGGAAATGAAACAGCAACGGCAGCAATAACCGTAGCTGGCCACGAAAAAACAACTTGAATGGCAAAAAAATCAAGTAAAAACCGGCCCACTGGTTGCTGAACACCAAAAATAGTTAAGAGAAAAAAACCAAAAACAGTCGGCGGTAAAACTAATGGCAACGTAAATAAACTATTCAAAAGAATTTTTAATTTACGATTTTTCAAACGAAAAACAATATACGCAACGCCTGTTCCTAAAACAAAAGTAAATAAAATGGCGATTATTGCTGTCTGAAAAGATAAAAGAATTGGTCGAACATCCATTTTCCCACCTACTTTGTTAACTTAAAGCCAATATTTTCAAAATATTTTCTGCATTGTTGACTCTGTAAAAAATTTAAAAAAGCATCCGCTGATTTTTGTTTCTTAGAGGCGGCAACTTTACCAACTGGATAGATGATTGGCTTTTTCAAAGCAGCTTCAGGCATGGCCGCAACAATCGCTACTTTTGAATTGGTTGCTGCATCTGTCGCATAAACCAAGCCAGCTTCTGCACTTGCATTCGCTACCCATTCAAGGACTTCTGTTACATTCGTGCCAAAGCTTGCGTGTTTTTCTACATAAGACCAAGCGCCTAAAGCTTTTAAGCCTTCTTCGGCATATTGACCAGCTGGAACACTCGCAGGATCACCAATTGCTATCATTTGGGCTTTTTTTAAATCAGAAAAATCATGCCACTTTGCTTGATCTTGGTTAGGCACAATAAGAACAAGCTGGTTTTCCAATAAAGGAACGACACTTTTTTTATTAATTAGTTTTTCTGCAACCAATGCATTCATTTGTTTTGTCGAAGCCGAGAAGAATACATCGGCTTTTAGGCCTTTTTCAATTTGCATCTGTAATTTTCCAGAACTATCATAGGTTCCAGTTACCTGAATATCTGGATGCTCTTTTTCAAAGGCTGGAATAATTTTCTTCTCCATGACTGATTCTAAGCTAGCTGCTGCCGCAAGGGTTATTTCTTCTTTTTTTGTTGAAACTGTTTCTTTTTGCGGCTGATTTGTACATGCAGCAATTAGGGCAACTAAACTGAATAAACTAAGCAAGAACACAGTCTTTTTTTGTTTAGACATTTGAACGCCTCTTTTCTTTTATAAATACCCGCCATAACTCAAGTCAATAATTTCAGATTTTTTAATCACTTCTTTGGCCATTAATCTTGGTAACAACCAATCAAAAACCGTTTTTTCTGAAAATAAAACACCACCTGGTAAGCCAATGATCGTTTGCTCTCCTTTATAAGCTAGCAAAAACATTGAGCCTGGTAAGACTGGTGTCCCATGGGTTACGATTTCAGCACCTGTCTGCTTAATTGCTAACGGTGTCAAATCATCAGGATCTACACTCATACCACCTGTACAAACAATCAGATCAAGCCCTTGTGCTAACATCTTTTTGATCGCAACAGTAATTTTTTGCGGCTGATCATCGACAATTTCTTGCTTGACAATCGTAACTAAAGGATACGCGGAGAACTTGGCTTTTAACACAGGGTAAAAAGCATCCTCAACCAATCCTGTGTAAACTTCACTGCCAGTAGTTACAATCCCGACCCGTATTTTTTTGAAAGGTTTCACAGAGATTAGTGGCTCAGACGTGCTGAACTGGCGTGCCTTTTCTAATTGGCTTTTAGAAATTGTTAGTGGAATCACTCGAAAGGCTGCAACTTTTTCATCTTTCTGAACTTCTATATTGGTAACTTTAGTTGACAAGGCGAGACCTTCAATTTCATTTAAAGCAATTAATTTTTCTCGATTGACTTTTAAAAGACCTCTCGTGCTAGCTTTAGCAACAATTTTTCCTTCATGGACTTCACTCGGCTGACATGAGTCATCTGTTAACAGGTTATACAAAAATGTCGCTGCCTCTTCTTCATGTATTTCTGCTGGATCCAAGGAAATAAACAGATGTTTTTTCCCTAATGATAAAAGAATTGGAATATCTTCTTGAACAACTATATGTCCTTTTTTAAAACACACTTCCTTGGTCTTCCCATAGTCAATTCGCGTAATATCATGACTCAATGGAAGGCCAACTGCCTCTTCTGTTCGAATTGTTTTCATGGTTTATTCCTCCTCATGTATGATTTTTTTATTTGTGATTAAATTCAAAGCGTGGGGCAAAACAGGCAACAAAAAATGCAAATGTCCTGTTACACTTTTCGGGCTACCAGGCAAATTAACAATGAGCGTGCGTCCTCTTTGAACAGAAACGCCTCGACTTAACATAGCAAATGGTGTTTTTTCCAAGCTAAGTTGACGCAAGCCCTCACTGATCCCAGGAATGATTCGCTCTGCTACACGTAAGGTAGCTTCTGGGGTCCGATCCCGTTCACTCAACCCTGTGCCGCCTGTCGTTAAAATCAAATCACAGGTCTTAGACCACTCTTGCAATAGCTCTACTAATTGATTTTCTTCATCTGGTAAAATGGTTTGTTTGGTTACCTGGTAGAGCGCAGGTAACTGTTCACGAATCAAGGGACCCGATTGGTCGACAGCAAGCCCTTGAAAGCAACGATCACTTAATGTTACAATGCCCACTTTAAACAACGTCTAACTGGTCTCCTTTTTTAATATGACCTTCTGTCACAACGACTGCAAAGATTCCTTCTCTAGGCATGATGCAATCGCCCACTCGCGCGTAAATCTGACAGTGTTTATGGCACTCTTTCCCAATTTGAGTAACCACCAATTCGGAATCGCCTATTTTCATTTTCGTTCCAACAGGTAATTGACGTAAATCAATCCCTGATACGATTATATTTTCCCCAAAAGCACCATTGCCAACCCGAGCTCCTTTTTCATTGAAAGCCGTTATTTCTTCAAAAGATAACAAACTGACTTGTCGATGCCAATTCCCGCCGTGCGCATCATTTTCTAATCCGAAACCTTTAATTAAGTTGACTTCAGGAATTTCCTTTTTCTGTGTGCCTCTTCGCGGGCTAATATTTATTGCAATAATTTCTCCTGTTTTCATACTTACCCTCCTATTTGTGACATAAATCGTTGTTCTCCTTGTTGTTCCAAGAAAAGATGTTTTTCAGGCTTACAGGCAATGCCACTCTTGATAATCCCTAACAATTCTGCTGTTTGTTCCTTAGCTAAAGCTTCCTTTAACGAGTAGCCGTCTGCAGAATGCAGGCACGTTTTTAAATGGCCGTCTGCAGTAATTCGGATTCGATTGCACGTCTCGCAAAAACAATGCCCTAATGCACTAATAAAACCTATTTTCCCTTTAAAATCTTTTAAGGCGTAATAACTAGCAGGGCCATTGCCCAATGGTTTTTGGTATGGTTGCAACGTTCCATAATATTTGGTTAAAATGGCTTCTACTTCTTCTTGTTGCTTACCTGGATGCTCCTTCCCTAATCCAATTGGCATCATTTCAATGAAACGAAGATGCACAGTCTCTTTCTTAGCGATTTCAGCCAGTTCTACAATTGTTGCTTCACTTAGCTCTTTCCTAGCTACAGTATTAATTTTGATATTAGGTAATCCCACATCAATCGCTTGTTCTAAGCCCGCCAGAACATTCCTTAACTGACCAACTCTTGTTATTTCTCGAAATTCTTCTGGATCCAAAGTGTCTAAGCTAATATTAATGCCGTCCAAGCCCGCCTCTTTTAATCCTTGAGCCTCACGAGCTAACTTCATGCCATTAGTCGTTAAGGTTACTTTTTCGATGCCTGAGATTTGCTTTATCCTTTTAATTAAAGAGAGTAAATTTGGTCTAACAAGCGGTTCACCACCTGTTAATTTAACTTTTTTGATGTCTTCTTTCGCTAATATCCTCAGTAAAAAAATAATCTCATCATCTGTTAGAAGCTGCTCTTTTTTTAAAAAGCAAAGACCTGTTGCTGGCATGCAATACGTGCAACGTAAGTCACAACGATCTGTTAAAGACAAACGAACATAATCAATTTCACGGTTAAATGCATCTTTCATGCTGTTCACTCATCACTTTCCTTTGATTTAATTGAAGAACGAATGAAATGACCACTACGTCCATTATTTTTCTCTAATAAACCAATGTTTGTCATTGTCATTCCTCGATCAATTGCTTTACACATGTCATAAATTGTTAAGAGTGCTGCTTGCACACCTGTTAGCGCTTCCATTTCAACGCCAGTTGAACCCACTGTTTTTGTAAAGCAACGTACTTCTAAACAAGTTTGATTGCGCCAATCAAACTGAATTTCACACTTTGTCAAAGCAACCAAATGACACAAAGGAATCCATTCAAACGTTCGTTTTGCGGCGGTAATCCCAGCTACTCTTGCTACCTGTAATACTTCACCTTTTTTAATCATTTGGGTCTGAACCGCTTCTGCTGTCGCTTCCAACATGTGAATTTCTCCATAAGCGAGGGCTGTTCTTTCAGTGTCATTTTTTTCCGAAATATCAACCATATGCACTTCTCCTTGTGTATTCAAGTGCGTAAATTCCTTACTTTGAACCATTTCTCCACCTCACATTTGACATTTGTTAACGTTTACACAATACTTCTTTTTCAAGTGTATCACTCTTGCATCAAAAAAACAATCTGGCATCCATAATTTTTTTTAGTGAGAAATCGAAGTTAAAAATGTTAAGCGACAAAAATTACGTGCTTCGCTTAGCCTGACCAGACTTTTGTCTAAGTCTTAAAACTTGATAAGCAATAAGAGGTCGGGACAGAAGTGCTTAACTCCGAGAAATAAGAAGTAATTTCCGAAAATTGTTCTTTAATTTTTGGAGAATTTCGGCTTATTTCCGAAGGACCTTCAACTCTTAGAGCTTTAGCTCTTAGAAGTTGTTGAGATCGGAGCAACGCGTAGTGTTGCTTCTGTTCCCGCCGTTTATCAATTTTTAAGCCTGGAACAAAAATCCAAAGTGATTTTTGTTCCAGGCTCTTACTTTCATACTAATCTTAGGTCAGGTTGTCATCAAGTTTGCCAATAATAGACTTTTACAAGCGCGCCTTTTTTGAGTAGTACACTAGCTGGTTGTTCTAGCAGGCAATTTGTTTCTAAAGTATTTGATAAATTGGATGAAAGATGACTTTTTGTCACTAAATTTACTGTGCCATCTATTTCTTTCGCTCGGTAAAATCGACGTAGTCTACTTGGTGCTAATTCATGCGCTAAAATTACTGTTCGTTCCTTGAGATTTAACTCGACACAATTAAAAAAAGTAGCTAATAATGTCCAATAAAAAAGATGTAAATTAACCATTGCCGCAAACGGATTGCCTGAAACGCTTAAAATGAGTGTTTCTTGAAATTGACTTCCCATAACTGGGGTTCCAGGTTTCATGTTTACAAAATGAAACAACTCTGTTCCTCCTATACGTTTAATCGCTAAAGGTAAATTGTCCTTTTCACCTACCGAAACACCACCACAAGTAATTAATACATCAAGTTTTGGTGAAATCTCAATCAGCCTCTTCGCTAATTCTTCAGGGTCATCTGAACAATGGTCTAGGTGGATTACTTCATTGCCACTCGCTTTGACAAAAGCTACTAACATGTAGAGATTACTATTATAAATTTTCCCAACTGACAGTGGTTCTTCCAAAGAAACTAACTCACTACCGGTCGCTAAAATCCCCACCTTCATGCGCTTCAAAACAACAACTTTATCAATCCCTTGCATTGCCAACAAACCAATCATGCGACTATTAATCTGTTGATGTTTTGCTAAAATTTTTTGCTGAAAAGCAATATCTTCTCCAATTTCCGCATAGTTTTGGCCCGCAGTGACAGAGCGAAAAATTTTAACATGGTCTTGCCCAAAATCCGTCCATTCTTGTGGCACTACAGCATCAAAATCGGTTGGAATAAAAGCACCTGTTGTTATTTTAATCGCACAGTTATTCGTCTGATTACAATAAAACATGGAATCCCCTGCCACTAAAGAACCGACGACTTTTAAACAACTTGGGCTTTCAGCAGTCGCACCTCGTGTTTCTACTGCACGAACGGCATACCCATCCATCCCGGCACGAGGAAAATGAGGAATCGCTGTCTCTGCAAAAATGGTTTCTCCGCTAATCCGCCCCAAGGAATCAAGCAGCGCCACTTCTTCTGTTTCACATTGACTCTTCATATGTTGGGTCATTTTCTCTCGTGCTTCTTCCAACTCGATCATGTTTTAACCATCCTTTTTTTATTTATTCACTGGTTTAATCGCAACGGCACAAACTTTATATTCAGGAATTGTGGCGATATCATCAAATACAGCATTGGTGATTTCGTTAACATTCCCATCTGGAAAGTGGAATGTCATAAAGACTTCTTGCGGAAATACTCGATTTCCGACAGCCGCATAGGTTTCAATTTTGCCACGTCGAGAATGAACTTCCACTTTGTCACCTTCTTGGATTCCCAGAGCTTGTGCATCGACTGCATTTATCTCAATATAAGAGTGATTCGCTATTTGGTTAATCCCTTCCGTTCGTCCTGTCATTGCTCGCGTATTGTAATGGTAAAGCATTCGGCCTGTCGACATTAAATACGGGTACTCTTCATCTGGTAATTCTTGTGCTTGCTTATACGGAATTGCTTTAAATAAACCTTTCCCACGAGCAAAACTGCCCACATGCATAATCGGCGTACCTGGATCTGTCAAGCTACGACAAGGCCATTGTAAGCTCTCCTTCTCTAATCGTTCATAATTAATTCCACCAAACGAAGGCGTCACAGCTGAAATTTCTTTCATAATTTCTTTTGCAGATTCATACGCACAAGGATAGCCCATTCGTGTCATGACTTCACAAAAAATTTCATAGTCTTCTCGCGCTTGTCCTCTTGGTTCAACAGCTTTACGGACTCTTTGCACGCGCCGTTCTGTATTTGTAAATGTCCCGTCTTTTTCTGCATAACTGATGCCTGGTAAAACGACATCTGCATAAGCAGCCGTTTCTGTCATAAATAATTCTTGAACAACTAAAAAGTCTAAACTTTCTAAAGCTTGACGAACATGTCCTGTGTCTGGATCCGTAACAATTGGATCTTCTCCAAAAATATAAAGGCCTTTGACATTTCCTGCCGTTGCTGCTGGCAAGACTTTAGTAGAAGTTAAACCTGTGTTTCGATTTAACGGCACATGCCAAGCTTTTTCAAATTTGTCGATTACTTCTGGATTATTGACTTTTTGATAGCCTGGGAAATCATAAGGCATACAGCCCATATCGCAAGCACCTTGAACATTATTTTGACCTCGCAAAGGATTGACACCACAGCCTGGTTTTCCAACTTTACCAACCAACATTGCCAAATTAGACATACTCATAACACCCTCAGTTCCTGTCGAATGTTCCGTTACGCCTAAGCAATAAATGATTGGTGCTTTCTCTGCTTTTGCATACATGCGTGCTGCTTGAATTAAATCTTCTGGATGAATATGACAAATTTCTGCGACTTTTTCCGGCGTTCCGGCGTATAATCAGCCACCATTTTTTCTAAATCTAAAAATCCTTCTGTCCGTTCTTCAATAAAATGGCGATCTGCTAAACCTTCTTTCAAAATCACATGCATCATGCCATTAGCAAATGCGACATTCGTTCCCGCCTGAACTTGTAAATGCAACGCACTATCCTTCACTAAGTTAATTTTCCGCGGATCAACAACAACAACTTGCGTTCCTCTTTGGATGGCTTGGCGAATTTGCGCACCAATAACTGGATGAGCTTCTTCTGGATTGGAACCTACTAATAAAATCATGTCGACATCTTCAGTGATATCAGCAATAGGATTAGTCATCGCACCAGAGCCTAAGGTTTGGGCTAAACCATGGACCGAAGCCGAATGACAAACACGGGCACAGTTATCAACATTATTGGTACCAAAAGCAGCACGCACCATTTTTTGAAAGACATAATTATCTTCATTTGTCGCTCTAGAGCACGAAAAACCAGCAAGAGCATCCGGACCGTTTTCTGCTTTAATTTCGTTAAATTTTGACGAAACAAGCGTTAAGGCTTCTTCCCAAGAAGCAGGTTCAAAAATGCCATTCCGTTTAATTAATGGCTCCGTTAAGCGATCTCCTGACCCAACAAATTTATATGAAGCAAATTTTCCTTTCACACAAAGTAAATTTTTATTAGCTGGTCCATCTATGGGTTCAACACCCACCAAACGATTGTTTTTAACGAGTAAATTCATCTGACAGCCTGTCCCACAATGCGGACAAGTTGTAGGAATTTTCTGGGTTTCCCATTTGCGGTACTCTTTTGTATCTTTTGCTGTTAACGCACCTGTAGGACAGGAAGAGACACAATTGCCACATGATTCACAGATAGATTGATCAAACGCCTGCCCATAACTCGGCATCATTTTTGTTTCAAAGCCACGATTAGCAATACTAAGTACATCTCTTCCCTGCCGCAATTGACAGACACGGGCACAACGACGACACATGATACACTTTTCTGGATCATAAGAGAAAAATGGATTACTGGTATCTTCTTGATGGCAAGGCATTCTTTTTCCCTCGGTAAAGCTAGTGCCATCAATCCCATAATCTAGCGCATACTGTTGTAATTGACAATCCCCGTTTTTTCCACAAGAAAAACATTCTAATTTATGATTACTCAATAATAAATCAAGAATAAAACGTCTGGAATCAGCAACTTTTTCAGAATGTGTTGCCACAACCATGTCCTCTTGACAATGTGCCGTACAAGCAGTTGTTAAGCCACCACGTCGGCCGCCTTCCACCTCAACCACGCACATCCGACAAGAACCATCAGGCGCTAATTCCTTTAAATGACAGAGCGTTGGGATTTCAACACCTAGTCCTTTCGCTGCGTAGAGAATGGTAGTCCCTTTAGGCACAGTTACTTCTTGGTTATCAATAGACAATTTAACTGTTTGCGTATGCAACTTTGTTTTCATTTTTACCAACCTCCTTTGCTAGTGGCATAGATTTCTGTTTCAGCAGTCGTTTCAAATTCTTCTGGAAACAAAGCCAATGCACTCTTCATTGGATTTGCGACGGATTGGCCCAAACCACAAGCTGATAATCGCGTGACATGCGTGAGCATCTTTTCCAATCGTGGCAAATCACTAGCTGTTGCCTCGTTCCGATTGAATTTACTCAATAATTCCAAAATCCTAGTTGTTCCCAATCGACAAGGGGTGCATTTACCACAGGACTCATGAGCAAAAAAGGCCGCCACGTGTACTAAATAGTCCACAACATTGACTGAATCATCCATTACTACAATTGCACCAGAGCCGACAGATAAGTCATGGGCCCATAAATCTTCGTAGGAATACAAACAATCCCTTAACGTTGCGACAGCACCAATTGGACCGGATTGTCCACCGAAGTGAATAAATTTTAATGATCGACCAGTTGCAGAGCCTCCGCCGTATTGCTCGCCATAAATTATTTCTTCTAATGGTGTTCCAAGGTTGACCTCGTATAAGCCCCGATTTTTAATATGTCCAGACAAACAAATTAGCTTTGTTCCGCCACCATCGGCAGTACCCATCTCTAAAAAGGTTTGTCCACCTTCTCGTAAAATTACAGGAACACTTGCAAATGATTCAACATTATTTACTAATGTTGGTTGCAAATATAAACCAACATCTGCTAAGTGTGGTGGTTTAACACGCGGCCGCCCCGTTTTTCCTTCAATTGAATTTAAAAGTGCTGAATTTTCCCCACAAATATAGGCGCCAGCACCAGAAATAATCGTAATATCATAATTGAATCCTTCAATTCCTAAAATGTTTTCCCCTAAAAAGCCAGCTTGTCGTGCATTATCCAGTGCTTCTTGAAATGTTTTTTGGATTCTGCGATATTCTCCTCGCATATAAATATAACCTGCTTTTGCTGAAAATAAATAACCAGCAATGATCATTCCTTCAATCACACTCAATGGATCTTCAGATAAAAGTACTTTATCCTTAAAGGTCCCTGGTTCGCCTTCATCAGCATTACAAACAATGTACTTTGTGGTTCCTTTTGCATGATAAAGATGGCGCCATTTTTTTCCTAAAGGATAGGCTGCTCCACCGCGACCTCTTAAGTGAGCAACATCCAGTTCGTTTAAAATTTCTTCATCCGATAGTGAAATTGCTCTTTTTAAACCATCAAATCCATCGTATTTACAATATTCAGCAACATCGGTCGCAGATTGCATTTTTCCCATTCTCTCTAATAACATTGGTTGGTTTCTCTTAAGCATTGACTCACCTCCTACAGTCCTTCATAGCAATCATTTTGTAAATGTTGAATTAATTGATAAATTTTCTCTTCTGTTAGTTGACTAAAAACGGTGTCCTTAATTTTAATTACTGGACCCAAATCACAAGCGCCGATACAAGGAATACTGTGATACATAAATAAGCCATCTGGGGTCGGCTAATTCTCTGGCACTTCTAAAATGGTTTCTAAAACTTCGGCAACCATCGCCCCACCAGTATAATGACACGGTGTGCTGTTACAAATCTTCAAGACATACTTCGCTTGCGGTTCCGTCTTTAAAATGGCATAAAAACTGACGATTTCATAGACTCGCGCTTCCGTTAAATGTAGATGCTCTGCAACTAATTGAGCTGTCTCCTGATCGATATACCCTTCTTCTGAAGCAAATTGTAATTCAATTAAAATATTTAAAATTCGTTGTGGATCAGCATCGTTTTCTAGAATAATCGCTTCTTTTTCAATTAAGCTTAATGCACACATTCCTTTTTATTCCCCCTTTTTAGTGAAACTTGAAGTTGTTCTCCTTGATAATAGATACGCAATTCTTTTGGTATTTCAGCAGATAGTAAACAAAAATCGGCTTTATCTATGACTTTTTTTGCTGATTCTTTTTGGCGATTCTGGTTATTCATCATAAGAAATAGTCCTGGCTGCACAACATTACGTAATGAATTTGATTCACAAATGATTAATGCTTGGGCCGGCACAGCTTTCAGAAATTGCTGAATGGCTTCCGCCAAATTTTCTTGAAAAACTTTCAATAGAAAAACTTTTTGACAGCCTGTAGCTAATAATTTCATGGTATCTTTATTGCCAATCGTCTCTTGCTCTTCTACTAATTCATAACCAGCTGTAATACTGGTACAAATTCCGCATCCTTTTGTGCCTCGTTGACACACCCCTCGTTGACCACTAATCGTAATAATCTTCAAGCCATAAATTGGATAGACTTCTTGGTACTGTTTAATAAGAGCTTCGGCTAATGTCGTTTTGCCACTATTCCGACCAGTAGAACCAATTTGAATCATGTTTGGTATCTCAATTGCCATAGAGCTCCTCCGTCTGAATCGTTTTCTCAACTCTTGGTTTGACAGTTGTTGGTTTTGTCATAAAGATCAATGGTACGGCCATAAAAAGACTGCCACCTACTGCATTGCCTAAAAATACCCATAATGTATTCTGCAAATAATCCCACCAACTGATTGTGGTACTTTGTGAAAAAATTGCCGCTGGAATAATAAATGCATTGGCGACCACGTGTTGAAACCCACAAACAACGAAAACCATGACAGGAAACCATAAGCCAAACATTTTACCTAAATATGATTTTGCCAACGCTCCGAGATAAACCGCTAAACAAACAAAAATATTACAGCCAATCCCTGAAACAAAAGCAACTATCGGTGGATCAGCAATTTTCGCCTGAGCAACTGCGACTGTTTTATCCAGAAACGCACCTTCAGTTAACCCAACAATATGGCCAAATAAATACGCCACAAGAAATCCGCCTAGACAATTGGTCAATAAAACAACTAGCCAGTTATAACAAAGAGCGCCCACTCTAACCTTTTTCTGTAATACACCTAATGTCATTACCATCATATTGCCTGTTGCTAACTCACCACCAACAAAAGTAAGCGCTATCAATCCAACTGGAAATAAAGCTCCACCCAGAAAGTTGTTAAAACTTCCCCATTCTGTGGGGGCAGTTCCAGTGATACGAATAAACGCCAAGTAACCCAGTGCAATACAAAAACCAGCCATGATGCCTAAAATACAGAGTCGAACAAACGATAATTTACCTTTCATTTCTGCCTTATCACCTAAGCTTGCAACTATTTTTTCACTACTGAAAAAATCCATTACGATTCCTCCTTTTTATCGATACCACTGAGACAATTCTTCTTTTCGATTGACATTTTTAAGTTGATTCTCTTTTGATAGTTGCACCGTTTTTACAGATAGACGCTCAAATTCTTGGCGAACCTGATAGTTATTTTGCGCAAGCTGTTTTTGAAATGTTGGTAAACAAGAACATCGATAAAAGCCAAATAATGGTTCTTGACGACCTTCAAAGTCAAAGATTGTTACTTGATTTTGTCCACGCTTAGAGGCTAACTGATACACAAGTTTAGGAGAAAAAGTTGGTATATCACAGGCAATTACAAACACTTCAGCTTTCTGAGTATAGTTCATTGCTGTCACAATCCCACCTAATGGCCCCTTTCCAAGATACATATCTTGAATGATTGTGCATTTTCTAAACGCCTTAGGAAATTTTTGACTATCATTCGTTACTAAAATAACCTCTTCGAACAGTTCCATTAACTTTTCAGCTGTTTGCAAGATCACGTATTGGCCTTGAATTTTCAATAATGCTTTATCAAATCCCATCCGTGAACTTTTCCCGCCGCATAACAGCACTGCTGTACAATCAGCAATAATTTTCGCCACCCCTTTACCATAATTTTTATTAGTTCAAAAAAATATTTTTTAGTCATGTATTAAGTCTATTATAAGACATCCCTCGTACAAGTCAATTCCTTTTAAAAAAAAAGAACGAGAAAAAGAGTCGCTCTTTTTCTCGTTCTACCTTATTCATCTGTTTGACGTTTTATTTCTTCAATCTCAATGCGTAATGATTTTCGTTTCTCAATGGCGACATAAACCAAGCCAATCAAAAAGGGTAACACAAAGCTACCAAATCGATACAGTAAAACAGATGCTACAGCATCAACATTGCCGACCAATGGTTTAAACAACAATAAGTAAACAAATTCAAATGGACCAATGCCAGCAGGTGTCGGAATAACTCCTGAAAGAATAACAGCAAAACTGGTAAAGGACATCACTAATAATAAATCAATATTCGGGTGATTTTCTACTAAAACAATGTAAGGAATAATGTACCAAAATAATAATTTAAATACATTCCATGAAAAGATTCGAAGCAACGCTGAGTGATCTTGTGTAATTGTTTGGACAGCTGCCCGCAAGGAATAGATTTGTAAATTACAATTATCCACCCAATCTCTTAGTTTTGGTCGTTTAAACCAACGATTGGCAAACTTAACCAATAAAACTTGCAACTTTAAGCTACTAGATAAAATAAGTAATGCTGCAATTATTACTAATGTTAAAATAACACCTGCTAAAATGAATGGAATCATCTTAGGCGCATTTTCATAAAACAGGGAAAATTGAATAATCAAACCAATAATTGCTAAAAAAATCACAGCTGCTTTGTACATAATCATATGTAATGCCGTTATCCCCACACTTTTAGAAACAGGAATTCCCTTTTTCTTATAAAAATAAATTTCTGAAAGCAAGGTTCCCGTGCCAAATGAAATAATCCGATAAAATGCTACATAACAAGAAGTAAAAAAACCATCCACTGTTGTAAAGTCTTTGTTAAAATAACGAGCTATTTCCTTGATTGAGCGCCCTTCTGCAAATTGATAAACTACACCAAAAAAAATAACAGCAATCAGCACCAGCCAACTCGTTTCCATCAGTTGAGCAAAAATATCACTTAATGAATTATCCATGACATAAAAGATTACGCCTAAAACGATAATCATTAACAACATATTTAAGCCAATTTTTACTTTTCCTTTCATCGCTTCTCCTTTTTTGTTCTTACTTAAACGTTAGATAGATGCAACTAATCATCGCGATTACGCCAATTGAATAACACAATGCAAAAACTGGTTTTTGGGTTTTATGATGAAATTTCTTTTGTCCCATTAGCCCACCTAGACCGCCACCGACAAGTCCTATCGTCAATAAGCGGCGTTCTGGAATACGCCAGTTCCCACGTTTTGCTTGTTTTTTATCATAACCCATCATACTAAACAATACTAAATTAATGACGAGGAAATAAATGATTACTATCCACTGAAGCATTCTTTCTGGCCTCCTAACTAGTTACTGTACTAGGATACCTTGTTCTGATTCTAATTGCAAAAATTTTTTCAATGACTCATGAAACTACAACAGGAAAGTAAGTTCTCGGTTGCCCGTTTTCTTACTTTCCTATTGAGTACCTCATTTATTTTGCATTTAATTCAGCAATTTTAATAATCACATTGGTCGCTTTTTCCATGGCTTGTAATGAAACAAATTCAAAACGGCCATGCATATTTTCGCCACCAGCAAAGATATTTGGTGTGGGAATCCCTAAATAAGAAATTTTTGAGCCATCCGTTCCACCGCGAACAGGTTCAATAATTGGTTGAATTGACAATTCTTCCATTGCTTGTTTAGCAATTTCGACAATGGACATATCTTTTTCAATCACTTCTCGCATATTATAGTATTGATCAAATAAATCAACTTTGATTCGTTCTTCATCAAATGGTGCATTCAATGTTTGCTGAATTTCTTTAATTTTAGCTTTACGTGCTTCAAAAATCTCGCGATTGTGATCGCGAATAATATACGTCATTGTAGCTTCTTCTGGCGTTCCAGCAAACGCTGCTAAATGATAAAAGCCTTCTTCACCTGCTGTTTTTTCTGGAACTTCGTCAGCAGGTAAGGCATTATGGAAATCAATTCCTAATTGTAACGCATTAATCATTGTATTTTTTGCTGTTCCTGGATGAACGTTTTTCCCTTGAATTGTAATTTCTGCTTGCGCCGCATTAAACGTTTCAAATTGTAATTCACCTACTGGTCCGCCATCCATTGTATAAGCAAAATCCACGTTAAATTGAGCGACATCAAATTTGTCGGCACCTACACCAATTTCTTCGTCAGGACCGAAAGCCACACGAATGGTGCCATGTTTAATTTCTGGGTGATTAATTAAATATTCCATGGCTGTCATTATTTCCGCAATACCTGATTTATCATCAGCCCCTAATAAAGTGGTACCATCTGTTGTGATAAGTGTTTCACCACGATAATTTTTTAAGTTAGGAAAGTCTTTCGTATTTAAAGTGAATTTGCCTTCTTTATCTAAAGGAATCGTTGATTCTCCGTCATAGTTCTCAACAATTTGCGGAGAAACATTCACTGCATTAAAATCAGCGGTATCCATATGGGCAATAAAGCCGATTGAACGAACGTCTTTCTCCACGTTACTAGGTAACGTAGCAATCACAAAACCATTTGTTTCGTTATAAATAACATCGCTCATTCCTAATTCTTCTAATTCTTTTTTTAAGGTTTGTGCAAAGGCTACTTGTGTTTGTGTTGATGGTGTCGTTGTGCTAGTTGCATCTGAGCGTGTTTCTGTTTTCACATAGCGTAAAAAACGAGGTAATAGATTTTCATACATAAAAGAACACTCCTTTAATCTTCATTTTTTTATTTAAAACGAAATGGGTTGGTATTCGCTTCTGATTCAAAAATGGATACAGCCCACTCATTTTCTTGTTTCCATTGATTCATTAATTCCACAAGTTTTGGCTTACAAAGCGCTTCAATGTAATGACCAGGATCGATAACTGGTAAATCTTCAGCAATCATGTCATGTGCCGTATGATAATACACATCACCAGTAATATAGACATCGGCTTGTTTACGTAATGCATCATGATAGAACTTTTCACCACTTCCACCACAAATGGCTACCCGTTGAATCATTTTAGTATCATCTTTTGCAATGACCCGCAAGCCGTCCAATTGGAAAGCTTCCTTGACTTGCTGTACAAAATCAGAGAGTCTCACAGGCTTGTCTAATACTCCAACCCGACCTAAACCAAATTCTTTTGATTGATTTTCAATGGTATAAACATCATACGCCGGTTCTTCATAAGGATGCGCCTGTAACATAGCTGCAAGAACTTGTTCTTGCTTAGTTTCAGGGAAAATCACTTCGATTTTTGCTTCTTGGACGACACTTTCTTGACCAATTTCGCCAATCGTGGGATTTGCTCCTTGTGTTGGTGTAAAACGTCCTGTTCCAATTAAAGAGTAACTTGTTTTAGAATAATCACCTTGAGACCCGGCGCCAGCTAGACCTAAAGCTTCTCTCATTTGCGGAGCTTCATCAATTGGCACAAAAACGGCTAATTTTTTATAAGGAACAGTATGTGTTTTAGTTAAAAAGGTGGTCTGTTTAATTCCCAATAATTCACAAAACCAATCATTTAGCCCATTGTCAATAATATCCATATTAGTATGCGCTGCGTAAACAGCAATATCGTGTTTTAATAAATCAGCGTACATTTTTTCTTGAAAATTATCTGTGGTTAATCGCTTAACTGGGCGGAAAATAGGTGGGTGTTTCGCAATAATTAAATCAACCTGCTTCTCAATTGCTTCTGCAACGACCTCAGGACGAACATCTAAGGTAACCATCACATTTTCAATTGGTTTATCTAACGTACCAATGTGCAAGCCCACAGGATCTCCCGTTTCAGCTAGCCACTCGGGACAATAGTCATTGAAACGTCGAATCAATGTCTTACCGTTCACAGCCATTGGCCAGCACCTCCTCAATTAATTGTTGGTCTTGCTGTAGTTTCGCTTGTTTTTCAATATGTTCTCCACTTGCTTTTGCTAGTTGTGCAAGAACAGTTTTGCGCTGTTTTAATTCTCGTTGCCATTTTTTAGTAAAAACCGGTCCTTGTTTTTTAATTAAAACTGGCCCAAATAGTAATTCTTGGTCCGTATAAGAAACGGATTGCTCTGTTTTTTCGGCTACGATAATTTCATACAACTTACGGTTTTCTTCCACGATTGTTTCATCAATAATACTGTAGTCGTTTGCCATTAACCAGCGGCGTAAAGTTGGTTCACCAATATTCGGTTGTAAAACAAGGCGTTCCTTCCCTGTTAAACGATTTTTTTTGCGTCCAGCTTCTAAAATATCTCGGATTAATGTGCCGCCCATTCCACAAATACTAATGACGTCTATTTGATCTTCAGGTTCAATTGCATCTAGCCCGTTCGCTAAACGTACGATAATCTTATCCGTCAAATTGGATTTACTGACTTGGGTTTTGGCAGATTGATAAGGGCCTTCTACCACTTCCCCAGCCACAGCAAAAGACAGTTTATTTTCTAACATTAAAGCAACTGGTAAATAAGCATGGTCTGAACCAATGTCTGCTAAGCGACTTCCTCTAGGGATTAAATCACCAACCGTTGCGAGACGTTTTGATAATTGATTTTCATTCATATTTTTGATTCCTCCGTTGCTTATTATACCATTGTCAATTGAAGATGAAAACTTACACATTCGTGCAATCTACTGTTTTCTCTCCGTAATCACTTATAAAAAAGAACCCCCTTCAAAATCAATTTCATAACTTTGAAGAGGGCTGTCATTATTGCTATAAAGAGCATTCTCCTTATATTAATAATAGGGAAAACATTTTTAATTAGGCATTTGCCAACCAGTTTTCAACTTCTGCTAAGGCATCCGCAATCCCTTCTGGATTTTTCCCACCAGCTTGAGCCATATCAGGACGACCACCGCCGCCACCGCCAACTTTTGGCGCAATTGCTTTGATTAAGTCACCGGCTTTTAAGCCTTTTCCGTTCATGTCTTTTGTCATAGCCGCTAACAAGCTTACTTTTTCATCTTGTGCAGTTGCTAGAACTAGTACATCAGACAATTCTTTTTGTTTCCATTGGTCAGCCAATTGGCGTAATTGATTCATGTCTTTAACATTGACTTGAGCGGCAATATAACGAACACCGTTGATGTCTTTGACATCTTTAAAAATGTCACCAGCTTGTTGGTTCGCTAATTTGCCTGCCAATTGTTCGTTTTCTTTTTGTAGATCACGTAATTGTTGTTGCAATTGCTCTGTTTTCGTAACCACTTCTTTTAATTGAGGTGATTTAACTAATGTAGCAATCTCTTTCAATTGACGTTCTTCTTCTTGTAAAAGTTGATACGCTTCTTTACTCGTCACTGCTTCAATACGGCGTACTCCTGCACCAATCCCAGATTCGGAAACAATTTTGAAAATCCCGATATCTTCTGTATTAGCAACGTGTGTTCCACCACATAATTCGATAGAGTAATCCCCAATATTAACTACACGGACTTCTTTGCCATATTTTTCGCCAAATAACGCCATTGCGCCCATGTTTTTCGCTGTATCAATATCTGTTTCAATTGTGACAACAGGAATAGCTTCCCAGATTTTTTCGTTAACGATGGCTTCCATCCGCGCTAGTTCTTCTGATGTAACTTGCCCAAAATGAGTAAAGTCAAAACGTAGATGTCCTGGTGCAACTAATGAGCCTGCTTGGTTGGCATGCTCCCCTAACACATCTTTTAAAGCACGATGCAATAAATGGGTTGCCGTATGGTTTTTCAAAATACGTGTCCGCATCCGTTCGTCCACTTGCAATTGATAAATTTGACCTTCTGCTAATGGCGCCAAAACTTCTACTTTGTGTAAAAATTGACCGTTTGGTGCTTTTTTCACATCCACCACGTTGGCAACGACTTCCCCTGCGGTATTTTTTACATAGCCGCGGTCAGCAATTTGTCCACCCATTTCAGCATAAAATGGTGTTTCAGCAAAAATTAATTCGGCTGTTCCTGCAGATGCTTCATTTACTAGTGCGTCACCTTGAATAATAACAAATAATTCACTATCATGTGTTAATTCTGTATAGCCAACAAATTTACTTTCTACTTTAATATCTGTTAATAAAGCAGATTGAACACCCATTGAAGTTTCTTTACTGCGGGCAGAACGAGCACGTTCACGCTGTGCTTCCATTTCTGTTTCAAACCCAGCATGGTCGACTTTCAAGCCTTCATCTTCTGCAACTTCTTCCGTTAATTCTACGGGGAAGCCAAAAGTATCATAAAGTTTGAAGATAATTTTTCCATCTAATGTATCGCCTTTTGCATCTTTAACTTCTTTAATAACCTCATTTAACATGCTTAAACCTTCATTGATGGTTTCATGGAAACGTTCTTCCTCTGTCCGAACCACTTTTTCGATGAAGTCTTTTTGTTGTAATACTTCTGGATAGTAGCTTACCATGATTTCGCCAACAACAGGCACTAATTTGTATAAAAAGGCTTCATTAATGCCTAATTTTTTCCCGTGCATTACCGCACGACGTAATAAACGACGTAACACATAGCCACGACCTTCATTTGAAGGAAGCGCACCATCACCAATTGCAAAGGACAAGGCGCGAATATGGTCAGCAATCACTTTAAAGGAAACATCCGTTTGTGGTGCATCTCCATATTTCACGTTAGTTCCTAAAGCTTCTACCGCATGAATGATTGGCATAAATAAATCAGTTTCAAAATTTGTTGGTGCATCTTGAATGATAGATACAACACGTTCCAAGCCCATGCCCGTATCAATATTTTTATGTGGTAATGGTTCGTACGTATCTTCTGGTGTATGGTTAAATTCAGAGAACACTAAGTTCCAAATTTCTAAATAGCGTTCATTTTCGCCACCAGGATAATTTTCTGGATCATCTTCTGGAATATCTAAAAATTCTTCGCCGCGATCATAAAAGATTTCCGTATCCGGACCACTTGGACCAGCACCGATATCCCAGAAGTTATCTTCTACATCAATAATATGGTCTTCAGATAAACCAACTTCATCACGCCAAATGCGTTTTGCTTCTGTATCTTTCGGATAAACAGTCACATATAATTTTTCTGGGTCAAAAGCAAGCCATTCAGCACCAGTTAAAAATTCCCAAGCCCAGTGAATCGCTTCATTTTTAAAATAATCTCCAATTGAGAAGTTCCCTAACATTTCAAACATTGTATGATGACGAGCCGTTTTCCCAACATTCTCAATATCATTTGTACGAATAGATTTTTGAGCATTCGTAATTCTTGGATTTTCTGGCACAACAGAGCCATCAAAATATTTTTTCAAGGTTGCAACACCAGAGTTAATCCATAATAATGTTGGATCGTTTACTGGTACTAAAGAAGCGCTTGGTTCTACTGAATGTCCTTTAGACTTAAAGAAGTCTAAATACATTTGGCGAACTTGACTACTTGTTAATTCTTTCATTGATTTTCCTACTTTCTATTAATAATTAACTATTTATATTTTGTACCCTCTTAAGTGGCAGATTGTGAACACAAAAAACACCATTGCAGTCAAGGACGATTGCTCGCGGTACCACCTTGATTGCAATGATGTTGGATCATTACCTCTTAAGCTCTATAACGCAGAGTCGCGTTGATATTTCTATCAAGTCCATCTAAAGGGAGCAAGTAAATTTATCTGATGCCCTTCTCTCAGCAATGAACGGCTTTCTGTGATCCAAATAAGATTCCTCATATCCTTTAGCTTATAGTCAAAAGTATAAGAAAAATCTACCGAAAAGTCAATTGTTTTCGTAGGAATCTTTCCTTACTAAGCTGTTTCAAACAACGTTTGCTCTAAATAAGGCAAAATTTTTTCATTTATTTGATACCCTTTTCCCCAAGAGGTCGTAATAATCTCTTCATTCATACCTGCATCACTAAATTTTTGTTTCACTCGTTTACATACAAAAGACAGCTGCGATTTTGTAGAAGCATCTGGTTCTTTCTGCCAAAGCAAGCGACAAATTTGATCACGATCCAACCCTTCGTGGGCATGCTGATACAAGATTTTTAAAAAGCGTTGCTCGTTTTTTGTAAAGCGAATCTTTTTTACTTGGTCATCAAGTAGCTCGGCTGTTGCTTCGGCAAAACTTTGATCCACCGTGTCAATTTTTTCACGAATCTCTTCCAATGAATCTTTGAGGCCCAACCACCGGATAATGCCTCTTTCCTGCCAAATCTCCGCTTCACGTTTGTTACACATCGATTGTGAACGTCGATAAATCGGCTTCTCTAATGATGAAAGACTTCCTAATAATCTCAAGCAATCGTTCTGAGAAAGTGTTTCGCTTAACACAATTGCATCAAAATAATTAAAAAAAGTTAACTCGTGTTCTACAGTTTCTTCAAAGCAGTTTGTACAAAAGACTTCATAATTTAAATATTGTAATTGCTGCTGAAATGTTTGCTCAACTAAAATGTTCTTTGTTAATACCAAAATCCTTCTCATTTTTTCTTTCCTCCTAGAACTTCTTTCTGTTACCCATAACTAAACGCACCGATCAAAATACGTTACCAAATCGCGTGTTTCCTCCAGCGATTGATTAATAAATACCTTTTTATATTCATCTCTCTTCGCTCCTTTATTCTTTATTTTAGTGGTTATTTATATTATATTAGAAAATGCATTTTTTTGTGTGTGAAATTTTTTTATCCTCCGTAAAAAAAAATGAATTTCCTTTAATATCAACTAATAAAGCTGATTTTTTAACAAAAAAAGTGCCGAAACTTCCTACTTTTTGCTAAAACACGCCAAAAATTCTGTAATTTTATTATTTTTTTCTCGAGAAAACATCAAAATGTTGATGTTTAACACTAATATTTTGATGTTTTCGACAAAAATCTTTACAATTAATCGGTAATTTTCTCTACTTTTAACGATAACTACTTTTAAAAAAGAGTTATTTTAAAAGTGACTTAAATATTTATCATATAAAAAGTAAGGGACTAAAATCTTTACGATTCTAGTCCCTTACTTTTTATAATCCACAACGTTTTTAGTTAGAAGAATTCTTTTTTGCTTTTCTAGCAGAACGATCTTTTTGACGACGTTCAATTTTACGTTTTTTCTTATTGCTGTCTTCAATTGCCCAATTAATTTTTTTCTTGTATCCTGGTTTAATTTTTTTCTTTTTCTTTTTCACTAAACCAATTAACGTTGGGTCTAATTCTTCTCGAGATTTTTCTCGTTTTGTTCGACGATTACGATCATACGTCTCTACAATCTCACCATTTTTAATTTCTTTTGGTTTGAAAGAAACACCTAACTGCTCAATCTGAGTAATCGCTTCATCATCTGCTGGTGAATATAATGTTATGGCAGTCCCATTCAATCCATTACGTCCTGTGCGGCCAACCCGATGGATAAAGAAGTCCAATTCATGTGGAACTTCTGCATTGATGACATGTGAAACCCCTTCAATATCAATCCCACGTGCGGCTAAATCAGTAGCTACCACATATTGGTAGTCAAGATTTTGAACTTGACGCATCACACGTTTTCTTTCGCGTGGTGTAATGTCTCCATGAATTTTGGCAACTTTTAAGCCCTGATCTTTTAAGTAATCGGTGATTTCATCAACTCTTTGTTTAGTATTTGCAAAAACAATCGCTAAATAAGGATGCCCGATAGTCAATAATTGATAAATTATTTGATTGCTGTTTTTTCCTTTGGTGGAAATCAACCAATTGTCAATTGTTTCTGAAATAACTGCTTTTGGTTTGATATGTTCAATCACTGGATTTTCTAAATATTTTTTTAAAAATGGTCGTAATTTTTCTGGAATGGTTGCAGAAAAAACGAGCATTTGTAATTTTTCTGGCAAACGACCAGCAATTTGATCGACTTCTGCTAAAAAGCCCATATCTAATGTCATGTCTGCTTCATCGACAACAAAGGCAAAAGCCGTATGCACTTTCAAGGCTTGTTCATTCATCATATCTAAAATCCGCCCTGGTGTACCAATCACCACATGAGGTTGCTGATGCTTTAATTTATTTAATTGACGTTGTTTATCTGTTCCGCCAACAAAATTTGACACTCGAATTTCTGGTTGACTGAAACGAGCCAATTGCTGCGCTTCTTGATAAATTTGATTGGCTAATTCACGACTAGGCGCAGTAATCACAATTTGTACTTCGTCGATAGTTGGCTTAACTTTATCCATTAATGGAAGTAAAAAAGTATGCGTCTTTCCACTTCCTGTTTGCGATTGTCCAATGACACTTTTCCCTTTCTTAATGATTGGGATTAATTTTTCTTGGACTTCTGTTGGTTCTTCAAACCCTTTTTCTGCGAGTGCTTCGTTGATAAAAGGTTGAAATTGAAATTGTTTAAATGAAGGCACTTGCCTCACCTCTTCTCGTTAAATTCTTTATGCACTTTGGCATTATAACACAAAAACAACTTTTACTCACCTGCTGATTCCTTTGTTTTCGCAACTTCTAATGTACTGACTGTATAAGTATGGCTGGCTTTTTCATAAAACAAACGCCGTTTTTTACGAATCAAGGTTAACAAAACGTTGATCAAAAACAGTAAATATAAAATTAAACAGAACAAATACAGAAGCAGTGACACCATTTGCAACATCCGATTAGAAGAATTCAATAAATCAGTGGCATTGGCTAGATAAATACTAATTAAACCATACACAAAATACAAATAACCGTAGCGAACAAACAAGGCTTTTAAACGAATTTTTTCATGTCCTGTTTCAACCACCCGAATGCGAACAACTTTTTTCCCTAACGTTTGACCATTTGTCAGTTTCATCATGACGATAAAGACCGCAAACACCATGATAAAGAACCACATCCGATCTGAAAAAATCGGATAATTGGTTGCCCAATTTTTATAAGCTGGAATGAAATTTAGTCCAAAAACGAGCAGGCCTTGCACAAAGCCAATCACCAACCAATCAATCCCCCATGCAAAGAAACGTCTCAACAGGCTAACTGTCTGCCCTTTTTCATAAGAGGTGGCATCAATTTCTTCTCGTGTTGGCAATAAAAAGGTAAAGAGCGGCGTCAACCAATAACCAACTATGCCTCCGACGGTATTATTAATTAAATCATTGACATCCGCCAAGCGATACGAACGTGGATAAATAAAATAAAGGCCAGATAACTGTGTTAATTCAAAAAATAATGACAATAAAAAACTGGCAAGAACTGTTTTTAAAAATGAACATTTGAAATAATACCGTAAATACACACCAAAAGGTAAAACTAATAAAACATTAAACAGTGGTTCTAAAACGGCATGCTGTTTTAATGCTGGCAAATACGTACTAGGATCTTTGAGCGAAAAAACAGTTTCGTTTAAAATCCCTGAAATAAAATGAAAAGGCCGCAGTTCCATTGTCGGTCCTGTGTATTGAGCCACTTCTGCCCGAGATGGCAACGGTAAAATTACCAAGAAATAGGCACATAATAAATAAAAAACAAATGAATACAAAATCATTGCTCGTGTCCAAACAAATGAACCATATTTGCGGTATTCATATATTAATAATGCCCCAGAAATAAAAAATGCTAGAAACGGGAAAATAATGATTGCCCATTTAATTGGTTCGCTATATACTGCCATAAAAATTCCTCCAAAATAAACAATTTCAAGTATGAATGCCTCAATAACACTATACTTGTTTCTAAAAAAATGTACCAACAATAAATTTTATTTTGCAAATCCTCTCCTTTGCAGTATCATTAAGAAAAAGGAGGACGTTCTCATGTTACAGCCATATTTTGCGTTTGGAGTGCCGCTATTTTTACTTGTGCTCTACTTACTCTTTGCACTGATTCACCGTCAAACAACGATTCATTATTTACGGTTTATTTTGTTACTTATTTCAACATTTCTCATGGTTTTTAGTTTCCAAGTATTGCAAGAATCATGGACCATCAACCCTGAAACGTTAAAAGATGCCGCTTATTCTCCGCAATGGTTATGGATTCCTTTAGGTATCGGGTTAATCCTCACACTTTACAACGCTTGGCACGGCCTTCGTACAATGATAAAATACAAGACCGATAAACATTAGTAAGAGTCTAGGACGATGGTTGTGTCCTAGACTCTTACTGTCTCATCATTCAAATGAAATTTAATTTTTCTTAACAAACTCTGATTTTAACTTCATTGGACCAAAACCATCTACCTTACAATCGATGTTATGATCACCTTCCACTAAACGAATGTTTTTCACTTTTGTGCCTTGTTTAATTGCGCCACTGGCACCTTTAACTTTCAAATCTTTGATTACAGTAACACTGTCACCATCCGCTAAAAGATTGCCATTTGAATCCTTAACTACTAAGCCTTCTTCTGCAACTTCTTCTGTTGGTGACCATTCATGACCGCATTCTGGACAAATAAATAATCCGCGATCTTCATAGGCATATGCCGACCCACATTCAGGGCAGTTTGGTAATTGCTCTGTCATTAACGTTCTCCTTTGTAAAAAATAATTCTTTTTCATTTTACCTTATTTTCTAGTGAATGAAAAGTAGTCCTAATGATTTATCAACGTCCGATAACTACTTTCTAATTACTTATTTATTTTTGAGCCCACTTTTGGCAAGCTGCTTGGATTTCTTGGTAAATCACTTCAATTTCAGCCGCATCACGTGCATTAGCGCCACTTGCCAAAGGATGGCCGCCGCCATGATGTTTTTTAGCAATTGTATTAATGATTGGTCCTTTGGAACGTAACCGAACGCGATAATAACCTTCTGGCTGTTCAACAAAGATTGCCCATGAGAGAACATCTTCAATTTTTCCTGGCATTGAAACAATGGCTGCCGTTTCAGAATCGACAATATCATAACTGTTTAAAATACTTTGTGGTAAAACGACACGAGCAGCGCCATTTGCGTCGATTTCTAAATTTTGATAAATATAACCCGCTAATTTAGCAACCTTTAAAGGCATTTGGTCTAACTCACGATTTAAGTCTGCGGCATTAAAGTTAAACGTACGCAATTGCGCAGCGACAGCGAGTGTATGCGCCGAAGTGGAAGGATAAAGAAAACGTCCTGTATCCCCCACAATCCCAGCATACAATAAACGAGCTGCATTATCTGTCATCGTTAATTCTGCTAAATGCTGTTGCCAAAAATCAACAATAATTTCACTACAACTACTTGCATTTGTATTCACCCAAACTAAATCTCCATAGGGTTCATCATTCGGATGATGATCGATTTTAATTAATTGATCGCCTAAAGAAAAACGCGCATCACTAATTCTTGGAGCATTTGCAGTATCTGTTACAATGACTAATGCACCTCGATAGACATCGTCAGTAATAACGTCCATTTCAGCTAAAAACTCTAAGCCTTCCACTGGTCCGCCTACTTGATAAATATTTTTTTCAGGAAAGCTCGCTCTTAAGAGTTCTGCTAACCCAACCTGTGAGCCAATTGCATCTGGGTCGGGCCTTTGATGTCTATGAATAATAATTGTTTCATATTGTTTAATTGCTGCCATAATTTCTTTTACTACGTCCATTCTTTGTAGCCTCCTACGTTCTCTCCATCACTTGGCAAACAACAATTGCTTTTGCCACAATGACATTTTCTAAATAAACTTCAATATCTAATTTTGCAGAGCGACGACCAATTTCTAAAATCCGTGGACGAATGTCCAATTCACTTTCCAACTGGATTAGCCGCAAATAATGTAGATTCACTTGTTCAATTAGTACATTTCTTTTTTGATTCATCAACATTGTTCGTTGTGTCACGTTAGAAATAATTTCACTTAGGACACCGAACGAGATGGTACCAACACTGTTAACCATTTGGGGCGCAACCGAAAAACGAAAACGGGTTGTTTCTTTGCCATTTTCTTCAACAGGCATCACTTCCCCGGAAATTTGATCTGAAATTGTATCTGCAATTTGTGGTTGTCGTTGCACCAATTGCATAGCTTTCATCACATCTTGGCGAGAAACAATCCCAACAAGCGCTAAATCATCTTCCACCACCGGCATGACTTCTAGACCATCCCAAATCATTTGATGACTGACACTCGCTACACTCATCATCTTTTTCACAACATTGGGATCCTTTGTCATGACTTTATCCACGGTTAAATGTTCACTTTTACCAATGACATCTTTGGCTGTGACAATCCCCACTAAACGTAATTTCTTATTTACTACTGGGAAACGAGAATGATGGGTACTTTCAGATAATGCCTGATAATCTGCAATCGTTTGAGTTGTCAACAAATAATTGGTTTTTTCAAGCGCTGTATAAATATCACTGACGAGTAAAATGTCTTTTTTAATCAGCTGATCACTTAAAGCACGGTTAATCATAGTAGCCACAGTAAATGTATCATATGTGGTTCTCAAGACAGGCATACCCAGACGATCTGCTAACTGCGCAATCTCTTCAGATGTTTCAAATCCACCTGTAATTAAAACGGCTGCCCCATTTTCTAAAGCAAGCTTTTGCACGCCTTGGCGGTTACCAACAATCATTAAGGATCCGGGAGTAATATATCGCGTCATTGCGGTTTCTGTCATCGCACCAATTACAAATTTATTAAGGACTTTGTCTAGACCAGAGCTACCGCCTAACACATCCCCTTCAATAATCCGGACCACTTCACCAAATGTTAATTTTTCAATATGTTTTTTTAACTTCCGCTCAATTCGTATCGTACCAACACGTTGAATGGTGGAAACAAGCCCAATATTTTCTGCATCTTTGATGGCCCGATACTCTGTTCCTTCACTAACACTTAAACTTTTGGCAATGCTTCGAACAGAGATTCGATCGCCAATTGGTAATTCTTCAATATGTTTTAAAATTTGATCATGTTTCGTCGCCATAATTTCCTCCTAAACTAGGATCGTCTCTCCTGGGTTTAATACTTTCCCGCCAACTACTTGCTCTACGAATATTGCTGGATTTTGTTGGATAACAGGAAAGGTATTGTAATGAATTGGAATGGTTATTTCAGGATTTAAGTAAGAGACTGCTTCTAGCGCATCCTCTGGTCCCATCGTATAATTATCGCCAATTGGTAAGAACGCTACATCAATGGATTTGTCTTTTGCAAAAAGGTGCATATCTGAAAACAACGCCGTATCACCAGCGTGATAAATTTTTTTATCTTCTGCTTCTAAAATAATCCCACTTGCTTCGCCCATGTAGGTCATTACGCCGTCTATTTCATAACCGGAACTATGCAAAGCTGGCACAAATTTAACCGAACCAAAAGGAAAGACATAACGCCCACCTAGATTCATTCCATGCGCTTTTACCCCTTGCGACTGTGCATACGTAGCCACTTCAGCTATCGCAATAATCGTTGCCTTGTTGGCTTGAGCAATTGCTAGCATATCGCCAATATGATCGCTGTGTCCGTGGGTGATTAAGATGTAATCAGGGTGTAAATCTTCAAGTGAAACGTCCGCTAAAGGGTTGCCATTAATAAAAGGATCAAATAAAAGGTTCGTGCCGTCGTTTAGACGAATTTCAATACATGAATGTCCATGTCCTATCAGTTCCATTTGTATTCCTCCTACGGTATTTTCTACACACTCTTATGATAATTAATCGTCAAATTCATTCTTAAAAGTAGTACAGTTTAGTACAGTTTACTTTCTTTATTGTAACAGAGAATTAGAAATATACAATCGCATTTGCTTATTTTCTTAGCTAGTAAAGAAACAGACGAGAAAAATCATGAATCTTTCTCGTCTGCTTCTTTTTACTTATTTGGTTGTTTTCCGAAAACGTAAAATCGTTAATATAAAGGCCGCCACACATAATAGAAAGGCGACAAAAAAGGTTTCACGCATTCCCACAATAAATATATCTGGGCGATTAGCCAGATACGTGGTTACTCGTTCACCATAGGCTTCGCTCATACCACGATATAAAATGGTCGTTGACAACGCAATCCCAATGACCATTCCTAAGTTTCTAGCAAAAGAATTCATACTTCCTGCTACACCTAAATCTTGCTTTTCAACACTGCTCATAACCATTGTATTGTTTGGAGACTGGAAAAGTGCATTTCCCAAGCCCATAATGGCTGTTGCAATCACATAATACCAGATAGGCGAATTCATATCTAAAAACATATACATTAACGACGTACAGCACAAGAGCAACAATCCGCCAAATGTTAAAATACCTGGGCCAATTTTATCCGTCAAATAGCCACTCAGAGGAGCCCCAACCACCATTAATAACGGAAATACCATCATTAATAGACCAGCATAACTAGCACTTAGTTTGCGTGCATCCTGCAAATAAAATGGAATGACAACATTTACAAAAAAGTTTGAGGCAAAAATTAAAACGGCGGACAATAAACTTAAAGTAAAAATTTTGTTTTTAAAAATTGCGAACTTAATAAGTGGGCTTTTTCTTTTTCGTTCAACCATTATAAATAATCCTAATGCGATTATTGCAATAATGAACAATAAATAGGATTGTAACGAGCCAAACCCGCTCTCTTGTCCGAGGAAAATCCCGCCGAAGAACGTCATAATCGCAATGGCAATACAAGCAAATCCTGAAAAATCGATTTTTTCTTTTGTTTTTGTAATATCTTTTGGTAGAAACTTTTCACCAATTAAAATTGTAACTAGCCCCACAGGAACATTAATCCAAAAAATATACGACCAAGAAAAGTTTGATAAGATCAATCCACCAATCCCAGGACCAGCAATCGCGCCTAAAGAGACAAAGGCTCCTACTGCACCAAGCGCCCGCCCTCTTTCATTTAAAGGGAATACTTCCGTAATAATTCCTGAATTGGTCGCCATGGTCATGCTAGCACCAATACTTTGAACGACTCGCGCAAATAATAGAAAGCTCAGCGATTGATTAAAGCCACAAAGTAACGAACCAATCGTAAAAATAACCGTGCCAATTCGATAAACTTTTATTTTTCCAAAACTGTCGCCAATTTTTCCAAATAATAATAAACAAGCACAGACAACCATTAAATAAATAGATACGACCCATTCCGCTTGATTCATGGGTACGGACATTTCTTTTGAAATAGTCGGTAAAGCAATATTTACAATGCTGGAATCTAATGTAGACATGAAGGTAAACATAGCCACAGAAACTAATATCCACCAACGATTTTTCTGCACTTCAGAATCCTCTTGGTAACTTTTAATTTTCTCCATTGATTCATCCCCTCTCGCTCCAAAACAGTTTACTTACTAATAATAACTCTATTTCTTCTTTTTTTCATCGGAAATTTTCTAAAAAATCACTCATGAGATGTTCACCTTCTTATTACACGCTCGCAATTGACAACCATTCGCTTTTACGCTAATTTAAAATTAGCAAACGGAAAACACAAGGAGGACTTGAAATGACCTTAATTTCTCGCATTAAACAATTAGCTCAGTCAAGGCAACTAACCCTCGCCCAATTAGAAAGAAACGTCGGCATTTCCAATGGACAAATTCGTCGTTGGGATACCTCTTCGCCTAAAGTAGAGAATCTTTTAAAAATAGCAGACTATTTTTCTGTCTCCTTGGACTATTTAATGGGCCGCACCCAACAAACAGAGATTAATCATCAGGCACCTATGACAAGCACACAAAAAGAGTTACATATTCACATTACTACGGAAGAGTTAACAGAAGAAGAAATTACTCAGTTAGAGGAAGAAGCAAATCGTTTCTTGCGGTTCCGTAAATTTGAAATGACAAATTCTTAAGTAATGCGACAGTCAGCGGCTCTGTGTTGTTTGTACTTATTAATTTATTCAGCCACTAGCATATTCATTGTAATAAACCAAATAAATGCCAGAAGGAGACACCTTCTGGCATTTATTTGGTTTATCTTCTTTATTTATCCTTACTTATAAAATAATCGATTTACCATACTCGATAATTTTGTCTAAACTTGTGTTCAATCGTAAACCAATTAGAATTATTCGTTGTTCCCAAATACGTCCATCCATTCGCAGAATAACCATTACGCACATTGATTTTCCCATAAACATATCCATGTAAATTTGGCGCCCAGTTCCCTGTTGCTCGAGTTTGATATTGATGGAAATACCTCACGACCCAACCAACATAAGCTCTGTTTCTTGGGTTAACAGATTGACTACCAATCTCGTTTTGCAATTCAACTAACGCATCATTTTGAACGACTTCTTCTGCCTCTACTGGTGAATTAAACACCAAACTAACACCCAACAAATTTGTTAGAACACAACCATACACAACTTTCTTTTCCATTGTTTCTACTCCTAACATAATATATTTTCACTATTTATAATTTTATACCACCAAATAATTATCCGAAAAACAACCTTTCTATTTCTTTAATTTAATGTTAATATAATATATATAACTAATTTCTAATAAAAGGAGGAAAAAAATTGAATAATTCAATAGAAATAACCAAGATCTGCGTAGCATTGAACAATAAAAACATCTTGAATAACTTGTCGCTTACATTAAGTACGGGATCAATCACATGTGTTGTTGCCCCAAATGGTACAGGAAAAACGACTTTTTTTAAATCAATCGTCCAACTTATCCCGCTCGAATCTGGTGAAGTAATAGTTGACAAAACATCAATCAAAAACAGAACTGACTACAATAAAAAAATCTTTTTCATAGAATCCGCGAATCAATTATTTGCAAATCTTACCGTTTACGAGAATATGCAAGTAGCGGCCAAGTTATGGAAACATGATGCTAATTTTGAATCCATCACTAACTTAGTCGGTGTTAACACGTACATAAACAAAAAAATTAAACACCTTTCTGCAGGTATGAAGCAAAAAGCCTTGCTCTCAGTCGCCATCGCTAGTGGTGCGTCTTTTCTGATTTTTGATGAGCCATTAAATGGTCTCGATATTGAAAATGTTGAGTACCTAACAACCGTCTTTCTTACTTTAAAAGAGCAAGGAAAAACATTACTTTTGTCATCTCATAATATTTTCGAAATAAGCAAGCTTTGTGATGCAATTTATTTTTTAGATAGCGGTATTCTGAAATCAGCGTCACTAGACTATCTACAATTAAAAGAAGAATACTACGAACTATATGCAACGAAAGGTCGTGCCTAAATGATAAAATTTGAACTAATTAAAATTTTTCGAGAGAAAACCACTTATTTTCTGTTTGCATTATTCGTTCTCGTTATTAGCGTTCCTTTTTTTCTAGGAAATGCCAATTTTAATTATGTAAAATATTACGAAGATAATTACTATGCCGGCATAACAACGATTGAAAGTATCAAAGATGACCCAACTGCAACAAAAATCGTTGAAGACATCAAGGAAACAAATGGTTATTTAAAAAAACTCATTGATTCTCTAAAGAAAGGAGATCAAAAAGCGATTGTTGAAAATGAGTATAACTTGGAAAAAAAACGCTAGAAGGAATTCTAGATGGTAGTTTGCAAGCTAGATCAATTAGTGAACAAAAAAGTATAGTGGCCGTACTGGAGTATTTAAAAAACAATGGGCTAAATAAAACGAGTGATAATCCAAAAAAGATGGGCGTGATCCAATATCTAAATTTGGTTTTTTCTTCTCCTCAATTAATGCAAATTATTTTAATTCTGATTAGTTTCCAGATTGCTTATTTATTTAATTTAGACTATAAAAAACATAATTTCATTTGGTATTGTGTTTCTCCTAACTCTTATGTACGAACATATTACACCAAACTTTTTGCCATTGTTTTGTCGCTCTTTGCAAACCTACTCAGCGCATTTCTCCTTGTACTTGCATTTGTCTTTCTGAAAAATGGACTGGGTGTGTTTAATTACCCGATTGCCACCAGTTCGAAAAATACGGAAGTCAGTTTGATAGCAACAAATGACTTTGTCGTTAAAACAATCTTCTTTTTTATATTATTTCTAGTATTTCTAGCATTGTTAAGTTTAGTATTCAGCATTCTAACAAGTAATTTAATTCTAAATCTCTCTGTTTTAATTATTCCATTAGTGATTGGACAATACGATGTACTCAATACGTTACTTAACGAGAACTTAAAACCTTACATTCTCTTAAGCTACTTGGATATGCCTCATATTCTATTAGGTGGTGACATTATGAGACCTTTGCGAAATCCATTGTTAACCTATCAAAACGGGATCTTAATAACTCTTCTCACCATTCTCGTACTTGTCATAATCTCTCTAACTATCTTACTCTGTCCTTCTCAAAAGTTAATAGCAAAAAAAACTAGAACCTAAACAAAAAAAACCACCACGACCGTCGTCTGTGGTGGAAATGAAGGTTGTTATTTACTCTTGGTAGGAGTAAGTATGAAAAAACCAATTCGGGATAATTGGCATAACGTAAGTATAGTAGTTTGTGCCTTTTTTATCATGAGTTTCAGCTATATTTTTTATAAAACTTTTATTAGAACACCATTAACAGTCCTTTATTTAAATTCTTTAAAGCGTTTTCTTTTATTGAACATATTGTTTTAAACATTCGATTTCCTGTGCTACACTTACTTTTAGAAGGGGGATTTTATTATGGCAAATCAAAAAAAAGATAGCTTATCAACATTATTTTCTGAAGAAGTTCATGGACCGTTTGTTACTTTCTTGTTTAACACCCATGTCGCTCATCAAAACGTAGAAAAAGATTCGCTTGTTTTGAAAAATTTTGCAAAAGCGGCAAAAACACGCTTTGAAAAAAAATTTCCTGAGGAAAAATGGTCTGTTTTCCAAGAAAAAATTGACGCACTTCTAGCTGATGCTTCCTTCTGGCGCAACGGCACAGCAAGTGTTTCAATCATCTTATCTCCAGAAAACACCTTTGTTCAACGATTAGATGTGCCCGTTGACGATCAATATTACGTGGACACGATTCCTTATTTACTTGGACTAGTCAAAGACAAACAATTTAACTACCATTATTACCTACTTGCTCTAAATCGCGATTCAATGAAACTTTACAAGGTTGATCATACGACTGTGACTCCTGTTGAATTGCCTAAAGACGCGCCAACAGACGTGGTCACAGCTTTAGGTGATGAATTAACGGGTGGTAATTTAAACTTTTCAACTCAAGGTAGTTCTAACGGTTCTAAAGAAGGTGTCGCTTATCATAGCATCAATACTAAAGATAAAGAAGTTGAAATTGATTGGGTGAACTACTATCAAGCAGTCGATACTTTCTTAAAAGATCAACTGGATAATCCTGAAAAATTACCGCTTTATCTTTATGCTTTACCAGAAAACCAAACACTCTTTAAAAAGATTGCTAAAAATCCTTATTATGATTGCTCAATTTCAGTTGCTGCTTCACCTGCACAAGCAACCATTCAAGATATCCGCAGCGCTAGTGAAAAAATAGCTGCAGAGTTAACAGAAAAAGAAACAGCTTCTTATAACAAATTACTAGATCGTAAATTCTTAGATCAATTTACAGATATTTCGCCAGCGGCAGCTGACGGCAAAATTTCCCATCTTTTTATTGCAACATCACTCTTTGTTACTGAAAACAATGAAATGTCATCTGAAGAGTATGATCGTCGCAAACTTTTAAACACCATTGCTTACCAAGTCATTCAAAACGGCGGTCAAGTTTTTGTTTTAGACCAAAAAGCTGCACCAGATGAAAAATCTTTAGCGGCTATCCTCCGTTATTAAAAACAGGCAAAAAGCCCATTGTAAGAAAGCGCCTTACAATGGGCTTTTTTTCTGAGCCTTATTGAAACAGCACTATAACAGCCTTATCTTCACTTTCTAGTTTTTAAAAAACATCCGATAAAAAAGAAAATAAGGTTATTGCTATACAAAAACCAGTTAGTATGCTATAGTAATAGATGTAGTTTTTGTTCGGTAATATGGGTAGCTGTTTCAAATAAACATCTTCCACATTTTTCACCTTTCAAGTAATTGCAAAATATGAATGTGTTATAACACACATCTAGGAGGATATTTATTATGGAAACAGGTACAGTAAAATGGTTTAACTCAGACAAAGGCTTTGGCTTCATCACTGCAGAAAACGGAAACGATGTATTCGTACATTTCTCAGCTATCCAAGGTGACGGCTTCAAAACTTTAGAAGAAGGTCAAGCAGTAACTTTCGAAATCGAAGAAGGTCAACGTGGCCCTCAAGCAACTAACGTTACTAAAGCTTAATTAAACAATACTGACTCAAAAACCTGACGTTAATCGTCAGGTTTTTTTTATAAAAAAAAGAACAAGAAAACTTTCTGAAACTAAGTGCTTCCTCTATTTTTTTTGAAGAGTTTTCGTTATACTGAAGAGGAAAAATGTTTTAAAGGAGTTTATTTATGCAATTTTATGGTGATTTAACCTTTTTAGGTGTTTATTTATTGGGTCTCTTTTTCATTCCCTCGTGGCGGAAAAAGAAAAAAGAACACGATTGGTTGCCGTGGATGTTTGGCTGGACTGTCTTTATGTTCTTCTCATATGTTTTATATTTAGAAATCATTCGTGGCACAGCCTTCTTTTTAATTCCCATTGCTTTTTTTGGCTTGTTTGCGCTCTTCTACTTCAAAGAAAAAAGGCGTTTACTGAATGGAACATTATTTAATATTTTTCTTGTGGTTCTAGCGACTTATTTAGGGATTACTGCGATTCGTACAAACAACTACTTTCTAATCACCTTAGCAATTATTGCCCTGCTGGCAATTTTTATCGCTTTGGCTTTAGGACTCTATGCCTTAATTATTTTCCTCTATTGGAATGCGGTCGTTGTTATGAGAAAAGAAGGTCGGTCTCTAGGAAACTTGTTGACGTTGTTGCTAGCAATTGGCTTAACATTACTATTAATTTATAATTTCTTTTTTCAATCGTTGTTACCAACTTGGCTCTCCTTACCATTAACTATTGCGCCATTTATTTTGACTTATTTCGCGTTTGTTTTTTATAATTTTTTAACTGTTTCTACGTTGTATCAATTTAATCAGCCAAAATATACACAGGATTATATTGTTGTGTTAGGTTCGGGGTTAATCAATGGTGAGATTGTGCCGCCGTTATTGCAAGCCCGCATCAACAAAGCCATTCAATTTTACAAGGCTCAAAATCGCGCAACGTTAAATCCGCCAAAAATCGTCATGTCTGGTGGTCAAGGCCCCGATGAATTACTTCCTGAAAGTGTCGCGATGAAAATGTATGCTTTGACACAAGGTATTCCTGATGATGATATTTTAGTAGAAGCTCATTCAAAAAACACACTAGAAAATATGCGTTTTTCCAAAGAAACAATGATTGAGGATTTTGGAAATGCTAATTTCCAAGCCATTTTTACTACAAACAATTATCACCTTTTCCGAGCGGGTCTTTTCGCTCGAATGGCTGGCTTAAAAGCTGATGGCATTGGTGCAAAAACCGCTTTTTATTTTTTATCTAACGCGTTTATTCGAGAGTTCATCGCCATTGTAGTGATGTACAAACGTCGCCATATTATTGTTTGCGGCCTAGCTGCCATCGGTATGGTTATGTTATTCTTAACAGGATTGATTATTCAGTAAAGAAGGAGTTTCCCCTATGAGTTTGTATCAAAAATTTATTCAAAATGAACGTTTGCGACGTTTTTGCGTCCTTGCTTTGATTATTTTTGTGCTTTATTTATCCAGAAGCATGATTACAACAATTCTTTTAACATTTATCTTTACCTATTTAGCTGTTCGTTTGGTTCATTTTGTTCAACGCTATATGAAAATCCCGACGATTGTCATCGTTCTCTTAACCTATGCATTGGTTGTTTTTCTAATCTATTTAGCGATTACTAAATATGTTCCCGTTCTAGTTAACCAAACGACTCAAATGATTAATTCTGTAGTTGATTTTTATCAAAGTCCACATACAGATACAAATCAAGTATTGCAATTTATTGATCAATACTTGGAAAAATCTAACTTACTCTCTCAACTCCAGAATGGTGCTTCAATGATTTTACGCTACATTCAAGATATTGGCGCTGTCGGTTTATCATTTGTCATGTCCTTTATTTTAAGTTTCTTCTTTATGATTGAGAAGAAGCAAATGGCCGATTTTTCTAAGTTATTTTTAAAAAGTGATTTTGATTGGTTTTTTCAGGATATCTATTATTTTGCCAACAAGTTCGTCAACACATTTGGTGTCGTAATGGAAGCTCAGTTTTTCATTGCTGTGGTGAATACAGTCATTACTACCTTGGCCTTGGCGATAATCGGCTTTACTCAGTTACCTAGTTTAGCTATTATGATCTTCATTTTGAGCTTAGTCCCAGTTGCTGGTGTGATTATTTCCTGCATTCCGCTAAGTTTCATCGCTTATTCCCAAGGTGGCTTGAACGATGTGATTTATATCTTAGCTTTAATTACAATCGTCCATTTATTTGAATCTTACGTGCTAAATCCTAAATTCATGTCTAGTAAAACAGAGTTACCAATCTTTTATACGTTTGTCATTTTATTAGTTAGTGAGCGTCTCTTTGGTGTATGGGGACTTATTGTAGGAATCCCTGTGTTCACTTTCTTCTTAGATGTCTTAAAAGTAAAACCAATTCGTGGCCTGAAACGGCTACCTAATGTGAAAAAAAATAGTTCAGCAGAATAATTTCTGCTGAACTATTTTTTTATTGTTTTCTTAAATCATTTAAAATAGCCAAGGCTCGGTCTTGGTTCATCGTTTTTTGACGTTTTAATTGTTGAGCGACTGCCTCAACTTCTTTACCAGTAGCTCCGACCGTCATCGCTAAAGAACGTGCTTGTAGAGCCATGTGTCCTTTTTGAATTCCTTCAGAGACTAAGGCCCGTAACGCCGCTAAATTTTGTGCCAAACCAACAGCCGCTACTACTCGACTTAGTTCTTTTGCATCCGTCACTGCTAACAAATCAGCGGCTGCTTGAGATTTAGGTAAGACTTTTGTGGCACCGCCAACCGTGGCTAAAGCAAGCGGAACTGAAATTTCACCAATTAGTTGTTCGCCATCCAGCGTCCAACTAGTCAAGCCTTGGTAGCGACCTTCCTTCACCGCAAAAGCATGACAAGAAGCGCTAACAGCGCGTGTATCATTTCCTGTAGCTAAAACTACAGCTTCAATGCCATTCATGATTCCTTTGTTATGCGTGACTGCCCGATAAGGATCTAATGAAGCATAGCGTGAAGCTAAAACAATTTTTTCAGCAATTTCCCGGCCATTGCTCCCCTTACTTAAACGTGAAACTGGAATAGCCGTTTTCATCGTAACAACCGACTCCGTGGCATAATTACTTAAAATACTGAATAAAATTTTTTGCTCCGCAAACCATTCACGGAACAACTCGACCACACCTTCCAACATAGCGTTAACGATATTTGCCCCCATTGCATCCTTAACATCTACTAAAAAGTCGACAGATATAAATGATTCATCAAAAGCACGATACTGCAAATCTCTTAAGCCGCCGCCCCGTTTTACGATAGATGGATAACTTAACTCTGCTTGTTGAAAAATTTCCGCTTCTCTTACTTGTAGTTTATCAATCAATGACTCGGGATCTGCAACATCGTAAAAAACGATTTGTCCACGCATTAAGCGTTGTTGATTCACTGTTTTAAATCCTTGTGCTATTTTTGCACCATTACTCAAAGCCGCAATCACTGAGGGCTCTTCTGTCGCCATTGGTACCAAATAATCAGTTTCGTCCACTGTTAAATGTAAGCCAACGCCCATCGGCACTTCTGTTTCACTGATTTGATTTTCAATCATATGATTGGCAATCTGCGAAGATAAAGCCGTATTTTCAAATTCTTTTTTTGTATCAGCAGAAATCTGGCCTTCATTAAGAAGAGAAGCCAGGCGTTCCTCAGGACTCATTTGATAAAATCGGCTGTTTTTTTTTTGCTGAGGTCTCTCTAGTAGCATAGCGAGTCCTAAGCCACCGCCAATACATAAAGAAGCCACTCCATATTTCTTTTCTTTTTGATTTAATTGATAACTTAAACTCGTTAATAAACGAGCACCTGTGGCACCAATCGCATGACCTAATGAAATACCGCCACCATAAATGTTGACCTTTTCCTCTGGTAAAGCCAGTTCTCTTTGGACCACGATTGAAGTTGCTGCAAATGCTTCGTTGATTTCATACAGATCAATTTCTTCCGTAGTAAGTTGATTGCGCGCTAACAGTTTTTGAATGGCTTTAATCGGCGAAATTCCCATATAGGCTGGATCAATACCGACTTCCACACTGTCTCGAATAATAGCTAAATAAGGAAGACCGTGTGCTTCGGCATATTCTTGTGAAGCAATAATCAAAGCAGAAGCCCCATCATTAATGGTTGATGCATTCCCTGCTGTTACAGTACCGTCTTCTTTAAAAACTGTTTTAAGCGTTCCTAGCTTCTCAACGCTCGAATTAGGGCGAATCCCTTCATCTTTCTCCACAAGCGTTCCTGACACTTCTAATGGGGCTATTTCGTCAGCGAATATCCCTTCTGCTTGTGCTTGAGCTGCTTTTAATTGTGAATGTACAGAAAATTGATCTTGCTCTTCTCTAGTTACATGATACTTTTCGGCCACATTTTCAGCAGTTAAGCCCATTGCTTGACCACTAAAGGCATCCGTTAACCCATCGTACATCATACTAGAAAAAGGCGCATCGTAGCTTTCTGTTTCGTAATTAAATCGTTGTAATTTAGGTGCTTGGGACATATTCTCAATCCCGCCAGCAATTAAAACTTCCGCTTCTCCTAATTGAATCAATTGTTTCGCCAAAATAACGGCCTTCATTCCTGATCCGCAGACCTCATTAACCGTCATTGCGGGAATTTCATGAGACAAACCGCTGTTTATTGCTATTTGTCGTGCGGGATTTTGGCCATTTCCAGCTTGTAAAACATTTCCAAAGATTACTTGATCAATTTCTTCAGAAATAGTGGAATGTCTTTTTAAAAGTTGTGTTGTAACATGTGTTCCTAAGTCTACGGCACTTACTTGACTTAAGCTGCCTTTATATTTTCCAATTGGTGTTCGTAATGCATCAATAATAACTACTGTTTTCAACTAAATGCACCTCCATCTTGAAATATATCATAAAATCCCAGAATCACAAGTGCCAATTACTGAATGTTAACAGACTTATAAGATATTTTTTAATAATCTATGAAGTTAATACAAAAATTCCCCATTTTGGTTCATTTCGTGCTATTTTATATAATGAATCTATTTATCGTAAAGGAGTTAAAGAAATGACAATTGGGATTGATAAAATTAGTTTTTTTGTGCCCCCTTATTATATTGATATGACGGCACTGGCTGAAGCCAGAAATGTAGACCCTGGAAAATTTCATATTGGTATTGGGCAAGACCAAATGGCGGTGAACCCAATCAGCCAAGATATTGTGACATTTGCAGCCAATGCCGCAGAAGCGATCTTGACCAAAGAAGATAAAGAGGCCATTGATATGGTGATTGTCGGGACTGAGTCCAGTATCGATGAGTCAAAAGCGGCCGCAGTTGTCTTACATCGTTTAATGGGGATTCAACCTTTCGCTCGCTCTTTCGAAATCAAGGAAGCTTGTTACGGAGCAACAGCAGGCTTACAGTTAGCTAAGAATCACGTAGCCTTACATCCAGATAAAAAAGTCTTGGTTGTAGCAGCAGATATTGCAAAATATGGATTAAATTCTGGCGGTGAGCCTACACAAGGAGCTGGGGCGGTTGCAATGTTAGTTGCTAGTGAACCGCGCATCTTGGCTTTAAAAGAGGATAATGTGATGCTGACGCAAGATATCTATGACTTTTGGCGTCCAACAGGCCATCCGTATCCTATGGTCGATGGTCCTTTGTCAAACGAAACCTACATCCAATCTTTTGCCCAAGTCTGGGATGAACATAAAAAAAGAACCGGTCTTGATTTTGCAGATTATGATGCTTTAGCGTTCCATATTCCTTACACAAAAATGGGCAAAAAAGCCTTATTAGCAAAAATCTCCGACCAAACTGAAGCAGAACAGGAACGAATTTTAGCCCGTTATGAAGAAAGCATCGTCTATAGTCGTCGCGTAGGAAACTTGTATACGGGTTCACTTTATCTGGGACTCATTTCCCTTTTAGAAAATGCAACGACTTTAACCGCAGGCAATCAAATTGGGTTATTCAGTTATGGTTCTGGTGCTGTCGCTGAATTTTTCACTGGTGAATTAGTAGCTGGTTATCAAAATCATTTACAAAAAGAAACTCATTTAGCACTCCTGGATAATCGGACAGAACTTTCTATCGCTGAATATGAAGCCATGTTTGCAGAAACTTTAGACACAGACATTGATCAAACGTTAGAAGATGAATTAAAATATAGTATTTCTGCTATTAATAATACCGTTCGTTCTTATCGAAACTAAGTATTTAAATCCCCCGATTCAATCAACAAAAGAGCTAGACATTCAAGCAAAAACTTGAATGTCTAGCTCTTTTTATGAAAGCCAAACTTCTTTGACCCCGTCTGTCACGGCGATACCATCTGTCAAAGCTAAACGTTGTGAATAAGAAACGTAGCCATAATAAACATCAACACCGCCGCCATTGTTCCAAGTAACAGTGATTTTAACATTTGGAGTAATCGATTTTGTAGCTGGTTGGGTCGTCGGGCGATAACTAGTCGTATCATAACTTAAAATAGTGCCCGAAGCTCCACTTATTTCGGCTTTTCCTGTGTAAATTTCGCCATTCGTATTCGTCTGCGTGACCGCTCCATTCGCTTCAATGATTAAACCCGCTTGCTTTTGATCTCCTCGTGGATAATAAAAAAGATACGTGGTTGCCCATTTAGCAAATTCATCTGGAATTGGTTTAAGTGATCCCGTTGGTGCCGGACTCGACTTCGTTTGCTTTTCAACCGCGACTTCTTCTTGTCTTTTTAAGCCTTCATTATTTTGATTATTTAGTTTCTCAACCGTTTCTTTAACGATCGAATAATGAGGTTTCCCTAAATCGCTAACAGGGATCGTAGCTAATTTTTCTTCTGATTCTTTATATTGCCCCTCTGCCGTTAACTTTTTAGCTTCTGTAATAATGGCATCATACTTGGTTTGGTCTACGGAAGAGGATGTGCTTTGTCCCGTAGCTTCGACTTGTTTTGTGACACTGGTTTTTTCTGTGGTCACGTCTGATGAATTTCCACAAGCACTTACAAACATTGAGCTAACGATTAATAAACATCCCACAATCACATGCTTTTTCATTTTTAAATCCCCCATTTGTCTATCTTTGTTATTTTTTGTTACTTAAATTATCCCATAGATGAACAAAAGAAACCATTATTTATAAAAAAGCTTAGCAAGCGCTTCAAGAGAGGCACTTGCTAAACTTTTTTCTCACTGTTATTGATTGATTACTTTGACTAGTTCTTCAAATAATAATGCACTAGATGCTGCTCCTGGATCAATATGACCAATTGCTCGTTCCCCTAAATAAGAGGCACGTCCTTTTTTCGCCACCCAATCTTTTGTTGCTTCAGCAAATTGTTCAATTTTTTCTTCATTAAATTGTTCCGTTCCAATTACTTCAGCAACAGGTGCCCAGACATCAACCATCGTTTTATCTCCTGGTTCAGCTTTGCCACGCATCTGAATCCCAGCTAGACCTTGCTGAACAATTTCTTTTAATTGCTCTGGCGAACTGATGGTTTCCAAATCTTTTGTCGCTTTAGTCATATTCATAAACGCAGTACCATATAAAGGACCAGAAGCTCCGCCAACTTTTGAAATCAAAGCCATGGATAGGACTTTAAATGTCTCCGTGATTGTTGTTGGTACTTTTTTGTCAAACGCAATTTTGTATTCAGCCATACCACGAGCCATGTTGTTACCGTGATCCCCATCACCAATCGGCGTGTCTAATTCACTTAAATAGTCTTTTTTTTCTTCAATAACTTTTGAATAATTGTCTAACCATGTTTGAATGTCTTTTACTGTTAATTCCATCTTTTATCACCCTTACCAAGAAATTGTTGTTACATTGCTTTCTAGCGCTGTTTGCCAGTCTTTTGTCGCCAAGTCAATCATCGTTAAAGATAATCCTTGCATGTCAATAGACGTCATATAGTTACCCACTTTATGGAAGGTCACTTGAACACCTTTATCTTCTAATAATGTTAGCACGTCGTTCATAAATACAAATTGTTCCATTAATGGCGTGCCGCCCATGCCATTGACAAGTACCCCCACTGTTTGTGGTTGTTGCTCATAGCTACTTAATGTTTTTTCAACTAATTCTTTCGCTAACTCTTTCGATGGTTGGATTTTTTCACGACGATAGCCTGGTTCTCCGTGAATCCCTACGCCAAATTCAATTTCATCTTCTGGTAAAGTAAAACCTGGTTTGCCAACTTCAGGCACAGTGGCTGCTTTTAAAGCCACTCCAATTGTTTTCGTGGCTGCTACAATCTTTTCTCCTAAAGAAACTAGCTCTTCTAAAGAAGCACCTTGGCGGGCATGGTATCCTAAAATTTTATGGACAAGAACAGTCCCGGCAACGCCGCGTTTTCCAGCGGTATAGGTGCTATCTTCGACAGCAATATCGTCATCGACAACGACCATTTCTACATGAATGTCTTCCATATCAGCCATATCTTTGGCCATTTCAAAGTTCAAAATATCGCCTGTATAATTTTTTACGATTAACAGAACACCGGCCCCTTGGTCTGCCGCTTGGATCCCTGTTAAAATTTGATCTGGTGTTGGTGAAGTAAAGACATCACCTAAAACTGCGGCATTTAACATTCCATCACCAACAAACCCAGCATGTGCAGGCTCATGACCACTTCCGCCACCAGATACTAACCCAACTTGTTTGTTTGAGTCGTTGCGAGCAATCACGCGAGAATCTTCGACTTGATGAACAAGGTTTCCATAGCTTTTCACAATTCCTTGGAGCATTTCTTCGACAATTTTACCAGGTTCATTAATAATTTTTTTCATTTAGTTCCACCCTTTCTTACCAGCATTTTGAGCTTCTGCTAAAATTTGCGTCAAATCATCTGAGACACCTGCAGTAATTGCTGCCGCAAAGGCACCTTCAACCAATGGTGCATCGACTAAATGATAATGTTTCTGTTGGTCTTCTTCTAGCATATCAAAAGCTAATTCTGAACTTAAAACGGCACTGCCTAAATCGGCAAAAATTAAAAATTCTCGGTCAGAGTCCGCTTCGTTAATCGTGTCAATGATTTTCATTGGATCTGAACCTAATGAACCATCTGATGTACCACCAAGTGAATGAATTGTAATTTCTTCACTGGCGTTCATCTGTTCAATCATCTCTTTAATACCATCTGTAATCATTTTGCTATGTGAAACGAGTAAAATATCTGCTTTCATGTGGACACTTCCTTAATCTAATTTATGTCTTGTTTTATATTCTTGTCCGACTTTATCTGCAACAATGATTGCATTCGCTACTTCTTCAACGACAATTGGGAATGGCATTGAATGAATTGATTCTTCTGGAATGCAAGCAATTTTGGCTACTTCCAATGCTTCTTCATAAGTGATTTCATCGACACCAATGTCTGAAAGCGTTAATGGTAAACCTACAGAAGCGCTAAAGTCTAAAACAGCTTCTAATTCGTCTTTTGCTGCATCTTCTAATACAAGTTGTGCAATCGTTGCAAAGGCTACTTTTTCACCATGTAAATAACTGTGCGCACCAGGTAAGACTGTCATACCGTTATGAATCGCATGCGCTGCAGCTAAACCGCCACTTTCAAAACCTAAGCCTGAAAGTAAGATATTTGTTTCGATAATCTTATTCAATGATTCAGTAACCACATTTGCATCACAAGCTAATTTCGCTTTTAACCCATCTTCCTGGAGGTTTTCCCAGCAAAGTTTTGCCATGGCCAAAGCTGCATATGTGCCGCTAGCAGCAGGCGTTAAGCCTTCTCTTGAACCCATTGGCAAACTAGCATTAACCCGAGAATATGAATTGTGTGTTGCGCGTGCTTCAAAATATGTGGATAAGGCATCCCCCATTCCAGCAACTAAAAATCTAGTTGGCGCTTTGGCAACCACTTTTGTATCAACCATAACGACGCTTGGACTTTGTTTAAAGTAAGCATAATCATCAAATGAGCCATCTTCATGATATAGTACAGCTGAATGCGAAGTTGGTGCATCTTGAGCCGCAATCGTTGGTACAATAATTAAGTTTTCACCTTCTGCTACGACTTTTGAAGCATCGATTGCTTTACCGCCACCTAAACCAATGATACAGTCTGCTTGTTCTTTTTGTCCAACGTTTTGCAAGCGCTTTGTTTCTTCACGCGTTACTTCTCCACTAAAGCCACCCTCTACGAAGGTAATGTCAAACTTTTTCGCTGTTTCTTCCAATTGTGGACGTACACGATCAACGTCAGCAGGATTTGCAATTAGTAACGCTTTTTTTCCAAAAGTTGAAACGAAGTAACCTAAGTTTAGTAATTCATCTTCCCCTTGAACATATTTCGTTGGTAAAATCAATGCTTTTCTCATGTTGATAGCCTCCTATATTTTGTTTACATACATAGTATAAAACGCTTTCATTCAAAAAGCATTGAACTTTTGGTATCGTTTTCTTGCAAAAAATGATAGAATTATTTTGTGAAATAATAAAATATTATGATTTTTAAACTTTAGATTGAAGGATTGCCTTATGACTGTAGAATTAAAAAATATTTTAGATTTAGAAAAGTGGGAAAAATTGCAAGAATCATTGGCCTTAAGCACTCGTTTAGCTATTATTTTAGTCGATTATAAAGGTCGTCCTGTGACGAAACATAGTCAAGTTCAACCCTTTTGCCAACTGGTACGTCACTCCCCTGAGCTCTCAAAACTTTGTGAAAAATGTGATGCTCGTGGTGGCTTGGAAGCTGTTCGCACTGGTCAGCCTTTTACCTACCGTTGTCACTTTAACATCGTTGATATGGCCATCCCCATTATTGTTGATGACCAGTATGTAGGAGCCATTATGGCTGGTGAAGTTTTGCTCGAAGATCACCAAGAAGAGTTAGAACAGGTTTTAACCATGAATGATGCCTTCATTCAAGAATTTTTAGTAACACACCAAGAGCTGTATCAACAATACCCTGTTTTAGAACTAGCAGACTTAGAAAAGAGCGCGACATTAATCGCTGATCTAAGCCAATATATTATTTCTGAAGCCATCAAAAAAGATTATTTAATCAATACGTACAAACAGTCCTTACAGATTAGTTCGCGAAAAGAAGAGCTGGAGCCATTGAATATGATCCAAAAAGATATTCAACAAACTTTATTAACTGCTCAATTAACTCCTTCAAGTGCCTATCAAACTAAAAATAAGCAATTACAACCGGTTTTAGATGCCCTTTGGGAAAACAAATCGCTGCGTTTAAATTTACAAGAACTGGCAGACCTTGTTCATTTGACACCGACGTATTTAAGTCGTTTATTAAAAGAGGAGTTTGGTATTCCCTTTAGTCAATTTTATCGACAATTAAAAATCACATGGGCTAAACAGCTTCTTTTGGAGACAGATAAAACAATTGCCCAAATCAGTGAAGATTTAGGGTTTGTTGAAGATAGCTATTTTGTCCGGATCTTTAAACAAGAAACGGGTGAAACACCCCTTAAATACCGTAAAAGAAAGAACAGAGCATAAAAAAAACAACGACTCCTAGAAGTCGTTGTTTTTTTACACCTTTTGCTCTTGCTGTGGCTAATGCAACAAGTGCAAAAGGCGCATTATATCTGTCGTGCGACAAAGTGATACTATTAAATATGAATTGGTAAACCTAAAGCCAATTCAGCTGTATCCATAGTGATTTCGCCCAATGATGGGTGTGGGTGGATTGTTAAAGCAATGTCTTCTGCATTCATGCCAGATTCAATAGCTAAAGCTAATTCAGAAATCATGTCACTTGCACCGACACCGGCAATTTGTGCACCGATGATGACATTGTCTTCTACAGTTGTAACTAAACGCATGAATCCTTCAGTTTTATCTAAAGAGATTGCACGGCCGTTACCAGCAAATGGGAATTTATAGCCTTTTGCTTCGATTCCCGCTTCTTTTGCTTCTGCAACAGTCATACCAACGCTTGCCAATTCTGGATCAGTAAAGGCAACAGCTGGCATTGCTTTGTAATCAACTGCAACTTTCTTACCAGAAATTGCTTCAGCAGCAATTTTTGCTTCGTAGCTTGCTTTATGCGCTAACGCAGCACCTGGTACGATGTCGCCGATTGCGAAGATGTTTTTCACGTTAGTACGTCCTTGGTTGTCAACTGGGATTAAACCACGTTCGCCAATTTCAACGCCCGCTTGTTCTAAGCCTAAGTCGTCTGTGTTTGGACGACGTCCAACAGTGACCATTACGTAATCTGCTTCAACACTTTCTTCTTTTCCGTTAACTTCATATTTAACAGTGACGCTATCGCCATTGTCAACAGCTTCTTTAGCCATTGCAGAAGTCACGATTGTTACGTTTTTCTTCTTGAAGTCGTCTGTGACAACTTTAACCATATCTTTTTCATAAGTTGGTAAAATTGATGGGCTACCTTCTAAAATTGTTACTTCTGAACCTAAGTTAGCATAAGCGCCACCTAATTCAGCACCGATGACACCGCCACCGATAATAACGAATTTTTTAGGAACTTCTTTTAAGTTTAAACCGCCTGTAGAATCTAACACGCGTCCGCCAAATTTGAATCCTGGGATTTCAATTGGACGAGAACCTGTTGCTACAATAGCATTATTGAATGAGTAAGTTTGTGCTGAGTCTGGGTGAATAACACGCAATGTATTTTCGTCAACGAAAAATGCTTCGCCTTCAATAATTTCTACTTTGTGTTTTTTCAATAACATGCCAACGCCGCTTGTTAATGATTTAACAACTGTGTTATCTTTCCAGTCTTGTGTTTTTGCAAAGTCTAATTTGACTCCTTTAGCTGTTACACCAAAAGTTGAAGAATCTTGTGCTTCTTGGTAATGATGTCCAGCAGCAATTAAAGCTTTTGAAGGAATACATCCAACGTTTAAACAAACGCCTCCGATGTATTCACGTTCGATAATCGCAACTTTTTGACCCATTTCTGCGGCACGAATTGCGGCAACGTATCCTCCAGGACCAGCTCCGATTACGACTGTATCTAGTTCAATGGCGAAATCTCCTACTACCATTTGTTAATCATCCTTCCATTAATAGTAATTCTGGATCAGCTAATAAGCGTTTAATGTTGTTCATTGCTTTTTGAGCAGTTGCGCCGTCAACGATACGGTGGTCAAAGCTTAATGATAATTTCATCATGCGTCCCACAACGATTTCGCCGTCTGCATTAACAACTGGTTCTTGTGCAATTGTACCAACGCCTAAAATAGCAACTTCAGGGTAGTTGATTACTGGTGTAAACCAGCCGCCACCGACTGAACCAATGTTACTAATTGTGATTGTACCATCACGCATATCTTGTGCAGTTAATTTGCCTTCGATAGCCAATGCTGCTTTTTCGTTGATTTCATCAGCGATAGCAAACATGCTCTTCGTATTAGCATTTTTAACATTTGGTACATATAAGCCATGATCTGTATCAGTAGCGATACCAATGTTAAAGTAATTTTTGTAAACAATTTCTTGTGCTGCGTCATCGATTGATGCATTCAAGATTGGGAATTTTTGAACAGTTGAAGTCAATGCTTTTACAACGTATGGTAAGAATGTTAATTTTGTACCATTTGCAGCAGCAACATCTTTAAATTTCTTACGGTGATCCCATAATTTAGAAACTTCTACTTCATCATGTAATGTTACGTGAGGAGCAGTGTGTTTGCTGTTAACCATTGCTTTAGCAATTGCTTTACGTGTTGGTGTCATTTTTTCACGTGTTTCCATTTCGCCTAAATCAGAAGTAAAGGCTTTTGGCGCTGCTTTAGGTGCAGCTGCTTCCGCTTTAGGTGCTGCTTCTGTTGCGGCAGCTTCAGTAGCTGGTGCTGCTTGAGAGCCACCAGAAACAAAGGCATCAATATCCGCTTTAATGACACGGCCACCTTTACCAGTTGCAGTTACTTGTGTAATATCAACGTCTTTTTCACGCGCATACTGACGAACAGATGGCATTGCTAAAACGCGTTTGTTTGGATCAGCGGCTGCAACTACGCCTGTTGAAGCGGCTGGAGCTGATGCTTCCGCTTTAGGAGCGTCAGTAGCTGGTGCTGCGGCTGCCGGTGCTGCTGAATTATGACCAGGTGCGTCAATTTCAACTAACACGTCACCCACATTGGCAACTGTTCCTTCTGGTACAACGATATTTTTTACAGTACCTGTTACTGGTGATGGAATTTCTTCTACTGATTTGTCATTTTGTACTTCTAATAATGAATCATCTTCATTAATTGTGTCGCCCGCTTTAACGAACCATTTAACGATTTCGCCTTCGGCAATTCCTTCACCGATGTCTGGTAATTTGAATTGGAAAAATCCGCCAGCTGCTTCGGTTGTTGGTACAGCAGCAGGTTGTGCTGGTGTTTGTTCTTGTGCAGGAGCTGCTGGTGCTGCATCGTTATCTTCGTGACCAGGTGCGTCGATTTCGATTAACACGTCACCAACGTTTGCAACTGTTCCTTCTGGTACAACGATATTTTTTACAGTACCTGTTACTGGTGATGGAATTTCTTCCACTGATTTGTCATTTTGTACTTCTAATAACGTATCGTCTTCGTTGATTGTATCGCCAGGTTTTACAAACCATTTAACGATTTCGCCTTCGGCAATCCCTTCACCGATATCCGGTAATTTAAACTGATAAGCCATTTTTTAAGTCTTCCCTTCTTCGTTGGATCTGTCTATTTTCTTAGGAGTAAAACGCGGGGAAACGACTATAGTAGCTGAACATTTCATGCCTATAGCCGTATTCCACCTGTTTAATTCTTCGTTTATCTACTTCGAATAACTATTAAAATTCGACGATTTCTCTAGCTTTTGCTTCGATATCTTTCGCATTTGGTAACCAGATATTTTCTGCTTGTCCGAATGGGAAGATTGTATCTGGAGCAGATACACGTCCGATTGGTGCTTCTAATGATAATACGGCACGTTCAGAAATTTCAGAAACAACCATAGCGCCAACGCCAGCTTGTTTTTGTGCTTCTTGAACGACAACCACACGGCCAGTTTTTTCAACAGAGTTAATAATTGTTTCCACATCTAAAGGAGCCACTGTACGTAAGTCAATGATTTCTGCTGAAATATTGTCTTTCGCTAAGCTATCAGCTGCTTTAATCGCTTCACGAACCATAGCACCGTAAGTGATGATTGATACGTCTGTTCCTTCACGAGTTACAGCCGCTTTATCTAAAGGCACTTCATAAGCTTCGTCTGGCACTTCCTCACGGAATGAACGGTATAATTTCATGTGCTCTAAGTAAACAACTGGATCGTTGCTACGAATAGATGAAATTAATAGTCCTTTTGCATCGTAAGGGTTTGATGGAATAACAACACGAACACCTGGTGATTGTGCGATTAATCCTTCTAAGTTATCTGAGTGAAGTTCTGGTGTATGAACACCACCACCAAATGGGGCACGAACAGTAATTGGCATATTACGAGTTCCCCCCATACGGTAACGCGTACGAGCCATTTGACCAACGATTTCGTCAAATACTTCAAAAACGAAACCAAAGAATTGGATTTCAGGAACTGGACGGTAACCTTGCAAGGCAAGACCGAAAGCCAATCCACCGATACCAGATTCAGCTAAAGGTGTATCGAAGACGCGGTCTTCACCAAATTTTTCTTGTAAACCTTCAGTTGCACGGAAAACCCCACCGTTGTTACCAACGTCTTCACCGAAGATTAAGACATTTTCGTCTTTCTCTAATTCAAGAGCTAAGGCATCTGTAATTGCTTGGATCATAGTTTTTTGTGCCATTTTTATTTCGACTCCTTCGCTTCATAAAATGCAATTTGTTCTTTAATTGTTTGAGGTTGAACTTCAAACATATTTTTCAAGAAATCAGAAACTTTTTGTTTTGGCGCTTTATCCGCTTCTGCAATCGCTACTTTGATTTCTTCTTTTGTTTTTTCAATAATTTCTTCTTCTTTTGCTTCAGACCATAAGCCTTTATCTGTTAGATATTTACGGAAACGAGTCAATGGATCTTTTTGTACCCATTCGTCATCCATTTCTTTTGAACGGTAACGTGTTGGATCGTCTCCAGATAAAGTATGTGGACCATAACGATAGGTTAATGTTTCAATTAAAACTGGACCATTTCCTGCAGCTGACCAATCACGTGCTTCTTTTGCAATTGCGTAAACTGCTAACGGATCCATACCATCAACTTGAATACCAGGAATTCCTGCTGCAACAGCTTTTTGAGCTAAAGTTTTAGCCGCTGTTTGTTTTTCACGAGGTGTAGAAATCGCAAAACCATTGTTTTGGATAATGAAGACACCGTTTGCTTGGTAAGCACCAGCAAAGTTAATTGCTTCATAGAAGTCCCCTTGTGAAGAACCGCCGTCACCAGTATAAGTGAAGACAACATTTTCTTTTCCACGTTTTTTCAATCCTAAAGCAACACCAGCTGCTTGGATGTATTGAGCACCAATGATAATTTGTGGTGGTAATGCATTTAAATCTTCCGCGTAGTAGTTCCCTGCTACGTGACCACGAGACCATAAGAAAGCTTCTCTTAATGGTAAACCATGTTGTACTAATTGAGGTACATCACGGTAACCTGGTAGTAAGTAGTCTTCTTTTTCCATTGCAAATTGACTTGCCAATTGGCTTGCTTCTTGTCCAGCTGTTGGCGCGAAGAATCCTAAGCGTCCTTGACGGTTTAATGCAGTAGAACGTTGGTCTAACACACGAGACCAAACCATGCGTGTCATTAATTCAACTAATTCCTCATCCGATAAATCAGGTACTAAATCTTCATTCACAATTTTTCCATCTTGATCCAAGATTTGGAAAGTTGGGAAATCAGCGTCGACTTTAGCCATTAGCTCTTTAAAGTCAATAGGTTTTTGTTTCTTAGCCTTTGCCATTTTGTCACACAATCCTCTCTATTACGTTTCTTTAATTTCGATAAAAGTAAAACAGAGTGCGAAACTGTATTACTTTTTATCGACTACACTTAACAAATTATCACTAAATTCGAAAAAGCGCAAGAAAAAAACTCTAATTTCTTCATTTTTTCACAAAAGAGCAAAACCGCATGTTTTTGCGGTTTAGTGATAATTTTCACAAACAAGAAAACGGTTTCTGTTCCACACTTCTTCTGTACTATTTTTCTCCTAACTGTTATATTCTATTTTGAAAATATTATATAACAGTTCTATTAATTCGAGCCCCCTCATCCCCGAGCTGGCTAGTAATCTGATTTCCGAACTTTGCGTTTTCATGAAAATTATCTTGAAAAAACCAAAAAATAAAAACCGTCAGCCGAGTAACCTACTCAGCATGCGGTTTTTTATTTTTTAGAGAACAAAGTTTTTTTCGTTAATTTTTATTTTTTTTGGCTCGTTTTTTTGCCAAATACTTTGCCTTAGGTTTTATCACGAACATTCATTGCTTAAAATCACCAAATTTTCGCAAAACGAGTAATACAGCTTAGCAATTTCTTTTCTCTTTCAGTAGATTTTACTAAATCCATTCCTTAGTAATTTTAATATATAAACGTTTAGCTACTTCAACAGTTAACATGTACGCAATGATGATTCCAAAGAACCATGGCCAGTAGTTAGCCGGAAGTTTCACAAAGTCAAAAACCTCTCTTATAGGCGTTGCTACAATTAGGAAACCGAGTAAAATTGCGCCTAAACTACTTAACATCACAGGCATTGACGCACGACTTTGAATGAATGGTATTTTCCGCGTCCGGACCATATGAACAACTAACGTTTGACTAACAAGTCCCACCATAAACCAACCTGTTTGGAATAAATGTTGAGTTGCCAAACTATTGGCGCTAAACACAAACCACATGACAAGATACGTTAGAATATCGAAAATACTACTTACCGGGCCAATACATACTGTAAATTTCGCTAGTCCGTTCGTTTCCCACCGAACAGGGCTTAATAACTCTTCTTCATCGACATTATCCCAAGGAATTGTCAACTGAGCCACATCATAAATCAAATTTTGAATCAAGAGTTGTAAGGAAAGCATTGGTAGAAATGGTAAAAAGGCACTGGCTACTAAAATTGAAAAGACATTCCCAAAATTGGAACTGATGGTAATTTTAATATATTTCATCATATTGCTAAATACTTTTCGTCCTTCAATCACACCAGATTCCAGTACATTTAAACTTTTTTCCAGTAAAATAATCGAGCTAGCATCTTTAGTAATATCAGCTGCAGTATCTACTGAAATGCCCACATCAGCTTTTCGTAATGCCGGTGCATCATTAATGCCATCCCCCATAAAACCAACCGTATGACCTTTTGCTTGTAGCAATTCAATAATTTTAGATTTTTGCATCGGATTTAATTTGGCAAATAAATTAGTTTCTTCTACTTGCGCCCGCAACTCTTCATCTGTCATTGCTTCAATTTGAGAACCTAATAACACATGGGAAACTTCAATGCCTACATCTTTACAGACTTTTTTGGCGACAATGTCATTATCGCCCGTTAGCACTTTCACGTTGACACCATGTTCATGTAAGGAGCGAATAGCGCTGACGGCTGACTCTTTTGCTGGATCAAGAAAACCCATAAACCCAATCAATGTCATCTCTTTTTCATCTTCAACTGAATAAACTGCTTCTTTATGGACATCTTTTTTTACAGCTACCGCTAACACACGCATCCCTTGTTTGTTCATTTGAACATTCACTCGGCGTAGTTCTTCTCGTACAGCAGTGCTTAATGGTACAATTTCGCCATTAATTTGCGCATGCGTACACACTTCTTCCATTTCTTCCACGGCGCCTTTCGTAATCATCAATTGATGATCATCTGCATTTACGACAACCGTTAAGCGGCGTCTGGAAAAATCAAAAGGAATTTCATCAATTTTAGTGACATTTTTAAACGGCGTTTTCCATTGATGCTCTTCATAAAAATTAATAACGGCAATATCCATTAAATTTTTCCAACCTGTTTGATAAGAAGAATTTAAGTAGGCTAAATTTAGAACCTCGTCACTCAAATCACCTAATGGATTCAAATGTTGAACCAAAACTACACGATCTTCGGTAATCGTTCCAGTCTTATCTGTACAGAGCACATCCATACCACCCAAATTTTGGATAGCCGCTAATTCTTTAACAATGACTTTATGTTTCGATAAGGATAATGCACCCTTGGCTAAGTTACTCGTAACAATCATTGGCAACATTTCTGGTGTCAAACCAACTGCAACGGCAATCGCGAAGAAAAACGCTTCGCCCCAAGCACCTTTAGTTAAACCATTAATCAAGAAAACGATTGGAAACAAAATCATTACCATTCGTAATAAAAACTTACTGACTTTTGCTAAGCCTAAGTCAAAACTAGTTTTTCCTCGTTGTGTTGTAGCATTTTTAGCAATATCACCAAAAAATGTATGTTGCCCAGTTTTTAAAATAATCGCTTTTCCTTGTCCACTCAAGACATCTGTACCCATAAACACTAGGTCTTGCATATCTAATGCAGAAACCTCTGTTTGTTGACGATCCACACCTGCATCCACAAATTTTTCGACAGGCATGGATTCGCCTGTTAGCGACGATTGATTAACGAATAAATCTTTGGTCCAAATCAACACGGCATCTGCAGGAATCATGTCTCCTGTAGCTAAAGTTACAATGTCTCCTGGAACAATTTCGTCCATTGGAATTTCTTTCGTAATCCCTTCCCGTGTCACTGCAGCGGTATTTTCAATTAATTCTTTTAAATCCAAACTCGCTTTTTGAGAACGATACTCTTGTATAAAAGCAATCAAGACACTGGCTAAAATCATCACGCCCATCACGATAGCGGCTTCGAAATCTTTCGTTAAAGTTGAAACGACCATCAATAAGGCTAAGACATAGACAAACGGATCTTTGAATGCACTTAAAAATAAAATAATTGCTGGGGTTGGCTTTTGTGCAGAAACTTCGTTTGGTCCAAATTCCTCTAATCTTTTTTCGGCATCTTCATTCGAGAGTCCTTTTTCAGATGTCCGTAATTCCATCATTAATTCCCGTTCAGAAAGCAACGCCAATTTACGTAATTCTTGATCTTTGGTGGCTTTTCTCATATCCATTGTTTTTTTGTTCATCATTTTATTTTCCTCCAAGGTTGTGGTCACCTGCCGAAAAGAGCGCTAAAATCTTCTCCTTTCGTTGGTGACTGTATTTTGTTTCTCTGTTCACTTCCAGGGTCTTCCATGACAGTCATCCTTTCTTTTTCTTATTTATACTTCCAGTGAATAATTGCTTTTTTGCCAAACACACAAAAAAGGACCTACTCAACAATAGAGTACGTCCCAAAATACCATCTTTAAATAAGATTCTCTATCGTTGAGCTTTAGCACTATAGGGCGTAGATAACATGTATCAGCTACATTATGAATAACCTTCACGATTATTCCTGTTCAACCAACTAAGGGTCTCTCGATCCTTTCGCGGCAGCAGCATTTGTCCAAATAGGAGCCTCACCTAACAATTATTCAGTTTTTATCCACTTCTTATAATAGAGGAGTTTGACATTCTTGTCAAAAGATTTATGATTTTTTTGTTATAAATAAAAAATAACTACTTTAAAATCCCCTTTATTTCTGCTTTTCGCTCAGGAATAAACCACATGACTAAAACAATCGTATCAATAATCAGGACAGCGATTGGCGCTACTAGTTTGCCTACAATCAACGCAATAATATTCAACACAATCGAAAGCGTTAATTTTGGATAGTGGCCGAACAAACGTTGTACTTCGGATTTGGGCCCATTTGCCTGAATCAATGCCCGCACCACTAGATAATAAGCAACATCAGCTCCTAATACTAATAAGCCATACAAAGCTTGTGGCGGCCAAGAAAATGGATGTTCACCTACCCAGCCAGTAACAAACGGGAAAAACGTCAACGTCAAAATTAGAAAATTATTCATCCAAAGGACACGTCCATCAATTTTACGGACACTTTGAAATAAATGATGATGATTGTTCCAATAAATCAATAAAGTAACAAAACTAATTAAATAAATAATGATTTTGTGTCCAGATTGAGTCAGAGCAGACCAATCTGCTTTTTCAGGAATTTTTAATTCTAAAATTAATAACGTTAAAATAATCGCAATGACTGCATCTGTAAATGCTTCTACACGTGTTTTCGGCATCATTTCCCCCTACTTTCATAAAAATTAAATAACTTACCCAAAGTAAGTATAACGCATTTCTGTAAAAATTCAATTATTTATGAAGTCTCTCGGTTGTTGAAGTTCCTAAAAACGAGTGCAAGAGCCCCACTTAAAAGTAAGCCTCTTGCACTCGTTATAGAACAAATCAGTTATTGGAATACGCCTGCCTGATAAGGTGCTAACTGCATCCGTTTCTTCACCGTAAAATCTTGATTCCCTAATAATTGTTGCCACTTTCTGCCTAGTAATTTATTCGACAAGTCAAATTGGCACTTTTCTCCACTTAAATTGACAATCACTAACGCTGTTGCCTCAGTTGTTTTTCTTAAAAAAGCAAAAACAGACGGATGATTGGGCGCTAATAGTTCAAACTGTCCATCTGTAAAGACCGGATTGTCTTTCCGCAACGCAATTAACTTTTTATAATAATTCAACACGGATTGCGCATCCGTTTCTTGGTCAGCCACATTTATTTCTTTGAAATTGGGATGAATTGCTAACCACGGATGCCCCGAGGTGAATGAACTTGCCTCTTGACTCGTCCACTGCATAGGCGTACGCGAATGGTCCCGCGTCCAATGCGCCACTTCTTTTAATGCTTGTTTCGCATCGTAGCCACTTTCTATAAGCAAACGATAATGGTTATGAGAATCTTTAGCATCTAACTCGTCAATCTGTTGAAACGGATAATTAACCATGCCGATTTCCTGTCCTTGATAAATAAACGGTGTTCCTCGCAAGAGCAAGGCGATTGTTCCAATCGCCTTAGCAGAATGAGAGGTTTCATTGCCTAAAATTGAATTGATTCTGGGATTATCATGATTTTCTACATATAATGCATTCCAGCCTTCTGTCCCTAAATGCTTTTGCCAGCGAGCCATTACTTTTTTATAGCCTAAAATATTTAACCGTTCTTCTCCTGGCTTTCCTTCTCGAACATTGTGCTCTAATTCAAAAATCATATTCAGATAGCCCGCATCATTGGTCCATTCCACCGCTTTTTTACTTGAAACGCCACTAGCTTCCCCCACTGTCATGATGTCATACTCAGCAAAAATAGCTTTCAAATCTAGCATATAGTCTTCAATGCCTTTTACATTCATAAATGGAGCCCACGGATTCGTGGTAATTTTAAAATCCCAAAGTTCTTTTTGGATATGACTAATCGCATCCAATCGGAAACCATCAATTCCCAAATCTAACCACCAGCGAATCATCGCATAAATCTCTTCACGAACTTTAGGATTTTTCCAGTTCAAATCAGGTTGCTCTTTTGCAAACACATGAAAATATGCTTGCTTTGTACCCGCGTCATACGTCCAAGTCGAGCCACCAAAAAAGCTTTGCCATTCATTCGGCATACGATCTGGTGTCGCATCGGCCCATAAATAATACTCACGATACGGATTATCTAAACTTTTTTTCGCTTCAACAAACCACGGATGTTGATCACTTGTATGATTGACCACTAAATCAAGAATAATCTTCAAACCTAATTGATGCGCTTGGTCCAAAAGTTCTTGAAAATCTTCCATCGTACCAAATTCTGGCTGAATCCCTTGATAATCCGCAATATCATAACCATTGTCAACGTTTGGCGAAGTGTAAATCGGATTTAACCATAAAAAATCGACCCCTAGTTCTTTTAAATACGGTAATTTCTCAATAATTCCCTGCAAATCACCAATGCCATCCCCGTTGCTATCTTTAAAACTCCGAGGATAAATTTGATAACCGACAGCATTTTTCCACCATTGTTCCATCTTATTGACTCACTTTCACAACAAATGCTTGCCAAGGCGCTAACGAATAGTCTGCTAAAGCAGTGACATCTGTCGGCATATTTTCAATCATTACTTGTTCTACATGAACGTCTGCAGAAAATGGCTGAACTTTGTCAGAAAAGTTTGTTACAACAAGCCAGCGTTCCTCACCATAGGTACGATAAAAACTGATCACTTCGTCCACTGTTTCCAGCAATTCAAAGTCGCCCCAAACAATTAAAGGATGTTCTTTTCTCAAACGAATCATTTCTTGGTACGTATAGAATAGTGAATTTTTATCTGCCAAAGCAGCAGCGACGTTAATCGTTTGATAATTGGGATTAACATCAATCCAAGGTGTACCAGTCGTAAAGCCCGCATTTTTTTCAGCGGTCCACTGCATAGGCCGGCGTGCATTATCACGACCTTTAGTATTAATTTTCAGCAAAATTTCTTCTTTAGAATATCCTTTTTCTAGATACTCATGGTACATGTTAATCGTTTCGATGTCCCGCGCTTCACGAATATCTGTAATCGGCGTATTGGTCATACCAATTTCTTCCCCTTGATAAATATAAGGTGTGCCTTTCATCATGTGCAGTAAAATAGCGAATAACTTACTACTTTCCAACCAATGTTCCTGATCATTTCCCCAACGTGAAATCATTCTCGGTAAATCATGGTTATTCCAAAATAAAGAATTCCAGCCATCATTTCCTAATTCTGTTTGCCATTTTGCAAAAACCTGTTTCAACTTGGCAACTTCCATTGGCTGAAGGTCCCATTTTTCTTTACCTGGTTGTTGATCCAAGCTCATATGTTCAAACTGAAAAATCATAGATAATTCATGACGCTCTGGACTAGAGTACATTTTTGCAATTTCAGGTGTGGCCCCCCATGTTTCACCCACAGTTAACAGCTCTTTGCCTCCAAATGTCGCGGCGTTCATTTCTTGTAAATAACGATGTAAATGAGGTCCATTCGCGGTGATCTCTTCTCCTGGAATTTTACCCACTAAGTCAATTACATCTAAACGGAAACCGCCAATTCCTTTATCAATCCAAAAATTCATCATCTCGTAAACCGACTGACGCATTTGTTGGTTTTCCCAATTTAAATCTGGTTGTTTTTTACTAAACAAATGCAAATAGTATTGCCCACTCGCTTCATCAAACGTCCACGCCGAACCCGAAAAGGCAGATTTCAATCGGTTAGGCACACCGCCATCTGAAGCAGGATCAGCCCATACATAATAGTCTCGGTAGGGATTCTCCTTGCTTTTTTTCGCTTCAATAAACCAACGATGTTCATCTGACGTATGGTTAACCACTAAATCCATAATAATTTCAATCTTTCGCTTTTTCGCTTCCTCAATTAGACGATCCATATCCGCCATCGTCCCAAACTCTGTCATAATCGCTTCATAATCAGAAATGTCATAACCATTGTCATCATTGGGTGATTGATAAACTGGTGATAACCAAATAGCCCCAATGCCTAACGTTTCCAAATAATCCAATTTTTCAATAATTCCTGGTAAATCTCCAATGCCATCTCCACTGCTATCCTTAAAACTGCGAGGATAAATCTGATAAACCACGACTTCTTGCCACCAATGTTTTTCCATTCTTCTTCACATTCCTTTGCTTAATTATTATGCTTGATATAAAAGAAAACCTTTTGGTAAAACCATTATCTGTTCTGAAGCAATTTCGATAAAAGAACTTAGCAAAACTTCTCGATCAGTTCTATCGACAAATTGTGTCTCTTGGCCAGTATTAAAAATCCCATAGATCGTTTGTTCCTCCAAACGACAAGCGAGTCTAATCAACCCCGTTTCAAAAGAAGTGCCTGTCCAATCGATTGTTCCACCAGAAAAAACAGCCGCATACTTTTTGCGAAGGGCAATCAATGATTTTACAAATTCCTTCAAATCCAAATCTTGCTGATTTTCCTCCCAAACCATACAACGACGACAATCAGGATCCATATCACCTGTCATACCAATTTCATCACCATAGTAAAGACAAGGGACGCCTGGTTGAATATACGTAAACGCTAATACTTGGCGCATCAGCTCTTTATCCTCTTTCGTTTCATGCAATAAGCGTGGTGTATCGTGGGAATCTAAAACATTAAACTGCATTTGATTCGTTTGTTGTCGATAGAGCATTAACTGGTTGTTCATTTCAGAAAGCATCTTTTCCAAGGACAGTTCTTGCTTGACAAAGTAGCCCATAATCGCATCTGTGTATGCATAATTCATCACTGCATGAAATTCGTCTCCTTGGAGCCAGCTTTGCGACGAGTGCCAAATTTCTCCTAAAATATAAAAATCTTCTTTTGCGTCATCACATGTTTGCCGGAATTTTTTCCAGAACGCATGATCCACTTCGTTTGCCACATCTAAACGCCAGGCGTCAATATCATATTCCTCAATCCAATAACGAGCAATTTCTAAAAGATAGGCTTGCACTTCTGGATTTGCTGTATTTAATTTAGGCATATGCGGAGTGAATGCAAAAGTATCATAGGTAATGTTGCTTGCTTCTTCAAAATCAGCACTTTCTTCATAGCTAGCTGGAAACTCATTTACGTGGAACCAATCGGCATAAATTGAGTCCTGGCCATTTTTTAACACATCTTGCCATTGAGGCGAAGTGTCCCCCATATGATTAAAAACGGCGTCCAACATAATCTTAATGCCCCGTCGATGACACTCTTCGACTAAACGCTTAAAGGTAGCGCCATCACCAAAAGCTGGGTCAATTTTTAAATAATCAATCGTATCATATTTGTGATTAGAAAACGCTTCAAAAATTGGGCAAAAATATAAGCCGTTAACACCTAAATCTTCAATGTAATCAAGATGATCTAGCACCCCTTGCAAATCCCCACCAAAAAAATCTTGTCGATCTGGTCTTTTAGATCCCCACGGCAACGTCCCTTCAGGATCATTCGCGGGATCACCATTTGCAAAACGCTCTGGAAATATTTGATACCAAACCGTTTCTTTTACCCATTCAGGTGCTTTAAAACGATCGATTTCATGAAAATACGGCATCCGAAAATAATTATTCGCCATCGCTAAATACTTTTCTTCTAAAGGATAAATGCCGTGTTCGCCATAAAACGCCGTCAAGCCATCCGTCCCTACTAAAGTAAAAGCATATGAAAGGCGTTTAAATTTTGCACTTAATGCAATAAACCAGTAATCATATAACTCCGTAGATACTAACTTCTTCATTGTTAACGACTGTTGGTACCACTTTTCTTTCCCTAAAAGATAAGGATCTCCTTGCACTAATTGGACAGAGGCAATGTCGCCTTTTGCCGTACGCAAACGAATATGCATGGTTTCTTCTGTATAAAGATAAGCAAATTCACTTTCTGGACGATGGTAGATTGCAGCAGTGTTCATTTAATTCTCTCCTTTAATTGTCGCTTTTCGTGTATTTTCTAATACTCGAACACATTTTAGCGCAAACGATTGCATTTGTATACCCTTTTTTATTTTTTTATTTAAAATGCTCAATTAGTGGTATACACCACTTTAAATAAACAGTATGTTATTTATAACAAAAAAACTTTTTTAACTTTCTCGATGAAAAACACTTGATTATTTCCGCAATCGGTTGCATAATAAGACTTGTAAAAAATAATTTTTGGAGGGTTCAAAAATGAAAGCGAATTGGAAAAAGATTTTAATGGGCGGTATCCTTTTAAGTGCTTCCGCGGTTTTACTTACTGCCTGTGGTGGCGCAGAAAAAACGAAAGCTGAAAATGAAAGCGGTTCAGCAAATAAAGCAGCTGGTGACGTAAAATTATGGGTTGATACTGAATATATGGGCGTCTTTAAAAAAGTTGTCGCCGATTTTGAAAAAGAAAACCCCGATATTAAAGTTAACTTAACTGCTGGAAATTCGGCAGATGCTAAAAAAGACATTGCAAAAGATCCTAAAGCTGCCGCAGATGTTTTCATGATGCCACATGATCAAATTGGTCAAATGGCAGAAGCTGGTCTGATTTATCCTAACACAAAATATGAAAAAGAAGTCAAAGAAAACAATATCGACTCAGCAGTTGCAGGGGTCACTTGGAAAGACAAAGTCTATGCCTACCCTTATGCCGTAGAGTCACAAGTTCTTTATTATAACAAAGATACGTATTCTCCAGAGGAAATCAAAACTTGGAAGTCTTTAACTGAAAAAGGCAAAATCGGTACCAATTTTGGCGAAGATGGCGCAAATTATATCTTCGGTCCTCTATTTATGAGTAACGGCGATTACTTATATGGTGAAAATGGCGAAGATCCGAAAGGTACCAACTTTAACAACCAACAAGGTATAGAAGTATTACAATGGATTGCCGATCAAAAAAATAATCCTGGTGTGATCCAATCAAATACAGAAGCATTGTCTAATCTAGGTTCTGGCAAAACGGATGCCTTCCTTTCTGGTCCTTGGTCTAAAAACGATGTAGAAAAAGCTCTTGGCGACAAAATGGGGGCTGCTGCCTATCCAACCATTGATTTTGGCAATGGAGAAAAACAAATGAAAGCTTTCTTGGGCGTTCGTAGTTTTGCTGTCAACCAACAAACACAAGCACCATTGGCCGCAATGACATTAGCAAACTATTTAACCAGTGAAAAAGCACAAATGACTTACTTCAAAGAAATCGGCTTTGTCCCTTCAAACAAAAAATTACAAACAAACGAAGAAATCACACAAGATACTGTTGCAAAAGCTATCTTAGAAATGGCGCAACCAACCCACTCTGTGGTAATGCCAAAAATCCCAGAAATCGTTTCATTCTGGCCTGCGATGGATGCAGTGATCAATGATACGTACAAAGGCAATATCAAACCTGCGGATTATCAAGCAAAATTAGATAAATTAGTCCAAGACACATCAAAAGAAGCAAAAGAATAAAAAGAGTAAAGAAATGGGACGAGCTTCAATCTGCTGTCCCATTTCCTCTATCTTTTTTATTTAAGTAGAAAGTGAGTGAACGAAGATGTTCAAGAAAAAGAAAGCCCAGACGTCATTTCGAGAGGTCTTTAAAAAAGGCGACTTCGCTACAAAACTATCTTTTTTAGTTATGGGTGCTGCAAACTTCGCCAACAAGCAGTGGTTAAAGGGAATCATCTTTTTAACAGCTGAAATTGGCTTTATCTATTGGTTAATCCGTAATGGTTTCCATGCATTAATGATGCTAGGAACACTAGGGACCCAACAGCAAGGATTAGTATATGATGATTCTTTAGGGATTGAAGTTCTAAAAGAAGGCGATAATTCAATGCTCTTATTATTATTCGGAATTGCAGCAATTTTAGTCTGTTTATCGCTAATCATTTTATATGTAATCAATTTAAAAAGCGCCCGTCACCTATATGAATTAAAGACAGCCGGCAAAAAAATTCCAACAACTATGGATGATTTACGTAGCTTGTTAAACGAACGTTTCCATGCAACTTTAATGACGATCCCCTTACTAGGCGTTCTTTTCTTTACCATCTTGCCGTTGTTATATATGATTTCAATTGCCTTTACCAACTACGACCATAACCATTTGCCACCGAAAAACCTTTTTACTTGGGTTGGATTGGCAAATCTAGGCAATGTAATCACAGGCGATATGGCTTCAACGTTCTTTCCAGTACTTGGCTGGACCTTGATTTGGGCTGTTTTCGCAACCGCAACTTGTTTCTTTTTTGGAATCATTTTAGCCTTGCTTATCAATACAAAAGGCTTAAAATATAAAGCGTTTTGGCGGACTATTTTTGTTATCACGATGGCCGTACCTCCGTTTGTTTCACTTTTAATTATGCGAAACCTCTTAAATGGTTCCGGACCTATCAATGCTCTGTTGTTAAACTGGGGCTTAATCGATTCTTCTATCCCCTTCTTAACAGATCCGAATTGGGCAAAATTAACCATTATTGTTGTCAATATGTGGATTGGTATTCCTGCTACGATGTTAATCTCTACAGGGATTATCCAAAATCTTCCTGAAGATCAAATCGAAGCAGCTAGAATTGACGGTGCCAATAAATGGCAAATTTTTAAAAGTATTACATTTCCACAAATTCTATTTGTGATGACCCCGGCGCTGATTCAACAGTTTATTGGCAACATCAATAACTTCAATGTCATTTATCTATTAACAGGCGGTGGGCCAGCCAATTCTAACTTCTACGGTGCAGGCTCAACTGACCTTTTAGTTACCTGGCTATACAAATTGACTGTCGATACAATGGATTACAATTTAGCCTCTGTGATTGGTATTTTAATCTTCATTCTCTCCGCAGTCTTCAGTTTAATTGCCTATACACGGACGAATTCATTTAAGGAGGCGTAACTTATGGCTAAAGCAAAAAGTTACCAGAAAAAACAACGCACTGCACTTACCAGCGTTTACATCATTCTAACCATTTTAGCAGTTTTTTGGATGTTCCCCATTGTGTGGATTATCTTAACAAGTTTTCGTGGCGAAGGCGGTGCATTTGTTCCCTATATCATTCCCAAAACATTCACTTTAGAAAATTATAAAGTATTATTAACAAATCAGACTGGCAACTTCCCCTTTGTCCGTTGGTTTTTGAACACCTTGTTCGTCTCCATCGCAAGCTGTCTGTTATCAACTTTTATTACAATCGCAATGGCTTATGCGCTGTCACGGTTGCGTTTCCGCTTAAGAAAACCATTTTTAAAAGTGGCGCTCGTTTTAAATATGTTCCCTGGTTTTATGAGCATGATTGCCGTTTACTATATTTTAAAAGCCTTAAATTTAACTGAAAGTTTATTCGCTTTAATTCTGGTTTACTCTGCAGGCTCGGCGCTAGGTTTTTACATCGCCAAAGGTTTCTTCGATACCATTCCGATGGCTTTAGACGAATCGGCTATGATTGACGGTGCCAACAAGTGGCAAATTTTCACAAAAATTACGTTGCCATTGTCGAAACCAATTATTGTCTATACTTCTTTAACCGCCTTCATGGGCCCTTGGATGGATTTTATTTTCGCAAAAGTTATTATGGGTGATAAAGTTGAAAATTACACCGTTGCGATTGGTCTCTTTTCGATGATGACCAAATCAACAGCCAATTCACTATTCATGGCTTTTACAGCAGGATGTGTGCTAATTGCCATTCCAATTACTATTTTATTTATATTAATGCAACGTTTCTATGTAGAAGGCGTGACTTCTGGCTCTGTCAAAGGCTAGAAAAAACATCGTTTGGTTTATAGCCAAACGATGTTTTTTATTTTTTGGCGTTGTTTTCCTTACACGTTTTTCTTCGTAGCGCTTGATAATTGGACAAAATTTTCATGACCGCCAAAAAGTGTTGATTGACCTCTTGATAATCCTCTAAGGAAAGAACACTAAGCGTTTCAGATAGTTGCTGTTTTACTTGATTTTCTTTTTGCTTAAAGAGCTTCTCGCCTTCTTTTGTTGTATAAACATTAACCACGCGGCGATTTTCTTGATTATGGCGACGTTGAACAATCGCTCGTTCTTCTAACCCCGCAATAGAGCGACTCACTTGAACTTTCGACGTTCCTACTTGGTTGGCTAACTCTGTCATACTGATTCCTTCATTCGTTGCCACAATTAATAAAATTAACATGTCTAACTTGGTTAATTTTAGATCCTCCAAGTCTAGGTCTTTAAAAAGCAATTGGCTCATATATGAAAAAATTTCAGTAAAGACACTAATATCTAAATTTGATGAATGCTTCTCTTTATCCATATGTTCTCCCTCGTTTCCCACCTAGTGTATACTAAATTCACTTGATTATCAAATGGTAATGATTGATTTTTGTTAACTATTATGTTACGTTATACACTAACTTAAGGTTGTATTGTTGATAAATTGGAAGAAGGATGCGAAAAATATGCTAGAACTCAAAGAGATAAAAAAATATTATACTGTCGGCGGAACGACCACTAAAGCTTTAGATGGCGTCTCTGTCGCTTTTCGAAAACAAGAATTTGTAGCCATTCTGGGTCCCAGCGGCTCTGGTAAAACGACGATGTTGAATGTGATTGGCGGATTGGACAATTACGATTCTGGTGACTTAATCATTAACGGCAAATCAACAAAAAATTTTAAAGAAGCCGATTGGGATGCTTATCGGAATAACTCAATTGGTTTTATTTTTCAAAGTTACAACTTAATTAGTCATCAAGGGATTTTGGATAATGTCGAGCTTGGTATGACACTGAGTGGTATTTCAAAAGCAGAAAGACGCCAAAAAGCCGAAGATGCACTCATCCGTGTCGGTTTGAAGGACCATATCCATAAAAAACCTTCCCAATTATCTGGCGGTCAAATGCAACGGGTTGCCATTGCTCGCGCTTTAGCTAATGATCCCGATATTTTACTTTGTGATGAACCAACTGGTGCATTGGATTCAGAAACCAGTCTGCAAATTATGGCACTTATCCAAGAACTTTCGAAAGAAAAATTAGTCATTATGGTGACCCACAATCCTGAATTAGCTCATGAATACGCTGATCGAATTATTGAATTTTCAGATGGCCAAATTCGGCATGACTCGCGTCCTCATATTGAACATGAAAAAAAAGAACCTTTCGAATTGAAACGCACCAAAATGAAATTCACGACTGCGCTGCGTTTATCTTTTAATAATATCCGCACTAAAAAAGGGCGAACTTTTTTAACCGCCTTTGCTTCAAGTATCGGAATTATCAGTATTGCGATTGTCCTTTCTCTTTCAACAGGATTCCAGAAACAAATTGATAAAACTCAGTCGGAAACGTTAGCGCAATTTCCGATTACCATTTCTAAAATAGCGACAGATCAAGATCCAGAAAGTTTCAACAATCAGGACAAAAAAGGCACCTTCCCGAAAGAAAAAGAAGTGACTGCTAAAATTAGCGATGCAGACCGTGCGCAACACACGAATTTAATTGATCAAAAGTTTATTGACTATGTCAATCACATTGATCCTGAATTAAGTAATAATATCGGCTATACTCGTCTAGTCAATATGAACCTATTAAGAGAAATCAACGGGAAAGCACAAGCTGTCAAATTTTCAAACGATGCACCCGACGGCCAATCAAACGCGATGGCTTCTATGATGGCTGCCCAAACTGGCGTCGGCGTTTCTGCTTTTCCTAAACAACTAGAAAATGGAAAAAACAATTTCTTAAAAGACAATTACTCGTTGCTTGAAGGAAATTATCCAGAAAAAGAAACCGATGTCGTTTTAATCGTCGATAGTAACAATACCACCAATATTAATGCTTTAAAAAATCTTGGCTTTGACGTGAAAGACAATCAAAAGATTGCCTTTTCAGACATTGTTGGCACAAAAATGAAATTAGCCAATAATAATGCATTTTACACCAAATTACCGACAGGCAACTTCATTCCTAACCAAGATTTGCAAGCTGTTTACGATAATCCAGAAAATACCGAATTAACAATTTCAGGGATTTTGAGAATTAAAGATTCTTCAACAATGAATCTATTAGCACCTGGAATTGCTTATAGCGATGCACTTTCAACTAATATGATTGCCAAAAACAAAACCTCTGACATTGTTAAAGCGCAAGAAGCCAGCAACACTAACGTTATGACTAACGAAACATTAGATGCTTCCGCGAAAGAAAACCTGTTGTCTTATTTAGGAGCGAACGAAATCCCTTCAAGTATTATGATTTATCCAAACGATTTCAAATCAAAAGATAAAATTCTTGATTATTTAGATGCTTATAACAAAGGAAAAGATAAAAAAGACCAAATCATCTATTCTGATTTAGCTGGAACAATGACCCGCTTAACAGGTGGTTTAATGGATGCCATCACCTATGTGCTGATTGCATTTGCTGGGATTTCCCTTGTTACAAGTATGATTATGATTGGGATTATCACCTATACTTCTGTCATTGAGCGGACCAAAGAAATCGGTATTCTGAAAGCGTTAGGAGCTCGTAAAAAAGATATTACCCGGGTGTTCGATGCCGAAACTGCTATTTTAGGCGTTGCCTCTGGTATTCTTGGTGTTGTGATTGCCTTTCTCGCAACATTTCCGATCAATGCAGTGCTCTATAACCTGACTGATTTAGAAAATGTTGCCACCTTAAATCCAATTCACGGAATTATTTTGATTGTAATTAGCACAATCTTAACCATGATTGGTGGCCATATTCCTGCCCGAATGGCAGCGAAAAAAGATGCGGCAGTTGCTTTACGTGCAGAATAAATAACAAAAAATAATCCTTTAATTTCTCTTAAAGGATTATTTTTTGTTTGTAATTTTTATAAAACCACCGTATACTAAATGATTGTGAATGCTTAATAAAAAGAAACGAGGTAATTTCATGTTAAAAAAACCATTTTTACTATTTTTTTCACTTTTAGGAGCTATTTTTATTTTAGCTAGTTGTGGCATAGGAAAAGATGCTGTCACAGATACTAAGTACAAAGTTAGTTTGCAGCAAGCTGCTGAAATCTACGAAAAAGAAGCTGGCAACAGCAAACCATTAGTAAATGTCCAATTTGATACAGAACCAGCAAGTGACTACAGCTATATCTTTACCAACGAGACAGAAACACTTTACGTGAATCCTGAAACAGGAAAAGTCACCAAAAATACTGAAGCAAATCAACTTGGCGAAAACGAGACAGCCTTTTCAGCTGCTGAAGTCAAAGAATTAGGCGCTGTTAACGACGTTTTAGCCAAAGCAAAAAAAGAAGTTGGAGGACTTTCTCCACGTATTTTGACTTGGAAGTTAACCAAAAATAACAATAAACTTGTTTATACAGTAGATGTTAAAACAACTACGGCAGATGAAAAAGTTACCTTAGATGCCAATAAATAAGCACAAGCGTATAACTTATCACGAAATAACCAAATCTTAAAATACTCTTTGGGACAGAACCTACGCATTCGGAAACCTTAACATTTTCTGAAGCCGATCGTTCTGTCCCAATTTCATTCTTTTAAGTAATAATAATTGTTCGTTACCCCTGCTACCGTTATACTTAGTTTAAAAGAAAAGATGGGAGTATCAATTCATGGTTTATACAGTTGATTTTAAAGAAGTAGCCACTATTGGTTTAGAAAGTTCACCAGTGGCACTTGCCCTTGCTGGACTAAGAGCGAATGAAGCTCGCTATTTTTGGAATAAATACAAACATCGCTTTACGACCGTCCCTGCCTCTGAAGCTCCAGAAACATTGGCCTGGATTGAAAAAATTTTATTGGAACGAGCGTTACATTTCTTTTACAAGCCACTTGAAATTTCTTCTTTCACTTTAGATGGCATAAAAATGGCCTATGTATTTTATGAAAACGGCTTAGCAGTTAACGTGATGTACACATTAGCCGAGGAAGGCAAACGTGCCGTTGGGTTTAAACTTTCAGATGGTATGGCAATTCCTGCAGAATTTGAAGGAAAATTCAAATTTGCTCGTCAAAAATCAAAATTAGCTGGAACCATTCGCGGCTCTTATTTTGTCATTAAAGGAACCTATTAAAAAAATGCTTTTGCCCTTATTATTAAAGGCAAAAGCATTTTTTTATTTTAATTCTTCAATATAGTTAAATACTTGTTGTCCAGCAATACCGCCTTCACCGACCGCTGTCGTGATTTGACGCAATGTTTTTTCACGGACATCACCAATGGCATAAACACCAGGAATTTTTGTTCTCATTTCTTGGTCTGTTTCAATCCAACCAGCCTCATTCGTAATACCAGCTTTCTTAAATGGTTCTGTTAATGGATCTAGCCCCACGTAAATGAACACGCCGTTTGCTTCAATTTCAGAAACTTCATCTGTTTTGACATTCCGTGCTTTCACACCTGTCACGACCATTTCATTGCCAACAATTTCTTCGACAACTGTATCCCAAACAAAGGAAATCTTTTCATTTGCAAAGGCACGATCTTGAATGATTTTTTGCGCACGCAATTCATCACGACGGTGAACAATCACTACTTCAGAAGCAAATTGTGTTAAATAGATTGCTTCTTCAACTGCAGAATCGCCGCCACCAACAACTACTAAGCGTTTATTTTTAAAGAAGGCACCGTCACAAACGGCACAATAAGAAACACCACGGCCAGCAAATTCTTCTTCGCCTTTTACACCCAATTTTCGGTGTTCACAGCCTGTTGCAATAATTACCGCTTTAGCTTCATAAGATTTGTCATCACAAATCACTTCTTTATAGGATCCGTGGTCTTCGATACCCATCACAATGCCATACGCATTTTCCGTACCAAATTTTTCTACATTTTCATACATTTTATAGGCCAATTCTGGACCCATAATAGAATCAAAGCCTGGGTAATTCTCTACCTCAGCAGTGTTGTTCATTTGCCCACCAGGCGCACCGCGTTCAATCATCAATACAGAAAGATTAGACCGTGATGCATAAAGTGCTGCCGTCATCCCAGCAGGACCGGCACCAATGATAATTACATCATACATTTTATTTCCCCCAAAATTTTAAGTAAGTTTACTTTACTCCTTAAACAATTTCTTGTCTACTTTTCTGCCCTTTTTTGACATTCGGAGTAGGTGTGTCTATTACGTAAGTTATTGTACCACGGTTTTGTGTTTTCTAGGAGGGGGAAAAGAAAAGTTTAAAAATAACGATCACAACGAATCATTTATTTTTTAGAAGCCGTTGTACTGTCGCATCAGAGAATTCTTCTTTATCATTTTTTATGCATTCCTGTTGGTTTTGCCCTTGTGGAACAAAACGAAATACTGTAAATGATGCAGATAACGTATCAGGATTACTAATCCGATGAAGACTATTATACATCCGAATAAGTTCTCCTTCTGCACAAATTCTTGAAACAATTTGCTGATTTTCTACCTCTTCTATTTTCACTTTTCCCGACTGCACAAGTAAAACTTCTTCGATTTCGTGATGCTTATGCCAACCTTGCACAGTTTTTCCTGGCAAGCTATTTATATGTATTTCAAACTCTGGAAATAGAAAATAATTTACTTCTGTTCCATCTGGCTTTTTACGAAAGATGACCTCGTCTCTTGTTAAAATTTCTATATATTTCTGTAACATGGCAGGCTCCTTTTAACTTTTTTATAGCCGAAAGCTATTCTTTCAAACTAAGTTTGAAGCTACTTTCTGAAAATTCGAATTCCTTTAAATATACTTTTATTACCATTTGAAAATCACTTTTTTTAAAACAATTGACTGTTCAGTATCAATCTTCACTAATCCATCTGTTCACCAGAAAAAATATAGTATTTCCGATTATTCACGAACTTATTATTCAACTTCAAAGGAAAATCAGTCAACACACAGCCCACATATCTAACATCAGAAACACTTCTACTTTTCTCAAGTACTGCTATGGTATACATTGACCTTACTAGTAACATTATAGCATCAAGTTTTAATCATATGTAGATTTTAAAAAATTGATAGCACCCTAACAGATGTTTTCGTTGCTCATTTAATTTACATGATTATTTTTTAGATGCTAATTAAATGTTTGTCAGTAACCTGAATTTTTGATATTTTTATCCAGATTACTTATGTCGGTTTATCAGTTGTGCTAACAAAAAATGATTGTTTTTAAAGATAATTTAATTCATAATATATATAGAATGAAAAAAAGGAGGTTTTATTGTTGAAAGTTGCTATTTGTGATGACAATCCAACGTTAACCGAAAAAATAAACACGATGCTATTTAATTATAACCCAAATATATTTGAAACCTATACCTACTACAATCCTCTCAAGTTAGTCAATCAACTTGACCAAGAAAATTTTGACTTTTTTATTTTAGATATAGAAATGAGTGAAATGAGCGGAATAGACTTGGCAAAAAAAATCCGAGAACGTGATATTTTATCACCTATCGTTTTTTTGACGAGTTACAAAGAATACATGGAAGAAGTCTTCCAAGTACAAACTTTTGATTATTTATTGAAACCGCCTACGGAAGATCGGTTGCACCAAGTTTTGGAAAAACTGAGACAACAGCTAGAAAAAAAAAGAAATTACTTTGTATTTTCTAGTAACAAAGTTACTTATAAAATACCAACCAAAGATATCATTTATTTCGAAAAAGATAAAAGACAAGTATTGATTCATACAGTTGGAGAAATCTACAAACCCTATATGTCAACGAATCAGATAAACGAACAACTTGATACGAATTTTGTGCAAGTCCACTCTTCTTTCATAATAAATTGCGCTTATATAAAAGAGTTAGGAAAAAATTTCCTATTAATGGATTCTAAAGAAAAATGTATTGAAATACCAATAAGTAGGCGCTTCAAAGCCGCCGCTCATAAAAGTATAGTTATGTCCATGAGAGGAAAGATATAATGCTTGATATAACATTACGAAGCCTAAGTTTGTTAGTTTATTTATTTCTTATCTCTTATTTTTTTTCTAATTGGTCAACAGCTATTAAAAGTCATAGAGAATTTTATAATGTCATCTGGATTGTTATAATCATATCAGCCATGGTTACGATTATATTATCCAATGCTTACATACCGAACATTTATTTACCGTATCTTAACTTATTACTAAGTTTCATTTTAACTTACACTATTGCTATGCTACACTCGGTCCCTTATCTCGACTCGGCCGTATGGACAATGACACTTATATCAATAAATTTAATCTGTGAAGTATTGTCGTTACACTTTACGAAAATAATTTTAAATGCAGAATTAACATCCTATGGTAGCCCTACTTTTTTCATAACTTCAATAACAATTACAACTTTGATTGGGGTAGCCTGGATAGTCATACTTAAATTTTCAATAGTTAAAGAAGCAAAGTCTGAATTATCGACAAACTTATCATTTATTGTGATTTTATTACCTATTCCCATACTATCAATAATCATTTTATTTGGGCTTTTAATAGGAAACAACAATGACAAAATTTCTGAGATTACTATTACGATTAGTGTCATATTTTTAAACATCTGTGTAATTTTTCTTTATAAAATCACTATAGAATATCAAAAAAATCAATATGATCTTACTTTGAGAAAAAAAAATATCGAAGTGGAGTATAGAATTTTAAATGAAATAAAGAGAAACAGAACTAACGTTTTAAAATTAAAACATGATTTGAAGAATCAATACTTAACAATCCTCGGACTTATCGAAAATGAAGAAGTTAATGAAGCTATCGATTATATTAAGAGTAGTTTTGATATTTTAGAACCACCAACAAAAACTTATGCTGCCGATGGAGTATTAAACTACCTATTGAATGAAAAGCTTGCTGAAGCAAGAAAGAATCAAATTAATGTTGATCATCAGATATTTGTCTCTAAAAATATAAAAATTAATAATGACGTTCTAACTATTGTAATTGGAAATATAATTGATAACGCCATACAAGCATCGAAGAGAATCAAGCCGATTGACAGATATGTCAATATAATTATCAAGCAAGTCAATAATGATTTATTTATTGAAGTATCTAATAACTATAATTCTGAAGAAATTTTTACAAGAAAACATAGAAAAAATAAAGGTTTAGGAATGAAAAACATTGGTGATCTCTTACAACAATTAGGTGGTATTCAACGTCACTGGACGAAAGAACGTAGATATTTTGTAACTATAGTTATATTTAATGTATACAAAGGAAACAAATGCGGTGATAACTAATCAAGTAAATCACCGCATTTTTTAGTATACTTCCATGTCGCATAATTTATCAGAAAATTTCAAAAATAACCAAACAAGCATCAATCCCATAATCGTTGAAAATAGGAACGTTATAGTTGGAAAATTCATAAGACCCATAGCAGAAAAATTCGAATATATTAGCATTAGTACCACTGACGTTATTATTGAAGCAATTTCCGATTGTTTCCAAATTGAAATTATTTCTGACAATATCAAAATTACGAATAGTAGACTACAACTTGTAACTATGGTAATAAGACCAAGGTAAATTTCAAAAAATAAATTTGAACTATGAAACTTCAAAATTAAGTTAAGCAAAACCTCAGTCACAAATGAAATAAGAAGCGCACTTCCAAAGCTAGATAAGATTATCACGTAAAAAGAACTTGTTTTTTTTACGAGAAGCTCTTTTCGATCAATCGGAAAAAGAAACGTTCTATTCCGGTGATTGCCAACATAAAATCGTACAAGCTCTTTCCTTAGTAATACAGCTCCATAAATTGATATGCCGCACATAGAAACAGTGTTCGATAATGCTATAATTCCTTGAAATGACGAGATCGTATCAGCACTTTCATCAAATATTCCCACAAATGAGAAAAACATAAAAAATAACATTTGGATTACCAGTGTAATTAAGAAAACTTTAAACCAAACATTTTTAATTTTATCTAATTCATATCTATAAACATTCAATTTTGAGTCACTAATCATGTTTTCTCTTTTGTTCATCATAATACTCTTTCAACCCCTCTCTATACTCTTCTCGAATCTCAACCAATTGATTTTGGTTCTTGTACATTGCCTTTCTCTATAAATATAACGTCATCAAGAAATGTTTCCATATCTCTCAATATATGACTACTAATTATCAACACTCTATTTTCGGACAAGGTCTTAACATTCTCAATAAATAACTCTACACCATCAGGATCTAAACCGTTAAATGGCTCATCTAATAATACTAATGAAGGGTTGTGAGCTGTAGCAAGACCTAGCAAAAACCTTTGTTTCATTCCTAAAGACATCGTATTAAACTTTCTTTTTTTATTTACATTTAGACCAACATCCATTAATAGAGTCTCTATCATTAACAAATTTTTTAACTTGTAATAAAAAGCATGGTCATTGTATATATCTTCAAGCATAAATCCATTTAAACTATCTGAGTTAACAAAGTTAGTACCCACCTGCAATAATATTTTAGGGTCTGCTATTTCTACTTGCCGATTGTCTATTTTAAGTATTCCACTATCAGGTCTAAGCAAACTACATAGACATTTCATCAAAGTTGTTTTACCTGCACCATTCGGACCAACTAATCCATAAATTTTCCCTACTTCTAAATCTAATTGATCAACCTTTAAATTGAATGTATCACTTACTTTTTTATATAAATTATTTATATTTATTGTTTGCATTTTGCAATTCAGTCCCTTCTTGACAATGAAATAAGTGAAAGTAATGTAGTTAACACGAACCAAAAACAAACTACAATAATATTAGAAACATTAACAGTATTCTGTTCATAAAACAGTGATCTTATCAAATTACTCGATGGAACAAATGGTAAAAATTCAAAAAAGTTCACTAAAGCAGAAGGCAATCTATCTGTTGGATAAGTAATAGGCGAGAATAAAAGTCCACCTATCATAATTATCTGAGTTGCTAATCCTACTACATTAGGTGTTAAACAATATGCCAAAGCAAAACCTATAGAAATCATACATAATTGAATTAGACTAAGAATAGCTAGGGCCTTCATTGAGAATCTAATTTGGACATCGAATCTTAAATATGCCGCTAAAAATGACATAAACACCCCAGGTAGTGAGGCCATTCCCCAAATTATAAAGTCGGAAATTAATATGTTCAACCGAGAAACTGGCAATGTCCTTTGATAGTCCACAATGCCCTCCTGTTTTGCTGTACTTACTATTTGAGCAGCAAGAACGCACCCTACCGCAATAATCCCAAGAGTAGTTGCTCCAGATGACAGATAGATAGCTGTCTGATTATTCACATCTGGTATTAGAAGTGCTAACCCGTAGACAATTGCTAATGATAGAAATACTTGAGTTAATGTAAAAACAGGCAATAAGTATTTATGTCTTAATAAACTCCACCCTACTAAAGCAAATAATTCCTTAATCATTGATTTTCTTTTATAATTTTTTATCATTTTCATCTATTAACTCTCCATAGGTTTCATTTAAGGATTTTGGGGAAACTTTATAATTTTGAATTTTTCTTTCTATTACTAATTTCATGACCCAGTCAACTGCTTCTAACACTTGACTGTTCTCTAATTCCATTTCTATCATTAATTCCTCATCGTTTATGTTAGTCTGAATTGCACTCGGTACTATTACACTCTTCAAATCACTTAGATTAAGAAAGTTAACAGTCATATAATTTCGATCGTTTATTTTTATAGACTGTTTTTTTAAGTTCTTATCCTCAAGAACCTTTCCATGATTCATTAAAATATATCTATCAGCATATTTTTCAACTTCTAAAATATTGTGTGTGACCACGATGATTATATGCCCCTTATTAGATAATTTTTTCAGATATCTCCATATTTTTTGCCGTCTAATAGGATCCACATCATTAGTAGGTTCGTCAAGGACTATTATTGGAGAAGGATATACAACGGCCATTGCAAATGAAGCGAGCCTTCTAAGTCCGCCTGAAAGTTTCTGTCCTGGTATATCTTTCCATCCATCTATTTTTAATTCTTTTAAAATTTTAATACACTCTTCTTCAGCTATTTTCTGACTGCCTCCTCTTATTCTTATTATTGACTCGACAGATTGAGCCATCGTTATACCTGCCAAGGGAGCATGTAGTTGAGGCATCATAGAGACATATTCTCTTGCAATTTTACTATCTCTCGCAAATGATAGACCATTAAATGTTATAGAGCCCTTTGTTGATTTCGTTATACCTATAATCTGATTCAACATTGTTGTTTTACCAGCGCCGTTATGTCCAGCTATGGCAGTTATTTCACCTTTATTAAAGCGCAAATTTATATTATCATTTGCACAGCTCTCTGATTTCTTGTACTTTTTACTTAGCGAATGTAATTCTAACTGTTGATTCAAAGCAAACCTCCTATATTTAGACTTAATTAAATTGATTGATAACAGGTTGGAACCATAACCAAATTATCATTGCTAGCACACTTATACTTATTACTTTAATAATGATTAATTTCATAATTGCGACCTCTTCAAAGTAGAAAGGATTATCAACCACAAAAGAAATCAAAATGTTAATATCTGTTTTTTGTATAATGATAAATTGCCACAATATCCTTGTTATAAGTATTGATGCCGCAATAGAATTAACTCCAACACTTTTATTATTCATAATCAAAAAAACTAACAAGAATATTGCATCCGACGACATTCCAGAGGTGATCGCCGTGATTCTACCAAACCTACTCCACGTCCATACATGAGTCATAGGTATCGTAGCAACGGCTTTAACTATGTTTAAATTGATTTTCCTTGAATTCCTTGAAAATATAATGTGCATAAATTCATGAAAAGTTGTAGATACGATTGAGACAAGAATAGCAATTAGAAGAAATTTTAAAGGATTTGTAAACAAAACATTTACTGCACTTCCAAAAGGAGACCCCTTGATTACGAATAAAAATATGCTAATCGTAAACGCAACAATACCGTTAACATCAATCAGGAAAGAGGAGCTTTTAAATAAGATATTCTTAGGCTCGACAAATAGCGGCTTATAATCATCTCTCTGATCGGCTTTTTTTATCATAATTTTATTTTCAACTAATTCATTAAGTACCTCTTCTTCGATTAGTTCGGATGAATTAATTTGTCTCGCCACTTCATCACTCAACACTAATAGTTGATTTTCTTCTGATACATAAACCCAATCGCCATTGTTTAGCTTACGTTTTAACGTACGAGCTTCGGTATAGTCTCGGCCTATTTCTTCTCTTGATAATATTGAAATATTTCCCATTGGGAGACATCTCCTTTACCACAAGTTGGACATTCACTCTCAAACCTTGGCCAAGTTTTATGCGTGAACGAGTTTCCGTCCTCATAGTTAATTTCATATTGCGTTCCCAAACTTTTTGGCTCAGCATATCTTGTTACCACTCTTATTAACTCATCTATAATTGATGCTGTTAATTGAAAGATACCAGGACCATAAGCTATGGATGGGGGAGTAAATTGAATATTTCTAAAACCTACAAATTGTTCAACAAATTTAGGGTCATTTTTACTGAAGTTCAAATTCATGCAATCAAAGCATCCTGTTTTCTGGGGTATTACAGTGTATACTCTTCCTCGGCTAACCTGTGAGGCACCAAACACGCACGGCAAACCAACTTTTACAATAGCTTCATTCACAATTCTATGTATAAGGAAAGGGGGTTCATCAATAGCGCAAACAATGATATCTATTCCTTCTGTCAATTCAACAACATCATTCACATCTATTATTTTTTTATCTACAGTTTCAACGTTAATATTTGAGTTCATTTCATTAATGGCTCTTTTAGCAACTACAGTTTTCTTCTCACCAATATCTGCTTCTCTATATAGTAATTGACGACCTAAATTACTTGCTTCAACTCGGTCATAGTCCACCATTCTAATCATCTTGGGGCCAAGACCCGCTAGTAACGTTAGAATATTTGATCCTCCTCCACCAAGACCTAATAATAGTATTTTCAAGTTATTTATCTTTTCCTGAATTTCAAATCTATCATCATCAGCTTTACAGTACCTACTAAAGTAATTCACATTAGCTAAGTATCTATCTTCAATCATTCTACCAGGAAACGTCTCCTCGATTAGACCTTCATCATCATCAAATTCAATAGTGATTCCTAATTGGGCCCAACTCTAAATCTCTCTTTAGTTAATTGATATAATGGATAGATTGGTTTTATTCTGGGATATTTATACTTCATTTTTTTCACTCCTTATTAAAAAATGACGAGATATTTCTATCTCGTCTAACCGTTATTTGGTTATCAAATTAGATAATAATCCACCATGCTGTTGCATCAACTGTATCGGCTTTACGTACGTTAATTTTTTTCATTCCGCATCACTCCTTCCGCTAAACTTTTTATTGAAAAAAATAAATTTCTCTTTCAGTATATCTATATAATAACTTTGACAATCATAAGTATTATTGATTGGTAATAACTAACAATTTCAATGTAACAATTTGCAAAACAACTGCTGATTTTGCAACTATTTGATTAAAGCGTTGAACGGGTATATCTTATATTAGGTTACAGTTTAAAAAAGAAATGTAAAAAATGGACAAAAATGAACTACAGCCAAAAAAAGAATAAAAGCAAATAAACTAGCAGCTATTATAAGTTTATTTTTAACAATATTTATAGCGGGACAAACCATCTCACTTTTTTGGTATTCAGACTTGCTACTCTATTCAATATTTATTTGAATTGAGATGCTTTCACTAATTTTAATTTGAATTCTACCTGATAAGTTCATAAAAAATAACCTCCAAAAATTGTATTTTTCAGATACAACTTTTGGAGGTTAAAATATCTTACCTCAGCCTATTTCTTGGCATTTTTCCATACTTATCATTTCTCTACTTCTCTAAATAAAACTCAAATCGACTTCCTGCATACTGCGTACGAACATATTCAAAAGGTAGTCCGTTTTCAAAATAGGATACTTGGCGCACACGCAGAATCGCATCGCCGCGTTTAATCTCTAAATATTCTGCGATCTGTTCCGATGCTTGAACAGCAGAGATTGTTTGGTTAGAATGGCCAATTTTGTGGCCAGATTTGGCTTCAAGTGTTTTATAAAAAGAGTTCGTGATTTCAGATTTGCCATATTGCGAGACCAATGAATAAGGAATGCTCGCCACCTCAAAACAAATCGGAATGTCATCCGCAAAACGAATTCTTTCCATTCGTAAAATTGAATCTTCTGGACCTAGTTGTAATTTTTCCATCTCACTAGAACTAGGTTTCGCTACAAAATAAGACACCGTCCGACTAGAAGGAACGCGATTTTGAGACAAGGTAATTTCTGTAAAACTAGTGGTACCTGTCATTGTTTCTTGAACTTTCTTACGTGCTACATACGTTCCTGAACCAATTTTTCGTTCTAAAATCCCTTCGTCTGCTAAAGTCTGAATGGCTTGGCGTAAGGTCATTCGACTAACATCAAATTTCAAGGCTAATTCTCGCTCAGAGGGCAAACGATCCCCGATACTCCAGACACCTTTTTCAATATCTTCTTTGATTTTATCGTGAATTTGAATATAAATTGGTATATTTTGAACCATTTACGCTTCCTCCTCTTCGTTCATCTCCTCTTCTATTATAACTGGTATAGACCGTGTAAACAACCAAAAAATGATAAATAAAAGAGAAATTGGAATTTTTATCAAAGTTGGTCTAGTTGCATACTTTCTTTTATAACAAAAACATTTGGCTTAGTCAGTAAAAAGTGACCAAGTCAAATGTTTTTAAACGAATTTCTATTAGTTATTATCTTTTTACATTTTCTTCTTTCAACAACTTGTTCGCTGTGGCCATCATCAAACGGATTCGGTTCAACTGATTGACCAAAGATACCCCTGGATCATAATCCACCGCCGCAATATTTGCTTGCGGATATTGACGTCGTAGCTCTTTCACGACCCCTTTTCCAACAATATGGTTTGGTAAACACCCAAACGGCTGCATACAAACGATGTTATTCACCTCATGTTTTAAGAGCTCAATCATTTCAGCTGTTAAAAACCAACCTTCACCTGTATGATTACCAATTGATAAAATTTTACTTGCATCTGCTGCCATATCATAAATGGAATGAATACCATCAAAACGGACCGATTTTCTCAATGCCTTATCCATTGGTTTTTCTACCAATTCAATGATTTTTATCGCAAATTCTGCTAAACGTTTGCTTTGTTTTGACATGCCCATATTTTCGTATTTCCAAATTTGATTGTACAAAGAATAGTTCATAAAGCCAACAATATCTGGCACAACTGCTTCAGCACCTTCTTCTTCTAGCAAACGCACAATATCATTATTCGCTGTCGGCGAATATTTCACTAAAATTTCCCCGACCACACCGACTTTTGGTTTTTTTATCTCTTGTAAAGGAATTTCATCAAACGTCCGAATAATTTTTTTCATGAAGTGATTAAATTGTGTCAGCGAACCATTCCGGACATTGGCTTCCACTCTTTTTAGCCAATCTTGGTGCAGCTGATCCACCATTCCTTTTTCTGTTTCATAAGGTCTTGTTCGATAAACTACTCGTTCGAATAAGTCACCATATAAAAAGGCAACTACTAAGCGCTTGATCATTGGCAACGTAAATTTAAATCCTGGATTGGATTCGACTCCTTTATTGCCCATCGAAACTGAAACTACAGGAACTTGAGAAAAACCAGCATCATTTAAGGCTTTTCGTAATAATGGAATGTAATTCGTTGCGCGGCAACCGCCCCCTGTTTGCGTCATTAAGACACTGACATTATCCAAATCATATTGACCACTTTCCAAAGCTTCAACTAGTTGTCCGATGGAAATAATTGCTGGGTAACACGCATCATTATTGACATATTTTAACCCGACATTCACAGCTTCTTTGTCTTGCGCAGGCAAACAGACGACATGATAGCCAGAAGCTTGTAATGCTACATCGACTAATCCAGATTGATGAATCGGGCTAAGCATTGGTAACAGTAAGGTATGTGTTTTTTTCATTTGTTTTGTAAACACAATTTTCTCTGGCTCTTCCATTTGCATATGCGGAACAAACTGTTGCTTCTCCCGCTCATTGACAGCCGCCTTCAAGGAGCGCAACCGAATACGAATTGCGCCCAAATTCGCGCCTTCATCGATTTTGAGGACTGTATAAATTTTGCCAGACCGATCCATGATTTCTTCTACTTGATCGGTTGTCACAGCATCTAAGCCGCAACCAAAGGAATTCAGTTGGACAAGTTCTAAATTTTTCGTCTTAGCCACTACTTTAGCCGCCGCATATAAGCGAGAATGATAGACCCATTGATTCACCACACGTAAATTCTGCACGTCTCCAAGATGCGAGATACTGTCTTCTGTCAAGACATGGAATCCTTCCTGTGTAATGACTTCGGCAATGCCGTGATTAATCTCTGGATCCAAGTGATACGGTCGCCCCGATAAGACAATCCCTCTCTGGCCTTTTTCAGTTAACATGGCTAACGTTTCTTCGCCTTTTTCTTGAATTTCTTTTTTAAAAGCTGCTAATTCTTGATAACCATGATGTAGCGCTGTTTGAATTTCTTCTAAGGAAATCCCTAAATCAGCAAAATTTTCAGCTAAAACTTTGGCAACTGCTGCTTCATTCGCTAAATTAAGATAGGGATTTCGATAATCTACTTGGCCCTCTCTGATGGCATCCACATTATTTCGAATAACATCTGGGTAGCTTTGCACAATTGGACAATTAAAATGATTATCCGCTTCCACTGTTTCTTGCTGTTCAAAAACAACACCAGGATAAAAGATAATTGGCACTTGCGCATCAATTAATGCTTGAATATGTCCATGCGCCATTTTCGCTGGGTAACAAACCGTATCACTGGGAATCGTTTCAAGGCCTTGTTCATAGATTTGTTTATTAGAACGTGGCGATAATTCGACCCGAAAGCCCAAGTCAGTAAAAAATGTATGCCACAAAGGATAATTTTCATACATGTTTAGGACTCTAGGGATACCCAAGCGCCCACGAAACGCTTTATTTTCCCGCAAAGGTCGGTACTTAAATAACTTGCGGTACTTATAATCAACCAAATTCACTTTGCGTTCTTCTCGTTTAATTTTAATTCGTGCACCACGTTCACAGCGATTTCCCGTAATAAATTGGCGCCCATCCGAAAACACTGTGACCGTTAATTGACAATTGTTTTCACACAAGCCGCAATGAGTAAATTCCTTTTCAGAGGTAAATGCCGCTAACTCTCCTAAAGAAAGAAGCGTGGTTTCTTCCCCAATTTCATAAGCGTCCAAAGCAATCAGCGCTGCCCCATAAGCCCCCATCAAACCAGCAATAGAAGGACGAACCACTTCACGACCGCTAATTTTTTCAAAAGCTCTCAAGACCGCTTCATTGTAAAATGTTCCTCCCTGGCAGACAATCTTTTCTCCCAACTCTTCAGGTCGGCGAACCTTAATGACTTTATAAATGGCATTTTTGATGACTGAATAAGATAGTCCAGCAGAAATATCGCCGACAGAGGCCCCTTCTTTTTGAACTTGTTTCACTTTTGAGTTCATAAAAACAGTACACCGAGAACCTAAATCAACAGGCGCTTGCGATTCTAAAGCCGCCAAAGCAAAATCCTTCACATTATATTTTAAAGATTGCGCAAAGGTTTCGATAAAAGAACCGCACCCAGAAGAACAAGCTTCATTTAATTGAATCGAGGAAAGCACGCCATTTTTAATGGTCATCGCTTTCATATCTTGTCCTCCGATATCCAAAATAAAATCCACACCTGGCTGAAAATGGTTGGCTGCTTTGTAATGGGCCATCGTTTCAACTTCACCAATATCGACTTTTAACGCATTTTTTATTAGCTGTTCTCCATATCCTGTAACAGCCGCTTTTCCGATAAAAACTTCTTCAGGCAGTTGTTGATAAAGTGATTTCAGTACTGTCATGGTGGTTTCTAAAGGTTGCCCTTGGTTATTACCATAAAAAGAAAACAACAAATGGCCATCTTCATCAATCAATGTGACTTTTGTCGTTGTAGAGCCTGCATCAATCCCTAAAAAGGTCACGCCAGTATGTTGAGATAAAGGTTTCTCCTTTGCTTGGGCTTGCGCGTGTCTTTCTCGAAAATCTGCTAAATCTTCTGCGCTGTTAAATAACGGTGGTAACGTGTCGCTCGGCTGTAAATCAGTAGCCTGGCTGTTCACTAAGCGCTGAATTAATTCTTCCAATGTACATTCGGCTGCATCTTCTGAATAAAGTGCTGCTCCCATTGCTACAAACAGTTGCGGTTGTTCTGGAAAAATAACATCTTCTGGCTGAATTGCTAAGGTTTCAATAAACCGTTTTCTCAATTCTGACATGAAAAATAAGGGTCCCCCTAAAAACGCTACTTTACCTTTAATTTTGCGACCAGCAGCTAACCCGGCGATTGTTTGATTAACTACCGCTTGAAAAATACTTGCCGCGATATCTTCTTTCGCTGCTCCTTCATTGATTAAAGGTTGAACATCCGTTTTGGCAAAAACCCCACAGCGGGAAGCAATCGGATAAATAGTTTGATAATTCTTCGCCAATTCATTTACTCCATTGGCATCCGTTTTAAGTAAAACAGCCATTTGATCGATGAAGGCGCCTGTCCCACCTGCACAACTACCATTCATTCGTTGCTCTAAAGCACCATCAAAAAAAGTGATTTTTGCATCTTCTCCGCCAAGTTCAATAGCAACATCCGTTTCTGGTATTATTGTTTCAACAGTTCGTGTACACGCGATAACCTCTTGAACAAAGGGAATCCCTAATACCTCAGCCAGCCCCATACCACCAGAGCCAGTTATGCTCATTGCCACAGGTTGGTCTGCACCGATCCTTGCTAGCCCTTCTTTTAAAATGCGTTCCGTTGCTGCTTTGACATCTGAAAAATGGCGTTCATATTTTGTAAAAATAGGCTGATTTTGTTTATTTAAAAATACTAATTTTACTGTCGTTGACCCAACATCAATCCCTGCTCTCATAACCATCAATTAAAATACCCCTTCATTTCCCAACAGTTTGTTGATTATTATACAAACTGTTTGTTATAATAGATATACCTATTTTAGAAAGGTTCTAAATGATTTGCAACAAGCAATTTACCCTATTTTGTGAGATAAACAACAAAGTTTCTGCGAATGTTGACTATCTCGAAAGGAATTTATGATGGCAAAGAAAACAGACCTTAGAGTACAACGAACCAGAAAAATGATTATTGAAGCTTTTTTTAAACTTGTAGAAACGAAAGGCTACGAAGCGGTGACGATTCAGGATATTGCTGATGAAGCTATGATTAATCGTGCGACTTTTTATGCTCATTTTAAAGACAAACAGCATTTATATGATGCAATCTTCACCTTTACGCTTAGTGCTTTTACCGCTATTCTTGATTCGCAACAACTGGTTAATGGCAACCGTGTCCGCGTGAAGCACATTGAAGAACTTCTGACGCAACTCTATATTAATATTCAAGAGAACAAATCTTTCTTCTTAACTATCATGGACAATAATTTCAACGAACACTTTCGAAAACGCTTAGCTGAAATTATCGAAGAAAAATATGCGACGATTTTTTCGCAGTTGCGTATTACCGAAAATGATATTGATGTACCGATAGATTTTGTTATTGAATATATGACCTCTATCTTCATCGGTACCCTTCATTGGTGGATTACTAGCGAAACGGATATGACACCCAACCACTTAGCCCAATTAGTTATCAAATTAGTTGGTAATGGTCATTTAACTGTCTTAGGCATCGAATTAGAAAAATAAAAACACCGGAGTAGACAATAATTTTGTCTGCTCCGGTGTTTCTGTTAAAGACGAGTTAGTTTTTTGAACGCCATTTGATATTGTGGGCTGTATTTCTTGAAGAAGTGACTTTAACACCACTTTTGATGTTGCCTTTTTTACGAGGAATTAAGTCAACTTTGACATCATACTTACCATCGCGTGCTAAATCGTAAACATTTTCAACCATTTCTGTAATTTTTTCTTTAAAGTTCATTCTTATCAACTCCAGACTATTCTTTCTTAATACTTTAGCATATTCTTATATAAATGAAAACTTTTCTAGCCTGTACATGAGGAAAATCTTACCTCATTTTTGTTATATAATTATACAAAAAAAGAACATCTCTCTACCAGAAATGTTCTGAAAACTGGGGTAGCTGGATTCGAACCAACGCATGACGGAGTCAAAGTCCGTTGCCTTACCGCTTGGCTATACCCCAAAAAGAAAATGGAGGAAAGTGGATTCGAACCACTGAACCCTAAGGAACGGATTTACAGTCCGTCGCGTTTAGCCACTTCGCTATTCCTCCAAAAAGTCATTGTCGCTGTAACGACCTGACTTAGTTATAATACAATCTTTTCCAGAAAAAAGCAACCCTTTTTTTAAAAAAATTGTTATTTATTTTTTATTCACTTAAATTCCATTGACGAATAATTGTTTCAAAGGCTTCGTCCAGATTTTTTGCTGTACCTTCTTGCTTGCCATCAATTTCAATGATGAATTTTTTATCATTTTGCGGAATGACACGACCGATTTCTTTTTTACCAATAAATAATTTGTTCATTAAAACATTTGCTCCATTGTATTGGGCTTTTTCTTCTTCGACACGTACTTCAATATCTTTATTCTTTTTTGACATCTCTATCCCTCCAAGAACTCTATGTTATCAGAATCTTTGAAACAAAACAAGCACTCGCTATTTTTCTGTCAGCTTGTTCGTTTATCGTTTCAATGCAGCATTAAGGAGTAACGAAATGCGATTCGCTACTCCTTAAAGGCTGATTTTTATTCTTTTTCTGAACCTTCTGTTGCATGATAGTTCACGCTATTTGAGGTACCTTTTTTAGAAAAGTTTTCAATTAGCTCTTTCACGTCGAGGCCCGTTGTTTCTTTTAGTGTTTCTTGTGTACCAGCCAACAAGTTTGTTGCATAATTGGTAATACGGTTGGCGCCAGAATTTTCGCCACCTGCGCCTGTATCTACCACTGAAATCTTGTCGATGTTGCCCAATGGTTGTGCTGCTTCTTTCATTAATTGTGGTAACATTTCCATCACCATACTTAACACAGCTGCTTCACCATATTCTTTGAAGGCATCAGCAATCTTTTGTTTGGCTTCGGCTTCCGCTGCACCACGAGCTAAAATAGCTTCGGCTTGCGCTTGACCTGTTAAACGCGTTTTATTGGCTTCCGCTTCGGCTAATGCTTCAACTTTGAAGCGTTCTGCTTCGGCTTCTGCTACTTCGCGTGCTTTTTGAGCAAGAGCTTCTTGTTCGCGTGCGTAACGATCTGCATCGGCTTTTTTCTTCACTTCTGAGTCGTATTGTTTTTCACGACGCGTAATTTCTTTTTCTTCTAACTCAATTTGTTTTTGACGTTCAACAACTTTGACTTCCATTTCTTGTTCCACCACGTGTTGTTGTGCACGCGCGCTTTCCAAGTTATAGGCTTGGTCTGCTTTGGCTTTGGCAATATCTTGTTCTTGTTTGTATAACGCTAATTTCAATTCTTTTTCTTTTGAAGCTTCTGCAATTTCTGTTTGACGTTGCAATTCCGCTTGTTGTGATTCTTTTTCTGCTTCCGCTTTTTTGATGCGAGTTTCTTTCAAAGCTTCTGCTTCAGCAATATCTGCATCACGTTTAACTTGAGCGATTCTTGGTTTCCCTAATGAATCCAAGTATCCATTTTTATCACGAACTTCTTTAATTGTGAACGACACAATAACTAAGCCCATTTTAGCTAAGTCAACACTGGCAACTTCTTGTACACTTTGGCTAAATTTATCACGGTTTTGGTAAATTTCCTCCACTGTCATTGAACCTAAAATCGAACGTAAATGTCCTTCTAATACTTCACGTGCTTCATTTTCTAATTCTTCCGTTGTTTTTCCTAAAAATTGTTCCGCTGCTGTCGCAATTTCTTCAACTGACGAACCAATTTTAATGATTGATGTCCCATCACACATCACAGGAACCCCTTGTTCTGTGTACACTTCTGGTGTGGAAACATCTAATTTACTTGAAAGCAAACTAATTCGATTTGAACGTTGGAACACTGGTAAGACAAACGCACCACCGCCACGAACGATTTTAATTTTGTTGCCACCTTCGTCTACATGAACATTTTTAGAGCCTAGATAGCTCCCGCTGATAATTAACGCTTCATCAGGTTTGGCTGTCTGATATTTAGAAACAAACACAATTAATAACATTAATAATACTAAAACTGCAATAATAATCGGTAACAAAATCCCCATTTTCTTCTCTCCTACTCTATATTTTTAGACTGCCTTCGTAAGGAATGACATAACAAACCCGTTCTTTCAATTCAATAATCAATACCTCACTACCTCTTGGCGCAGCCACTTCTTGTGGCACATAAAATGCTGCTGGTCGACTTAACGAACCTGTGACACTCTTCAATTGAATCTCGCCCATTCCCCGGACAGGAATTGGGGTAATCACAGTAGCAACACGACCCTCCATGTCTTTTTCCGAAATAGAAATTGTGGCCTCCGAATTTTTCAAAGGGACCAACACATAAAAATTTAGGAAGAAAACAATAATGGTTGAAAGAATACCACTGACAATTAAAATAAGCCAACTATTTACCGCTGTTAATTCTTCCCCAAGGTACCCAAACAGCGAGGTAAAAGCAATCCATGGAATAATCAGCATTGGGTCAACCGGTCCATCAAAATTAAAAACATCCCCAAAAATAATTAGTAAAAAAGCGAGGACCGCGCTCCCCACTAATGCATAAAAATAAACCGTTTCCAATGGTAGACCTTCTAACACTTTTCCCACACTCCTTTCTGTGCTATAACCTAGTAATAGTGTACCAATTTTTAAATAAAAAGAGTAGTAATTTCCAAATAAATCTCAAAAGATACATCTTAAGACCTATTTTTTCTTAATAAAAGAAGCAACAATAAACGAGCAGCCCTAGAATTATCGAACTTCTACGGACTCCTCGTTTTTTGAAATGTGCTATTCATTTGATTTTAACGCTTCAATCATATTGATTTTCTTCAATTTCCGATGCATAATGACCATCACAAACAACGTGAAACACATGGTGATGACTGCGGAATATAGATAACTTGGCCAATGAATAATTGGCGAAAACATAATTAAATCAACTTCAACGGTTGCTAAAATATACTGATGCAAAATTTTCCCAAAGAAGCAGCCAACAATAATACCAATGAACGTTAAAATAATGTTTTCACGGTAAACATAGGTAGTGACTTCACGATCGTAAAATCCTAAAACCTTAATCGTGGAAAGTTCTCGAATCCGTTCAGAAACATTAATGTTGGTTAAATTATATAACACAATTAACGCTAAAGAACCAGAAACAGCAATTAGTACCCAAATGACAATATCAAGGCTTTTCAGCATATCATCAAACGAACCTTTCATCGCAGTTAAAAACGTAATGTTCAACACTTTCGGCTGTTTTGTCAACGCCTCTCCGATTGAGGTTTCTTGTTTTGAGGATAACTTTTTGTCAAAAAGTAGGAATTCTGTATTATACTCCGGCTTCTGTTTCGTCATCGTCTGGTAGAGTTTCGGCGTCATATAGACAAAATGACCCGTGTAGTTCTCTGCAATCGCGGCAATTTTCACGTGATAGGTTTGATTATCACTATTTTCTAAATTTAATTGATCTCCGACTTTATAGCCAAATAATTTAGCTAATTTTTCATTAATGATTACACCGTCATCGTTGAGGGAATATTTTTCTCCAGTGACTCGATCATTAAATAACTGAAAATCAGCCATTTTCGAAGGATCTTGTGGCACATAAAGAGTAATATTTTGAGTTGGTGCGCCTTTGCCCTTCGTTTTAAAGATTTCTGAATATAACGGAATTGTTTTATTCAAACCATCCAGTTTGCGCAACGTTTCTTGATACTCTTTTGTCTCTTCAGGTGTTGTTTGCTCTTTAAAAGTCACGACTGCTTGGTAATGCCAGATTTTATTAAATTGAATTGTAGCGACATCCACAATTGAATCGCGTAAACCAAAACCAACAATTAACAGCCCCATACAACCAGCTATTCCGATAACGGTCATCAGCATCCGTCGTTTATAGCGGAACAGATTTCTAGCGGTCACTTTTTGAATAAAGCTCATGCGTTGCCATAAAGGGCGGATTCGTTCTAATAAAATCCGTTGGCCTGCTTTCGGCGCTTTGGGTCTTAGCAAGGTAGCTGGGGTACTTAATAAATCGATTCTTAATGTCACTAAGGCCGCTCCCACAGTACAAGCTAAGGCTACAATGATGCCCCATAAACTGTAATTTAAGTACCACGGTGTAACTAAATCAGGAATATTGTACATTTGACCGTAGGCATCAAAAATTATTTTAGGGAATAGATAATAGCCAACTGCCAATCCTAATAATGCACCTGTTAGGCTAGCAACCGTTGCATAGGTAATAAAAATCGAAGCAATTTCACGATTACGATAACCTAAAGCTTTCAAACTACCAATTTCCATTCTTTTTTCTTCCACCATACGTGTCATGGTAGTTAAGCTGACTAATGCCGCAATTAGGAAAAAGAACAACGGGAACAGCGTGGCTAAAGAAGAAATCCGATCAGCGTTATCTTGATATTCAGAAAATCCTGGATTGTCTTCCCTAGTAAAATAATAATACGTTGGGGCTTTCAAATTGGCTAGCTCTGTTTCTTTTTCAGCCAACAGTTGTTCTTGTTTAGCCAATTCGTCTTTTTGCTTTTCAAGCATCTCAGCTGGAATTCCTGGTTGTTGCTCCAACTGCGCAAGCGCTTGTTTTCCCGTTTCCAGCGCTTGCCGACCTTGGTTAATGTCCGGCTGAGCCGAATCACGCAGAGCCGCAATCTGTTCTTCTGGCCGATTTTTCAGTGCCTCTTTTACCTGATTTAAGGCCTGCTCTCTTTTCTTTTCATAATCAGAGAAATACGTATTTTGATGTTTTAATGAACGAAATGAGATTAGCAATTCTGGATATCGTTGACTGTCAAAGGCTTTTTCCGAAACCACGCCAAAAAAGTTTAACGTTCCAGAACCGACCGTTGTGGTTCCCCTGGATGTATTATCAATATATTCTGCTGAATTGATAAATCCAACAACAGTAAAATGAGTTTGCGTCAGTCCTTTTTCTTTAATCGCTACATCGTTTAAAGTGATTTTATCACCCATTTTATAGTCATATCTAGTTTTCGCTAATGTATCTAATGCAATTTCATTTGTTTGTTTAGGTAACCGACCGTCAACTACTTGATAGTTAACCGATCCTGCTTGATTTTTTCGATAGCCAAACAATTTTACTGCATTATTTTGCGGCCCAATCGTGGCATCTATTGTATACCGCGGCACAACTGTTTCGACATCTTTTAAAGACTGTAGAGTTGTTAAATCTTTCTTTTCCAGTCCCATTGTAGAAATTATTCGCGCATCTGGAAGCTGCTCTTTCTGGTAATAATTATTCGCGGTTTTAATCATATCTGGTCCAGTAGCTTTCAAACCAACAAAAACCATTACACCAAGGAAAATAATCCCCATAATCGATAAAAATCGTGTAGTAGATTGTCTAATTTCACGTAAGCTTGTTTTAATTAGCGCTGTTTTCTTCATTTTAGGCACCTACCATTCAATTTCAGCAACCAATTTAGGCTGATCATTCACAGTCATTTCGCGAACTTTTGCATCATTAATTCGAATTACCCGATCGGCCATTTCTGCAATGGCTGAATTGTGGGTAATAATTAAGACGGTCGTTCCAGTTTCACGAGCAGTATTTTGCAAAATAGTTAAAATTTGTTTCCCTGTTTCATAATCCAGTGCTCCTGTCGGTTCATCACATAAAAGTAACTTGGGCTTTTTAGCAATCGCACGGGCGATGGTTACTCGTTGTTGTTCACCACCAGAAAGTTGCGCTGGAAAATTATCTAAACGTTCCCCTAAACCCACCGATTGTAAAACATTGGTCGAATCCAACGCATCCGCAACGATTTGCGAAGCCAATTCGACATTTTCTTTTGCCGTTAAATTTGGGACTAAATTGTAAAATTGGAAAACAAACCCGACATCATTTCGTCGATAAGTGGTTAATTGTTTCTCTGAAAACTGAGCGATATCTGTGCCATCAATAATAATTTCCCCTTCATCACAGCTGTCCATTCCACCAAGAATATTTAAAACAGTTGATTTTCCAGCACCGCTGGGGCCTAAAATAACCGCTACTTCTCCTTTTTCCACTTCAAAAGAAATGCCGTCATTCGCAGTAATAGTTGTCTCTCCCATTTGGTAACGCTTGTATTCATTTTTGACTTCAATATAGGCCATCCACTATCCCTTCCCTTCTACATTAAAATAGTAACATATCTGAGAATACAAGTCTTTCAAAGAAAAGCCTTTTTTGATTTTTTAGCAAATTTACGTATAATAGAAAAGATGGTCCACTTAAATTTGGACTATTGCAAGTATAAAATTAGAGGAGCACGTTATGGCAAACAGAAAGAAGAAACCACCATTTAATTCAACCATCATGCTGATTGGCGCATTAATCATTTTAATTTTAGGCGCGGTTGGCGTTAAAGTTCCTGATGCTTTACAAGATTTATTTAATGTTCAACCACAAACAACCACCCCCTCAAGCACACCAGCACCAAAAGGAGATAATCCTGGACCCATTGAAAATGGTAAAGCCACATTTTCAGCAGAGGAATTAAAGGATAGCTCAAACGGCTGGATTACTTATCATTCTCTAGATCGTCTAAAACGAGCGACAGGCGCTGATGCGCTATTAAAACCCGCAATGGTCAATACAGGAACTTCCGCTAATAAAGATATTCGACCAGTTGGTTTCATTTCAGGAAAAGCTAATCATTCGCGTGGCCACCTAATCGGCCGTCAAATGGGAGGCAGTGGTGATGATCCACGTAACTTAACCACCTTGTATCAGAATCCTGTCAACACTCCTTATATGACGAAATATGAAAATCAGATTCGGGCAGCTCTTGATCGCGGCGAAACCGTTCGTTATCGCGTGACACCTGTATATAACGGAAACGATTTGTTGGCTGAAAAAATCATCTTAGAAGCCAAAAGCCTTAAAACAAATTCACCCATTGATTTTTCAGTAACTATTTTAAACAAACAATAAGGAGGAACTTTCATTGGATTTTGAACAGCTAAAAGAAACATTACCCGATGCAAAACCACAAACATTTTTGCAAGCAATCCTCTCTCAACCTCAAGAAGAGGATGCTGAATTAACTTTCAGTGAAGAAATTGATGAACAGTTTGTCGAAAATTGTAAATTTTTAGCCTCTCCAGAAACCATTTCTGAAACAGATGTGGAACATTGGCGCAAACAAGAATTTTTAGTTGTCGCCCAAAGTTTAGATGGCGATTATCTAGCAGGCACCCTAGAGCAAACCTTTGTGATTCCCAGCTCCCTTTACAAAGAGGATATTGAGCAATTTGACAAGCAATTAATCGATTTTTTTATTGCCTACGAGAACAAAGAAATCACTTCTGCGATTTTACCAAAAGAATTATAAAAAAAAGCTTGCGGATAAATTTCCGCAAGCTTTTTCTTGTGTCTTATGCTCGATAACGTTCAACGCCATCTAAATAAGTAGCTGCTAATTCCATGGTTGGTTCTAATACGATAAAGTCAGCATCACGACCATTTGCAATCATGCCACATTGATCATCAATTTTACAGCTAATCGCAGGAACTAATGAAGCCATCATAATTGCTTGTGCAGGTGTTGCAATACCCCAATCAACTACATTTTTAATTGCTTCTTTTAGTTTTAAAATACTACCTGCTAAGTTCCCAGTATCCAAACGAGCCGTTCCTTCTGCTACCACAACAGGAAATTCACCTAAATTGTAGTTGCCATCTGGCATACCGCCAGCCATCATGCAGTCTGTAATTAACGCAACGTGATCATGGCCCGCTTTTTCCATCAATACTTCAGCCGCTTGCGGATGTACATGGTGTCCATCACAAATTAATTCAGAGAAAACGTGTTGTAACGTTAACAATGCACCAACCATCCCTGGTTCACGGTGATTTAAGCCGCGCATCCCATTATATGCATGAACAAAAACGCTAGCGCCTGCTTCAACTGCCACATCAGCTTCTTCTAAGGTCGCATTACTATGGCCTAAAGCAACAACGACACCTTCATCTGTAACGGTTTCAACAAATTCTTTCACACCATTACGTTCTGGTGCCAACGCAATTTTCTTAATAATTCCGCCTGAAGCTTCTTGCCATTCGTGGAATGTATCAAGGTCTGGATCTCCAAAATAACTTGGATTTTGTGCGCCTTTATGTTCTTCAGTAAAGAAAGGTCCTTCAAAGTAAATCCCTTGAATTTTTGCACCAGGTACTTCTTGGTAGACTTGACCAATCGTACGTGCAACGTCTGTTAAACGTTCTTTACTTGAAGTTAACGTTGTTGGTAAAAATGAAGTTACACCACAAGATAATAAGCCTTCAGATATCACTTTAATGCCTTCTGCATCGTTATCCATTACGTCATGATTCATGTAACCATGAATATGAGTATCGACTAAACCTGGGGCAATCCATTTGCCTTCCTCACGAATAATTTTTACGTCCCCTTGCGGTTCATCTTTTGTATAATTACCAAAGATACCATCCGTGATTTCTAAATAACCAGGTCCTTTAACATCGCTTTTTAAAAAGAACTTGTCTGCAAAGATAAATGTTTTCATCTTCATCCTTCTTTCTTTATTTTACTTACTTCAAAAGTACTCTTAATCAGTACAAAAGTCAAGAAATGGTGTAGACCTTTTAAGCAATTCTGAGGATTTTTTAAAGATTGCCACTTTCCACATTTTTCATTTGTTGTGCTAAGTTCAGATAACGTTCTGCTTCTTCGTGTTTATTCTTTCTCATTAAAACTAAATATTTTAGATTTAATAATTCACTTAAATAATAATAACTATTTTTTTTGCGGGCCCAAGTAATTCCTTGATCCACATAAATTTCGGCATCTTTTTCTGTATAATTTTTAAATAAGAAATCAGCATAATTAAAAAATATTTTCGTTAACTCTGCATTACTGCGTTCATTTGGCAATTGATTAAAATAATGAATACTCAAACTTAAAAATCGTTCTGCTTCTACTCGATTGCCCATATAACCATAAGTGGCACCTAGACAACTAATTAATTGAATCTCTAAATCAGAAACATTTAACTTATCGGCTTTATAGGTGAAAGATAACCCTTTACGCAAGCTAGCAATAGCTTTTTCATAATCATTTAGAACAAACAATTCACAACTACCTAAATAATAATAATATTTTTGCCAGTCCGTATCTAAATACAATTGTTCTTCAATACGATTTTCCTTTAAATAATTTAATAATAATTGATATTTTTTATGGCGAAAATATTCAGCCATTTTTTCAAATGAATACGTAACAACGTGCACATCACCAGATTTATAACGCATAATCTGATCAACAGTCACACCTAAACGATCACAAAGTTGTTGCATTACGAGAACGTTTGGCAACTCTTCATTGTTTTCAATGCGACTTAAAACGCTTTGCGAACAGATGTCTTCTGATAACATTTTCTGTGTCAATTTTCTATTTTTTCTAATTTCTTTAATAACTGCACCTAAAGAATTCATCACAATAGCTCCTATTTATATCGGCCATTTTCCTTGCAAAATGGGGATTTTGTCAAAATATGCGAATTCGCATTATGCTTTTATTGTACTTTATTGCATAATATACTGCAAGAACATTATCTAAGGTTTTCTTAGAAAATAAATAGGTTCATTTTTATTAAAAAGGAGTGTTATTGTATGGCCGAAGAGAAAAAAGTTCACTTCATTTGGGAAAAAACAAATTATTCAGGCTTTGTGGAGAAGGAGTATGAAAATTCTTATCTCATCGTAGTAGCAAATCCTAGTCCTGATATGGAAGAAAAATATACCAACCGAATGATTATTAGTAAAAAAGCATGTGAAACCGCAGAATAGTATTGTTGATAAAACAAGAACTACCAAAAAATAGCTTCGTTAGAGGCTATTTTTTGGTAGTTCTTTTATTTTTGTTTGTAGGTACTTAAAAATTCACGCATTTTATCTGCTGTAGTTTTTAAGTCTTCCATCTTCGGTAAATAAACAATACGGAAGTGATCGGGTTGTTGCCAGTTGAACCCACCACCATGGACTAATAAAATATGATGTTTGTGTAAGAAATCTAAAACAAATTTTTCATCATCATAAATGTCAAATTTGGCCGTATCAATTTTCGGAAAAATATAGAAAGCTGCTTTAGGCTTCACGGCTGATAAACCAGGAATATCATTTATCGCATTGTAAATAAATTCTCGTTGTTCGTAAATTCTGCCACCTGGCAAAAGTAAATCATCGACACTTTGATAGCCACCTAATGCAGTTTGAATGATTTGTTGTGACAACACATTTGAGCATAACCGCATGGAAGCAAGCATATTTAGCCCTTCGATATACCCTTTTACTCGTGATTTATCTCCACTTAACACCATCCAACCGCATCGGAAGCCTGCCACTCGATGTGATTTTGACAAACCATTCAATGTTACGACAAATAAATCAGGTGCTAATGTAGCAATCGGTACATGAACCAAACCGTCCATGACCAAACGATCATAAATTTCATCGGAGTAAATAATTAAATCATTTTGACGTGCCACTTCGACAATTTCTAGTAATAACTCTTTCGGATATAAAGCACCAGTCGGATTATTTGGATTTATAATAACGATTGCTTTTGTATTCGAAGTTATTTTTGATTTTATATCATCAATGTCTGGATACCATTCTGCTTGCTCATCACAAATATAATGAACGGGTGTACCGCCCGCCAAAGAAACAGAAGCAGTCCATAAAGGATAGTCTGGCATTGGCACAAGTACTTCATCGCCGTTATTTAACAAGCCTTGCATACACATGGTAATTAGTTCACTCACGCCATTACCAGTGTAAATATCATTAATCGTTACATTAGGAAATTTTTTTAATTGGCAATATTGTTCAATCGCTTTTCTTGCAGAAAAAATACCTTTTGAATCGGAATAACCTTCTGAATCGCGAACATTCACAATCATGTCGCGCACAATTTCATTTGGGGCATCAAAACCAAATGGCGCTGGATTCCCTGTATTTAATTTCAAAATACGTATGCCCTCTTCTTGCATGCGTTCTGCTTCTTCTAAAACAGGACCACGGACATCGTAACTTACGTTATTTAATTTATCAGATTTTTTAAAATTTCTCACACGGACTCCCTCGCTTCACAAATTTATACTCTAAAGTTACGCCAACTATAATGAAAAAGCAATAATAAATATCAGAATTTAATAAAAAATTGATGGTTTTTCCGTAATAAACAAGAGCGTGGGACAAAAATCACTTTGGATTTTTGCTCCACGCTCAAAAACTGATAAACGGCGGGAACAGAAGCAACTCCTTATTATTTCTCGGAGTTAAACACTTCTGTCCCGACCTCTTGTTATACTAGCTGATGCAGATGATGGGACTCGAACCCACACGGACATCTGTCCACATGACCCTCAATCATGCTTGTCTGCCAATTCCAACACATCTGCATTTTAAGAGCACTTATTTATCCTAAAATAATTACTGGTCTTTGTCAAGATAACAAAGACCAGAATCGTTAGATTTGTTCTTTTTTCGCTTGCCAGGACAAACGCCCATGACATTTTCCGCAGACATATCGTGTCGTATCAATTCGTCGTTTTCTGAGGATGACTTCTCCACAAGACTGACATTGGTACTGATGGAAAACTGCTTTTTTCCGTTCTACTAGAGGCGGTGCGTAACGGGCACCGCCAGTCTTAGCCAATAACTCTTTAAAGTCCTTATCTTTATGCTGATAGCCTTTGCCAGCTAAATGTAAATGATAGTGACATAACTCATGCTTAATGACTTTTTCCAGTTCCTCTTGTCCATACTTTAAAAAGACAGTTGGATTAAAATCCAGGTGATGCGAAGCTAAATGATAGCGACCGCCCGTAGTTTTTAACCGCCGATTAAATGTAGCTTGATGCAGAAAAGGTTTCTGAAAAAATACGATTGAAATTTTTTCCACTAGCGTTTGAAGCGCTTGATCTGTCATCAAGACTGGTTGAGACTCTTTCATTGTTACTCTTTTCTATCAGCCCGAGGCAACATGGTTAAACTAATACGCCCCTTTTTCAAGTCAACATCTTCTACCCAAACTGTGACTACATCCCCCACCGCAACAACATCCGTTGGGTGCTTAACAAATTTAGTACTTAACTTAGAAATGTGGACTAAGCCATCTTGCTTCACACCAATATCGACAAACGCGCCAAAGTCAATTACGTTTCGAACAGTCCCTTGCATTTCCATTCCTGGTTTCAAATCTTCCATCGTCAACACGTCTTTACGTAAAAGTGGCGCTGACATCTCATCGCGCATATCACGACCTGGTTGGATTAAACTAGCAATAATATCTGTGAGTGTTTCTGAACCTACTTCTAACTCAGTAGCTAATTGATTCACTGGTAACTGTTTCAATTTTTCGATAGCTTCTGCTGTCCCTAATTCTTTAGAAGCAATCTCTGCTTTTTCTAAAATTGCTTGTGCTACTGGATAACTTTCTGGGTGAATGCCAGTGTTATCTAACACATTTTTGCCATTAGGAATTCGTAAAAAGCCAATTGCTTGTTCAAATGCTTTTGGTCCTAAACGAGGTACTTTTTTGACTTGATTTCGTGCTGTAAAGACACCATTTTCATCACGATAAGTGACTAAGTTTTGCGCCGTTGTTTTATTTAAGCCAGAAATATGTTGTAAAAGTTGAGCACTCGCTGTATTCACATCAACACCAACTTGGTTTACCGCAGTTTCTACAACAAAATCCAATTGCTCGGCAAGACGTTTTTGCGATACGTCATGCTGATATTGACCGACCCCGACTGCTTTGGGATCAATTTTTACTAATTCTGCCAACGGATCTTGCAAACGACGTGCAATGCTGACCGCACTTCGTTCTTCGACTTGTAAATCAGGAAACTCTTTACGAGCCACTTCACTCGCAGAGTAAACGGAAGCCCCTGCTTCATTAACAATCACGTAAAAGACGTCACGCTTCACCGCTTTTAATTGCTCTGCCACAAACAATTCAGATTCACGACTTGCCGTTCCGTTTCCAATAGCTACCATGTCCACTTGATAGTCTTCAATGATCTTTTTAAAGGCTGGACCAGCGGCTTCACGTTTCGCAGCAGTCGCTGGTTTATGTGGATAAATCACTTGAATTGCTAAAACTTTACCAGTTTCATCGACAACTGCTAATTTACAGCCTGTCCGATAAGCCGGGTCAAATCCTAGAACAACTTTTCCTTTAAGTGGTGACTGTAATAATAAATTACGTAAATTTTCACCGAAAATTGCAATCGCTTGTTCATCAGCTTTTTCTGTTAATTCATTGCGAATCTCCCGTTCAATCGCTGGTCCAATGAATCGTTTATAGCTATCTAAATAAGCAGCCTCAATGTATGGAGCAGCTAAGCTTGTTGCTTGCTTGCCGATTAGTTGACGTTGGAAATAATCATTAATTTTTGTTTCATCAGCGACAAGGGAAACCTTTAAAATGTCTTCTTTTTCACCACGATTCGTTGCTAAGACACGGTGCGGCACCATTTTGCTAACTGGTTCTGCAAAATCGTAATACATTTCATAGGTCCGCTTTTCGTCTTTTTCTTCATCCTTAACTACGCTAACGTATTGCGCATGTTTAACCATATAATCACGTAACCATGTTCGGTATTTTGGTTCATCGCTAATACGTTCTGCTAAAATTTCATGAGCACCTTGCAAGGCTATCTCGGCGGTTGCAACTTCTTTTTCTTCATTAATAAAAGTAGCCGCTTTAGCTAAGATATCCGCGTTTTCAGGTAAAGAGAGCAACCAATCTGCTAATGGTTCCAACCCTTTTTCTTTCGCGATAGTCGCTTTGGTCCGACGTTTTTGTTTATATGGTCGATACAAATCTTCCACTTGTTGCATTTTTACTGCTTTTTGAATATCTGTTTTGAGTTCTTTTGTTAGTTTTCCTTGCTCTTCAATTAAACGGAGAACTTCTTCTTTCCGCTTTTTCAAGTTTTGTAAATAATGATAACGTTCTTCTATTTCACGGATTTGGACTTCATCTAAACTTCCAGTCATTTCTTTCCGGTAACGGGCAATAAAAGGAACTGTATTTCCTTCATTTAATAAAGTTAAAACCGTTGTTATTTGTTTTGAACGATACGTTGTCAATTCTTTTTGAAGTAGCGCTACTACTTCTTCGTTATAAGCTTCTGCCATTAACTAGATACCTCTTTTCTTATGCATACTTATCTATTTTAGCATATTTTTGCTTCTAAATATAGAAGTGAGGTAACTGATTCATACGATTAAGGAATCAAAATTCTGGTTGCCACGCAGGGGTGCGTTTTTGATATTCGATATCTTGGACAATGCCTTTTTCATTAAAAATCACACCATGCACAGAGCCACCAAAAATAGCACCACCATCTATCCCAATTTTTCCATCACTTTGCCAAAGGTCCGTGGTCTGCATATCACCATGTAACATCGGAGTAATGGTATGACCAAAAACAATGGTCTTGCCTGTATTATTTTTCCCTTGATGAAAGGGTTCGCGAATCCACAAAAAATCCTTAGGTGCTGTTTGCCGCCAATCTTCCATCGTTAAATCAACCCCAGCATGCACAAATAAGTAATGCTGCCATTCAAAATAAAGCGGTCGTTTTGTTAAAAAATCAACTAACTCTGGATAGCGACTACGGATCATTAAGGCCATTTCTGTTGGTGAGTATTCTGCAGTAGCTCCTGGATGCAAGAGACTTTCAATTGTTTCCTTGCCACCATTGCGAACATATCCTGCAAACCAGTCCTCTGGATTTTGAAGAAACTGCAAAAAATATTCTTCATGATTGCCTCGTAAATAAACAGCGTCGTGTTGCTCGACAAGTTCTTTTCCTTTGAGAAAACAGGCTTTAGAATGCGGACCACGGTCGTTTAAATCACCAATTAAAACTAGCTGATGCTCGACTGGGTCATAGTCTGTGAGTAAGGCATCAAACAAATCTGCTTGTCCATGAATATCACTGATTACATAAACATATGGTTTCATAAATAAGCCCTCCTAACTTGCTTATATTAAGTATACGCTAAATTTTAAAATATTCTCGTAAAATGTTTGGAAATAAAAAACGAAAATAGGACATAAGTCAAAACGACTTATGTCCCACTCTCTAAATCTTAAAATAATCAGTTGAACAAAAGCAGCACCTACAATTACTCGTTGCAATTTAGCCTTCGAGAGTGATGAACACTTGGAGCTAACTGCTTTTGTCTCTGACTCGTTTGGTTTATTTTTTCTTCTTACCGCCAAACGCATCTTTCATTTTATCAAAGAAGCCTTCTTCTTGTTGTTCAGTTACATTTTGTCCGCCAGCTTTTGCAAAAGCTCGTAGGGCATCCTTTTGTTCTTCATTAAGATTTTTTGGTGTTATTAATTTCACTTTCACGTGTTGATCACCATTGCCCCCACCACGTAAACGTGGCGCACCTTTGCCTCTTAAGCGGAAGTTTGTGCCAGTTTGTGTTCCAGCCGGAATTTTTAATTTCACGTCACCATGAACAGTTGGGACAGTTACTTCGTCCCCTAGAGCCGCTTGGACGAAACTTACTGGTAAATCATAGTAGATTTCTGCGCCATCTCGATCGAAAATATCACTATCTTCAACACGAAAGACTACATATAAATCACCATATGGTCCACCATTGGTACCCGCTTCTCCTTGGTTAGCTAAGCGCATTTGTTGACCGTCTTCTACTCCAGCAGGCACATTTACTTTGACAGTATGTGCTTTTTTCTCATGACCTGTGCCATGACAAGTTGGACATGGTTCTTTAATTTCTTTCCCTGTGCCATGACACACATCACAAGTTTGACGACTCATCATACGACCTAATGGCGTTTGACGTTCAACATTGATTGTTCCAGAGCCATGACATTTATGACAAGTTTCTGGGTGTGTGCCTGGTTTGGCGCCATTACCGCCACAGGTTGCACAAGTATCTTCTCGATTGTACTTAATCTCTTTTTCTACACCGAAAATAGCTTCTTCAAATTTCAATTGAATTGTATATTGTAAATCGGCGCCTTGTCTTGGTGCATTTGGATCAACAGAACGGCCACCGCCGCCACCAAAGAATGAATCGAAAATATCTTCGAATCCACCAAAACCACTACTGCTAAATCCGCCGCCACCGAAACCGCCAAAGCCACCAGCGCCGCCACCGTAATTAGGATCAGTTCCTGCATGGCCATATTGGTCATAGGCCGCTTTTTTCTGTGGATCACTTAATACTTCATACGCTTCAGAAACTTCTTTAAATTTTTCTTCCGCATCGGCTTCTTTGTTAATATCTGGATGGTACTTTTTGGAAAGTTTGCGGTATGCTTTTTTAATTTCATCATCTGAAGCACCTTTTGCTAATCCTAGCACTTCATAATAATCTCGTTTCGTCGCCATTGACTTCCCTCCAACTTTCTTCAAACTTTACAATGTGTTTAGAACCAGCCAAATTCATCGATTGCTTTCGGTCTCTCTGGTTGGATTATCTGTCACACCTTGAATCAGTGTTACTAGCTGTGAATAGGTATTTTCAGCTTGTTTAACATCGTTGTAATCATACCACAGTTCTTTCAAAACCTAAATAGTTTCTTGCTAACTTGATTGTGGTTGATTTTCTCACAAAAGACAAGGGACTGGGACATTAGTCATTGTACTAATGATCCAGTCCCTAAAATCAATTGTTATTGATTATTTGTCATCACCATTTACTTCTTCAAAATCAGCATCAACAACATCATCAGCGCCACCTTGGGCAGCTTCAGGATTTTCTTGTGCTTGTTGTTGCGCAGCTTGTTCGTAAAGTTTTACTGTTAAGTTTTGGACGATTTCATTCAATGAATCACGTTTTGCTTTCATTTGTTCGATATCGTTTGCTTCGATGGCTGCTTTTAATTCATCACGCGCATCTTCTGCTTTTTTCACTTCTTCAGCATCTACTTTGCCTTCTAATTCTTTCAATGTTTTATCAACAGTGAATAATAAAGCATCTGCATCGTTACGTAAGTCAACTTCTTCTTTACGTTGTTTATCTGCTTCAGCGTTTGCTTCAGCATCTTTCACCATACGTTCGATTTCATCATCAGATAAACCTGAAGAAGATTTAATCGTGATTGTTTGTTCTTTTTGAGTGCCTAAGTCTTTCGCACGAACATTTACAATCCCGTTTTTATCAATGTCAAAGCTTACTTCAATTTGTGGCACACCACGAGGAGCCGCAGGAATATCTGTTAATTGGAAACGACCTAATGTTTTATTATCAGCGGCCATTGGACGTTCACCTTGTAAAACGTGAATATCAACAGCTGGTTGATTGTCAGCAGCAGTTGAGAATACTTGTGATTTACTTGTTGGAATCGTAGTGTTACGATCAATTAATTTTGTAAATACGCCACCCATTGTTTCAATCCCTAATGACAACGGTGTTACGTCTAATAAGACAACGTCTTTAACATCACCAGTGATTACGCCACCTTGGATTGCAGCACCCATTGCTACTACTTCGTCAGGGTTAACTGATTTGTTTGGTTCTTTGTTTGTTTCTTTGCGAACAGCTTCAACTACAGCTGGAATACGTGTTGAACCACCAACTAGGATAACTTCGTCGATTTCAGAAGGATTTAATCCAGCATCTTTCAAGGCTTGACGTACTGGTACTTTTGTACGTTCAACTAAATCACTTGTTAATTCATCAAATTTTGCACGAGTTAAGTTCATTTCTAAGTGCAATGGTCCTGCTTCGCCAGCAGTAATAAATGGCAAGCTGATTTGTGTGCTTGTTACACCTGATAAGTCTTTTTTCGCTTTTTCAGCAGCATCTTTCAAACGTTGTAATGCCATTTTATCGTTAGCTAAGTCAATGCCATTTTCTTTTTTAAATTCTGCAACCATGTAGTCAATGATTTTATTATCAAAGTCATCCCCACCTAGGTTGTTATCACCGGCTGTTGATAATACATCGAAAACGCCATCGCCTAATTCAAGGATTGACACGTCGAATGTACCACCACCAAGGTCAAAGACAAGAATTTTTTCATCTTTGTCTGTTTTATCTAAGCCATAAGCTAAAGCTGCTGCTGTTGGTTCGTTAACGATCCGTTCTACTTCTAAACCAGCAATTTTACCAGCATCTTTTGTTGCTTGACGTTGCGCATCGTTGAAATATGCAGGAACTGTAATAACTGCTTTTTCAACTTTTTCACCTAAATAGTCTTCAGCAAAACCTTTTAAATATTGTAAGATCATTGCAGAAACTTCTTGTGGTGTATATGATTTTCCTTCAACATCAACTTTGTAGCCAGCTTCACCCATGTGACGTTTAATAGATGAAATCGTGTTAGGATTTGTAACAGCTTGACGTTTTGCTACTTCGCCCACTTGAATTTCACCGTTTTTGAATGAAACGACCGAAGGAGTTGTGCGGTTACCTTCTGGGTTTGCAATAATTTTCGCTTCGCCGCCTTCTAGCACTGCGACAGCTGAGTTTGTTGTTCCTAAGTCAATACCAATAATTTTACTCATAGTGAATATCTCCAATCTGTATTAGTTTTCTATAATAATATATTTTTAATTAACGTTTGTTATTGTGCAACAATGACCATTGATGGTCGTAACACACGATCTTGTAATTTGTACCCTTTTTGTAGAACTTCAACAATGGTATCTGCTGGGGTTTCTTCAGAAGCAGGGACTGTTTGAACGGCTTGATGTAAATTTGGATCAAAGGTTTCACCCATTGCTGGGATTTCTTCAATTCCTTCTTCTTTTAAAGCCACAGTAATACTTTCTAGCACCATCGAAATACCTTTTTTCAAGCTTTCGCCTTGTTCATCTGATACTTCAATAGCCATTGCTCGTTCTAAATTATCAATAGATGGTAAAATCTTTTTACCTAAATCTTGTGAGCGGTAACGAACTAATAATTCTCGTTCGTTTTTATTTCGATTGCTCATATTAGCAATTTCGGCTCTTGCCCGCAAGAACTTGTCTTCCATTTCGGAAAGCTCTGCTTTAAGATTTTCAATCTCTGTTGCTTCAACTTCTACTTCAGAAACGCCAGCAGCATCAACAGCTTCCATTTCTTCTTGTAATTCTTCTTGCTTCTCTTCTTTTTTACTCACTTCAGCAACTTCCTTTCTCTTTATGCATCTACTTCTTATCCTAACAAGGTTTGCTTAATTACCTAAAAAACGGTAATAGTCACCTAGTTGTGAAGCTAGCTCATGTCGAAACGTGTCTACCAAACCGAATATTTTTGAATACGGCATACTGGTTGGTCCTAGCAGGGCAATTGTTCCTTTGCCATGTCCTGATACTTCATACGTAGCAGTGATCATGCTCATATCTTCTAAGAGATTGTTGCCAATTTCTGAGCCGATACGAAAAACAATTGGATTTTCTGTTGTTGCAGAACCATTTAATAAATGCGTCAGCTCATCAGAATTTTGCATAAAGGAATAGACAGATTTCAATTGTTCAATATCTTGTTTGATGCCAAAATCTAACAAATTCATGCGACCACCGACAAAGACTTTTTCTTCAAAGGCATGTCCTAACATCTCATCGAATAAGTTCATCATTCCTTCTGGCGTTTGGAAATAGCGATGTAAAATCATCGGAATCTCCGTCCGCAAACGATGATAAACGGTCAACAAAGGTTGTCCAACCAACTTATCATTGATGATTTGTGTCATTTTTTCAAGATCTTGGCTAGAAACAGCGGCAGGAATGGCAAATACTTGGTTTTCAACATTGCCTTTATCTGTCACTATAATAGCAAGGACTTGCCGATCATTCAAAGGAACCATTCGAAAGCCGGTTAATTTCCGTTCTTTCACTTCAGGTCCTAATGAAAAAGCAGTATAACTTGTCAATTCTGATAGAATTTCAGCTGATTGTCGAATAATATCATTAATCTCATGAAATTCTTTTCCAAAAGATTGACGGATTCTTCTAAGTTCGTTCTCTTCTACTTGTGTTGGTTGTAAAAGATGATCCACGTAGTAACGATAACCAGCCATTGAGGGGATTCGCCCTGAAGAAGAATGGGTCTTAGCTAATAAGCCGTATTCCTCTAATGCTTTCATATCATTACGAATTGTGGCAGAACTAGAGGCAATGCCATCCTCCATCAATTTCTTAGAACCGACAGGTAAGCCCGTGTTCGTGTAATTTTGGATGATAAGTCTCAAGATATTTTGTTGTCTTTCTGTAATCATCGTTATTACCACCCTTCATTAGCACTCTTAACATCTAAGTGCTAACTACATATACTAATATAACAAGTCCTTACCTTTTTGTCAAGGGAAATACGCAACTTTTTAGCACTCTTCATGAAAGAGTGCTAATCGCTGCAAACCACCTTCAAAAACCATCAATACCAACTTTTGTAATAAAAAAATCATCGAAATGCTTTGTCACACTTCGATGATTTTTTTATTTTTTTACTCTTTTTCACTTAACAAAAATGCTTCAAAAACATTATTCCCCACAAATAGCCCTTTTTTCGTTAAACGTAAGATATCTGCTTCTTCAATTAATAATTCTTCTTTGATTAAGCGTTGAATGACCTCTCCATAAATTGCTTCAATTGGTTCCTGAAATTTTTGTTGGAATTTTTGTTTAGAAATGCCTACTTTTTTACGTAAGCCTAAAAATAGCTCTTCTTCTATTTGATTTAGACGAGTTAATTCTTCAGTCTCCACAATTGGCAATTGATTTTCTCGCAAGGGTTTCAAATAATGTTGGATTGGACCGTGATTTTTGTAACGAGTTTGCCCAAGATAGCCGCTGGCACCTGCGCCAAATCCATAGTAGTGGTCATTATTCCAATAAGCCAGATTATGCTGGCTTTCTTTTCCTGTTAAAGCAAAATTACTGACTTCATATTGGTGACGTCCTTTTTTCTCCATTGCTTCAATCGTTTCGTCAAACATTTGTGCTTCGATTTCTTCTTCAGGCAGCTGTAACCGTCCTTGACGAACCCAGTTCATGAACATTGTTTTATTTTCAAGAATTAATGAATAAAGCGAATAGTGCGGCAAGTCCAATGCTAAGGCTCTTGTCAAAGTATCGCGAAAACTTTCCAATGTTTGTCCAGGTAAAGCATAGATTAAGTCAATACTGACATTGGTAAAATTTTCTTTCTCTAAAAATTTCATTGTTTCATAAACATCTGCGGCGGTGTGCTTGCGACCGATTTTTTTGAGCAAGCGATCATCAAATGTCTGAACGCCCATCGAAAGACGATTGACGCCATAGTTTTTCATGACTTGTAATTTTTCTTGGGTTAAATCACCAGGGTTTGCTTCCACCGTAAATTCATTTCGGTCATCAAACGTTAGCTGTTCGCGAACCCCTTTTAGTAGCACATCTAACTGTTTCGCTGATAATGAAGTTGGCGTGCCTCCGCCAATATAGATGGTTTTCATTTCTTGTTCTGGATACAATGCTTGCGTAAGTCGAATTTCTTTTAATAAACTCTGAATATATTCATCAACTGGTTGTCCTTCTAAAAAGACCTTGTTAAAATCGCAATAATAACAAATATGCTCACAAAATGGAATATGAATATAGGCCGACCGATCGAACATCGGCGTTGAAGTTGAAAGTTGGTTTGTTTTGGTCATTAGCTCGTTTTATCTCCTTATTACCAAAAAGCTCGTTCTTTTTGGAAAGTCTCTACTAGCCATACTAACTGTAAATGACAAATAAATCCATAAAAAAATTCGCACAGTCACTTAAAACAACAACGAGGAGCTGTCATAAAAACCGACACCTCCTCAACCTTGAAAGAAAAGTAAAAAAATTTTTCTATATATAATAGTACAAATCAGTTACAGTAATTGACCGTAACGTTTGACGTATAAAACTTTAATGAACGCAACCAGTGCTAAATAAGCAACAATTGTCGGGATTAAATACAAGAAATAGCTTGGTGATAAACCGACAAATCCTAGTTCTGCACCGAAAGCGGTAAAGGGTAAAACAGTTCCGAGAACAATCCCTGCTGTAGTGACTAACGTCATAATTCCAGAAGCACTACTTTGAAGGAAAGGCATTTTTTCTGTTCGTAGGAAATGCAAGACGAGCATTTGGGACCATAAGGACTCAATGAACCATCCTGCATGGAAAATACCGATAAAGAGCAATTGATCTGCTCCATTTAATTCAAAGAATGAGCCACCTAGGATAGCCGGACACACAATGAAATACATAAATAAATAGGTAACAATATCAAAAATAGAACTCGTTGGACCAAACCAACGCATAAAATTACCAATTGATTTTGGTTCCCATTTTTTTGGTTTTTCTACGTATTCTTCATCTACTTTGTCCCAAGGAACTGACATACACGAAGTATCGTAAATTAGATTTAATAATAGCGATTGAATCGGAGCAATCGGTAAAAATGGTAAAAAGATACTTGCTGGGATCACGGAAAAAACATTGCCAAAATTAGAACTTGCTGTTAATTTGACGTACTTCATCGTGTTCGTAAACACGCGCCGTCCAGATAAAATTCCTTTTTCCAAAACCATTAAATCTTTTCTCAATAAAATTACATCCGCCGATTCTTTCGCCACATCGACAGCTGTATCAACAGAGATTCCTACATCAGCAGCACGCATTGCTCCAGCATCATTTATTCCATCACCTAAAAAGCCAACAGTTTGACCATTTTCAGTTAACGCATTTACAATACGAACTTTTTGGTCAGGCGTAATTTTGGCGAAAATATTATACGCTTGAACGGTTTTTCTTAATTCTTCTTGGTTTAATTGTTGAAGTTCATTTCCTGTAATAATTTTTTCGCCAGCCAGACCAACTTCTTTACAAACAGAATGTGTCACATACTGATTGTCCCCCGTTAATACTTTCACAGCTACATTATGTTGATGTAAGGCGTGAATAGCTGCCGCTGCTGTTTCTTTTGGCGGATCCAAGAAGGCAAGATAACCTTGTAAAATCAACTCTGATTCATCTTTAGTTGTATACTCCCATTCAGCCGTTTCGACTTTTTTATCGGCAATTGCTAGAACGCGCAAACCATCTCGATTTAAAGCTTCAACGTCTTTGGTAATTTTTTGACGCAGCGTCTCTGTTAAGGGCACAATTTCGCCATCTAAAAGTACCTGTGTGCAGACCAAGAGCATTTCTTCAACCGCACCTTTGGTAATTAAGCGTGTTTCTCGCGTTTTAAACTCTTTGATAATCACACTCATTCGACGTCGATTGAAATCGAAAGGAATTTCATCTACTTTATAAAAATCATCTGATTGTATATCACTTTCTTGTGTCGCCGCTTGAATAACGGCGTTATCCATTAAATTACGCAAACCTGTTTGAAAATAACTGTTTAGAAATGCTAAATCCAAGACTTTTTGATCTTCTTGGCACCCAATATTATAGTGGTATTCTAAAATTACTTTATCTTGTGTTAAGGTACCTGTTTTATCCGTACAAAGTACATCCATCCCGCCAAAATTTTGAATGGCATTGACATTTTTCATAATCGTGCCTTCTTTAGCCATTTCTCGAGAACCTTTGACTAAATTGGTTGTTACAATCATAGGTAACATTTCTGGTGTCAAGCCGACAGCTGTGGCAATCGCAAACATTAACGCTTCCACCCAATCGCCTTTTGTTAACCCATTAATTAGAAAAACAGTTGGCGTAATGACCAACATAAAGCGAATCAGCACCCACGTTGTTTTATTAATTCCTGTTTCAAAACTCGTCTGCTGCTGCTCTTCTCCGTTATCAGAAGCCATCCGTCCGAATAAAGTTTGATTACCAACTTTAATGACAATGCCCAAACCAGTGCCACTAATTACATTTGTTCCTAAAAACAAAAGATTGTCGTATTCTGTATCAATTTGATCACTATCTTTTTGATGAGTCGCGTGTTTTTCAATGGGAAAACTCTCTCCAGTCAAGGATGATTGGGAAACAAATAAGTCCTTAGATTGGATTAAACGTAAATCGGCTGGAATCATATCGCCAGCGGATAGTTGGACTAGGTCGCCACACACAACTTCCTCAATAGGAATTTCCATTTGCTTCTTGTCGCGAATGACTGTCGCTGTAACTTTAATCATATTTTGTAATTTTTCAACTGCATTGCTTGATTTGACTGATTGGACAAAACTCATCGTGCCGCTTAAGATGACCATCGCTAACATAATTAACACGCCAGTAACATCTTTTTCCTCTGGCGTAGCATAGACATATTCTGTAAAAAATGAAATCGTGGCTAGTGCTAATAACACCAAAGTAAACGGCGTGATATACGATTTTATAAAAAGTCGCAGCCGTGAAGCTTTTTTTTCATTCATAATTTTGTTGCGGCCATAACGTTCTTGTAATTCTTCAATATCTTGGTGTTTAATGCCATCCCAAGTTGAGCCGAAACGTTGTAAAACTTTTTCTGCTTCTGAGTGGGCAAACTTTTTGTAACTATAGTCATGGCCCAAGTGACGCATTTTCTTTTCCATTTTCTTTCACCTCATTTATCTGTTGTTGACTTGAATTGACGATCGGTTCATCTTCCATTTTCCTCACCCTTTCCACAAAAAAAGACACGCTGAAAACTCAACGTGTCAAAGAATAATCGTTCTTATCGTTGAGCTTTAGCACTATACAACGTAAAAAGCGATTGCTTTTAGCTACCTTAAGAAAAGCCTTCATTCGACAGTTCCTGTTCTACCCATTGGCGTCTCTCGACATTTTTGGGCAGTAGCCTATGTTTGTATAGGAGCCTCACCTAACAAATCTTATTTAATTACAACAGCAAGTATAATTCTTCCTTGAAAAAATAACGATATAGAAAAAGTTTTTAGCAGATAACTTTTTGTCCATTCAGTAACAAAAAGAAAAATAATCCGCTTATTTACTATGGTTTTCTGTTATGATTCGTATTTATTCATAGAATCATAACTGGTTAAATTAATCTAAAGACCGTCAGATAGCCTTGTCGAGAAGCTTTTCTTCTGCTATTTTTTGTATAGTTAAAGAAACGGCGGTGAGGAAAATGAAATTACAACAACTAGAATATTTTATGGCAGTTTCAAAGTATGCGAGTTTTACTTTAGCTTCTCAAAAGCTCCATACGAGTCAACCTTATTTAAGTACCCAGCTCAAGGAGTTGGAACGTGAATTAGGTGCTTCATTAATTTTAAGAGACAAGAAACATTGTCGGCTTTCTCCAGCAGGCGAAGTCGTCGCCAAGCGAACAGAAATGATTTTTGCACTCATTAAGGAAGCGCAAGAAGAGATTAATGAATTAGTGACCCAAGGATCGACAACGACCATTCGGATTGGAACAAACTTAATTGATATAGATAAAGCATTTGGAGAAGTCTTGTTGTTATTTAATCAATCCTATCCGTATGTAAGTATTGATTTTAAGTATTATTACGATCTTGAAACAGCCTTGGAAACAGATTTAATTGACATTGGGATTGGGATATTTTTGGATACCTCGATTCCATTAGAGAAAGAATTAATTTATACAGAAAGCTATCTCCTTTGTGTCAATAAAAATCATCCTTTAGCCCATGCCGATAGCGTAACGATTGACGAAATTCGTTCTTTACCTTTTGCTGCATATTCCGATCAAGTATATGAAAAAAAAGTGTTTAAACGTTGGGAACGTAAAATCAATTGGGAAAATCGGCAAATCGTCATCGAACTTCCTTCTCTTCATTTAGTCTTAGACATGGTCCAACGAGAAAAAGCCTGTAGCATCCTTCCCTATTCACTCACTGATGAACTAAACAGACGTAACTTAGTTGGTATTCCTCTGGAAGATAGTCCAGAACGAGCCATCTATTTAGTTCAGAATAATCATCACGGACATTGTGAAGCACACCGTTATTTATTTGAACAATTACGTTATTTATTCTAGGAATAGAAAAAGGAGGAATTCCCATGGAACTATTTCGTTTACATTATTTTTTAGAGTTATGCAAAGTGAAACAATTTACTAAAGCAGCCGAAAATTTAGCAATTTCTCAAGCTGCATTAAGTAAGCAAATAAAAATTCTTGAAGCAACGTTAGGCGCTGAACTTTTTAATCGCCAAGGCCAAACTACCACCTTAACGCCAGCTGGATTAATTTTAGAAAAATATTGTTGGCGCATCACCAATGAGTTGGTCTCAATTGAAGAAGAGCTAAAAGAAATTAATCATTCTTCCAACCATATTTATGTGGCCACTTATCTCTGTGATTTAGAATATAAATTGAATGACTTACTAATGACAACATTAACGGATCGTTCATCCAACTTACAAGTCCACACTATTATTACAGAAAATATTCTTCAATCCTTGGAAACAATGGATGCAGATTTTGGTATTTCCTTTGCTGACTTACCATTACCTGAACATATTGGTAAAATTGATTTATTTACAGCAAATTATCAATTCATTTTAAGAAACGATCATCCAGCTTTGGCAAAAGCCACGACGGAAGAAATTTTAAAAGAACTAACAATGTACCCCTTCGTCCGTTTAAATACCGAATTTTCCGAGCAAAACAAATTAACCAATTGGCTAGATACTACGTTTTCTAATTTTTCTCCAGAGAAAGTCATTCAAGTGGATACTCTTTCACTTATTACTCACTTGGTGTCTCATTCCGATAGTTTCGCTATTGTCCCCGAATACACAAATATTCAACTTTTAGACAATTCGATCCATACACTAACTTACCAAGAACTACCTAAACGAAACATGGCAGTTTATTATTTAAAAGAACGTTACATGAGTCGACAACTTCAACAACTTTTGGCTGAATGCCAAAAACAATTTCAATAGTAAAAACCAAGACTAGAGCTTGTCGGCAAGCGAGTTCCAGTCTTGGTTTTTATTTGTGTTTTCAGGTAGCGGCTTCTCTTCCTTTGACAAATCCTAAAGAAGTGATAGCCATCACTAACGAAGTGCCTCCTTGACTTAAAAACGGAAGCGGAATACCTTTTAACGGCAACAGTCCAATCACCGCACCGATATTCTCCACCGTTTGAAAGACCAGCGAAAAAATGAGGGCGACACAGATGTACATACAAAAACGCGAATTGCTCCGCAAGCCAGCTACTAAAACTTGATAAAACAAGTAAAAATAGAGAAAAACAACAGTGGCACTGCCCACAAAGCCCCAGGCTTCCCCGATAAAAGTAAAAACCATATCAGACTCACGAACAGGAACATACACTTCAATCCCATGCACACCCTTGCCAAATAAACCACCCGAACCAATTGCCAATAAACCTTGTACTTGTTGATAGGATATTTTATCGACATAATCATAGGGATGAATCCATGCTAAAATTCGATCCAATTGATATTGTTTAAAATGTAAAAAGAAGAGTACTTTGTGCCCCCACTCTGTAAAGACTAACAGAATCAAGACCACGCCTAACGTTGCTAAAGCGCTGAAAATAATGATTAAAATTTTGCGATCAATTCCTGAAATAACTAAAAGAGATAGAATAATCGTTACGAAAACAAGGGATGTTCCAAAATCTTTTTGTACCGCCATCAAGAAAAAAACAGGGACACTAACCGCAACGATTTTTTTTAGAAGTTGCTTGTCTGAACGCCATTTATCAGACCAGTCTTGTTGCTCATGTTGGACAATAATTTTTGCCAACATTAAAATAAACGCAATTTTCGCAATTTCTGATGGCTGAAATTTAATAAACCCTAAATCTAACCAGCGCTTTGTGCCCGTCAATAAATACATTCCTTTGTCATAGGAAAAATACAAAGCACTCATTAAGATTAATGAAAACCCATAGAAAAAAGGAGCTACTTTCCAAATAAATTTCTGTGACAGCCGACTAGCTAAAAACATGCCTGCATAGCCAACAAAAATAAAGAAAAGTTGTTTTAATGCTGGCACAGTTCCATCTTTTCCTTCATTAACGGCAATCCAATATTGCACACCAGAAGATAAAAGTGTGAGTAAAAAAATGGGCAATAATAAATCATAATTAAGATGTAAGTTGAATTTTTTTGTATTGACCATTTAACTGCCGCCTTTCGTTTGCAATAATTTTAATGACGATTCCTAATGCCACTGAAAAGATTAAATAACTTGTCCCACCGTAACTAACAAACGGTAAAGGAATTCCCGTCATTGGAATCAAACCCAAAACGCCACCAATGTTAATCGCCGTTTGAGCTAAAATCAAGGTCCCGACCCCTAACAAAAACAAGCCGTAACAATGATTCTTTATTACACAACTACTCCGCAAAATCGAGGCCGCTAAAAATAACAAAAGAAATAGTAATAGTAAGCCGCCAATCAAACCAAGTTCTTCCACAATCACCGCAAAAATAAAATCGGTTTGACCTTCTGGCAAGCCACCTTTTTTTACCATACCATTGGCTAATCCAGTGCCCCAAAACCCACCGTTATACATTGCTAAATAGGCCATTGAAGGCTGAAATCCGCGATCATGAAAAGATAAAAACGGATTTTTCAAAACAACTAAGCGGTCATACACATGCGCAAAAAAATGTGGTAAGTAGCGGTGATCGCCTAGAAAAATAATTATTTTAGAAAGAAGCGCCGCGCTAGCAACGACAATCCCCGCAGCAATTACACTAAATTTTGCATGAATACTTGCTGAGAAAATCAAGACACTGCCAATAACTAAAATGAGAATAGCCCCGCCAACTTTGGGTTGAATCAAAACTAAAAATGCAACGACCAAAACAAACAGCCATTGTTTCCTTAACTGCTTCGTTGTCAAGCCATTTTCTTTTTCACCTAAATAACAGCTCAAGTAATAAATAATCGCAAAATTACAAAGTTCTGATGGCTGAAACTGGATTCCAAAGAGAGAAATCCAACGTTGTGCGCCATTCGCTGCTACACCAAAAAAAGGTAGTCGAACCATTAACAGTAATAGTACCGAAACTAAAAGCAGTCCAATCGCAATTTTTTTATTAAATAACACTTCTAGTCGAACTTTGTAAATCACGAACATTAGCACCCAGCTGAGACACATAATAATGCCTTGTTTAATAAACACAGCAGTGGGCTTCACGCCTTGCATCAGCAAGTCATAGCTACTGGCGCTATAAATCATTAACGCGCCAATAATACTTAATATAATAAAGGTCAAAAGAATTTTTGTTAGACCTAAAGTACGTAGATTCATTCTCTCACCTCTATCTTTTTCTAATTAAATCAATTTTACCAGTCTGAGTTAGAAAACAAATAGAGAGTTTTTTATAGAACTATTACTAAGCTTACATAACAAAAAGTAGCTAGACTTGGTTCATTTCACCTAGTTTCGCTACTTTTAAAAAAAGCCATTTATATAATTTTTGTGTGTTGCTCACATTTCTGATAAATTTTTCCAAACTTATCTCTTTCTAAATACTGATAATCTACTAAATACCGTCTCAAAAGTGCATAATCTTCATAGATTTCTCTAAGTCGCTGATTGACTTCTTTTTCCGTATATTCTTTCCCAAATTCAAATTGGTTGGCCACACGTTGAAACACTTGGACTTTTTTCGCATTTTTCTTGGGAATAACCAGCAACTTTCCTTCTTTAAAAAAATTTTCAACCATGTTTATTCTCCTTTTTTTGTTTTGACTATTGTTTAGAAAATTGATGATTCAGTTTTTCTTTCTGTTTATCAGTCCATTTGCCAGCGACTTCATTGACAATTGTTTCAGCAAAATCGCCTACTTTTTCTCCCGTAATATTTTTGATAGGTGTTCCGTTAGCAGCTCCTTCTTCAAACAAATCAAGTAAATCAGTCAACGCATTGAACATATTGGCTCCGCTATGATCTGAAAAATGCCATGCATATTTTTCAATTTCTTGAAATACTTGTCGATACTCTGCTGGTAATGCTGCAATCCGTCGTTTATATTCTTTGTACTCTTTTTTATCCCCAACAACTTTTTTGATCAACGCTTTAAAATTTGACATGCTCTATCCCTCCATTTTTTTCATCTTGTTTACTTGTTTTGAAAGCAACGTCCACCGCTGCCAAAAATCAGCGAGTTCTGCTTCTCCTGATGAGGTTAAGCGATAGAACTTCCGCATTGGCCCTTTTTCTGAAGGCTTTTTTTCAGCTATAACCCATTGATTTTTTTCTAAACGCAGTAAAATCGTATAAACGGTTCCTTCAACAATTTCAGTAAACCCTTGGTCATTTAAAATTTTTGTAATTTCATAACCATATGTTTCTTTCCTTTGGATGATGGCTAAAACTAAACCTTCTAAAATGCCTTTTAGCAACTCTGTCTGCTTCACTGCTTTCCCTCCCTAAACTACTCTTTAGTACTATGTATCACTACATAATAATACTGAGTACCGATTCTGTCAACTACTTTGTAATAAAAAGTAGTAAAGACGCGACAACCATCAGTACTTAACTAGTAGTTGTCGCGTCTTATTATTCTTTATTCATTTATTCCGAGGTCTGCTTCAAAGGCTTCTAATTCTACAAGGTGTGTTTCTGGATAAGCAAAGCATGTTGAAAAATGCCACTCCCCACCACTTGCGCCAAAATAACCTGGCAGTAATTCCAAAGCCAATAATGCTTCTGATGTTTCTTTTTCCGGTAACGTAATCTGAAAAGTAGTCGCTGGAACAAAACCGAACTTCGTATAGTAAGTTGGATGGCCCAGGATAATCAATCCGCCGATGCCTAATTCTTTGGCCTTCTGAACAGAATGCTTAATTAACGCTGAGCCTACGCCCGTGTTCTGTGCTTCTGGATGGACACTTAGCGGCCCAACGGTCAAAACAGCCTTTTCTGTATGATCAGGTAATCGTAGTTTGGCTTCTGAAGACATAATATGACCCGTTAATTTTCCTTGATCAGTTTCTGAAACTAAGGACAACTCCGGAATAAAGTCGGCACTTTCTCTTAATAAATGCACGATAAAATGCTCTGTGGGACGCCAGTTTTCGATCAAGTTTAATTCCTTGAACGCTTGATACGTTAAACGCTCTACAGCTTGATACTCTGCAGGTTTTTCTTGACGAATCTTCATTATTTGTCCTCAGATTGTTGGAAATAGTCAGCCGTATCTCGTTCATCTTGTTTTAATTGGTCGATCAAGGCTTCAGCCCCATTGAATTTCACTTGGTCACGTAAGTAATGATTCCAACGAACCACCACTTGTTCGCCATAGATGTCTTGATGGAAGTCCAAAATATAGACTTCCACGGTTAAATCGCGTCCTTCTCCAAAGGTGTCATTATGACCAATTGAGCCCATGCCGACATACCATTTGCCACCAACTTCGATTTGCACAGCATAGACGCCAATTCTTGGTAAGCGCACGGTGCTTTTCACTTTGACATTAGCGGTCGGGAAACCCAATAAACGGCCACGAGCATCGCCATGGACAACTGTTCCTTCTGTTTCATAAATATATCCTAACAACTCCGTGACCTCCTCCATTTCGCCGGCTTCCATTTTTTCGCGAATTCTTGTTGAGCTAATTTTGGCACCAGTCATTTCTTCTTTTGGTACTGTCACTACTTCAAAACGGCCTTGCGCATAAGTTGGTAACTGTTTGACTCCAGCGATTTCTTTAGGACCATACGTATAATCAAACCCAGAGACTGCCACTGCACTATTTAAATTAACGATATACTGATCGACAAAATCTTGCGGTTTTAATTGAGCAAACGCTGAAGTAAATTCGACAATATATAAAATATTAACGCCCAAGTTGGCCATTAGGCGTTCTTTTTGTTCCAAGCTAGTTAAATATTTCATATTTTCTGGTAAAACTTTTTGAAAAACGATTGATGGGTGTTGGTTGAAGGTCATCACAGCTAACTTCAAGCCTTTTTCCTCAGCAATCTTTTTGCCTGTTTCAATTACTTTTTGGTGGCCTTTGTGGACACCGTCAAAAAAGCCTAGGACCATCACGACTTCTTCATTAGGAATTTGATTGGGTTCATAGGGATGATGTAGTTGAATAACTTGCATGTGCAAAAACTTCCTTCTTTTTTATTTAATTGTTCCGTAGAACTTTACTTGGTTTCAATAATTTATCATGCGTTGGGTGTGGCATGTATAAACTAACCACTTGATTTTGGTAAAATAAGGCAACTAAGGATTCTGGCATTGCCTTTATTCCTAATTCTTTTTTGTGCAAACGCATGCCATTTTTTACTTTTTGATACAATTCATCTGATAAATCAATTCGTGGGAATTGTTCTACTGCTGTCTCAATGGGCAACAGGCATTGATCGATTGTTTCAGCAGCCATTTGTTTGGCTACTTCTTCTAACGTTAAGCATTGCGCAGCTTGCAAACCGCCACTTGCCGTTCTCGTTAAATCCGACATATGGGCAGGATAGCCTAATTTTTTGCCAGTATCCACGGATAGTGTCCGCACATAGGTTCCTTTGCCACAGACCACTTTAAACCGCCAACTTTGTGTTTGAGCAGATTCATTAAAAATTGGTTCACTAGTACGTTCAAATGAATAAATCATAGCTTTTCGTTGGGGCCGTTCAACTTCTTCCCCGTTCCGGGCATATTCATATAAACGTTTACCATTGACTTTCACCGCAGAAAACATCGGTGGGATTTGTGTGATTTCACCTGTCATTTCGGCCATTGCTTGATCAATTTGTTCAGTTGACAAAGGTGCTGTAACTGGTTTTTTTTCAACAATCTCGCCACTAACATCTTCGGTTGTCGTAGCAAATCCAAGTGTAATTTCACCTTCATAGGTTTTGCCAGAATCTACCATGTATTCGATCACTTTCGTTCCTTTGCCAACGCAGATGGGTAAGACCCCTTCGACATCTGGATCTAGCGTACCACCATGACCAATTTTTTTGGTATGTAAAATTTTTCTCAATTTAAATACGCAGTCATGACTTGTCATGCCACGTTCTTTCCATAACGGTAAAATGCCGTCCATTATAGTTCCTCCAGTTCCGATAATACTAACTTTGTCATTATAGCATAAAAGTACCTAGCTTCGCAGTCTCCGTTGCTTATTCCCTTTGGCAAAATCTCTGCTAAATGCAAAAAAAGCCACAAACTCTGATAAAAGCAGAGTTTGTGGCTTTTTTTAGCTAGTAAATGATCCCCATGTATTCTGTGCGTTGCCATCGTTTGGTCCGATTGGCAAATAAATTCTCGCGCCTGACGTATCTGTCCCACCAATAAAAACATACCCATCTGCAATATAAAACGCATCGTAATAAAAGCGAGTATTTTTAGGCCAAATACCATAAATGGGTGCTGACAGACTAGGTTGGCCCGCTCTTAAAACAATGCCTTCGTCCACACCAATTAGAAATGATTTCTTCGTTTGCGGGCGCCAAAGTTCAGCAATGTCGCCGTCGTTCACATAGCCTAACAAATGTCCGCTATTTTCAATACGGTAAAGGTTTTGTCGGTCGGGTAATTTCGCTGTAATTGTTCCTACTTGTGTCCAAAGTGCCTCTGCTGATAGATGTTCATTGATTAAAGCATCTGGTGTTGGATAGATTGAAGTGAAACGAATTGCTTGTCCTACTTGATATTTTGGCGCATTAGGTTTACCTGGCTGAATAATGACAGTCTCACCTGTTTCAGAAACGCCCGTTTGTAAATCTTGTGCCAACTGCGCTTTACTAATCCCCCAACGCGCTAAATAACCATAAGGATCTGTATGATCTCCCCACCAATTTTTTGTAATCCAATCATGAGTGACTATTCCATAACCTGTTCCATCGTCCAGCGAAAAATCAGCACCAATGTTCTGAGCCAAATCACGGGCCAAATTAACATAGGCAGCATAATCTTTTTTAAATGTCGTCGCATTATTCGTTCGAGCCAATTCGATTTGCGCATAGGCTTTTTGATTAGCTAAAGAACCTGCGCCATATTGAATTTGGCCAGCAGGAGCTAATTGTTTCACTCGTCCACCAGATCCGACAAAATATGAGACATAAGCATTTGACCAATTTCGTTTCATATAGGCCACTTCATTGTCTAAACTGTGTGGTCCTAGGTTCCGCTCGTTTCCTGATTCATGTAAAACAATTAATTCATTGGTTGCAGAGCCGGGAAAATAAGTAAAGTTGATTGGATCCGCTTCGATGGTGTAAGCGCAAGCCGTCATCGGAATCGTTAAACTTAAGCCAATTACTAAAGCAAGTTGAATCATTAATTTTTTAAACATAGCATGCTCCTTTCTTAAAAAAGCCATGAAAAGAAAGTCAAAACAAATTCCCTTCCACGGCTTAAACCCGCAGATAAATGGCGGGACAGAAGTAATTTCTTCGGCAATCAGCCGAAAGTTCTACGTTTGTCCCGACCACTTCTACTTAATCATCTTTATTTTTTAACTGAATAAATAACTCTTTTAACTTTTTCGGCATAGGAATAAAGGTCGCAATGTTTTCAAAAAAAGAAAGTCCTTCGTTCGCAATGTAAAAAATCAGAACCATTTCCCGAATTGGCAAATTGTTCCCCACAACTTTTTCAACACGAACCGCTACGGCAACCACAAATAACATCGTCACTTTTTTCGCAATTCCGAGCATACCAATCCGACTGGACAATTCTTTTGTGGCGATTGCCTTAATCCAACCTGTGATGAAATCGACAATAATTAAAAAGAGGAAGACATCCAACAATTGATCTAATCCACCTAATAAACGTACGACAATCCCACCGAAAATGCTTAAAAGCATTGTTATTGTGTTGAGATAACGTTCCATAAAAAGTCTCCTAAACTAGCTTGTTATTTTGTCGGAAACGGATCGTCCGTGTACCAACTTCCTTGTAGGTAAATATTTCCAGCTCTGCTTGAGGCAAAAATTATCCCTTGATTCCCGATTTCATATAGTGCATTACAATTAGGATACGGAAAAGCGGCAGGTGCAACTGACAGCGGAATATTCCAGACACTAGCACTTATTTTTGAGGACATTTTGTACCCAGTTGGTATATTAAATATTTTAGGCATGTGGGTATTCAATTTCGTTGGATCACTCAAATTACATCTTACAAATGCATCGACACGATTTCCCACCCTAATTAATACAAATTTCATATTATCCTTATTAAAGGCCGCCTGATATTTTGCCTCGACTTCACCGACTCCACTAGCTTCATAAATGGCCATTCTAGAGGATTCCAAAGGCAAACCATTGACGGTTGGCATAGTTACAAAATTCTTCACCCCAGCAATCTCTTGATCACCTGTTTGTGTCACAGCTTGACCTTTAATCGCTTCCGCAACGTTTTTCGGGTGCATATATTTACTCGTTAAAGTTCCCGCGACTGCTTCGCTGTCTGATGCGAAGCCATAATTTTCTACATTGCCTAGCCCCACTTGTTCAGCGGTTACTTGGTGCGGATTATCCTGATTTTCCACATGGGTATTGAGTTGCTCCGCTTGAACAAAACCACTCTTCGCTAAAACCGCTTGGGCATCAACAGACAGACCAATATGAAGCCCCATGTAATCAACTTCTAAGCTAGCTGGCGTTACCCCATTCGATGAATCTGTATAGCTCATTAAATAAATGAAACCTTCATCTGTGATAAAATTCTGATCATTGATTTGAATTGAAAAATCGCCGAACTCTTTTGCTGATTCTTGGATTTGAGTTACCCAATTATCCGTAGTTGGTAAATACGCAGCGATTTTAATCGTTTGATTATTCGGCGCAGCGGCTTTCACACGTTGATTAATCGTAAAAAATTGAACGTTCTGGCGAATAAATGCCACCGCCTCGTCAGTTGTGAATGTTTCAAACATTTGTGGAATTAATTTTTTTGCGGCTTCAACGAGATTGAAGGCCGCTAACTGTTGTGGAATTACACCACTTTGGGTGGAACCTGTTTTCACACCCTCATCATCACGGCTGGCCATTTTATTGTAGTCCGCTTGGGAAACTTCCTCCCAAACGTCTGTTGGCTTCTTAAGAATTTTAGCCGTAAAATCAGTGGAATAACTGTTTGCATTGGTGGCTGTATTGCCGGCCGTTTTACCGTTAAAGTCTAACTTCAATTTGACAGTAGTTGGCTTAGCCAATAAAGAAATACCGTCTGCTTTTGTCATACGGTTATTCAAATCAATTTGAAGACGATTCGCTAAGGTAGCTTGTTTGATGCCTTGTGTATCTGTGCGTGCTTGGACAATTTCTGGATTACTATCACCTGCTTCTGCTACTAATTGATCGAAATCATTTCGCAAAGTATCAAATTCTTGTTTATTATTATTTGCCGTTGAAACTGCATTTCCTGCAATCGTAATTGCTGTTTTGGCATTGTTCATCGCTTGGTTGGCTGTTTCATTTGCTTGATTGCCTGCATCGGTGGCAATTTGTACGGCTTCTTTGCCAGCTTCATCTGCGATGTTTTTCGCTTCAGAAATTCCATTCGTTAACTGGACTTGGTAAGCATCTACTTTCTCAGCTGATGCATTCGACTGATCCAAGATTGCATTGATTTTAAGGCGACCTTGATTCAGGGTATCTAATTCTTCAATATGTTCTACTGACATTTCGTCACACTCCTCTAGTTTTCATTATTTTATTAAAACTGGCCACCCAATTGGGATTGAATATACACACGACAGATGACCGAAGCATCCAACCATAGTGGCTGATGAGAGAAAAATTGAAGCGTGTGATTGCCGCGTTCGATTTTTCCATCTGTTGTTTTTCGTAAATAACTCAAAATGTTTAGCCGTTGTTGTTGCAATGATAGTTGGGGTAATTTTTTGCCATCCACTACCAAATCAATATTCGTTACAGAATGCGAAGGTCCTTTAGCAGTTGCCTTGAACGTTAATTCTGCGGTGTTTACATAAAGAATGTCCTCGTCAAAGTATAAATTTAGCTCCACTGGCTGTGTCTTGTTAAGTTCTCCTTGTATTGAACGATTTAAAAGTGTCGTCGCCCCTTGTGCGTAAGTTTCGCTAATCTCTTGTTTCCGACTGAAAGCTGTCATGGTACTATGAATTGTTTCTTGCAGATTTCCCAACTCTAGCTGAATGTCTTGGGGGGCACCAAAGACATCTTTTTTACTTTCTTTTTTGATACGAAGGTTGACACTCCCAAATTCATTCGTATTAATCATGATAACCGTACCCAACCGCAAACGATCGATTGCCAAAGGTTGATCTGTTAATTTAATTAAATCAGCTGCAGTCACTACCCAAGAAACTTGTGGTTTGGTCCATTCTTCTAACATTCGCAAAGCATTTTCCTTTAATGCCTTGGGATCAGAAAAACGCTGTTCCACCCAAATTGACTCTAATAAACCATAGCGGTCAATTGCGGCCTTGTTCTCTAAATACGGAACCCCTTGATTGACCGAGCGAATATTGACTTTGTTAACACCTTCGCCTGAACCTAATGGATAAATCCGATTGATTAGCATCTTGGGATTACGTTCTATTTCAAATCCTTGCATGTTGTAACCTTCTTGAATTCGCGCAACTGGTTCTGTTGGCGGTTTGACTAATGAAAGTTCAAAAGGATAGACCTCTGTATTCCATTGCCAAAGATATTCCTCTTCGAAATCGGCTGGGATGCTAAATAAAGGCTCGACTAGCCCGTTTTCATTCTCCCATTTATAGGTTAATTTCCTTGAAAAATCACATTTTTTTAGGACCCAATGCTTTGTTTTTTGTTTATTCAATAGAAATTGAATGGCCTCTTTCGTTGTTTTGTTTTTAATTTCGTGACAACCAAAAAGGACAGTATCGCCTAAGGTACATAGTGCTTCTGTGGCAGAGTAGTGAATTTGATTATTGTTCGCATCTTTCTTAATTGTGGTTGGCATCACGCGATATAAACCAATATATTCATTCTCATTGTCGGTCAGTTCCACCCATTGCATTTCTGCAATAAATTCATTTTTAGGATCATCTAGCGGCATGGTAAAATCTAAACTGCCAATTTTGTTCTCTATTTTTTCATAACTGACTTGATAGGCATTATCCAAGATTGCCGTATATGTTCTTTTCAAATCCAGCGCCATTAACATTTAATCACCCTCCTACACAAATCGGTTAGGATAGCGAATCGTCAAGCGGAAGTCGCTATCTTTGGCTTGAATATACAGCGGTTCATTGGGATATAGATAAAAATCGTTCATTGGTCGAATCATCGATGCACCATTTTTTGTCAGATAAAAATTTTCAGTATCAATGATAATTTCCGAACGATCAAAGTCTCCTAAGTTAATTGTATCGTTCCGTGTTTTAATCCAAACACCACGTCCGGTTCCTGTTAAAATAATGATCGGTTTGACTTTTAATCCTTCGACCGTAGGATAAATTTCAATTGGCCGAACTTCTTTACCTAAATCCCCCATCGTGTAAGCCCGATTTTGAAAGGTAATCATGGTTGATCCCCAATAAGCCCCGCCTTCAATTAAAATTGGAAAATCAACTGCACCTGAGCCTGTATTCCCCATTAAGTAATTCGCTTGAAATGTAATGGTTGGCGAACCCCACATCACACTAGTCGCATCACTCCGTGTGTATTTATACGGATCAGAAAGCAATAAAGTAAAGGTGCCTGTTACTTGGTTAACACCTTCGGGTACATCACTCACTGAAGACTTACTGCCAAACCACAGCATTTCCGGTTCATCGTTAAACCAAATAGAAACGTCTTTTTCCGTAAACAAAGCAACGTTTAAATGATTAAATGCATCTCGAAACGCTTCATTATTCACAGCTGAAAGGCGATATTTGACTGTTAATTCTCGTTCTGGAATTCGCGCATAAACGTGACGTTTACCATCACGAATCCCTAATTGATAGCTTTCAATTTCGCTTGGAACTAATTCTCGTCCTGAAACTGATAATGTTTGATAGCCAGGGATGACTTTTTCTAAAAATTGACCGTTAAAATTCAACGCTTCTGAAGGAAGAGGCGTTGAATGAGTTGCTTGATTGGTATCAACAAATTTATACATGTTATCCTCTCCTTCCTAAGCGGTTATTTTGTTTCACTTGTTGTCGTTGTAACTCTGTTGCTAAATAAGGCGCCGTAGTTGCTGCGACAACTTTTCCATCTAACGTTGACTCTACTGTCACAAATAATGGTCGATTGTATGCATCATTTTCTAAACGATGGTCAATCGTTGCCGTGAAGTTTCCTCGACCAGCTAAGTCCAAGGCAAAATCATTTAACAGCGGTAAATCTAAAATAGAAGCCATTGCTCTACTAACGGCTGTTTCGCCTGCATAAATCCCCGTGGCAATCGTGCCGCCGAAATTCAATTTATGCAAATCAGATAAGGGACCTTCTTTTGCTGGTGAAAATGGTAAAAAGTTACGAATTTTACTGACGACCCCATCGATTGCTTCTTTGGCTTTTCCTATTGCGCCTGTAATTCCATCAGCAATCATGCCGACAATATTCGCACCGGCATCGGTGAATTTTGAAAACCAACCTTGGATTGCTTGCCAAGCACCTTCAATTACAGAACCAATGGCATTTTTTACCTGATCGGCTGCATTGGTAACCCCATTTTTGATATTTTCAACTAACTGTCCGCCCGAAGCTAACAGTTGACCAAAATAAGAACCAATCTTCGTGATCATTTGTGAGATTAATGTTCCTGCTGCGGACAGCAAGGTACCCAATAGACTGAGTACACCATTAATTAAGGCTTGAATCAGTTGAATCCCAGCACTTAACAACTGTGGCAACGCATTGATAAACGCACCCATTAAAGCGGTAATTAGCGTAATTGCTGCAGTAACCAGTTGCGGTAAAATTGAAATAATCCCTTGGATCAAAGCTATTAGCAATTTGACGCCTGCGCTGATGATTTGTGGCAAGGCACCAATTAAGGCATTTACCAATGTCAAAATTAAGGTAATAGCTGCCGCAACTAAGGTTGGTAAAATCGAAATAATCCCTTGAATTAACGCCATTAACAATTTGACACCTGCGCTGATAATCTGTGGTAAGGCACCTACCAACGCAGTCACTAACGCTAGAATAATCGTCAGCGCTGATTGAATTAACTGAGGTAAAATCGTCATAATCCCAGTGATTAATGCCATCAAAATTTGTAAACCAGCAGTCAAAATCAACGGTAACATAGTAACAAATGCATTGACTAAGGCTGTGATAATTGAAACACCTGCTGTAACTAGCATTGGTAACGCTGTGACAAAAGCTGTCACTAATGTAGTGATGATATTAATCGCTGCAGTTGTAATTGTTGGCAAGGCGGTGACAATCGCATTAACTAAAGTCATTAATAAGCTCAAACCAACTTCTATCAACATTGGTAAGACTGTTGTAATCCCCTGAATCAACGTAGTAATAATTTGTGTTGCCGCTTCAATTAAGACTGGCAAATTGGCAACGATCGCACCAACAATTAACGTAATTAAACTAGATAACGCGGTGACGATGCTTGGAATAGCTTCTGTTATTTTCCCGAGAATACTGGTTAAGACTGTTGTAAAAAGTTGTATAACTTTCGGTAGATTAGCCGCAAGCATTGTTGTAACCGATGTAATCGTGTTACCTAAATTATCAAAGACTTGGGTAATACCACCCGCACTCAAATCACCGGTTTTCATCCAGGCCGTCACGAATGAAACAATCAAGGAAATAATTAGACCAAACGGCCCAGAAATTCCTAATGCAGCCAGTGCAACCTTTGTCAGAACTTTTACCAAAAGACCAACCGCTAAACCAGCTTTGTCAAAGGTGCCACCAAATTGCCCTAATAAGTTACTACCTAATTGCAAACCGCTGGCAAAAACGCCTGCTAGCACACAACCAATTGTTGAAAAAATAGTCGCCATTTTCTCTAAGCCTACTGCAAAAAATTGTTTAAAAACTGCCATTATTTGTTGAAAGGCCGGCTGGATCTGTTGTAGCAATCCTACCAATTTGCCAAACGCCGCTGAAACAGCTCCTTGAATGGCACTAGCTAAGCTATTGATACTATTTCTAAATGTTTCATTGGTTTTATAGAAATAAATAAACGCTGCTACCGCTGCTAAAACGGCTGCTACAATTAAAATTAATGGTCCTCCACCTAAGGCACTAAAACTAGCACTTAGTTTTGATAAGCCACCACCTAACTTCCCAATGTTTCCTTGTACAAGAGCCAAACCAGCACTAAACTGTTGAAATTTTTGCTGAGCCATCGTTACCATAATCAACATGGGGCCAATGGCGGCTAAAATGCCCATAATGGCAACAATAAAAACTTGGACGGGTTTTGGTAATTTGATAAATAAATTCACCAAAGCTGTAATGCCTTTGACGACTGTGATAACCACTTGAACCAAAATTTCCATTCCTGGAGCCATCACGCTTTGAATCACTTGTGCCGCCGCTTCAAATGATTGATTCATCTGAGTCAATGCCCCTTGCAACTCGCCTTGCAATGAATCAGAAATCCCTCCTGCACTGGCCATAATCAGTCCTTGCATTCCTTGAAATTCGCCACTGACCCCAGCACCGACGCCCATAGCTGTTTTTAAAACGTTCAGCATAGGTAAGGAAACGGCACTAGTCATGGCCGTCCCAAAGCTCAGCATATTATTTTGTGCATTAGTAAAGCCATCAGAGGTTTCTTTCCCCGCTTTTTTAGCTGCTTCACCGGCTTGTTCAGCAGAATCTGTTAACGCTGTGTTCATTTGATCTGCTGCCTTTGCTGTTTCGTCTCCTGTTTTTTTCACTGTTTCTCCAGATTGTTGCATGACGGTTTTAAATGTGTTCATGACCGTGGCTGACTGATTGACACCCGCACTAATTTTCCCTAAATATCCACTTAATAAGGCATACTCACCGCTCATACTTTTTAATGCTTGTTGGACGCCTGCAAGGCTTTTCTTTGCCTCCGATAACGGCGTTTTTTCTTTGTCATTCTCCATCTACTCTCCTCCCTTCCGATAGCGGCGTAGACGCTCTGCCACAGTGGCAAGTTGCGTTTTTTTCCGCTCATTTAATTTTGTTCGTTGTGGCTGGTTAGCTGCCAGAACTTCAGCAACTCGTTTTTCATAATCATAAAAACTTTTAAAGCTTTCAAAAACGGGTTTTCCTTTTTTGTTTGTCGCTTGCGCTTTAACATTTAAGTAGGCAAGCTCGTGCCTTTTCCGCTCTTCATCTACTTCTGCTAAATTAAAAGCAATCATTCGTAATTCAAATTCAGACATGGTCATCCGATCCACTTCTTCAAATGAACGACAGCCTAAGTAGCGAAAAGCAGAAAGAGCGATGTCGTGATACACGTCATCGCTCGTTTTAATTAGTTGGTCGCTTGTGCTTCTGCTTTCTTCGCTTCTTTGCTGAACTGATCGATCATTGGTTTTGTAAGAGGTTGCTTTCCCATTTCTTTAAGCAAATCATCTGAAAGTTTTTTGACATCTTGGGTCATTAACCATGCTTCAATTTCCGACTTACCTATTTTTAATTGCCCACTTTGTAAAGCTTCCATGATGTCAACTAAGATTACTGGATTGTATTGGCGTAAATAAATCATTGCTGAACTGATGCCCATGCCGAATTTGGCAGCGCCATTTTCAATTTGGTAACGTTTATCTAATTCGCGAATCGCGCCAATCGTAAATTTCACTTCAATTGTTTTTCCGTTAATCTCTAAATTCATTTTTTATCCTCCTAAAATTCAACACTTTTTGATTATGCGCCAGGTTGTGATGCTTTCTCTGGAACGGTATCTTGGAACGCATATTGTGCTTCCGCAATAATATCTGCTTCTATTGTTGCAAAGCCATCTTGTGGCTTGCCATTAATAGAGGCTTCTGTTTCAATTTCTACTAATTCTTCTACATTGGCTGGTAAACTCCATGAATTTACATAACCTTGGGCATAAATTGCTGGATATTTACCTTCCGCATTTTTTTCACCTTTTAAATCAACATCTCAAAATTCCATTAAGATGCCATCTTCAACTGCGTCTTTCATGTATAAATTTTCATCATCTCGAGAGGCTAAACCGCTTAACGATAACGTAACTTCTAAACCAGAAACAGCATTCGCAACGCCATCTTTTGTTTGCGTACCGCTCGATTCACGTGAGAATTCCCATTCATGTTCAATTTGAAATAAGGGTTTCATTGCTTTCTTTGTCGCTGCTTCATCCAAGCGACGAACTAATAAAATACGGTCTTTTCCTTGCATAACTTCTCCCATTGATAATTCCTCCTAGTAAAATTGCATGTGTAATGGTAGTACAGCATGCCAAATTGTTTTTTTCATTTGTTTGGTATCTTTTACCATTTGTGCTTTGACTTCTTGATGTTTGATACCCCAATTAAAATGAGCCGTTCGTTTTAAGTTACTGGTTGCCTGCCGTAAAATCGTTCCTTTAATTGTAGAAATTTGTTGTCGTTCAGATAACGCACCGTAAACATGCATTATTAATTCAATTTCTCCCAAAATAGCTGATTTAGTTGGCTTAGGTAATTCTTTACTATCACCTAAGTAAACAAATGGCTGATCTGGTAAATCTGTCGGCAGTTCCTCTAGCAACAAAAATCCTGACGTCTGGCAGATTGCAACAAGGGCTTCATATAACTCTTGTTCCGCTTCATTCATTTTTAGCGCCACCTTTCCATTCAAAAAATTCAGGATTGGTTAACAAATTGGCTCTCTTCTAGTCAAAATGAAGGATCTTGAAAGTAGCCGGCATTTTCTGCTCCTTCATAGCTGACACAAGAAAGCAGTCAAAATCATAGAATTCCGTGTCTTCATTTTTTTGGTTGCCTCACGTTTATCTATCTCTTTCGACACTATTAATTTACCATGTTGACACCTGAAAAAATTCCACGCTTTTTCCATGTTTACATCCCTAGTTCATCCGCCACCGCTTCAAAGAAATGATTTCTTAATTTATAGGCTTGGCTTTTACTAATAAATAATTGCTGGGCAAGTCCAATTAATGTTAAAGAGGGCCGTTTTTTCATATATAGTTCTTCAATAATCACGCGCGTTTGTTCATCCGCTTCAGCTAAACAATTTTTGATAATGTCTCGATTTCTCTCTAAGTTCCACAGACGACGATCCATAGCTATCGTAATCGCCATTCGTTCGGTCACTACAGAGTGAAGTCCTTGTCCTCTAATACCAGCATTTAAATCTGCTTCTTGATAAGGGTGCCGTAATTCTTCTTCCCGTTGACGGATATACTCATCTGTTTTATAAAAGTCTGCTAAAATATCTTTGATATAATTAAATGTTGACGTACGCATTGGTTAATCTCCTTTACTTTTATTCATTTAAAAGTGTTAATCGATAAATAAAATAACACTCTTTCGACATGTCTAAGCCGTGACGAATCGCTTCATCTGAATAACCGAGCCAAATTAAATAGAGATACTCGCTTTTTGTAAACGATGCGGCCTTGATGGATTGGATGGGTCTTGATTGATCCATCGACCAATTACCGATTGCTTGTCCTAATTCTTGAATTTCCTGCATAATAAGTTTATTTTTTTGACTTGCCCAATCGGGATATTGATTCATTAGTTGTAAGAGTCGTTTTCTTTTTTGTGCTTTTTCGCTTTGTTGCTTTGAAATATCTTTAAATACAACGCTTTTCATTTCAAATAAATCTTTTTTACGTTTTGTTAAATTACTCATGTTTACGGCCTTCTCTTTCACCAATTAGATAACCTAACATTAGTGTCATTGTCCAAAAGATAAACCCAATAATAATTGTTAACATATTTATTTCACACTCCTCATTCGTTTGTCTGTTGTGTCTTTATATTGGAAAACATAGCCACTGGCGTGCTTCATTAGACGAGAAATAATGCGTGTTCCATAGGCCTCCACCAGTTGTTTTCCAGAAAAATTAGTAGTAAAAATAGTTGCTTTATTCTGTCTAGCTTCTAAAATTCGGTTTAAGATATCATTATTAAAATCCGTACTAACTTTATTTTTAATTCCTAATTCAGCACCTAAATCATCTAAGACCAAAACGTCTGCTTTTTTCATTCTAGTAATATACGCTTGAGCCTTTGCTTGGCTTTTGGCCGATTCATTCATGGACATTTTTAGTTTTTCTAATAACTCAGAGTAGCTGACAAATAAACAATACTTTTGATATGCAGAGCGTTCTAAGACTTCAACTAAAATACTGATAGCCAAATGACTTTTACCGACACCAGGTTTCCCTGAAAAAATAACGTGAATTGGCTTTCCTTCAACAATCGCTGAAACTGCTGCTAAGGCCCGTTCTTTTGCTTGTCTTGTTTCTAATTCAGTGGTTTGGTAATTGGTTAAACGACATTGCCGTAGCGCATCATCAGCAATTAAGGACCCTTGATGAAAAAATTTTTGTGTACGTGCCATAAAACTCTCTTGAGAACGTTGTTGAGTGGCTTCTTGTTCATGTTTTTTTAGCATTTTATACCCACACGACCAACAAGTTGGGGCACAACGTTCTGTGCCATCTTTATTTTTTTGTTGCCAAACATATTGTTCACTGCCACATTCAGGACAACGGTCTTCAACTTTTTCTAACAATTGACTCAATAGTATTTGAAAAGTTTGATCTGTCGCATGCATACTGATTTCCTCCTTTCTTTAAAAACCTAACTCTTGATATTCTTCTGTCATTTGCGGCGCATGCTCCGACACTTGTTTTTTATCATTTACCAGAACTTCATGTACGGATAAATAATTTTGTTGCTCCCAACTTTTCAAAATAGCATTTACATAGCCGTAATTCCGTTTATTTCGATCGACGGCAATTCCTAAAGCATGCAAGATTAATTGGCATGCTTCCTCTTGGCTAGACCCTTTTTGTATAAAATCTTGCAACCAATACTTAAAATCTTGGCTTGTTTTTGAGGCCAGTGTGCCAAAGCCGTTTTCCTCATAAAAATGATAAATCATCTTTAAACAATCGTTTTCTGAACTACTACCTTGACTCTGACCTAACTTAGACTGGACTATGCTTTCCTGTGGTAACCGTTGGTAGTCAGCTGGTTGACCACTGACAGACGATTCTCCTTTAAACCTATAAGCTTTGCTATTCTTTTCAACAATCTGATTTTTCTCTTCTTGATACAAGGTTGGTTTGTAACGATCACTGCGAATATAATTATGAATTTTCCAATGTTTGATAACGATCACACCACTTTCAAATACTAGAATAAATTTTTTAACCATCAACAATTTTAGATCGTCTTCCCCACAACTGACCATTCGCTGCAATTTTTTGGGATTATTGATAAATCCATCATCATCGGCACGCATCGCTAAATGAAAATACAGGGCCTGACTTGATAAGGGCATATCTAAAAACGCATCACTATCAATAATCGTTTTTGCAAACATGCGTCGCTCTGCCAATCCGCTTCTCTCCTTTTGACTAAATTATTGTTACTCTGTTAGTAATTCCATGAGGCCAATCATACCAATCACGATGGCCCCAATTTTTATTGAGACACTGCTTATTAATAAAATAATTGCTAAAAGTAACATATCCGACAACGTTTTTTTATAGTTCTGACTCATTTCTTCACCCTTTCTAAAAAAATACGGTTTTCCGAACAAAGCGTTCAAAAAAAATTGTTCAGTTAACCGAACATTTGAATGGCTCTATCTTAGCATCAAATATTTTCACTGTCAACTCATAAGTTCGGTTTTATGAACTTCTAAATTTAATTGCGATTGTTACTTGCCTTCTCTAAACAGATATAGTATACTTTGAGGCAATAGGAGGTTCGGAAATATGAACATTTTTGCTGTCCGTTTAAAAGAGGCTTTAACAGCCAAGAACATCAAACCTAGTGATTTAGCGAAAAAAACTGGCATCGGTAAATCTTCGATCAGCGATTGGCTAGCTGGTCGTTACGAAGCAAAACAAGACAAAGTTTATCGCATTGCAGATGCATTAGACATTAATGAGGCCTGGTTGATGGGACAAGAAGTTCCCATGGAAAAAAATGCCTCAACTATCGACCGCATTTATAAAAAATTAGAACCCCAACGACAAGCCATCGTTTATCAATTTGCCGAACAACAATTACACGAACAACAAACGCAAGCAGAAATTCTCTCATTCCCTCGCCGTGACGAAATGACACTGGCTGCCCACGCTGGGGATCCAGAAAAGATATTTTCAAAAGAAGAAATCGAGAAAATTCACGATTACTTGGATGAAATTGATGCCAAATATCAACAATCAATTTCTTCTGACAAAAAAGAGGATTAACTTCCCATCTACTCTTTTTATTAAGTAATGGCAGGTGAATGGTAAAGTGAATGATTATGAAAAACTTGTCAGTTCCATTCAAAAGGATGTGACGGTTTTAGAAATTGATTTATACAATCAAACAGGTTGTTATGGGTTGTATCGAAATGGCAAAATTTATATTGAAAAAACATTGAGTACCCGTCAAAAGAAGAATATTTTAGCCGAGGAATACGGGCATTATCAAACATCCGTTGGCACTATTTTAAATCAAAATTGTACAGAAAATCGGAAGCAAGAGTTGAAAGCCCGCAATGTGGCCTTAGAGCAATTAGTTACATTAGACGATTTAATTCGTTGCTCTGAAGCTGGCTTAAGCAACCATTATTCTTGTGCTGAATTTTTGGAAATCGATGTTGAAACATTAAAAAATGTGATTACGTACTATCGACAAAAGTATGGCGCCACTTATCTTTATAAAGGACGGATTTTTGAATTTAGGGATTATTCTGTGATGGTATTAAATACTGGGTTAACTTAAAAAGCATGGAACAAAATCAATAAGGATTTTGTTCCATGCTTAAAAGTATTCTGGAAAATTCAAGAGCGGTTTTTGTACCAATGGTTAATATGTCCGACGCCAAGCATAAGATTTGGGACAAGTATGAGGACGAATATAAATGACGGCCAAAATCCGATGAACTGAATAATATGTTCCCGCATACTATGTAGTACAAAGAAGAAAAGAAAAAAGTGCAGGGAACTCTTGCCTGAACCCATTTCTTTTAAATAACGATCTCCATTTTTATAGTAAGCAACAATTCTTTTCATCTTTGCACCTCCATGACTATTTTATCAAGAAATCATGAAAAGAAAAAGCACACCATTCGTCTGGTGTGCTTTTTCTTTTTAATTATTCGCCTTGATTCAACTTACGAATCAACTCATCAATGTGATTTCCGTATTGGACAGATTCGTCTCTTTCAAAAATCAACTCTGGTGTTTTATACAAGGTTAACCGTTGTCCTAATTCTTTACGAATCAGTCCTTTGGCTTTGTCTAATCCTTGTTGAGCTTTTTGTTGTTCGGAAGCTAAATCAGATAACAAGCTGTAATAAATCGTTGCTTGTTGTAAATCACCGGTCACACGAACATCTGTAATAGTGATGCCTTGGACGCGTGGATCTCTGATGCGTTTGTTCAAGATATCATTCACTTCACGCATGATTTCTTGACCTACACGACGGTCACGATAATTTGCCATAGTGTCTTCCTCCAATTACTAAAATTATTGTTTGATTTCTTCCATAATGAAGCCTTCAATCGCATCATCTACACGTAAATCATTGAAGTTTTCAATCATAGCGCCACATTCAAAACCAAGTTTGACTTCTTTCACGTCATCTTTAAAACGTTTCAAGCTTGCTAATTTACCTTCATAAATAACAATACCATCACGAATGACACGCACGCCACTATCGCGGCGAATAAAGCCTTCTGTAACATAACAGCCAGCGATTGTGCCAACTTTAGATACTTTGTACAATTCACGAACCGTCATTTGACCCGTAATTTTTTCTTCAAATTCTGGATCTAATAACCCTTTCATCGCTGTTTCGATTTCTTCTAGGGCTTTATAGATAATACGGTGTAAACGAATATCAACTTCTTCTTGTTCTGCTTGTTGTTTTGCTTGTGGTGTTGGGCGAACGTTAAAGCCGATAATAATCGCATTACTTGCTGCAGCTAAAGTTACGTCGCTTTCATTGATGGCCCCAACTGCCGCGTGAACAATTTTCACACGAACGCCTTCTACATCAATTTTTTGTAAACTTGCTGAAACGGCTTCGGCAGATCCTTGTACGTCTGCTTTGACAATGATATTAACTTCTTTTAATTCGCCTTCTTTTAGGCTTTCAAATAAGTTATCCAATGTCACACGGCTACTTGCTGAACGTTGTTCAAGCAACGCACGTTTAGCCCGTTCTTCCCCTGCTTGACGTGCTGTTTTTTCATCTTCAAAGACCACAAAACGATCACCCGCTTGAGGAACATCATTTAATCCGGTAATTTCCACAGGAGTTGCTGGTCCTGCTTCTTTATCACGGCGGCCCATGTCATTGGTCATCACACGAACACGTCCATAAGTATTACCAACAACGATTGGATCACCAACATGTAAAGTTCCTTGTTGAACGAGTAATGTCGCAACCGGACCTTTACCTTTATCTAAGCGTGCTTCAATCACTGTTCCAATTGCTTTTTGCGTTGGATCAGCTTTTAAGTCTTCTACTTCAGCAATCAATAAAATATTTTCCAATAGCTCATCAATGTTTTGATTGAATTTCGCTGAAATATTGACGAAAATCGTATCTCCGCCCCATTCTTCAGGAATTAATTCATGTTCACTTAATTCTTGTTTCACATGATCAGGGTTCGCACCAGGCTTATCAATTTTGTTAACTGCTACAATAATCGGCACTTTTGCCGCTTTGGCATGGTTAATCGCCTCGATTGTTTGTGGCATTACTCCATCGTCCGCTGCAACAACTAAGATGGTAATATCAGTGATGCTGGCACCACGCGCGCGCATACTTGTAAAGGCCGCATGTCCTGGTGTATCTAAGAACGTAATTGGTTTTCCATCAATATCTAACTGATAGGCACCAATATGCTGCGTGATTCCGCCTGCTTCACCTGAAGTCACACGAGAATGGCGCAATGTATCTAATAATGTTGTTTTCCCGTGGTCTACGTGTCCCATGATTGTGACAACAGGGGGACGTGTGGTTAAGTTTTCTTCAACAACTGCTTCTGGTTCGAAGAATTTATCAATGTCCGCAATATCAACTTGAACTTTTTCTTGCGGTTCCATGCCATAGTCCACAGCTAATAATTCAATTGTATCTTTATCTAAGGCTTGGTTTTGGTTAACCATGACACCCATCATAAATAATTTTTTGATGATTTCCGCTGGTTCGCGGTGGATTTTTTTCGCAATATCCGCCACGTTCATACCTTCTGTATATTCTAAAACATCTGGTAATTCACGGAATTTACGTGCTGGTACTGCTGGCTTCGCTGATTCTTGTTGATGTTTGCCTTTTTTCCCTTTTTTATTGAAACGATTGCGGTTTTGGTTATTAAAGTTATTCCGGTTATTACGATTTTGACCGCCACCAAAATTGTTGTTACGGTTTTGGCCGCCACGGTTTTGGTTGTTCCCGCCATTGTTATTTTGGCTGGTCCGATTTTGATTCGTTGTAGAACCGTTATTGTTTTGGGTATTGCGGTTTTGATTGTTTGTATTTGTTTGATTGCTACGGTTTTGTGTGTTGCTTTGGCCGTGACGATTTTGGTTGTTGTTATTTCTTTGTTGTCCATTCGTTGATTGATTGTTTGGACGATTTTGGTTATTTCTTTGTTCACCAGGTTTATTGTTCATTGGTTTCTTATTGGCTGGTTTATTTTGTGTTGTTTGTTGCTTTTGGTTGTTTGTTGCTTTTGATTGAGTATTTACGGTACTTCCTCCTCCGAATGCTTGACGAAGCTTTGTTTCTTGCTCGGAACTAATTGCGCCCATATGGTTTTTAACATCCATACCTAATTGATGCGCTTTATCGACAACGTCTTTGCTTGCTTTATTCATTTCTTTTGCTAGTTCATAAATTCTTTTTTTTCCCATGCAATCACCTTCCTAACCTTTTAGTAATTCCTTGATTTTGGTGGCAAATCCTGCATCAGTTACTCCGATAACCATTCGTGGTCGCCCAATCGCTTGGCTGAGCTCGAATTGACTGAACAGTTCGCTAACAGGAACATTATAATAAGAACTTTTGTCCTTGATTTTCTTTCTAGTATTCTCACTGGCATCTTGCGCAACAAACACAAATTTCGCTTTGTTTGCACGAATATCTTTAAGGGTTAATTCCTCGCCTGTGACTAATTTACCGGCGCGCATTGCTAAACCTAAAAGGTTCAAAATTTTGGTTTTATTTTCCATCGCCAAACAACTCTTTGCGGGCTTTTTGATGTGTTACATAATCCAATAGTTCTTGATAAAATTCATCACTTAATTTTGTTTCTAAGACACGATCAAGAATTTTTTTATCCCAAGCTTTTTGGACTTCCGCAGGATCCAAATCAACGTAAGCGCCACGTCCAGGTAATTTACCAGTTGGATCTAAGGCCACCTCGCCTTCTTTGGAGCGAGTAATTCTGACTAATTCTTTTTTCGGTTTCATTTCGCCTGAAACAACCGATTTACGCATTGGAATTTTTCTCTTTTTCATTTTTTCACCCTCCAAAAACGTTATTCTTGTTCAGGTAATTCTTCTGTAATTTCTGCTTCAACAACTGCTTCTTCAGCAGCCAAGTTTTCGTAATCATCTGCCGTCATATCTGAATGGATAATTGCTTCATCCATTTCTTCTGCCACTTCGGCAACTTCTTGATTGGCTTGTTGTTCATAAAATTCAGCCATATCAGATTCTGATTTGATATCAATTTTATGGCCCGTTAATTTAGCAGCTAAGCGCGCATTTTGACCACGTTTACCAATTGCTAATGACAATTGATAATCAGGTACAACAACTGTACATGCTTTGCTATTTTCTGGATCAAAAATAACATCTAATACTTGAGCTGGATTCAAGGCATTACTAATATAAATAGCTGGATCTTCGTTCCATTCCACAATATCCATATTTTCGCCTTTTAATTCATTCACAATCGCTTGGACACGTTGGCCTTTTGGACCAACACAGGTACCCACTGGGTCAATATTAGGATCTGTTGAACGAACGGCTACTTTTGAACGATCGCCAGCTTCACGAGCGACACTTACGATTTCAACAATTCCATCATAAACTTCTGGAATTTCTTGTTCAAAAAGACGTTTTAGTAAATCTGGATGACTACGGCTTACAAAAACTTGTGGGCCTTTTGATGTGTTTTCAACACGTGATACGTAAACTTTAATCCGATCATGCGGTTGGTAAAATTCATTTGGCATTTGATCTTGTTTTGATAAGACTGCTTCGATTTTGCCTAAGTTTACATAGATATAACGACGATCTTGACGTTCAACAATTCCTTGCATGATGTCATTTTCGTATTCGCTAAATTCATTATAAATAATTGTTCTTTCTGCTTCACGGACACGTTGTAAAATTACTTGCTTTGCTGTTTGGGCAGCAATGCGGCCAAAGTCTTTTGGCGTAACTTCAAAACGAATTTTGTCGCCGATTTCATATGCACCATTTAATGCAACGGCATCTTTTAATGAAACTTCCAATTGTGAATCAAATACTTCTTCTGTTACTTCTTTGACAGCATACACATGAATATTGCCTTTTTTTGGTTCAAATTCAACTTCGACGTTGCTTGCTTGTCCATAATGTCTTTTATATGCAGAAACTAAAGCTGCTTGTAACGCTTCAATCACCGTATCTTTAGGAATCCCTTTTTCAGCTTCTAATACGTCTAATGCATTTAACATTTCTTTGCTCATTGTTTTTCTTTTCCTCCTATGGATTCGTTAAAGCTGAACGAGTGGTTCTTCTTCCAAGGGAAAAACTTCTCGTTAAAACTTGTCACAGGCCCAGCTAAAAGTAAAACTTTTAGTGGACCCTTTTTTACATTCGAGTCTGTTGATTAAAATTGAATGGCTAAACGAGCTTTTGCGATATTTTTACGTTCAAAAGTCATTTCCTTCACTCTGGTTTTAATTTTTACACTTAATGTTAATTGTTCTGAATCAAGATGGACTAAGGTACCTTCAATCTGTTTTTCTCCATCAACTGCTTGATAAAGAGAAATATGAATGTACTTACCTACCGCTTGTTCATAATCGCTTTCTTTCTTTAACGGACGTTCTGCTCCCGGAGAAGAAACTTCCAGAAAGTACGCTTGCGGAATTGGATCTGGATCCATTGCATCTAGTTTTTCACTTAATTTTTCGCTGACAAAGGCACATTCCTCAATATCAATGCCACCTTCTTTATCGATAAATACTCGTAAAAACCAATTTTTTCCTTCCTTAACAAACTCTACTTCCACAAGTTCAAAATTTTGTTCTTCTAAGATTGGTGTGACTAACTTTGTTACAGTTTCCACAGCACTACTCAAAATTTTCGCCTCCTTCGAGATTGATGTAACGAACCGTGTCCTGATGACTTTTCCATCAAAAAGAGTGAGCAGAAATCCGCTCACTCCCAACTAGTATCATTACGCTAAAGATAGTATAGCACAGAACCACTCCAAACTCAAATGAACAAGCTAAATCTCTCGAAATTTGCACATTTTGTCTCGATTACTGAAACTATCTAAGCGATTATTTTTTCGTTTTAAAATAGATAAATAATCCTTGAATCAAAAGAAGGCTACCTAAGAAAAGAAACGCGTTTTCTTTTGTTTCTCCTGTTTTTGGCAATTCCTTATTATGAACCGCCTGTTTTTCAATGGTTATTGAAGTAGTTTCTGTGGTTGAATTCGTGGTAGTATCTGTTGTCCCACTCGTTGGTGGTGTGGTACTTTCTATAGGTTCTTCTGGCGTATAGTGATTAGTAAATACTTGACCTCCATCATACTGAGTAGTCGCCACAAGATTTCCTAAAAGCGCCTCGACGGTTACTTGAACTTGAAGGTTGTGCGTATCGTAGGAAACACCTGCCTGTTGCGTGTTTACTTCCCGAATGGTGTATTGATAGTTTCCGGGAGTTTCAAAGGTTAATGGTGAAAATTGAATTTTCCCTAAAGTATCGTTACTAACCGTTTCTAGTAATGTACCTTTCTCATCTAACAATTCAAATTGAAATTCAGCATCCTTCAGTGGTTTTCCTAAAAGAACTTTTCCAGCTAAAAATGAAGCAGCGACTGGTTGATATGAAATCTTATGATTCACAACAGTTTTCAGTGCAACTAAGTTTTTACCAAAGTCTTCAGGTGTTATTGAAATCTTGTTTTGCGAAAGTTGGTAACCGGTAGGTGCTTTGGTTTCTACTAAAGTATAGTTATCTTTTAACAAGCCTTTAACAATCGCTGTTCCGTTTTGATCTGTTGTGATTTTGGCCACTGTTTGATTGGTTGAGTTACGAATGAGTTTAAACTCTGCACCTGCTAAACGCTGGCCTGCTTCATCTTCTTTATGAATTTCAACAACATATTGTTCACCATTAGCTTCTCCACCACCTGTTTGTGAGACACGACTCACTTCGACTTCTTCCACCACCGTTTGATTTTCTGTTAATTTTGCATAATTTGTGAAGGTTTCACCTTTTTCGGGAAGATGATCGATTTTGGTTTTATAGGTGATACGATATTCGTTAGTCCCAATATTGCCAAAATGCACCGAAAAATTGCGGTCACCAGGACCATACTGGACAGCCAACTGATCAGTTATATCTTCCTCTGGCGTGAACTGCCAAATAGCATTTCCATCCAGTGTCCATTGTCCTCGTTCAATTTTCATAGTGTCTTTCATATAACTTAAACTTTCTGTTTTTAGCACATCTTCCACTTCTAAATCAGTATACGTTTGCCCTGTTGGATTAATCCGTAGTACATTGTAAATTTCGGTTGGATCGTCTTCGATAAACCACGAATACTTGCTAAATTTTTCGTTAACATCATCGCCTTCACCTTGGTAATCAAGATCGCCAGCAAATATTTTTTCCCCTTCAACCGTGACGTAAATAGGAATCTTGGATTCATTTTCCACATTTTCGAAATCAATCAAACTTGTAAAATATAAAGACCCACTAATATTGGCATGGTTTTCTACGTAATCTGTATACGTTAACGTGACCGTTTTATTTGCTACATCGGTCTGTGCAATTGCAACCACAGCACCTGTATCATCTACTACATTAAAGGTCATATTTTTCTCGAGACGTAGCTCTTCGGGTAAAGTAATCACACTCGTATCCCCACTATTAACGGTATTATCCGGTAAGTTGAACTCAATTCGGAGGTAGATGTCTGTATATTGATTAATGGTCCCAAGTGGGTTTCCCTCTTTGTCCGTTAGCTGAATCGCTGTCACAATGTTGCCCACTTGCTTACGCGGTACTACGTTTGGCGTAGCAGAAATTTGATTGGTTTCACTGGTACTAGTTGGTTCCGTTTGTGCATATCCTGTTTCAAGTTTCAGAAAAGGCGTTATCAGCGTCGACAAAAGAATGAAAAACATTCCCCAATAGACAAAACTTCTTTTTTTCATTTTTATTCAATCCTTCCTACCTAAAATAATTGGTTAGGTTTATACTATCAAGGATTAACTAGGTACAAGTGTTTTTATTTTTCCCAACAATAAAAAACAAAAAACACCGAACCAAAATAATTTTGGCTCGGTGTTTTTCTCCTAATGTCTTTTCTTATAAAACCATAATTGAACTTTTTCAGAAATGGTTGATAAATGTTGGAAAGTTGAGTCTGCTGCAAAGAAAAGAATGGCTAAAAGTAACAAGGTTGTTGGCGATACCGAAGTTAACGAGAACAAGTTTTTCATGGAAATACTTGTAATAACCATTCCGATTAAACAGCCAATCATTACGCGCTTGCGGTAACGATTCATTGGTGAACTAATTTTATAAAGAACCATAAAGCCGACTGAAACTAGCAACAATGTTGCAGTCGTTGAAATGTCCGTTTTTTGAAGTGCAAGAATATCACCACAAATTAGTAAGGCACCGACTACTAACATATCCGTTAACCCACCAGGAATTGCTTTTGATAACACATTGAAAAGAAATTTCCCTTCAATGCGACGATGATTTGGTTCCAAAGCTAGAAATGTCGAAGGAATCCCAATTGTAAATAAACTAATCAATGTGACTTGTGTCGGTTGTAAAGGATATGTCACGGCAAAAATCATAGCAAAGACAGACATCAGCAAGGAGAAAATATTTTTTACAAGGAATAAACTTGAAGAACGTTCAATGTTATTAACTACTTGGCGGCCTTCAAAGACAACCTCCGGCATCGTTGAAAAATCAGAATCCAACAACACAACTTGCGAGGCTTGTGCTGTAGCTTGATTTCCTGAAGCCATGGCAATACTACAATCTGCTTCTTTCATGGCTAAAATATCATTGACTCCATCCCCTGTCATCGCCACTGTATGATCTAATTTTTTCAACAATAGTACAAATTGTTTCTTTTGTTCTGGCGTGACACGACCAAAAACGGTGTATTTTTCTAAAGCTTCTGTCTGGGCTTCCATTGTAGTTAATGTTCGCGCGTCCACATAATTTTCAGCACCAATAATGCCTGCCGCTTGTGCTACATTGGATACTGTTAAAGGATTATCACCAGAAATGACCTTAATAGCCACATTTTGTTCAGCGAAATATTCAAAAGTTGCTTTGGCTTCTTTACGAATCGGATTCCAAAGAAGAATGTAGCCTAGAGGTTGAACCTCTGCTGCCAACGTTTCTTGAAATTCTCCTAAATACTTTCCGAACACCAATAAGCGATAGCCTTGACTTGTATAATGTTCCACTTCAGATTGATACATTTCATAATTGTCTCTCAAAATCATCTCTGGCGCTCCAAGAATATACGTCGCTTCTGGGAAAGTCACGCTACTAAATTTTTCGACAGACGAAAACGAGGTATAGCTAACGGCTTCCCTCTGATTATTAGTAACAAAAAATTCTTTCATCGCTTTCATCGTATCATTGTCAGCTGACATTGTTCGACAAAAATCGCCAATTAATTTTTCGACATTGGTTAAGTCTGTACCATCATTTTCGATACTCACCACAGGAACCAACTCTTGGACTTCCATCGTGTTTTCAGTAATTGTTCCTGTTTTATCTACACATAACACATCAACACGTGCTAAGGATTCGATACTTTTCATGTTGTGCAATAAAACGCCGCGCTTCGCTAAGCGCATTGTGCTGGCAGCTAATGCAACGGTTGTTAAAAGGTACAACCCTTCTGGAATCATCCCAATCAAGGCAGCTTCCATGGAGACAATGCTGTCATGAAGCCCTTGGTGGTTGATGAAATAACTTTGGAAAAATAGAACACAGCCGATCGGGATAATAATAATCCCTACCCATTTCACCAAACGGTTAATGGAACCGACCATCTCTGATTGTTCCCCTTTTTTAATTGACTTCGCTTCAAGCGTCAATTGATGAACATAGGCCTCAGCGCCAATTTTATCAATTCTTGCATAACAAGAACCTGACACAATAAAGCTACCTGACAAAAGTTGGCTATATGCTACTTTGGTAATCTCATCAGATTCCCCAGTTAACAAAGATTCATTCACACGGACTTCACCAGATAAGACAATTGCATCCCCAGAAATCTGTTCACCCGATTTAAAGAGCACCACATCGTCCAAAACCAGTTCATCTGGCGAAATTTCTTGTTCTTGGCCATCCCTTACAACGGTTACTTTTGTAGCGTTTAGAATATTTAAGCTATCTAATACTTTCTTCGACTTAATTTCTTGGTAAATTCCAATGACCGTATTAATGATTACTACTGGCAAAAAGGTCATATTTTTATAAGATTGTACCAGCATTAATAACACACCTAGTACCACAAAAATTAAGTTGAAATACGTAAATACGTTATTAATAACAATCTGTTTCGTTGTGATAAACTCTGTATCGACGGCAGCATTGACTAAGCCTTTTCGCTGTCTTTCTTCAACTTGTGCGGCCGTCAAGCCTTGTTTATCTTCTGGATAATAGCGTTCCGCGTTAGCAGTCACTGCTATTGGTTCATTTTCTTGCATTTCTTTTTTTCTTCTCAAACACATCACCCCTTGTTCTAGTCGACTCTTTCATCGTCTCCTTCTCTCCCACAGTATAGCACTGAATAAAAATTTAGATAACAACTAGCGCCCAACTATAGAAAAAAATTATACATTTCCTAAACATTGTCATTTTCAGGAACAAGCTAACGCAAAACCTTTTCATTTACTTGTTTTTCCTTTACTATAGTAAAGAAGAAATATCAAGAAATGAGGAACAATTGATGGCACAGAATCACGTAATTAAAGTTAGTAAAAAAACATTAGCAGAGATGACCACTGTTTATCAACCCAATCGTTTAAATAAAACGGTCCCTTATACTGTCTTTGTGGCCAAGGTTGGCACCACTACTATCACTGCTTATCAATCAGGTAAAGTCATGTTTCAGGGACCTCAAGCTGAAAAAGAGGCCGCTCGTTGGGAAGGAACGAGTACCACACCAAAGAAAAAAATTTCTGCCCAGACTACTACACTGCCTGCTGATTTTGGCAACTGGTCTGTGATAGGTTCCGATGAAGTCGGTAATGGTAGCTATTTTGGTCCAGTAACTGTCTGTGCTGCCTATGTTGACAAAAGCATGATTAGCAAACTAAAATCATTAGGTGTTCGTGATTCCAAAGAATTAACCGACCCACAAATTATTCAATTGTCACATGTCATTAAAGAACTGATTCCTTACAAGTTATTAATCGTTGAACCAAAAAAATACAATGAGATCCAACCAAACTACAATGCTGTACACATGAAAGTTGCTTTGCATAACCAAGCGATTTATCTGTTGCTACAAGAGTTGGCTCCCACAAAGCCAGAAGGGATTTTGATTGACCAGTTCACCCCTGAAAATAATTATCGGAAATATGTTCGTAATGAAAAAAATCAAGTCACTGAAAAATTGTTCTTCGTCACTAAAGGAGAGCAGTATCATGTTGCTGTTGCTGCCGCCTCTATTATTAGCCGCGCTGCTTTTTTAGAAGAGTTAGACAAAGAATCTGCAGAATTGGGTTTCTCTGTGCCCTCTGGTGCTGGCAGCAAATCAGACCAAGTAGCCGCCCGTATTTTGAAAAAAGGCGGCCTAGACTTATTAGCGAACTACGCGAAGCTGCATTTTGCAAACACCCAAAAAGCCCAAAAGTTACTATAAAATAAAAACCAAGCAAAAGTCCCAATGCCGATTAGCGGCGCTGGGACTTTTGCTTGGTGTAAAAAATTATTTTTCAATTTCGATAAACAGGACTTTTAAGTAATTACCTTCTGGAAAATTAGGATTCACTTGAAAGTCTGCCGGTAATTGATACGTGTCCGTAATCTTGTAACGAACATTTTTCTCTTGCAAGGCAGTAATCACCATTTTTTTATATTTGGCTAAGGATAAATTTGCCGCATTGGTTGAGGCAATAAGCGTTCCCTTATCCGTTAAAATATCAATAGAATCTTTCACTAGCTCCCCATAATTTTTAGCAACGGAAAAAACTTTCTTTTTGTTGCGAGCAAAACTCGGCGGATCCAAAATGATCATATCATAACTCAAGCCTTTACGTGAAGCATATTTAAAGTAGTCAAAAACATCCATGACAATAATCTTTTGCGGGGCAAGATTTAAATGATTGACTTCAAATTGCTCAGTCGTTTTCGGTAAGCTTCGTTTAGCTAAATCCACACTAGTGGTGGCCACGGCACCCCCCATAGCGGCAGCTACTGAAAAAGCACCTGTATAACTAAACATATTTAAGACTGTTTTCCCTACTGCAAAACCATCTACTAATCGACCACGAACTTCTTTTTGATCTAAAAAGATGCCTGTCATTAATCCTTCGTTTAAATAGGTAGCAAATTGAACGCCATTTTCAGTGACAAGTAATGGCTCGGGTGCTTGTTCGCCATACAAAAACTGTGATTCGGGTAAATTTTTTGTGGAAAAGCGAATCTTTTCGTAGGCACCAATAATGTCAGGGTAAACTGTGCGAAACGCCGTCAAAAGTTCGGCTTTTTTCTGATAAAGGGTTTCATTATACCATGAAAAAACGGCGTAATCTGCATAGCGATCGATAATTAGACCCCCAATGCCATCCCCTTCTCCATTAAATAATCGATAAGCGGTTGTTAGCGAATCCTTTTCAAAAGACGTCCGCTTCTTACGACTTATTTCAAAGAGTTGTTGAAAAAAAGATTGATTAATTGGTCCATGCCATGACAGCAACCAACCAATTCCTTTATTTTGTTCGCCTAAATATCCTTCAGCTAAGCGCTGGCCTTTACTATCAATCAAAGTAAGCCAATCTGTTGGTAACGGCGCCGGCACTTGTTGCAAATCTTCTTTCTGAATTAAAGGATATCCTTTTTTAAATTTATGTTCTGCTTTTTTAGTTACTTGAAGTTTCATTCTGTACACCTACTTTTCAAAGTCCTATCTAGTATAGCAAAAAAAGGCCCATCTGTCTTTAAAGGATTCAAGCTTCACGTCATTTAACGAACTAAAAAGTTTAAGGAAATAGTAAGTTTTCTTTAACATCACCATTCCTCACTTCGGTAAGAATTGACATAAAATTTGTGAAAGAGTAAAATTAAAGCGATATTGTAAAATACGAAATTTACCTAATTTTACTTTTATAGAATCATCGTTTAGAAAGGACGTTTATTTTGAAAAAATTATTTAAAACAAATATTTTGAACACGCGACTGGGGTTATTCTCGCTAATCGCCATCTTACTGTGGCTAAAAAACCTCTTTGCGTACGCCGTTGATTTCCATTTACGTTTGGAAAATATTAACGAGTATTTCATACTCTTAATTAATCCAATTGCCACAACGGTCTTTTTATTAGCCATCGCTTTGTATGTTCGCCGTAAAAAAGCTTCTTATATTACAATGATGATTATTTACTTCTTGATGAGTTTACTGCTCTTCTCAAATGTCGTGTATTATCGAGAATTTACTGACTTCATCACAGTTAATACGATGCTTGGTGCTGGCAAAGTAGCTAGCGGTCTTGGCGAAAGTGCCTTACGTCTCTTTAGACCTTATGACGTCATTTATTTCTTAGACTTCATTATTATTGGCGTATTATTATTAACGAATAAAATTAAAACAGATGCGCGTCCAGTCCGCGCACGTGTAGCAGTCTCTGTCACACTCCTTTCTGTTGTCTTTTTCTTATTCAATCTATTTATGGCTGAAACAGAACGTCCCCAATTATTAGGACGTCAATTCTCTCGTGACTATATCGTGAAATTCTTAGGCTTAAATGCCTTTACCGTATACGATGGCATTACAACTTACCAAACAAACCAAGTCCGTGCCGAAGCCAGTGCTAACGATATGAAACAAGTTGAAGATTACGTGAAACAACAATATGCGGCACCCGATGATAGTAAGTTTGGTATTGCAAAAGGCAAAAATGTAATTTATATCCATTTAGAAAGTTTCCAACAATTTTTAGTTAATTACAAATTAAAAGATGAAAATGGCGTAGAACACGAAGTCACACCATTTATCAATAGTCTTTACAATAGTAAAAGTACCTTTAGCTTTGATAACTTCTTCCACCAAGTTGGTCAAGGAAAAACAAGTGATGCCGAAACGTTACTTGAAAATTCACTATTTGGTTTAGACCAAGGTTCACTCTTTACACAAGTTGGTGGGAAAAATACGTTTGAAGCAGCACCCGATATTTTAAAACAAACGCAAGGATACACTAGCGCTGCTTTCCACGGAAATGCCGGTAACTTCTGGAATCGAAATGAAACCTATAAACGTTTAGGCTATGACTATTTCTTTGATGCTAGTTATTATGATGTTAATTCAGATAACTCATTCCAATATGGGTTACACGATAAACCATTCTTTAATCAATCCGTTCAATATTTAGAACATTTACAACAACCCTTCTATTCTAAATTTATTGCTGTGTCCAATCATTATCCTTATTCTCAATTTACAAACGATGAAGCAGGATTCCCAATTGCAAAAACCTCTGACGAAACAATTAATGGTTACTTTGCAACAGCGAATTATTTAGATAAAGCGGTCGAAGAATTCTTTAACTACTTGAAATCTTCAGGTCTCTATGAAAACTCAGTCATTGTTCTTTATGGCGATCACTATGGGGTTTCTAATTCAAGAAACCAAAACTTAGCAGAGTTAGTAGGTAAAACCAAAGCAGATTGGAACGATTTTGACAACGCCAATATGCAACGTGTTCCTTATATGATTCACGTTCCTGGTCAAGAAAATGGTGGTGTGAACCATACGTATGGTGGCCAAGTTGATGCCTTACCAACCCTTCTACACTTACTTGGTGTCGATACGAAAAACTACATTCAGCTAGGCCAAGATTTATTCTCTAAACAACACAATCAAATCGTTGCTTTCCGCAACGGCAATGTTGTAACACCTAAATATACTATTTTAGGTTCTAGCATTTACGATACTAAAACAGGCACTTTAATTACAGAACCAACCGAAGAAGTTAAGAAAGAAGTCGCTGATTTAAAAGCCAAAGCGACGAAACAATTAGAAACGTCTGACCAAATTACTAACGGTGACTTGCTTCGTTTCTATACCAATAGCGGCTTAAAACCAGTTAACCCAGAAGACTATGATTACAAGAACCAATTGCAACAACTGGAAGCAATTGAAAAAGAAAAAGGTGAAAAATCAACGAGTGTTTACAGTAAAAACAATAATAAATCAACCGTTGATGAATATCACACTGACAGTTATCAAGGCTATCAAAAAACGGGTAAATAAATCTTCAAAAAGCTTGAGCAATTTGCTCAAGCTTTTTTGCTACTTTTTCATAATTAATTCATATTATTTCACTATACTAAAGATAGTTTAGAGAGGTGAAAGTTGATGAGAAGTGTCCGTTACGCTACAGCTAGTAGTTTTTATCATAAAAAAATCACGTTAATCACTGCACTCTTCTTCTTCCTGTTCTCTTTCTTATTGACTGGGCTGTTTAACTTAATTGATTTTGAAAAAGAGTTTTTACGAACGATGCCAGACTTTGTCGATATTGAAAAACAAACTAGTTACCATTACCAACTGATCCAATACTATTGGCACCTCTATCTAGGTAGTGTCATTTTCTTTGGTGTTACTTTTCTTCTGTTGATGTATGTGACATTACGCATAAAAAAGGAAGAAATACATACATGGTATCACATGCACTTTTCAAATATGTATGTCACCAAACAGCTCTTACTAGAGTTATGTTTACCGGCTCTATTAGGAATTTTCAGTTTTTTACTTTTCACTTTAATGTTTCAAGAAACGTATAATACTGTTCTTTGGGCTGCTCGTGATGCTATTTTACAGTGGTCTCATTTGGAAACTCCAGCATTTTTAGCTAAAAGTACCGACCAGGATGTCACGATTACAAATATCCAGCATTTAGGGATTCAAACGATCCAAGCGTTTTCTTTTGATTTTAAAAGTATGCAGTCACTTTATACAATCCGTAACTGCTTTGTTAACTGCTTAATCTTGCTTGGCATTCCTCTTGTTTGCGGGACTCCTTTCACGTTGATTTATTTACGTACACATAAGAAATAAGGGAGGGATTTTCTATGAATGTCACACCATCATTCAAAAAAACAACCGAAAAAAAATCCTCATTCGACGCGTTAGCTTTGCGAGAAGTTTATGGAATCATTTATTCTGCTCCAGAACAAGAACTCGCATTGGCCGATTTTTTCCAAACAAACCAACTAACCATTACTAGGCTTTCTTCTAGTGAAACCTTTCTGCCCTACTTGCCATTAGAAGAAAATTTATTTATCGCTAGTACGATCAAAGAACGGGATCGAAAAGTAGTTCTAGCCGAAGCTTTCCAGGTGTTCCAATTAGAACCTGCCTTACTTGGTCGTTCCTTTACTTCTTTTACGACTTTTGAAAAAATTAAAATGCGCATAATACAACTTTTGCTTTCAAAAACAAGTACGTTAGTGATTGATGACATCTTTTCTTCATTAACGATTGGACAACGTCAAGAAATTTTACCTCAATTAAAAATAGCAGTTCAAAAAAGAAACAAGCGCTTGCTATTTCTGACAAAGGATCCACAAATTATTGATAGTCCCTATGTGCACCCCCTGTCTCTACATGCGTTATTAAACTAAAAAAACGTCTGGCACTGATTATGACCAGACGTTTTCTTTAGTTTTCAGTGATTTCAACATCAGGAAATGAAATAATAAATGTGGTGCCTTTACCAGGTTCACTTTCAACATTGATTTTTCCTTTATGCAAGCGGACCAATTGTTGAACGATTGGTAAGCCTAATCCTGATTCTCCATATTTCGTATTTTTACGGGATGGATCTACTTTGTAATAACGATCCCAGATATTCAGAATTTGCTCTTCCGTCATGCCGATTCCTGTATCAGAAATACGGACAATAGTTTCTAAATAGCCTTTTTCTAAAGCAATATGAATTTCGCCATTTTCAGTAAATTGGATAGCATTTTGAACAATATTGACAACTACTTGAACGAAACGATCATAATCGGCATACACATCAATTGGTTCGGTGGTGTCTAAATACAATTGATTACCAGCGGCTTCAGCTTTGGCCGTTAGTTGAGTCACAATATTTTCTAAAGCTTCTGTTCCGTTGAACTTCTTCACAACAATTTGAATCTGGTTGGTCCGAATTTTTTCATAATCAAGATTTTCATTGACTAAGCGAATCAAGCGAGCGGTCTCATTTTGCATCAGTTTAATCGCATTCTCTTTTTGATTTTCAGGAATAGCATTATACTGCAATCCCTCTAACAAGCCATTAATAGTTGTTAAAGGCGTCCGCATTTCATGAGAGGCATCCGCCATAAATTGACGACGACGCTCTTCTTGCCGATTGATTTCTTCTTGTGATTCTTTTAAAGACGCAGCCATTTTATTAAAATCTTCTGCTAGGTCATCAAATTCATCTTTGTCATGAACCGGTAATTGAATATCAAAATTTCCACTAGTAATTTCTTTGGTAGCTTTACGCATCCGATTAATTCGTTTCACTTGGAAAGTCGCAAATAGATAACTTAGTAACAAGGCAATCACACCAGAAAAAATAAAGCCTTTAATCAAGTTTTGTGTCACGGACTGAACACTTCGGTCAACGTTTTTGGCAGGTTGTGTAATAACGAGTGAACCAATAATCACTTTTTTATCAGAAGACTGATTTGATGCATACACCGGTAACATTACATAGGACGAAGTATTTCGGGCCCCGTAAATATCAATGTTTTCTGTTGCATAAACACGATTGCCTTTCATGATTTGATCCCAATTTTTATCGATTAAGGAAAAGTCTAATTTTTTCGTGCTATCAACTGGTGGGTACTGCACTTCGCGGTCCTTGTTAATAAACACAAATTGCACATCTTGCTTCTGGAGTACACGTTCAGTCAACTGAAATGAATAGGATAAAACATCTCGATCCGAAACGCCTGCGACATTAATAAAAAAGTCACGTGTTTCTAAAGCCGATTCTGCATAACCATACAGCTGTTCATAGTTATTTTCTTGCATTGTGCGCTTGGTCAATTGTGTGAAAGACGTTCCGACAATGAGAATAATCAGAGCAATCACACCTATAAAAGCAAGTAATTGTTGATACAAATACTTCATTAAGCAACACCTGAATCGTCGAATTTATACCCTACGCCCCAAACCGTTTGGATGACTTGAGGACCCACTTTTTCAATTTTTTGTCGTAATTTTTTGATATGGGCATCAACTGTCCGTTCATCGCCAAAGTATTGATAGTCCCAAACCAATTCTAGTAGTTGTTCGCGTGAAAAGACTTGGCGTGGTTTTTTTGCTAAAGTGTATAGCAAATCAAATTCTTTAGGTGTTAAGCCTTCAATTAATTGATTATCTAAATATGTTTCTCGTGTTTTCGTATTCATTTTAAAATGATCCGTAATCACATCAAACGTTTCATCTGTATTCTCAGACGTATCATGCGCAGCCTCTGCCACCTCGGCACGACGATGTAGAGCTTTCATCCGTGCAATCAAAGTTAATGGACTAAATGGTTTTGTCACATAATCATCCGCACCCATTTCAAGGCCAATTACTTGGTCACTTTCAGAATCACGAGCGGTCAACATAATAATGGGAACATTGGCTGAAACTTTGCGAATTTCACGACAAACAGCCATCCCATCCATACTAGGTAAGTTTAAATCTAACGTAATCATGTCCCATTTTTCTGGCGAAGCAAGAAAAGTTGCCAATCCTTCTTTGCCATCATCTTTAAAGGTAGCTTCCCACCCTTCATTTAAGAAAAACATTTGCATCATTTCTGAGACGGATTCATTGTCTTCAATCATTAATATATTCATTTCATTCACTCCTTATTCACTTTTCATAAAACTGCTCTATTGTAGTATACTCTAAAATTGAATTTGTACCAACCGATTCTATATTTCTTCAAAAATCCTTTACAGAACCATCAAAAATCACTTTTTTTCCTGCTCTTTTAAAGAAAACGAAAGGAACCCATTGTCTTTTCAGAAAAGTTTGTTAAAATAACAAGCGTAGAGAGGATGTTAGGGTATGGATAAAATGAAAGCTATTACTTTTTTTGATTTAGATGGAACTTTGTTAGATGGAACATCGCAAATAACTCCTGAGATTACCGCAGCAGTGGCGGCCTTGAAAGACAATCAAATTTTACCTTTAATTGCGACAGGTCGGACCTTGTGTGAGATTCAGCCAATCATGAAAGCCAGTGGCATTGATTCTGCGATTGTAATGAACGGGCAATTTATTCATTATGAAGGAAAAACGATTTATTCAGATGAATTTACAACAGAGGAATGTGTTTTACTGCATGAACATGTCAAACAGCGTGGTCATGAATTGGCTTTTTACAATGAGCGCCGTATTTTTTGTACAGGGCATACTGGCACAGTGAAACAAGCCTATGATTATATTCATTCAGCTGTTCCAGAAATTGATCCCACAGGTTATGAGAATGATGCCGTCAACATGATGTTGGTCTTAAGTCAACATGGCGATGATGATGAATATTACTATGAGCGGTTTCCTGAATTGACCTTTTATCGCAATGGTCCTTTTTCAATTGATATTGTTCGTAAAGGGGTCTCTAAAGGCTCTGGTGTCAAAAATCTTTTTAACACCTTGGGATTAAACGGCATTCCCACTTATGCCTTTGGTGATGGCATCAATGATTTGGCGCTGTTTGAGGCCTGTGATTATGGAATTGCCATGGGTAATGCGCGAGAAGAACTAAAAGAAAAAGCCACCTTTATTTCAACTAAAAATACTGAGAATGGCATTGTTAATGGCTTGAAAAAATTTGATTTACTATAAGAGAAAACTACCTTCTTCTATTGATGTACTTTAGAAGAAGGTAGTTCTTTTGTATGTTCATTTTTCTTTTTCTGCTGTGCACAGAGAGCTACTCCCACTACTTGAATCAGCAAAATCGCTCCCAACAAACAACTTAATACGATGTTTCCTGATAGGATTGTTCTTCTGATTAAAATAATTAATACAACACTGCTAATTCCGTAGAGTAACCATTGGTTGTCCATTTTTATTGACCCCTTTGTTTTTCTATGTTTAGGATAGGATGTTTCCTACTAAAATGCAAGGAAAGATCCTAGATTCTTACAACTAACCCATAATTTTTACTAATTCCTTATTTGTTTTCATTTATTCTTAAGATTCGTTTCATTTTTGTAAAAAATCACACTTTTTTTCTATCTCTATTTTAAATTGCGTACAGTTCTTAAAAAAAATGATACACTAAAAGTGAACTCGAAATGAAAGGAGCCATTCCTTTGGTTAATAGCGAAAAAAGAAAACAATTAATTATTGATACATGCATTTTAGCTGGAAAAATTATGCTGGAAAGCGGATCTGAAGTATATAGAACCGAAGATACAATTACTCGGATTGCTACAAATGCTGGCGAGCCAGAGAGCGTTTGTTACACGACGGCTACAGGGATTTTCGTGGGCTTTCGTTCCAGTAATTATACGCAATTAGAAAACATCCCCCAGCGCTCGATTAATTTGGAAAAAGTTAGCCTTGTCAATCAATTATCAAGAGAATTTGCGCAAAAGGAGATTACTTTGCCAGAGCTTTATCAGCGCTTAACTCTATTAGAAACAGATACCCCCACTTTTTCAATTTCGTTACGCTTGTTAGCAGCCGGGATTGTTAGTTGTACGTTAATGTACATTTTTGGTGGCACTTGGCAAGATTTTATTGCAACTTTTTTTGTTGGCGTGATTGGGTATGCCAGTTATCTTTTTACCCAAAAGTTATTCCAAGTTCCTTACCTCGATTCATTCGCAGCCGCTTTTGTCATTGGTTTGTTGGCCTATTTGGCTGTGCATTTTCACTTAGCGGTCAACATCGATAATATTATTATTGGTGCGGTAATGCCGTTAGTTCCAGGTGTGGCGATTACGAACTCTTTTCGCGACATTTTAGCGGGCCACCTCATCAGCGGGACGGCGCGAGGGACAGAAGCTATTTTTATTGCTGGGTCTGTTGGCCTGGGAATTGCCTTGATTTTTAAATTATTTATGTAAGGAGTGTTCAAATGGAACTAATTTTTCATCTTCTCTTTAGTTTTTTAGCGACTGTGACGTTTGGTATTATTACGAACATTCCTCGTAAAGCACTGGTGGCTTGTGGCATTACTGGCATGACAGGCTGGATGATTTATTATCTCTTAACGCAAACTTTTGATGCTAGTCAAACCTTTGCAAACTTTTTAGGAACGGTCGGGTTAGGAATCGCTAGTATCTTTTTTTCCCGTTACAAAAAAATGCCGATGATTATTTTTTATATTCCGAGTTTGGTTCCTTTAGTGCCAGGAGGCCCTGCCTATCAAGCAGTTCGGAGCATTTTGTTAGGAAATATTGATGACGGTTTGCAGTTGATTTTAAAAGTTGTCTTTACTGCTGCAGCTATCGCAGCGGGCTTTATGGTGACATCGCTACTGGAACGAATTGTCAAACGTTTTTTCCCAAAGCGACTCTTCCGATTGGTCAAAAAATAAAAAAACAAGCTCATTTTCTGAGCTTGTTTTTTTACTCTACTTCTTCAAAGAACAGCAACAAATCTTGTAGCGTTAATTGTGCTTTTTCAGCAGCGTTTAAATCTTGAACAATTTTACCTTTTTGTAAAACAATTAAACGATTGCCATATCGTAAAGCATCTTCCATTCGATGGGTAATCATTAAACAAGTTAAGTTCCCTTCTTCAATCCGTTGTTCCGTTAAGTGCATCAACTGCTTGGATGTTTTGGGATCTAAGGCAGCAGTATGTTCATCTAAAAGTAATAATTCTGGTTTTGTGATAGTGGCCATTAATAAACTTAAGGCTTGGCGTTGACCGCCAGAAAGGTTACCTGTCGGTGTATCCAGATGATTTTCCAAGCCATTGCCAACTTCTTGGCAGATTTTTGTAAACAAGGCGCGTTGCTCATTTATCTTCCGTAATGTTAAGGGACGTTTTTGTCCGCGTTTCATGGCAAGCAATAAATTTTCTGCCACAGTCATTCTTGGTGCTGTCCCCATTTTAGGATCTTGAAAAACACGCGCTAGAGATTTGGCCCGTTTGACTTCAGAAAGATTGGTGCGATTGACTCCTTCAATTAAAAATTGTCCTTCTGTTAGTGTCAAAGTTCCTGCTAAACTATTGAATAGCGTACTCTTGCCTGCGCCATTTCCACCTAAAACAGTAATGAAGTCTCCAGGATAAATGGCTAAGTTCACATGATCCAAAATCACTTTTTTTTCATTCATCCCATTATCAATGATTTTTGTCGCATTTTTTAATTCAACAACTGGTTTCATTTCGTTTCCCCCTTATCAGAAAAGCCATGTAGTCGTAATGCTTTTTTCAATTGTGGGATCATTAAACAGATTGCTAAAATCACTGCTGAGAAGATTTTCAAATATGTCGTATCAAAGCCTAATTTAATCACTAATAAAATCAATAGTTGATAAATAATACTCCCTACAACAATCGCCATCAACCGTTCACCAAACGTTAATTCTCCAAACAGTACTTCACCAATAATGAGTGAAGCTAAGCCAATCACAATGACACCGGTTCCTTTACTTACATCCGCATATCCATCATTTTGAGCAATCAAAGCGCCAGATAAGCCAATCAAGCCATTCGATAAAACCAATCCTAAAATTTTCATGCGATCCGTTTGAATGCCAATCGAGCGAGCCATTTCTTCATTGTCACCTGTCGCAATATAGGCTTGTCCTAAACTAGTGTTAAAGAAAAATAACAGTAAAATCATTACCACAGCCAAAACACTAATCCCTAAAAAAATAGTATCATAATAATCTGGTAAGGCCATTTTTTGAAAAACATCTTGAATCTTCGGTTGGTTTAATAAAGACTTATTTGGCGATTTCATCACAAATAAAATCACGGAATTTAAACCAGACATCACTAAAATTCCTGCTAAAATAATTGGAATTTTTCCTTTTGTAAATAGTAAACCAGTCACTAAACCGGCAAGCATTCCTGCTCCGACCCCTAAAAGAGTCGCTACAAATGGTGAAACCCCTGTTGTAATGGCAGTTACACAAACCGCCCCTCCTAACGGAAATGAACCTTCTGTGGTCATATCTGGAAAATTTAAAATACGATAAGTCATAAAAATACCTAGTCCTAACAAGGCCCATAACATTCCTTGTCCAATTGCTGAAACAATCATCGCTTCTCCTACTTTCTTTGATAATTAGTTAATCAATTTCGATTTTTTTGCTAACTCTGCGGGAATCGTAATCCCTAACTTTTGAGCTTGTTTTTCATTGATAATTGTGTCGCCTGTATTAAAGGTATAAATGGGTGTAGTTGCTGGTTGACTTTTCCCAGACAGAACCTCTGCTGCCATTTTGCCGGCTTGTACCCCCAACGCATGTTGATTAATCCCAACAGTTGCTAAACCGCCTTGTTCTACCATTGTATCCACCGAAGGAATAATCGGCGTCTTGGTTCGATTTGCTTCTCCGACTACCGTTTGCATAGCATTAGCAATCGTATTATCAGTTGGTATATAAATCACATCTGTTTCCTTAGTCATCACTTGAACCGTTTGTGCTATTTCATTACTTGATGGCACAGCATATGTTTTCACTGTCAATCCTTTGGCTTCAGCTGCTTTCTGCGCTTCAGCTACTTGGTATCGAGAGTTTTCTTCTGAGGAAGCATAGAGAATACCTATTTTTTTGGCAGCTGGTATCAATTCTTTTAGTAAATCCATCTGGGCTGACAAAGGTGATTGATCACTAACACCCGTGATGTTACCGCCTGGCTTTTGATTGTCTTTCACCAATCCAGCACTAACAGGGTCCGTAATGGCGCCTAAAATGATCGGGATTTCTTGGGTAGTGTTGGCTAACGCTTGCGCAGCTGGCGTGGCGATACCAATTAAAACGTCTGCCTTTTTTTGTACTAATTGTTGACTCATGATTGCTAACTTACTCTGGTCGGCTTGACCATTTTGAAAAATAATTTCTAAGTTTTTGCCTTTGTCGTAGCCATTTTCCTTTAACCCTTCTTCAACACCTTTATAAATTTCATCCAATGCGGGGTGACTGACAAACTGCAAAACCCCTACAGTAACTGTTTCTTTCTTTGAATTTGTCACTTTTTGATTCACAAAAAAAGCACCAATTAAATAAATAGCTAATAAAGACACGACAAACGTTAAACGTTTATTTTTCATTTTGCATTCTCCTAACTGCCCTTTTGTTTGGCAACTTTTTCTTTTTAATAATAAAACCATTATCTATAGGGCGTTTCTTCCGTTGAAAGTGAAACTGAGATTCGTAATCCTCTGCTTAGTCAAAATCCTAGGAACACTTTTTTACAAATGTCAGGATTTAACTGCGACGAGAATCGCAACTTTGGTGAGAATCGCAGGAGCACTTTTTCTACGAATGGGACAACGTTCTCTTCGCTCACCTTGTGCTACTCATCATCTACTCTGTCACTTCGTGCCAATCGTAGTGATTCGTAGCAAAAAAACAACGACTTATCCTAAGTGTTTAGGAGTGGTCGTTGTTTTTATGCAAAACAAAAACCACATAGATGGGTCCTCTATGTGGTCGTTTTTTCTTCTTGAATATAACCAGCATAGATACACTTTTTAGAATAAGTCTTCTAAAGTTGTATCTATGAAAGAATCATACATACAACTATCTACGCCAGTTTTGCCATGATTGGTGCATTTCTTTTACGTTAGATAATTGTGTCATGTATTTTCCCTCCTAGTTATGTTGTTAAAGGTAGTCTACACTATATTGATTTTGTTCGTCAAGAAAAAGTTTTTATTTTCTTGCATTTCTTTTACTTCTAAAAAACGAGCCACTCTTATGAGAGGCTCGTTTTTCTTTATTTCAGCATATTTACCACTTAATTGTTTCGGTTTCTTTCAATTTTCACGGGAACTTTAACTGCTTGTTTTTGCGATTGAATCAGCCATAAACTTACTAAAATCGTCATTGAAATTACTAATGCCATCGAAAATCCCCTCTTTCTAATTCCTTAAAACTTTCTACAATCTAAGTTTAACATAGCTAGCTATTATTCACCAGTTTCTGGTACTGTATCAGTGCTTTCTGTCGTCGTTTCAGTAGATTGAGCAACGCCAGTCGTGCTGGTCGTCGTCTGTGTTTCAGCGGTCTTTGCTGCTTCTTTTTCAGCTTCTTGCGCCGCTTTTTGCTGGTCTTTCAAAACGCCAGCCATTGGTAATCGATTTAATTCTGGTATTAATTGTGTTTTTAAATCCATAGATTTTTCGACAACCGTCCGTGTCTTTTCTTTGCCGTTTTCAAAGAAAACAAGCGTAATCTCATCGCCGCTAACATTGTATTGCTCTTGTGCTTTGCCAGCATTATAAATTAACGGATAGATATACAGCGAACGATGAAATTCATTCATTTTATCTGAATTAAACAGCTTCACCATTTGATCGTATTGCTTGCCAGATGGTTTAGCAAACATGACTGACATGGCTCCTGTTTCTTGGATTTTCTTGTCTGCTGTTTTGTAATCTAAGACACTGACTTTCTCTGATTTGATGGGTCCTGCGACTAACGATTCAACTTGAGCAGCTCGAATATTTTTTTGCATCGTTGGAATAAAAATGATTGAGCCAATTATTAATACTAATGCTACAATAGCGGTAATCATTAACAGTTTTCTTTGTCTTAATTCATAAAGTGCCTCTTTTAGTTCTTCCATAAAATTATTCAACTTCTAATCGCTCCTCGCTTTTAGTTCTTATCTATTATACTAATCATTTTCTTTCTTGCCTACCCTTGCGCTTTAATTACTAAAAAAACCAGCAAACTTCCCCAGCTTTCTAAGGAAAACCCAACTCCTTTTTAACAAGCTTCTTTCTTAAATTCAAAAACTCCGCTATAATAAAGCTATTAGTCGGAAAGAAACGAGGGATTTATTATGTCATTTGATGGCGTATTTACTCATAGCATGGTTCATGAGTTGACAGAAACACTCGTAAGTGGCCGGATTTCAAAAATCCATCAGCCTTATGAAAACGAAGTCGTTTTAGTCATTCGTGCGAAAGGTAAAAACCATAAATTACTATTATCAGCACATCCTAGTTATGCGCGCATACAACTATCTACAATTACCTATAGCAATCCAGAAACACCTCCTAATTTTGTGATGATGTTACGAAAATTTCTGGACGGTGCCATTTTAGAAACGATTCAACAAATAGAAAATGACCGCGTGATTCACTTCACCTTTTCAAAAAGAGATGAACTAGGTGACTTACAAAATATTGTTTTGATTGTTGAATTAATGGGACGTCACAGTACAATCGTTTTAGTTAACCAATCTTCTGGAAAAATCTTAGATGCGATAAAACACATTGGAATGAGCCAAAATAGTTATCGTTCGTTGCTTCCTGGAGCAACTTATATTGAACCGCCAAAACCACTGGGACTTAATCCGCTCACGGCCTCAAAAGAAGAAGTCTTTGCGCTTCTTTCTACAGCTCCTGAATTAAACGGACGCTATTTACAACAGCATTTCCAAGGTCTAGGCAAAGATACAGCAGACGAATTAAGCGCCCGTTTACTTGCACAACCAAATGAAAAAATGGCCATCTGGACGGAATTTTGGTCCTCAGTCACTGAAGCTGTTGTACCGACATTAACAGTCACTGAAAAAAAAGAATATTTTACGCCCATTCCTTATCAATCATTAGTTGGTGAACAAACAACGTATCCGACACTCAGTGAATTACTAGATGCCTTTTATTCTGGTAAAGCAGAGAAAGACCGTGTCAAACAACAAGGCGGCGAACTAATTCGCAAAATTGAAAATGAATTAAAAAGAAATCAAAAGAAACTTAAAAAATTACAGCAAACCTTAGCCGATACAGAAAACGCTGAAAATTACCGTCGCGACGGAGAACTATTAACAACCTTCATGGCACAAGTCCCAAAAGGAGCCACCGAGGTGGAATTACCAAATTATTATGAAGAAAATGCACCGTTGCGTATCTCGCTAAATCCTGCACTTTCACCTAATCAAAATGCACAAAAATATTTTCAAAAATATCAAAAATTGAAAAATGCTGTCCGAGTTGTTAAGACACAAATTCAGCAAACGCAACAAGAAATTTCTTATTTAGAGTCAGTTGTGGCACAACTTGAAATTGCGACACCAATGGACATTGAAGTGATTCGTGAAGAACTGATTGAGCAAGGCTATTTAAAACGTAAAAAAAATAAAAAACAAAAACAGCCGAAAAAAAGCCAACCCGATCTTTTTTATGCCACAGATAGCACACCTATTCTCGTTGGAAAAAACAATTTGCAAAATGATCAATTGACTTTACGAACCGCTAAAAAAACTGATTATTGGCTCCATGCCAAAGATATTCCTGGATCTCATGTAATTATTCGTGACGCACATCCTAGCGAAGAAACCCTTACTGAAGCCGCACTTCTAGCAGCTTATTTTTCAAAATATCGACTTTCTTCACAAGTGCCTGTCGACTATGTCAAAGTAAAACATGTGCACAAACCCAATGGAGCAAAACCAGGTTATGTGATTTATGAAAACCAACGAACGTTATATGTGACGCCAACAGAAAAATCGATCAAAAAAATCCAGCAAAATAAGGATTCTGCTTCCTAATTATATTAAACTAAAAAACAACGTACTGCCGATTGATCGTACGTTGTTTTTTTGCATTGGCAAAGACATTTATCAAGTGATAAATAACACAAGTAAGCTCAATTAGTTTACAAACTAGCCATTTCTCTCTATACTGACTGTTGGAGGTGAAATTCATGGTCTTTTTACACATTATTTTTGGGATGTTTGCCTTTATTGGCGCTTTAGGTTTAGGTGTCGCCTTCCGCGATAGCTTTACAGAACTTTCAACACCAAAGAAAGCAGCGATTATTTTATCTTACGTAGGTGCGATTGGTTCAACAGTCCTAGGGTTCACATCAGCAACAAAAAATCCATTTGTTTTAGCTGCAACAGTTGTCTTAGTTGTCGCCTTTTCTATTGCTCTTTTCAAAAAAAGCAGTAAAGAAACAAGCAAATAACAAAACCTTTGAAGAGCGGCATAGCGACAAGCTACCCTCTTCCTTTTATATACTATTTAAAGGAGTGAGGCAAATGTCTCTGACTATTTCTGAAGAAGTAAAACAACGTTTAGCCCCTTTCTTAACTGAAACGAACACCTTCTTGTTGGTAGCAAATGACGGCTCTAATCCTTATTCTTCCGCAGAAGGTTGTTGTATGATTGGCGATCGTTTCATTATCGTTCCTGTTGATCAAGCGGAAGCGCCTTATACCGAAACAATTGCTAATGATTCTTTTCACGTCTATACTTCGACGTATGACCAAATGTTTTTAACAGGGCATTTACAGCTAGTGATTCATCCGAATGCGGGAACCATTACTTTAAAAAATGAAAGTGGCATATTAGATAGTAATGTGGACATTTATCAACACTAAAAAAGCAAACAAAACGTTTACGCGTTTTGTTTGCTTTTTTAGTGTTGAAAGGCTTGAAAGGTAGTAATGATTACGTACATCATCCCCGATGCAATAATCGGACCAGCTGCAATTCCTTTTAAAAAAACGACGCCAAGAATCGTTCCAAAAACTAAGGCCACCGTAATCTCAGGCGATTGATTAATTAAACCTACTCCTTTTGAGGATAAAACAGCCACCAGAATTCCACAAAATATCCCCAGCCATCCCATCGGTGTTTTGAATGATTGGATTAAATCCTTTAAGCCAATTTGTCCTGTAGCAATCGGGACTAAAATGGTAATTGAAATAATTGTGACGCCTAAATTAATGCCTTTATCTGACAACCACGACATGATTTTCGCACTATTTGGTAAAGCTTTTAAAGCAAGCACAACAACTGACGCAATTAATAAACTTTGATTTTTTGCAACAAACGCAATCAAGGCAATCAGTAGTAAAAAAAGCCAACTCTCCACTGGTTGTCCTCCTTTCTGATTTGGTTCTTTCGTTAACCAAACTTTCTTGTCTTTCCTATTTTAGCAAAGAACCTCTTTAATTACCATTCAGCTTCAGTAATTATTGTCTTTTTCACCCGAATCTTGTTTAGAAAAAACGAGTTAAAAATTAATTTTTTCTCATAACAAGCCTTTTTCTCTTTGAAAAATTATTTTATGAAGTATACTAATATTAACTATAAAGTAGTTTACTTGCATTTATACTGGATATTCGATATCCTATTTAAGGCTCTTCAATTGAGCGAGCATCACAAAAGACATTTTAGTAGCAATTCTTGGGGAAGTAGTGCTACTAAGATGTCTTTCCTTTTTTTATTTTTACTAACAATATACGTTTCTTATATTAAAATTCACAATTCTTTATAAATAAAAGCGCCTGCCCCACAGTTGTCTGGACTGTGGGGCAGGCGCTTTTCAAGTCATTTAAACACGCTTTAGTTTTCTTTCAAACGATAAACACTTGGACTTGAGTTAAGAAAACCTGCTTCTAAAATTTCGATGTTAGTTAATGCTTGCTCTTTAGTTACTAGTTGCGGTGCACCATTTTTCAACGTTTCATAGACGGCATCATAATAACGACCGTAATCACCTACAGGCGTTTTAATTTGTTTTTTAATCCAGTCGCCATTGCCATTACGGTAGGTCACTTCTCCATAATACATTGGTGAATCTTCTCCAAAGCCTGGTGCATCCGGCATGATTCCGGCTTTTAAATCATTTTCTTGTTGATCTTCGCCATATTTGATGAACGAGCCATTGCTGCCATGAACAATAAAACGTGGATACGGACTAGCGACAGAATGATTCGTTTTAACTTTTACTTTTAATTTTGAACCATAATGTAAATCAACGTCAAAATAATTATCGACTGCCTCACTCACTTCATTATTACGAATATCATAAGTGACTTGATCTGGACGCCCGAAAAGAGCAATCATGCGATCCATTAAATGAATGCCTAGTCCGTAAAACGAACCATTTTCTTTAGGTCCTTGTTCCGTGATACTTCCTGGTCGATAATAATCAATATGCGTTTCCACTTCATTGATTTCTCCTAAAAAGCCTTGCTCTACTACTTGCTTCATCGCTAGGTAATCGCCGTCGAAACGTCGATTTTGATAAGGCATCACTACTACCCCTTTTTCTTGCCCTAAAGCAAATAATTCCTCTGCATGTTCTAACGTATCACAGAATGGTTTTTCCACAATCACTGATTTACCAGCTAAAATGGCTTGTTTGGCTAAATCATAATGTGTATGCGCAGGTGTACAGATTGTGATCAATTCAATTTCTGGATCCGTCAATAATTCATTAAGATCAGTGGTAAAATTTACGCCTTTTTCTTTAAAGGGCGCTGCTGCTTTTTCATTAACATGTAAATCGAAAATCGTTTTCACTTCTAGTGTTTCTCGAATCATTACGTAAGGTAAATGGTAGCGGTTGGCACTTTTACCAAATCCAATAAACCCCATTTTTACTGTCATATTTTCCACACTCTTTTCTTATAATTAGATAAGTCCATTTGTTTCAATGACTTTTTGATACCAATAATAACTGTCCTTCGGGATTCTTTCTAAGGAACCTTTTTGTGTTTCATCTTGATCCACATAGACAAAACCATAACGCTTTTGATAGCCGTTAAGCCACGACAGTAAATCGGTGTAACTCCATGTACAATAACCAATAACTGAAACGCCATCCGTAATCGCCTCTTGAATCGCTTGGATATGGCTTCGCAAATAATCAATGCGATACGTATCGTGAATTTGTTTATCTTCTGTTAAGGTATCATATTCGCCTAACCCATTTTCAGTAATTAAAATAGGCACTTGATAGCGACTAGCTAATCGTCGTAAGGCAATTCTCAAACCTTGCGGGTCAATGGCCCAATCCCAGTTCGTTCGTTCAACATATGGATTATTTACTTTTTTAAATAAACCCGGTACCCCAGATTCCGTTTCAGAACCCTTTTCACCCGTTGTATTCATCTTCCCTATTCCGACGCCATCTAATGGATTAGCAGCAACCGTATCCGTCCGATAATAATTAATACCTAGAAAATCAGGTTTGGCTGAACGTAGTAACGCTAAATCGCCCTCTTTTATCGTTGGGGCCACACCTTGCTCCTGTAAGTAATTTAATGCGGCAACTGGGTATTCTCCCCAAAGATAGACATCTAACCAAAAATGCGACAGCAAATCTTCTGCATTTTCAGCCGCTAAAACATTGGCAGGATGCGCATCAACGGAATAAACAGGCGTATAAGCAAAGCTAGGGCCAATTTTGCCAGGCATTTCTAATTCATGAAACGCATTAATCACTGCTGCATTGGCTAAATTAGCAATATGATTGGCCTCATACATCCGTTTATTGTCTGTTACGCCGGGAGGATGCACGGCTAATTGATAACCTAACGAAGTAAACACATTTTGTTCGTTTAAACTAATCCAATAGCGAACTTTGCCACGGAAAGCGTCAAATAAAATTTTCGCATAGGCCACAAAATCAGCAATAATTTTTCTTGATTCCCAGCCACCATATTCTTTTTGCAAAACAGCTGGCAAATCCCAATGATATAAAGTTACCATTGGTTCAATTCCTGCCGCTAATAACTCATCAATTAAATCTGAATAAAATTTCAGTCCCGCTTGATTTACTTGACCACGCCCTTCAGGTAAAATTCGTGTCCATGCAATCGAGAAACGATATGCTTTTAAACCTTGTTGTTTCATTAAAGCCACATCTTCTTTAAAACGATGATAATGATCGACGGCTAAATCGCCAGTTGTCTCTTTGAACGTTTTTCCTGGTAGCCGAACAAATTCATCCCAAACAGATGCGCCTTTGCCGTCTTCATTCCAAGCACCTTCTACTTGATAAGCGGCCGAAGCAGAGCCCCATAAAAAATCTTGCGGAAATGCTTTTAGTTGGTGATGTTCCATTGTCATACCTCCCTCTTTTCTGTGCTGCCCTTTTATTGTAAAAGGTTTTCACAAAAAGTACCAATCAGATCAATAAGTTCTTCTGTTTACTTTTAAAACTATATAGTTTTAAAAAGAATAAGTCAACTACTTTTATTTAAGTACTTGATTATTAAGTGGTTACGTTAAAAATAAATATATAGTTTTAACATGTTAAATTCATGGTATAATGAGAGAAATACTGGTGATAAAGGAGGACTCTGATGCGGACAAATACACGTTATAAAGAAATTTATGCAGCTATAAAACAGGATATTGAAGCAGGTGTTTATCCAATTAATCAAAAGTTACCCCAAGGTCGTCTTCTTGCAGAAAAATATCAAGTCAGCGAACTAACCATTACAAAAGCCTTACATTTGCTTGTGCAAGAAGGTTATGTTGTCAGACGACGTGGCTCGGGCAGCTTTGTTCAAGACTTTCAAAATCGAACCATTACTAAATTTTCTCCGTTAACCGGCACTTACTCAACCTACGATGGAAAAGTTGAATCCGTGGTTTTAGGCTTTGCAACAGAAGTACCTGAGCCTTGGGTGACTGAAAAATTAAGTATTACAGAAGAAGAGTTAGTCTACAAAATTATTCGCTTACGGATTATCGAAGATGTGCCCTCAATTATTGAATACACTTGGATGCCCGTTGCTTTAATTCCGAACTTGACAATGAAAGAATTGAAAGTCTCCATTTATCAATATATTTCGGAACAATTGCATCAAAAAATTCAAAGTGCGCGGGTCAGCATTTCTGGGATCCGTCCTTCTCCGTTGGAAAAAAAATATTTAAACTTAACCGATAATGATTTCCTGATGCGTGCAGAACAAATTGCTTACCTAGGCAATGGACATATTTTTGAATACTCAATTGCGAATCATATTCCTAGTGAATTCACTTTTGAAACTGTCTTAATTGCAGAAAAATAGAAAACTTTTATGTTGCCATTTCTCATTTCTAACAAAATGATCTCTTTACTTTGAGCCAATACTTTTTGTTAGAAATGTTTTTCTGCTAGTTAAAAATATTTTTCAAATTATATTTCCAAACATGAATTTTGATAAAAGTATTGCTATTTACTAGAACTACGATTAAAATATTGCTTGTAGCACTCTTTTTTATATAGATACAAGCAATTTGTTTTTTACATAGTCAATCAACCAAAGTGAGGACTTTATATGAGGAAACCCTACATTTTAATGAGCTTACTCGTTCTAAGTACCTTATTAAGTGCTTGTTCAACTGTAAGTGGCAGCCCAGCAAGTCAAAGTGCGCCCGCACCTGATGAAGTGTTGGCGACAAGTATTGGGACGTATGAAAATCGAACATTGTTGGTTCCAGATGGGCGTTTAGCCTTAACTGCCTTGCATAAAGGAAAAGATTATCAAGGCAAACCAATGTTTTATGTCCTGTTTGAATTAACCAATACAACCGAAAAAACACAAAATATTCAGCTAATGATTCAAAGTTTTATGGAAGTTAGTCAAACTGTCCACGGAAAAGCCCAAAATTTACAATATGCAGTCTTAACAGATTCACCTTTCCAAGACAAATTAGATCGTTTAGCAGATGAAATCAATCCTGGTGAAACAATCCAAGGCGCTTACCCGTATGAATTTATTAATGAGAACAAGCCGGTCCATTTTAAATTTAGAGATCGCCTTCTCAGTCTGGATGAACCCATTGCATCAGAAGAAATTACCATTACAGAAAAAAGTTTGGTCCGCTAGCTTAGCTAGCATTGGACCAAACTTTTTATTTATTATTCAGATGGAAAAGATTCTCCTTCTATAAAACGTGTGTAAATGTGTTCGCTCTCAGCAAGTTCTCCCCGCATTAAATGAATAATTTTCTCTGCAGCCACCATGCCCCATCGATGTTTAGAATAGGCAATTGTTGCTAATCGCGGTTGCACAAACGCACCTAGTTCAGAATTATCAAAACCAATAATCCGAATGTCTTTCCCCATTTGGTAATTTGTTTCTGCAACATATTTATAGACACCGATCGCCATTTCATCATTAAAAGCAAAAACATCGACTGGTTCTGTCTGTGGTTGACTCAAAATTTTTTTAGCAGCCGCATAGCCAGAAGGTTCGGTAAAATCGCCTTGGATAATTTCATAAGGTATCCCAAAACGAGTTAATTCTCGTGTACTAACAGCCAATCGTTCTTGGCTATCATAACCTTTTTCTGGTCCAGAAAGCAGAAGAACTTTTTTTGAACCCACATTGACAAATTGCTCAATTGCCTGCGTGGCACCGCCACGATTATCCAAGAGAACTTGCCGGATATTCCTATGTTCAGTGGTTCGATCAAGGACAACGATCGAATGGCCACGTTCAGCAAACTTTTCAATTTCTTTTGTTGGAAATGTCCAATCTAAAATAATTGCCCCATCCACCATTTTTTCAGGAATGAAAAGATGTGACTTTTTACCGCTACAGACAATCATCTCATAATCAAACAGTGCTAAGCCTTTCTTAATTCCCTCCAACAATTCACCATAAAAACTACCGCCATAATCGGCCAAATAGACACCAATAATATTGGTTTGACGACGTTTTAATGTGCGAGCGGCCATGTTAGGAACATAGTTTAGCTCTTCAGCAATTGCTTGGATGCGCGTTCGTGTTTCTTCAGTTACCTTTGAACTACCATTCAATGCGTAAGAAACGGTCGAGATTGATACGCCTGCTTTTTTTGCAATATCTTTAATTCCTACCATGGACTACTCTCCTTTCTAATGGTAAATTTCAATAACACTTGCTTCATTTAATAATGAAAGCACCTCGTCTTTTTGAACTTCCATTCCCCCTTCTCGATAAGGGTTTTCTTCAAACTTAAACGGAACTTCTTGACCATCGATAACTATTTTCGCTGACTGATTTGGGTAAAATTTATATGTGACAGGTTTATCAAACAATTGGTAAGTTAGTGTTAAACCAGACAATTTTTCTGGTAACATGGAATCAAAAACCACACTTTGGGCCTTTTGCCGAATCCCTAAAACAGCTGTAATTAATTGATTTAAATAAATTCCCGGCCCGCTTGAATAAATTCGCCAACCACCTTTTACCCCAATACTTCCATCTTTTAGTTTACCAAAATTTTCTTGTGATTCATACCTTGTTTTAAAATCGCCATCGGAACTACTAAAATAGGCATTGGCTTGGCGTAACTCTGCATTGTGTACCACTTCTTTTAATTGAACTGGATTGATTTGCATTAATGCTTGCCAGGTTTTGTCTCGCTGACCAATTTTCGCCATCGCTTCTGTATAGCGAATGTGCGCATGAACATACTGTAAGCCAATTTCGCGACCAAAATTAGCCGCCTGTTCTGCTCGTTTAAAATTAGTACTCACACCGCCTCGATAGTTCGCTGGTTTGTTCATTAAGCGCACGCCATCAGGAAACGTTAATTCTTTTTCAATAATTTCTAAATGATGACTTACTTGTTCCGGTGTTAATAATTCAGCTAACATACTACGAGTCATTGGCAATAATCGATATTGAATTCCTGTTTTTTGGTCATTTGGGTGAATCATTTGTTCAAAAGTTTCTGGCGTTTCCATATAAATAAACCCTGGAATCGTTTCATCCGCCAACATATATTTTTGAAAATCGTTCTTTATTCCTGCGACTAAAATTGTTAAGTGCTGACTATAAGTAGCATCGATTTCCGTAATTAAAGCCGCAAATTTTTTCAACACTTGATACGTTAAGGCAACGGTCCAACTACTAGCCATTTGCTCTTTAAGACGATTATCATAAGGTTGTAACGTGTCATCCCAATCGCCGTCACCGTAACAGGATAGAAAAGTTTCTGGTAAAAAATGTTGTTCAATATAATTTATTTCTTTTTTCAAATGTTCAAATAAAGATGCTGTTTCTTTTGTTTTGTGATTATCTTTGCGACTTGTATAAGGGATTTCCGTAGCTAAGATTGAATAATCTGCAGTTTGTTCCAAATAATCAGTCACTACTTTCAATGGCCAGACGATAATATCGCCATGGCTTTCACTGGCTTTTTGTTCTTCGTATCGGTCAAACATAAACCATTGCGGCCAGTTGCCATCGTCCTCAAATTGATTTTCAAATAGATGCTGAATAATGGAGGCCACGATCTTAGGCTGTTGCGTCGCAAAGAAAAATTCTGTCGGTCCTTGCGACACATCTCGTGTGCCCCAAGCTGCTCCACCATATTGTTCTAAGCCATGTGGCGACAAATAATGAACGAGCATATTATGAGTATACCAACGAGTTAATTGATTCATTTGCTGCACACTTGAGTCTGTGTGTGTTAACTCAAAATGATGCAACAAGCCATTAATGAATGCCAAATATTGACTTTCTGCTTTTTCAAAATCTAATGGTGTATTAACTAATGCTTGGTCCTCTATACTGCCCGTAATAAGTAGTGAAAATTTTTGGGTCTTTTCGATTGCCAAGACTAATAAGTCCGCTTCAGCTCCACCAAATAATGTGCTATCGGTTACTTGAAATGATTTATCAACTGTCAATGCATAGGTTAGTTCTGGGTAATAATTTTCTGTAGCAGAATGATTTCCCGTCACTCGAAGCGTTTTGCCAGCTTGTTCTAATTGATAGGTTGGTACTTCTTCCGGTCCTAATAACAAATGGTTAGAAACAGCCCACATATATACATCCTTTTGACTGGTCACTTCCAATTGAATCACTCTTGAATCAGGCGAAGTGAAAGTGCGTACACGAATTGTATCCTTTGGCAACTTATAATACCACGTAGCAGAGTTCAACCCCATTTCAAAAGCAGAAGGCATTGTTAGTAAGCGCCATAAGCCATTCTCTAAAATGTAGATTCGTTGACCAGAGCGTTTCATAACGTTTAAAGCGTTTCGGCTATTACTCATTAATTTGTTCATGGTCGTATTTCCTAAAACTACTTGTGAATTGAAAATGCCATACATATACACTGTCGTACTAAGCAAAGGTTCATCAACCGTTAAGCCTTTACCACTTAATAAAATGTGGCCATGCGCTCTTTCCATGGCAATTTCTTTTTCTTGAAGAACAACATGATGGTAATTTTCCGTGAAAAAGGAATACGTCTGACCTCCTACTTTTTCAATTTGTGTCTGAAGGGGATAAAGTGCGGCCAATTCTTCTTCTGTTAATGGATTTCCTGTGATAGGTTCTCCTAAAAGTTTCGGAGGATAGTCCTGTGTTCCTTCTAATGAATCGAATGTCACAGTTTCATAAATAGCTTGTAAGGCTTCTTTCGATAAAAAAGGTTCAGCTAATGCTTGCGGATGTGTTTCTGTTACCGCACCATAAAAAACAAATTCCTTACTTTCATTCGTTAATTGGACGGCTTCCGTTTGTAAAGCGATGTAAGCAAATTCATATTGATAGACTTCATTTGCTAAATATCTTTTCCCCAATGCTTCTGGTGTGTTTGTTTGTTTAAATGAACGTCCGAAAAATTGATAGCCGTCCGTTGAGTAGCCTACTAATTTTTGAAAACTCCCTTGAATAAGGGCTGGAAACTTCTCATTTTGCGGTTGATTTTGTCTTGATAAAACAACAAGCTCTTCGCCCTCTTGCCAAATGTGATGATCAAGATACTGCGACACATACGCTTCATTTGACTGAACGGCTCCTTTTGTCGCTAAGCCAATATCTTGACCATAAACAATATCTACTAAGCCAGTTCCAGTGACATTAACCCGCCAGAACCATTGATTGCTTGGCCCCAAACGAAAGTCAACTTGGTAACGAACCGCTTCAAATTCACCCCGCCATGTCAATTGATTATCTGAAAGATAAAAATCACTTTGACTGTTGGAACCAATCATTGGTCGATAATTAATTGTGTCCCCTGTAATTATCCGCAAATAGAGTTGGTTCATACTGCCGTCTAAAGGATTACCTTCTAATTGATTAATCATCATGCCACAGCTATTCAATTCTTTTAAATCACCTGTCTCTAGAAATGTAGCAACTGTGTCTGCTTGCTTAAGCTTCTTTATCTGCATAACTTATCCTTCCCATCTTATTCATTTAACGTGACTGTTGCGGTTTGTACATCGCGACTATTTCCACCAATCATTACGATAAATTCACCTGCATCACTGGTTACCTGATTGTCTGAATGAACATAGCACACCATATCCTCTGAAAGAAGAAACTGAACTTCTTTTTCTTCCTTTGGTTCCAGCCAAACTTTTTGGAAATCTTTTAACTCTTTAATTGGGCGAACCACTTGTCCCACCAAATCACGTACATAAAATTGCACGGTTTCCTCTCCAGCGATTGGACTGTTATTTCTTACTAAAACAGAGACCGTGACTGGTTGTTCTTTGGTAAATGTTAATGCACTTAGTTGAATTGGTTGATAAGAGAAATGACTATAACTTAAGCCAAATCCAAAGGGATATTTAGCGTAATTAGAGACATCTAAATATTTAGAAACATATTTTTCTTCTGGTGCTGACTCATAAGGACGCCCAGTATTGTCGACATTGTAAAAAATTGGCACTTGACCAACCGTTTCTGGAAACGACATACTTAAACGACCACTTGGATTGTACTGTCCCCACAAAATTTCTGCTAGCGCATTGCCCCCTTCTGTTCCAGGTTGCCAAGCTTGCACAATTCCTTTTGCAACATCTATCCCTTGCAAATCTAAGGGCCGGCCACTGTAGACCGTGACAACAACATTGGGATTTTTCTCAATAATTTGTGCAACTACCGCTAATTGTTTTTCGGGTAGACGAATATCACTGCGACTGGCAGCTTCCCCACTCATCCAATCTGTTTCGCCTAGTGCCACTACTACTTTATCTGCTTGACTAGCTAACGTTAAAGCCTCTTCAATGGCCGCCGCGGTCGGTTCAAAGTAATCAAAGGGTTCTTGGGCAACTAGAAGATTTGTGGTTAATTTTTGGGCCCCAGCCACGAGGGAAATGGCTTCTTCTTTCTTTCCTTGCCATGACCAAGCCCCTAAAATATCTTGTGATTGGGCCCCTGGGCCGACAAGCGCGATTTTTTCTTGCGGTGTAAAAGGCAAAATATTTTCATTTTTTAAAAGAACCATTGATTTTTGAGCAATCTTTTTAGCTATTTCTCGATGTTCTTTGCTTAAAATCACTTCTGCTTCCGCTTGTTCATCCGCACCACGATAGGGATTTTCAAATAAGCCTAGCTCATTTTTTAGTTTTAAAATTCGCATAACTGCTTCATCAATAAGTGTTTCAGCAATCCGGCCTTCTTCAAGTAATTCTTTTAAATAATCTGGATAACACGTGGTCATCATTTCAATATCTACACCAGCTTTGATAGCCAATTCTGCCGCTTGTTTTTCATCTTTGGCAACGCCATGAGGAATTAATTCTTTAATCGCTCCCCAGTCTGAAATCACAACCCCTTCAAATCCAAATTCATTTCGTAATACGTCTCTAAACAGCCATTGGTTGCCTGTAGCAGGAATCCCATCCACTGTATTGAAGGACGTCATGACAAGTTTTGCACCCGCATCTAATCCAGCTTTATAGCCAGGTAAATACATTTCTCTTAGCTGCCGTTCAGACATATCTACCGTATTATAATCCCGACCAGCTAAGGCACCACCATATGCCGCAAAGTGCTTCACGCACGCGGCTACTCGCCAATTGTCTTCTTTTAAATTTTCTCCTTGGTAACCTCTAACCATTGCAGCAGCTAAGCGGCTGTTGAGTAATGGATCTTCACCTGTTGACTCCATGACACGTCCCCAACGTGGATCGCGCACTAAATCAACCATTGGTGAAAAGGTTACATGTAATCCTGAAACAGCAGCTTCTTTTGCTGAAATCTCCGCCATTTTTTCAACCGCTGCTTCATCCCAAGTGCTTCCTAAAGCCAAAGGAATCGGAAAGATGGTTCTGAAACCATGAATAATATCCGCCATTAAAAGTGTTGGAATATTTAATCGATGATTTTGCATATATTCTTTTTGAACACGTTTTGCTTCGTTTGCACCAGAAACACCCAGTGTTGTCCCCGCCGTATCAATCGTTTCTTGACTTAGTCCTAGCTCTGACATAGGGCCGGTCTTTTCTTCTGCTTTATCTGAATAAAACGCTGCTGCTAATTGTAATAATTGATTAATTTTCTCATCAATTGTCATTTCTTCGACTAATTGAATCAGTTGATTTTCTTTCATACTCTCACCTTTCTTCAATACATACTTCTGCTTCTAAAGGAAAATGGTCGGAGGGAAAACGTCCATCAATACTATCTGTTAAACTTGCGGTTTGCTGTACTTGCCAACCTTTTACATAAATATAATCAATTTCTTCTAATTCCGCCCAAGGTTTTGTGTAAGTAAAATTTTGAAATGTTCCTCTTGGGCCATAATGAGTAGCTAAATTTTTGCTATCTTGAAATTTTTTTTGAACAAGTTGATGAACCTCTTCCCCCGACTCTGCATTAAAATCTCCCATTAATAAAGTTGGATACTGTGCAATTTTGTCATGTAACTCCTCTAAGATAACGGTCATTCCTGCTAAACGAGCATGAGCTGAAATATGATCCAAATGAACATTGATGACTAAAAAAGGCGTATTTTGAGTCGTTTCCTTAAATAGTCCCCACAAAGTAATTCTTGGACAGCCAGCTTCAGGATGGATACTTGGCTGCTGAGGTGTTTCAGATAACCAAAAATACCCTGTATCAATAGTCTGAACTTTTTGTTCGTTATAGAGAATCGCTAGTCCTTCTCCTTGACCATCCCCTTCTCTTTCCGCAGAAAGACAGGTGAATGTTGTATACGCCTTTAAATCCCTGACTTGATTCGGTCGTACTTCTTGAATACAACAAAGGCTCCAATCATGAAAATTGATTAACTGACAAACAGCCTCTTTACGAAAAGACCATTGCCAATCTTGGTCATACTCTGTATCTACCCGGACATTATACGTAGCTATTTTCATTTTTAACCTCCTGCAATAGTTGTTGAATTTGACGCATTTCACGACGGATCTGAGTTGTTTCACCGCCACCATGGCCTTTTTTCCAATACACTCTGACTGCTTTTCTTGCCTTTATCTGATGATAAGAAGGGAAAAAATCTTTCATTGGACATATCGGATCGTGACTCCCAACAGAAGCAAAGACTGGATTTTTAATTTGCGAAACAAAGTGGCGACTATCAAAATAAGGAAGAACCGCGGCAATTTTTTCATGCGCTTGAGGATGCTCTTGTAAGTACTGATGAATAATTTGATACGAACCCGTTCCTTCTGCTACTCGATTTTCTAAACAAGAATGACTTGGAACATCTGCAAAAGTAGCTAAAATCGGGAAGTCGACTAAACTGTTCACCATTAACACTACGCCACCCCCTTGGGAACCACCACGAAGAATGATTTGGTCCTGATTAATTTCAGTAAAGGTACGCACCACTTCTACGCTACGTAAATGGTCGGCAAACAAGCGGCGTTGGTACCAATCTTCTTTGTCTAGAAATCCTCGTCCCATTGGTGCTTCATGCCAAATTGTTTGATATGGCACGCGATCTTTGGTTAATCCCCCTTGACCTCGATTATCAATGACAAAACAAGCACAACCAATTTGTGTCCAATGAGCAAATTGCCAAGGTTCTTGAATATGATTCATATAGCCTAAACAGTCAATCACTATTGGCTGTTTCCCCGCCGTTTTAGGAAGTAACAAATAGCCAAAGATGCGCTCACCTAGGAAACTTAAAAAGTCGACCTGTTCCACTTGAACATTTTCCAATGGATAGTCAATGACCCGCCGATGGATATCTAGCGGTATTTTTTGAAGTTCTTCCTTGGTCTTTTGCCAAAACTCAAAATACTCATTCATGTTCCACACCTAACACTTTCTGAAAAAACGCAACTTGAAGAAAAGCCGTTGTCCCGAATCCTAACGCAATATATAAAAACAAATTAAGCTTATAGAAAAAAACAAACGTTAAAAGAGGTAAAATAAACAAAATAATCGCATTGGCACTATTACTTAAGACCACATAAACCGTCTCACCTAGTGTCTTTTTAACGGACCAATTAAAAACGGAAAAGAGAAAAAGAAAACTCGTCAAAAATAATGCAACAAAACTTAATAGAAAAATAGCTAAGAAACCTAAACTGGTGGCTATTTTAAATAAACTTGTTACGGCAATACCGCCTAGTAAAAAAGCAACGAACAAGACACCTGTTAAAATAAAACCTCGCATGATATTATTTTTTAACGCTGTCCAAAACGTTCGTAAAACAGGAATATCTTTTTCACGATACAAACGATAAATCGTTCGATACAACGCAATTAAGCCGACACCGCTAAAGATGCCTGTTATACAGGTAATTAAAAAGAGAAAATTAATAATGATCAAGTTGGCAATAAAAGAAAAAATCCGATAATACCAACCTTCATATGCAAATAGCTTATTCATATTAAAAGAGAAAAGCGGATTTCTCGTTGCTTTATCCGCTTTTCTCTCCTCCTCTCTTACTTAAGTTTGTCTCTGTTTTCCGCCATTTTCTCAGATTTTATTTTTTCAATTGCATCCCATTTATTTGATTTTAAGAATGCTTTGTAGTCTTCTAAAGATTTGTCAAAGGCTTTATCATCTTTCGCACGAATCATTGAAATAACGGTTGTATTTAGTTTGGTTTCAATCGCTTCATTCGCCCGAGCTTCCGGCGTTCCTGCATCTGGATTAATATTTTCAATTACGAAATGTGGGACTAATTTTCCTTTGCCCCATTCTTGCATTTGCGTTAAGGCACTTTCCATTGGCACTTTTAGTTTATTAACACGGTCATTGTTAAAGTATAGGAAACGACTAATGCCATATTTTTTGTTGTAGGCATCATTGTCTGTTTGTTCTAATTTTTTCACTTCTGGTAAATAATCAATTTTCCCTTGATCATTGTACGCATAAGTAACTCCTTCAACGCCATATTTTGTTAAAATTTGTCCCGGTTCATCAATTAAATATGTGAATAGTTGAGTGACTTTCGCTGGATCTTTCGCATCTTTCGTAATGTAATTACTTAACCAACCTGAAATGCCGGTTTGATTTAATGTTGGTTTTCGGCCAGAAGTGCTACTTGGTCCATCAATGGCTATATAACGTGTGCCAGATTTTTTCATAAATTCTGTAAAGTTCCCACCTTGACCACTGGTTCCAGCAACGAGCATGGTTGCATAATTTCCTTGTTTCACTTTTTCATCAAACGTTGCCCCATCATCTGTGAAGCTATCATCACTAATATTGCCTGCTCGGTAAACATCATTAAATGTTTTTAACCATTCTAAGTATTCTTTATCTAAATTTCGATCATAGTATTTACCATTTTTATCCTCTAAAGGAACACCTAAGAAGTCTTGTAATTTGTCTAAAAATGGTCCTGCACCATCGCCCACTGTGGTGAAGCCCATTGGGGTCATCTCAGGATATTTTTCTTTAATCTGTTGCATGACTTTTTCAAAATTTTCTGGTGTTGAAACGTCTGGCTTGCCTAATGCATTATAGACATCTTCACGAATAACAAAATTATCATTTACTGGGATATTTCCACTTTCATAATCCGCTTTTGTATTAGAGTAATTAGGGTAACCATATGTTTTTCCATCCTCTAAGGCATACCATTTAAACGTATCTTGGTTAACAACTTTCATTAAATAGGGGTCATATTTTTTAGCTAAATCGTTTAAAGAATAGGCCCAAGAATCTGCTTTCAATGCTGCTTGTCCAGTTTTTTCAGTTAATGTCACGATATCAGGCATATCTCCACTTGAAATCATGGCATTTAATTTTGAATCATCGCCGGAAATAAATTCAATATCCACATTTAAGTCTTTTTTAATCTGCGCGGTGGTCACATCTTTTCCAAAAGGCAATGCCGTCCAATCTGAGTTAATATACCATTTAATCTTGGTCGGTTCTTTCTTCTTATCTAACTTCCAAGCAGGCGTCTTTTCATCTAATTCATACCGATCCTTAATTGAGACATCTGAGCTAGCTTTCTTTTCCCCACCGCTACAGGCCGCTAAACTAACGACCGCCGTTGCCACCAATAAACCGCCTAAAACTTTTTTCATATTGTTCCCTACTTTCTTTATTCTTTTACTGCACCGGCCATCATACCGCCGATAAAGTGTTTTTGTAGTAATGGATAAATGATTAAAATTGGTATCGTTGTAATGACAATTGTTGCCAGCTGAACACCACGTGTCGTTGCCTGCACCACCATATCTGTACTGCCGCTCTCTGTCATGGTACTCAAGTTGGATTGAACAATAATTTCATAAATTTTCATCTGCAATGGATACAGATATTCTTTGGTAATGTATAATTTCGTGGTCATAAAGTCATTCCATTGACCTACCCCGTTAAATAAAATAATGGTGGCTAATGCCGGTTTTGTTAAAGGTAAAAAGATTTTATAAAAAATTTGAAATTCACTGGCGCCGTCTATTTTGGCGGATTCTTCTAAAGATGGTGGAATTTCTCGGAAAAAGTTCATTAAGATAACTACATCATAATAGCTAAATAAAGCTGGAATGATATATACCCAGAAGGTATCTAAGAGTCCTAATGACTTAATCAAAAGATACGTGGGAATCATGCCCCCACCAAAGTACATTGTAATGACACCCATCGTTGTATAAATATTACGCCCGACTAGTCTAGATTTACTAAGTCCATAAGCAACAATTGCACAGAACAGCGTATGCGTCGACGCACCGATGACTGTTTTTAAAACAGAAATCAAAAACGCTCGCGGAATGCTACTATCCGAAAAAACTTTCCGATAATTTTCTAGCGTAAATCCTTTCGGCCATAAAACCAAGCCTTTACCGGCTAAACCCGAACTTGACGAAACTGAGGAAACTAAAATATTCCAAATTGGCACGATAATTAATAAAGAAAACAACACAAGAATTAACGTATTGAAAAAGTAAAACCATTTGTTTTCTTTTGATTTTCTTTTAATCACAGCTGTTGCCTCCTTTATAAAATAACCGACCGACCATTGTTCATTTTTCTAGTAATGCGATCTGTAATGACTAATAAAACAATTGAAATAACAGAAATCCCTAAACCAACTGCCGTCGCATAAGAAAAGTCCCCTTGCGTTAGCCCCATACGATAAACAAATGAATTAATTACTTCTGATTTGTTTTGGTTTTGAGCATTCATTAAAACCAACGTTTGATCTAAGTTCGATCCCAATAAACCGCTAACATTTAGAATTAAGTTCAACGAAATAATCGGCGCTAATAAGGGCAAAGTAATCGTTCGGATTTGTGTTAATTTTGAAGCACCATCAATTCTCGCGGCTTCATAAAACGTTGGATCAATGCGAGACATACCAGCAAGATAGAGAATCGTGCCCCAACCTACTTCTTTCCACAAATCAGAAAGAACAGCAATCCACCAATACTTATCAGGATCTAACAAATGATTGACGCCCTGATTCATTAAGCCTAACGACATCATGACTTGGTTGATAAAGCCATTTGTTGAAAGCCACGAAATCAACATCCCGCCTAAAACGATCCAAGAAAAAAAGTGCGGAATATAAGAAATTGTCTGAATCACTTTTTTTAAATGTCCATCTCTCATTTCAAAAATCATTACCGCTAAGATAATCGGAATAGCGAATCCTAAAAAAAGTTTCATTAAACTAATCGCTAAGGTATTACGAACTGCTTCCCAAAAAAAACTATCTTCCATAATGATTCGAAAATTTTCAAGTCCAACCCATGGTGCAGAAGAAACCGTGTCAACAATCGTATAATTTTTAAAAGCAATGATAATTCCATAAATTGGAATGTAGTTAAAGACAATCATGAATGCTACACCCGGAAGTACCATCCAATGCAATTGCCGCTGATCATAAAACTTTTTTAGTTTTTTCATAAGCAGGGTTCCTTTCTTTTTAGTGAAACGTTTCTACAAACAGATTATACATTCACTTCAAACGGTTGTAAACCCTTACATTGTGGTTTTATTTAAAAATAACAGCATTAAAAAGCGCTATAGACCATTTATAAAGAAATTATTTCCCCTGCTTCTTTTTCCATAAAAATACTCTTTTCTAGATATTTTAAAGCATTTTATAGAAACGTTTCACCAAAATATGAACATCTTTTTCTTAAAAATAATTCTGTTAAATAACAGAAAAAAGTCTGGTCGGATTGACCAGACTTTTTAAATATAGATAGTAAAATGTGTAATTTCAGGGATCACCCCAAAACGGGCATGAATGGCGGTCGTCCCTAAGCCTGTATTAACATATAGTTGCGTTTCTTGATCCAACTGATACAATCCTCTGGTATACTTTTCAGCTAAAACATTTGTGATTGGATATAAAGGAATCCAAATTTGTCCGCCATGGCTATGTCCTGCTAAAACTAACTGTGTACCCGTACCAACAAATGCATCCGCGACATCTGGTTCATGGGTCATTAATAACGCATAGTCATACGTTTCTCGATAGGACAATGTTTCTGAAACGGAAGGATTTCCTAATAACGAGTCATCTAAACCACCAATAAAAAGACGGCGTCCATCTGCTAAGGTTACTGTTTCTCCTTGGTTTTTCATAACGGTAAAGCCACTGGCCTCCATGACTTCATCATACACCGAAGAAGCACCGCCACCGTAATCATGATTTCCCCAAACTGCATATTTCCCAATTGTCGCTTGCAACTGTTTTAATTTTTCAATCATCGGTTCTTTTTGTTGCGGATTTTTGGCATAATTGTCAAATAAATCACCTGTAAAAACGATAATATCTGGTTTTTCACGATTGACTTTTTTTATGACTTTATCTAACCGCTTCGTCTCATAAAATTCTGAAACTTGTATATCCGAAAGTTGCACAACATTCAATGGTTCTCGTTGATTTTTCTTTCCCAAAGTCACCTGATTAACGTGAACTAAATTCGGCTCAATCTTCCACGCATAGATTGGGAGTGCGATAATTAAGAAAAAAAATAAGAGCATTATACTTAAACCAATTTTTTTAACCACATCACTCGCTCCTTTCTTTTCTTTGATTTCCGAAGACTTAGTATAGAGAAAAATCTTTTTAACCACAATCTAAAACAAAGGAAATTAAGGCTTTGTTAAACAACCTAAAGAATTTCCACAATCTCTTATCCTTTTCTTAGCTTTTTTATAAAAAAAGCTAGATAATTTCATCTGTCGATGAAATTATCTAGCTAGAACATTCTTCTCTTAATGATGATGTTTTCGAAACGTTTGATAACCAATTAAGCAAAATAAAATCCCCAATAAAATCATTCCAGTTACTGAAAATAAGCCTGCTAACATCTTTCGCATCCTCTCTGTTGCTAATCTTCCTTATTTATAGTCACTATTTCTTGTTGTAAAATTGGTTGAAATAGACGACGTTCTGCTAATTTTCTTGCTAAAATTGCTTCACTTTTTTTCGTAAAGATACCTAAGTTATGGCGCTTGCCTTTCAAAGAGATATAAGCCAGCCATTTCCCAGAAGCGGTCTGGCTCACCCCTTTGTGTCCACTGCTATTATTTTTGGGGCGTTTACTTTGCAACTTCCCTGGAATTACACCAGCAACTCTTTGTCGGTAATCCTTCTTTTTACGATGACCGCAACTTTTGGTATGGCCATTCAACAAATTTTCACAGCGAACCCAGCAAGATTGTCCGCACGAACACAGACAATACGCTTTCATTGTCTGTTGAATACTTTCGATCCGTACCACGACTAATTCATGATAGTTTTTTTTCAACATTGTTTGATAGCGATGGTGCGCACATTTGGTTCGATACCCACGAATTAGTTGTCTTCTTGAAGCTTCTGTATAGCTCCCACAAGAACAGCGACAGGCCCAAACAATTAGCCCTTCTTTTCTTTTTGCCGTTGGTGCTACTACTGTCAACTCACCAAACTTTTGACCAGTTAAATCTTTATAGTTACCTGCTTGTCTCAATTGACTATCCTTCGTATTCTTGTTCTCGCCACATCTCGATTGGGTCTCTCCCATAGTGCTCATTTTTCTGAGTCTCTCCCTTTCTTAGTTCTCTGACTACCTCAGCAAATACTTGCCAATCTTTTGTTTCCGGCAAATGACGCCATGTCAATTGACGACACCGTACTTTCGAACTATAAAAATCGGACAAATACAAATCGGTTTCTAAGGTTAATTTGTGATCAATCATCACATCCATATAATTGAAAGAAGCAATAATTTTTGCAATAAAGCGGTTATAATCCTCCCCACCAGAAAAATCAACAAATACATGAATCGTTTTTTCAATTGCGCAAAAAGACCGATCATTTAACAAACAAAACATAAAATCATAGTATAGATGCACGCGTTCATACATTAAAAATCGTTTTTGATACAGCGACTCTGTCTTTTGTATAAAACCATCTAAGGCGCGATGAATTTGAGGAAACCGCTCTTCAAAGAAACTGCTCTGCTTGGCGGGAATAAATGCAGCCACTGAAAAGTATAGGCGGTCCCAGCGATAACAAATCAACTTTAATTTTTCTTTTGTTTCCACCGTAATTCGCTTTTCAAAGAAAGGAATAACACTATTCATATGATCAATAAATTCGTCTAACATGGTTAACTTGTCTGGAAAAACAATCGGACTATCAATGTATTCATTTAAACTTAAAAAAAGAAAAATATATGAAGTCTCTTTGCCAAAATCCTCTTTAAAAAGAGGGGTTTCGCTTGTATAAATTTTTTCAAACGCATGCTGTAAACAGCTAGGCACATGAACTTCCGTAAAAGAGTCCACTACATGATCAGAAAATACACGAAAACGTTGAATCGTTAAAAGAATAAATAGTTGTGCGCTTTGATTAAGACTAAACGTTCTTTGATACATCAATTGTAGATCGTTTATAAATTGTTTAATGCCAGGACTATTTTCCAGCAAAATGTTAGGCAGCCTTTCTTGATTACTTCCATAAAAATAATACAAGCATTGAAAACAAAAACTTCGGATATTTTTCTCTTCTCCAACCAAGCCTGTTGACTTTAATTTAATACGCCAATTAGCTAAAATCAGATTTAGTTTATACGAGAAGGCATAAATTTTGCTTTTGCTCATAAAATGAATTTGAGAAAATTCTTGAATCGTGTGCTTTTGATAGAGGCCCACATCAAGAAACAACTTGGCCATTAGTGATTGATCAAAATAATATTTTCTTAAGGCTTGATAATCAATTTGCGATAATTTTTGCGCACTAATCAGTCCTTTAGCTGGAAAAAGAATTTGACTCCTTGAAGAAATCTGTGTACATTCATAATTTATTTGACGGCACAACGATTCTAACTTTTGAGTGGATAAATCAAAATATCCATAAAATTCTTCTTTTAATAATGGACCTTCACTATTCATAAAAGTTTGATAAATAAGTAATTTATCTCGGAATTCTTGGTCTAATAATTCATCTAACAAAGTAGTCACATTTTCAACTCCAAACTATCACGCCTTAAGTATCTATTTTTTTAACAAGACGTGAGTGTCAATCTTGCTTATTTTTTCCACAAATTTAAAAATGATTCTTTCAATATTTAGGAATCTTCATAGAAAAGTATTATTTTAACCAAAAAAAGCCCCCTTGCGTCACCAAGGAGGCTTTTTTTGTTATTTTTTTACTTTAAATTTAAAGAAAAGCTGATTTGTTTGACTAATTTTCTGTTTCTTTTCTAGCCTATTCGTCAAAAATGATTGAAACTTTTGGTTCGTCTTCTATACTATCTTCCTATAAAGTTCTTACTCTTTTAAGTATCAGCTTCTGTCAATAAAAGTCCTCATTTGGCATTGCTAATCTGAATACAGTATGACTACTTGTTGCCGCTATTTTTTGCTGTTATTTTACTCTTTAATTGAAGCGCTAGAAACGCTGTCAACTGTTGGCTTTTCGGTCGCTGACTCTTCTTCATGGACTGATGCACTTGATACACTATCTGCCGTTTCTGGCGCTTCTTTTTTGGAGGCACCACTGACTGCATCGACGTTTTTTCCACCGACTAATTCTTGCCCAGTTTGTTTTAAATACCAATCAACAATTGGTTTAAAGTCTAAAATATACTCATTAATTCCCGCGTAATTTCCATTATCATCATACATCGCTTGATAATTATGCACTACATAGGTATCTGGTCCGTGCATTGGAACATGAACGCGAATAGCATCTGTTTTTCCTGACCGTAATTGTTGAATCACCCATTCTACATTTTTCAATGCTTTTGGCGGATGGCAATTCGCTAATGGATTACCAACTTGTCCTGGTTGCCGTTTAGCAAACATTTCTTCAGCAGCCATTTTTTTATTGTAATATAAAAATTGATTGTTACTGTCTGCATAAGTCAATTCCATTGGCATTGATTTTAAGAAATAATTTAGCTGATCTACGGTTAAAATGCCTCGATCTAATTTTACATATGTGTCGCCTTCCACAGCCTGAACCGCTTCTGCTGCTTGTTCTACCCAATCATCTGCTGCCATATCAACCCCTTCGATCGTTGTTTCAATGGTTCCTTTTGCATGTAAATCCTCAGGTAAGTCTTTTGGCTTAGCCCCTTCTAATTTTGAAATCACATCAATGAATTCCACGAATTTTTGTAATGTGCTTTCTAAAAATTGACGTGTTCCCTCCGCAATTAAGTTGCCGTTTTCATCAAATGCTTCTTTCGCTTTTCCTAATAAAAACTCGTTTCCAGGCATCACGATTGCATTGACACCAGGTGCATCAAGAATTTGACGGAGATGTAATTGCGCACGCGAGGTTCCTTGATCATAATAAGAGCAACCAACAATCATTACTGGTTTATTTTCCAGCGGATGAATTTTGAAAGATAACCATTCTAACACACTTTTCAAACCGGCAGGAATGGTATGGTTATGTTCGGGCGTCGCAATAATTACGCCGTCTGCTTGTAAAATTTTGCGATTCATATTCTGAATCAAGACACTGTTCGTTTGATCCTTACTTTGATTAAACATTGGAATATCTTTAATTTCTAAAATTTCCAAGTCGAACATTTTATAAAACTCTTTGCCAATATATTGCAGTAGTAACCGATTATAAGAAGAATCAGCGTTTGATCCGACGATCCCAATTAATTTCATTTTATTCACTCCATTTCGTTAAATCGTTTCCCATGAGAAATTTTCTGCTTCTTTTTTATTTTGCGCATGCGCATGTTTCAGCTGTTCTGTAATTTCAATAAATACACAAAAATCTGCAAACAAACCAGCTAGTTTATCTATTTGTTCTGAATCTTTTAACGCATTGTTTTCATCAAAAGCTTGTAAGGAATGCGCTAATAGAAATTCAGAGCTTGGCATAATTCGTGCTTTCAATTCAGGAGCATCTAAAATTTGACGTAGATGTGCTTGTGCTCTAGAGGAACCTAACGTGCCATAGGATGCACCAGTAATCATAACTGGTTTATCAACAAACGGAAAAATCCCGTAAGATAACCAACTTAGGGCATTCATCAAAGAAGCCGGCACCGCATGGTCATATTCAGGCGTACTGATAATGACGCCATCTGCTGCTTCAATTTTTTCAGCAACCGTTTTAACTATTTCTGGCAAAACTTTGTCTTCTGGCTTGTTAAACATAGGAAAGTCAACAATTTCAACTAGTTCAATATCAGCCTCCTGCGCAAAATAGTGTTGCATAAATTGCAAAAGTTGACGATTGGTTGATTGCTCTGAGTTCGTTCCTACTAAGCCGATAATTTTTTTCATAATGAGCTGTCCTTTCTTTTTCGGTTCTATGAATGGATAATGTGAAGAGTATCTGCTAACCCGCTGCTATATAAAATTTGCTGGTCTTGTGTAATGATGACTCCTTCAATCCCATCTAGTTGATTGAGGATTTCAAGCGCTTCTGGAATTGGATAGCCAAATAAACGCGTTGTCCAAATCTCACCATCCACTGAAGCATCCGAGATAATTGTAAGGCTGGCCATTTCAGTTTCCAATGGGTAACCGGTTGTCGGATCCAACAAATGGTGATAGACTCGCCCAGCTTCGGTTAAACTTCTTTCATAAATGCCCGACGTCACAACCGATTGATTAGCCACTTCGACAAGTAAGCTGATTGTTTCTCTGGATTTTTGCGGATTGCGAATACCAATTCGCCATTTTTTGTTTTGATGCGTAGAGGGCCCCAATGTCACAATATTGCCGCCCAGATTAATCAAAGTAGACGTCACATGGACTTCTTTCAAATAGGCAATTAGTAAATCAGCGATATAGCCTTTTGCTAAAGCCCCCAGATCTAATTTCATTCCTTCTTCTTCCAAAAAAACCGTTTGTTTTAAGGGATTTAAGTGAATCTTTTCTGGATTAATTTTTTTCAAACAGGCTTTAATTTCCTCTTCTGACGGGACACGGGCATCTTTAAAACCGATTCGCCATGTTTGAACTAACGGGCCAATGGTAACATTCAAATGACTAGCTGGATCACAACTATGTTTTTTCCCTAATGCAATTAATTGATACAACTCTGGATGAACGCTGACTGGTTTTTGCCCAGCTTGTTGATTGACAGCCATCAGTTCCGAAGTGGAATCATTTGCACTAAATCGTTGTTCATAAGTGATCAATCGTTGATGCACTTCTTCTAGAATTTTTTCAGGTTCTTCATGGTCTACAAATACATCTATTACTGTGCCCATCAAATAAATAGTTTGACTTTGTTGCACCTCAAGACTTCCTCTCCACGAAAGATTGTGTTTTATTTCACATTTATTCACAAATGAATCATACGCCTTTATTTGATGCCAGTCAAGTCGTTTATATATTTTTTTATATAAAATAACGACCTTAAAATTTTCATTTAAGGTCGTAACATGTCTTGAACTCTTTTAAAAAACGCTTTTTTTATTATATTTTGAAAATAAATATATAATTTTCTATATAAACTAATTATTCTTAGATAAAATTGTTTCTTTCAATGTTTGAATTGCTTCCAACAAGATGCGGTTTTTATTGATTTTTGCATACGCGCGGGCATCTTGTAGTAGTTCTAAAATTTGCTCTTGCGGCTTTTCTTCAGCTAAGGCATTTTTCGCAAGTTGGAAAGCTGCTCTTGCCAAGTAATATGTGACGTGATTATCAGAACAGATGGAAATCGCATACTCTAACAAAGCATCACTTGTTTCTAAATCGCCTTTTTCTGCATAAAAAACACCACAGTGAAAGACAACATTTAATACTCGCCAAGTATCTTCCATTGATTGAATAGTATAAAGATATATTTCCTTGAAGACCTTATTGAAATAAAATTCCGCTTTCTCAATTTCGCCTTCTTTGGCATAGGCCATGCCAATTCCAGTAAAAGCTAACAAACGGTAAATATCGCTCGTGTATTTTTGCTCTTCAAACAGAAGTTTTTCAAAGGTAAATAAGCAATCCATCAACGAAGCATTTTGAAAAATCATGACAAAGCCTTGTAAATAATAATATTCTAATAACAGTTGGGAATCTTTGATTTCATCAAAAGGAATATTTTTTAAAATTGTTTGCAATTGGTCATGTTCGCTGGTAATCAAGAAGAATTCTGCTTCTTCCATTTTTTCAAGAATTTCAGGTTGTTTAATCCCTACGCGCGGGAAGAGTTCCCCCAAAGGTAGCTCTAAACGATTACATAGTTGGATCAATATTTTTAAAGTTGGGACTTGACCATTCTTTTCAAAGCGACTAACCGTAACTTGCGTACAAATCCCTTTAGCTAATTCACTTTGCGACAAACCACGTGCTTTGCGTTTTTCTATAAACCGTTGTATATTCATTGCTTTTCCTCTCATTCTCATCTTCTCAAACTTACTATAATACAACTTACCTTAAAAATATATATAGAAAAAGAAAAATGTTTATAACAAAAAAGAACACAGACAACTCTTTCATTAAAAGTTTGTCTGAGCTCTATTAGAACCTGAATCACTAAACGTCAATTCAGCGTTATTTAATCAATCCGATACGTCATACTTGCTTTGTTTAGAGAGCAGCTCTTTTTTTAGCTTCTTTCACAAACGTATTCATGGCCTGATATAATTTTTCCTTGATTTCTTTGAGATTAGCTTGTTGTAATTCTTTATTGGCAACTAACTGTTGACCGTTCACCCAAACGGCTTCAACATTGCTAGCATTTGCTGAATAAACCAACGCTGAATAGGCATCAAAAATCGGAAACATATTAACTGATTGCGTTTCAATTAATGTTATATCCGCTTTTTTGCCCACTTCCAATGAGCCGACTTGCTCCGCCAAACCTAATGTTTTAGCGCCCCCCATCGTTGCCAGATAAACAATTTCTTTCGCAGGAAACAAGGAGCGATCTTGGTGTGCTGTCTTATGAAAATTCGCAACCATGCGCATTTGGGTGAATAAATCTAATGTATTCCCACTACTAGGTCCATCCGTGCCTAAACCGACAATAATCCCTTGATCAAGCATTTGCTTAATCGGCGCTACGCCTTTGGCTGATTTAGTATTCGCACCGATACAATGAGCGACACGCGCTTTTCCATTAGTCGCAGCTAAACTCGCAAGATCTTCATCTGTTGCCAAAATACAATGCGCTAAAATAAACGGCTCGCTCAAATAACCCAGTTCTTCTAAGAAAGCAATTGGTGTTTTTTGATAGGCTTTTTCAAACTCAGCCATTTCATAAGTCATTTCAGCAACGTGCATGGTCACAGGAACTTGGTATCGCCGACTAAGTTCAATAATTTTTGCCAACACTTCTGGTGAGTTGGTATTCGGTGCATGTGGCGCAAGTATAGGCGTAATCAACGGATGGCCTTGCCACTTGCGAATAAAGGTTTCCGCGTAAAAAAGACCGCCTGAAGGCTCCGGACTATCACAAGTGGGCATATCAATGATCGTCTCTCCGAGCAAAGCACGAACACTCATTTTTTCACAACTTTTAGCAATTTCATCTTCAAAATAATACATATCACAAAAGCTCGTAATACCACTCAGTAACATTTCGGCAATTGCATAATCACTACTGCATCCTACTAATTCTTTTGTCATGAATTGTTCTAATGGAAAAAGAAAACGCCGGAGTCGATCTGGCACATCGTCTCCTAACGAACGAAACGGAATCATGCCTACATGGGTATGGGTGTTAATCATCCCAGGCATTAAAATTCCATTTTGACCATCGATTACTTGATTTGCAGCCATTCGCTTTTCATCAAGTGTGGTCATTGGTGCTAATTCCACAATTGTGTCTTCTTCAATCACTAAATAGCCGGCTTTGATTTCTGAAAATTGCTCATCCATTGTTAGTATATGCACATTTTTAATGAGTGTTTTCATGCAAAAGAACTCCATCCTCTGGAAAAACTAATGGATAGAAACGTTGTGACTTCGTATCCATCATCCCAAAATCTGTCACTTTAATGGCTGGCGAGACAGGCAATGATAGTGTGGAAAAGGACATGATTTCATTCATATTTTGATAGCCTAACGCTTGCATAGCTTGTCGAACTTTTTGTAAAGAAGCGCCTAATTGTTCAATCGGTGCTTGCGATAAAATCCCACCAATTGGTAAAGGACAAGTTGCCATCACTTGCTGATCCGAAGCAACCAAATAGCCGCCTTGCATCGCTAATAATTCATTCTGCGCTAACAGAATATCCTCAATCGTATTACCCATCACCATTAAATTATGATGATCATGGGCCCAGGTTGTCGCAATGGCTCCTTTCTCGGAAAGGGGTTGATCCATTAAAGAAAAAGAAATATTACCATTTTTTCCGTAACGTTCCATCACAATTAATAAGGCACAGTTGGCTTTTTGCCATTGCAACAATCCATTTTCAACAGGAATTTCTTTTGTAATTCGCTCTGTAAATGTGCCAATTTCTTGTTTTTGAATCACATTACAACGAACTGTTTCTTTTGTTGTAGCCACCTTTAAAAGTAAATCTTCTTCTGTTAACCTTTTACATTGGATGGTTTGTTGATAAGTGGCTGGAAACTCTTCGATTTTTTCTGGATAATGGAAGGGCTCGCCTTTTTCAAAAACGACCTTTCCAGATTTATAAACCGTATTAATATCAAAACTTTCTAAGTCATTTAATAACAAAAAGTCAGCTTTTTTACCAGGTGCAATTTCGCCACGATCATGGAGACCCATTCGTTTGGCCGGCGTATAAGTTGCCATATAAATGGCTTTTTCGATAGGCAACCCTGCTTGAACGGCTTTTTTGACATTTTCATTTAGATGACCTTTTAGCAAATCATCAGCCATCACGTCATCCGTGATAATACTTGCATAATTGTAGAAGTCATTGTCTACTATCACCTGAATGTTTTCAGGAGTGATTGATTTATTTTGAAATTGAATAAAGACGCCCGCTTCAATTTTTTCTTTTAACGTTTTAGGAAATTGATGGGTATGATCTGAAGTGATACCACTATATAGAAAATCTGCTAACTCTTGATCTTCGATTTTAGGACAGTGGCCTTCTAAAGGCATGGTTGGTCGTTGTTTTTGACACAAATCGATAATTTGACGAATTAAAGAATCTGGCTCATAGGAAATCCCTTTAAAATTCATGGCTTCCCCTAAACAAATCACTTTTGGCTCTTTGAGTAATTCTGCTACTTCTGCTAAGCCGATAATCCCACCAGTTGTTTCTAATTCGGGAGTGGTCGAAGGAACCGAGGAAGGAATTGCGTGAAAGATATCTAGTTCTGTTTCAGCGGCCATAAAAGCTTTTAAGCCTTCTAAGCCAAATACGTTAGCCATTTCATGGGCATCGGCAATCACCGTTGTCACACCGTAACGCACTACTGCTTTAGAAAAAATAGTAGGTGTCGTCATGGAACTTTCAATATGCATGTGTGCATCAATTAAGCCGGGAATCATCCATTGATTCTCGGCATTAATTGTTTTTTTGGGCTGCAAATTGACGTTCTCTTCTTCATAAATGTAATAAAATTTATCATTTTTAATCGCAACATTTCGTTGAACGAATGTTTGAGTGACTGTTTGATACAGCCACACATTTTTTAGTAATACATCGACGTTCATTTTGTCCCTCTTTTCTAAAACTATTGATTCATCGTCCGGTTCCATTGATCAATCCAATCCGCTAGTTGACTATTAATAAAATTAAAATCGACTGTTTTGGCACGTTCGGCAATGGCACCATATGTTTTATTTTTCGCTTCTTTTTCGCTTAGCGTTACTTGTTGATTTGTAGGTCCTTCATTTAATGAAATCGCTTTGGCCTTTTGTGATTCTTCACTAATCCGTGCGTTAACAAATTTAAAGGCGGTTTCTTTGTTTTGTGCTTTTTTAGGAATATTGACTGTATTATAGTTGGCATACGTGCCGCTTTCTGGGACGACATACGTCACGTTTTCTGCTGCGCCTTGAATAATATCAACCGCAAAATCAGCAACCACAGCTGCTTCAATTTCACCAGATTGGAACATATTAGCTAAGTCTGACGATTTTGAATACGTTTTAACAACGTTTGGTTTTAATTCTTTCATCGCTTCAAAAGCGGCCTTCCCGTTATCTTTTGTAATATCTTGACCAGCATGTTCACTAGCAACGTATAACATTAAAGGACCTGCCGTCGTGGCAACGTCTGGAACAGAAATTTTACCTTTCAAATCAGCTGACCATAAGTCATCCCAGTTCTTAATTTCTTTGCCTAATTTTTCTTTGTTGTAAACAATCCCGATACTGTTTACAGCGATTGGTACGCCAGCACCACTTTCAAAAACCTCTTTTGCTCCCGGCGTTAACTGACTTAAATTAGGTACTTCTTTTTCTGTAATTTTTTCAAATAACCCTTCTTTTCCACCTTGTGCTGCATTTGCTTGTGCTAATTCAATGACATCAATTCCCGCATTGGGATTATTTTTTAATTTCGTAAAGCGGTCTGCGCTATTGCCTACTTCTAAGGTAACTTTCGCTTCATTCTCTTTTTCAAATGGAGCGATGATGTCTTTTTTGACAATATCTTCACTTAATCCGAAAGTTGAAACGACTAAAGCATTACTTCCACCTTTGCTCTCGCTTTTCGTAGTTGCTTCGCTGTTTCCACAAGCAGTCATTAATAACGTTGCAGCGACTAATGTCCCTAAAATTACGCGTTTTTTCATTTTTAAATCTTCCTCCAAAATGGTTTTTATTTTTCTAAAATAACTAATTTCTCAGCTGGAAAAGCCAAGTGAATGGTTTCGTTTGTTTCATATAACTGTTCACTTGTTCCATTAACCAGCAATGTACCTAACGCTGTTTCCACTTCATATTGATAGCTTTTCCCTAAAAATGTTCGGACAGCGACAGTACCTGCGACAGTATTAGTAGCAGCTTCTGAAACAATCTCAATGTCCTCTGGACGAATCGTTGCCACCGTCGTTGTAACATTTGGTTCAGGATTAGTCGTTTTCACTATTTGATTTGTTTGTGTCCGATAATGACCGGCTTCCATTTTTTCGACAGAGAAAAAGTTTTCAAAACCGATAAATTCTGCAACAAACTTAGTACGAGGCAAACGATAAATCGTTTCTGGTGAATCATATTGTTCAATCACGCCATTATTCATAATGGCCACTTTATCTGAAATAGAAAAACATTCTTCTTGGTCATGTGTGACAAAAACTGTCGTAATGCCTAATTGTTGTTGAATCCGTTTGATTTCAATCCGCATTGCCACTCGCAATTTTGCATCTAAATTACTCAACGGTTCATCTAGTAGTAATAGTTTAGGTTCAATAATCAGAGCACGTGCTAGCGCAACCCGCTGTCTTTGACCACCAGATAATTGTTTTGGATAACGGTCGCCCAAGCTTTCTAAACCACATACTTTTAGCATTTCCGTGACTTTTTGGTCCATGGTTTGTTTGTTTTCTTTGCGTAATTTCAGCCCAAAAGCGACATTTTCTGCAATCGTTAAATGGGGAAATAACGCATAGCTTTGAAAAACCATCCCGAAGTTTCTTTTATGGACAGGAACCTTTGTTAGTTCTTCTTGGTCAACGAAAAACTGTCCGTCGTTTGGCTTAATTAATCCAGCAATCACTCTTAACGTAGTCGTTTTACCACAACCACTCGGTCCTAATAAAGAAACTAACTCTCCTTTTTCCATTGAAATATTTAAATCTTTTAAAATATCTTGTTTTCCGTCATAGCTGACGCGAATATCTTTTAAATCCACAAAAGTCAAAATTTTCTCCTCTTTCTATCTCGTGCTTCTTCCATGTTTTAGGCAATGGAAGCTAGTCCCAACGTTTTTTCAATTAAAAACATTAAGCCCATTGTTAGTAGCATCAACAATACAGAAATTGCTGAAACAGTTGGATCATAATTGTATTCCATATAACTTAATAAAGAAGTAGGCAGCATCGTCACACCGGGACCTGATAAAAACATCGATACAGGAACATTGTTAAACGAATTGACAAATGCTAACATAAAGGCTGCAAAAATTCCTGAAGACACATTGGGTAAAACAATTTGAATAAAAGCTCGCAATCTTGTACAACCTAATGTCCAAGCTACTTCTTCCATTGAATAATCTAGTTGTTCCATACTTGACCCAACCACTCGAATAATATAAGGCAAACTAATTAAAAAATGCCCCATTAATAATCCTTGAAAGACAGGCAAACCTAATTTAATAACAATATATTGAAATAACGTATACCCGACCACAATTCCTGGAATCACAGTTGGGGATAAGAAAAAGCTTTTAATAAAGTTGCGCCCGCGAACGGAATAACGTGCCAGCGCATAGGAAGCCGGAATCCCTACTATTAATGCTAAAACAGTCGCTAATACCCCAATCAACAAGCTTAACTTAAAACTGTCCATAAACGTTTCCGATTGTAATGCTTTGGCGTACCAATCTAAAGTAAATCCTTTAATCGGAAATTGAATCGCTGCGGCTGTTCCAAAAGAAGTCACCACAATCAAACATAATGGTAAAAATAAAAACAGAAAAACTAGAATTGCAATAACAGATAGTCCTTTTTGCTTACGCATGATTTGCTTCTCTCCGATCTACTTTCTTAGCGACCATGTCTAGGCCTTTCATCACAATTAATGTTGTTAAAATCATAATAAATGCAAGAACACTCGCCGATTGCCAATCACCTAAAGTATTAGCCTTTTGATATAAGAAGGTCGACATCATCATTTTTTGGTTACCACCTAACAGCTGTGGCGTCGTATAAGCCGTTAAAGTTCCTGTAAACACTAATATACTTCCTACGATGGTGCCTGGAATTGATAAAGGTAAAACAATTTTCCGAAAAGCCGTCATTGGATTGGCGCCTAGCGTCTCAGCCGCTTCTAGCATTTCTCCTTCAATGTTTTCCATAACCCCAACTAAGGTCATAATCATTGTTGGTAAAAATAAATACACTGAACCGATAATAATTGCAAATTCTGTATACAATAAATTCAGCGGTTGCTCAATTAAGCCTGTTTTTAATAACAACGTATTCACTACACCGTTTTTTCCTAAAATGTTAATCCAAGCAAAACTTCGAATAACTGAATTGGTTAATAGTGGAAACAAGGTCATAGCCATTAAAAACCCACGCCATTTTTTGGAAACCCCAGCAATAAAGTATGCCGTTGGAATGCCCAACACGATTGAAATACCCGTCACAATTAACGAAACTCTTATCGTTCGCCAGAAAATTGAAACATTATAGTCATCTTTAAAAAAAGTAACATACTGATTTAGTGTCAAGCCATGATCAGTAAAAATGGTTGGCAAAATGCTAGTAATTAATGGAATCATTAAGAAAAATAATAATAGTACTAGCCCCGGTGCCACAATTAAATAAGGAACTTTCTTGTTCATTCGTACACTCCTCGTTCGTTTTTTCACTTCATCAGTATACGCAAGGAAAACGTATATTTCAACACATTTTCATCTTTTTGTTCGTTTTTAAACCCGAACGTTCGTATATTTTTTCGAAAAAGGTTATTAAAAAATAAAACACGAACATTAAACAAAAAAACACAAACAAGACTGTTTGTGTTTTTTGTCAACTTTTTTATTTATCACTTAATTTTCTTGGAACGTTTGATCCTTTTCCATCATTTTCACTATAATACCATCTTGATACACCTGATAATATCCGAACAATTCATTCTCTTTTGAGACACTATTCTTTTCAGATATAATTTGAACAACATAACTTCCTTTATTTGACTGCTTAAACGTATAATGAAACGCCGAGTCATTCGTTGGTATCCCTAAACCATTTTGTAAAAATTCAATCGCTTCCTGTTTAGTATAAGATTCTGCTTCTAATTGCGTTCCTAAATGCGGATTTTTTTGATCAACAAATTGTCTTGCTTTGTCATTATTAGCAGACTTTTCTATAACGACTTCCTGTTGCGAATTCCTACTTCCTGAACAGCCAGATAATACAAATAAAATCATCAACAACCCGAAACACTTACTCAAAGTTTTCTCCTCCTCTCCATTTTGATTAGTGATACTTGATGATTTCTTTTATATTTTAGCATGCTTGATATAACGAATTGTGCTCAAAAAAGACAGAATCAACAAGTAAAAATTGTCGACTCATCTTTCTCTACTAATATTAAACACTATCTGTCTCAATATTTTCGAATTCCCTGTAAATTACTGATAAATAAAAACAGCTCCTTTTGCGTATACTTATATTATCAGCACCTAAAGGAGGAACTTTCTTGAAACAAAAAAATCTACTCACTTATCAATCACTTGCAGCCTTGTTGCTAGTATTCAGTCTCTTTAGTTTTGACCCATCGGTTTCTTTTGCCACCCGTTCTGGAAAAACGCCCGTTTCAGTTGAACTAGAAATTGGAGGGCTGCCTGGTGATGAATCGGTTGACGATGCCATTTATCCTGATTTAGAAAATCCTAACACTAGTTTTGACTTGCTCTTTATTCCGAAAGAATTTACTTTTGAAACCCAAGCGATTTCTGGTGATTTAACGGCAGTTCCTATACGACCTTCTGAAGGCAATACTCATACAATGAGACACTTCGGGATGGGGGATGTTCGCGGAGCCTTAACTGGTTGGCATGTCACTGCTGAAATCCCACACATGCGAAACGAAGCTCATTCTTTACTAGGCATCATTACGTTTCAATTAACAGGCGGCTATGCTCGCTATGACAAAACGTTAAGGCGTTTCTTTATGACAAATACAATGTATGGACTGGATTTTTCAGAAGATCCTGCTGCACCCGACTTCCCGACCAACCCAATTATTATCGGTAACGGTGCCACTTTAATGAGTAACGCTGGTGATAAAAAAGGACAAGGAATGTGGAGCGGCCGCATGACCGATATTTCTCTTGCAATCCAAACCCCTGTTTCACAATTATTTCCTGGCGCATATACAGGTTCGATTATCTGGAATTTAATCTCTGGACCTGCATAAAATAAAAAAGCGCTTAGAAAACTAGCGGAATCACTACTCTTCTAAGCGTTTTTTTATATCATAAGGACTATTTGCTCCTTCTATTTGTCTAAGCATGCTTTACCACTTTTCGTTTAACGAATCACTTGGCCCCAACGGTAATCAAACTGATACTCTTGATTACCATTATTCAGGTTAATTTTGTATAAATAACGCGGGACTTTAATGAATAACGCATCCTCTACTTGAAAAGCTTCAATAGGTACATTTTCTTTAGTTAAAAGCAACGGTGTTTGCCACTCGTATGTTTTTTTCTGCCAATTGTATAAGCCAACTATCGCTTGATTACTTTGTCTTTTCTTATATGACAGAACATAATAATTTGCTTCATCTTTCTTGCCTAATAAAACTGGTGCTATTAGTTGCTCTTCTAGTTTTCCTTGCACTGTTGTACGCTCTTCCGATGACAGCTCTTGACCAATTTGACTCTCATTTGAATCTACCGTCCATTTAGGCGCTTCTTGTGTTTGAAAGACTTCTTTGAAAGTTGGGTCTTGTTTTAACTGCCAATTTTTCAAATCTAATTGATAATATCGATTGTTTAATCCATAAATATAGAGATAGCGATTATCCATAAAACGATAATCAACGAAATCAGAGCTTAAATAGTCTTTTAATTCAGGGAATTTCTTCACTAAATCCGCTTCAGAAAACTGTTTTTTCCCTGTTTTTGTATCTAGTAAGTAAATGGCCTCGTTATCAGCATTATTCAAAACCACATATTGATCTGTTTGACCAATTAAATAATCACGCCAGCCTAAACGTTTACTCCACATTCGTTCGCCCGTCTGACTATTAACAGAAATCACTTGGAACAATGAGTTACTAGTGCTAATGCCATTCGTTCGTCCATTTGGAATAATCATTCGCTCGATTGAAGTTAAGCCTTTCGTTTTTTCAGAATAAAACGTCGCACTTTTCTCTTCAATCGTTACTGAACGAAACATTCCGAAAAATATTAAACCAGCAAAATGTATCACTGCAAGATAAACCAACAAAATTAACGCATAGGGAACCAGTCTCCTTGTACTCCGCCTTCTTATTAAGGAAATAACCAAAATACCACTAATTACTATAAAAATAATTGCTACAATGATAACAAAAATATCATGATAGAGCCAACCAGACAATTGCCAACTTCTATAAAGTGTGTCCATTACGCCATCCTTTCCAATTGTTATTTGCTTATTATAAAAAGGATACTATTTTTTTTTGAAAAATAACAACAAAAAGCGACGAACAGCAATAAGCCCATTCAAGTTGACCTAGTTAGTCAACTTGAATGGGCGTGGAGAAATGTGCCTTGTTATTCAGTTATTCCGCTTCTTCAATTGCGGACAAAGCTTTTGCAATATCAATTTCTTTATTCCGATAATCAGCATCATGAACTGGAAAATGCTGTCGCAATTCTGCTGTTTCCATCCACGAAACAGTCCCTTGTTTAATGCCAAAATCAAGAATGTGCCCACCAAATTGGTGATCCTCACTGATAAAGTGCAAATGAAACCCTGCGGCAGAGGCACCATGAAATAATTTAGGTGTAAAGAACCCTACAACTTTTCCCTGAATATTCTCCGCTGTAAATTCAGGTTGATTGCGTGCTGCTTCTACAAATGGTGGATACGGTTTTTCTTGTTTAGGTGCCACACGGACATGCATCTTCGCAAAAAGACCGCTAATTTTAATTGCCGCAAAAAAATTAGGACTAATTTTTTCTAAAATTTGTGCTTTAATATTTTCATCGGTTTCTGTTGATACAGGGAATGCGCCATCTTCTTGAAAACGAGTAACTGCGGCATATGGCGTTAATTCTTCGCCTTCTAGAATAGTAATTTCGCCAGTTTGATTTGCATGATACAATGTACCGTCCAATAAAATAATTTCGCCATTTGAGCCTTCTAATGTCCCAATTCCAAAATCACCTTGCGTGAGTAACGTACCAATTTCTGCCGTTCCTGCCATCAAACTTTCCATTAAACCGCCTAGCGTACCATGTTGATAAACATATTGTTCGCTCATTTTTCCATCTCCTAATAAAGTTGATCTGGTAACAATGTTTTACCTAATTCTTGATTATCTGAATAATCCACAGGAACATCAATAATCACTGGGCCTTCTGTTTGCATTCCTTCTTCTAAAGCTGCGGCAAATTCTGCTTGTGAATGTACTCGAACCCCTTTGGCTCCAAAAGCTTCAGCATATTTCACAAAATCAACTGGACCAAAATCTACGCCAGAGGATCGATTATATTTCATTTCTTCTTGGAATTTAACCATATCATAACTACCATCATTCCAAATAATATGCACGATATTTTGCTTTAACCGAACCGCTGTTTCTAATTCTTGCGCTGAAAATAGGAAACCGCCATCCCCAGAAACAGAGATAATTTGTGTATTCGGACGAACCAGCGCAGCCGAGATTGCCCAAGGCAAAGCGACACCTAATGTTTGCATACCGTTACTAAATAATAAATGACGCGGTTCATAACTTCTAAAGTGGCGAGCCATCCAAATGTAGTGGCTCCCTACATCAACAGTAACTGTCATTTCATTCGTGGTTTTTTCTTGAAGCGTTTGAACAATTTCTAATGGATGTAATCGATTTTCAATTGTACTTGTTTTTACTTCTTTAATCGTTAATTTTTCTTGAAGCGTTTCTAAATAATCTTGCGCATCTTCTGTTAATATTGGTTCACTAAATGCTTCTGATAATTTCAAAATATTTTTAGACATATCACCAATTAGCTCTTCTTCCGGTTGCATATATTGGTCAATTTCCATTTGAACTTCATCAATAACAATAACGCGCGCATCTTTTTCTGCATTCCAATTACGTGCCTCATATTCAATTGGGTCATAGCCAATCGCAATCACTAAATCACTTCTTTTTAACAAACGATCCCCAGGTTGGTTTCGAAATAAACCAACACGCCCAAAGAAATGTTCTTCTAATTCTTTTGAAATAATTCCTGCTCCTTGGAACGTTTCCACGACTGGCAAACCAGTTATAGCAACCAATTCACGAATGGCTGCGGTAACTTTTCGTGCAGAGGCCCGCATTCCTAAAAGTAAAACAGGTAATTTCGCTTGCTTGATTCGTTCAGCTAAAGCTGCGATTGTTTCTGCTGATGCATGGCCCAGTTTCGGAGCCGACAAAGGCTTAATTGCTTCGCCTGTCACCGGACTATCTGTGACATCTTGTGGGATCGATAAGAATGTTGCGCCTTTTTTCGCTGTTTTGGCGATACGGTAAGCATTGGCAATATTTTCAGATAATGTTTCTGGATCTTGAATTTCTGTACTGAATTTTGTTATTGGACTAAATAATGCAGCATTATTCATGCTTTGGTGAGTTAATTTTGACAAATCGGACCGTTTCACCTGTCCAGCCAATGCTAAAACAGGGTCCCCTTCTGCAGTCGCAGTTACTAACCCAGTTGCTAAATTGCTGGCACCAGGTCCACTAGTTGCAATAACTAAGCCAGGCTCTCCCGTCAAACGACCAATCCCTTGTGCCATAAAGGCTGCATTTTGTTCATGTCGAGCTAAAATTAATTCTGGGCCTTTATCAACTAATGCATCAAAAACCCCATCAATTTTTGCACCGGGAATCCCAAAAATATAGGGCACTTCGTGATTGATTAAACTTTCTACTATGATATCTGATCCTTTTTTACTCACTGTTATACCTCCAATTAAAATCTGTACTAATTACAAATACAAAAATACCACTAAAATTCTAATTAATCAACAATGAAACACCTTGAAAACGTGTAATATACTAATTCGCATATTTTAATAGAATTGAGATATTTCAAAAGATTAAGCAAAAATAATGCAAAATACCTTAAAGTTTTATAGTCTTTCAACAATTATTATATACTTCTTCACTAAAAATTAGTAAGATTAACCTATAAGAAAAAAATCACAACCTGTGATAAATTATTGGAGGAAAAATATGTCAAAAGGGAAGAAAATTTTTGCCATTATCTTTGGAATTATCTTGGTTCTATTTCTTGCAGTTGTTGGAATGGGAGCAAAACTTTATTGGGATGTTTCTAAATCAATGGATAAAACCTATGAAACAGTAGAACGATCTAAAAAAAGTCAGGTCAATTTAAACAATAAGGAGCCTTTTTCTGTTTTATTATTAGGGATCGATACAGGCGATGATGGGCGTGTCGAGCAAGGTCGTTCGGATACAACAATTGTTGCAACAGTTAATCCTCGTGACAAGCAAACAACCTTAGTCAGTCTTGCTCGCGATACCTATGTAGATATTCCAGGTCAAGGAAAACAAGATAAATTGAATCACGCCTATGCTTTTGGTGGGGCATCTTTAGCAATGGACACAGTTGAAAACTATTTAAACATACCTATTAATCATTATGTTTCAATTAATATGGCTGGTTTAAAAGAATTAGTCAACGCGGTTGGCGGAATCGAAGTGAACAATAATCTGACTTTTTCTCAAGACGGATATGATTTTACGATTGGTAAAATTTCATTGGATGGTGAACAAGCACTCTCCTATTCAAGAATGCGTTACGAAGACCCTAATGGTGACTACGGCCGCCAAGAACGTCAAAGAAAAGTGATTGAAGGCATCGTCCAAAAAGTCTTAAGTCTTAACAGCGTAAGCAACTATCAAGAAATTTTAACAGCTGTTTCTGATAATATGAAGACAGATTTAAGTTTTGATGACATGAAAAAAATTGCCTTAGATTATCGCAGTGCCTTTGGTAAAGTGAAACAAGACCAACTTCAAGGTACTGGTTTTATGCAAGATGGTGTTTCCTATCAACGTGTGGATGAACAAGAATTAACTCGTGTCCAACAAGAGTTGAAAAATCAATTGAATACAAAATAAAAATAAAACCCACGAGTACTATAAATACTCATGGGTTTTATTTTCTCTTCTATTAACGTTCTTGTTTCACCGCTTCTAAAGCCGCTGTATTAATAATATTCCAAGGTTTGTCAAACGCTGGTTGGAAGAAGAAGTCCGCATAGGCTAAGTCTTCAATTGTCATTTTGGCTTGAATCGCTAATGAAATAGCATTAATGTTTGCAGTTAAATCTGCTTTCGACATTAATTGAGCGCCTAAAATTTGTGTTGTTTCAGGATCATACACTAATTTAAACCAAGCTTTTTGTTTGTCTGGATTGAAGTCCATCAAGTAGTCTTCTACTACTGTCACCGCTTTTGTTTCTTTTCCTAATTTTTGAGCCATGACTTCGTTAATCCCTGTTGAAGCAAATTTATAATCAAAGACGGCCAAGCCAGAAGATCCTTGAACACCAGGGAAAGGTTTAACTGGTTCCTCTAGGTTTTTCACAGCAAAGCGACCTTGTTTACGAGCATTCGTTGCTAAGGCAATATTTACTTCTGTGTCTGCAGGATTGTATTTAATTAACGTAGCATCCCCTACTGCAAATACATCTGGCTCACTTGTCCGCATGTATTCATCCGTCTTGATTAGGCCATTCGGATGTAATTCCAAGGTACCTTTTAACCAAGCAGTGTTTGGACGGACACCCACCGCTACAACGACCAAATCAGCATCGTACGCATTTTTATCTGTAACGACTTTTTGCACACGACCGTCGCCTTCGTAACGTTCAACTGTTTCACCAGTTGCAATGGTAATATTATTAGCTTCCATCTCTTCTGTTAAAACATCTGTAAATTCTTTATCTAGATACACCCCTAATGGACGATCTAAAATATCAATAACAGTAACCTTTTTGCCGGCTTTTGCAAATGCTTCGGCAGCTTCAATCCCAATATAACCACTACCAATCACAACCACATTATTGACTTCTGGATCTACTGTTTTTTGTTTTAATTTAATGGCCCATTGACGACCACGCATCAAGTAAATATTATCCAAATCTTTACCTGGAATATCTAATTCAAATGGGACAGCTCCGGGACTGATGATTAATTTATCATAATTTTCAACACGTTCTTCACCTGACACTAAATCTTTCACTGTCACTTGATGTTCTTTTGGTTGAATCGCTGTAATTTCAGTATTAGAAAAGACATTCACACCACGACTCTCCATTTTTTCGCCAGTCATATAGCGAACAGAATTAACATCTTTCACTTTTCCTTCTAGGTACAACTGCATGCCACAAGACAAGAATGAGATAAAATCACCTTTCTCATACCATTGAATTTCTGCATCAGGATGAAGATTTAGTAATTCCTCTACCGCTTCATAACCTCCATGTGATGATCCTAAAACAATAACTTTCATCGCTCGTTCCTCCCATATAATATTATTTCTTACATAATAAAGAATATCATATATTCTCAAAAAATAACAAATAATATCCTCTTTTCCATTCTCAATTAAGTTCTTTAAATGAGAATAAAAAGGAGTATCCGCTGTATTTCGCCACTTTTCAATTACTTTTTTTATTTACTAAAAAATAAAAAATACTAAATTCTCCGATACGATTGATAGGGACGCCCCACTTTTAAATAGCTATTTTTACTTTCTAAAAGGTTATTTTTTTCTAGAAACAACACATATTTGCGAACAGAAACATGTGAAAGCTGACTCGCTTCTGATAATTCTTGAATCGTAAAATAGTCGGTAAATTCGTCTATTTTTTTTTAACAATAATTGTAATGTTGCTTGTGTTAGTCCTTTTTCTAAGGACAGGTTTTGAAGAGCTTGTTCATTTTTACGTGCGTTTGTCTGTGAAGAATGAAACAATTGGTCCACTTTTGTTTGCGAAAGCTCCTTCGTTTCCAGCGTGAATTGAGCAGCTTTTTTCTGATAGTTTTCGATACTTTGTTGAAATCGCTCAAAAGAAAAGGGTTTAACTAAATAGTCTAAAACGCCTAAATGTAAGCTTCGTTTAACATTTTCCAACTCGTTGGCAGCCGTAATCAGGATAACTTCTGTATCAATTTTTTCATCTCTAATTGTTGCCAGATAGGTCAAGCCGTTGCCATCTTTTAAATGAACGTCTAATAAAACAAGTACTGGTTGTTTTTCTTTCGTTAATTGTAGACCTTCAGCAATTGTTGCAACCGTAAAAATAGTCGGTTGGTGAATTAATTTTTCAAGATATTTTTGATGTATATATGCAACCATAGGATCGTCTTCAATAATCAATAGGTTCATTTTCCTCTGCTCCTTCGTAATGAACATTTATGCGAAGGACAAGCCAATTGTTTTGTTGGTTTTCCCAAGTCAATGTCGCTTCCGCATTCTCTAATAATCTTGCCAAATAAGAAGTGAAAAACTCTTGCTCAAAGCGTTCCAGTTGTTCTTTTGGATAAGCAAACGAATAAGTCGTCGTCAAACTTCCTGGCTGATAATCAATGGTTTCAATGATCTCTTCTGGCAACGTTTGCTCCATCAGGAAACGATGAATATAACGGTAGATAGCAATCAAATTTTGCGTATCTTCATCTCGTTTATTTGGTGGAATTTCTGGATAAATTTCAATAGCTAATTGTGTTTTAATTTCTGCAAACTTGATTCTTTCCCCACTTAAAAAACCTGCTAGAATAGGATTTCTGACCAAAATAGCTAAGCGCTGTGCAAATTCCTTTTCTGGTTTCAATAAATCGGCTAGATAATGTTTTAGCGCCTCATAATCTTCTAAATCGACTAAGCCATAAATGACATGCATCTTATTCATAAATTCGTGTGATTGACTTTGTAATGCCGAAGCATATGTTGTTGTGCTGACAAGCTGTTCTGCGACAATAAACGTTTCCGTCGCATTTTTCAGAAAGATAACATGCCCAATTGTTTTTTTACGGACATTAATCGGGGCGATTGAGACGAAATAATCCTGGCCATTTTGGCGATAGAATTGCTCTGTTTTTGAATGTACGATTAATTTTTCAGGAGATAAAACCAATGCTGAAAGTTTCTTTCCTAGTAAATTTTCTTCACTATTTGTTATATTATGATACATTTTAGTTGCTTCAATATTTGCTAATAAAATATTTTGATCGGTATCAATCACAAGGATTGCGTCTTTCGTTTCCTCAAGCATGGCGTTTCGCTCTTCTAATAGACGAGCAATTTCTCTTGGCTCTAAATCGTGAAGTTGTTTTTTTAAATAATAAGAAACTACGATGGCTAATATAAAGCCAAAACCAACACTTAAAAGGACACTCACTGTGTAATCATTTTTTGTTCGTTCAATCAATTGTGAAAGCGAGGTCATTTTAATGCCCATTGCCACAACCCCAATTTGTTTTCCTTGATCATAGACTGGGACAAAACCTCGTAATGATTCTCCTAAACTCCCTTGACTAACAGACAAATGTTCCTCCCCTTTTAATGCTCGCACTTCATCGCCACCTTCAAAATGCTTACCTATTTTTTGGCGATCAGGATGTGTTAAACGAATCCCCTGCATATTCATAATCACGATAAAATCCAACTGATGGATTTCACCTAAACGAACCGTATACGCTTCCAATTCATCTGAATAGTGATCATTCTTTAAGGCTTCAATAACATTCGGTTCAATAGCCAACTGTTCCCCGACGGCTAAAAGTGCTTGCTCTTGGTTTTTACGAACTTCTTTAATTGTTTGAACCGTCGTTACTCCGTAAAAGAAAGTAATCATAATAATTAATGTTGCAATAAAAATCACTGATAAGAAGCACCATAATTTCCCGCCACGCTTCATGCCATCCCTCTTTTCTCTTCAAATAAAGTATAGCATAGGAAGATTTGGTTAAAAAACTTTTCTTTAGTTAAATTAATTAAATAATCTACTCTACAGAAAACGTTTACATTAAGATGAATATAGATTAAAGTTATAGGAGGAAATAGCATGGAAAAGAAATTGCCCGCAACAGCTGCTAATGAAACAGATTGGCGCAACAAATTAACCAAAACGAGGATTGGTTCGGTTACGTTACCTGTTTATCTTGTAACAGCTAGCATTATTCTTGTTACGGCTCTATTAGAACAACTACCAGTCAATATGTTAGGTGGTTTTGCCGTAATTTTAACAATGGGTTGGTTACTTGGAACAATTGGTGGAAATATTCCTATTTTGAAACATTTTGGCGGTCCCGCAATTTTATCTTTATTAGTACCATCAATTATGGTCTTTTTCAATTTACTCAACCAAAATGTCTTAGACTCAACAGATATTTTAATGAAACAAGCAAACTTTCTCTATTTCTATATTGCTTGTTTAGTTTGTGGAAGTATCCTTGGAATGAATCGCAAAATTTTAGTCCAAGGTTTAATGCGCATGATTGTCCCGATGGCATTAGGAATGATTTTAGCAATGGGCGTTGGGACCCTTGTTGGAACACTGTTAGGTCTCGGTTGGAAACATAGCCTTTTCTATATCGTCACTCCTGTTTTAGCTGGTGGAATCGGTGAAGGTATTCTTCCTTTATCCCTTGGTTATAGTGCCATTACTGGGTTGCCAAGTGAACAATTAGTGGGGCAATTAATTCCCGCAACCATTATTGGTAATTTTTTTGCTATCATGTGTTCAGGTTTACTTAGTCGTTTAGGAGAAAAACGCCCTGAACTTTCTGGACAAGGTCAGTTGATTAAAATTACCAATTCAGATGATTTAAGTGATGCTTTAGAAGAAGACAAAGCACCAATTGATGTAAAATTAATGGGCGCTGGTGTTTTAATTGCATGTACCTTATTTATTACAGGCGGTTTATTGCAACACTTAACAGGCTTTCCTGGTCCTGTTTTGATGATTGTTGTCGCAGCCTTTTTAAAATACTTAAACGTAGTACCGAAAGAAACCCAACGCGGATCAAAACAGCTTTATAAATTTATCTCTGGCAATTTTACGTTCCCGTTAATGGTCGGCTTAGGTATGTTATATATTCCTTTAAAAGATGTCGTAGGAATGCTTAGCTGGCAATATTTTGTTGTGGTAATTAGTGTCGTTTTCACTGTTATTGCTACAGGATTTTTCGTTTCACGCTTCATGAATATGAATCCCGTCGAGGCTGCCATTGTCTCCGCTTGTCAGAGTGGTATGGGTGGGACTGGCGATGTGGCTATTTTAAGTACAGCCAATCGAATGAACTTAATGCCGTTTGCACAAGTTGCGACACGTTTAGGCGGTGCCATTACAGTAATAACAATGACTGCTATTTTTAGAATGCTTTTTTAACTATAAGTGAATTATTTAGGAGGAAAATGATATGTCAACAAAAGATGTAAAAGAATTAGCGATTGAGCAAGCAAAAAAATTTGGGGGAAAATTAGAAGTCTGTCCTAAAGTTCCGATTGAAACAAAAGCAGATTTAGGAATTGCCTACACACCAGGTGTTGCGGCTGTTTCTTCTGCCATATATGAAAAAAAAGAACGCGCTTACGAATTAACGACAAAGAAAAACACCGTCGCCGTTATCAGTGATGGTTCAGCAGTTTTAGGTTTAGGTAACATTGGTCCTGAAGCAGCGATGCCTGTCATGGAAGGAAAAGCTGCATTGTTTAAACGCTTTGCTGGTGTGGATTCGATTCCCCTTGTTTTAGATACACAAGATACCGAAGAAATTATTCAAACGGTGAAATTTTTGGCTCCAACCTTTGGGGGAATTAACTTGGAAGATATCAGCGCTCCTCGTTGTTTTGAAATTGAACAGCGTTTAATCGATGAACTAGATATTCCCGTTTTCCATGATGATCAACACGGGACAGCGATTGTTGTTCTAGCGGCTTTGTACAACAGCTTAAAATTAATCAACAAGAAAATAGAGGACATTCATGTGGTAATCAACGGTGGTGGCTCCGCTGGTCTTTCGATCACAAGAAAATTTTTAGCTGCTGGCGTAAAACATATTATCATTGTTGACCGTACAGGGATTCTGAGCGAAACAGATACAGCTCTGCCACCACACCACGCAGAAATTGCGAAGCTAACCAATCGGGAACACCGTACCGGTGATTTAGCTACTGCTCTTGAAGGAGCTGATGTCTTTGTTGGTGTTTCGGCACCAGGTGTTTTAAAACCTGAGTGGATTCAACAGATGAATGAGCAGCCAGTTATTTTTGCAATGGCTAACCCAGTTCCTGAAATTTTTCCTGATGAAGCTTTAGCGGCAGGCGCTTATATTGTCGGAACTGGTCGTAGTGACTTTCCGAATCAAATTAATAATGTGTTGGCCTTCCCTGGTATCTTCCGCGGTGCCTTAGATGCTCGAGCGAAAAAGATTACGATTGAAATGCAAATTGCCGCTGCCAAAGGTATTGCAAAATTGATTCCCGATAATGAACTCACGCCGACCAATATTATTCCCGATCCATTCCAAGAAGGAGTCGCAAAAGTCGTCGCCGAAAGCGTCCGTAACGCTGTCAAAGAAACAAATTAAAAAGAGAAAAAAGAACAACCTAACTCCTCTTGAGTTAGGTTGTTCTTTTTAAAATCTGAAACAATAATTTATTATTTAAAACTGATATTAAACTCTTGCATATCTTTTTCAATATAAGTAAGTAATTTTTTATTTTCAAAGAAACGTGTAAAGTAGTACGCAATACGATAATCTTCAACAGCATCTAGTCCTAGCATTTGTTTATTAAACGCTTTTTCGTATAATAAGCAATCTAAAGAGTAAATAGAACTGTGCGTCCGATTAATTTCGATTCCTTTATCACTTAATTCAATACTCTTTGCATAGTCTTTAATTAATGAATAGAATTTTGCGGTATTATAATAAATACGGCATTGCTCTAATGGATAATCTAATTTGAATTCGCTTAGCAATTGTAAAGATTTATCGTAATAAACTTTTGCTTTTTCAATATCATCTTCTAATTCATATAAAATACCGATCGCATTCATACTCAAAATATTATAAATATTAATATCACGACTAATTTCAGAACCACGATGTAAATAGAACAATGCTTCGCTATTATTTTTCTTACCTAATAAACTCGTAATTCCTTTATAATAGAAAAATTTTGTTTCTAAAATTCTGTTTGAACTTTCGATATCATCTGGATAGTCTTTCAACAAATCATAGGCTTCATCGTGCTTAAAGTAAAAGCATAATTCTTCTACTTTATTTAATAAGCTTTCGAGTTTTTTCTCACTAGAACCTTCGATACATTCTTCTACTTGTAAGTCTAAACGTAGACATACAGATGAGAAAATGTCTAAACTGTCACACACATTTTTGTTTTCAATGTTACTAATTGTTGCTTGTGTACAAATTCCTTTTGCCAATTCAGCTTGCGATAATTTTTTCTTTTTACGCGCTGTTTTGATTTTTTCTCCCGCTACTCTCACAGTCAAAACTCCAATCTTTCTATTTTTTTTGTATTAAACATACCATCATTTTACAGATAATGTTATAATGAAGCTATCATAATAAAGGAGGTGAAATATATGTTTGATTTACTTGCTTTATTAACTGGAATTTCAGTTCGTGGCAATGCACCACACCAATAATTACGTGTTTGTTTAACTGAATTTCTGACGGCTCTACCTATGCCAGTAGGTGGAGCCATTTTTTTATTTAATATTATAAAATTAACAGTATTTCCAAAACCTCATACTTAGTATAACACAAATTATAAATTATGCTAGATAGTTGCCAAATTAACGTCATTACAAGGATGTTACGTTTTTACAACATCTTGTAAAACTAGACAATGCTGTCCTTCTTTATCCACCACACTCAATGATAGTGATAGTATCTTATGATAGAAACAACATGTACATTATAACAATTATTATTAAGAAAGCTACTTCTCAATAGGAGAAGTAGCGCTTCTCTCGTTAAAGTTTTACTCTTCTTCTTCAGCCATGAATGTATTGAAAACTTCTTCAATCATATCCCATTCAGCGTCTGTTTCGATTTGCTGTAAATCGCCTTCTGTACCTTCTGCGTTTTCCACATATGAGTAAGCTTGCAATTCAACATCTTCATCCTCAGGAATTCCTGCTGGATATAATAAAACATAATTTTTACCGAATTCTTCTTGACCGTCAACAGTTAGTAAGATCTCGTATAATGTTTCATTTCCTTGTTCGTCTACTAAAGTAATGTGTTCATGTCCTTCGTGATCATGATCGTGGTTGTGTTCTGTCATTCTTCTTCTCTCCCTTGATGTATTCAAAGCTCGATAATTATCGGCTATGTGCATCTAAATAATTTTGTAGAATCATTACTGCCGCTAGTTTATCAATGACTTTCTTTCTTTTGGCTCTTGAAGCATCTGCTTGCTCCACCAAGAAACGCTCTGCTTGGACAGTTGTTAATCGTTCATCTTGATAGTCAACAGGTAATTGAAATAATTCTTGAATCTTATCACCATATGCCATGGATGCTTCAGCTCTAGGACCGATGGAATTATTCATGTTTTTCGGTAAACCTACGACAAATTTCGTGACTTCGTATTCTTTCACCAATTCACCTAATCGCTCAAAACCGAAGTTCTCTTCCTCTTCATTGATGCGAATAATTTCGATGCCTTGTGCTGTCCAACCTAATAAATCACTAACAGCCACACCGACTGTCCGTGAACCTACATCTAGCCCCATGATCCTCATTTGATATCGATTCCGTGGTTCGCTAAGTAATATTTGGTTAATTCTTCCATGATTTCATCACGTTCATGACGACGAATTAAGTTTCGAGCATCTTGATAACGAGGAATGTAAGCCGGGTCCCCAGAAAGTAAATACCCTACTATTTGGTTAATAGGATTGTATCCCTTTTCTTCTAATGCCCGATATACGGTTTCTAACGTTTCACTGATTGCTTTTTTTCGATTATCATCAAAATCAAAGCGTACTGTTTCGTCTGTAAAACCCATTTTACTACACCTCACTTCTACTTTTATACAATTTCATTTTACTAGAAAAGAACCGAAACTACAAACAAAATTTCTTCTCCTTCTCTCTTTTTTGTTATTTCTTAGTCTTTTATTAATAAAGGCTTCGTAAAAAAATGACAGCCATCAATAATTTTAAAATTATAAAAACAAATACACAACTTTATAAAACAAGAATAAAGCTCTGCTAAATCGCCAGAATATCACCTTTCCCTCCAATTCATTTTGCGAAAAAATCGACGTTTTTCTTTTAAAAACTTTTAAATATCTATGATTAAATAATATCAGCCTTTTAATGTTACAATTCGCTAACAATCTGTTTACGATGTAAATTTTCGATTGCAGCTGTTATTTATTTCCTCTTTTTGGTTCGTTTGTAGTACACTAGAAGAAAATACATAAAGTGAGGCTTGCTCAATGACTCCTGCTCATTTGGATTTACTTTTAGAAACCTGTTTGTTAGCTGGTAAAATTATGATAGAAAGCGATGCAGAAATGTACCGTGTTGAAGATACAATGAGCCGAATTGCGCTTGCTTCTGGCAACTATCGAATGGTTAGCTATGTGACACAAACCGGGTTATTTGTTGGCATAGATGGAACCTCCACGATTCGTATGGTTCAAGTAATGAAACGTGGCATTGATTTAGAAAAAATCTCTCGTGTGAATCAGCTGTCTCGTGCTTATGTGGCTGGTGATTTTTCTTTAGAGGAATTACTGAATAAACTAAAAGTGATTGATAGTGAACACCGACATTTTCCAATTAGCGCACGCATTGTTAGTGCGGCCGTTGTCAGCGCTACAATTATGATTCTTTTTGGTGGTGTATGGTCCGATTTATTCTTGACTTCTCTGATTGGTGGTTGCGGCTATAGTCTTTATTATTTTAGTTTAAAGTTTCTCAAGATTAAATTTTTATCTGAATTTTTAGCTTCGTTGTTCATTGGTGCAGCCGCTATTCTTTCAGTCAAATTGGGACTCGGACAATCACAAGATTTAATCATCATTGGTTGTGTCATGCCTTTAGTGCCTGGTGTGCAAATTACCAATGCTCTTCGCGATTTGCTAGCTGGACACTACTTATCGGGTGTTTCTCGTGGGACTGAAGCATTAATGACTTCAGGAATGATTGGTTTTGGCATTGCTTTTGTCTTTCAACTTTTCTATTAAAAGGAGTGACTTACTTGCTAGGAATCGTTTTGGTACAATTTATCTTTAGTTTTTTAGCTTCTGCGGCGTTTGCGATTATTATTAATGTTCCTCGACGATCACTGGTGGCTTGTGGTCTAACTGGTAGTGTAAGCTGGATGCTTTATTGGGTAATCGTTGAAGTTTTTAGTGGGAATGCGGCATTAGGTTCCCTCATCGGTGCTGTCGGTGTTGCGGCAGTAAGCTATCTATTCTCAAAAATATTAAAAATGCCTGTCACGATTTTTAATATTCCTGGTATTGTTCCATTGGTACCTGGTGGCTTAGCCTATCAAGCTGTTCGGAATATCGTAATTGGCAATTATGAAAAAGGCGCCTATTTTACCGTGCAAGCTGTAATGATTGCTGGGGCAATTGCGTTAGGCTTAGTCGCTTCTGAGGTTTTCAATCAGAATATCCGCAGCTTTCGGGAAAAAAGAGAATCTTTGGGTTTTATTCGTCGTAAGCGCAACAAAATTAAAAAATAGACAGCAAAAAAGTTGGTTGCTTCCATTTGATAAGGAAGCAACCAACTTTTTTTTAAAAGGAACGATAGACATATTGATTTTTTGGTGCTTGATCTGCTTTGACTTTCTCCACTTGCACAGTTGGTATTTGCCGTTTAAACGGTGGATAATAGGATAACTCAACCGTTCCGGTAATCGTTACCCAATCATTGTTTTGAAATTGCGTATGTTCAGGAAAATGAACCAACAAGCCAAAAACGCCAGAATCAGCGACACAATGAATAATCCCAAAACGGAAGACAAACTGGTCAACACTTTCTTCTCGTTTTGAATTATAGACAAAGCCTTTATAAGAAATCCTTTTCCCTGCAAATTGACTTGGATAATTATAGATTAGTTCCATAATTTCCAAATAGTTTTCATCCGTAATTGAAATCACAGATTGGCCATCATATTGTTTCATGGCTTTTGCCATCTGCTTGTCATAATCCGTCTTATTGAAATACATACTTGTATCAGGTTTCAAATATTGCGTTTGCATATCAGGATCCCCTACTGATTCTTTACTTACTGGAAAGTTAAATCCTTTTGCTTCAACAATTGTTGTGTCTAAACTAACTGTCGGAAATAATAAGCCAACAATCAATGGTAAAGAAAGTAGTAAATAGGCAAGCCCTCTTTGGCTGGGTTTTTCCAAATTATGCTGATGGCCATGATGTTCATGTCCCCCATGTTGGTGCATGTCTTCATGTTTTTTTTGCATTGATGGATCTGCTTGGTTCCACAAAATCAATTGGACAATCGCCATAATAAAAGCTAAAACCATTGATAAAACAGCTAAGTAATTATAATGAATATTGATATATTGGTTCAGTTCACCTGAAATTTGAAGATACATCATCAACCCCATATATCCAATTAAAATAATAAATCGTATCATCGATTGTAGGCCTCCTTTCTAAACTACTGCCGCATAAATAGTTACGACAAGCGCCACTATCAAAACAAATTGTACAATGAATGACATCTTAAAATAACGTTTCATCATCAATAAATTTTTAATATCTACCATTGGACCAAAAACTAGGAAGGCGACAATTGGTCCTGTTCCAAACAAACTCAAAAGAGAAGAACCAATAAATGCATCTGCTTCTGAACAAAGTGATAGAGTGGCAGCGATGACTAACATGACTAGAATCGCTAAAATCTTTGAATGGCCCAATTGCATAAGCGCACCAGTTGGAATATAGGTTTGCATGATTGCTGCCAACAAAGAACCAAAAATTAAATAACGACCCGTATCAAAAAATTCATCAATACTATGGGTTAACGCTGACCAGCCGTTTTTCCAAAATGAACGAGCTTCATCAACGTGTTCATGCGTATGAGCAACCTGCTCTTCTTTAATCTGCGCCAACTCTTTTTCTGTTAAAATTGATTCTTTTCGAAAATAAGCTAACCAAATGCCGATAACCCACGCGACAATCATACTGCCTAAAACTCGCCAAATCACAAATTTTGTTGCGCCACTAAAGGCTACGTATGTTGAAAATAGCACAATTGGATTAATGATTGGTGCCGTTAACATAAAAGCAAAAGCGGTATGTGTTGGTACATCTTTTTTAACAAATTGATGCACAATTGGGACGATCCCGCATTCACAAGAAGGGAAGAAAAACCCTAGGAAACTACCTACACAAATTGATAAAAATTTATTTTTAGGTAACACTTTTTTTACTCGTTCTGGTGTTAAAAAAACATGTAAAGCGCCTGAAATCAAGCAACCTAACATGACAAAAGGCAATGCTTCGATAATAATCGAAAGAAAAATAGTGCTCATCTGTAAAACAGAGTTTGGTAAAAATTGAAACATCATAGACCTCCCACTAGTAAAAATCTAGTTAACTATACTCCTAACACCAGACAAACACAAGTATTTGTCAAAAAATTAACTAAGAGTTTAAAAGTATTATCACCGATGTCTCTGTCAAACCAGCTGGATAAAAGAACAAAAAATGAGCATGGGACAAAAATCACTTTGGATTTTTGCTCCACGCTCAAAAACTGATAAACCACCATTATTCTAAATTTGAAATAACTCTGAGGCTGAATCGGGGTCTGTATCATATACCTTAAATGCTTCACCGACGCCTAAATCCTTTTGCTTCAAAGTAGACTCCATTGCCATTCGCGCATGAAGTTTCGTATTATTTTCTTTGCTAAGATGACCTAAATAAATGCGTTTTGTTTTATCACCTAACACATCCGCCATCACAAGAGCACCATCATCATTGGATAAATGGCCTTTATCTCCTAAAATCCGTTGTTTAAGACTCCATGGATAAGGTCCTGCTCGCAAAATTTCAATTTCATGATTGCTTTCGACTAAATAAGCATCTGCATTTTCAATCGTACCACGAATATGATCGCTACAATAACCTGTATCCGTTAGAACAACAAAGGAACGATTATTGCGATGAAAACGATAAAATTGAGGCGCAATCGCATCATGTGAGACACCAAAACTTTCAATGTCCATATCTCCCAAGGTCAAAACTTTGCCCATTTCAAAAATATGTTTTTGAGCGACATCGACTTTGCCAATCATGGGATCCATCGCTTGCCACGTTTTTTCATTGGCATAGACATCTAACTTATATTTTCGCGCTAACACGCCAACGCCATGAATGTGATCCCGATGTTCATGTGTAACTAAAATCGCATCTAAATCTTCTGGTTTGCGATTGACTTCTGCTAACAGTGAAGTGATTTTTTTGCCACTTAAACCCGCATCTACTAATACTTTCTTTTGGTTGGTTTCAATAAAAAGGGAATTGCCTGTACTGCCACTGGCAAGAACACTGATATTAAAAGCAAACTCTGAATCCATTTAAAACTCTTCCCTTCTACATTACAACATTAACGTGTTTCATTATACAACGGACCTTAATGTTTTTCCACCTTTGGCACAGTATTATTTGTGATGATGGTATTACTTACGGCATTCACCTGTTCAATTTCAACTGAATCTTCACCAGTAGAAATTCCTACAAACCAGACTGGAACGTATACATTTTTCTCACGAATTTTATAAATTCTTGAATAGGCCAATTTAATGAATGTTATTTTGGAATTACTAGGAATCCGGTTATTCATATAGAGCGTGTCTATCGCATCACGATTGGAATATAAATCCGTTTTGTCCCGTAACTCTTCAATATTTTCAATGTGCGTTTGCGAATATTTACTAATTTTCCATAATTCACCTGACGTATCTGCTAAAATACTTAATTTTGCCGTGTCGTCTCTAAAAGGAATTCCTTTATACGATTGTGCAGCCACAATTTCTGCCGTCGGCTCTTTTAAATGAGAAAATTCTGGTAAGTATTGATATTCGTCTCCGAATAATAAAGCATTTTTTTCATTTAAAAAGGTACTTAAATCTTTATCAATTTTCTTAGGATCAATAAAATAGTTTTTACTAGGCACACTCGTTAAAGTATTATCCGCAATTTGCAGCCCATTTCTCAAAAAGTTTTTATTCTTTTCACGTTGGATTTTTAAAGCAGCAGAAAAATTGGTTTGTTCGCCACTTAAATAATAGCCTTCCAATCGTTCTGAAGAAAGTGTCCCTTTATACGAGATGTTATCTTTTTCCAACCGACTTTCAATCGATTCTGTTTGGCTGGAAGAAGAGACGTTGCTCTCCTCTTGTTGACCTTCCCGATAAATTCCAAATAAAAAGATATTTAATCCTAAAAACGCTAAGAAGAAAATCCACTCAATTCGTTTAAAATCCATTAGCCCACCTCCAAGCTTGGTAATTGTTTTACCAAGTCCGTTGCAGTGTACCAATTGTTGTTATAAAGGACATACCATTCCGGACTTAAATCAACGACTTGTTTGACTTCTTCAATTGTCTGCCACGTATAACCGATAACAGCCGATTGGATTTTTTCCTTTTTAGCACCAGCCGTTTCTAAACGCTTAATCAATTTTTCCGTGCTTTCCAGCGTCACTTCTTCTTCTGAAGGAATCGGCACTTGGATCGTATTCACACTTGTGTTAATGGTTACGCTTGGTGCAGCACCATCGTTGTTCGTGATGCGAATATCCACTTGGCCTTTTAAATCATTACTGAACACTGGGAAACCTTCCACAAAAGTCCGATAATTGACACTATCTTTCGTTCGATCAAAGTAACGTAAATTCCCCATATTGGTTCCTAAACGTTTTACATAAGAAAAGCTTTGATTATAGATTGAGTCCCGTTTATTCTCTTCTGGCAAGGTCCCTTTAAAATCGATTTTCCCCAGTTTTTCTTCTGCAAACAATCGTTCTTCTTTACTCGTATAGGTTAAGTCTTGACTGTCTTCATTGGTTTGGATATCTTCCGTTTCATTGAAAAAAGCATTCCTAAAACGAGTAACTGGTTGCGAAGCTAAGATATAACTGTACTTTTTCAACTTCATATCATTGGTTAAATAACATTGTCCTTGTTTGGTTAGCGTATTTTCGGAAACGTCTTGATATTGCAATCCCTCTTTATTGATAATTCCCATTAAGCGCGCCTTATTAACAGTCATGGGCGCTTCATAGACGTTGGATTGATCATAATCTAAAAAACGTATCTTATTTTCGTTAAAATCCAATTGAATTTTCGTAAAATACTGGTCCGTCAACTCATTAAAGTTAGTAAAATTAATGGATAGATTATAAATCGAAGCATAGTCCGAGATTAAAAAGGGACCTTGATAAAGAAGTTCAATGCCTTGTTCCATTTGGTTGTAGCGCTTAAGTTGCTCTGCATTTTTTGTCACAACTTGTGTCAATTTACCAAACGTAGCCATTTTAATATCATTTTGAACATTACTAATTAATGTTTCACGATTACTTTGCATCGCTTTTCCATCGGCTATTCGAATCAATTGCAAAGGTAAATAGACATCGCCAATGGCTTTTTCATTGACAGCTGTTGTGACTTGGCTTCCCGACTTCATTTCTGGTATTTTTTTGGCAGAATTCAGCCAGATATTGACTGAAAAATATATACTTAAAATGACCATCAAAATCAAGCCAATTCTTGTAATCCATTCTGATAATTTCATCATTCCCACCAATCCTCTTCATAAGGTTCATATGGTAGTGAAATATAGAAAGTTGATCCTTCACCTTCTGTACTTTCCACCCAAATACTCCCGTTATGGGCCCGAATTACTTCTTTAGAAATTGCTAAACCTAAACCAGTCCCACCTTGTGCTCGCGCACGTGCTTTATCCACACGATAAAAACGCTCGAAGACTTTCCCGAGATCTTTTTTAGGGATGCCCAAACCTTGGTCCGAGATACTAAAGACGACATTATTATGTGTTTCAACTAGTCGGCAGGTAATGACGCCGCCATCTGGCGAATACTTAATCGCATTGTTCAAAATGTTGTCAAAAACCTGAATTACTTTGTCTGTATCTAACTCTACCCATAAATCGCGTTTAGTAAATTCACGGCGAATTTTGTAATTTTTTTGCTCATTTTCAATCATCATATCAAAGCGATCCAAGACAAAATTAATCAATTCGTTAAAATTCACATACTCTAATTGAAGATGTGTATTCCCAGAGTCCATCCGAGATAAATTTAACAAATCATTAATCATACGAATCATCCGGTCGGTTTCTTCTAACGTGACTTTTAAGAAATTCGGCGCAATCTCAGGGTTTTCCCAAGCTCCTTCACTCAAAGCCTCTATATAACTACGCATACTTGTCAAAGGCGTTCGCAACTCATGAGAAACATTGGAAACAAATTCCCGTCTTTCCCGTTCGTTTTTTTCCTGTTCTGTGACGTCATGAAGTACGCAAACTAAGCCAGTAATAAATCCTGATTCCCGACGAATCATCGTAAAGTCTACCCGGATAATCATTTGGTCTTCTTCACGATCAGACGTTGAGCGATCAATCAGCAGTTCATCTGGCTCTTCTAACAGCTTCCGCAATGTGTAATCTTCTTCAATATCTAACAACTCTAATAACGAGGTCCCAATCACATTTTCATTTTTTACATTTAATAATGAAAGGGCCATCTCATTAATCGTAATCACCTTTCCGCGGCGATCCGTCGCAATGACACCATCTGTCATATGCGTTAAGACACTATCTAAACGATTTCTTTCTGCTTCCATTGTTTCTTGTGCTTCTTCAATCCGTTCTGATAATTGATTAAATGTTTCTGCTAATTGGCCTAATTCATCTTTTCCATGGACTTCTACTTTTCCAGCGTAATCACCACGAGCGATTCGAATGGCTTGCTCGCGCATTTCACCAATCGGCTTCGTGATTGATCGTGCAATCAGTAGGGTCACAATAATCGAGATTGCTGCGGCAATAATAGAAGCAGTGAAAAAGATACTTGCTGTGTTAGTAATTTCTTGGTATTTATTTTCTAAATTACTTTTCACATAAAGGACACCAATCACTGTTTCTCCAGTAGGCGATTGAATCGGCTGGACATTCACATACACGCGTTTATCATTATCTAAAGCTTGATATTTTTTACTCGTAAAGTCATTTAAATCACGATAATCATTCTTTTTCCCAATAATATTTTGTTGATTTAAATCATTGGTTGCCCGAATAATCCCTTTATCATCGACAATTCTCGCTTCAGAAATGTCTGCATTTGAAAAATCAGATAACGCTTTTTTTAAATTTGCATCAACGTCACTACGTTCGAGATCTTTATTGCTCATCTGCGTGCTTAACGTATTTGACAATTGGACAACCTGGGAATCCATATTTTTCTTAAAATCGGAAATTGTAGTGGCTTCCAATTCACGAATGAAGTAGCCACCAATGATTTGAATCGCAATCAGTAACAGCAGAATAAATGATAAAGCAATCTTAAAATTAACAGATTGAAAAAAGTGAACTTTTTTCTTCATACCTGATTACTCCTGTTCAGGATTTCTTAGATAATAACCAACCCCACGACGAGTAACTAAATACGTTGGATGACTTGGACTATCTTCAATTTTTTCTCTTAAACGACGTACGGTTACGTCCACTGTCCGCACATCACCAAAATAATCATAACCCCAAACGGTTTGTAATAAATGTTCACGAGTCATCACTTGTCCGATATGTTTTGCTAAGTAATAAAGTAACTCAAATTCACGGTGGGTTAATTCAATTTTTTCACCCCGTTTTGAGACCATGTATGCATCAGGATGAATGGTTAAATCACCAATCGTTAATTCAGATTGCGTTGTCACCTCGGCTTCTTTCGCATTGGTTGCACCTCGCCGTAAATTGGCTTTTACACGAGCAACTAATTCACGATTTGAAAATGGTTTCGTTACATAGTCATCGGCTCCTAATTCCAATCCTAAAACCTTATCAATTTCAGAATCTTTGGCAGTCACCATAATGATTGGCATATCATGTGTTTTGCGCACTTCTCGCGCGACTTCTAAGCCATCCATTTTAGGGAGCATTAAGTCTAAAATAATTAAGTCTGGTTCCACTTCTTCCACTTTTTCAAGTGCTTCTTCTCCATCGTAAGCAGTAAATACTTCATATCCTTCTTTAACCAAATTATATTTAACGATCTCTGAAATTGGCTTCTCGTCATCAACTACTAAAATTTTCTTCACAAAGAGACACCTCTTTTTCCTTCTAATCTTATTTGATACTTTCCTATTATACCTTATTTTGATGATGTTTTCATCTTTGGTTAAAAATGCGCCTTTAGGTTCTCCTAGTATAACAAAAAAAGAATCTCTGACAACAATTGACGCTTGTTATCAAAGATTCTTCTTCCGCTAATCTATTCTTCCGTATCTAAGACGAATTTAGCTACAAGAGCGGCTAATAATCCACCAATTAATGGCGCAACGATAAAAATCCACAACTCAGATAATGCTGAACCACCCGCAAAAACGGCTGGCGCGATGCTACGAGCTGGGTTGACAGAAGTTCCTGTCAAAGGAATGCCGACTAAGTGAATCATTGTTAGTGTTAACCCAATTACGATTCCTGCTAATGAAGCATTGCCTTTCTTAGCACTTGTAACTGTCATGACAACTAAAACAAAAATAAATGTTAAAATAATTTCGACTGTCATTGCACCAGCAACACTTAATTCCCCTACGCCATTTTGACCTAAGTTCTCAATACTTTTACCAGCACCTTTTAGAATGCTTAATAATGCAAATGAGGCAATCAAGCCGCCAACAATTTGTCCCACTACATAGTAGATTAGTTCCATTGTTGTTATTCGTTTATTAAGCCACATTCCTATAGAAACAGCTGGATTTAGATGTGCACCTGAAATTGTGCCAATACTATAGGCAGCAGCAACGATTGTTAACCCAAATGCTAAGGCAATCCCCGTTGTTCCAATCCCTTCCATACCATTTCCTAGAACGGCTGTTCCTGTCCCAAAAAAGACAAGAATAAATGTTCCTAAACATTCTGCTATTGCTTTTTTCACAAAAAATTCCCCCTTTGTAGATGAATTGTAACACATTCGTGAAATTTTCAATATAATTTTCGTTGTTTTTCCAGCAAAATGATATTTCTATGAAAAAGAGAAATCTTAAATGAAAAATCCCCTCAAAAAAATTTGAGGGGATTTTTCATTTAATTAATCATTTAATAACTGTATGCCAACACCTAAAAGTCCTGGTCCTGTATGAACAACTAATGCCGGACTAATTGTTCCAAAGTAAATTTCTTCTGCTTGTGGAAAAGCTGCTTTCAAGCGTTCCATCATTGCTTTTGCTTCTTCCTCTGCCGCACCGTGAGCGACTGCCAAACGGAAACGGGGTGCCTCACCTATAAAGTTCGTCACCAACTCAAACGTTTTATCAAGACTTTTTTTACGGCCGCGAGACTTAGCCACCGTATAGTAAATGCCTTCTTCATTACAAGAAATAATGGGGTTTAATTTTAGCGCATTCCCTAAAATAGAAGTGACTAAACCAATTCGTCCACCTTTTTGTAGATATTCTAAAGTGGCTACATTAAAAAATACTTTTGCGTTGGCTACTTCTTCTGTTAATTTTTGTTGTAATTCTTGCCATCCTAATCCTGTTTCAATTAATTCTGCTGCTCGTATCGCCTGAATGCCAGCCCCGATACCAATGTTCTTTGTATCTAAAACAAATACATCTAGTCCTTCGGTTTGTTCTCCAAGCAAGCGAACCACATTATACGTTCCACTTAAACCACTAGAAATGGTCACCGCTAAGACTTTTTCGTAACCCACTTCTTTAATTTTGTCAAAAATAGCTTGGATTGTTGCACCATCAGGTAATGAAGTACTAGGGATTTCTTTCTCTAAACGTTGATACACTTCTTCTGGTGTAATATCTACCTTATCTGTATAGGTTTTTTCAGGATAAATAATCTGTAAAGGCAAGACATACATGCCGTATTGTTTGACTAATGCCTCTGGAACATCTGTCCCAGAATCAACCAGTAGTGCGATCTTTTCTTTATTCATGTGTCATCTCATCCATTTCTTTTAAGTATTCTTGTTCCAATTCAATCACTTTTTCACTAAACATTTTAGTAGCAAAAGACATTGTCGCTGCTTTTACAGCCAAATATTCAATCCCCATAGGTTCTTGTGATTTGGCCTGAACTTCTTTTTCTTGCGCTTGAGCAGCAATCACATAAATCGCTCGCTCCTGTTCTTGACAAAATAAATTGTACGCTTCACGAATACCAACCGTGGCTCCTTGGAATAAAATGCCTTGCTTAATTTCTGGCAATGTTAACACTTGTTTCAACAACGTAATCGCAATTAAAAACGCTAAATGCTTTTGATTGTAGCGCTTTTTCACTGGGGCCGGGATTAACCCGTGTTTGACATAATTATTAACCATTGAGGACGTTAACAAAGTATGTTTTTCCAGTGTAATCAATGGGGATAAGTATTTTTCTATCAGAGTAATCACTTGATCCATATATAATTCAATGTCTGGTAACTCATGCCATCTTGGCAAATGAACGTTTTCCAATTGTTGGCCCCAATTTTGTAGTGATTTTTCTATCTCGTCCATAAAAACCCTCCTAACCATTTCTAAAAAAGAATATCATACTTTTGACAATTATTCAATCTAGTTTTTAAAACTAGATTGAATAAAAAAGAAAAGCGAGCAATTTTGGAATTGTTCACTTTTCTCTCTTTATTTTTTTAAAGAACGTTTTCCGATTAAAACACCTATCAAAAACAGGCCTTCTAATAAAACAAAAAACAAGATAAAACAATGCATAAAGTAGGCTTCAGGCAAGGCATTGATAATCGGATCAGTCAGCGGATTAAATAACCAAGCATCGTTGTTAAAAAATAATCCATGAAACGCAATAAAAAATTGATCAAAGCCAATCAGCATGAAAAAGCCAAAAAGCACAGGCAAAAACATTCCCCACTGAAATGGCCGTATCAATGTCCATAAACGCTGATTTTTTACCAAATATTTTAAATAAAGGACACTAGGCATCAACGTAACTAGTAATACGCCATAGCACAATAAAAACAATTTTTTCACTTCATAAAAATGAAAAGCCGCGCTATCAGACATTGGAAAATCAGGAAATACTAATGTTTTTTCAAAAGGATTGTTTAAGTACATCATTAAATGATCGTAATTTTTAATCAAGGTCACACGATCAACCTCTACGTCTTTTAAAATATTTAAGTGTTGGATATCAAAAAGATACAATGGACGAAAATTAATCGTGATCGTGATACTTAAAGCCACAATCGTTAAAAACAAACAAATGAGTCCAAGTGTTTCCCTTAAACGCAATTTCGACCTCATCATACTCAAAAAGTCCATTCATCTAAGGAATCAACAACATAGGTTGGTGGCGTTGGCAAAGTTGGAACAGCTGACTTAGGGGTAAAACCTGATATAACTAACAAGCTATCAATACCATTTTGAATCCCTGATTGAATATCGGTTTCATAATTATCTCCAACCATAATTACTTGCTCTTTTTCCACGCCTAAATGCGCAATCGCTCGTTCCATGATAATCGCTTTTGGTTTGCCAATATAAACTGGTTTTGTTTGAGTAGCTGTCTCCACAAACGTCACAACTGAACCTGCACCAGGTAATAAGCCTCTTTCTGTCGGAATGTTCTTATCTGGATTGGTCCCAATAAACAACGCCCCTTTTTGAATGGCTAAGGTAGCTAAAACCACTTTTTCGTAAGATAATTCTGTATCAAGTCCCACGACAACATAATCAGGATTTGTTTCATCCCATTCAAAACCTGCTTCTAAAATTAAGTCAATTAAACCAGCCTCGCCGATGACAAAGACTTTCTTGCCTCGATTGGTTTCTTTCATGTAATCAATCGTCGCTAAAGTCGCTGTATAAACAAGGGATGCTGGGACATGAATATCAAATTCATTTGCTAAACGTTGTGCCACTGTTTCAGGAGATTTAGTGGTATTATTCGTTACAAATAAAAAAGGCAAATCTTTTTCCTGTAACTGCTCGACAAAACGTTTTCCGGCTGGAATTGGTTCTTTTCCTAAATAAATCGTTCCATCTAAATCAATTAAATATCCTTGATAGTCTTTTTTCACTCTGTTTACTCCTCACGTTGACGAATCGTAAAGCCTTTGCCAGATTTTTTGGAACTAGGCTGTTTGGGTGTAGTCGTTTTTTTATTTTCTTCTTTTCGCGTACGAATCACTGGCTTGCTATTTTTATTAGCGGGCGCACTCTTTTCCTCGACAAACGCGTTAGAACGATTATTCTTTTTATGGCGACGACGACGATGCGTTGTTTTTTCTTTACGTTCCCCTGTTCGTTCAATTACAAAATAGGCACAGCCAAAATTACAATATTCATACAAATAGTCTTCTAGTGTATCAATGCGTTGATCCGGCGCTGCCCGACGATTAGAAGTATCAAAAAAGCCACGCAAGCGTAACTGTTCATAGCCCCAGTCTCCTACGATATAATCATAACGCGCTAATACTTCACTAAACCGTTCACCTAAGCGTTCAGGATCAAAGGCATCACGATGATTTTTAACAATTCGGTACTCTCTTTCACCAATTTGAATATCTGTTTCATTCACAATGGTGACAATTTCCCCTTTTTTCTTTTCTTTTACAGGTTCTTCTTTTATTTCTTCAAGAACTGCTGTTAGTTCTTCTGTAAAGGTTGCAGCAGTTTCTGTTTCTTTTTCTTTTTTTTCGGTTGTCTTTTTGTCTGTCATTTTTTCACCACCTAGTTTTTATTATACCTTGTTTTTATTTGATTGGATAGTGGGCATGCAGATAGTTCGCCACGACAGTTCTTAAAACGTCTGGAAATAAAAATTCGACTTCTCCAACTAACTCAATCGTTGGGAAAAACGGAACAAATTGAAAGTGATCCACTGTTGTCAGCGTATACTTCTGCTCTGGCTGAATAGGTTTCCCTTGCCAAAAAACGGTCTGGCTATTTCGCTCAAAACGAATCCCATCATAACATAATTCGCCAAAAATTTTCCCGCGGAAGCCCATCCCGCGAATCGGAAATTTCCGCAGAAATTGACGACTTTTTTCCATTTCACGAATCAAACGGCTCATGTCTGACCCTTTCAAGGTAACCTTGATTAAATGCATTGGATGAGGCAAGGCCTCATGTAATTGGTCTGCATTGATTATTCCTTCTGGTAAATCTGCTAAAAATAACCCGTTGTTCAACACAGCCGCTTCGGTCTGCCCCGCTTCTTTTAACGCCTTCAAGGCAACAGTTATAAAGGCATGCGGTTGCCGTAAGTCCGTTGACAAGGTTTCAGGGATTTGTGCAATTTGCTGCGCTTGCAATAGTCGATGACCTTCCGTTAAGTAACCCGCAATTTCCTTGGCATCCGTTGCTTGCTCTTCTAAACTTGCTGTTTCAATCGTTTTCGCATAACTTGTGACTTGCTTCGTGTCGGCATCCACAAACAGATGCACTTCACCAATATACTGTCCATATTTGCCAGCAGCTGCTAGTTGCACATGATTAATTTTTTCACCATCTTTAAATAAATGATGTGTATGGGAACCTAAAATCACTTGAATTTCAGGATAATTCGCCGCAATCATAAAATCAGTATCTATCCCCAAGTGACTAAGCAAAATGAGAACATCACATTGAGGCGCAACTTCTGTAATCAGTTGAGGAAGGACTGCTTCCACTTGTTTGATTGTCCAGCCATTGGGATTATACGTTAAAGGAAATGGTGCGGTTAAGCCAATAAACCCTAACTTTGTGCCTTCTTTAGTTGTCATAATTTTATATGCTTGACAAAAATCTGGTAACGTTTGGGTTTTTGGTTCTTCTAAATTAGCTAAGACCACTTCAAATGTTGCCTGATCATATAAATGCTCTAATTGTTTCTTTGATTTGCCGATTCCTTCATTATTTCCAATTGTAACCAGGTCATACGCTAATGTATTCATTATAGCTACATTTGCTCGACCATCTGTTGCTTCGGTCAAAGGATGACACCGATCTGAAAAGTCACCTAAATCAATGGTTACGACTGTTTTGCCCTCTTTTTGGTACAGCGAACGTTTGGCTTTAACCAGACGCCGTATTTTGGGCCAATTTTCAAAGTGAGAATGAAGATCATTGGTATGGAACAACACAATCTCTTCCACTAAAATCGCCTCCTTTATTCAGCGCTCTGATTAATAGTACCATATTTATAGAAGAAAGTTACAAAAAAGAACAGATGACTTTAGAAGAATTTCTCCTAAAATCACCTGCTTTGATCAGGACGAACTATGCGTTATTTTTGGGACGCTTGCGTTGCGTCGCTTCCATGATAACTGGTAAGATCACAGGACGACGTTTGGTTTGTTCAAATAAATAACGGCTTAAGTTTTCGCGGATTTCTTGTTTCAGTTTGCTCCATTCGAAATCGTCACTTTCTAAATGCTTTTCAACAATTTCTGTGACAATATTGCTACTTTCTTTCATTAGGTCTTTACTTGTTTTAACGTAAACAAAACCTCTAGAAGTAATTTTAGCTGGTGAAACAATTCGTTTTTCTCGGCGATTAATTGTCACAACAGCCACAAAAATACCATCTTCGGAAAGAATACGACGATCTCGTAAAACGATATTACCAATATCGCCGACACCAATCCCGTCAATCATAATATTTTCGGCCGTTGTGCTGCCAGCTACCGACATTCTACCTTTTGTATACTCTAAAATGTCCCCACGACCTGTAATAAAGATATCTTTATAAGGCATGCCAATTTCGTGTGCTAAGTCCGCATGCGCAGCTAACTGACGGTATTCACCTTGGACAGGAATGAAATATTTTGGTTTCATTAAGTTCAACATCAATTGCAAGTCATTCGGATTAGCGTGACCAGACACACGTAAATTGTCGGAAATTTGCTTCACCGTAGCACCGGCCCGATAGACAATATCCTCTGTTTTGGCAACCGTTGTTTCCATGGCCGTTGTCGGCGTTGTCGTAATATAAACTAAATCGCCTTCTTCAATTCGAACGACACCATGTGTATTATTAGCCATTTTTTGAAGTGACTTAATAGGTTCTCCCATCCGGCCTGTTTCTAAAATTAATAACTGTTCGGGTGCATATTTTTTCATTTCTTTTGGTTTCACTAATAGATCTTCACTTGGCAATTGTAATTTTTCTAATTTCATCGCCGTCCGAATAATCCGTTCAAAATCTTGGCCTGTCAAAACGACTTTACGACCAGAACGATCCGCTGCATTCAATACTTGTTGAACCCGTTGCAAATTACTTGCCACACATGCCACGATGATTCGTCCTTCCCAATAGCGAATCGTGTCGAACACTTCATCAGCGATTTGGGCTTCCGATGCAACTTGGGCTGGGTTTTCAGCATTTGATGAATCACTAAGTAGCGCCAAGACGCCTTCTTTCCCAATTTCAGCCAAGCGGCCATAATCGGTTTGATACATCTCAATCGCACTTTGATCAAATTTAAAATCACCAGTATAAACAATGTTACCTTCTTTTGTTTTGATGCTAACACCAATCGAATCTGGAATGGTGTGCGTTGTTTTAAAGAAGCTCACCGTTGCTTGACCAAAATCAATTTCTGTATGCGGGTCAATCACATGGAAATCTTTAAATTTCTTCGTTTCCGCATGACTGTTGACACTTAGTTTTGCTAGTTCAATCGTTAATTCTGTCCCAAAAACAGGCACTTGAATTTTTGAAAGCAAATACGGTAAGGCCCCAATTGCATCTGCATGGCCATGTGTTAAAAAGACCCCTGCAATTCGTTCACTATTTTCTTCTAAATACGTAAAATCCGGAATGACAACGTCAATTCCTAAAAGTTCGTTCTCTGGATATTGTAATCCACAATCCAGTACAAAAATTTCATCTTCCACTTCAGCAACGTACATATTTTTTCCATTTTCACGAACGCCGCCTAATGGAACGATTTTTATTGTACTCACTCTTTTCACCTCTCTATGATTACACGTTCTTTAAATCTCTAACGTGCGAATAATTCTTTGCTCTTCTTCTGGTGTACAAGCAACTAGAGGTAACCGTAAATTTCCAACAGGAATACCTAAATGATTTAAGGCAGCTTTCACGGGTGCCGGCGAAGGCACTGAAAACAATGCATTCATTTTTGGTAATAACTGTCGTTGAATTTTAGCCGCTTCCGGCAAGTTCCCCTGCTCCAGCGCTTGATACATCTCATACATTGACGAACCGAAGACATGACTGGCTACCGAAATAACCCCTTGTCCGCCAAGTGCCTTGGTGGCAAAAGCCAACCCGTCTTCTCCAGTATACACTAGAAAGTCTTTTGGCGCTCTTTCAATCAACTCAGTAATTGCATCTAACCCTGCACATTCTTTAATCGCCACAATTTTTTCCAATTGTGCTAAGCGCAAAGTAGTTTCCACTTCTAGGCATGCAGCCGTTCTACCAGGAACATTGTACAAAATAATTGGCAGTTCACTTGCTTCTGCGATGGTTTTAAAATGTTGATACATACCTTCTTGATTTGGTTTATTATAATAAGGAACAACCGCCAAAACAGCATCAATACCAGCGATTGTCGCTAACTCTTTCACAAAAGCGACTGAGTCACGTGTATCATTCGTACCTACACCACAAATAATCGGAATACGTCCATCGATCAGTTCAATAATTCGCTGGAATAATTGTAATTCTTCTTCATGAGTTAACGTGGGTGATTCACCAGTTGTTCCTGCTAAAATAACGCCTTCTGTATGATTGGCCAATAAATAGTCTACCAATTGCGGTAGTTTATCAAAATCTATTTCTCCCGATTCTTGAAACGGCGTAACCATTGCCGTAATAATTGTTGCATTCGTTAAATCCATCCTATTCCCTCCCGAGTATACAATACAAACCTTCTAGTCGTTTTCAGGTACACGAAGCAAATTCATTTCGTGTAGCGTTTCAGCAATTTGGACCGAGTTCCAAGCAGCTCCTTTTAATAGGTTGTCTGACACAATCCATAAATGGAAACCGTTCTTCACGTCAACGTCTTGACGAATACGGCCGACAAATGTTTCTTTCTGGTTGACGCTATTTAGCGCTTGTGGATATAGTTGTTCACTTGGCTCATCTTGCAAAATTACACCTGGAGCTTGCGCCATTAATTCTTGGATGGCTGAGACCGATGCATCTGCTTGTTTCACTTCTATATAAACAGATTCAGAATGTCCTGAAATTACCGGAATACGGACACAGGTGGCAACGACTTTTAGCTTGTTGTCTCCCATGATTTTTTTTGTTTCATTCATCATTTTCCATTCTTCGTAGGTATACCCTGCTTCTGAAAAAACATCAATTTGAGGCAACGCATTAAAAGCAATTGGATAATGTTTTTCGTCACTGCCAGCTGGTAAAATTTCAGCTGACCATTCACTGACAGGTTTTCCCTCTAAAAAATCTTCGGCTTGTTCTTTTAGCTCATTAATTGCACGGATACCTGCGCCACTCACAGCTTGATACGTTGAAACGATGATTCGTTCTAAGCCAAACGCTTGCCGAATTGGTTCTAAGGCCACCATCATTTGAATCGTAGAACAATTGGGATTTGCGATGATTCCCTGATGATTTTTCAAGGCTTCCGGGTTCACTTCTGGAACAACTAAAGGAACATCTTTTGCCATTCTAAAATGGCTAGTGTTGTCAACAACGACAGCTCCGCGCTTAACTGCTTCTGGTGCAAACTTTTCGGAAATACTCCCACCAGCACTAAATAATGCTAAATCGATTCCTTCAAATGATTCCGGGACTAATTCTTCCACGATAAGAGGTTGTCCTTTAAACTGAATCTCTTGTCCAGCAGAACGCTTAGACGCCAATAACCTCACACTGGCAATTGGCAAACTTGTCTCTGCTAACAATTCAATCATTCTTGTCCCGACAGCACCTGTTGCTCCTACCACGGCAACATGATATTCTTTTCCCATATTTTCATACTCCCCTCTTACCTTCTTGTAAAAGCTACTTGTCCTATTTTACCATAGTATTGAAAAAACCTACATAGTCAAAAAAATGATTTTTTTATTTTCCCATGATATTTTAAAACTATTACCCATCAAAGGACTATCCATTGACTTTTGACTTAAATTTGTTATAGTTAAAACGAATTTAATTATAAAGGGAGAGAAATTTCATGGCACGCGTAGAAAGTTTTGAATTAGATCACAACACAGTAAAAGCACCATATGTTCGCCTTGCTGGCACAGAACAAAATGGTGATGCGTTAGTCGAAAAATATGACTTACGTTTCTTACAACCAAACAAAGATGCCCTACCAACAGGCGCATTACACACGTTGGAACATTTATTAGCAGTTAACATGCGTGATGAATTAAAAGGAATCATTGACATTTCGCCAATGGGTTGCCGCACTGGTTTTTATATGATTATGTGGGATCAACATTCACCACAAGAAATCCGTGATGCATTAGTCAACGTTTTAAACAAAGTAATCAATACAGAAGTTGTTCCAGCAGTCTCTGCAAAAGAGTGCGGAAACTACAAAGATCATTCTTTATTTGCAGCGAAAGAATACGCAAAAATCGTCTTAGACCAAGGAATTAGTTTAGATCCATTTGAACGTATTCTGTAATCTTTAGCAATTAACGACAGAGAAACCCACTATTAAGCTGTGGGTTTTTCTGTCCTCTTTCTTAATTTAAACGGAGGTTTTTTATGAATCAAACAATCGAACAATTACTAAGTCACCGTTCCGTTCGTCATTTTAAAAAGCAAGCGTTAACGGACAAGCAGAAACAACAGTTAATTACTGCAGCTCAAGCAGGATCAAGCTCCAATTTTTTACAAGCTTATACAATTATAGAAATCAAAGATCCTGAGCTACGAAGAGAATTGGGACGTTTAGCGAATTGTGAAGACTATGTCGTTAACACTGGTTTGTTCTATGTTTTTGTTGCTGATTTGTATCGTCATGCAACGATTTTGTCAAAAGAGGGGCAATCATTGGAACCCTTAAAGACACCAGAATCATTATTAGTAGCTGCCGTTGATACAACGATTGCTGCCCAAAACATGGCCATTGCGGCTGAATCTATGGATTTAGGGATTTGTTATATTGGCGGCATTCGAAATGACTTAGACACAGTAGCCAAACGCTTATCTTTGCCTGAATTAACTGTACCACTTTTCGGATTAACAATCGGTGTACCAGAAACGTTAAATGGTGTAAAACCACGGATGCCTTTTGAAAATATTTTAAGCGAAAATCACTACCAATCAGACAAATTGACAGATATGCACACATATGATGAATTATTAAAAGATTATTATGCCAGCCGCTCAAGTAACGCCCAAACAGCGGATTGGTCACAGAAGTCTTTGTCCTATTTTTCTTATAATCGTCGGCCAGAAGTAAAAACATTTTTACAGAAGCAAGGATTTGATATCTAAACAAAAGAGCGTGGGCTTACGTTATTTCAACGTAAGCCCACGCTCTTTTGTTAATTTTTATTTATCTTTACTAAATTTGTCTTTTAAGTCTTCAAAGCCTTCTTTAACTTTATCAGTTAATTTTTCAGCGCCTTCTTTAAGGTCATCGCCGGCATCACGTGCTTTGTCTTTTACGTCAGCAAAGGTTGATTGAGCTTTTCCTTCAAGTTCTTTGCCTTTATCATCCGTAACTTTGCCTTGCGCTTCTTTTGCAGTACCTTCTACTTTATCTTTTGCATCGTCAAAACGTCCTTTTAAATCTGCCATGCTAATCCCTCCTAAATAATTAATTACATAATAAGAGTATCATTCTTAGCCATTTCCTTCAAATATAATGCATGAACTGCGAATAAATGGTTATTTTTGAGCTATTAAAGCTTTTTTTGCCAAGGCAAAGCAACCAATTGTTCCTGGATTATCTTCTAAAAGAGGCGTCACCAAGTATTTTTCTAAAGGCGGTGTTTCCACATATCCATTGACTAATTCAGCAAATTTTTCACGAACTTTCGGCATCAAATGACGTTGTTTCATGACGCCGCCGCCTAAAATGATCACTTCTGGCGCTAATAATAAAGTAGTATTGTACGCCGCTTGCGCTAAATAATAAGCTTCTAGTTCCCAAGTTTTATGATCCTCTTCCAATAAATGTCCTTTTTTACCAGAACGACCTTCAACTGCTGGTCCTGCTGCAATCCCTTCTAAACAATCTCCATGATAAGGACAATTTCCTGCATACGTATCTTCAGGATGACGACGGACTAACGCATGCCCCATTTCTGGGTGGCTAAAGCCTTCAATAAACTCACCGTTTTGAATCGCTCCAGCGCCAACACCAGTTCCAATTGTATAATATACACAACTAGATGTATGTTGCCCATTTCCAGCAACATACTCACCATATGCCGCAGCATTCACATCCGTTGTCCAAGCCATTGGCACATCAAAATGTTGTTTCATAGTCCCTAACAAGTCAAAGTTACGCCAAGCTAATTTTGGTGTAGAAGTGATATAACCATACGTAGGAGAATCAACGTGAATATCAATCGGACCAAACGAACCAATCCCAATCGCTTTTAAAGGATATTGTTGGAAAAATTCTATTACTTTTTTCATTGTTTCTTCTGGGGTTGTTGTGGGAAAACTGACACGTTCTACGATGGTCAAATCATCTGTCCCAACGCCACATACAAATTTTGTGCCACCGGCTTCGATACTTCCTAAAAGTTTTTCTGTCATTGCAATATGCTCCTTCGTTTCCATTTTATAAGTAAGCGGATACATTACTTTTGATTAAATAACTAACATACACGTTTAGTTTACCACTTTTTTGTCGTTTCGACAGAACAATTTAACAATTTCAGTCAGGTTGCCCAATGAAATCTGGCAAGTTGCTAAAGAGCATTTTCCTAAAACAAAAAAACGAGCATTCACGGTTATCTAACAATGAATGCTCGTTTTTTGTTTATTGATTCTTTAGCGAAAAATATAACAATAGTCCGATTGTAATCCACCCACCACTAAGTAAAAGCATTAACCAACTTAAAAGCGTTTCTTTTAGAATACTTCTGGGTTCTTTTGCATGCTGAATAAAACTCATACTAGTCAGCAAAGAAAAGAGGAAAAACATAAAACAAATGACCGCTAAACCGCCAGATAACCAAAACCAACTAGCCATTATTCTCACTCTCCTTTTCGCTTGTTTTTTGATAATTATTGCGCCAAATGACACTATAAATTGCCCCAATTGTGATTACTAACAACGTGTAGAAAGTCGGTAACCACCATGTAGGTAGGACCCATTTGACCGTAGCCTCTTGATTCAATTTTTTTGCTTCACGAGTGTTAATCGTAAATTCTTGTTGAAAAGGCCAAGACTGTTGTTCATCTTGTTGTAAAATAGCACGTCCTGTAAATATATAAGTCTCAGCATCTAGCGGTTGTTTACCCAAATCAAGATGAAAATTCATGGAACTATTTGGGGCAAAGCGAACATTTTTTTAGTGTCCGTTGTGCAATTTTTTTAGAGGATTCTTTTTTTATCACTTGACCTTCTAAACGAACTTCTGGAAAAATAGCAGCATATGGATTTTGAATGACCGCCTTTAGTGATTTGGCCCCTAAAGCAATTGTAGGTGTTACTTTCGCTAATTTCAGTTGGTTCACCTCTGTTAAAGGAGCATTCTCAGCACTCCTCATGGCAATCGCAACATTAAACCCGTAGCGACTGGTTAATCCCGTTGTTTGGTTCTCTTCCTCTGTTTTTTCATCTTTGAGATGCGCATAAACCCCGCCTAAAACAACTCCTTTGATAGGCTGATCAAGTCCCTTCACCTTCATCTTTGCTGATACTGTTTGATGAGGCGGCACACTCACTTCCTCATTTTCTAAAGTAACCAAGTCTGTCAGCGGAACCTTTAACGATGAATCAAGTGGTTTATCAAAATCATTGTACACAATCAACCCGTTATCATTTGTTGATGCATTTGCTAGAGTCAATACGAGGGACAATTTTTCGTCTGTCTTATTTTTTATATCTAAGACAATAGTGGAAGATTGCTTTGGTGCCAGAATTAAATCATAATAACTTGATGTTCCTGACACTTGATTTTCTGGTAAAACAGGCGTTACTGTAAATTTAGTCTTCATTTCTTCTGTAGCTTCTACTTTTGGAACAATAATAAAAAATGTGAAAAACAGAAATAGACAGAAAACACCGACTTTTTTTCTACTCATTTCTTCAAGATCTCCTTTATAAAGCTGAATGTACCTACTAGTCTAACAAATCAGCGAAACAATGCTGATTAATCTTTGACTTTTGGGAAGGATAATCTTGAAAAAAGTCTCCTTGAAAAATACCAAGGAGACTTTTTATTATTCACTATAATATAATTCTTTTTTTATCTGTGTGGTTGATACTTCTGGCGTTCGTGGCAAATAAAGAACCTTTGCGGTTGTTTCAACTTCTAGAAAATCAAAAGCCCCTTGCCAATCATCGCCCATGACTAAAGTATCAATTTTAAATTCAGCAATATCGGAAACTTTTTGTTTCCAACTAGTTTCAGGAATAACTAAATCAACATAACGAATTGCCTCTAATAATTGTTTACGTTTTTCATATGAAAAATAACTTTGTTTCTTTTTTTCTAAATTAAAAGCATCTGTTGATAGTCCAACAATCAGGTAGTCCCCTTGTTGTTTCGCTTTTTTCAACAAATTAATATGACCATAGTGCAGGAGGTCAAATGTGCCGTAAGTAAGTATTTTTTTCATAAAAACCTCCATTTGTACTTTGATATTTCTTCGTTAATTATCAATTTTTATGAATAGAAAAAAGGCTACTCTTGATTGACTTTGATGGTTTTTCGATCAAATTTTTTATTTTCTGTAGCAGTATAGATTAGTAATAACTTACTCAGAGATTTTATAGAGAAAGACGTTGTTGTAGCTTTTTTTAATTGCTTTAACTGCTTTTGCAATTTTAACGGATTTTTATCTTTTAATAATTTAATTTTCGTTAAACGAAAAATGTGTTCCTGATGCTCAAATGAACGTTCAGCATCTGAATGACTAAAACGAAGATATTCTGAAAGCACCTCTTGATTTACAGCAACTTTTCCTTTTGGTAAAAACCATTCTTTGCCATTTTGATCTATTAGATGCCGCTCACTTTGATTTGAAATAACAATTTCTTTATCGTCTTCAAAAAGATACGAAAAAAGCATTGCTTTTTTTATAATTATGTACTCAGTTACTTCATATGAAGACAATTTTCTTAATTCTTCTATCAAACTATTCCATTGATTATTTTGAACAAATTTACTTAGTTTGTGAATAGGTGGTACTCGTAAAATGAACTTCTCATCTTTCTCTATTTTCACGATATAAAAAGTTGTGTCTAAGTCATTTTCCCAAATAAACAAAATAATCATTTACTGCCCCCTAGACTTGTTGTTCCGATACTTAATAGTCAAATAAATATATTTAGGAATTTGCATTAACCGATCGTATCTCTTCATTGTCAAACAACGATATAACCATTCCAAATTGTGATTTATATAAAATTCTGGCGCTCTTTTTACTGATCCAGCTAATACGTCAAAAGTACCGCCTACGTCTAAAAATACATTAGCTGTCAGGTGATCAATTGTTTGTTCCAAAAAAATCTCTTGTTTCGGTGAACCTAATGCTACAAAGACAAACCTTGGTTCAGCTTTGTTAATTTGTTCCACAATTTCTTGCTGTTTTTTCTTTGTATAGCCATGTAAAATACCGCTAATAACAATCCCTGGATATTGTCGTTGAATATTTTTAGCTGCTGCTTCAACTACTTCTTGCTTTGCACCATACAAGAAGATTCGTTCCTTATGTTGATTTGCATACTCTAAAAAATTATCCATGACATCAATTCCTGTAACTCTTTCACGAATAGACCCACCCATTAGCTTCGATGCCTTGACCACACCTATCCCATCTGCAATCCGATGAGTTGCTCTTTTCAAATATAACTTAACTTCTGGATGTTCAAATGCTAACAATGAAATCTGCGGATTAACGCTAGTTACAATCATTTTCTCTTTAGCTTTGAGATAACTTTCTAAGTCATCCATAATTTCTTGATGTGTTAATACGTCAACTGGTAATCCCCCAATATATTCAGTGCGTACCTTACTTTTCACAAAATCCCCCCAAGATTCTCTCTACCAACTCTACTATTTTATTAATGGTCTCTTTTGACTGATATTGATTCCATTCTTCGTTAATTCTAGTAATATTATCTTTATAACTATTTATTGAAAAATTTGACAATGCCACAATCAACTGTTTTTCATTTTCAACTAACGGTCCTGGTAAATATTCAAAAAAATCAGGCTCAATTCCAGGATTTAATGCATATTTTTCTAAATCTGGACAAAAAAATAAAATATTCGGTTGCTCTTTAACATGCATGTATTCAAAGACCACACTCGAATAATCAGTAATCAAGTAGCCTATTTCACTAAAGCTTTCAAAAATATGCTTTTCCCAAATAGAAACATTTCTCGGTAGTTCAATGGCATCTAACTGGATTGATGGATGTAATTTCATATAAAAATGAAAATTTGGCATAGCAGAAAAAGCCTTTATTGCTTGATTTATCACAAGCATCATTTCATTCATTCCCTCTCGATAAGTTGGTGCATATAAAACTTTATTATTCTGATTTGTTTCTCCTACCTCTAATTTTTCAAGATAAGCAAGACGCGGCGAACCAAAATGACAAAATTGAGCATTCTCGAGACGATAATTGTTTCTAAAAATTGCTTCCATTTTTAGTGAATTAACGATAAAATAATTCATTTTATCGTAAACTTTTTGAAACCTGATTTGATCCTTGCTACTTCTATGTTTCGTGTGATAAGCACCCCAGCCAAACTGTTTTAAAGCCCCATTAGCATGCCATAATTGGATAACTACTTGCTTTTTTTTTAAAATTGCCAATTCTGGAAAATAATTATCTACAAAAATTAACGGCGCTGACTTCAAGTATGAAATCGCCGTTGTAATCAACAAAGTTTTCTTATCAAAAAGTATCGTCTTTATGCCTTTTTGATTTAAGGATGCTGCGTATGATTGACAATTTTTTGTATAAAGTACTATTATCATTCCGTGATATTGTTGTTCTAATTGTTCAATTAAATGTCCATCATTTCTTGGGAAACTCATTATGTACACAATTTTTACTTTTTTATGCTTGTACGGTCTCCATCTTAATACTGTTAAGTACAATTGTTTTAGCACTTTTATATCCTTTCACAAACAATAGTTTTCTTATAAAAAAGATATGATCAAAGTCTTTAAAAAGAAAAAGCTTACATATAAACTCATTAAAACAAATTATACCTTAAAGATTCTAAAAAGACAATTGCACTTTACAATATGTATACTATCCAAATAATTTAAATTATACGGTATACGGACTAGCTATACTTTCAGTTAAATAAAATAATATTTAAATAATTTCTCTGAATTTAAAACTGCCTATCCAACAAAAAAAGAGGTTTCCCACCACAGTGGAAAACCTCTATAAACCTTGTCATAACAATGTTTTGAAAGACTATGCGTCTGGATTTGCGTTTTCGTCTTTGAGACCGTATTTTTTGTTGAAACGGTCCACACGTCCGTCGGCTTGTGTGAATTTTTGACGACCAGTGTAGAATGGGTGTGAGTCTGAAGTAACCTCAACACGTAATAATGGATAAGTGTTGCCATCTTCCCATTCAACAGTTTCTGAAGATCCTTTAGTTGAACCTGAAAGGAATTTGAAACCTGTTGTTGAATCCATGAATACTACTGGTTGGTAATTTGGATGGATATCTTGTTTCATACGTTTTTTCGCTCCTTTGCCCTGATCCATTTGCTGTATCAGAGTTATTTTGTCGGTATACAACAATGCTATCTTACCATGTTTTCAGTTGGTATGCAATTATCTTTTTGGATTTCTTTTAATTTGTTTGCCAAACGAAACATCATGGAAAACTTCAAATAATTGTTGATTATTTTGGGTCCGTTTCAACATTTTTATGAATTGATCCGTATATTCCAGCGAGTCTCCTGACATATTATTTCTCAATTTCCACGTTTCTTCTAGTTGTTCTGGTGTCATTAACAACTCTTCTTTTCGCGTACTTGATTTTTTAATATCAATTGCTGGGAAAATACGGCGCTCTGCTAATTCACGAGATAAATGGAGCTCCATGTTGCCTGTGCCTTTGAATTCTTCATAGATGACATCATCCATTCGGCTACCTGTATCCACCAATGCCGTGGCTAAAATAGTCAGACTGCCCCCTTCTTCGATATTTCTGGCAGCACCAAAAAATCGTTTAGGTTTGAAAAACGCAGCTGGATCTATTCCGCCACTTAAGGTTCGACCACTAGGCGGGACCACTAAATTATAGGCCCTTGCTAAACGAGTGATGCTGTCCATTAAAATAACTACGTCCCGTTTGTCTTCAACTAAGCGCATTGCTCGATCCAGAACCAATTCAGCAACTCGCGTATGATTTTGTGGTTGTTGATCAAAAGTTGAAGAAACTACATCGCCTTTAACGCTTCGCTCTAAATCAGTCACTTCTTCAGGACGCTCGTCAATTAACAACAGAATCAATTCCACATCAGGATGATTTTCTGTAATCCCATTAGCAATTTCCTTTAAAACACTTGTTTTCCCCGCTTTTGGCGGCGCTACAATTAAACCACGTTGCCCAAAACCAATTGGGGCAAATACATCAATCATTCGTGTTGATAATCTGCCAGCCGTTGTTTCTAACGTTAATTGTTTTTCAGGATACAACGGTGTTAGCGCTGGAAAATGTGGCCGCTCTTTCGCTTCTTCAGGATCTTTCCCATTGACACTTTCAACATGCATGAGTCCATAGTAACGTTCTGATTCCTTTGGCGGACGCGCCTTGCCAGCTACTTTGTCCCCATTTCTCAATCCGAAACGACGAATTTGAGAAGAAGAAATATAAATGTCTTCTGCACTTGGTCCATAATTAATTGGCCGCAAAAAGCCATAACCATCCTGAGAAACAATATCTAAAATTCCTTCCATGAAGAAAAACCCTTGCTTCTCAGCTTGTGCACGAATCACAGCTAAAGACAATTCTTTTTTGTTCATTTGGCTATAATAAGGAATTTTAAACTCTTTCGCGTACGCATAAATATCTTTTAACGTACTGTTTTCCAATTCAGCCATTGTTAAATAGTCGCTCATTGATCCACCTCAAACGGACCTTCTTGTTCTTCGGTTTCTAGCATTTGAATATCAGCACCCAAAGCAGTTAACTTTTCGATAATGTGGTCGTACCCACGTAAAATATATTCTACATTATAAATCGTGGTCGTACCTTCAGCCATCAAGCCGGCAGTGACTAGGCAAGCGCCTGCCCGTAAATCAGAGGCGACTACTTCTGCACCGTGCAATTGATTTGGGCCATTTAAGATAATCATATTGCCTTCAACCGAAGCATCAGCCCCCATCCGCACTAACTCAGGGATATGCTTATTTCGTTGAGCATATATCGTATCAATAATTTCACCAGTTCCTTGCGCTTTTAAAATTAATGGCGTTAACGGTTGTTGCAAGTCTGTGGCAAAACCAGGATACGGATAGGTTTTCACCGTCGTCATTTTCAGATCATGTGACGGATGAACTTCAATCATGTCTTCTTCAATTGTCATCTTAACGCCCATTTCTTGCAATTTCGCAATGAAGCTTTCTAAATGCTCATAAATAACATTTCGAACCTTGATTCCTTCACCCATAGCTGCTGCCATAGCTAAATAAGTCCCAGCTTCAATTCGATCTGGAATAATCGAGTGACGACAGCCATGTAATTCTTCGACTCCTTCAATCCGAATAACATCCGTTCCAGCTCCTCGAACTTTTGCACCCATGTTATTTAATAATGTAGCAATATCAATAATTTCTGGCTCACGCGCAGCATTTTCAATAATCGTTTTGCCTTTGGCTTTAACTGCGGCTAACATGACATTGATTGTAGCGCCAATAGATACCATATCCATAAAAATTCGTGTTCCTTGTAAGCCAGCTTCGTCTGTTCTCAAGTACATCGCCCCATGTTCGTTGGTTACATGAGCGCCTAATGCTTCAAATCCTTTGATATGTAAATCAATTGGACGAGGGCCTAAGTAACAACCGCCAGGTAAGCCGACAACGCCTTCCCCAAATCGACCAAGAAGTGAGCCCATAAAATAATAGGACGCACGTAAGCTATTGATTTTTCCTTTTGGCATTGGCACAGAAACAACTTCTGTTGGGTCAATAATTAATGTATTATTTTCAAAAGTAATTTTAGCACCCATAATTTCTAAAATTTCAATTAATGAGTGAACATCCTGAATGTCAGGAACGCCATCTAAAGTCACGGGCGAATCTGCTAAAATAGCAGCTGGAATTAAAGCGACCACACTATTTTTGGCGCCGCTAATGGTTACTTCGCCTTTTAATGGACGATTCCCATTGATTACGATTTTTTTCATTTATATTCTCACCTATCTGTAATATACGTTTTCTAAATAAACTACCCAATCATTCTATCATAATCAAGCTTAAGAAAAAAGAAAACTTCTCAGGTATTTTAATAGAATGAAAAAATAACAAAAAATAAAAAAGACAGCCACGTGCTGTGGCTGTCTTTAACGTAACTAGTTGATTAAGCTTTGTTAGCTGAACCGAACCAATCAATGTGTTCTTCTGCATCTTTGATGATTGCAGCTTTACCTGGTGCTAATAATTTACGAGGGTCAAATCCTTTACCTTCTAAATCTTTACCAGCTTCAATATATTCGCGCGTTGCTTTAGCGAATGATAATTGGAATTCTGTATTTACGTTAACTTTTGAGATACCCATTGAAATTGCTTTTTCAATTTGTTCTTGAGGAATACCAGAACCTCCGTGTAATACTAGAGGTACATCAGAACCGACAGCTTCAGCAATTGCTTGTAAGTGATCAAATGCTAAACCTTTCCAGTTTTCTGGATATTGACCATGGATGTTACCGATACCACATGCTAAGTAGTCAATACCTGTAGCAACCATTTGTTTACATTCTTCGATATCAGCTAATTCGCCAGTACCGATGATTCCGTCTTCTTCACCACCGATTGAACCAACTTCACATTCAACAGAAATACCTTTAGCGTGAGCTTTTTCAACTACATCTTTCGCTAATTTTAAGTTTTCTTCGAATGGTAAGTGAGAACCATCAAACATGATTGAAGTATAGCCAACTTCGATACATTCTAAAGCAGCTTCGTAGTCACCGTGGTCTAAGTGAATTGCTACTGGAACTGTGATATTCATTGAGTCTACTAAATTAGTAATCATGTCTTTAGCTACTTTGTAGCCGCCCATGTATTTAGCAGCGCCCATTGATGTTTGGATTAGAACTGGTGCTTTTTTAGCTTCTGCTGCTTCTAAAATCGCTTGTGTCCATTCTAAGTTATTTGTGTTATAGCCACCTACTGCATAGCCGCCTTTACGTGCTGCTTTTAAGAATTCTGCTCCTGATACTACTGGCATAAAAAATTCCTCCTAAGTTTTTAAAAACTTTATTTGTTAGGTGTTCCCTAACCAACGGTTCTATTTTAGCAGAATTCCTGACACTTTTCTAGTAAAATTCCCTTTTTCAGAAAATTTTTGTCTATTCTTTCACATAACCTTCATTTTTATAAAAAAACCTCCAGTTTTCCCGTTAAGACTTTGGGATCTGAAGGCCGACTTGCTATTTTAATTTTTTCTTTGGTGGATAACGTTTCACCTTGTAAGATTGAAGCTCAGGAAATGTTCCTGTACTATGAAAAATCCGTTGTTCATCTTCATTGGCAAAACGCCCTAAAACCGATTGTGTTGGTAAAATATTTACAAAGGCATTCTCATCGATACTGTAAACTGCTTGTTCTAAATCATAGAGTTCGTAGCGAGTAATGACCATCATAATCATCCGACCTTCTGCACCTGAATAGCCGCCGATTGAAGGCAACAAGGTCATGCCACGAGCAATTTGTTGAGAAACTTCTAAGGCAACGGCTTCTGGTCTCGTGGTGACAATCATTGCTGTGACTTTTTGGTGACTGGTATGAATCATGTCGACCACCTGACTCAAACAGTAAATAGAAATAATAGTATACAACGCACTTTCCCAGTTAAATACAAAACCAGCCAACAGCACAATAATACCATTTAATAAGAACATAAAATTACCAACTGTTTTCCCTGTTGTTTTTGAAAGAATCAGTGAAATAATGTCCATGCCACCAGTGTTAAAGCCCATTTTCAATGAAAGCCCTGCGCCAACGCCGACTAAGACACCACCCATAATTGCGTTCATCAAAGGATTCGTTGTGACTGTTACGATTGGCACAAACATAGTGACAACGGAAATGCCAATAACATTGATGAAACTAAGAATCGTTGATTGTTTCCCTAATTTTACAAACCCTAGAATGAAGACGGGAATGTTTAAAAATAAAATGAAGATCCCTGTATTAATATGGATTCCTAAATTTGTATATAATAATGTAGCAATGATTTGCGCAATTCCGTTCATCCCTGCCGAAAAAACTTTTGCCGGAATCAAAAAGAAATTCAAACCGACCGCAGAAGTCAAAGCGGTTATCGCCATCACTGCTATTTTTTTTATCGATTCATTTCTTTGGTAAGTACTAACCAATCGACTCATTTTTCTTCGCTCCTTCGCTATTCTTCTGACTTAGAATAACAGGTTCTATCCTAAAAGAAAAGGGGCTAAAAGCGAACATTGAAAATTTTTTTTGCAACGTTTCCATGAAAGAATGCGGGAAGATATCCCTAAAATTGATCTTCTTATTTCTCTATTCAAAATGATTCTAGCCTAACCTTTTTTACTATTTCATGATATGATGAAGCAAAGAATATTTTAGGAGGTTTTTACATGGCTGCAAAAGAAGCAAGTTTTGATGTAGTTTCAGAGGTCAATATGGAGGAAGTCAAAAACGCAATTCAAATTGCCTTGAAAGAATTGAAAAATCGTTTTGACTTTAAAGGGTCAATTGCTGATATTAAATTGGAAAACGATAAACTAGTAGTCGTAGCTGAAGATGATTATAAAGTCGAGCAAGTGAAGGATATTTTATTTGGAAAATTAGTCAAACGCAATGTTCCGATTAAAAATATTCATTTCTCAGAAAGTGAAAAAGCCTTAGGCGGTACTGCTCGCCAATATGGTGATTTAATCAGTGGTATTGATAAAGAAAATGCGAAAAAAATCAACACAGCTATCAAAAACTCTGGGATTAAAGTTAAGTCACAAATCCAAGAAGACAAAATTCGGGTAACTGGAAAAAGTCGGGATGATTTACAAAAAGTCATGGCTCTTTTACGAGAATTAGATTTACCAATAGCTCTTGAGTTTAATAATTATCGCTAAAAAAATCCTTCAACTGTTAATGAACAGTTGAAGGATTTTTTGGTTTTGGTACCGGCCATTCTTGATTATTCAATAAAACGATTGGTCGGCGTTGAATTTTTTCTGAAAAAGCGGCAATTGCTTTGAAGACCTTTGGCATAAAATAAAACGCATTTAATTCTTCTAAATCCAGTTCTTCTTCTGCCGTAAACGAGACACAAACCTCTTGTTCTGAAAGCATAATTTCAATTTTCTTTAAAAATTGAAGTTGCCGCATTCCCGGCACGAAATAACCAGCCTTGGCAACACGAGAGGTTGTAATATCTAATTTATCACTAATGATTAGCGCTAGCGTCATTAGCTCTTCCGAATCAAAGCCGTTACTATGATTTTCTATAGAAGATAAAATTTCTTCTTGATAAGGCAAACAAATCTTTTGCTTACGAAAATATGCTTCTGCAAATTGTTTCCCCCGAAGTGCATGTCCTGCTTTTCCTTGTAGCGCACCCACATCATGGAGCAGTGCCGCAATTTTTGCCGCTTCTAAATACTCCTCTGAAACAGCAAGTTGTTTCAAAATCATTTCCGTCATGGCTACGACATTGGTTACATGAAACCAATTATGGTATGCCCACCCAGCTTCTTCATCTTCCATTTGACCAATTGCATCATAAATTTGTCGAATTTCAGTATCTTGATGAATGCGTTCAAACAGCTTCATTTATTTTCTCCTTAAAATTAGTTACTGTTCCAAAAATTCTTTTAACTCTGCAGGATTTTTTTCGCTGTTTAAACCAACAATTAAACGAATCCGCGCTTTCGGTCCGTTTAAACCACGGGCAAAAACGACCCCCATTTTTTTCAAGCCAACGCCACCACCAGCATAATCATAGATATCTTCAGCGATGCCATTGGAACAACGAGAAACTAAAACGACTGGAATCCCGTTGTCTAGCATCTTTTGTAATGCTGGGAGCGTTTCTGGCGGTAAATTACCCGCACCTAGCGCTTCAATTACTAACCCATCCGTTTCTGGGGTGTTTAATAATTCAAACATCCGTTCACCCATCCCCGCATAGGCCTTCACTACGTGAACATTTCCTTTCACAGAAGAAACATCGCAAACTTCTTGCGGTAAGACCTCTTTCGCAAAAAAAGCACGTTCTTTCGCAATGGTTCCTATTGGTCCAAAAGTTGGCGTCCGAAACGTCGCTACGTTCGTTGTATGTGTTTTTGTCACATAACGCGCCGTATGAATTTCATCATTCATCACGACTAAAACACCTTTATCGTACGATTCGTCTGAACAAGCAGTCCAAATAGCACTGATGAAATTATACAAGCCATCACTACCGATTTCGTTACTTGACCGCATTGCTCCTGTTAAAACAATGGGGATTTTTTTCTCTAAGGTTATATCTAAAAAATAAGCAGTTTCTTCTAATGTATCTGTTCCATGCGTAATAACCACGCCATCAATTGGTTCAGAATAGGCTTTTTGAATCCGTTCTTTTAATTGAAACATCCGTTCTAAGGTCATGTGTGGTGAGGGAATATTAAAAATATCTTCGACAACTAAATGAACCTTGCCAGAAAATAATGCTTCTTGTTCCATCAACGGATTTTTTTCATTCGGGGCAACACTTCCTCCTGCTACTTTCGACATGGAAATGGTCCCACCTGTATGAAGGACTAAAATGGTCTTCATTTGTTTCCTCCTTTGTTTTCTTTATTTTTTAACCAAAATTGTTTCACTTGTTGAATGAGTTGTTCATTGGTGTTTGCCTTACGATGCGCCAACCAATGCGGCGGAAAGAAACGCTGGACACTTGGTAATTCAAATCGTTCGTCTAATAACAACACAAAGCCTTTATCTTGCGCATCTCGAATGACACGTCCAGCCGCTTGCAAGACTTTATTCATGCCAGGAATTTGATACGCAAATTGAAACCCTTGCCCTCGCTCTTCTTGATAAAAAGTGCGAATCAGTTCTTGCTCCGGATTCATTTGTGGTAGCCCGACACTAACAATTATCGTACCAATCAATCGGGTACCTTTCAAGTCAATTCCTTCTGAAAATATACCACCTAAAACACAAAAACCGATGAAAGTTTCTTGAGGATTCTCTTTAAATTCAGCTAAAAATGCTTCTCGCTCTTTTTCGTTTAAGTCCGTTCCCTGAATTTGAGTTTTTACTTGCGGGTAACGTTGGCTAAATACTTGATAGACATCATCCATATAGGCATAAGAAGGGAAAAAAATTAAATAATTACCTGTTTTTGTTTCACTTAACTTCCCTAAAAGTTCACTAATCTGTGGATAACTTTTTTCACGGTTTTTATAGGTTGTTTGGAGATGACTACCAATCATCAACAATTGATTTTCTTCTGGAAAAGGATACGGAATCCGATAACGTAGGCTTTCTTCACCTCCACCAAGCACTTCTTGATAATAATTCAGAGGTGTTAAACTTGCCGAAAATAAGATACTCGCTTTCCCTTTATCTAATCGTTGTGACAATAAATAAGCCGGATCGACACAAAATTGTTTCACAACGCAGTCATAGTTTCGCAAAGAAATAGACGTATAAAAGCCGTTGTCGTAATACTCGCTGATTCGAAGATAACTTAAACAATCAAAATAAAAACTGAGAATCGACGCCAATTCCTCAATGTGTTGATTTTCTGGCAACCATTCTGCAATTACTTCTGTTAATCGCTGTATCTGTTTAACTAATGAATCAATTGGCGCGCGTTGGGCAAAAAAATCCGTGTCTTTTTCTTCACAGATTGCTTCAATATCATCAAACGTAGTTAAGACTTTTTGACAAGCTCTTTTTAATTGAACAGATTCTTTTTGCAATCTTTTTTGAATTTGCAAAACCGCATTCCTAGAAATAGCGGCCGAATACATCTCCCGTGAACGATTAACCAAATTATGGGTTTCATCCACTAAAAAAATATTCTCTTCTGCACTTTGGGGTTCTTCAAAGAAGCGCCGTAAATAAACCGTTGGATCAAATAGATAATTGTAATCGCCAATAATTAAATCACACCAAAGACTTGCATCTAGCGACAACTCGAATGGACACAATTGGTGCTTTTGTGCATACCGTTCAATAACCTCTCTCGTTAAATGATTTTCATGTTGCAATAAATCCCACAGTCCCTCATTTAAACGATCATAATAGCCGTCAGCAAACGGGCAATATTCTGGTGTACAATTTCGTTCAGTTAAAAAACAAATTTTATCTTTTGCTGTTAACGTAATACTCTTAGTTTGCGCTTGTTTTTCGGACAGCGCTTTGACAGCATCTTCAGCCACTTGCCGCGTGATGGTCTTAGCTGTTAAATAAAAAATCCGTTCGCCTTCTTCTTCACCAATTGCTTTCATCGCTGGAAAAAGAGTGGACATTGTCTTGCCTGTTCCAGTTGGTGCTTCCACGAAGAGCCGCTGTTTACTAAGAATTGTTTTATAAACGGCTACCGCCAATTCTCGTTGCCCTTTGCGATACTCCCCGTAAGGAAAACTAAGATTTTTTAATGATTTATTTCTCAAAATACGCCACTCTTCTTTAAAAATTACCCACTGTTCATAGCGCTTCATCAAATCAGTAAAAAACTCCGCTAATGCAGCTTCTGTAAAATGGCGTTCTTGTCGTGTGATTTGTTTTGTGGTGGTCTGATAATAAGTGAGTTGAAGCGTTATTTCAGAAAGTTGTTCTTGTTGGCAATACATGTGACCATAACACATCGCTTGATACCAAAACAATTCGACCTTTTCTGGCGGCAATTCTTCAAACGCTGGCTCGGATGTTTTAATTTCATCAATGACCACTTGCCCAGTTTCTTTCACAAAAATGCCGTCTGCACGACCTTCTACACAATAATTATGTCCATTTAAAGGCACCTCAATTTTTAAAGATACTTCCTTTTGATAAAGGCTCCCCGCTTCCTTTTGCAACATTCGATGAAGGCGACTACCTTCTTGTGGTGTATGTTCACTCACATGGCGAGAATCGATACTTCCCCGCCTTAAAATAAATTCGACCACTTGACGCACCGCAATTTTTCTCGTTGATTTCACGTAATCCCACCTATCTGCCTCCCTATTATAGAACATACATTCGCTAAACAAAAGCAAAAAATCCAAAACGAACACAATCATGCGTTCATTCTGGATTTCTCTTTAGATTATCAACAATTAAAAACAACTCGTTTCTTCTAACTGTTTGGTTTCTTTTCCATTTGCTTTTGCCACGACCAATTGCGCCATTTGTTTAAACGAATTATTTAAACCAATGCCGCCCTTTTTGGGCATCTTCACAATCGGTACTTGCTGATAATAGTGACTAACTGCTGGATTTTCTTCTGCCATCGCTACAATTGCAGGAATGCCCGCAGCATTAAACTTACAAGCTAGACGAGCGGCCATTTCTCCAAAATTAGGATAATGCATGGCAGGTCCGCAAAGTACCGCATCGGCATGAAACTTTTTTGCAAAGCCAATAAATTTCTTTGCTACCTCTTCCTCGTTTTCCAAATAATATTGGTCACCACAATAAAGTGTCGCAACAATTTCCGCTCCTTGCTTCTGTAAAAATGGTAGCAATGTTACCCCTGGACCTAAGGGAGCTTTTTTACCACTTGGTTTCAGCTGAGCTTGTTCATCACTGCCAAATCCTGCTAAACTGTGGTTTAAGACTAAAAGGATTTTTTTCACGCCTATTTCCTCCTTTTTTATAAATCATCGAAGTCAAAGGAATCAAAATCAATTTCTTCACTCTCTTCTTCTTGTGCTTTCCATTCTTCACGTAAATATTGGTCATCCATAACTCGAATAAAAGGATAGTAAATGAACATTCCTAGTACCAATAAGAGAGCTTGCAGAATTGATCCTTGCCAACCGCTGACTAAAAATCCTGAGATAATTGGTGGGGTCGTCCACGGCAATTGAATACCATTCGTCAATGGAACTAATCCCCAATCCATAGCAAAATAGGCAATAATAATATTAATTGCGGGTACTAAAACAAATGGAATTAAAAGGATTGGATTTAAAACAATTGGTAACCCAAAAATGATTGGTTCGTTAATCCCAAAAACACCAGGAATTAGTGAAAGTTGCGAAAGCTTTTTAATTCGTTGACTTTTACAGAATAAGACCATCACAATGATTAATGAGAGTGTGGAACCGGCGCCACCAAATGTTGCAAACATATCTTGAAATTGTCCAGTGATGATGTTGGGAATTTCATGACCGTCTTTAAATGCTTGTAAATTTTCAACAGACAATGCCCGCAAAACAGGATTAAAGACTGCGCCAACCACGCTACCTCCGTTAATGCCAAAGAACCAAAAGAAGTGTAAAAATAAATAAGCAATGCTCATTGCACCTAAGGTATTACCAAGACTCAATAAGGGCGTTTGTAGAAATTCAAAAATAACATCTTGTAAATTACCATAAGGAGTTAAAGCAGCCAGCCAATTGACTAAAAACATGAGAGTAACAACTAAAAAACTCGGAATCAGGGCCTCAAAAGACTTAACCACTGTTGGTGGCACTCCTTCTGGCATTTTTATTGTCCACCCTTTACGAACAATGGCCACAAATAAACGAGTCGCAATTAATGCGACAATCATTCCTAAAAACAAGCCACTGGAACCCATCCATTTTAAAGGTAAACTAGTAACTTCATAAACCTTTGAACTATTTTCCGGTGTAAATAATGTTTGATAAGGCGTTACAATAAAAAATGAAACCAATGCGATAATTCCTGCTTGCATTGCATCCACATTGAATTGTTTCCCTAAACTATAGGCAATACCGACAACGGCCAGAATGGTCATTACATCAAAACTAGCACTAGCTGGAACAGACATCATTGTCGCCCAGTCTTTACCAAGCAAATGAGACATCCAAGTATCCCATTGTGGCAAAGGAAAATTAGCTATTAATAAGAAGACCGAACCAACAATCAACAAGGGCGTTGATAAAAGGAAGCCATCACGAATCGCTACTAAATACTTATTTTCTCCTATCACTTTTGCCAAAGGGGTCAATACGCGCTCTAACCAATCCAAAAATTTTTGCACGGTCGTCACTCCTATCTATTATTTTTTATTTTGCTTAATTAACCGCAGTGCTTCTTTCAATGCTTTTTCGCCATCCATCATGCCATAAATTTCTGGCGTAATTGCAGCGACAGGAATCCCTTGCGGAGCAAATTGTTCTTTTGTTTTTTCTAATAAAAAACGGACTTGTGGTCCTAATAAAATAGCAACAGGCTTCTCTGCTTCAACCACTTCTTGTGCTCTTGCAATAGGAAAAGCAGTAATCATTAAAGGCATTTGATGTTTTTCAACCACTTCCATCATTTTATTCACCATAATACTTGTAGACATCCCTGCATCACAAAAAAGATAAATTTGTTTTTTACTCATGTTCCTTCACTCTCCTCATCTATTCAATTGGTGCTTTAATTCTTTTTTCATAGGCCGCTAACCATTCTTGTGAAATCGGCTGAATCTCTGTGGTATGATTCTTGCCTGGATTTGCAATATAGATTTCTGGTTGCTGCATATCAGTACCAACCGTAAAAGTAAATTCCACATTCGTAGCTACGCCCCAGTCTCCCTGTTTGTTCATGGCCACCAGTGAAAAAGCTCCTGCTTTCCCATAACGTTGGGTCAATTTTTCGTGAAAAGCATAGACCGCTTGATCACATGCTTGTTGTGGCGAGCGCCCTTCCCCCATTAAACGAACGATTTCATAAGAAAGACAGCCTTTCATTAAATCTTCACCTAAGCCTGTAGCCGCAGCACCACCAATTTCGCTATCAACATAAAAACCAGAACCTGACAGTGGTGAATCGCCAACACGTCCTGCTTTTTTCATGAAGAGTCCCGAACTGGAAGTGCCAGCTGCCATTGATCCTGTTTGGTCTAACGTAATAGCGCCGACAGTATCATGCCCATCATAGGGGTTCAACTGATTTTCCTGAATTTCTTTTAAACGCTTTTGCCACCATTGATTAGCGCGTTCTGTCAACATATTCTTTCTTTCAAAACCGTGCAACATTGAATATTTCGTTGCACCTGCGCCAACACGAAAACTATTAAACTTCTCTTTACTTAATGCTTTAGCCACTGAAATCGGATTTTTAACATCTGTAATTCCCGCCACAGCACCAATTGCAAATGTGTCTCCATCCATATAGGCAGCATCCATTTCTAAAATCCCTTCCTCATTAGGTAAACCGCCGTAGCCCACTGACTTATAAAAAGGATAGTCTTCTACTTCTTTAATTAATTGTTCCACGGCCGTGCCTGCAGCACCTCCTTGTTGTAATTCTTCTGTAGCTTTTAGTAACCCATCATGTGCCATCCGCCATGTCGCAATTGCACCCCAAGTCATTTTCCATCCGCCCTTTCGTTAACGCTTACATTTCTCCACCATTATAAACTAGTATATACTGTTTTGTATATACTGAAAATGAAATTTTATACAGAAAAATAGAAGATACACGTATGCGACCTCTACGAAACACATTGGCTTCTTCTCATACGTGTATCTTCTATTGGTTTTATGCTTCTGTTAATGCAATCATCGCTTGCATATAGATTTCCAGATTAAGCAGTAAATCTTTTTCATCCATATATTCATCTTGGTTATGCGCAATGCCTTTTTGACCAAGAAATGATGGACCAAAAGCAACGATATTCGGCATAAAGCGAGCATACGTAGCACCTGTAGTTGTGACTGGCGTCCCATCTAAGCCAGTAATTTGTTCATAAACCTTGGTTAATTTTTGAACATTGCGCTCATCTTTTGGAAACAGCGTACTAGGGAGGCGGCGGATGACGGTCACTTCACTTTCTGGAAATAGTGCCTTCGTTAGCTGCGTGGTTACTTCGTTTTCTGTAATAGAAACAGGATAACGCACGGCCAATGATAACACCAATTGCTGTCCTCTTTTTTCCAACGCATAGGGCGTTAAAATCAATTGCCCACTATCCTGATCCTTAAAGTCCAGAGCTACTCCTTCGCCATAGTGCTTTTCGTGAAAACTAGCGGTTAACCAGTCGAAATACTGTAATAAATTTCCTTTGACTAACTGTTCCTCGCTAATTTTCTGTGCCAATAAAGTAATCGCGTTCTTGCCTAGTTCTGGCGCATTGGAAGGAGCACGTTTTCCCGTGATTGCTGTTGTTTTTCCCGCAATCACCACACTTAATTGATCAGGTACGTGGTCTTTTGCTTGATCACCTATAATCTGACCAATTTGTTCACTTGAATCATCTGGGATGGTCGTTGTGATCTCATAATTAACAATCCCTCGCTCCCCATAAACTACTGGATATTTACAATCTGGAGTAAATCCAAAAACGGGTGCGTTTTCCTTCTCTAAATATAAGGGGATATCTCCACTCCCACTTTCTTCATCCGTGCCAAACATTAAGCGAATGGTTTTCTTTGGTTGGTAACCAAGTTCTTTCAGTAATTTCATTCCATACAGGCAAGCCAAGATAGGACCTTTATTATCTAGAATTCCTCTACCATACAAACGTTGATTTTTTTTCGTTAATTGAAAGGGCGGCACTGACCAACCAGAACCTTCTGGTACTACATCTAAATGACCAATAATTCCCAGATATTCTTCCGCTGTTCCCCATTGCGCATAGCCAACTGCGTCATTGACAATCCCAGTTTGAAAACCATAACGCTCTGCAAGTTTCAGCGTTTCTTCCAAGGCTCTTTTCGGTCCTTCGCCAAAAGGTGCCTCTTTTTTAGGCGACCCTTTCACACTTCGAATCGCGATAATTTTGTTTAAGTCTTCATAAAATAAATCTTTTTGAGCGGCTATTTCTTCTTTGATCTTCATTCGTTCCAAGAACCTCCTAGCTCCACTTGGTTGTTTTCAGACGGGCTATAGCGGGTCAGTGTGTTTTTAAACGTGTACCGATCTGCTCGATATAAAGAGACATCATATAAAATAGGAGTTGCATCAAGCGCATAGGTGATAGAGTGGACTTGTAAAAGTGGTTGGCCCACAGGAACATTCAATAATTCTGAAATTTCCGCTTCAACTAAGATTGCTTCAATTTCTTGATGCGAATAAGCAATCTCGACGTTCTTCTCGATTAAGCAGAAAAGAGAGCCCTCGAAGTCTTGCTTCGTATGGCCTTGTACGTATGCCTGTGGCAAATAAATTTTTTCAACTGTCATTGGTTCGCCGTCTAACATTCGGCGGCGAATCAGTTCATAAATTGCCTCATTTTTGCCTACTTGGAGCGCCTCCCGAATTTTCTCAGCGGGATGTACTACTTCTTCAAAGGAAATGACTTCTGTCTGGCTTTTTTTCCCGTAAGCTTTGGCTGCCTCAGTAAAACCTTGTAAGCCAGCGCGACCACTTTGAATTTTCGCTTGCGACATCACATAACTACCTTTACCATGTCGTTTTACCAAAATATTTTTGCGGATCAAATCATCAATCGCTTTACGGATGGTCAAGCGACTGCAGTTATATTCTTTAGCTAAATCATATTCTGAAGGTAATTTTTGTGCACTTACATACAGACCGTCTCGAATCTTCTTTTCAATTTCTGCAGAAATTTGCTTAAATTTGGGTGCATTTTCTGTCATTTCATCGCCTATCTTTCTTCAAAAAAATAAATTTTCTAGTATATACCACACTGTCTATACTAAATCAATTTTTAAGAAACCGCAATCATTTGTTGCGTTTCTTAAAAATCAAAAAAAGAAAGCGAGCCACAAGTCGGTTGGACTTGTGGCTCGCTTTTTTAGGAAAAAATGTGTTATTTCCCTTTCATCCGTTCTTTGCCTTCTTGACACATATAGAGTAGCGGACAGGCTTCACATTTAGGCGCTCTTGCTAGGCAGTGATAACGCCCAAAGAAAATCATGGTATGGTGCGTTTTCACCCAGAGTTCTTTCGGAACTTTACGCATTAAGGTTTGCTCAACTTCAGTAACATTCGCATTTAGCTTACAAATTCTAAGGCGCTTGGACACTCGTTCCACATGTGTATCTACTGCAAAAGCCGGTTCGCCGAAAGCATCTCCCATTACTACATTGGCTGTTTTTCTCCCCACGCCAGGTAAACTGACCAGTTCATCTCTGGTTTGCGGAACTTCTCCATTGAAACGTTCTAAAAGTTGTTGTGCGCACGCTTTAATATTTTTTGCTTTATTGCGATATAAGCCAATGGTTTTTATTTTAGCAATAATCTCCTCCACCGGCGCAGCTGCTAAAGCTTCTGGTGTTGGAAAAGCTGCGAATAAACCAGGAGTCGCTTTATTTACCGATACATCGGTTGCTTGCGCACTTAAAATCACAGCAATTAATAATTCAAAAGGATTCTTATGTTTTAATTCACATTCTGCATTTGGAAACATCTCATACATAATTTCAATAGCTTCCATTGTTTTCTCTTTTGATAGCATGGCCCACCTCCTTTTTATTCACTGTCTTCTGGATTTAACCAATTGTGTAATGTAACCTTTGGCAACGATTCTTGTGTCTGACCTTGTTGTTCAATCTCATTTTGAATCATAGAATCTTTTCGTTTTTTCTGATCAGCAGCAACTTGTTCTTTGGTGGTAATATTTTTACGCTCCCACGCAAGTAAAATACGATCAATATATTTCAAACTATACGCCTGATTTAAAACGGCTTCTCGCAACGCTAACCGGATTAATTCAGGGGAATAATGGTCCGTGTTCAACCACTGACCAATCATTTCTAATTCAATTGGTGAAAGTGGACGTCCGAATTCTTTTTCAAAGCCTTGGTAAAGCTGTTTAATTTCATCTTCGTGGTTTGCGACAACTTGTTTTTCTTTGCTCGTTTGTAAAAATAATTGAATCTTTTGAAAAACAGGCAGTAAATCATACGTATCCATCATTTGACCTTTTTGGTTTTGTTGTGTTTCAATTCGAATAAATCCGCGAGAAACCAATTGATTTAACAACTTATAAATCGTATCTGGCGTTTTGCCCATCGTCTCTGCAATCGCCATTAAGTCTGGAAATAAATCGCCTGCATTTTGCGAACGAAAAAGTTGCAGTAAAAAGAGAAATTCATCATCTTTCAAACCAATTTTTTGGTAATGATCAAATAGTAAGTTTGAGATTGTTGTTTCACCAGCTTCTAAATATTCACGAATTGATAACATTGTTGTTGTCCACTTCCCCTTGCTTGTTTCACTTATTGCACTTGATAAACATCAAAATAAATAGCTTTCATATAATCAATTAAATAACCAGGATTCAATTCTTCTCCCGTTGCATCATAAATTAATTGATTTGGTTTACGTGAAGCGCCGTACTGATGAATATGTTGTGTTAACCATTTACGGATGTCAGAATAATCCTCCGAAGCTAAAATTTCATCAACAGATAATTCTTGTTTCATTGCGTGAAATAGTTGCGCGGCGTACATATAACCCAAGGCATAAGATGGGAAATAACCAAAGCTACCTCCAGACCAATGAACATCTTGAAGGACACCTTCTAAATCATTTTCAGGTGATACGCCTAAGTACTCTTGGTATTTTTCGTTCCACACTTTTGGCAAATCAGCGACTTCCAAAGAACCATTAAATAACATTTTTTCAATTTCATAACGAATAATGATATGCAAAGGATAGGTGAGACTATCGGAATCAATCCGAATCAAACTTGCTTTCGTTTCTTTTAAAGAAGCATAGAAATCTTCAAAAGCAATATCATCAAAAGTACCTTCTGCGCATTCTTGGAAAAACGGGTATTGTTTTTGCCAAAAAGCCCGGTTGCTACCAATGATAATTTCATTAAAGAGCGATTGTGATTCGTGAATCCCCATAGAGGCACCTTCGCTTAGCGGCGTAAAGTCAAATTTAGGATCAAAATTTTGTTCGTACATCCCATGACCCGCTTCATGAATCACACCAAATGTTGCCATTGAGAAATTATTTTCTTCCCAGCGCGTAGTAATCCGCGCATCATTTCGATTTAGAGCTGTCATAAATGGATGAACTGTATCATCTAATCGGCCTTTTGAAAAATCATAGCCTAATTGCTCAACCACACCAATCACAAAACGGCGTTGTTGTTCTTTGGTCATTTTTCTAGATAAAAAGTCAGTTCTAGGCGGCGTACCTTTTTCTGCCAAAACGGTCCGAATCTCTTGAATCCCTTGTTTTACTTGGTCGAATACTTGGTCTAGTTTCTCAACCGTCATCCCTGGTTCAAATTGATTTAATAACACATCATACGGAGTTTTTTCTTCTTTTTGCCAATAAGGAATGAACTCTTTTTGGAACGCAACGACCTTCGTTAAGGTTTCTTCTAACAAGCCGAAATCTTGTGCAGCGCGTGCTTTTAACCAATCTGTATGTGCTTGGTTTAATACTTTAACATATTCTTGCATACGTTCAGCTGGAACATTTTTATTCAAAGCATATTCTTCTTTTACTTTTTCAAAAACCAGTTTCCCTAATTCAGATAATTCTTCAGGGCGTGTCTCAAAATAGGCCAATGCTTCTTGAATAACTGGGCCAATACTTCGTTCAAAATATAATCCGGTTAAATACCCTTCTACTTCTCCTCGAAAAGGACTACTTTTTTCTGGCATCCCAGTTGATGAATCCCAGTCTAATAATGTCAAGGCATTTTTTAGTAATTGAATTTCTTTCACTTCTTGTAAAAATACAGCTTCCTTCATTTTTTTACACCAGCTTTCTTAGTCTTCCCGTGGTTTTCTTGGTGGACGTGTTCCCCAGTATTGGAATAAATCTGTTCGTAAGGCTCCGTTGTAAAGCTTCCGTTTTTTAGTAGCTTTGGCACCATAATATTCTTCAAAAGCAAGATCACTCGTCAGTATATACTTGCTCCAAGTAGTTAACGGACGGAAAACATGGCCCATTTCTTTATACAAACGACGAACACTTTCCTCTTCTCCTAAACGCTCACCATAAGGCGGGTTAGCTACCATTACACCATATTCCTTCTCGGTTGTAAAATCTTTTAATGCCAATTGTTTAAAGGTAATTGAATCACCTAAACCAACTTCCTCAGCATTCGCTCGTGCGACTTCAATCATTCGCCCATCAACATCTGAACCACAGATATCTAATTCAACATCGTAGTCTGCCTTTGCCTCGGCTTCGTTACGTACTTTTTCAAAAATTGCTGGATCAACCCAATCCCATGTTTCACAAGTGAAACTACGATTAAAGCCAGGGGCAATGTTATGGCCAATTAATGCTGCTTCAATACAAATTGTTCCAGAACCACAAACTGGATCATAAAAAGGACGATCTTTGCGCCAATTGGTCAACATCACTAAAGCAGCTGCCATGTTTTCCTTAAGAGGTGCGCCCCCCTTTTCAATGCGATAGCCTCGTTTAAATAAACTTGGCCCAGTCGTGTCCAACGTCAACGTCACTTTATCTTTTAGCAGAGCCACTTCTAATTTAAACAAAGCTCCTGTTTCAGTTAAGGGCACCGTCGCTGGACGATGGTAAACTTCTCTTAAACGGTTAACAATGGCTTTTTTGGTGATGGCTTGGCAATCAGGAACACTATACAATTTTGACTTAATTGATTTACCTGCAACTGGAAATTCTGCATCTAAAGGCAAATAATCTTCCCAAGGAAGTGCTTTAACTTTTTCAAATAATTCATCAAAACTATAGGCGTTAAATTCGCCAACGACGATTTTAATCCGATCTGCTGTCCGTAGCCATAAATTGGCAGTAGCAATTGTTTCAACAGTGCCTTCAAAGACGGCCCGGCCATTTTCTACTTCACAGGGAATCCCTAAATCACGCAATTCTTTTCCAACTAATGCTTCTAAGCCACTAGCAGCCGTTGCAACAAGTTTGAATGTTTTTTCTTTCGTCATAAAAACTCCTTCTTGACTCTTTTTTATTGTCTGGAGCTAACAGTCCTGCCGACTACTGCTCCGCTTGTTTTTTATAATTGTCCGCTTTCTCTGAACTAAACGGTCCTGTCGCGGCCTCTTTAGAACAGACAGCTTACTACTTTTATCTCAGTTTCTTTATTTTAACATTTTTTTATTCTTTTCGTAAAAAAAGCCTTCACAACTACGTTGGAAGGTCTTCCTGAATTACTTGTAATTTTCTATAAGCCATGTTCTGTATCACCAATTCTTCAGGAAAAATTGGTGACGGTCATCATCTATCTGCAGAGTAAACTCTGCCTCTTCTACTCGTTCATTTCCTTTAGAAGAGCGCCCCTACCATTGTTTGGGTTGCTCGCTCGAGGGGTTTACCGCGTTCCACCGATGGAGTTTCCCACATCGCTTCGTCACTGTGGCACTTTCAAGGATACTTTGACATAGTCGAAACCTTAGTCATTTTTCCTGCCGTTACTCTAAAAGAGTACCTTAGCTTATGATTTCGCTAAGCACGAACACTACAAGCATCTCAGCTTGTGCGAGCATGGACTTTCCTCAGCTTGCAAAAGCAAACCGCGATCACCCGAAAATTACAAACCTGTTTAAACGAACAGCAAAAATTTACACACTACAACAAGTGTCCGCTATTCTAACAAATGCTTTTTGTTCCTCGTGAAAACTTGACTTAAATTGTCTTGTTAAAATTGACGTGTTTGTGCATTATCAACATCATGGTTCGCTGGTTCTGCAGTCATTGACGGTGCGGAAGGCGTTACAGGTGTTGAAGGTGTTTCATCTAACTTTTTACCAAAAACTTCACGCTCTAAGTTTGATAAACGTTTTAAAATATCAAAGTTGGTCACTGCTGCACTTTTTGGTACTTCTTGAGCAACACGAGGCGTTGGTTGGGCTTTTGATAATTGGTCTAATTTTGCCATTAAGCGGCTGTTTTCTTCTTGCAAGCTTAATAATTCTTTATTATAAGCTTCGTAGTCTTTAATGACATTGTCTAAAAATTCGTCTACTTCAATTGGGTCATACCCGTTCATCATTTTCGTTTTAAATTCTTTTTGTAAAATGTCTTTAGGACTATATACTAAATTTGCCATGTTTACACCTCATTTGTTTATTTACGATAGAAAATTTCATAGTTCCACAAATACTATTGTAACGAAAAATAGCTAGAAAATCAAACAGATTCTCTAATCAATCACCGAGTTTTGTAAATCATCCATTGTAATTAAGCGAATATCATAGGGTTCTCGTTCCGAAAAATGTTGTGCATCCTTTAAAAAATACTCCGTTTTGCCAGGGTACTCTTTGTCATAAATAAGTAAGCTGCCCCCAGAATGTTCCAAAAGAAATTTTGTATGCATTTTTAATTGTGCTGGCGATTGATAGGGCTGGTGACTTACTGAGTTGATATAATCAGCCAAACTTTCCGCTTTCGTTAACAGTTCTCGATTTTGTTCATTCCAATTATTGCCAAAGTCTTTAAATGGATAAAGCAAACCTAGCTGGACTTCTGGATATTCCGTTTTTAATTCCCCAACTACTTCAGCTGTCCAAAGTTCAACACCTAAATTGCCAGAAATCAAAATCCATTCTACTCCCGCTTCAATATAACTGGCTAACTCTTTTTTTAAGACATTTTTAATAACTGTGATTTTCGGGTCTTTTCCTTGAAATATCCCCAATTCAAAGCTGCGATAACCGGTGACATAGAGGGTTTTTATCATTTCCATAAGTCATCCCTTTTCTTTCAGGTCTTTTTTTTGGTATAATACAGGCTAGGAGTGTGATAAACGTGTCGTTCCATTATCCTAACGGAATACCTTATAATCATCATGAAGCACAATCACCAAAAAAACAAGTAAAAAAGAAACGCCCCGTTGAATTTGGTAATCGTGGGATGGATTTCGAAGAAGCGATCAATCAAAGCAATCAATATTATCTATTGAATAAGCAAGCAGTCGTTCATAAGAAACCCACTCCTGTTCAAATTGTTAAAGTAGATTATCCCAAACGAAGTGCGGCTGTTATTAAGGAGGCCTACTTTAGACAAGCTTCAACGACTGATTATAACGGTGTATATCAAGGCCGTTACATAGATTTTGAAGCGAAAGAAACGAAAAATACCACGTCCTTTCCCTTTAAAAATTTTCATCAACATCAAATTGATCATATGGAACAATGTATAGCACAACAAGGGATTTGTTTTGTGCTATTATGGTTTTCAAGCTTAAAACGCTGCTTCTTTTTTAGTGGTGAAAATCTAATAACGCATTGGAAAAACCAAGCAGTTACTGGAAAAAAATCTATGCCGCTTGCACTCATCGAGAAAGAAGGAATTGAATTATCTTTTGGAATCGCACCGCGAATCCCTTATCTCGACGCAGTGGAACAATATATTCAGACACACTAGATTCATAAAGTTTTGAAAGTATAACAAAGGAGTTGCTATTTATGCCAACCGCAAATTCAGGCTCGCGAGCTGCTAGACATGCATCCAACACCTCATCGAAGTCGAGTTACAAGAAAAAGACACAACCGCCGAAAAAGAAAAAACGGCTTGTTTTAAAAATCTTTCTTGGCTTACTTATCGCTGGGATGGTCGTTTTTTTAGCAGGCGTTGGTCTTTTTTGGTTCTATGCACGACAAGCCCCAAAATTAGAAGATGACAAACTGAATGCGACAGTTTCATCGAAGCTTTACGATATTAATAATGAAATTTTTGAGGATTTAGGCGCAGAAAAGCGTGAATTAATTCAACCAAATGATGTGCCTCAATTATTAAAAGATGCCATTGTTTCTGTCGAAGACCGTCGTTTCTATAAACACATTGGTGTGGATCCGATTCGGATTATCGGTTCTGCCCTTTCAAATGTCAAAAATGGTGGATTACAAGGCGGAAGTACCTTAACCCAACAATTAATTAAATTGTCCTACTTCTCTACAAAAGAATCTGACCAAACCTTGAAACGGAAAGCACAAGAAGCATGGATGGCTGTTCGTTTAGAACGTGAAAAATCAAAAGAAGAAATTTTAACTTACTACATTAACAAAGTCTACATGGCGAATGGTTTTTATGGAATGGAAACAGCGGCTGAAAATTATTATGGTAAACATTTATCTGAACTTGATTTACCACAAACGGCCCTACTGGCAGGAATGCCACAAGCGCCAAACTCATACGATCCCTATACAAAACCAGATACTGCTAAAGAACGTCGGGATGTTGTACTCTACACAATGTACGACAATAAAAAAATCTCGAAAGCAGAGTACGAAAAAGCCAAAGCGACCCCAATCGATGAAGGCTTAGTGCCATTAAAAGCCAGTGATGACAATCGAAAAGTCGTAGATAATTACGTCAAAGAAGTAATCAATGAAGTGAAAGCAAAAACTGGCAAAAATGTTTACACAGACGGACTAGATATCTACACAAACTTAGATATGAATGCCCAAAAACAACTTTACGATATTGTCAACAGTGATCAATACGTTGCGTTTCCAGATGATAAAATGCAAGTAGCTTCAACCGTTATTGATGTTGCCTCTGGACAGGTCCGAGCACAAATTGGTGGTCGTCACATTCCTGATGATGTGCAATTAGGAAACAATTTAGCTGTTAACACCCAACGTGATGTTGGTTCAACCGTGAAACCAATCATGGATTATGGTCCCGCAATTGAGAATTTAAATTATTCGACAGGTCGCCTCATGGTGGATAAACCAACGAAATATCCTGGTACCGACATTGATGTCTTCAACTCTGATTTAACATATCAAGGCGTCATTACTATGCGCCGTGCGATTATGGGTTCTCGTAACACGACCGCGGTCCAGACGTTTGATGAAGTTGGTAAAGAAAACATCATGCCTTTCATTAAAGGACTAGGAATTGACTATAAAAACTTAGAAGCCTCGAATGCCATTTCAAGTAACACAAGCGATGTAGATGGCGATAAATATGGAATTTCCTCATTGAAGTTAGCAGCAGCTTATGCGGCTTTCGCCAATAACGGGATATACAACAAACCGTATTACGTAAACAAAGTCGTTTTCAATGATGGAACTAGCGTTGATTATCAACCTGATGGTAAACGTGCGATGAAAGACTCTACCGCTTATATGATGACGGATATGTTAAAAGATGTTTTAAACGGCGGAACAGGATTTAACGGCGCCATTCCAGGCTTAATCCAAGCGGCCAAAACAGGGACTTCTAACTATACTGATGAAGATTTAGCGCGAATGGGCACAACAGAAAAAGGAATTGCCCCGGATAGTACCTTTGTTGGTTATACAACACACTATGCCGTTTCTGTTTGGACTGGATACAATGATCGAAATACACCAATCTATCAAGAATACTATGGGATTGCCTCGGATGTTTATCGTGAAATAATGAGTTACTTGTCTCAAAATGTTTCAAACGATGACTGGGTGCAGCCAGACAGTGTTGTGCGGGTAGGTAATGAATTATACGTGAAAGATGCCTATGAGGTACCAAATGTACAAGTTTTACCAAGTACTACCTCTTCAGCACCACAGCCGGAATCTAGCAGTACGGTGGAATCCTCTTCCACAAAAGAAGCGGAAAGTTCATCAAGTTCTAGTTCAGAAAGTGCGCCTTCTTCCTCTGAAGCGCCACCCTCAACCGAACAACCGGCAAGCTCTTCCTCAGCAGAGCAACCGGCAACATCGGAACAACCACCTGAACCATCAAGTTCTAGTTCACAAGAACCGCCGCAACCACCTGAAAGTAGTTCTAAACCAGATGAAAATAAAGCAGCATAAAAATGGACGAAGTGAACTGAATCACTTCGTCCATTTTTGCTTATTTACTTTCTTTATTTGCCAAAGCTGCACCAACAAATCCTTTGATTAAGCGTTGTGGGCGATTTGGACGAGAAATTAATTCTGGGTGGAATTGACAAGCCACAAAGAATTGTTTTTCAGGAATTTCAACAATCTCAACTAAACGATTATCTGGTGAAACTCCAGAGAAAACTAAGCCATTTTCTTCAAATAATTGACGATATTTGTTGTTAAATTCATAACGATGACGGTGACGTTCTTGGACAACATCTTCATTTCCGTATGCTGCCGCAGTTTTCGTTCCTTTTTTCAATTTACATGGATATAAACCTAAACGTAGTGTGCCACCTAAATTCTCGATGTTTTCTTGATCTGCCATTAAATCAATAATGTTAATTGTCACGTCAGGATTAGTTTCTGCAGAACCAGCATCTTCTAAGCCCACAACGTTACGACCAAATTCTACACAGGCCATTTGCATACCTAAACAAATACCAAGGAATGGTACGTCATTTTCGCGAGCAAAACGAATCGCTTCAATTTTTCCTTCAATTCCACGATCACCAAAACCACCAGGAACCAAAATACCATCTGCTGAACCAATTCTTTCAGCGACATTTTCAGCAGTTAATTCTTGTGAATCAACCCAATCAATTTCGATATCTGAATCAAAATCAAACCCAGCATGTTTTAATGCTTCTACAACAGAAATATAGGCATCTGGTAATTCAACATATTTACCAACCAGCGCAATTTTTGTTTTCTTTTTCAAGTTAAGAACTTTTTCTTCTAATGCACGCCACTCAGTCATGTCTGCAGCCGGTGCATCCAATTTTAAATGATCACAAACAATTTGATCCATGTTTTGTGCTTGAAGTGCTAATGGAATGGAGTATAACGTTTCAACATCACGAGATTCAATTACCGCTTCCGGATTAACATCACAGAATTGTGCTAATTTGTTTTTAGTGTTTTGAGAAACAGGTAATTCCGTACGGACCACTAAAATATTTGGTTGAATCCCTAAACTTCTTAATTCTTTGACACTATGTTGTGTTGGTTTAGTTTTCATTTCGCCAGCCGCTTTTAAGTAAGGAATCAAGGTTGTATGGATGTACATTACGTTGTCACTACCCATATCAGCTTTCATTTGGCGCAATGCTTCTAGGAAAGGTAATGATTCGATGTCGCCGACAGTACCACCTACTTCTGTGATAATCACATCGGCATCCGTCATTTTCGCTGCACGCATGATTTTTTCTTTGATTTCATTGGTAATGTGTGGAATAACTTGCACTGTTGCACCTAAGTATTCCCCTTTACGTTCTTTACGTAAGACTTCTGAATAAATTTTTCCAGTGGTTACGTTTGAGTATTTATTTAAGTTAATATCAATAAAACGTTCATAGTGACCTAAGTCCAAATCTGTTTCGGCACCATCATCTGTGACAAAAACCTCTCCATGTTGGTAAGGACTCATTGTCCCCGGATCCACATTAATATATGGATCGAATTTTTGAATCGTTACTTTTAATCCACGATTTTTTAATAATCGTCCTAAAGATGCTGCGACAATCCCTTTTCCGATAGAAGAAACCACGCCACCTGTAACAAAGATGTATTTTGTCATAATAGTTAAAAACCCTTTCTTTGATAATATTTTGTAGAGAGAAGTAAAACAACTTTGAGACTCTTACGTTTCTCCAAATAAAAAAGAAACAAAAATAGAAAAGCTCCCTATCCATTACGAATAGGGAGCTTGTAAGTTCGTTCAAACTTCTGACCTTCTTAAAGGTGCCCAAGTAGTATAATACAAGCAAACGGACATCAGGTCAAGTACTTCTATTCAAGAAAATAATTTTTTCTATTTTCTCATTTTTCTTAAGCATTCAACTAAAAAGCTTGACTCCTTCTTAGGAATCAAGCTTTTTGGTTTCTTACTCTTCAGAATATTCGTCATCAAAATCGTCTTCATCTTCAACATCATCGTCATCAATGATTGTTAAATCTTCTTCGATTTGCGGAATGTCTTCTTCATCATCGTCTGAATCTGCACCAATCTCTTGTAAGTCAGAGTTGTATGCTTTGATTTCTTCATCTTCATCTTCTTCATCATCGTACAAGATGTCTTCTTCATCATCATTTGTTAATTCAGCATCTTCTGGATCGTCATCGTTATAGTCAATTACATCTTCATCGTTTGGATTAGTGATGAAGGCATTTACTTTTTTACGTTTTCTACGACGTGGTGCATCTTCTTCGTCTTCTTCCAAGCCATGTGTAACTTCTTCATCGATTGAATCGATTGGATACCATGAACGTAAGCCCCAACGATTGTCTCCCAATGATATAAAGCTACCGTCGATGTTTAAATCTGTATAAAATTGTGCTAATTGGTCACGAATTTCACTATCAGACTTGCCAAGATAATTTTGGATTTGGTTAACTAAATCAGAAAAATCCATTACATCTGCATGTTGTTCTAAAATAGCGTGTGCTACTTCAATCATGGATAATTCTTTTTTGTTTAACCCTTCAAATACATTAATTTCCAAGAGGTACACGTCCTTTCACAGTCTACTCCTTATCATACAAAAACATTGAAAAAAAATCAATTCTATTCTGCAATATTTATGCAGTAAATTCTAATTCTAAATGATATTCTCCGATTCGCTCTGTTTGAGAGTATAAATCATAATCAACTAAAATCTTACCAGACATTGGTTGATCTTTTAAACTAACACGCAAATTATGTGTAAACGTACTAATCTGTAGCAAGCCATAAGGGGTTCGATAACTTGTATCTAATTTTTCCTGATAGCCAAATCTTAAACGCATCCGTAATTCGCCGGCACGAATCAGCTGAACATGCCCGTCTGGTTCAATTTTAATGGTTACGGGGGTTGGTTCTGTATCCTCTAATAATTCTTCTTTGTAACGAATGTATAATGTATCACCCATTTTTACTAATTGACCTTCTAAGTCAAAGAAAAAATCTTTTTGTTCGTTGCCTTGTTGGACAATCGTTTTTAGTTGAATCGATACAGGAACGCCTGTTGATAAATCCATAATGGTCACTCCTTTTCCAAAATATAACTTTCTTATTGTTGACTTTTTCAATGTATTTGTCAACTAAAGTCAATTTTTCCTTGCTTATGTACCTTTTCTTATTGTATAAGCTCTTTTCACGGGTTGCAAGCATTTGTTTCATCTATTTAATAAGAAAACCGTTTACTATTTTAGAGAATTCCTTCAGAATTCGTTTATATAACATGCTTTTTTGCGTTTTTTGTATATAATATAAGAGAGAGTAAGAAAATAAACGTATTAAATGACGTAATTATAAATAGACAGGACGTTTTTTATGAGCACAACTTTTCCCCTTCACACCGAATCATTTATGCTCCTTGATTCAGGTTGTTTAACAAACAGTGACTATTTTTTACCTTTTGCCTTGACCGATGTTTTAACCACTTTTTCAGGAATGCAGCACCAACCAATCATTCATTTCTGGCAATTGGATCAAGCAATGATTCTTGGCATGAAAGATACCCGTGTACCACATCTAAAAGAAGGCATCGCTTCTCTGCAAGAAAACGATTATTCTGTAGTCGTTCGCAATGCCGGCGGTTTAGGGGTGATTGCCGATTCGGGTATTTTAAATGTTTCACTTATTTTACCAAATAATTCTGAACACAAATTAAGTATCGATGCGGCTTATGAATTAATGTGGGCTTGGCTCCGTCAGAGTTTTCCGGAGAAAGAGATTGACGCCTTTGAAATTACTACATCCTATTGTCCCGGTACTTATGATTTAAGTATTGGCGGTCAAAAGTTTGCAGGGATTGCCCAACGACGCGTCAAAGACGGTATTGCTGTCATGATTTACATCAGCGTTAACGGCAATCAACTTGCTCGTGGAGAAGTGGTTCGAGACTTTTACCTTGCTGGCTTACAAGAACAATTTGGTGAAAATGGCTATCCACCCGTTGATCCAGCAGTGATGGCAAATTTAGAAACGCTGATTGAGACTCCATTAACAATAGACGCCGTAAAAACCCGTTTAATCGAAGCATTACCTCAACAATTTGAAAAATCTATTGATCCAAACTTAACCGAACCAATTATAACCTCAGAATGGTTCCAAACAAATTTAACTGTCCAGCTGGAAAAAATGGCGCAACGAAACGCCTTAATTAAAGGAGAGATCGTATGACGATTCCGTATAAAGAGCAACGATTACCAATCGAAAAAGTTTTCCGTGATCCCGTCCATAATTATATTCATGTCCAACATCAAGTGATTTTAGACCTTATTAATTCTGCTGAAGTGCAACGATTACGTCGCATTAAGCAACTAGGTACTTCTTCTTTTACGTTTCACGGTGCCGAACATAGTCGTTTTTCCCATTCTTTGGGTGTTTACGAAATTACACGTCGGATTTGTGAGATTTTCCAACGTAACTACTCTGTGGAACGATTAGGTGAAAACGGCTGGAATGACGACGAGCGCTTGATTACACTTTGCGCAGCTTTATTACATGATGTCGGTCATGGTCCTTATTCACATACATTCGAGCATATTTTTGATACAAACCATGAAGCAATCACGGTCCAAATCATCACCTCACCAGAAACGGAAGTCTATCAAATTTTAAATCGTGTTTCGGCAGATTTTCCTGAAAAAGTCGCCAGCGTTATTACTAAACAATACCCAAATCCTCAAGTGGTGCAAATGATTTCTAGTCAAATTGATGCCGATCGTATGGACTATCTGTTACGTGATGCTTACTTTACAGGGACTGAATACGGAACCTTCGATTTAACTAGAATTTTACGTGTGATTCGACCCTACAAAGGAGGCATTGCCTTTGCTATGAATGGGATGCATGCGGTGGAAGACTATATCGTTAGTCGTTATCAAATGTATGTCCAAGTCTATTTCCACCCTGTTTCTCGTGGGATGGAAGTGATTCTTGATCATTTATTGCATCGGGCGAAAGAATTATTTGAAAACCCTGAATTTGACTATGATTTACAAGCCTCTCTGCTTGTACCATTCTTTAAAGGGGACTTCACCTTACAAGAATATTTAAAATTGGATGATGGCGTCCTCTCTACGTACTTTACACAATGGATGGATGTGCCTGATTCAATTCTAGGTGATTTAGCCAAACGTTTCCTTATGCGTAAGCCTCTGAAGTCAGCCACCTTTACGAACGAAAAAGAGAGCGCAGCAACGATTGCTTATTTAAGGGAATTGATTGAAAAAGTTGGTTTCAACCCTAAATATTATACTGCCATTAATTCAAGCTATGATTTACCTTACGATTTTTATCGTCCAAATAAAGACCGTCATCGTACACAAATTGAATTGATGCAAAAAGATGGCTCATTAGTGGAATTGGCAACGGTTAGTCCCCTAGTTGCAGCACTTGCTGGTCAAAGTCAAGGAGATGAACGTTTCTATTTCCCTAAAGAAATGCTTGACCAAGGAAATAAAAAACATTACGATTTATTTGATGAGACGTATCGTGAGTTTTCAAGTTACATTCATAATGGTGCGTTAGTTTTAAAAAAATAGGTTTTCTAGGAGGATTCTATGTCAATTAAGTTAGTTGCTATTGATATCGACGGAACATTGCTAAATTCACAACACAAGATTACCCCACGGGTCAAAGAAGCGCTCCAAAAAGCAAATGAGCAAGGCGTTCGTATTGTTTTATGTACAGGCCGTCCTTTGCCAGGCGTGAAAGAACAATTGGATGAATTAGCCTTATATGGTGAAAATGATTTCGTGATTACCTACAACGGTTCGCTTGTCCAAGCAACCAAAGATAATACGATTATTTCACGCTATACCTTGAGTTATGAGGATTTTTTAGAAATTGAAATGTATTCTCGTAAAGTCGGCGCTCACTTGCACACAATTGATGATTCCGCTATTTACACTGCCAATCGCAATATTGGTAAATATACGATTCACGAAGCATCTTTAGTGAACATGCCTTTGAAATATCGTACGGTGGATGAAATGACACCAGAGATGAACATTATTAAAATGATGATGATTGATGAGCCGGAAGTTTTAGATCCTGCCATTGCAAAATTACCATTACATTTTACCGAAAAATATACGACTGTTAAAAGTACGCCTTTTTACTATGAAATCATGAATAAAAATGCTAGCAAAGGCAATGCTCTAGCAAAATTGGCAGACCATTTAGGCTTAAATAAAAACGAAGTGATGGCCATTGGTGACAATGAAAATGACTTATCCATGATTGATTACGCTGGGATTGGTGTTGCGATGGGCAATGCGACAGAAAATGTTAAAACAATTGCCGATGTGCATACCACTAGTAATGACGAAGATGGTGTCGCTCAAATTATTGAAAAAATGGTTTTAATTTAAACATTCTTTTCAATAACAATAACCCTCAATCTAATCAACATAGATTGAGGGTTATTCGTTATTTTATGATGCTGCCGCTAGCCATTTTTCAACGGCCCAACGGTGGCTTCCTCTTTTTAATAAACGGACTGCTTCTTCTGGTGCAACCCAGTGTAAAGTATTGGTCCTTTCTAAGGGTTCGCTAAGTTGCCGCCAAGTATTCGCTACATAAAAATATCCAGGATTATAATAGGCAGTTTGGCGATGGTTCGAATAAAAATATTCATCAGCTTCCCCTAAATAACAGCCAATTTCTACACTTATTCCCAATTCTTCTAGCACTTCTCGATGGATCGCTTCTTCTTTCGTTTCGGTGCCTTCAATTTCGCCTCCTGGTAAAAAATAAGCTCCATTTGGCGCTTGTACCAGAACCATTGTGTTATTTTCTGGCTTTGAAACAATAATGTATGCAGCATATCTTGTTTGATAGGTCAATGTCTCTTCTCTTTTTCCAAACGTTGGCGTTTTCATTGGCGCACCTCTTCTCTTTTCATCTATTTTACCTGAGAAATTCCTTTAGAACAAGTCAGAAACCAAGCGTTTTTCTCTACATTTCACGTTTATCTATGCTACTATTAACGTTGGAAATATAATTAAGTTTGAAAGGGAGTTTTTAACTATGAAAATGGCTCATACATGTGTGCGTGTAAAAGATTTAGAGGCATCATTAGATTTCTATCAAAAAGCCTTCAATTTTGAAGAAAGTCGCCGTCGTGATTTTCCAGAAAATAAATTTACTTTGGTTTATCTAACTTTACCAGGAGACGACTACGAACTAGAACTAACTTATAATTATGATCATGAAGCATACGATTTAGGAAACGGTTATGGTCATATCGCCATCAGTACAGATGATTTAGAAGGATTACACGAAAAACATCAAGTGGCTGGCTTAACTGTCACTGACTTAAAAGGCTTACCTGGAACTGCACCATCTTATTACTTTGTTGTCGACCCAGATGGTTATAAAATCGAAGTCATTCGTGAACGTTAAAAAGTTTCACTTGTTCACTTACTGAGCTTTTTGTGTTTGAGAGCTGTCCGAGACAAAACTTGTCTCGACTTCTTCTCAAACACTTTTTTCAAAAAAAGTGCTACAATAGAACGTATGAATTTATTGAGGATGTGATGTTATTATGACAAAAAAATTATTGGAATCGCTGGCAATCAACTTTTGCAGGCAGCTGAAGTGTTTCACGGTAACCAAGTGACTTACACCCCACAAGGTTTTGTTAGCGCTGTTCAAGCCGCAGGTGGCGTTCCTCTCGTTTTGCCAATTGGCCCCAAAGAATTAGCCGCTACGTATATACAACAAATTGATAAACTACTTTTAGCAGGCGGTTAAGATGTTGCCCCTGAATTTTACGGACAAGAACCCCATATAAAATTAGAAGAAACGAATCGTGATCGTGACGAGTTTGAGTTAGCCCTAATTGAAGAAGCCTTAAAACAAAACAAACCTATTTTTGCGGTTTGCCGTGGAATGCAATTAGTCAATGTTGCTTTAGGTGGCACATTATATCAAGATTTATCGATGTATCCTCAATGGTCAGTTAAGCACGGACAACAACCCACTCAACCAATCTTTGCGACGCATCGTATTGATGTTGAACCAGACAGTCAATTATCAAACATATATGGTACAACTGGTCAAGTCAACTCGTACCATCACCAAGCACTACATACTTTAGGAAAAGATTTACGCGTTACTGCTTGGTCCTCTGATGGCCTTGCAGAAGCAGTGGAATCAACAAATGAACAGCAGCCTTTATTAGCTGTTCAATGGCATCCTGAACTAATGTACGCACGTGATGCCAAATCCCAAGCACTCTTTAACTACTTTGTTCAAAAATTATAGTAAAAACGGAGGGACGTCTTTCGCCCCTCCGTTTTTACTTGCTATCATACTTAAAAATCAAAATTATCTGGATCTGCACCAAAACGATGATCCTTATTTAACTGATTAATTGCGGTTATTTCTTCTGGTGTTAATTCAAAATCAAAGACAGCAAAATTTTCCTGAATTCTTTTTTCGTGAACAGATTTAGGAATCACGATAATATCATTTTGTAAGTGCCAACGAATAATCACTTGGGCCGCTGATTTACCATATTTTTCACCAATTTTCACTAGTACTGGTTCAGATAATAAATTACCTTGTCCTAGAGGAGACCAAGCCTCCACGGCAATCTTATTTTCGGCTAAATATTTTCGTAGCGGTTCTTGTGTTAACGTAGGATGTAATTCAATTTGATCCACCATTGGCACAACATTTGCTTCTGTTAATAAATCTTCCAAATGATGTTGATGAAAATTGGAAACGCCAATTGCTTTGGCACGACCACTTGCGTAAATTTCTTCTAATGCTTTCCATGATTCTTTATATTTACCAGCAACAGGCCAGTGAATTAAATATAAATCAACATAGTCTAGCCCTAATTTTTCTAAGCTTTTATCAAACGCTTTAATCGCATTTTCATAGCCTTGATCTTCATTCCATAATTTCGTCGTCACGAAAATTTCTTCGCGGGGAATACCCGATTGACGAATGCCTTCGCCCACCCCTGCTTCGTTTTTATAAACGGCTGCCGTATCAATCAAGCGATAACCCGCTTCTAAAGCCCATTTTACTGAATTTGTTGCTTCTGAGCCATCTTCTACACGCCAAACGCCTAAACCTAGGCGTGGCATTTCATTGCCATTTGCTAATTTTTTTGTTTTATCCAAAGTCATGTGTTTCTTCAGTCCCTTCATTTTCATTACTTTTAGTATACTACGCATTCTTCTTTCATGAAACAATCACGACTTGTCAGGTCATTTTCTTTATTTTTAATAAATAACGACGCCAATAGGTCAGCACTCCGATTAGTGCCACAACTACAATTGTTCGACCGCTAACGCTTCCAATCCACAGTTTAACTGCAAGTAACCAGATACAAAAGAGATAAACACAGGACCAATTAAAGGAAACTTTCAATGTACATGATTCCGCAATTTCGATTATCTGACTACTAAAAAAACGACTCCCTAATCGTAAAGCGACTGGATTATGGAAGATAAATGTTCGTCGCTTGTCAGCCGTCAAGCGAGTAGCACATCGCTCATCAATAAAAATTGTTACAGGTAATTTAGAAAGTAAATCATTTTTTGCCCATTCAATTGAAACTTTCACGCAGCACTCACAACCTTTAACAAAATTATAAAATATATTATTTATTTACAAAATTATAACATTCCTAAAAAAACATGTTAAGTCTTTAAAAAAACTTTCTATTTTCTTCCCCTTTCGCCGAGAGATTTAGTATACTAAAAGAAGAAATTTTAGAGAAAGTTGGATTTTTATGTTGATACTTGGTTTAGCCAGTACTGAAACAGTCGATTCTTCTGCTCCTGATTTAGCAGAAGCGACCGTAAAAAAAGTGAGCGCGCTACAACGCTTTTGGAACAATATTAATTGGGATGCCATTGTCGCTACCTTAATTGAAAAAAGTTTATCAATTTTATTTTTAATTTTTCTATTTTTTATTATTCAGCGAATCGGGAAATATTTAATTGATCGCACCTATGCAAATTATAGTAAAAAGCAACATTTTAGTGAAAGCCGTTTAAAAACATTACACACTTTAATCATTAATGCATTTCAATATACGCTGTTCTTTTTCTTCATCTATTCTCTTTTGACCATTGTCGGTGTGCCTGTTGGCTCATTATTAGCTGGAGCGGGAATTGCCGGTGTTGCCATTGGTTTAGGGGCTCAAGGATTCATGAATGACTTAATTACCGGATTTTTCATTATTTTAGAACAACAAATGGATGTAGGCGATTATATTCGCTTATTGGCGTTAAATATTGAAGGAACAGTTACTTCTGTCGGATTACGAACCACTCAAATTAAAGCGGTTGATGGAACTGTTCATTTTATTCCAAACCGAAACATCACCACAATCAGTAACCTGTCTCGTGCCAATATGCAAGTGTTAATTGATGTCCGCATCAATCCTGAAGAAGGTTATGAAAAAATTTGTGAAGTGATTACAGAAGTCAATGAAACATTAAAAGAAAAGTATATCGAAAGTATTCAAACTGGGCCAGATATTTTTGGTATGGTCGATTTAGGCAATGGCAACTTTGCGGTGCGAACGACCATGTATGTACTAAACGGCAAACAATTTGCGGTCAAAGAAGAATTTCTAGCCCAATATATCAAAGCATTAACAGAGGCCGGCTTTACGATTCCCAATACGCCCATTATTGCAAAATAAAAAACAGCCACCAGATACTTATTAGTTATCTGGTGGCTGTTTTTCTAATTGTCCAATGATTTTAAAAAGCCACTAACTGCCTCCACTCCAAACAATAACGCCTCTTCGTTGGGTTCAAACTTAGCAGAATGAAGGCTGTAGGGACTTGCCACGCCTAACCAAAACATCGTGCCTGGGACTTTAGACAATAGATAGCCAAAATCTTCACCTGTCATTGCAACCGGTGCTTGTTGAAATTGAACTGTTGCTTGTTTGCTTATATATTCAATAAAATTCGTGGTACATGCGGGCTCATTCACTACAGGTAAATACCCTTTCTGATCAAGATGAACAGTTACTTCACATTGAAAAGATTGCGCAATACCTTCACTAATTTCGCGAATTCTTCGCTGCGTTTGTTCATTCGTTTCTGCTGTCAATGTGCGAATTGTACCAGATAAAGTTGCTTCTTCGGCAATCACATTGCAGGCAGTCCCTGCATGAAAAGTCCCAAAAGTAACGACTGCCCCAACCACAGGATCAACATTTCGACTAACGATCGTTTGCGCTTGCTGAATTAAATTGGTAGCCGCCAAGACCATATCATTTGCTTGATGTGGAAAAGCCGCATGTCCACCTTTTCCTTTTAAGGTAATGTTCACTTCACAAGTGGCAGCAAACAATGTCCCTACTCTGGTACTAATAGTTCCGACTGGCAAATCAGGATTAACATGAAGCGCATAAAATTCATCAGGTAACCACTCACCAAACGCATGGTCTTCATACATCAACATCCCACCTGCTTCATTTTCTTCAGCAGGTTGAAATAAAAATAAAAAGTTATTGTCTGGTTGCTGTTGACTTAATTCTTTCAAAACCCCTAAACCGATTGTCATGTGAAAATCGTGCCCACAGGCATGCATAAACCCTGGTCGTTTTGATTGAAAAGCAGAAACCACTTCCTCTTGAATAGGTAAACCATCAATATCAGCACGCCAGCCGATGGTTTTCTGAGGATTTTTGCCTTCTATGAAGACTAAAATCCCAGTTTGCCATGTTCGAACTTGCAGATAAGGTTGCTTCATTTTATCAATTTCATTAAGTAAAAAGGCTTGTGTTTCCTTTTCTTCTAAACCGATTTCAGGTATTTGATGTAGTTGCCGTCTAATCGCAATTAATTCTTCTTGCTCCACAAAAGCCACTCCTTCATTTTTTGGGTAATCGAAAGCCGCCATGAAGAAGTTTCTTCATCGCGACTGACTAATTTATTTTTAGAGTTTACGTAATTCTTCTAAAATCTCTGTTTTACTCTTGGTTTTATCATCAATTTGTTTAATTACTTTTGCTGGCACGCCTGCAACAACGGTATGCGCTGGAACGTCTTCCACAACTACTGCCCCAGCAGCCACAACGGCACCTTCACCAACACGAACCCCTTCTAGTACGACCGCATTCGCTCCAATGACAACCTCGTTTTCAATAACCACAGGTGCGGCACTTGGTGGTTCAATGACACCAGCTAAAACCGTTCCTGCGCCAATATGACAATGCTTCCCTACAGTTGCACGACCGCCCAAAACAGCGCCCATATCGATCATAGTCCCTGCACCAACGACGGCGCCAATATTTAGAATAGCCCCCATCATAATCACCGCTTGATCGCCAATTTCAACTTTTTCGCGAATCAAAGCACCTGGTTCAATCCGAGCATTAATGTCTTTCAGATCAAGAAAAGGAATTGCTGAGTTACGTGCATCGTTTTCTACAACATAATCCTCAATTTTTTCTTTGTTTGCTTCTAAAAAAGGTTTTACGTCAGCCCAATCGCCAAACAATGTCCCAGTTTTACAATTATTAAAGACCTTAATTGTTTCCGGAAACGTGACTTCTTTTAATTGCCCTTTCAGTGTTACTTTAACAGGCGTTTGCTTTTTGGCATCGCCAATATACTGAATAATCTCATATGCGTCCAATCACAGCACTCCTTTACTTCGTGTTATCATACAGAATAACGCATTTATGAGAAAAAAGTAAAGAGTTTCTTGCGTTTTATTTAAATTACTTTCATTTCTTCTTCTGATTTAGGCAGAACAAGATGATGTTTTTCTAATTCATGCGCCATATGATTGACCGCTTTTAAAATTTCTTTGCGTGTAATGATACCTTTAAAGCGTTGATTATCATCAACCACTGGTAAAAAAGAAGCATCTACTAATAAATGTAACACTTCTTCTAAATCCCACGATTCACCAATTACAGGAACATTGACTTCCATTACATCGGCCACAGTAAATTCATTCAATTTTTCAAAATCCACTGAAGTCAAATCAAACATTTTATCTACAACGTCTGTCAAGCCGATTAAGCCAACAAAGCGATCTCCCTTATCTAACACAGGAATCTTGGAATAGCGAACTTGCGATAAGACTAATGCCGCGTGACTTAACGGATTTAAACACATTACATTGGCGACATTTTCAGCGGGTACTAAAAATGTTTCTTGTTTTTCTAATAATAATTCTTTTACAGCAGTCCCTATCATGATTGGGTTGCCTCCATTTCTAATTCTTTAACACGTAACTTATTGTACCTAATTCTGCGGAAAAAGTCTTGGAATTCGCAAATTCTTCATAACTTAACAAACGAAAATTAACGTTTTGTTCTATTCTCCCCAAAAAAAGAGAACGCTTTCTCAAAAAAATAAAAACTTAGTTGTCCCATAACAGACAACTAAGTTTTTATAAAAGACCAATTAATCAGTCAATTATCCTTCTTTTTCACACGTTTCATCACAGCCATCACTGACCATAATAAGCGGAAATCCCATGTTTTCTAAGATAGTGTTTATCCAATAAAAAATGATCAATTGGTTCAACAGCTGGATTAATTATTTCCGTCAAACGTGCCATTGAACAGATTTCATCTAAAATCAAGCTGTTTTCAACTGCTTTTTCCGGAGTCATTCCCCAAGTAAATGGGCCATGTCCATAAACTAGCACTCCTGGAATTGCTAAAGGATCTAGTTCTTGTTCATGAAATGTTTCAACAATGACTTTGCCAGTCTCTTCTTCATAGTTTTCTTTAATTTCACTTTCAGAGAGCGCTCTTGTGCAAGGTACAGCGCCATAAAAAGCATCCGCATGGGTGGTACCGTAAGGAGGTAAGGCTCGCCCTGCTTGAGCCCACGTAACACTATTCAGGGAGTGCGTGTGCGCAATCGCTCCAATTTCTGGCATTTTTTGATAAAGATAAAGATGCGTGGGTAAATCAGAAGACGGCTTTAATGCATTGGTTTCCAATAGTTGTCCGTTTAAATCAGTCACTACCATCTGTTCCTTGGTCATTTCTTGATACTTGACGCCGCTTGGTTTAATTACGATAATCCCTAATGTCCGATTGATTTCACTAACATTGCCCCACGTTAATTTGACTAAGCCCAGTTTTGGCAAAGCCAGATTCGCTTCATAAACACGTTGTTTCATTGCTTGGATGATCGCTTTATTGTTCATAATAACCCACCTCTGCTAATTTGGGATAGAGATACTGCTGCGCGGCTTGAATTTTTTCTTGAAAATTCAAATCCGTTTCATTCCACATTTCAATTAAAAAAGGACCACTATAGTTTAACCGCTTGAGTGTTTTTAATAAGCCTGTAAAATCAACACAGCCTTCTCCAAAAGTAACTTCCCGAAACTTCCCTTCAAATGTGTCTGTTACAGCGAAGGTATCTTTTAAGTGAATAGCAGCGATTTCAGCAATTCCCTTTTCAAGCTCAACCGCCGGATTATTTTCCGGCCAAGCAGACAAATTACCTAAATCAGGATAAACATGCAAAAAAGGAGACGGAATTTGTTCCTTAATTTCTAGAAATTTTTGTATGCTATTCATAAAAGGGTCATCCATAATCTCAACAGCCAGAATGACACCGTATTGTGCAGCTTCCTCAACGCCCTTTTTCAGACCTTGAAGAAAAAATTCCCTTGTTTCGGCAGTTTTTTCTTCGTAAAAGACGTCATAGCCAGCTATTTGAATTACCCGTATGTTTAATTGATGAGCCAAACGAATCGCTTGAGATAAAATTTTCCGCCCTTTTTCACGTGTTTCTTTATTTAAAGAGCCTAAAGGAAACCGCCGATGACCACTTAAACACAAAGAATGGATAAAAAAATCTTCTTTCACCATTAATTGATAAAGTTCTTGTAACTGGCTTGGTGTCCAAGCCAATCGTGCTAAACGTTCATCGGATTCATCAATTGACATTTCTAAAAAATCAAACCCTAACTTTTTGGCCCATGTTAATCGTTCTGCCCAAGTTAAATTTTGCGGGAGTGCTTTTTCATACAGTCCAATTCGTGCCATTTTATCACTTCCAAATCTGATCGATTTTTTTTTGAAAATCTTTGGCTGCTTGTTCAGGATTTTTTGATTCGGTAATCCCACGGCCCGCAATAAATGTTGCAACTGCCATTGTTTGAAACAATTCAAGCGTTTCGACAGTTAAACCACCTGTGACGGACACTTCAAAGCCTAAGTCAATTAGTTCTTGAACTTTATTCAAATCTTTTTCTCCCCAGCTGCCGCCAGCTAAAAGAGCATCTCTACTTTGATGATAAATCACCTGATTAATCCCTAATTCTCGCCATTGTCGAGCTTGTTGCATTGTCCAATTTCCATATAGTTCTACTTGTAATTCTCGGACTTCTTTTTGAGCTGCAGCCATCGTTGGTAAGGTGGCGCAACAAATGACCGTCATGAAATCAGCGCCTGCTTGTGCGACATTACGAGCAACTGTACCGCCCGCATCAGCACAATTTGTATCAGCAACAATCGTTTTATTAGGAAACATGCGTTTTAAACAACGAATTGCTTTTTGGCCTTCTTGTAAACACAAAATAGTGCCAACTTCGATAATATCGACAATTTCTCCAACTTTCATACAATCTGCTAAAGCGTCTTCTAAGCTATTATGATCTAAAGCGATTTGTAAGTTTGGTCTTTTCATCTTTACCACCCTTTTATTCAGATTTTTGATAACGATCTGAAGCCATATATTTTTCTTGAATTTCTTTTGCAGACATTACATTTTTAATGCCAATCACTGTGACTCCACGTTTTTCTGCTTGCTGAAACATTTGTAAAAAATTGACTGGAGTAAAAACAACGTCGTATTGGCTAGCAGAGCTTTTTCCTTCTGAAATGGCGCAATGATGAATTTTTGTAATCGGTACACCTAATTCTTTCATTGCTTTTTCAACACTCCGCATCATCATTAGACTCGTGCCAGAACCATTGGCACAGGAAACAAGTATTCTCATTTCAAATTCCTCCTTTAATTCTCTTGAAATTTTTTAGCATATTGTTCATAATCATTGACAATCATAAAGTAACCTTCTGGATTTTTTCGATACTGAAGTTGCGGAATTATTAGTAACCCAATCACCACCACTGCTACGCCAACATAGCCTAGAACTTTCATAATGATTGTAAATAACGGCCAAGCTGTTGCCCAATCGAACATACCCAAATAACCGCCATATTGAGATAATCCAATCCATGTAGCAAATAAAGCTGAGCCACCTACTTGGATTAAACCTGAAAGGAATGGGAATAAACAAGCAGCTTTTACTCCGCCACGATTATTTGCATAAACAGCTATGACAGCGTTATCAAAAAACAATGGGATAAAACCCGCAATAACGATTGTCGGAGACTTTAATAGAATCAGTAAGCCAATCATTAAAAACTGGCCTAATGCGCCAAAGAGAAACCCAATTGTTACTGCGTTGGGCGAGCCAAACCCGAAAGTCGCTGCTACGTCAATCCCAGGAACAGCACCTGGTAAAATGGTATTTGAAATTCCTTGGAATGACTGCGTCAACTCGTCGACAAAGGTTCTAACGCCTAATTGTAAGATAGCTAAATAGACAGCAAAATTTAATGAAGTGGTCATGATATAAAAGAAGAAACTCTGCCCTTCTTGCATAAATTTAGCTTGAATTAAATAATCTTGTCCCAAAACAAGCAAGATAATGCCAAAGAAAAAGAGCATCAAAATGGACGTAGCAACCATATTTTCATTAAAAATGGATAGAAATCCTGGTAATTCGATATCTTCCAATTTTTTATCGACCTTCTCTGAACGATGTTTCTTTTGATCACGTTTTTTCAACCATTCTGCTAATTTTGCAAAAATAAATATGCCAAACATTTGTTGATGGGCTACCGCAAAACCAGCACCTTCTGTTAATTCCTGCGTAATCCCTACCGTTAAATTTGAAGCAACTGCCCAATAACACCCAAGAATTAAGCCCATAAAAATTAGTACTTCGATTCTACCTAAGTTAGGAAAACAAAAGAGTAAAATCCAGAAAGCGGTAGCTGCTTGTTGAATCTGAACATTCCCTGTTGTAAAAACGGCTCTCAATTTTGTATATTTTTGAAAACGAACCAACAAAATATTCATAATAAATGCGATCAATAACAAAATCATCACATCACCAAAGGTTCGTCCAAAGGTTTTCATCAATCCTGCATCGACTGCATTTTGCCCGAAATATGGATCGGTAACCATCGCCTGTAAATTAAATCGCTCTTTCAAGCCTACTAGAATAGGGCGAAAATTATTAACCAAACCACCAGAACCAACACTCAAAATAAAATAACCAACTGTTGCTTTCAGAAAACCTGCTAAACATTCATAAAAGGGCCTCCGTAACAAGAGATAACCTAATAACACAATGAAACCAATCAAATATGCTGGCTGTGTTAAAACGTTCGTAGCAAAATAAGTCCAACTATTTAACAAGAACTCCCCCATTGATTTTTCCCCCTATAATTGATATTTCTCCATAACTTCTTTAAAATCCATTGGCGTATTTGTCTCTAACAAGTCAGCAATCACGCCATCCGTCATCAATAAATCCATCAATTGCTGGATATTTTCAAGATGTTCGGCGGGATTTTGGGCTGCCAATGTAAAAAATAATGTTGCTGTTTTTGCTTCTTGATCGCCAGTAAAAGTGACAGATTGCTTAAATTTTGTAAAAGAAATGGCCGTTCCAAAAACGCCTGCGCTTTCCTCTGATGAATGTGGCATAGCTACTTCAGGAGCAATGATGATATAAGGTCCAAACGTTTCGACACACTGAATAATCTCATCGACATAACTCTGATCGATGATGTGTTTTTGGAGTAAAATCAAACAACTTTCCTGAATCGCTTCTTGCCAACTAACCGGTTCTTTATCAGGGTAATGAATAAGCTCTTGCTCCCAAAAATAAGTTAACATTGTACATCCAGCCTTTCTTACAAGAATGAAGGAAATGGTGTATCATTTTCTTTAACAAAAACATCATCAAAGCCACGATCAAAGTTAAATTCTAAGTTGTCTTTGTCATCTGGATAAACAAATTTGCCACCCACTTGCCAAATATATGGTTTAAATTGATAATGTAAACGATCTTTTTTAAATTTCCAAATTTCCATGATTTCTTTTGGATCCGCCATAAAATTAGACCAAATATCATAATGAACAGGAATGACTACTTTCGCATTTAAAGATTCTGCCATTCTCAACATATCAACAGAAGTTATTTTATCTGTGATACCGCGAGGATTTTCGCCATATGCTCCTAAGCAAACATCAATTGCATATTGATTACCATGTTTCGCAAACAAGTTAGAATAATGAGAGTCTCCGGCGTGATATACCGTACCACCTGAGGTTTCAAATAGATAATTGACAGCTAGTTCATTCATGTCCTGAGGCATTTTACCTTTAAATGTATTTTCAGGATCATCAGAAGTAATTAGCGCGGTTCGATCAAAAGCTTCCAAGGCCACTACATTCACATCATTCACTTTTATTTCTTGACCAGGTTCTATAACCCGTGTTTTTTCTGCCGGAACACCCCAACGCTGCCATGTTTTCACTACTTCTTTTGGACCAATAAATAGAGCCTTAGGACAATTTTGATGAACAGCAGCAGCTGTGTGAATATCCAAATGGTCTGAATGAATATGTGTGACAACTAAAGCATCAACCTCTTTTATTTCAAAAGGATCAATCACAAAAGGTTGTGTTCTTAAATTAGGTTGCATTTTTTGGCAACCACTCATGCGCATCATTTGATGTCCATTTTTCATTAAGCCGTTCCCGTGCGTTTGTTTTCCTGTTCCACACCATAAATCACATAAAATATTCGTGTTCTCATGCGTTTTCAGCCAAATGCCTGTACAACCAAGCCACCAGAGTGCAACCGTTCCTTGAAGCACAGTTGTCTGATTAATTTCTTCGTTTAAATAAGTGCCCCATTCTGGAAATGTCGCCTTCAACCAACTTTCTTTTGTAATTTCATGAATCGATTTGCTCATGCTACCACTCCTCTTCTCAAATGATTGTGTTATGCTTTATAAGAAAATCATAGCCGCAAAAAATCACAATGAAAACCCTTTTATATGATTGTTTGCACTTTTAATGATTCTTTTACGTGTTTTGTTTTCCTATGAGTTATACTATTTCATGGGGGACCGTGTCCAAAAAAATAACTAAAGGAGGTTGTATTACTTGAAAAGTTCATTAGAAACCATTGAAAAAAGGCAACAAAACATTCTCGCGCTGCTGCAAAAAAACAAACAAATGACTACCTATAAATTAGCAGATGCTTTAAATGTTTCCTTAAGCACAATTCGTCGTGATTTAAATGTCTTAGAAACTAAGAATGACATCATTCGAAAATATGGGTATTGTATTTACAACGACCAAAATCAGAAAGACTTTGATCAATCAGGACTGGAGTTATTAAAACAAGCCATTGCTCGTGTTGCTTGTAGCTATCTAAGTGATTATGATACCGTTTTCATTAATTCAAGTTCCACTGCTTTGAATATTCTCCATTATTTAAAGGCCGACCATCTGACCATCGTAACGAATAATTTAAAAATTGCCACCAAGCCTCATGTTTCTCAATACAATTATATTTTGACCGGAGGCGAATTACGTTTTCCCAAAGAAGTTCTGGTAGGAGATATTGCCATTAACACAATCACCGCAACGCATGCCGATGTTTGCGTAATTGGCTGTAGCGGGGTCAGTTTAGAACATGGCGTCACTACAAAAATTTTCAATGAAGCAAAAATTAATGAGCTTATGATAAAACAAACAACAAAAGTAAAAATTCTGGTCGCGGACCATCGAAAAATCGGCTTGACATCTAAATTTAAAATTGCTGATATTACCGCTTTTGATTGTTTGATTACAGACAAACATTGCTCATCAACTTTAATTACAGAACTTCGTAAGACCGGCTTAAAGGTTATCCAAGTCGACTAAAAAAAGAGCGTAGGACAAAAATCAAAAAGAGATTTTTGTCCTACGCTCAAAATCTGATAAATAAAAAAGTAGCACTTATTTCTTAACATTCACTTACTTCGTAAACGTTGCCTTTAATCGTTCCAATGGTTGGTGCTCTTTGTTATAGTACTGAACGAGATATTGTTCAGGTGTACTTTCAATTATGGCATATGTTTTCTCTTGAACTGGTCCACGAGGTAAACGAATACTTCCCGGATTAACAAAGAGAATGTTATTGTGTCGCTCTGCGCCCAGTACATGAGTGTGACCAAATAAGGCAATTGTCGCTCCTGCTTCTTCCGCTTGTAAAGCAAGTGTCGTGAGTCCCATTCTAACATTGGCTAAATGACCATGTGTCATATAAATAACTTGATCCCCCACTTTTTTAGTCACAGTTTTGGGAAATTCATCATAAAAATCACAATTTCCTTGGACTACAATTAATTTCTGCCAAAGTTCATCTGTCGGTTCTAATTCAGAATCACCACAGTGAAAGAGTGCATCGACTTGTCCTTCATAATGATTCACTAAGTCAACTAAACAGTCGCGATCGCCATGGTTATCGCTTACTACCAAGATTTTCATACGTTTCAACTCCTATTTTTTTAGCCATTCTTCCCATTGTTCTTTTAATTTTGCCACTGCTTGTCCACGATGACTGACTTTATTTTTCTCTTCTCCAGACAATTCAGCTGCCGTCTTACCAAGCTCTGGAACATAGAAAAGTGAATCGTACCCAAAGCCTCCTTCACCACGAGGAATCGTACCGACTTCTCCTGGCCATTCAGCTTCGACCACCAGACTTTCTTTCTTTGGTTCAGCAAAAACCAATGTACAATGGAAACGCGCTTGTCTTTTTTCTTTTGGCACGCCCGTTAACTCGTGCAATAGTTTCGCATTATTTGAAGCATCATTAGTTGGTTCACCAGCAAAACGAGCAGAATAGATTCCTGGCATTCCCCCTAACGCATCAACAATTAATCCTGAATCATCTGCTAATACTGGTTTCTGTAAAATTTCTGCAATTGTTTCAGCTTTTAGACGAGCATTTTCTTCAAATGTTCGACCAGTTTCTTCTACATCTGGCAAATTCGGATAATCTAATAACGTCTTAACTGTATATCCTTTTTCACCAAAAATTGAACTAAACTCTTTCGCTTTACCAGGATTTCTAGTCGCAATGACAATCACTTTCTCTTCTGAATCTTGCGAAGGGACTTCTTCAGAGGCTAAAGCATAAAGCGCTTCTTTCTGATACGTAATTAATTCCTCAATCCCTGTTTTTCCATAAAAGAGCATGGCATTTAACTCATCTCCTGAGAAGGTAGCTTCTTCACCGGTTCCTTGAATTTCCACAAATTCACCAGACTCGGTCATCACGATGTTCATATCCACTGCAGCATTCGAGTCCTCTGCGTAATCTAAGTCCAGCACACAATAACCATCGGGTAAAATACCCACGCTGACAGCAGCTAAATGCTCTTTAATTGGGTCTTCCGCTAGCGCACCAGTCATCAATAAATGATTGACTGCTAAGCGTAGAGCAACAAAAGCGCCTGTAATACTAGCTGTACGGGTTCCCCCATCTGCTTGAATCACATCACAATCGACAACAATGCTCCGTTCCCCTAACTTTTCTAAGTCAACAACAGCTCGCAATGACCGCCCAATCAAACGTTGAATCTCCATTGTTCGCCCTGTTAATTTTCCTTTCGCACTTTCCCGAATATTTCTTGTGTTCGTCGCGCGAGGGAGCATGCTATATTCAGCTGCTACCCAACCTGTTCCCCCGCCTCGTAAAAATGGGGGAACCTTTTCTTCGACAGTGGCTGAGCAAATTACTTTTGTATCGCCAAACGAAATAACCACCGAACCTTCTGGATGTTTAAAAACATTGGTTTCAATAGTGATCTTTCGCAATTCTTTTGGTGCACGACTATCATGTCTAATCATTTTCGTTTCCTCCTAAGTGAATCTGTTGTGCTTTTAAGTTCTCTATACCAAGCCAACTGCTTGCAATCTCTTCAAACATTTTTGCAGAACCAGTTGTATAAAATTCATGGGTCTGTTTAGGCGCTTCAGGCGTATGGGCAATGTCAAAATAATCGAGAAGCATGCTGACTTCGCCAACTGTTTCGGCTCCTGAGTCAATTAATGTCACATGACTCCCCATCACATTTTGAATCACCGGACGTAACAACGGGTAATGGGTACAACCTAAAATCAACGTATCAAGTCCTTTTAATTGTAGTGCTTGAAGTGTTTCTGCCACAATTTTTTTTGCTACGGAAGAACGATATTGATTACTTTCAACAATGGGGACAAATTTAGGGCAAGCTAAACTAGTCACCTCAATTGCTGGTGCCTTACTTTTAATGGCGATTTCATAGGAAGCACTTTTGATTGTCCCTAAGGTACCTATGACACCAATTTTGTTATTTTTTGTGACTTTAACGGCTGCTCGTGCGCCAGGTAAAATAACACCGACAACTGGAATTGGCAAGGCAGCTTTAATTTCTTCTAATGCGACAGCCGTCGCGGTATTACATGCGATTACTAGCATTTTTATTCGTTTTTTCAATAAAAAATCGGCCATTTCCCAAGTAAACTGAACGACTTGTTCGGCTGGTCGTGGACCATATGGGCAACGGGCTGTATCTCCTAAATAAATTAATCGTTCATTTGGTAATTGTTTTAGCGCTTCCTTTAAAACAGTTAATCCACCAACGCCAGAATCAATTAATCCAATGGCTTCTTGATTGCTCATTCTCATCCTACCTTTGCCTTTTATTCACTGCCTTTATTTTCTACTTTTTAAGGACTATTGTCAATTTTTCCTGTTTTGCTCTCATTTATTTCTTTTTTTGAAGGAAATCTTTTTCGATTAAAAAACTAGTAATTCATTTTTTTGTATGTTATAATTCCTAACATTGAGAATACAATTAGAAATACATTTGGTTAATTTAATTTAAATAACATGTTTCTCACCGAATCCTCTGTTATCTTTTCTACCAAATGATTGCAAAGGAGACTGCCTATGATTTCTTTAGAACATGTAAATAAGTATTTTGGGGAGCATCACGTTTTAAAAGATATTACTTTGAATGTAGAACAAGGAGAAAAAATTGTCATTATCGGACCCTCTGGCTCTGGCAAAAGTACATTAATTCGGTGTATGAACCAATTGGAAAAAGTCAATGATGGTTCCGTCGTAATTGATAACATTGACATCACCAAACCGAAAGCACCGATTCAAAAGGTTCGCCAGAAAGTTGCCATGGTCTTTCAAAATTTTAACTTATATGCTCATAAAACGATTATTGATAATTTAACGTTAGCACCGATTAAAGTGATGGGCGTTTCCAAAGAAGAAGCGGTTCGTACTGGCATGGAGTATTTAGAACGAGTCGGTTTGGCTGATAAAGCTTCTGCTTATCCTTCGCAGCTTTCTGGCGGGCAGCAACAACGGGTCGCTATTGCTCGTGCCTTAAATATGCATCCTGAGATTATCCTTTTTGATGAACCGACTTCGGCACTTGATCCAGAAATGATTCAAGAAGTTTTAGATGTAATGGTCGATCTTTCCAAACAAAATATTACCATGGTTTGTGTCACACATGAGATGGGCTTTGCTCGTCAAGTGGCTGACCGTGTAATCTTCATGGACCAAGGACAGATTATTGAACAAGGAACGCCTGAACATTTCTTTACAAGCACTGAAAACCCTCGTGCAAAAGAATTTCTAAGTAAAATTATTCATAACGGGTAATGAATAAAAAAACAAAAAATTGGAGGAATGAACAATGAAAAAACAAAATAAATGGCTAGCTGGACTCTCCTTACTTGTATTAGCAGGCATCATTGTTGGCTGTGGTAGCGGCAACAATGACTCAACTTCCAAAAGTGCTTCATCAAACAAAACGGTCACAGTAGAACAATTAAAAAAAGCAGGGAAAATTAAAGTAGGTGTCAAAGAAGACATTCCTAATTTTGGCTATATGAATCCTGATACAAACAAAAATGAAGGAATGGAACCAGATATTGCACGCTTGATTGCGAAAGAAATTACCGGCAGCGAAGAGAATGTGGAATTTGTGGGCGTGACAGCGAAAACGCGCGGTCCCCTTTTAGACAATGGTGAACTAGATATGGTAATTGCTACATTTACAATTACTGATGAACGTAAAAAGACTTATAATTTTACAACTCCTTATTATACAGATGAGATTGGTTTCCTTGTGCGCAAAGAGGATAACTTCTCCAGCATGAAAGATTTAGACGGAAAAACAATCGGCGTTGCACAATCTGCTACGACAAAAGAAAACTTAGAGAAAAAAGCGCAAGAGGAAGGAATCAAATTTACTTATCAAGAATTAGGTTCCTATCCAGAATTAAAAACAGCGTTAACTTCTAAACGAATTGATGCATTTTCAGTGGATAAATCAATCCTATCTGGCTATGTGGATGGCAAGACAGAAATTTTAAAAGATGGTTTTTCGCCACAAGAATATGGAATTACCACAAAGAAAGCAAATACTGAATTAAATGATTATCTAAATGGTTTAATTGAAAAATGGGAAAAAGACGGCACACTAGAAAAAATTTATCAAGACTGGGGCTTAAAAAGTTAATCATTCCTAAGACTTGAAGAATCAAAAATTTTAGGAGGGATTTTTATGTTTTTGTTAGCCAATATTTCCTGGCTTGAAGAAGGGCCATTTGCCTTATATCGTTGGGAGGCTTTATTTCAAGATTGGCGAATTTTTGGTCAGGCATTTCTCTATACTATTCTGCTTTCTTTAGGAGCGATCTTAGTTGCCTTTGCTTTAGGCATTTTCTTTGGCAGTTTATCAGCGACCAAAAGTAAACTTTTACACGCAATTAGTCGTGTCTATGTAGAATTTTTTCAAAACACACCTTTGTTGATTCAATTTATCGTAGTCTATTATGGCTTTCCTCTGCTAAGTCCGCTGCTTTCATTTTCTATTACTACGATTGCCATTCTGTGTGTAGGCCTCTATCATGGCGCCTACATTTCTGAAGTGGTTCGCTCAGGAATCGGAGCTGTCCCAAGAGGGCAATTTGAAGCGGCTTACTCCCAAGGATTAACGTACGGTCAAACGATGCGGTATGTGATTTTACCACAAGCATGGCGGATTATGTTACCGCCTTTAACCAATCAAGTAGTGAACCTAATTAAAAATACGTCAACAGTTGCCATTATTTCTGGCGCTGACGTAATGTTTGCTGCCAATAGTTGGTCGTCTGTCAACTTGAACTATATTCCCGCCTTTGCGCTTGCTGGTTTCTTATATTTCATTCTTTGCTTCCCATTAGCGAATTTGGCTAGAAAAATGGAAGAAAAAAATAAGAAAGCATATAGCAGATAGGAGGAAAACAGATGCCTTTTTCAGAAGAAATGCGTCAATTACTGACAGCAAATAATTTTCAATTTCTATTTAACGGCTTAAAATTGACGCTCTATATTTCCTTCGTCTCAATTATTTTGAGTACGATTTTTGGCACCATTCTAGCCGTTTTGCGAAATCAAACCCATGGACCACTGAAGTTACTTGCCAGTATTTATGTAGAAGTGGTGCGTAATATTCCAAACTTATTGTGGATTTATGTTATTTTTTTGATTTTCAAAATCAAATCCATACCTGCTGGAATTGTGAGTTTTACTGTGTTTACCACCGCTGCTTTAGCGGAAATTATTCGTGGTGGTTTAAATGGGGTCGACAAAGGCCAAATTGAAGCGGCACGTTCTCAAGGTTTTTCAAATTGGCAAATTCTTTATCATATTGTTTTGCCTCAAGCCATTCGCAATGTCTTACCAGCAATTGTTTCTCAGTTTGTTACTGTCATCAAGGATACAAGTTTCTTGTATTCCGTGATTGCTTTACAAGAACTCTTTGGCAAATCTTATATCTTAATGGGGCGCTACGCACAAACAGGACAAGTATTCACTATTTACGGAATCGTCGCCCTAATTTATTTCATTATTAACTTTAGTATCTCACAATTTTCACGTTGGCTTTCACGAAATTGGGCGAAAAGTTATTAATGTAGTTAAAAACAGGAGGCTGAGACAAAAGTGTTTAGCTCCAAGAAATAAGAAGGAATTTCCGAAAATTGTTCTTTAATTTTTGGAGAATTTCGGCTTATTTCCGAAGGAGCTGCTTTTGTTCAGCTGATTATCTTAAGATTTAGAAAGTGGGGCATAAGTCATTTCGACTTATGCCCCACTTTCCTGTTTTTATTTTATCTTACTTCTACTTGATGTTTTTCAATTAGCGCTTTTTCAACTTTTTCCATTGAACGGTTAATTTCTTCATCCACTAATGTCGCTTCTGCATTAACGAAAGTTAAACTATACGCCATTGATTTTTTGCCAGCGCCTAGTTTTTCACCTTGATATACATCAAATAAATGAATCTCTTTCAAATATTTACCTGCGTTATCTGAAATAGTTTTAACTAGTTCTTGATTGGTAACTGTTTCATCGACTAATAAAGCAATATCTCGAGAAACTGCTGGGAATTTAGAAACTGCTTCATAAGTAACCCCGCCTGCTTCTGTGGCTACTAATTGTTGCAAGTTTAATTCAGCAACATATGTTTCAGGAATATCGTACGCTTTTGCTGTCGTTGGGTGAACTTGTCCGACAAAACCAACCACTTCATCTTCTAAATAAATCCATGCTGTCCGGCCTGGATGCATTTCTGGAATCGCCGTTGTCGCTTGATAACTGATTTTTTCTGTTAATCCTAAAACAGCTACAATACTTTCCACTAAGCCTTTTACTGTATAAAAATCAACGGCTGTTGCTTTTGTTTGCCAATCTTTAACCATTGTATTACCAGTTAAAGCAAGTGCTAAGTGATTTTCTTCTGTAGGTAAATTTTTTGTTGGATCTTCTGTTTGGTAGAAAACGCGTCCTACTTCGTAGAAGGCGATATTATTATTTTTACGCGCCACATTGTATGCGACATCATCTAATAAACCAGAAATTAAGTTCATACGTAACACAGAACGCTCTTCACTCATTGGCCATTGCAAACGTGTTGTTTGACTTTCTTTCATCATAAATTGACGGGATTTTTCTTCTGTTGTCAACGCATAGCTGATGGCTTCACTCGTACCATGACCTTCCAGTAAGCTCTTTAATTGGCGCGTAACATGTTGTGCTTTGGTTAGACTTCCAGCAACTGTTTCTCCACTTGGCAATGTTGAAGGTAAATGATCATATCCATAAATGCGCGCCACTTCTTCAATAATATCTGCTTCAATCGCAATATCCCAACGTCTTGGTGGAATCGTAATTTCATATGCGCCTTGATTTACTTCATAAGCAAAACCGAGTGCTTCAAAAATTTCATTCACCGTTGCTTCATCTAATGCAGTACCTAAATATTGGTTGATTCGTTCTAAAGTCACAGCTACCTGCGCTTCTTTAACGGCCACTTCAGAACCAACTGCAGTGCCTGAAACCACTGTTCCGTCGGCTAACTCTGCAATCATCGCGGCTGCCACATCACAAGCTAACCCAACTGTCGCTTGGTTGATGCCTTTTTCAAATCTACTTGAAGATTCACTCCGTAAATTGAATTGTTTAGACGTTTTGCGAATAGACAATGGATTGAACAATGCCGCTTCTAAAGCCACAGTTGTTGTTTCTTGACTGATTTCAGAATTAGCCCCACCCATTACTCCGGCTAAGCCGACAGGCGTTTTTCCATTCGTAATGACGATATTTTCTTCTGTTAATTGACGTGTTTCACCATCTAATGTAATTAGTTCTTCTGCTGCTGTTGCTCGACGAACCAAGATTTCTTTGCTATCTAATTTTTGATAATCAAATGCATGCAATGGTTGACCAAATAATAATAAAATATAATTTGTCACGTCCACCACATTGTTAATCGGACGGATTCCTTCATTCATCAATCGATTTTGCAACCACTGAGGACTTTCTGCAATCGTCACATCTTTAATGACACGAATTTGATACGCTGGTGCATCTTGTGAATCTTCAACAGTCACTGTTACGTAATTTTCCACGTTATCTGAAGCATCTTCTTTGAGTTCGGGATCATTAAACTGAGGCGTTTGACGATAAATTGCGCCAACTTCATAGGCTACCCCTCTCATACTTAGTGCATCTGCACGGTTTGGTGTAATTGATAATTCAATAATCGCATCATCCATGTCTAAATAAGGGAAAACAGGTGTCCCATTCACTGCTTCTTGAGGTAAATAATAAATCCCTTCAGCATAGGCTTTTGGTACGACATTATCTGAATACCCTAGCTCTTCTAACGAACAAATCATTCCGTTAGAGACTTCGCCACGCATTTTGCCTTTTTTAATTTTTTGATTTCCTGCAATTCTTGAACCAGGTAATGCTACGATGACTTTAATTCCGGCTTTTACATTTGGTGCTCCACAAACAATTTGTGACAATTCTTCTTCACCGATGTCTACTTGGCAAATTGATAAGTGGTCAGAGTTTGGATGAGGAACACATTCTTTTACTTCACCGACAACAATTTTCTTTAATCCTTCTTCAGGTACAGCAACGCCCTCAACTTCGATACCTGTCACAGACATTTTGTCCGCTAATTCTTGCGGAGTAACGTTTGAAAGATTAACATATTCATTTAACCATTTATAAGAAACTAACATTTTTCAACTACTCCTTTACCTTGAATTGATTTAAGAAACGTAAATCATTTTGATAAAAATTACGGATATCATTTACACCATAACGTAACATAGCAACGCGATCTGGTCCTAAGCCAAAGGCAAAGCCTGAGTACTCTGTTGGATCAATCCCTGACATTTGTAACACATCTGGATGAACCATCCCCGCACCTAAAATTTCAATCCAACCTGTATGTTTGCAGACGTTACAACCTGCGCCGCCACATTTAAAACAGCTAACATCTACTTCGACTGAAGGTTCTGTAAAAGGGAAATAGCTAGGACGTAAACGAATTTTACGATCTTCACCAAACATTTTTTTCATCATGACTTCTAACGTCCCTTTTAAATCACCCATTGTGACATTTTTATCGACAACAAGGCCTTCAATCTGATGGAATTGGTGACTATGTGTCGCATCATCTGTATCACGACGGAATACTTTCCCAGGAGAAATCATTCGTAATGCACCTTTTGAAAAATCGTGTTTTTCCATTGTTCGAGCTTGAACTGGTGAAGTATGCGTACGAATTAACATCTCATCTGAAATATAAAACGTATCTTGCATGTCGCGTGCCGGATGATCTTTTGGTAGATTCATGCGTTCGAAATTATAGTGATCCGATTCTACTTCGTATCCTTCCACTACTTGATAACCCATGCCTAAGAAAATATCTTCAATTTCTTCCATAACTTGTGTCAAAATATGACGTGTGCCTTGAGGCATTTGTTTCCCAGGTAAAGTTACATCTAAACTTTCTTCTTTTAGTGCCGCATTTAACGCTTCGTTTTCTAAAACAACTTTGCGCGCTTCAATTGCTTCTGTTAATAAATCACGAATTTCATTTGCAAAGCCCCCCACCACTGGTCGTTCTTCTGGTGAAAGGTTTTTCATGCCTCTTAATACTTCGGTGATTGGCCCTTTTTTCCCTAATGTTTCTACGCGAATTTGGTTTAATTCTTTTAAAGTAGCAACTTGTGCGATTTCTTTGAGCGTATTGTCTCTAAGAGCTTCTAATTGCGCTTGTAATGTCATTATGCGTTCCCCTCTATCTTTTATTTAAACTAAAAAAAACGATAACCCATTCCTTTCAAAGGAACGAGCTATCGTGTTACCATCCTAATTCATAACAAATTGTTGTCATGCACTCATTTCATTTAACGGCAATTACCGGTTTGCTTTCTTCTTGAAAACAAACAAACTCAGGAAGTGAATTTCGCTTGGTGACTGTGTAAATCAGCTTCCAGTCTCTGGCTGACTCTCCCTAAAACACGTCAATTCAAACTACTTGTTTCCATCACTGTTTTTTTAGTTATTGAATTACGTTTAGTTTACAAGAAGTTTTGCTTGCGGTCAACTGCATTCTTCGTCTTTTACCCATTTTTCTGCCCAATGTTGAATTTGTTCCATTGCTAATTGCAAGTCTTCGCCTTTTTCGGTCAGGAAATATTCTAAGCGATTTCCTTCACCGCAACGAACAGCTTTGGTGATAATTCCTTCAGCTTCTAGTTCCTTCAATCGCTCTACTAAGACACGATCACTTAACATTGGAATTTTTTCTTTTAATTCGCCAAAACGTTGAGGACCTCGTTCTAATAAAACATCAATAATTAAACCATTCCATTTTTTACCAAGTATTGAAAATGATTTTTCAAATTTGGGACAAAGTACAAACGATTCTGTTTTTACTTTTTCCATCTTCCTCACCTCTTCAATGAGTATAGCACATTCCTTACAAAATGTAAGTGTTTCTGCTTCTAATTTTTTCTACTTTATAAAATCTACAACATTTCCTGTCTGCATGTCAATAATTACTCCTCCATTTAATAAAATTAAATAGACGTGCGACACCTCTTTATGCGTTGACTCTTGTAGCGCTCTACGATAAAGATTCATCTGTCCGCGATACCGTTCGACAATTTCAGAAATCGCTTGGGGAGAGGTGCCTTTTACATGATCGGTTTTATAGTCATACAAAATGCATTGATTGTCTAATTCGATATAGCCATCAATAATCCCATGAATTAATAAATCATCTTGTGTCGTTTCTGGATAATTTTGAATGAGCTCTTCTGCTTCAATCAGCATAGAAAAAGGTTGTTCCCTTCTAACGGTTTGATGGTGTTGAATCAATTGTTTTCCTAAGGCGGTGTCAAAGAAGGCCACGATTTGTTCCAGATTCATTTTTTCAGCAATTGCTGGTAAAATCAATTTATTTTCCACTAAGCGTTCTTGAACAGCTCGCACTTCCTCATAAGAAGGTTGCGTACTTAAATCAATTAGTTGTAATAAATAATGGGTTGCTGTCCCAATTTCAGCTGCTGAGGGCGCTTGAACCGTATCTAAAAATTTAGGCTTACTTAAATCTCCTTCAATCATTCGATTGACAATCAACGGTTGCGCTTGAATAGTATTGTCTTCCCGAACCTCAATTTTACCAATTTCTTTGTTGTCGGGGTCATCAAATACTCGCTTGATTTCAGAAACAGACTGATAACTGGTAGTCCGAGTAGCCACTTCAAACGGATAATTGAAACTTAACCGTGCAAGACCACGATTGATTTTGTCAGCAGATAATTGCGCTTTTTCGGCTAAATCCTCTGCTTGTCTTTCTGGCAATTGTAATTGCTGAATGGCTGCTCGTAGTTGTTCTTCGTTGAACCACTGAATATGAAAATTAGCTGGGTGCTTTTTGACTTGCGGAACGTTACTTACTACTACTTCTTGCTGATATTCATCGGCTTTTTGATGACGTACCAATGTCATCCCTACCCAATTCATTAAACTACTTTTACTTTGCAAGCGATTTTCAGCTGGTAGCACCAGTGTTTCTACATCGCCAACTTTCAGCCACTCTTTCCACATCGCCGCTTGGTCTTTATAGGAGCCTACCAGAAAAAGTTTTTGTTCTGCACGTGTCAACGCCACATATAACTTCCGCATTTCTTCGGATAGTAATTTTCTTAATCGTACTTGTTTAATCGCCAAAAATGGTAAAGTATCGTACATAACTCGTTCTTCAGGTTGTAAATAACGAATGCCTACCCCTAAATTTTCTTCAAAGATATAGCGTTCATTCAAATCACTGACATTAAATTCTTTGGTCATATCTAAAACGAATACCACCGGAAATTCTAACCCTTTACTAGCGTGAATCGTCATGACGCGTACGGCATTCTCTTCACTTAAAACGACTGGTTCCGCTAAATCTTTGTCTTTTTCTTGCATTTTTTCGATGAAGCGAACAAATTGAAATAATCCGCGGAAGGTTGTTTTTTCATACGCCGCGGCCCGATCGACCAACGCATATAAATTGGCTTGGCGTTGTTTGCCAACAGGCAACCCGCCAACATAATCAAGGTAGGCCGTTTCCCGATAAATCGTCCACAGCAAGGTACTAATCTGGTTGCGTCGAGCCTGTTCCCGCCATTTTTCTAATGATTCAGCAAAACGTATAGTTTTTTCCTGAACAACTGCTTCCTCCATGGTTGGTTCCATCTTTTGATTAAACGTTAAAAATGCTTCGTAGTAACTGGTTTCCTTATTAGCCAAACGAATAAGCACTAATTCGTTTTCTTTTAATCCAACAATTGGTGAACGTAACACAGCTGCCAAAGGAATGTCTTGATAGGGATTATCAATCAATTGAAGCAAGGCAATCATTGTACGAATTTCCGTTGCTTGGAAATAATTTTGAGCATCATTGACTTGAACTGGAATTTCTAATGATTTAAAAACATCTAAAATAGTTAAATTATTTTTCTTCGTAGGCGTTAATAAGACAATATCTTGATAAGTAATCGGTCGATCCGTTTTCAGCTTTTTATCATAAATCAAGAAATTTTGGTCAATTAATTCACGAATTTTCAAAGCAGTAACGTAAAGCTCCCCTTCTGTCTTATCTTCAATCAACAACTCAGGGGATTGTAATTCTGGAAATTCAACTGATTCTGTTGCTTTTTTTTCATAAATTAGCAATTCAGTTGAATAATCAGCCGCCTCCGAAAATTGATCAAAACCATGAACCAAAGCGGCTGACTCATCGTAAGCAATTTGGCCCACTCGCTCATCCATTAATTGACTAAATACTAAATTCGTAAAGTCTAAAACGTCTTTGCGGGAACGAAAATTTTCAGCTAGAATAATTCGTTTGCCCTCTTTGCCTTGCCCATACTGATTGTATTTTTCAATAAACAATGTAGGATCTGCCAAGCGGAAAGAATAAATAGACTGTTTCACATCTCCTACCATAAAAAGGTTTCCTTCTGTGCTAAGCGGACGGCGCAACCAATACAAAATAGATTCTTGTAATTGATTGATATCTTGGTATTCATCGACTAACACTTCATCAAATTTTTCGCGATAGTAAACCGAGGCTTCTGATGCATGCCAGCCATCTGCCTGATTTTTCGCTAAAATAGCTAACGTATAATGTTCTAAATCGTTAAAATCCACTAAATTTTTAAGCCGTTTTTCTGCGCCATAGGCCTCCATAAATTGTTTCCCCACGTGAGCCATTTCTTGAACAATGGGCGTGGCCTCTTTCAAGACTTGTTTCATGGCATCTGGAGAAAGTGTAAACAGTTGCTTTTTCAAATCATTTAACGCTTTTTTATTTTGTTCTCGTAACTGTTTGGCTTGTTCCGCGGTTGGTTTCAACTCTTCGGCACGAACCGTTGGGTAGCGGTCAAAGCTCAACAATTCAGTCAAATTATAGGCGCTCTCTAAATCATTTCTCTCTAAAAATTGTAAAAATTGTTTTGTTTGTTCCTTTTCATTTTGAGCTAAATACCAAATCTTTTGAAGTTTCTCTTCGCCCTCTGTTAAGGTCACCATTTCTTCGTAACGCTGAAGAGTTCGTTGTAACGTCTCAACGGCTAGCGGTTTTAAATACGTCTGAAATAACGTTGATTCGCCTAGCTGATCCCCTACTTCGTAGGCTTGTGTTAAGCCATTAATCCACGCCTCTGGATCAGGATTGGCTTTGGCAAATTCATAAAAAGAAAAAATTAAGTTAGTGAGTCCGTCATCACTACGGTCATTGGAAAAATTCGCTGTTAATTGGTAAAACGCTTCTTGATTTTCCGCATAAAATTGTTCACGTAATGCATCCCAAACATCTTCTTTTAATAACAATGTTTCTGTTTCATCTGTTAACATCCGAAAAACTGGATCTATGTCAATTAAATAATAAAAACGACGAATAACAGTTAAACAAAAGGCATGTAACGTGCTGATATTGGCTGTTGGCAAAAGAGCAATTTGACGAGAAAAATGCCGTCTTCTTTCTGGATCTTGTTCTTCATTCATTGCCTTTTGTAAAGCCACTTGGATACGTTCTTTCATCTCACGGGCGGCGGCTTCAGTGTACGTCACAATCAAGAGACGATCGATATCGACGCCGCTTTTGACTTTTTCAATGACACGGCGGACTAAAACAGTGGTTTTTCCTGAGCCAGCCGAAGCAGAAACTAAGATATTTTCATCGCCATCAAACACCGCTTGCCATTGACTGTCGGTGAATTGCTCATTGGCTGGACGTAGTGGAATTGTTTTACTCATCTTCGGTTGCTCCTTCCTCATCTTTGTTTAACAAGCGCGCCATAATTTCCTCTTTGGATAAATTCTCAATACGATGATAATTATTTTCTTTTAGCATCACATCAAAATCACAGACACTTCGAAACGGACAATAGCGACAAGCAATCCGTTCCTTGCCTTGATAAGCGGGATTAAGTTGAACTTCGCCGCCAATAATTTGATTCCCCGCTTCAATAAATTTATTTCGGTTATGGGAAAGCAACGCGCCTAATTCTGGTTCTGTCACAAATTTATCTTCTTGGCGACGACCAGGTTTAATTTGTTCTTTGGCGGATTCTTCAATCGGAAACAGCAACGAACTTTGTTTAGCTTGCAGACTCGTATCTAAATGATCCAATAAATCTGGGTCTTTCATCAAAAGACCATCAAACTGATATTTTTTAAGCATTTGTTGTTCAATGTCGTCTTTGCCTTCATAAGATAACGTAGGATTGTGTACATGCAGATAAAGTGAGCCAGCAGGTTTAGCTTCTTGACCAACTAATTGCACAGCATCCATTAAAGCCACATCCAAGTACGTCAGCATTTGCATGGCTAAGCCGTAATACGCTTCTGTCATATTAAATTTACGGTGACTCGATTTATAATCAATCACACCTAAATAGGTTGATTCGGGTGTAACCAATTGATCAATCCGGTCGATTTTTCCCCGAACATGAATTTTCCCTTGATTTTTTAATGGTAATTCCAAACCAGAAATTCCTTTTTTAGCGGCAATTTGGCCAAATAACACTTCCGTTTGAACAGTCGTCATGCCACTTCGTTGGCTTTGGCGTTTCAGCGCCCAACTGACTTTTTTAATTGTTTGACTCAATTGATAGCGAATATAGTTCATGCGACTAGAGGTCGTTAATACAGAAAAACGCGCATCCCCTAAAATACTATTTAGCACTTCCTCCGCCAATAAATTGACTTCCTGATCGGTTAATTCAGATAAGTTCCGTTGATTCATAATCAATAATTTAAAGAACTGATCCAATGCTTCATGGAAAAATTCCCCTGTAGCTGCTGGCGAAAGCCCAAAGACATCTCTTTCTTTCAAACGTAAGCCATAGCGAGAAAAGTATTGATATTGACACCGATAAAAACTCTCCATCCGAGAAACGGATGTATAAATATCTTTACCATATAAAGGTTCTGCTAAGACCTCACCAATCTTTTCAGGAATATTTTGATGCGTTAAACTTTCGAAAACTTGCTTGGCTAGCGGCGCAATTGATTGGTTCATTAGCGCTTTTTCCATATTTAACCAGAAAGGCAACAATCCTTCTTGTGTTTCTTTCCGTTGTCTTTTCAAACGCGTTAATTCACCGATTAACGTCCGATACGTACTAATATGGGCTAAACTGGTCGTTTCATCATCGAAAATGGTTGTTTCATTTTTTTCAAAAACGGGCAAGTTTAAATCTTTTTGGATATTTTTAAAATAAGGAGACGGTTTGACTTCTTGAGCGGTATCTTTAACACTTGGATAGGTTAAATATAACCGTTCTCGCGCTGAAGAAAAGACAAGATACGCAACATAAGGTTCTTGCGCAATTTTGCGTCCGGTTGTCCCACGTAAATATTGGTTTTCCGTTAAAGTATCATTGATTGTCTGACGTTCTTCATCAGACAATAGTGTTTTATTTTCAATCTTTTGTGGAAAAATTTCTTCCGTCATCCCAATAGCAAAAGTAACCTTGGCAGCGCCAGGTCGAGTTAAATCCATTGCGCGAACTTGTACTTGGTCAATCGCTGTCGGCACTTTACTATAGTGCAAACCTTCCAAGCCACTAACAAATATTTCTTGAAACGTTGTAAAATCAAACGAACTTTCTCCGTAAACAGTGACGTATTCATCTAGTAACGACATCAATGCATCCCAAGTCTGTTCATGGTTACGAGCTGTTTCTAGTTGACCGGCTTCGATAGCTTGTAAGCGCCACATTTTTAATTGTGTTGCCACACCACTTTGCAGTAAAAAGTGATAGAAGACGGTCGCTGCTTCCAAACCAGTTTTGGCACTTATCATTGCTTGAAAGTAACTAGGTAACAGCCGTTGAAGCGATTGACGAATCGCATTTGACTCTTCTTCCATCGTAGCGACATCTTCTTGCTCTTCCGCTTCAAAATCATACCGAATAAATTCCCAATCTTTTTCTTGCGACCAATAATAACCTTCATAGCCGTATGCCAGGACTACATTTTCGGTAATATCAACTTTTCTGCGCCAAGCGTTCCGTTGGTTTAACCAATCAGTCAAGCTTTCTTCAGAAGTAGCGAGTTGATTCATTGGCATAAATAATTCCGTTCTCAAAAAACGGAGCACATCACGATAACGATAATTGTACGAATGAATAGCAAATAAAGATTCAATCCATTCGACTAAAGGATGCCGATCCATAGCCATATCTCGGTCGACATAAACAGGAATCTCGTGTTCCGCAAAAATCGGTTCTAATAAATTTTCATAACAATCTAAATCACGAGTCAACACCTGAATTTCTTTGTACCGATACCCTTCTTCCACCACTAAACGGCGAATTTCGGTTGCAACATGTGTTAATTCTTCTTTAACGTTTTCAGCACGCCACAGAAATAAGCCATCGCCCCTCCAGTCAGCTGTGCTTAATGGAGGCAGGTGTTCTTGCGATTGAATCCAATAATCGTTTAATCCTTGCAAATCTGGATTTGTAATTAATACCTCTTTCTTTTCCACATAATCTGAAAGAATCGGGATTTGCTTCTGTCTTGCTAGTTGATAAAGCTGATGATAGGTTTGTCCCGCTTCATAAAATAACGACCGCGGATCAGGTAAGTCATGCGGATATTGTTTGTCCAATAAAAGGGCTACTTTCACAGAACCTGCTTGCGCCATTAGCACTTCAATCAACTTTAATTCTCTGGCAGTAAACTGCTGATAGCCTGAAATAACGAATTGAACATTCGACAAATCAACCGTTTGTAAATACTCGCTTAAATGTTGAATAATCTCCGCTGATTCATAGCCATACTGACTCATTTGCAATTGGAATCGCGTAAAAATTAACGTTAAATCTTGAAACTTAAGTTGTAAATCTTGTCCTTTAGGGTTCTCCGTTTGTTTTTCTAAAAATGGATAAAGCTCCGCAATCTCAATATTGCCTTCGCGCATTTCTTGATAAAGCTGAAATAGTTGCTGAATAAAGCCAGGCTTGTTAATTTCACCTCTAAAAATTTGTAACTCTTCTTCTGCTTCTACTAAAATTTTGCGAAAAATCATCGCAGCACCTGCATCAGATAAAACATCTGCCGAGTAAAAAGGTGTATGTTGTAAATAGTACCAAGCCAAACGATAAAAACTAAAAACCTGCAGACGGGTACTGGTTATTGAATCAGACGTAGTTGTCTGTAATTGACGTAACTTTTGCAAGACTTGAATTTCTTGCTCAAACTTAATATGGTTCGGGACTAAATAGAATACTTCATGCTGTGCGTCTTCCTCTAGCCATTGTTTTGTCGCCTGTATAAGTGGCGCTTCTAAGTCTGCCACGGCGGTTCCTCTAATAAACTGCACACTCATGGTTTCACATCCTTTTCCTTTGCACTGCCTTTATTTTACCACAAAAGAAGGACGGAAACATGTGTTTGTTTTTACACATTTCCGTCCTTCTCTTTTACTCATTGTCTCTTTTATTGTTTTGACACTTCTGGTATTGGACCAAACCGTGAGAATGGCCACATCACAAATTTCACTTCACCCAAAATATCTTTTTTATGAATAAAACCAATGACACGACCGTCTTTTGAATTCCGTCGATTATCACCTAAAACAAAGTAGCTATCTGCTGGTACTTTTTCTTTTAATGAAAAATCGCCTGTCAAAGGTTGACCATCTGTTAAGGCTTTTTTAAATTCATCTAAATAGGGTTCGTCAACTTCTTTTCCATTGATGTACAACGTATCATCCTTGTACGCAATTGTATCTCCAGGTAAACCAATCACACGTTTAATATAATTTTTATCTGGTTCATCTGGCGCTGGGAAAGTAATAATATCGAAACGATTAATTTCTGTGTTTTTTAACGTAATTACCCGTTCACCATCTGCTAACGTTGGATCCATTGAATGACCTCTCACTACGACAGGCGTAAATACAAATTGTCTCAGTAAAAACAGACCCAAAGCTAAACAGGCAAAAAAGACGACTGTTTTAATTAATTCTTTTGATTTCAAACTCATTCCTCCAAAAACCTTATTATCTTATGTCTCATATTCTACCACAAAGTAAATCAATCCTATAGTGCTTAACACCCAATTAATTTTTATGTACGCTTTTTTTACAAAATGGTCAGAAAAAAAACGTATTTCTTTCAAATTTGATTCTTACTTTTTTGATCCTGCTCATAAAAAAAGCATAATCAATTCTAAAAAGGGCTGAATTGATTATGCTTCTAGCGTTTTAGCGATCCATCACAACCACGTAACAAACTTCTAAAGGACCATGCAACCCGACAACCAGTTGCATTTCAATATCTCCTGAATTAGAAGGCCCTGAAATAAAGTGAATCGCTGAGCCGATTTTTTCACCTTTTTCTATTTTTTCTGTATAAAAAGCTGCTGGCTGAGTCGAACGTGGAACGAGTTTGCTAAACGGTATAATTGAAATGTAATGCTTCGGTAAAAAGTGTAAAGCTCTGCCTTGCCCCGCATTGGACTCCACCACAATCGTTCCTGATTCAGCTAGTAAAAACTCAGCAAAGGCAATCGCGATATTTGCCTGAGCAGCTGTTTGAATATTCGCTTCTCGTTGCTCACTTCCAGGTTGCCATTGCTTAACAGAAACAGCCTCTAATGACTTAGCTAAATCAGCTAATCCATAGGCTTCAAAACGTGCATCTGTTGGCAATAAAAGATTGCCCCCACCAAACTCAGCAACAATTTGCTGAATCGTCGTCAGTAAATTTTCTTGTGTGGTTTCCACTAAGTTCGTGTGAATCGTTTCCACACGTTCTTTCACAATCGTTAATAGCTCTGCTGGTGTTTTATCTGCCAACTGTTCTTCTGGTAAATGATTAACTGGCTCAAATGGATGGGCCGAAACAGGCTGTTTTTCTACGCCTAATTTTTCTCGTAGATTTTGTAAAAAAGGTTCTCGATTTTGAATCGCTTCATTAGTCATTTTTTTCACCTTCTTGATGTTTTTTGAACCAACTTCTGAAGTTTTCTGAAGATTTTGGTGGTCTTGGCAAATCACGAACATCGGTCCAACCTTTTACTAACCCTGGTCCTTTATCAAGGTAGCCTCCATGATTGTACATGTTTTCAACAGTAATGTCTTTTTGTTTACTTAAAATGCCCGCTGCAGCATGATCGACTTTCATGGCTGCTTTAAACATTGCTGGTGAACCAGTGGCTTTACCTACCATACGCATTTGGAAATCTTCAAATCCATGTTTCATTTTCAGATCATCGGTCATCACTTTACGATGTTCAATTAATAATTCGTGCAATGGAATTTTCACAGGACACGTTTCCGTACATGCCCCACAAAGACTAGATGCATAAGGCAATTCCCCAAACTGTTTATATCCACCTAAAATTGGAGAAAGCACAGCACCAATTGGTCCTGGATAAATAGAGCCATAACCGTGCCCTCCAATATGGCGATAGACCGGACAAACATTCAGACAAGACCCACAACGAATACACTGTAAGACTGGCTGAAAGGCTGTTCCTAACGCTTTTGAACGTCCGTTATCCAAAATGACCACGTGAAATTCTTCTGGACCATCGGATTCATCCGCATTTTTTTGCCCGGCAAACGTCACATACGTTGTTAAATTTTGACCAACGGCACTTCTGGCTAAAAGGTTATCTAAAACCTCTGCTTCACGCATTGTTGGTACGATTCTTTCCATCCCCATTAACACGATTTGTGTCTTAGGAATACTGATGGTCAAATCAGCATTTCCTTCATTTGTATTTAAGTTAATTAAGCCGCTATCCGCAATAGCGAAATTACAACCTGTAATGCCAATCTCCGCTTCCAAAAAGAATTTGCGCATCACTTCTCGTGCACAGCGTGCCAAATTTACCGGGTCATTATCTCCTTGATACCCTAATTTTTTCGCAAAAACCTGACGAATCTGTTCGCGATTTTTATGAATACTTGGGAAAACAATATGTGACGGCTCATCCCAGTCATCCATTTGTAAAATGAATTCCGCCAAATCTGTTTCCATCACACTAACATCGTCTAATCCCAATAACATTGGATCTATATCGACTTCGGTCGTCACCATTGATTTAGATTTCACAATTTTTTTCGCCTTTTTTTCTAGAACCACTTGCTTCACATATTCATTGGCCTCTTCGGCGGTTTGAGCAAAAAAGACTTTGCCACCTCGTTTGGCAACGTTATCACTGAACTCTTCTAAATAGTCAGGCAGATACTGAATTGTATGTTGGCGAATTTGTTCTCCCAGTTCACGCCATTGTGGCCAATTGCCTAAAGCTTCCCGCGCACCTTCTCGTTTCTCCCATTGGGCATCTTGTGCTTTGGCGACAGCCTTTTGCATAAACACATCTTTTTTACTTTCTTCAATTCGTTCACTTAACGGCTTATTGCTCGTTGATAATCCCACAGTTCTTCCCCCTTACCCTACCGATATGATTTGCGGTTGATCCATGCGTGCTTCATCCACTTCGTGATTAAGGACTTCTGCAATATGCATAATCTTAATCTTTTTCCCATCACGATTGAATTTACCCCCGATATTCATCAGGCAACCCATATCCGCACTAATTAAAATTTCTGCGCCTGTATCAATCACATCGTTCATTTTTTCCGTCACCATTTGTTCAGAAATAGCTGGCATTTTCACTGAAAACGTTCCGCCAAATCCGCAACAATTTTCAAGATGTCCTAAAGGAATCATTTCTAATCCTTTCACATGATCCAACAAAACAAAGGGTGATTCTCGTTCATTTAAAATTCGCGTCATATGACAAGAACGATGATAAGTGGCTTTCCCATGTAACGTTGCGCCAACATCTTTGACCCCTAAGACACGATAAAGAAACTGACTAAACTCATAAGTTCGCTCAGCTAAACGTTGTGCTTTTGGTCCATAAATAGGATCATCTGCTAAAAATTTGTGGTATTCTTTCATCATGCCGACACAAGACCCCGCAGGTCCCACCACATAATCGGCACCGTCAAAACTATCAATTTGATTCTTAAGCGTTGTCGTGCTCTCTGTCACATAGCCACTATTGTACGTTGGCTGACCACAACACGTTTGGCTTGTTGGTAAAACCGTTTCACAGCCATAACGTTCCAAAACCTCTACCATTGCTTGCCCTACATTTGGAAAAAGTAAATCCACCACGCATGTCGAAAATATACTCACTTTCACGCAAAATAACCTCCTCGTTTTCTACGAAAAGGCTCCATGAAATTAATTGGGCGGCTGTCATTAAAAGTCACTTGGCTGTCGTCTCTAACTACTTCACAGTGCCTTTTCAACAAATACGTTATTTGTAACAAAAATCGTTTTTTAAAATGATTCTTATACAATAATTATTTTACCAGTATCTGGTTTTAACAGCAAACGATTCCAGAAATTTTGTGCATTTTCACACAAAAAAGGAGGCTTTTTTATAAAAGTTTCTTTTAACCCCTTTGAAATTCGTTTTTTCTGAAGAAAAGAGTGACGAAATTTTGAAATTTTGGTAAACTAAGAAAAAACGAGAAACGAGGGCCATGCATGTTCATTTCATTTAACATGTTTATTCTATTAATTGTTGCAACGATCCTAATGATTTTTCTGATTATCTATTTGACAGTCACTGGAAATGATAAAAATAATAAAAAGAAACAAAAGAAAGAAACAAAAAGAACTACGCCAACTTTAAACAAAAAAACAACTGTTCCCCCTTCTCAGAAGCCAAACGTTGTGACTGATGTTGCAAAAAAGAGCGAGCCAGAAAAGCAAGCCGTACAACGAACACAGCAATCAACCACTAGAGAGGACGAGACTTCTCAATTTACACGAAGCCAACGTCATAAATGAAAATGGGACATAAGTCGAGATGACTTATGTCCCATTTTCTAATTCTTAAGATAATCAGCTGAACAAAAAATCCGCTAGTGGTTTCACTTTTTCTTTTAATTAATGATAGTTTATTCTTCTTTTCAGGTGTATACTAAATGATTGAAAAGAGACTTTAACTAATTAGGAAGAGGTGATTTTTTGTCTGCAAAGCGGTTTATTCAATTATTCATTTGTTATGCTATTTCAATGATTGTCGCAATACTTTTAACGGACTTATTTAATTTCTCGAGTCCTATAGCTTATTTAGTAGTGGCTAGTATCATCGGCTATGTAGTCATTACTGTTCCATTAACAATTATGACTCTATTAAAAAATAAAAATTAATAAAAAAATTGAGCGATTTTAATCACTTAAATTGCTCGATTTTTTTATTTTCATAATATTTTTCACTTATTTTTTCATTTTCATTGACAGAATAGTTGTAATTGTCAGAAAATTGTATATAATAAAGAAAGTTATTTTCATATTATTTTTTTCAATTAAAGGAGAATCCTATGAGTGAAACACAACAAACAACCTTAAAAAAACAATTAAGCTCGCGCCACATTACGATGTTAGCCTTAGGGGGAGCGATTGGCGCAGGTCTTTTTAAAGGAAGTGGCGAAGCAATTGGTATTGCTGGTCCTTCTGTTTTAATCGCCTTTCTAATTGGCGGTGCTGTTCTCTTCATCGTCATGAGTGGTTTAGGAAAACTCGTTTTAGATGGCGGAGACACACATCATGGTTTGTCTGGCTTAGTTCGACCATTTTTAGGTGCACATTCTGCTGACTTTATTGATTGGGTTTATTATTCCATGTGGACAATTAATATTATCGCAGAAGCGGTTGCCGCAGCTTCCTTTTTACAACTTTGGTTTCCTAATATTCCTGCTTGGTTTTTTGTTTTTATTTTAGCTATTTTAACGACGCTCATTAATCTTTACTCGGTTCGTTTATTTGCAGAAACAGAATATTGGTTGGCGTTTGCTAAAATTAGTGTCATCATTTTGTTAATTATTTTTGGTGTTTATCTAGTGGGACAACAAATGCTAGGCAGTGGTGTCTTCCCTACTTTACAAAGCATCACTAAGCATGGTGGCTTCGCCCCACATGGCATGAAAGGTATTGTTAATTCTTTATTAGTAGTTATTTATTCTTATGGCGGTTCAGAATTAATCGCGATCACTGTCAGTGAAGCAGATGATCCTAAAAAAGCCATTCCTAAAGCGATTCGTGGTGTGATGGGACGGATTATTTCCTTCTATATCATTCCATTATTCTTACTTTTGATTATTTTCCCTTGGAATACATTAGCAAGCACAACGGTGAGTCCATTTGTTATGGTTTTTGAAAAAATGAATATTCCTTTTGCTGCTGACATCGTAAATTTTGTGATTATTTTAGCCTTGTTTTCTTCTATTAATTCTGGGGTATACGCCTCTTCTCGCCTTTTATATTTTCGCTTAAAAGATAAAAAAGGACCCATGAGTAAACTAGCGGTTTTAAACAAGCACCAAGTACCTCAACGTTCAGTTTTCTTCTGCGCAAGTGTTTTATATCTGGGCGTTATTCTTTCTTATTTTGTTGGCGATGAATTATTTGGTTACTTAGCCGGTTCTCTCTCTTACACTGTCTTGCTAATTTGGATTTTAATTAGCGCTGCGGCGTTTGTTCTGTCTTTAAAACGAGGGTCTCTCTTTGAAAAAAGTATTAATCTCCTTGCTTTAATCATTTTAGGACTCATCTTTATTGGCATCTTATTTACAAATTCGTTAGGCGTCACTCTTTTAACAGGTCTACTGTACTTTGTTATTTTCTTTAGTTATCGTAAGAAAAATGATTCCTTTCTACTCTCTGATGAAAGCTAAATAGACCAAAAAAAACGAACAGTTTTGTAAGATAACTGTTCGTTTTTTCGATGTTCCATCTCCTTCTTCTTTTGCTATGCTATTTTTGTAAATTGTTAGGAGGAGAAAAAATGAAAAAAATCGGCGCTATTTTATTTATTGGCTTATTCATTGTTGGTGGTTATACAGGCTATCGTTATTATGCAGATACATATAAGAGTGAAAAAGCCTATGCACAAGTTCCTCTAGAAATTCCTGAACGAAAACAAACAGTAGATGACAATCAAAAAAGCATAGATGGCCAATATTCTTTACACTATCGACTAACTTTTGTTAAAAGTAATGGAAAAACGCAAGTTATGGACTACGAACGGACAGACAAAAATCCTCAACCTTTGGAACCAAATGCTTACATAGAAGCAACCATTAGTAAAAAAAGAATCATCCAATCTCCTGTCAAAATTGATAAAAAAGAGATTCCAGAAAAAGCTTTCGCACAATTAAATAACCGAAAAACAACCAGCGATAATTAGTCATCGCTGGTTGTTTTTTTACATGGAATCGCAATTAATTCATAAATAATGGTACGCTGATTTTGCTTAATTTCATGAGAACCAAAAATTTCTTGTACGCGTTGTTCTAAAATTGGAACTGACCATTGTTCTTCAAAATAGCTGCGGAAAAAGTCTTTTGAAATAGCTTCTGATGCTTCAAAGAAAAATTTTTTTGTGAAAAAAGGTCGCTGTTCTTTTTTTAGAAATGCTTTGTATTTTGCCATCCATTTTAACTGCGGGTTGCTCTCTTGCTCAAAAGGAGAAAATAACGAATCTTGCTCTTCCACTAGCCGAAATATAAGACACCATTTCTCACTTAATTGGCACAATGCATTAACTTTTTCCGGCGTATCCAAAGCAGGATTCATCGCTGAAAAAACGACTTGAAATTTTTTCCCAGTCTCAATCAGTCTTTCTTGGCTTTGGTGAAGAAAAACAACGTTGCTTTGTGCTTTTGCTTCCGCAATCTCCAACATTCTCTGAGAAATATCGGCTAGCGTATACTCCGTGACTTGCTCTTGAAAAAAAGGTAAATATCGTCCCGTCCCACCTGCGATATCCAGAAATGTCTGACACGGAAAAATGCCTTCTTGGACCAAGAAATCACGTAATTCTCGAGCAATTGGAAATGGCGATTCTTGTTGAATTTCTTCATATTCTTCTGCAAATTCATCCCAAAATTCCGCTAATTCTTGCTCATTATTATTCATCAACAGTTGCCCCTTTCTCTCAATTCTTATAAAAAGTGTAGCAAAAGAAGCGCCAAAGAGCTAACAAGTTCACTCATTTAAATCAATAATTTCATCTACAAATCGCAGGGTTTTAGGTCGATGAGTAACCAAAATAGTCAACTTATTATGGGTAAATTTTTGTACTTCTTGTAACACTTTTTCTTCGGTCTTTTCGTCCAATGCAGAAGTCGCCTCATCTAAAATAAGGATCTCTGCTTGTGTAAATGCTAAGCGTGTAAAAGCAATCCGTTGTTTCTCGCCACCAGAAAAATTCATTCCTTTTTCACTCACAATAGTGTTTAAACCTTCCGGCAACCGTTCATAAAGTTCCCCCAACTGAAAACGATACATAGCTTCAATTACTTGTTCATCAGAAATTTCTTGATTAAATACAATATTTTCTTTCAACGTTCCTTGAAATATTGGCACATCTTGAGATAAATAAAAAACTTTTTCATAATAATCTTCCAAATTAAATTGTGTTAGAGGAAATTGATTCACATAAACTGTCCCCTCTGTCGGCTTCAATAATCCTAAAATCAATTTAATCAGGGTAGATTTACCTGTCCCACTTTTTCCAATCAAGCCATAGGTTTTATTCATTGAAAATTGTCGATTTTGTTGGGACATAATCGTTTGACTATCTACGCTAAAACATACATCTTTTAATGAAATTGTTTGAATTTCAGGTAACGCTTTGCCGGAAACCATTAAGTCAGGATCATCTTCTTTTTTATAAAAATCTTCCAAGCGCTGATAGGCTACTTTATCCAAATTATATTGAACAAATAAAACATTAAATATGGCTATCGGCGTATAAATTCGATCGATATACATCACTATCGCTACAAGTCCACCTAAACTTAGCGTCACGACGTTAGTAAAACTAAGTACGACAATACTTACTTTGATAAGTGCAACTAACAAGGCAAAAAAGCCAAAGAAAAATTCATGGATCATAGTCATTTTTGTTATATTTTGACTATTTTCCTCTGCCATTAACGCGTAATTTTCAATCTCTTTTTTATATTTTCGATTAATTCTAAAAGTTACTAGTTCTGTCATCCCTCGTATCAAAGTAGCATTCATTGCTTCTTCAGAAATAAGTGTTTTTTCTTTCATTTTTTGTAGCGTTTTCAAAAGTATTTTGGTTAAAATAAATACAATCACATAACCAATTAGAATTGCTGGTAGTAATTTTTTATCAATCAATGCTATGAAAAATAAATTAAATAACGTCTCTGGAATTAGCTCTCGAAATAAGCGCCCATAAAAATTCAAGTGGATATTTCTCCCAGCTGCTGCACCAACTTCTACTTTTTGTAGTAAAGCTCCCGCTCCCAGTTTTAGATATTCTTCATAGGAAATCTTGCTCATTTTTATTAAACTTAATTTCTTCAAATAGAAATAGATGCCATTAGTTAAGTAAGCTTTCGGTTTCTGTTCACAGTAAGACAATAGCGGAATTAAAATAATTGTCGTTCCATACGCTACTAACAACCCTAGTTGGAAACTTTTTTGATAATGATCTAACAACTGTTGAAAAAAATAAATTGCTAAAGCACTACATAATGAAACAATCACACCAATCAAAATGTACCAAGTGAAGCTTTTCTGAAAGTGCGACCATATTTTTTTAGTCATTTACTCCCTCCTTTTCGAGCATTATATACCTTACTGTAGCATAGTTTTTGATTGGCGCCTATCAGCAATTTATCTCCAGAAAATAGAAAAGCCCCCCAGCGAAAGCTGGATGGCTTTTCTATTGTTAATTCTTTCTGATTTGTAGATAACTTACACCTAAAACAGCAAATGTACTTGCCAGTATTCTTGCTATTAACATAAACGGTGTTTTTGTTGTGCCTGTTTTGGGAAGTTCTCGTTGCCCGTTTGCTTCATTTAATTTTTGAATTGGTTCACTAAGCAGTTGGGGAGCCAATTGTGGGCTTCCTTCATTTTTCAATGTATTTAATGGAGCGTTTAGTATTTGTGGTTGATTTTTTGATGTAATAGTTTTATTTGTCTCCACAGTTGTTTCTGTGGATGGCTGTTTTTTCTCAGTTATAGTAATTTCTTTTGTTGGTGAGACATGAACTTCTGATTGGCTGCTTTCTGCCGTTTCTGTTGTGCCATTCTCTTCAGTTGTCACACTTGGTTTTTCAGGTAGGATTGGTGCAATTGTACCTAACGTTTCACTTTCATCTGGATTTTCTTCTTCCGTTGGCGACACATGAACTTCTGGTTGACTGCTTTCTGCAGTTTCTGTTGTGCCATTCTCTTCAGTTGTCACACTTGGTTTTTCAGGTATGATTGGCTCAATCGTGCCTAGTGTTCCACCTTCATCTGGATTTTCTTCTTCTGTTGGTGAGACATGAACTTCTGGTTGACTGCTTTCTGCAGTTTCTGTTGTGTCTGTCTTTTCACTTGTTTCTGTTGCCTGTTCCGAAGTAGGTGTCTTTGGTTCCCATTCTTCTATTGTCTCTAAAGGAATGTCTAGACTTTCTTCTGTTGGCATTTCCACATTTTGATTACCGCTTGCCTCGCCTTCTACAAAAACATTTTTAACCTGTGATGTATTTTTTTCATTCGTTGCGTCTTGATTGTTTAGTTGATAATTGATGTCATAACTATTTTCAAATGTTGCTTGATGTTGGCCTGCTTCTGTGATTGTCGAAGTGTAACGGACGATAAAGGAAGTAAAGCGTGCTTTATCCTGATAAAAACGTAAATTAAAGTCGTTATCTGTCACAAAGTCAATTTTGCCATAACCTTGTTGCTCAAACTCGGCAAGTGAAATATATTTAGTTTCTTTGTCATTCACAATATCAAATGTAAAACTCTCTTTATTTAATTGTTGACCACTTCCTTGTCGATCCGCAATTGAAATATCTTCTGTGACATCGGATTTATTGAGGTTCACATTTAAAAACCAACGTACTTGATTTGACTCTCCAGCCAAATCGCCTACTTTATAAAAAAACGGATAGTCTCGCTCAATTTGGCCAGTCTCTGTGTTAGTCACTCCTTCAATCGTCAAACGTTGAGTCGCCGTTGCTGTTCCGAAATCCGTTTCTATCACGTTCGGTTGCGAACTATTGGTGATAAGCGTTTTAATCCCGAAAGAAAAATGCCCATTCACATTATGTAAAGATTCAACTTTTTCATTAAATGTTGCTACAACATGATCTTTATAGATAAAAACTTCCCCTAAACCATTTAAATTGATTTTTCGTGGTGAGCCATCGTTCTCGGTCATTCCAACTAATGCATTTGGTAAAGTTAAAGTAATAGTATCTCCAGGTTTTATTTTCTGATTTTCTTTGTCACTAAAAGATACTTTAATGGAGGTCATCTCCCCTTGATATAAAGTAGTGTGATCTAATTCTACTTTGTCAACGATTGGACTTTTGCTCAATTCGGCGCCAAATGAAATTGGACCAATTAATAACGCCCCCGCAATTGGTAGAATCATTACCAACAGTAACACTAAAAATTTTACACTTTTTGTCATAAAAAATTATTCACCCTTCTTTTCTCTTATTTTTTCCACTTAGTGGTCTTTTTCAGAAGTTGACAATAGCAAAAAGATATATCTCACACAATATTAATGCTCATTTAAATAGCCTTTTTTTAAAATTTCTAATTCACTTTCTAAGGAAAACGGTTTATTATGGTAGTTACATTAGATAACATTTGTTACAAAATATCTAATGCTACCAAATTTGAGTTGCATAAATAACATATTTCACATCAATAATGAATAAAAATACTTATTTCATCCTCATTTTGTTTCCCAGGCCATTTATTCTTGTTATAATAAAGTTTATGAGATAAGGAGGAAAAGAATGAAAAATTCATATTTTGACGGTGGTTTAGCAACGTATATCGGGACTTCAATTTTAGCAACCTTGATTACTGTCTTTACATTAGGCATTTGCGCACCTTGGGGAATTTGTATGATGTACAACTGGAAAATCAAGCATACCGTTATTGATGGTAAACGCCTTTATTTTGACGGTACAGCTATGCAATTATTCGGTCATTGGATTAAATGGCTTTTATTAACTATAATTACTTTAGGAATTTATGGTTTTTGGTTGAATATCCGTTTGCAACAATGGATTACAAAACATACCCACACACTTTCATAAAAAGAGGAAGGATGAACTGAGTTACGGTCCATCCTTCCTCTTTTTATGAATATCTAACAGAGTGTTATCCTACTCTTTGAAAAAACAAGGAATTTATGCTATACTTTGATAAGTATCAAGGGATACTTATGTTATTTCGGGGGCGTTACGGATTCGACAGGCATAGTTGAGCTTGAATTGCGTTTCGTAGGTTACGGCTACGTTAAAACGTTACAGTTAAATATAACTGCTAAAAACGAAAACAATTCTTTCGCTTTAGCTGCCTAAAAACCAGCTAGCGAAGATCCTCCCGGCATCGCCCATGTGCTCGGGTCAGGGTCCTAATCGAAGTGGGATACGCTAAATTTTTCCGTCTGTAAAATTTAGAAGAGCTTACCAGACTAGCAATACAGAATGCCTGTCACTCGGCACGCTGTAAAGCGAACCTTTAAATGAGTGTCTATGAACGTAGAGATTTAAGTGGCAATATGTTTGGACGCGGGTTCGACTCCCGCCGTCTCCATTTTTAGAAAAGTAGAGAAAAACAAAAAAGAGCTAAAACCTTATAAAATAAAGGTTTTAGCTCTTTTTTTCTATAAGCAAGAGAAGGCTCGTTACCTCCTCTTACACTTCCTATCACATTATCTTTCTAAAACCACTTCATTTTCTTTTTCTATTGGTGATTTTGGGTATTGCATAGAACATGGCTAAAAATATTATTGTTATCAAAAGAGTTTTTAAGATTTCAATTTCTCCTGAATCTATCCAAGTATACACAAAAGCGATGATAAAAGTAATTACTATTTCCGTAACATGATCTTTTAAATTCATTAGCTTAGCCCACATTGAACTGCCCATAAAGCTAGTTGTCCAGCTACAATAATAGCATTCGTCTTTAACCCATTGGCTTTAGCGAAGCGTAATACAGTCACTGCTAATTCTTTCCAGGCTTTCTTTTGTGCAGCTTTTACAATTGCGCTGATACTAATCATTGCAAAAAACTCATCTTTGATTTTGTTAGCAACGCAACTTCCTAATGCATTCCAATTAAAACGTGCTTGAACTACTGTTGAAGCATCAGAAATATTTACATTTAATTCTTCCTCAACTGAAGAAATCTCTTGCTGAGCAAAATTATTTTTGACATAGTTTTTAAAGTTATCTTCCGTCACTCCATTCGCATACATTTCTTCCAGTCCTTTTGCTACAGCCTCAACTTCTGAATCCTCTAGCTGGTCAGATGCATAAACACTTGTACCAGCGCTGATAAAAATACCTAATGTCATTAGTAATGCCATCGCCAAACAAAAAAATTTAGCCTTTTTTGTCACCTGTAATTCCATAAATAAATCCCTACTTTCTTTTTCCTTGTTATAATCATAACAAGGAAAAAGATAATTTATCATCAAAATCCCTATTTGATGCTTATATTTTCCTATATATCCTAGAGCTGATTTTTCTCACTAGTGATCACATCAATTTGAACTAATGATTCAAAAAAAGACACAGGTTATTTGAGGTACGTTCGAGGTAATGCTAGGTTCTATTTTGAAAACAACGCAGCTCTCTTGAAATATTTTTTGAGCTTATCTAAACCTTCTGAAACGAATATAGAAAATAAAAAAAGAGTCCCCTTTCTCAAGGAAACTCTCAATTGCTAAGTCAAAATAACTTCACGTTATCTAAATCTTTTAAATCAATCCTATGGTTCGCGGAACAAAGGAGCTAAAAACTTAATAGAATAAATCGCACAAATTCCGACAATAATATAGATAATTTTTGCTAATGGTGTGGTTGCACCGCCACTAATTGTTGCAACTAAATCAAAATTAAATGCACCAACTAATAACCAGTTTAAACCTCCGACAATCAATAAAATTAAAGCAATAATATCCAGATATTTCATTTTTAACACTCCTTCCAAATTTGATAAGCCAAGAGTAACACGTTTATTCTTTATTTACGAAAATAATGATTCAGGAAAAAAACTTTTTTCAATTATTTTCTCGAATCATTTTTTCGTTATTAAGAATTTTATGATATAACTAAAGAGTAGACAAAAACAGATTCATTATCTCTGATAAGAAATGGTGGTTTATTATGCGTGCTAAGTTATTTTTAATTTTGCGGAATCGAGTGTTATCCCGTGTTGTCTTTGTCATTCTATTTTTACATGTGCTTTTTACCACAAATGATTTCACGGTGTTGCTGCTCCTCTTACTATTGAATTATTTACTCACGCTTGAGGATAGCGCGAAAAAAAACAGAAAAATCCAAACTTGGCAGGAATTTAAACAGTCGATTGATTGGCCCTTTGTCGCTTTTTATTCAGGGCTTGCTCTTTTAGTTATTTCGTTAATACTTCTGTTTCTCTGGTTCAATTATGCACGATAAGGAGGATTAAAAATTGAAAAGCTATTTTTTTACTCTTTTTTTTAGTATGTTTAGCCTTTTCGTCATACTACTTTGGTTTTCTGGATATGATAGTAAGGGATTTCTATTGGCCCTTACAGATTTTCTAGGTTTTTCTATTATTCACCAAACGCCTGTGCTGGATACTTATTATTCCCAGCAGCCTTTAACAACCAGAATGTTGATTTCTTCTGGGCTTCATTTTTGTACTTATTTTTGCTTAGGTTTGGTCATTGATTTACTACGTAAAGGGTTTAAAAAAATAAAAACATAGTCACTTTTATTATACGAATCGTTAATTTCCATGCTTTCTGGTCGTCTTTTTCCGTCGCTTGTACCAGATAATGAAGCCGCTAATAATTAACGCACAGGCAATTAAAAGTAATGTCCATAATAGTAAATTTTGTTGTTGTGCCACTTTTTTCATTCCTGCTGCTGCTTTTTCTGGTTGATATGGGATACGATGTCCTCGAACTAATAACCGATGACTGTTTATCATATACGGTGTGCAAGTTAATAAAGTGACGAGATCTTGGCCAGACTCAATGTGTAAATCTTTTGTATCAGTTGGTTCAACGGTTTTTATTTGATCTACTTGATAAGCAAGCGTCTTCCCATTAACTTCGATATAAAATTCATCGCCTTTTTTTAATTCTGGCAAATCTGTAAATAATTTGGCTTGAGGGAGACCACGATGTCCTGAAATGACCGCATGTGTATTCGCACCACCTGTAGGATAGGAGGTTCCTTCTAACAAGGAGCTTCCTTTTTCCAATAGCAATGCATTCGTTTTATCAAAAATTGGTAAACGGACATTTATTTTTGGAATGGTTAAAACACCAATCGTATGACTTTCAAAATAGGATTTGTCTGGTTTTTTCGTTGTTTTTTGCGTTTCAGAAAAAGGATCTAATCCAGGATTGCTGCCTTTTTTCGCTAATTCTTGGTTTTTCTTTTCCATTTTTTCTTGAAGTTCAGCCATTTCTTTGGTGTTTTCTTGGCTTGCTTTTGCTTGATAATGAGCGATAATTTGTTGATCCAGATAGTTATTTAATGCATCGCTAACAAAAGGATACGCAAATGCACCTATTCCAATAATCAGTAAAAGAATCATAAAACCATCAATGATACGACGTTTCTTTTTTGACTTCATTGCTTCCTCCTTAAAAATAAAGCATGAAAGCCTGGGACAGTGATTGGCCCAGGCTCTTTGTTTTTCTAAAAATTTCTTCGGTGATGCTAGAAATTAAGCATTTTCTTTTCTACGTCTAGCAAAGTAGACTCCTGCAATAAGTAGCAAGACTGCGCCACTTCCTAAGTAAACGTAGATTCCTTTGCCACCTGTTGAAGGTAAGGTACCTTTGTGTTTGTTTGGTACTTTTTCTGGTGAAACTAGGTTTTCTGTTGTGCCATATGATTGTTCATTGACCACAAATTCAATCCGATTTGTTAACAAGACATAATCATCAGGAGCTACAGTTTCTTCTAAATAATAGGTACCGTATTTAAGCCCTGTGATATCAACTAATCCATCAGCCGTTGTTGTAAAAGTAGTTGCTTCAGCTTTTGTTTTCACCCAAGTTGCTGCTTTCGTTGTTTCATCGATTTTCAAATAATTTGCTGTGTCGCTGTTTTGATCACGGACGACAAAGGAAGCTCCCGCCAAGGCTTGTGTCGCTGTCACATCGCCATCGACTTTAATGAAACGTTTCCCACCTGTCACCACTTCAACAGTTGGTGGTGTTTGGTCGTCGGTATGACCGTTATCAACATTCGCCTCATTTTTAAAGCCTTTCGTAGGATCTGCTTTTTCATTTAAATGCATAAAGTAAACGAATTTTAGTGTGCCGCCTGGCGTTAACGTAGGAATATATGCTGGATTAACGGCGACAGTGAAGCCATTTGCTTGTTCAGTCACTTGATAATTTTCAGGAGCAATCACTGTATCCCCATCATATAACGCATAGGCATACTCTCCAGAAGTCACGTTATCAAAAGTTAAGGCTGCATCATGTTTATCAACTAAATTGAATTTGACGTATTTATTAGCGTCGCCTTCTTTGTCTGCAATCCCCAATGGAATATTTACAGAAATTTGATATTTAATTTTTTCGCCAATTGCCACATCTTTACCATCTAAGCTTGGTGTTGTTTTATCAACTTTAGAGGTATCATTTTTGACTGTTTTTTCAACAGGTGTTTGATTGTTTGCTTCAATTGTAAATGGTGTTTTTGTTTGATTTTCAATTAATTCTGCATTATTTGGAGCTTTTACTTCTTCTAAAATATACGAACCAACCTCAAGATTTTTAACTGTTAATTCTCCCGTTCCATTCTCTGCTTCTGTAAAATCATTTTCGCCAATTTCATAACTTTTCCCAGTAATAAAGCGTTTTGCTTGTTCTTTATCCGTTGTCCATGTATATAATCCATCTTTGACTCCTTGGATATATTTTACTGTGCCTGGTGAGCCTTCGCTTTTGGAAATAACAAATTCTGCGCCATTTAATCCTTCATTTTCAGCAGTTCCTACTTTTTTCACATGTAAACTACCATCATTGGCTACTACATTTTTAGGATAAATATGAACAACCGCTAATTCTTCTGTTCCATATTTATAGGAACCATCTGCTTGCTTGATCATTTCGTAAACTGGGAACGCCACCACCATATTCGTAGCAGCAACTACACCCTCTTTTGGTTCTTCTTTAATGGTATACACTGCATCTTTACCATTTTGTTTTTTAGGTAACTGAACAGTGACATTCCCATTTGCATCGGTGGTTCCTTGAGCAACAGGTTTCCCAGGAGTTAAACTTTGGACAGCTTGTTTAGCTGCATCGACGCTTGCGCCTGCCGCTCGTTGCTCGTAAAATTCGCTCGTCACGTTATAAATACTAAACGTCACATCTGCCAGTCCTTGATATTTATCAAACTCGCTCATTTCTTTCCCGCTATTTTGAATAAGCGGATCTGGTAAATCCGTCATTTTCTTTTTGTGAATCACGAGCTGTGCGCTCTCCCCATTTTCTTCTGCAAATGCAGTTGTTGTCCCTAATACACTCGTGAAAAGTGGCAAAATTAGTAACAAGGTACTAATGGTGTACCAAACTTTTTTTAATTGCTTCATTTTCTCTCTCCTCTTTTTTGTTTTTGATAAAATAGCCAAATGACTACCATCCCAATGATTAGCAGGCCTGCAATCGTCAACCAAATAGAACGTTCTTCATTTGTTTTTGGTAAGAAGCCTGACTCTTTTACTTTTTTGTTGATTACATGTAACGGTGCTGTTCGTTGTCCGTTCGTTGCATAAGAATTTTTTTCCACCGTAAAAGGAATTTCTGTTTGATTCAGAAGATAACCTTTTGGTGCAGAGATTTCTTCTAAGAAGTACTGGCCATCTTTTAAGCCTTTAACTGAAAATTCACCGGCTTGATTAGACGTGAATTTTTTAGCTAATGCTTTTTCTTTTTGCCAACGATACCTGTTTGCTGTTTCATTGAGGTATTCCCCCGCTTGATTTTTGACGATAAAAGCAGCCTCTGGCAAGGTGATTTTCGCATTTTCACTATCAACTTTGACAAAAGACTTGCCGCCTGTACGAACTGCGGCTCTTTTAGTCAAGGTATGCTTGTCCGTGACTAATTGTCCTTCGTTGTTAATCGCAGTGTCTGGTTCAGCGGTCTTTTCTAAACGCATTTGATACGACACAGTCATTGTTTGATTTGCAAAGTTTTGTAAGTCTTTAATTGAAAAATCAAGCGTAAATCCATGCTTTTGCGTCGTCAGTGTGTAACCTGTAGTAACTGTTTTTCCAGCCACTTTTACCTCAATTGATTCTGGTAAAAGTGTCAACGTTGTATCCGCCTTATCTGACAAACGGAATTCCTGATATCCTAAAATATTCGCTGGAATCTGAGTCGTTAACTGATAGTTAATGTGCTCTCCTTGATTAAAGCCTTGTTGCTTATCGAGTACCGTTTTTTCAAGTGGTGGTAAGTCATAGGCATTTTCTTCATTTTTTGGATATAAATGAATATGCGTTAACGATTGCCCTTGTGGATCTTGAACAGGCAAAATCACTACTAGGTTGCTAGCTTTTTCCTTTACCACTTCCGGTGCTTCCGCTTCAACAAATAAATAGGCTTTATCTCGTTGCTGCGAATCTTTGCTAGCTAATGAAAAAGAAACCACTCCATCTTCTCCATTTATTGTCTGTGTTTTATCTTCTGCGATCGGTTTTCTATTCATTGCACCGGTTTCTGCTAATTGACGCTGTGCCTCTTGGACCGTTTTTCCTTCAGAACGAAGCTGATAAAACGGATCCGTCACATCATAGACTTGATAAGTGACGTCATTTAAGCCCCGATAATTTTGAAGCAGCGTTCCCTCTTCCCCTGTGTTTTGCTGCTGTTCTGGTAATTGACCATCAGGGAACAATAATTTGTGCAACGTAACTTGAACGCTTGCTTGCGATGCCTCTGCTAATGCTTGCTGTGAAAACCCGAAAAGAGCGAGTAGCATGACGCAAATACTTAACCAACGTGCGTTTTTCATTGATTACACACTCCCTTCTGGTCGTCTAATAAAGAGATAAACACCCGCTATCACGAATGTACTAATCGCTATCAAGTAAAACCACAAGCGTCCTATGCCACCAGTTTCAGGTAAAGGAACCTTTGCTTGGTTCGTAACATCTAAAGTAATTTGATTATTCTTCTCTCCAGAAATTAAAACATCTGCTACTTTTTCCCCATCTATCGTGACTGAACCATCTTCACGAATTATTAATTCGATTGGTTCTTTTAACCCCTGATATCCTTCTGGCGTAAAGGTTTCTGTTAGAACATATTTCCCTGGTTTTAAGTTTTCAAAAACAAAAGTATCCGTTTCTTTGCCATCTTTTGGTAATTCAATATCCGTATCTGGTCCTGTTAAACGGAATTTCGCTCCTTTAAGTGGCGTCTGATTATCGGCTTTTTTATGAACTGTTAAGTCAAAAGGTTTCAAATTATTTTGATGTGTCAGTGTCCATTCTGGCGCATTTTCTTCAATATTTTTGCCTGCATAGTGAATTTTCCCATATTTATCAACAGTAAATTCATAATTTCCAGCAAGAGTGTCGTAGCCTAATGGTCCTGATTGTTCCACCATTCGATACTCACCAGGTTCACTAATTTTAAAATAGCTCAATCCTGCAGTATCTGTTTTTTGAGTTGCCACAGTTTGGTAACTTCCTTGAGCATTTTTTCTTTGCAACGCAAAAGTCGCCTCTGCTAAGTTCACTTGTTTGCCATTTTGCATGGTGTATTTTCTAATTCTGATTGGCAAAGAAGAAAATTTATTTTCAATTTCCAATGGAATAACTTGATTTGTGGTGGTCACTTCTTGTCCATCGATGCTTACTTTGCCTTGCTCATTCACCTCAATTTGCCAAGTCGTTTTCTTACCTAACTCATGTCCTGCAGGTGCTTTTACTTCAGTTAATATATAGCGTTCCCCTTTTTGTAGGCGCACATCTTTTGGCAAGGAATAGCTCCCATCTTTATTGTCCACTAATGTTGTCTGAACATTTTTACCACTCAATTCAAAAACGGCTCCCACTAAGTTTTTCTCACCTGAGGAAGAATTTTTGATTACTTTTAAATCTAATGGCTTGAACTGCTTCGTGTTTTTCCAAGTAGTATCGTCGATTTTTTCTTGACTGTAACCAGGAACTGCTAATTCACGGGTTGTTTGATAATTGAAAGCTTGTCCTTGATTGTTGTATTGGGGAAGTCCAAGAACTTCTTGATAGCTTTCATCCGCGGTTTTGGAAAGTTGGGTTACATTTTTGCGCTCCCAACTATTGCTGGTATCATTTTCTGGTTTTGATAATTTAATATACCCAGTTTGCCAGTTGGCTGTGTCAGTTACTTGCTTTCTACTAATTTCATAAATCACGTTATCTGGCCGACTTATTGGGTCTTGATCATACTCTTCCCAGATTTTTTTCACGTTTAACTTCACGCCAGGTGCTTTTCCCGAAGGAACCCCAAAATCAACTTTTTCAGGGGCCGTGGCTAATGGCTGAAACGTTGTCCGACCATTCATTTGATACCAAAAATCAGGTTTGAAGTTTTCTGACTCTGTTTGAATACGTACTTGATAATGAATTTGAATTTCTTGCCCTTTACCCAAATAAATCTCATTACTATTAATTGTAGCGCCTGTTAGCGACACTTCTGGTAATGTTTGAACCTGAACAGGACCCACACTTTTCATTGATAATGTATTTGGCTCGTATTTAAAAGGTTCAGCAATTGGATCAACTACTTTTCCGTTTACAACCGTTCCTGAAATCTGAACGGCTTTTTTCGCTAAATAATCAGAAATGTCTGGTGCATAATCCGCGGATTCATAATAAAGGTCTCCATTTTCATCGGCTGACACCATCTCACGCATTTTATCTTCAACTTGTTGTTTAGATAAATTAGCTCGTGGATCGCTTTGCAATTGAATGCCCAATCCATGTATTTCAATCCCACGTTGTTTTAAGGCCATTGCCTCACCTATCGTGGCGATAAACGTACTGTTAATCCGTTTATTGATATTGTTTTGATCTGGCGCATTATAGCTACCAGAGATATAAGAAGTGCTACCTGGTTGATCTTGTCGATTCGTAAATTGTGTCCCGTAAAAGCGACCATCCGCCTCTGTTTGAACTCGACTCACTTTATAAGAGAAGGTTGGGACGCCATCCGTTAAAAGTACAATGACTTTCTTATGTCCATTTGGCGTTGCTAACATATCACCAGCATCTCTTAATGCTTTTTGAGTGAAAGTTCCTCCTCTAGTGCTACTTGGCGTAATATTTTTAATTGGATTTTTGACTGTATCAAACGGCCCCATTTGAATGGCGTTGTTATTATAACCGTCACTTGAGTAGCCAACATAGCCCATGTTGATGTTATTGGTAATACCGCTATCTGCCAATGTATCAACAAAACGGTTCACTCCTTTTTGAACTTCACCAATCCGATTGTTTTCATTCATACTACCGGACCAGTCAACGACTAAGACCAAATCCAATGGCGTGATTTCTTTCTGAACATTCCCACGCACATTAAGATATACATCAAAAAGCCCTGGTGTTGTTGTTTCTCTAGCATATTTTCGGATGGCATAATCGGCTTGGTCTCCTGTACCGCCATACTCAATATAAGAATTTGTGCGATTAGTAGGGTCCCCATTCCAACTCGTTTGGCCGTCCCATTGTGCACTACCGTCTTTATTCCCTTGATGGTTTAACACATTTTGATTGCCTGTGGGCTGCCAATTAGCTGTCGGATAAGTCCCAGAATTATCCGTCGTGTATTGTGGTGCAATTAAAGGCAGTGCCAGATTCGCTCTCAAAGTAGCTGGCGCCATTCTTGCTTCTGCAAATGGATTGGTTACCTCTTCTGTTGCGGTCGGCTGTTCTGTTTTTTCTGGAGCCGAATCATTTTTGTTAGTTTCTTTCGTATTTTCTGGTACAGTTATTTTTTCTGGTTCAGTTGATTCTTTAGCAGAATCCTCTACTGTTATTTTTTCAGAAGTAACTGAAACATCATATTCGTTGTTTTCATACAATAACTTAGGTGGCTGAGCTGTTTGAAGCGAACTTTGCTCAACAGCTAACGAAAGCTGTACCGGCTTTTTTACTTGTGCGTCCAAAGTCAGATAAAGCGTACCATTAGTCACTTGGTAAGAATATCCGTCTTTTTCAATTACAGCAGTATCCATGAACTGTGCATTTTTCAATTGAATTTCTCGTTGTAATGGCTGCTCTGTTTGGTTGAGAAGATTTAACTCGATATTAATATTCGTTTTATCATTCTCATCTGTTATCATTTGAGCGGATGTAATTTCAACTTCTTTGGCTGTTTCTGCATAGCCAATGAGCGGTATGAAATAGGATGAGACAAGTAAAAAGACTACGCCGAAAACCCCAAATTTCTTTAGTAATTTAATGTCTGTTCTCTCCTTTCTTTTATGAATTAACAGTTAAATTAGAATTGCCTAGCACGTAAAATTTCATTATTCTAATCTGATAATTATTATACAGAGAAGGAGCTCATTAAATCACGCCAGATTTCATACCAAGCGGTTTCATTTCTGAAATTGCGTTATTGTTTCGATGATTGTTTCATTAAAGTAAAGGACTTGGGAGGAAACAATATGATTAGGTTTTTAGAAAAAAATTATCGGAAAATGGAAGAAATCATTCGTGTCTTATCCATTTCTGATAAATGGATGACTAAAAAAGAACTTGCAAAATATATTGGTAGTTCTGAGTCTACTTTTATTCGTTATATTGAGGAGATTAAACAGCGTTGGGGCGAAAGTTTAACCATTAAAACATCGCATAAATTAGGCTATCGTTTAGAAAACTTTAATGTGTCCTTATATTTAAACGTGCTGACGGATATGGCAAAAACGTCAACGACCACCCAATTGCTCCATGAGTTTATCCAAAATCCTGGCAAAACCATCGAATATTATTGCGATACCATTAATATTAGTCGCTCTTCTTTTGCTCGAAAATTGAAGCAGTGTAATCAGGTCTTGGAAACTTACTCTCTTCGCGTTATCGTTGATCAAGGCTATCAATTAACTAGCCAAACAGAAGAATTGCCTTTACGTATTTTTACAACCTTTTTCTTTTTAATGTATTATGGTCATTATGAATTGCCTTATCAATTAGATAAGCAGGAAATCAAACAATTAATGCGTCGTAATCAATGCCAATTAAATATTATTAGTATGGATAACAGTTATGAACACGATTTCTTTATTATGTATTTTATTGTTGATTTATTAAGAGAGCATCAAGGATTTCAACAACGTTTCCAGAAAAAAACAGATAAAAAGAGTCCAATCAAAATGGAAGATTATCTTTTACTCAGTCGTCATTTCACTGGACTCAGCCGTGAAACCTATCGGGAAGTTCTCCGATATTTTCAAAGAGGCGCTTTTCAGCAATACTACTCCGAAGACCAAGAAGTCATCAGTCAAAGAATACGTGAAAATTTAAAATTTAATGCTTTTTCACAGATTGAACAATTAACAGAAGAAGTCGTCGACTTCGCTGTTCACTTGTTAACCTGTCTTTATTTGTTTTCTCAATTAGTGCCTTTTGACACCTCCGAATTGACACAAAGGGCCACCTTTTTCACTCGACAAATTCATTTTACTCAGCTTCACTTATATGCACGATTAAAAGCAGAATTGCATTTCTTTTCCGCTCTTTTAGAAACAAATCTATTAAACTATTCATCTTCTTATATTTTTTGGTTGCTTAATACTTTTCCAGAAATTAACCAGAGTTTCGACTCAAAAAAGATTTTGATTATTAGCGACATGGGCCTGAATCATAGTCAATATATTGGAAACTATGTCCACGATATTTTAGCTTTGCATCGGATTCGTTCAAATACGTTAGCAATTACGGAAGAACAATTAGGTGACCATCGACTCGAAGAATTTGACTTGATTATTACCAATCAACCAATTATTGAAACCAGTGTTCCAAGTATTTTAATTAATGATGCTATCTTATTTTCTAACAAAAGAGAATTGCTCGATTTATTAAACTTTTAACGTCTTAATGGTTTTCCCTATCTACCAAAAAGATAGCCCTTTTAGCAAGAACCGCGTAATGTGAGGTGCCATCATACAGAAGATATTTTTATTTTTCTGAAATAAAAAAGAAAATAGGACATAAGTCGAAATGACTTATGTCCTATTTTCACTCTTAAGATAATCAGCTAAACGAAACCAGCAAATTAAATTTCTGATTGATTCACTGGCCATCTTGTGTGACTTTTACTTGGTAAAATTAATGTAATGAAGATCACTAAAGTACCGATAAAAGGAAGTAAATAGAATAAAATCCACCAGTTACTGTGGTCGCGATCATGCAATCTTCTTGCTCGAACAGTAAAGTTTGCCAACCAAATTAAAGCAGTCAGCAAGAAAAAGATAATGGTCACGGTATTCCATTCTTTAATGATTGTTCCATCATTGGGTGTTACTTCAATATATCTGTAAACGCCCGTAATTGCTGAATAAATCCCTAACACCAAATAATTAATTAATTGTGGCCACCAATATTGTGCTCGTGTTGCTGACGCATTCATTGTTGTAATATTATTCCAGTATTCTCTATATGCGTTAAACATATTATCACCCCCGCATTAACTATTACAGAAGTCTTTCGTTTTGTCAAAGAATAACGTTATTTTAAGCTGCTTAATGACACGTCCATGTGCCTTCCTTAAACTCACACGAAGCGGACTCTTCAGAAGAAGGAGTTAATGAAACTAACGGTTGCTGTTGTTTTTCTTCTGCGAGAATTTTTTGAATAGTTTGGCTGATTTGCTGTTTCGGTACTGCACCATTAATTAGATATTTTTGATTAATGATTAGTGCGGGAACTCCTTGTAGACCATAAGCAGAAGCTAGCGCGAAATCTTCTTGAACCGCCGTCCAAACAGCCTCGGAAGCAACAGCTTCTTTCCATAAAGCAAAATCAATCGTTGTCTCTTTTACTAGCTCCTCAATTACTTCTGGCTCTTCAATATTTAAACTTCTCATAAATAAACCTTCTTGTAACTTATCAAACAGTAACCAATAAGTGTCTTGGTTGCCAATGTATCCAGCTGCTTTTGCTGCTAATAATGCATTCTTTGATGTTGGAAAATCAAATCGTTGCTTCCTCATCCCTTCAATATTAAAACGATGCTTTGAATCGTTTTGATTGGCATGCACCCAATGCGTCAAAACTTCTTCTTTTACTGCTGCTCGTGAGCCAAACATTGTTTCAAAATCGTTTGCTGACCATCCTAACGCAAACGACCGATGAATCAATTCAATTTCAGGAAATTCTTGTTGAATCTCATGCATGCGGTCAGACATTGGAAAACAAAAACTACAAATAACATCATGGAAAAATTCTATTTTCATCCTTACCCTCCAGTAACTCTTTTTTCAAAACAGATTGAACTAAATTTACCATTTTACTTACTAAAAGTAAACAAATGAAGCCAATTAAAAGAAAAAGATGAAACAAAATGCGCTATGGCTTTTGTCTCACCTGTTCTATCTACTTATTCTGATGTGTCCATTCCATTACCCGCTCACCATTCGTATCTAATTCACCATTAAATACAAAACCGAGTTGCTGATACAACCGAATTGCTGAGCTGTTCGTATCATAAACACTCAAGTATAGCTTGTTTGTTTGGTATTTTTCTATTAGCTTTAACATTAAAAGTCGACAGGCTGCTTTCCCATAACCTTGTCCTTGGAACCGTTGATCAATTAAAAAGCGGTCTAGCCAAACGCGCCCATCTTGCCAACGTCCATACATGGCATAGCCGATTAATTGATTGCCGTCATAAATACCTGCCGATTCCCATTCTGGAAATTGGTCTGATTCTTTTAGATTTTCTGCCATTGATTCAATGAAGGTTTGTTGTTCAGCGAAAACTTGTAGGTTTTCCACTGCTTTACGATTATCGCTTGTTACTTTTTCAAAATGTATTTCCATTATTTTCACCTAATTAGTTGTTATTTTCTGCATACTTGTATTCTTTCTTGCTTCTTATTTTAACATACTTATTTCCCTTTGCTTTCTCTAACTCTCTGTGATTATACGTTTCTCTTTTTTATGGGAAATCTTCCCTATAAATGGAGACTCTTTTCAAGAGATTTCTTTTTACACTACCCGTTTCAAATGATATAAATGATATATAGAGTGTTTTAACTATGTGCAACATGATTAAAAGTTAACTGTTGGGGAGCAGTTAACTTTTTCTTTTTAACCACAAAAGAGAGGATCCGCTGTGAGAAATAACTGCAGTGGATGCTCCCTTTTGTATATTATTTATTTACTAGCCGATAGTTGAAAGCTTTCCCGTTACTCAGTAGTATCGATTTTGTCTTCTTGACTATCTAAAGAACGGTCAACTTTTTCGTCGTAACTTTCCATGGAATTTTCATTTTTATGTTTCTGCTTATCGACCGTTTTATCGACTTTTTCTTTCTGTCGATCAATTGTTTTTTCCATCTCTTCGCCAGCCGAGGTACAACCACTCAGTAAAAGGAAACTTGTGAATAAAAATGCTGACAAGATAACTGTTTTTCCGATTTTTGTTTTCATAAACTCACCTCTCGTTTAATTTAAAAAAACGTCCCGATAAAACATTGTTCCCTTGATTATTTACTCACAATTAGCGAACGACTAAGGCATTGCACAAAGCATGGTTAACCACATAATCTGTAGTAGAACCAATCAAGGTTCGTTGAATAGCACCTCTTCCCGTGGCACCTAGCACAATTAAATCTATGGCATAATTTTCAGAAATCGTGTTGGCAAGATAACGTTTTGGGCTCCCAAGCTCAACAATTTTTTTGACTGTTTTTACACCAATTTCACTCGCTTGTTTTGCCTTTTCAGTGAGCATTTCTTCTGACTTGTGTTTTTCTAAATCATACAATTCTTCAAAAGAAAATGGACTCGTCGTAAATTCAGCATCATTAATAATTGTAGCTAAATAAAGAGTGGCTTGTTCCTCTTTGGCAATCCTGACAGCTTCATGAAAAGCTTTTTCAGATTGATCTGAGCCATCAAGAGCAACCAAAATATGTTGATATACTGACATTTTATCCGCCTCCTTAACCAAATTAAGAATCAAAACTAACACAACAGCTGTGTTACATTTTAGTGGCTATCTGTTGTAATTTTTCCACGGTTAATGCTTGATAATTTGTTTCTTCAAGTAGTCCCGTTTGAATTTCAACAGAAACATCTTCCGTACATGTTTCTAAAAACATTGTGGCATAATCAAACTGTTGCTCTAAGAATGTTTCATACTCCAGTCGACAACGTAAAAATTCTTTCGCGGTATCTGAAACATGTAAACACATGCGGCGCTTATTCGCTTTCTTGGTTATCACAAAATAGGTTCCTTCTAAAATCGTGGTAATCTCTTCAATAATATACGCTGCATCTTTTACCATTCCGTCAATCCAGTCCTTTATTTGTTTTCAGTGTCGTTGCCTTTTTCTTTGTCGTCACTTAACAGCTCTTTAATTTTTTCACGATTGTCGTATAACTTTTTTCCTACGCCCACTAAGGCGCCGCCTGCCAATAACTTTGTTAAAAAACCGCCATTTTCGTTTGTTTTTTTGCCATGGTGTCCTTTTAAATGATGTCCCATCCTAGCCACCTCCATAATTTTTATTTCTATTACCTATGAACATTATCTCATATGTTTTCACAAAACGCACGTATAACAATAGTTTTTTAATCAAGGCTCGACCACTTTGTAAACTCATGACTTTTAATATGCCGAATCTCTTCAAATAAAATATGTGTATGTCCAACTTTTGCATACTCCATTGAACTCATCCCTTCAAAAACACCAACAATTGGCGGTTGAACACGGCCAAAATCATCCAATGTATTCAATTGGATTTCTAAAACTTGGTTATTTTTTAAAGACTGCTCTAAGTATTCTTCAATTTCTTCTGTTGTCTGTTGCGGTAAGCGTTCAAACGCTCTCTTAGAATATTCGTCAGAAGCTTCGATTCCTTCTTGTAACTCCCCCAATGCAAAAGCGGTCGCCCATTTCAGTTCAAAGGGCCGATCATGGTACTCATTATAAGGTGTAAATTCTTTTTTTGTTCGTTTCATGATGTTATCCTCCTAAACCGACATTTCCTCCAGCATGTCCACCGACTAATCCTGAACGATGAATTGCCGTCGCGCCTTCCAACAAAGAAGAGGCGTGAATTAAAGCTTGAAAGCCAAATTTTTGTCGGATTTTATCAATCAGATAGTTTAACTCCATTTCACTAATTTGCTCTTCTGGTTCCGAAAATAAATCTAATTGTAAAGATTCATTCCAAACTAATTTCCCATATGAAAGCCCTAATTGCCGGACATCGGTTCCCGCTAGATAATGTTCTCTAAAAAGGGCTAATACATAGGTGATCAAAACTTTTGTATTGTTTGTTGCAGGAATCGTTTGTTGTTTTCGCCAACCAGTTCGTCCTTCACGGTCAATTTGACCTTTGGAATAACCAACGTAGACTGTGATACATTCCGTTTGACAATGCGCTTTTCTTAAACGAGTAGCCACTTGTTCTGTCAGTTCCTTTAAGACTAGTTCAATCTGATCTCTTCGCGCATAATCTCTCGGTAAAATCTGACTATTTCCAAATGATTTTTCAGCTTTATGTGGTGCTTTTTTTCCTAAAAAGGTACGATCAATCCCCCATGAATGAGCATACAATTGAAGCCCCATCACGCCAAATGTTTCTTGTAAAAGATGCGGATTCGCTTGCGCTAACTCATATACAGAATCAATTCCTAAACGATTCAGTCGTTTAGCCATTCTGCGACCAATCCCACAAAAATCTGTCAAAGAAGGCAACTGCCAGACAGTATCTGGTACACGATCATACCGCCATTTTGCAATAAAATCTGGCGAATGTTTGGCGCCATTGTCCAACGCCAATTTAGCCAGTAACGGATTGTCCCCTATCCCAACGGTCACATAAATACCCACATGATTATAAACGACTCTTTGGATAATCCGAGCCATCTTATAGGCGGTTTCACAATGAAAATAACTTAAAGAAGCCGTTACATCAAGAAATGATTCATCTACACTAAACACAGAGTGATCTTCATCTGCGACAAACTTTTTATATAAATTATTGATTTCTTGATTTTTTTTCATGTACAAATTCATTCGTGGCGGGACCACATATAAATCAGGATGAGCGGGCACTTGATTTTTACGCGTAACATTTGAAACACCTAAAACTTTTTTTGCCATTGGCGATGCTGATAAAACTAATCCCCCCGCATTTTCGGCATTACTCATCACTACTAACATCGTTTTCAACGGATCTAACCCACGTTCTGCGCATTCTACACTAGCGTAAAAACTTTTGCAATCAATACAAAGAATATCGCGACTAGGTTCTTTTTCATAATCAAATTTCATAAACATCACCTCACTTGCAAAATCATTATACGAACAAACGTTCGATTAATCAAGCGAACACTGTTTATTTTTTTGTTTTTTTCAAGAACGGTCGGTGATCAAAAAAAATAAGTATTCGGAATTTTTATATTCCAAATACTTATTTTTTCTTTTACATCTTATTTCGATTTAAAAATAACGATAAAAAGCCCGTTCCTAACAGAATTACTGCTGAAACATAATAAGGGAAAAAGTGATTGATATCAAATAAAGCTCCTGCTGCCATTGGTCCTAAAATATTACCAAAACTTGTAAATGTCGAATTTAGTCCGTTGATGGTTCCTTGTTGATCTCCAGCATGTTTGGATAAATAAGTAGTTACTGCTGGTCTAAACAAGTCAAACGCTAAAAAGACAATAAACGTTGAAAATACAACAACTAAATTATTTTTTGTAAAGGCAATCACGGCAATAAAAATGGCACTTGCAAAAAAGGTTAATTGGATTAAACCCATTTCACCTATTTTTTGGACGATTGCATCAAAGAAAAACAACTGACAAATCAACGCTAAAATACCACTAACCGTAATCACGATTGCTATTTCACTTGTGGTAAAGCCAAAATTAATAGTCGCCATAATACTATAAATAGATTCGAACGCTTGCAGGCCAAAAGAGGAAATTAAGATAATCACAAATAATGAGGTAAACATTGGATTTCTTAAAATATCCATAAATGAACCTTTTTTCGCTTCAACAGCGGCTAAAATTCGTTTCTCCGGCTCCTTCAAAACAGTTAATGTCAAAATAAAACCAATAAACGCTAAAAATGCGGCCGCAAAAAATGGAGCGCGAATACCTAAATAAGCAATAAAACCACCAACTCCTGGTCCGATAATAAAACCACCACTAATTGCAGCTGACACAAGTCCCATCGCTTTCGGACGTTCAGAAATCGTGGTCATATCTGCCACAAAGGCTGTCACTGACGGCATTAATAAAGCGGCGGCAATCCCACCTAAACCACGAGAAATATAAAAACCGCTTTTCGCTTGGGCTAAACCAAATAATAACTCAGAAATTGAAAACACCAACATACCCGTCGCAATCATTTTTTTCCGACCAATTTTATCCGAAAGGACACCTGCGATTGGCGATGTGATTAATTGGGCAATCGCAAAAATAGAAATCATCATTCCCATTGTGGTACCAGAAAAATGCATTTCTTCTTTTAATTGGGGAATTACGGGAATGACTAGGCCTACGCCTAGAAAAACAAGAAATAAGTTAGAAATTGCTAAGTACATCATACTATTTTTTTTCGTCATAATTTGCCTCCTCCATAAAAAAACAGCCATCAAAAATGGCTATTTCTGTTTCTTTGTATGTACTTTCTTTGACAGTGTTTCGGCTGAAACACTCGTTGAGTCATTGAGATACATTTTACACTAATTCACTGAAAATTTCACTAGTTTTTACTTATTTTTTTAAAGGAAATTGTTATTTTTTAAAGACATAACTTAAGTATCCAAGTATTTAATGAATCGCTTTTGTTTTTTATCAGAAACATAGCCAATGTGTTCATAAAATTGATGTGCTGCTGTACGCTGTTCCCCTGAATTTAAGCGAATCGCAGACAAGTTATACTTTTTAGCTTCCGTTTCTAGTTTCATCATTAATTGTTTGCCAATTCCACGGCCTTCTGCTTCTTTTGCCACTGCTAATCCCAGAACGTTCAATAACGTTTGGGAATAAATTGTTTCATACAGTTGCGCATGCACATAGCCTAAAATCTTGCCTGTCTTCGTTTCTTCATAAACATATAAAAACTCTCTGTCACTGGCTAGTAGTAATTTCTCAATCTGTTTACAGGTCACGTCAACGGGAACTTCATAGCCCAATTGTTCTTTATTAATGATAGTTAACGCCGCTGCATCTGTTGGCTTCATTTTTCTAATCAAGGGTAACACCCTCCTTTACATTCTTACTTAAATAATAACGAAAGCGTAATATCCGCAAAATCATTTAATTCTGAATCATTGTATTGCTCTAACAAAACTGTTTCGCCTCGATACTCTTTTAAAGCTAGTTGTATCAGCGAATGATAATTAGTAGGAAAATGTACTAGGCCCCATTCCCCGCCAGCCCTTTTTGATAAAATTTTATTCTCTTGCTTAAACGCCATTACTCTACACAGATTTAAAATAACGTACATAGGTTGTTGAACAATTTCTTTTTTTGCCTCTTTCACATCAGCTACAATGCTTTCAAAATATTTCTTTTGATCTATCCAGCCAAAAACGGAATCAATCGGTTTTCCTACGAGTACTTTTCCATATAATTTTGTAATCATAAGATGTGCCACTAGATCCTCATCGTATCCCATCATATCTTCAATATATTTATTTTTATTAGTCAGATATCTGGAACGATGTATCGGAGAAAAATGTAAATCGAAGGGAATCGGATAACTCAAATTTATTGTATCTTTTAATTGTAGCACATGGAATTCTATCCCTTTTTTTGGTGCCCACTTATCTAAAATATTAATTGTATAATCTAATAATTGTTTCTTCTCATCAATAGTAAGCTTTTCATAAACCACAATCAGTACATCCAAATCACTTACTGAATGACAATAGGTTCCAAAAGCATAAGAACCATGAAGATATATTCCAACTAAATTTTCTTTTATTATTTTCATATATCCATTTTCCATTTGAGCTAATAATTGATGAACCACGATTATTCCTCCATTATTGATTGACAATTGCTATAGTTTTTTCGATAAATAAAGAACTAACTCATCATCATTAACACACCGTTCGTTTGGTTTCAGCTGCTTATTTTGAAACCAAACTCCTGAACCATCTGGCACATATCCTTGTTTGATATATAATCTTTGCGCTGCACCATAACCAGGATGCAGGCCTACTCCCAAGGAAACAGTATCTGCATAACTTTTGGCAACATTTTCTGCACGATTTAATAATAACCGCCCCACTCCTTGTTTTTGAAATGGCAAGAATACATTGAAATCAGCTATTTCAGGATATAAATTTTTAAAAGGTCCTTCCTTAGCTAATGGCAGTAACGTCACATAACCTAACAGCGTTGCCTTTTTCTCCGCTACAAAAACCGTTCGTTGCTTGACTAATTGTTCTTCTAAATAGTTCATTACAATCTCTTGGCGACTTGGCCAACCTTGTTGGACAAATTGAGTATCCAGCGCTAAGATATCTTTCTCTTGCATTTCTCTAATAACCACTAGCTCAGACATTAGCATTCCCTCCCGAAAAGCGTTTTCATTTTATAAAACGAAGCGAATAATTCTTCGCTCCCTTATTCATTTTCAAAAACCATCGAGTTGATGATATTTGGGCAAAACAGCAACACATGTTTTTTCTGAATTAACAGCAATAACGAACCCTTGCCATAAGGACCACGTCACCGCTTCACCTAATTTCTCTTTCACTCGTTGAATCATTTCAGCTTGCGTTAAGTCTCGTGCAGGAAAATGTTGAACTTTATCGTTACTGATTAAAAAAATAAATGATTCTGAAAAAGCTGTCATGACTTCAGGTGGTAAATTTTTTAATCGTTCTTGGTAATCCATTGAAACCACTCCTTCTTTTTTATCATACCACAACATCCATTTCTCTAAAAAGCGCAGCACTTACTACTGAATATCTGCTAAAATTTGCCTGATAATCTGCTTTTCAGACAGTTGTTCAGATAACCGCTGTTCTCCCGCAAGCCCTAAATAATCTTCTGGTAGCCACCAACGTTTCATTTCCACGACACCAAATTCTTGATTCTTGTTTCTCTGGCTATGTCTTTTCAACGTTTCTTCAAAAGAAATATCAAAATAATAAACCTGAACGTTTCCTTCAAAGAGATGGATTATTTCCTGAAAAAAGGAATGATAAATGGCTTTTTGAAAAATCCCTTCAACAATCACATACTGGCATTCTTGATACCCAAAAGCTACCAACTGTTTTAACAAAGCAATACTTAGATTACCTGTTTCATCTTTAACACGAAGCATTTCTCTGCGCACCACATCTTGAGAAATCAATAACGATTGTTCTTTAAGACACTGATGAAGCGCGTTAGCTATCGTTGTTTTACCACTACCAGAATTACCACGTAAAATAATTAATTTCGGTTGCATCTGTTTCCCTCCATTTTCTTGATTGTTGAAAACCAGCACAAAAGAGCAAAAAACTTGGAAAAAACTCTCCAAGTTTTGCTGTTATTTTGATGAATGTTTCGTTGAATCTCGCTGAATGAATTCCGTTCCGACAATAATTTTTCTAGGAACTGGGGGGGGATTCAAGCATAACTCTTTCATTGTCTCAACGGCTAGCTCACCCATCCATTCAGTATGAACTTTAACTGTTGTTAATGTTGGTGAAACATATTTTGCGACACTAATATCATTAAAACCAATGATAGAAATATCTTCTGGCACACGAATGGCTGCTTCTTGTAACGCCCGCATTGCACCAATCGCCAATGTATCACTTGCAGCGAAAAAAGCGGTTGGACGAGTGTCCGCTTCTTCAATAAAGTCTTTCATCGCTTGATAGCCTTCTTCAACAGAAAAAGCTGCTTCGACAACCCATTCTTGATGATAAAGGTCCAGATCTTTTAAGGTTTCTTTAAAAGCGACAAAACGTGGATCAACCAATGCCACGTGGGACTCTTTCGTATATTCTTGCCCAGAAAGCATACCAATTTTCTGATGCCCTTGCGCCAAAAATTCTTGCACAATTGTTTTAACACTTCCAGCAAAATCAACAACAATGGAGTTTTGGCCAAAAGCCATTGCATCAAAGTCTACAAATAGAAGAGGTGCGCCTAAGGCGGCTAAGGCCGCCACTTGCTTTTCATCAAATTTTCCTAGGGCAATTGTCCCATCAAATCTTTTTTGAGACAGGTTTGTCAGAGATTCTTTGACTAAAAGAAAACCCAATTCCTCTGCCCGCTTTTCAACACCTAAACGAATCGATAAATAGTAAATATCATCCAGTTCTTCTGGATCGCTGAACCATTGGACAAACCGAATTTTCTTTTTGCCTGCTTGTTTTTTTCTGGCTCGCTTTTTATAATTTAACGTTTCTGCTGTTTCAAATATTTTCTTCTTCGTTTCATCACTAACTGATAATGTTTCATCATAGTTCAAAACTCTCGAAACTGTCGCTGAAGAAACACCGACTTGCTCTGCTATATCTTTAATGGTTACGATGTTCCTCACCTCAAACTAATCATTTTCTATACATTGAATAAATCGTTCAAAAGCACGACGACCTTCTTCGTCACGTTTAAAGACGCCGGCATCTGTTAAAATTTGAACAAAAATTGTCCCAATTCCTTGTTGGATCACTTCTTTGACATTGGCTTCAGTGATGGTTTGCTGACTGAGTTCATCCGCCCAAGCTCGATGACTTTCAGCAATTTGATTGGGTTGCTTTAATAAATACTTTTCGACTTCTCTTAATTCTTGTGCTAGCCTTGGTGGCAAAATAGCTAGTCCCATTACTTCAATTAAGCCAATATTTTCTTGCTTAATATGTTGTACTTCTGGATGTGGATGAAAAATGCCATCTGGAAATTCCTCCGAAACATTATTATCTCGTAAAACTAAATCCAATTCAAATAATGACCCTTTGCGTCGGGCAATTGGCGTAATCGTATGATGCGGTGTGCCATCTTCTGAATAGGCCCGAACTGAGACACGTTCATCAGAATAATTGCGCCATTTGGTCAAAATTAATTCGGCCGCCTCAACTAGTTCCTCTTGACGATCACTTTGAAGACGAATCACAGACATCGGCCATTTTAAAATACCAGCAGTTATCTCAGGATATTTTTTCAAAGAAAATCTTTTTTCCATTGGTGCTAAATCCATTGGAAATGTATGACGTCCTGCTTGGTAATGATCATGAGATAAAATAGAACCACCAACAATTGGCAAATCTGCATTAGAGCCCACAAAATATTCAGGGAATAACTCCGTAATTTTAAGGAGCCGCTGGAACGTTTTTTTCTCGATTTTCATTTCTCGATGTTGTTGGTCCAAGAAAATCGCATGCTCATTATAGTAAGCATATGGCGAATATTGAAAGCCCCAAGCTTCGTCCTCTAAATTTAGTCGGATAATCCGATGGTTTGTCCGTGCTGGATAATTTACACGGCCATAATAGCCTTCATTCTCCATACATAACATACACGCTGGATATTTTTTTTGACTCATTTTCTTTTCAGCCAAAATTTTTCGAGCATCCTTTTCTGGCTTCGATAAGTTAATGGTAATTTCTAGTTTACCATAGGGTGAGTCCATTGGGAAAATAATATTTTTGGCGATTGCTTTCGTTTTAATGTAGTTATTCGTTTTACATAACTGATAAAAATAATCCGTTGCTTTTCGTGGAGACTCTTGATAATAATCCATAAACTTCTGATTAATGATGGTTGGGGTCGGCGTAATAAAATCCATTAACTCCGCTTCTAGTTGTTCTGCTTCCGTAATTGAGTCATCGATTTGGTGATTGGCTTGTGCAATGTTTAAAAGATGTTCCACCACACGCAACGGTTCTTGCTCACAAGCAACCGCTTCTGGTTGTTCAAAAAAATCACAGCCAACTAGTTTGGCAATCCGATTCGTCAAATAATAGCGGTCTGTTTCCGTCCAATCGCCATTTTCTATGATTATCTCTACAAATGCAGCAATCCATTTACTACTTTCTTTCATCATCTGATGTTCTCCTATTCATTATAGCCTTGAGGATGTTTCACATGCCATTGCCAAGCGGTGGCGATAATATCCTTGACCTCAGTTACTTCTGGTTGCCAGCCTAAAACTCGTTTGGCTTTTTCACTAGAAGCAATTAACGTACTAGGATCCCCTGCTCGGCGTGGCGCGATTGTTGCAGGAATTTCTTGGCCTGTCACTTCGCGAGCAGCATCTAACATTTCTTTAACAGAATAGCCGTTGTTGCTTCCCAAGTTAAAGACGTCACTTTCGCCGCCATTTTTCAAATATTCTAAAGCCAAAATATGTGCTGCAATCAAGTCTTCAATGTAAACATAATCTCGAATGCACGTGCCATCTGGTGTATCATAATCATCCCCAAAAATACTTAGCTCTGCTCGTTGGCCTAATGCCACTTGTAAAATAATTGGCACAATATGCGTTTCTGGCGTGTGATCCTCACCAATTGAGGCATCTTTTTTTGCTCCTGCAACATTAAAATAACGCAAAGCAACATATTTCATTCCATAAGCGTTGTCGCACCATTTCATGATTTTTTCCATCATTAATTTACTTTCCCCATACGGATTTTTAGGATTCGTTGGGGTTTCTTCTGTAATAGGCATTGCTTTTGGTTCGCCATAAGTGGCCGCTGTGGAAGAAAAAACAATATGTTTCACTCCGAATTCTTGCATGACTTCCAAGGCAATTTGAGTGCCGTGAACATTGTTATTGAAATACATTAACGGTTTCTCCACGGATTCTCCTACTAAAGAATTGGCCGCAAAGTGCAACACCCCTTCAATTGATTCTTTTTCAAAGACGCTACGTAAAAAAGCTTTATCACGAATATCGCCTTCATAGAAAGTCGCTTGTTCATGAACTGCTGAACGATGTCCCGTTAATAAATTATCAACAACAACAACGGCATAGCCTTTTGAAATTAATTGATCGACGGCATGTGAGCCGATGTAGCCTGCGCCACCTAATACTAAAATAGACATTTAAAGCCTTCCTTTCTAAAATAACTTTCTGGCACCATCATCAATTGATGCAGGATAAAAATCAGCAGCATAGCCAATTTTATCTTGATAACTCTGGCCAACAGCTTCAATAAATGCATCTATATTTTGCTTTGGTACCAAAGCAATACTACAACCGCCAAACCCTGCACCAGTCATCCGTGCGCCCAAAACGCCTGGTTGTTCTTGCGCACAAGCCACTAAGGTATCTAACTCAATGCCAGTTACTTCGTAATCTTCTTTTAGCGAACGATGTGAGGCATTTAATAATAAGCCAAATTCTTCCAAATCCCCTTCAGTTAGCGCTTGTTTTGCCAATAAAGTTCGTTCATTTTCTGTGACGGCATGACGCGCTCGTTTAATCAACGTTGGATCTCCAATCAATGCTTGATATTGTTCAAATGTCTCGCTGTTTAATTCACCTAGAAACTCAATAGATAACTCTTTTTGAAGCAAACGAACGGCTTCTTCGCATTCTGCACGGCGTTCATTATATTTTGAATCTGCTAATTCACGACGTTTGTTAGTATTCATAATGACAATCGTATACTCACCTAATTTGGCGGGAACCATTTCATAGTGCATATTATTGGTATCTAGTAGAATAGCTTGATCTTTTTCTCCCATCCCCACGGCAAATTGGTCCATAATTCCCGAATTAACGCCAATAAATTCATTCTCCACTTTTTTACCGATTTGCACCAATTCAAGCATTGGACAGTGTAAAGCATATAAATCATTACAGATCGTTCCCATTAAAAGTTCAATAGAAGCAGAAGAAGACAAGCCAGCACCATTAGGAATCGTACCGTAGAAGAGCACATCTAAGCCAGAATCAATATTGTGTCCGCTTTCAATCAAGTAATTTAAAACGCCTTTAGGATAATTTGCCCAATCATCTGAATCTGAATAGGTTAAATCTTCTAATGAAAATTCGATGAGACCAACCTCTTTAAAATTATCAGAAAACATCCGAATTTTTTGGTCGTCTCTTTTTCTTGCCACACCAAATGTCCCTAACGTAATAGCCGCTGGGAAAACATGACCGCCATTGTAATCTGTATGTTCACCAATCAAATTAATTCTTCCAGGGGCAAAATAACAGGCTGTCCCTTTCTCACCAAATATTTCTACAAATCGATTCATTAACAGTTCTTCCATCACTAATCGCTCCTTTCACTAGTAAACAAATTGTATAATATTTACTAAACTTTTGCAAATATTTACTTAACATTTCCTTAATTGTCATTTCGGTTGAAAACGTGTACAATACAATTAAATAAAGATCTATTTTCTTAGCGTTTCTTTTCGACTATTTAAATAATCTAAAAAACAAAATTAAATTTACTAAATATTTACTTGAAGGAAGGATTGATTATTTTGACTATTTCAACTGAATCATTTGGACAAGGAATGCTTCTTTACACACTGACGAATAAAAATGGTGTGACTTTAAAAGCAACAGATTTTGGTGCGCGAATTGTTGCGCTCGACGTTCCTCTTACAAAAAATGAATCCCGATCACTCGTGCTAGGCTTTCCCTCAGCAGATGAATATTTGTCTAAAGACTTATATTTTGGTGCAACAATTGGTCGAACAGCTGGTCGAATTGCCGATGGCTCCTTTAAACTAGCGGGTAAAACGTATCAAACGATGATTAATACTCCTACTCAAACAACACTTCACGGCGGCACACCTGGGTTTGAAAGTAAAAAATGGCACAGCGAAATCCAAGAGGCACAAGTGAATCCTTCTGTGAAATTTTGGCTAGAGAGTCCTGCTGGTGAAAATGGTTTTCCTGGAAATCTCACTGTTTCAGTCACGTATACATTGACTGAAGAAAATGAATGGCAAATTGAGTATCAGGCAACTACAGATGAACAAACACTTTTTAATCCAACCAATCATGTCTACTTTAATTTAACTGGAAATCCTGCAATTCCCATTGATGCGCATGAGTTACAAATAAATGCCCAAAAGTTTGTCCCGCTTGATGAAAGAGTTTTACCGCTTGGAGAATTAGCTTCCGTCGACCAGACAGCTTTTGATTTACAAAAACCTAAAAAATTAGCTGAGGTTTTTTCAAGTACCGATGAACAAATTCAAAAGATGAACGGCTTCGATCACCCTTTCATCTTAACCAATCATGATTTAATTAACCCAGATGTTATCTTAAAAAGTCCTACTAAAGATATCACCTTAGAGATGTTCACTGATCAACCTTCAGTTGTTATTTTTTCAGCAAATTTTGCTGATAACGGTCCCGATATTCAAGGGCAAAAATTAGTCAATCACGGAGCGCTCACATTTGAAACCCAAGTCTGTCCTGGTGCTGAAAGATTTCCGTTGTTCGGTTCTATCACCCTCTCACCTGAACAGGAATTTCACTCAACGACCCGTTTCAAACTAATTTATTAAGTGAAATGGTGCTCTTAACCAAGCTTATCTTCGAACTAAAAAAGATAAGAATGGTTAAGAGCACTTCTATTATTTGACATTTTTAATCGCTCCATTTACACTATTTTCAATTAGAAAGGCGGTGATGTCTATGTATGCAATCAAATTTTTTCATGGCTATTTAACTGCAGATGGCAAACGTACGCGAGATAAATCAGGTTGTTTAGTTTACCACTCTGAAAAAGAAGCACAAAAATTAGCAGATAAAATTGGCGGGAGAGTTAAAAAAATTGGATAACCTTAGGTAAAGGATAGATAAGCAAGGCTATTTTGCTATCTGTCCTTTTTTATTTTACATATTCCTCGACTTATTGTATTGATTTGATACAATAGAGAAAAAGCCTAAAGGAGCGCTTACATGAAACAAAATGACTTTGATTATATGCAAATGTTAAAAGGTGAATTATATTACGCCCCCACCATTTTACCCGAAAACAAATCAACAAAAGGCAAGGTGTTAGCTCAAAAAATCAATCAACTTCCTATCGATAATGTGAAAGAAATTGTGGCCCTAGAAAAAGAATTATTAGGAAAAACTGGCAATGAGTTATATATCACCCCACCCCTCCATGTAGATTACGGTCGCCATATTGAGGTAGGAGAAAATTTTTATGCAAATATGGATTGCATTTTTTTAGATGTAAACAAAATCATCTTCGGTGATAATGTCATGGTTGGCCCTCGTGCTAGTTTTTATACTGCCGGCCATCCAATTGATCCAACGATTCGAACTGCAGAATTAGAATTCGGGACGCCAATTATTGTTGAAGATAACGTGTGGATTGGCGGAAGTGCCACCATTTTACCTGGCGTTACAATTGGAAAAAATGCTATTGTCGCTGCTGGTGCTGTGGTTACAAAAGACGTTCCTGCCAACACGATTGTTGGAGGTAATCCAGCAAAAGTCATTCGCAAAATTGATGAAAACGATCAGCAATTTTGGACAGAAAAGCAACGGCAGTATCAAATCGCTAAGAAGCAATTCTTTCATGAATAAAAAATCCCCAATCCAATGAAAATAACGGATTGGGGATTTTTATTTTAATTTTCTTCATAATAATTAAACATCCAATGGATGCCAAACTGATCTTTTAGGGAACCATACTTTTTGGACCAAAAAGTTTCAGATAATGGCATTGTAACAGTGCCACCTTCAGATAATCGTTTAAATAAGCGATCAATTTTTTCATCATCATCTGTGCTAACCACGAGCGAAAGGTTATTTCCTTCCGTAACTTCAAAACCAAACATATCAGGAACATCTGAAATCATTACATAGGTTCCTTCAATAATGATACTTGCGTTCATCACTAAATCCTTTATCTCGTCGTTTATAGGATGCTCAGGATCTTCAGGTGCTTCGCCAAAAGTCATTAAATTTTGACATTTTGTATCAAAAACATCTTCATAGAACGTAATTGCTTCTTTTGCTTCACCTTTAAAATTTATATACAGCTCTAACAAATGACTCACCTTCTTTCATGATCAAATTTTATACTTTATTTTCTCATGATTTGTCAGAAAGCAAAAATAGTCTGCTTAAAAATCTGATTTTTCTAGTAACAAGGTAACAAATTTTTCCAAATACAGTTGGTCAACCGCATCATAGCTATTTGTTACACCACTATCAATATCTAAAACACCGACCAATTGATGATTTTTTACCATCGGTACAACGATTTCAGACATCGCAGCTGAGTCACAAGAAATATAATTGGCGTGTGTCTTCACGTTATCAACAATCAATGTAGCTTGTTTTTCCGCGGACTCACCACAGACACCTTTGCCCATTTTAATTCTGGTACAAGAGACTTTCCCTTGAAAAGGCCCCAAAACTAATTCTTCATCTTTATATAAATAATACCCAGCAAAAACGGTATCTGGTAATGTTTGTGCAATTAACGCGGACGAGTTTGCTAAATTTGCAATAGCATCCGTTTCTATTTCTAACAAACCGCTCAATTGTTGTAAGCACAATTCGTAGGCTGCTTTTTTGTTTTCTCTCGTTTGTTCAGTCATGCTTGGTTCATCTCCTTCATTTTGTCTTATTATAAAGGAAGATACGCAAAAGTGCTATGTTAAAGTGAGTCAAACAAACTTGAAAAGCTGATCCACGTTGTGAGCAGAAGCACTTTATACGCATTAAACTGTGACGAGTAACCGCAGGACTAACACTGTGCGTTGCTCAGAGCTGAACCCCGTTTCCTCTGTTTGGCTTTTTAGCATTCTATTTCTACCTAATTTTAAAGCAAGTTAAACCCATTGTCCTTTCAACATAATCTGGCGTTTCTGCGGTTTTCTAGCAATCACTTCTGCTGTAGAAGCTGCTTCTGTAAAGATAAAGTTTGCTTCGTCGCCTTCTGTAAACCAAAGACGTTCTTCTTCAAATGAAAAAGGTGCTTCTTTGCCACAGCCATGGACGTAAGCTTGAGTAAGTTGCTCTTCTGTAATCTTTCCTGTCATTTCACAAAAATTACGTAATTTTTCAAATAAATCACCTGAAACATTAGAACTCCAAGAGTCAAAAAAGCCATCACTACCTAAATGAACCGATACACCAGCTTGGCGTAACACATCAATTGGTGGCAATAAATAACGAGGATCATAGGGAATTGTAGACATAATCGCCGTTTGATGCGTTGCCAAGCGTTGGTATAGTTTTTCTTTTTCTGCTGGTCGTACATCTAGCAGCGCAAAGGCGTGACTGATAGCGGTTCGCTGAGTAAATTTTCGTTCTTCTAAAATGTCTAAAAATTTATCAATTGTATAAACGCCAACTTCCCTCGTATCATGCAAGTGGATATCGATTCCTACTTGAAATTCTTCTGCCAGATCGAAAATAGTTTCTAAAGATTCTTCAATTGCATAATCAATGCCTGCAGGATCTAAACCGCCAACCATTGTTCCACCATTTTTTAGGGCTTCTCTCATGAGTAAAACCGTGTGGGGATTTTTTAATAATCCATGCTGTGGAAAGACAACAATATCATAATCAATCACATGCGCATATTTTTCTAAGGCTCTTTTGACGCCCCAGAAGTTTTCTAGTTCTACATAAGGATCAATGTTGACATGTGTCCGAATATAAGAGGCTCCATAACCAATCAATTTTTCAATCATGGCCGTCGCTCGTTGTTCTGTTGACGGAGCTAACAATTTAAGTTCACTGGCTTCGTCTGCTAAACGCTCTTTTAAATTTTTAACAGGTTGGCTAGCACGCCAGCCTAATGAAAGGTAGGTTTTATCTAAGTGATTATGACTCTCTTGAAAAGCGGGAATAGCCAGTTGTCCGTTTAAATCAGTGCCTTGTTGCTTTTCAGTGACTTGATTTTGCGGAATAATCGCTTGGATTTTGCCTTCTTGAATCGCTAAAGTATAGCGTGCGGTTTTAGTATACGTTAATTCGTGGTGGTCTTTAGCAAAACCAGTTTCTAAACGAACATTATTCAAATAAACAATGGATGCTGTCATTCTTTTTCCCCCTTTTGAACGGCTTCAACCAGTTGTCCTTTTAGTATCAGTTGTTGGATTGGCTGTTGGCGTGCAATCACGTGAGCAGTGCTCTCAGCATTAAATAGTAGGAAATCTGCAGAATCGCCGACATTAGGCCAAACTCGCTGCCCGTTAGGATCAAGAGGCGTTACAAAATTACTCGCTAAGCCCCATAAACGATTCAAGCGATACTCATCGCTAATTTTAAATCTTTGAGCGGCTGTATTTAATTTTTCTATTGTATTGCCACTGCCAAAAGGCGACCAATGATCCGTCAAACTGTCATGAGCCACGGAGATCTTAACACCTTGTTCAACCAAGGTTGGAATCGGCATGGTGGGCATTCCAATTGGTACAGTCGAAGTCAAATCAATACCTGTTTCGCTAAATTTTTGCGCAATGTCTCTAATTGCTGCTTCTTCTAAGCTCCCTAAGGCTAAAGCATGACTTAAAGTAACTTTGCCAAACATCTTTGCTTGTTCTGTATAATCAACAAATTTATTAAATTCATAAAGTCCCAAAGTATCACGGGCGTGTAAATGAACATCAATTTTTTTATTAAATGTGGTAGCTAATTCAAATATTTTTGCGATTGAATGATTCACATGACGATCCACAAGGGCTGGATCAACGCCGCCAACATGAGTTGCCCCCATGCGTAAGGCTTCGCGCATCAAAGGTTCGACTTGTGAGCGGAGTAATCCGTGTTGAGGAAAAGCCACAATTTCATGAGTAATGTATTGTTCATATCGACTAAATGCTTCTTTAGTGATTTCAATATGTTTCGTTCCAATAGATGGATCTACATTACAATGACTGCGAATATGATAATGGCCTTGTTGAATATACTGCTCAATAACTTGGCAAGCACGTTCTAAACTAGTTGGTAATTGTTCAGGTAACAGCCAAGTTTCTTCTTCAATACGTGTTAAAATTCCTTTCGTTAGTGGACGACAGGCCTTACAAGGTCCCCCAAAATACGTTTTATCAATATGAATATGCATTTCTCTTAGAGCAGGTAAAACGAGTTGCTGATTCACATCGATAACTGTTTCGTTCTCTAAAGGCCTTAACTGCGGTGCGACCGCAGTACAGACCTCGTTTTCAATTCGAATATCATAGCTAGCTGTTTCTGTCGCAACAATTCGCTGATTCACAGTAGAAAATCCTGTTTCTAATTTACAGTTTTTTAAAAGCATGACAAACCCCTTCCTACCTTCATTCAATTAGTTAACATAAGCCCATTTTAAACTGTACGTAGGTCCAAATGAATGCCAATACATATCCTTGATTTTTTGATTAGCTAATACAGAAATGCTTCGATTGTAGATTGGTGCTAAAACCGTTTCCTGATTCACCAAAATATCTTGTGCTTGAGCAAAGTCATTTAAACGAGCCTCTTGATCAGCCGCATGTGTTGTTCTAGTTTCTTGAATTAATTGATCATACGTATCACTCTTGAACGTTACGCCGCCCAAGGTACTATCCGAAGTAAAGATGCGCATAACTGTTAATGGATCACGATAATCGGTTCCCCAACCAGATAATTCTAAATCATAGTCTCTCGTTTGATCACGATCAACACGAATAGTAAAAGGAACTTGAGTAACATTCACTTCTAATCCATCTAGATTTTCTTCCAATTGAAATTGGAAAAACTCAGCAGCTTTTTTGGCGCTGTCTGTATCATCTGTTAAAAATTCTAATTTGATTTTATCCAGCCCAATTTCTTTTTTCCCTTTTTCCCAGAATTCTTTTGCTTTCGCTGTATCGTAGGTTAAGTAGTTATTTTTCTTAGCAGCTAGTTTTGTGAAATCTGTTCCATCTGGCGCAATCGTTTGTCCCGGAGGAATTACTTGATCTGTAGCCGTTGATTGATCTTGCAAGACTTCTTTTACAAAACTTTCTTTATCAAAAGCTTGTGCCAACGCTTTACGAATATTGTTGTTCGCTAAAGCCGGATTTTCTTTTCCATCACGAACGCTGTTCATTTTTAAAAAGTATGTGACGAATTGAGGAATTGAAAGAAAGTCTGGATTATCAACATAACCAGGAATAAATTCACCACTTAGCTTATTCACTACATCCAATTCATTCGAGTCAAACAAATTCACCGCTGTCGTTGGGCTCTTAATTACTGAAACTTTCGCTTCTGTTAATTTAACTTTTTCAGCATCCCAATACGTATCATTTTTTTCGTAGGTCCAGTCATCGGAAGAGGCATTATCCCATTCTTTCAATTTAAAAGGACCATTATAAATCAAATGTTCTGCATCAGTGGCATATTTATCCCCTTGTTCTTTGATATATTTTTCATTTTGCGGAAACAAAACAGGAAACGAAAGCAAAGATTTCAAATAAGGGGTGGGCCGTTCTAAAGTTATTTCTAACGTTTTATCATCTAGCGCCTTAACCCCAAGAGTATTCACATCTGCGCCTTCTAAAGCAATTTCCTTAGCATTTTTAATGACATCAAAAAATAAAGCTTGATGAATCGATCCTGATTTAGGGGAAGCAACTTGTTGCCATGCATAAACAAAGTCGTTTGCTGTTACTGGATCATCATTCGACCATTTGGCATCTTCTCTAATCTTAAATGTATAAACGGTTTCATCTTCAGAAATCGCTGGTTCTTCGGCAGCGACCCCCAACTCTAATTCATCTTCTTTACCTAAAACATAGAGTCCTTCATAAACTTGATTTATGACTAAAGTCGAGGTCGTATCCCCCGCTGTGTGTGGTTCCATTGTCGAAATAGCCGCTTCAGAACTAATTGCAATTTTTTGTTCCGCTGCTTTGTTACTATCAGCCGAGTTTCCCGTTCCCGCCTGACAAGCCGTTAAAGCTAAAAGCAAACCGACGCATCCTAACATTTTTAATTTCTTCATACCGATCCCTCCATTTTACAAACTATAACCTTCAAAGTTACCAGAATTTTCTGATAAAATATAGAAAAAGAAGCATATCTGATAAGAGTCTCAAAAAACTTACAGATTATAGAAATACTTGAGAAATTTAAAGTAGCTGAAACAATAGTAAAAGCATTAAAAATTAAGTATACTATTGCTATATCTTTAAACGATGCGTTTCTATAGGTTGTAAGCGCTGATTGTTCTTATTTGGTCATTTGTGACTACCAATCACGTAATGACTTGGAACTTTTTTCTATTAGTATAAGGATACCTTATTTTCCCTAAAATAGTTTTGTAACATCTTACAATAAATACACTTAATTTTTAGATAATTCATACAAAAGGAGGCCTTGCTAATGATGACGGTCACTGATCTACTCCATGCAGAAGAACTACCTGGTTTAACCTTATTGACGCACGAGACCAATTTAGATGCGCCAATTCTACAAGCAAATATTTTAGAAAATCCTGATGCTTTTGACTGGTTAACGCCAGGAGAAATTTTATTAACTACCGGCTATATTTTCAAAGATCAGCCTTGCTTGCAAAAACGTCTTATTCAAGAACTAGCAAATATGAACTGCGCTGCTCTAGGCTTTAAAGTCCAACGTTATTTCAATGAAGTTCCACAAGAGATGATCCAATTAGCGAATGACGTCGGATTACCAATTCTCTCAATCCCTTATAATTACAACTTTTCTCAAATTATTTCATTGGTCAATCGCCGAGTCAATCAACCTGACGAAACGATTAGCCAACATTCTGTTCATATGCATAATAAATTTTATACAATTATCAAAGCTGGCGGAAAAAGTACCCAATTACTGGAAGTATTAAGTGCCGCGATTCAAGCGCCTGTAATGCTTTTAGACGAGCGTTTTCAGATTATGAATCATTTTGATTTACCTGATGCGCCAACAAGAATCACCAGTATTTTAAACAACGCGACTCTCAAAAAACAGTTTGAGACAGCTTTAAAAGCCCAGAACAATGAGCTCCTATTATTTTATAAAGAACCATTGACTGTTGAATTTTCCTTAGCGAACCATCAGTTATCTTTGCGAATTTTACCCATCAAAAAGAAAAATCTCAGCTTATCTTACTTAGTGATTTGGCAAACTACCAAAAAATTACAGACGATTGATTTATTATCTGTAGAGGTCTGTGCTCACTACCTTTTACCACAACTTCAATTAGAATCTTCGGAAAATTTAACAACGAGGCAAAAGATCGGGGCGCTGTTTCAAGACCTTATCCAAGAAAAAAATACCAATCCTCAAGCTTGGCAAGAATTTAGTAATTATCTGCAATTAAATGAAAAAGATACATTTAGTCTCTTGCTTGTAGCCATTGAACAATTGGAACAACTGTTTAATCCGACTATTCAAATGAATAGCATTGGCCATCAATTGAATCATATTTTAGAAGGATATCGACAAAAAATTACTGCCTTTCCTACACAAACTGGCTTTATTTTATTACTAGAAAATCCAGCGCAAGAGGAAGCCACCTACCTTGCACAAACCACTCATCTTGCCAAGAATTTACTAGAGCAACTAATGAAACTGAATCCAAAATTATCATTTAAATTAGCGATTGGGCCAACTGTCAAAAAAATCACCAATCTGTGTGATTCTTATAAATTAGCACAAGAAACATTCCACTTAGCACAAGCAAGTCAAGAATTACAACAACGAACTATTTTGAATTATGACGACCTCTTTTTTTATCGTTTAATGATCGAAACCCTGACCAAACAAGCCAAACAAAAAATATATCAACGATTGATTGAACCATTAGAAAAAGAAGATCAAAAACATGAAAGTTCCCTACTAGAAACCATCAACACCTACTTTCAATCGAATAAAAATATTTCGTTGACTGCCACAAATATGTATGTACATCGTAATACAATTATTTACCGCTTAAAAAAAATAGAAGAGATTCTTCACTTAACTTTAGAATTTCCTGATAGTTCGCTACAACTAAGTTTGGCTGTTTATTTATATAAACAAAAATTACTATAAAAAGGCCACCACGAATAGTAAATCGTGGCGGCTTTTTTAACTGTTTCAATTTTGTTAGCGAATAATCATTACAGAAATCGGTGCATATCGAGCCATATAAGCTGCTTGGCTACCAAAAAAGCTTTTTAATTTGCTAGTTGACTTGGAGCCAATAATTAACAAATCTGGTTTATTCAAAGGAATAAGCTTATTAATAATTAATTCTCCTGGGTTCCCTTCATTGACAATTACACTTACTTTATCGATGCCATTCGCTAACGCTTCTTGTTGATATTTTTCCGTTTGTTTCTCTAATTTCGCCAACTGTTCTTGCCAATAATTTTTATCTAACGATTGGTAAACATTAATCTCTTTCTCTTCTAAAATCGAAACAATAACCAATTCAGCTTGTTCTTCTTTTGCTTTTTGGATAGCATAATGAAATGCTTTTAACGCATCTGGCGACTCTTCAACACCAACCATAATTTTTGAAAATTTCATTATTTAACCTCCTCTACTTGTTGCTCCATAGCTGCAAGCTGCTGTGCATATCGTTTATCGCCTTTATATAATTCCACAACCGTCCAAACTAACAAGAGGATGACGAGTGCTATGATGACATAGGCGATATTATCGGCTAACGTAATTTGACTCGCTGTCGGATTATCACCGAAAAATCCTTCAATTTGATCAGGTAAGCCTTTCATATTGAGGTAAATTAAGCCAATGACAGAAACCCAGCCTAACAATTTAATTAACCACGAGTTTTTAAAATGTTCACCCATTTCAACACGGCTATCTGTAAACATCAGTAAAGGCAACATCGAAAATGGCAAAGCAAATGCTAGAAAAACTTGTGAATTGTTCATTAAATTATTAATCGCAATATGCTCCTCCACTGTACTTTTTCCGCTGGTCATTAAAACACAAATTAAGACAGGAATAACAGATAACAAACGTGTGACCATCCGACGTAACCAAATTGGTACGCGCATATGAATAAACCCTTCCATAATAATTTGACCAGTTAAGGTTCCTGTAATTGTTGAATTTTGTCCTGATGCCAATAAGGCTACCGCAAATAAAATTGATAAAATTCCAGAACCTGCAATATGCGCTAAAATAGAATTACTCATAACCGCTGGATTTGATAAAGCATCAAACAAACCAAAGAATGAAGGATCTTTGACACTGCCGGATTTAAAAACGGCCACACCCATAATCAATAACAAAGAGTTAACAAAAAATGCCATCGTTAATTGAATATTAGAATCCCAAGTTGAAAAGCGTAAAGCGCGTTGAATATCGGTTTTATCTTTACGATCAATTTTACGACTTTGGACAACAGAAGAATGTAAATACAAATTATGAGGCATCACTGTTGCACCAATAATCCCCAATGCACCTGTCAGTGGCGTTTGCCCATTCACCGCATGTGATGTAGAAAAAGCTTCTGCGCTAGGAACCAGCCCTTTAATTACATCTCCCCATACTGGATTTGACAATGCCACTTGATAAGCAAAAATCACAAAAATAACAACAATTAAAGCAACAACAATAGCTTCAATTTTTCTAAAACCAATTTTTGTCAATAACAACAAAAGTAAAACATCAAATACCGTAATGAAGACAGCCAGACCTAAAGGAATATGAAATAATAAATATAAGGCAATTGCGCCCCCGATAACTTCAGCGATATCTGTAGCCATAATTGCTAACTCTGTTAAAATCCATAATACAATACCTAACGTCTTACTAGTTCTAGCACGAATCGCTTGTGCTAAATCCATCTGTGAAACAATGCCTAATTTAGCAGCCATATATTGGAGCAACATTGCAATCAAACTGGAAATTAAAATAATCGACATCAATAAATATTGAAAATTTTGTCCCCCAGTAATTGAAGTAGACCAGTTTCCTGGATCCATATACCCCACTGCTACCAATGCTCCTGGACCTGAGTAAGCAAATAACGTTTTCCAAAAACTCATATTTTTAGGCACGTCGATGGTGCCATTAATTTCTTCAAGCGAAGGACCATTTGCATATTCAATCAAATGATGTCTTTGCTTTGGTTCATGTTCTTCTGAATTTTTCAATTCAATTCCTTCTTTCGTTTTGCAATAATTTTAAAAGGCCCTTCCCGTTAGAAGGTTAACCTCTAGTATATTTTAGGTACACCTAAAATATACTGCTAAAAATAACAAAATGCAAGACTTGAAAGAAAATTTTGACAGTGTAAAAATAGATTGTCGTAAATGTGCGATCTTAAAGTTTGAAGAAATCAGGGTAGCTGGTAGTTGATTATCTTAAGAAGTAGAAAATAAGGGACCTAAGTCATTTCGGCTTAGGTCCCTTATTTTATTTTTATTCGGTTATTCTATTAAGAATGGATGCTACAATTTCTGTCGTGTCAGCTGAATGATTTCTAAAAATCTCGGTAAACTTAATCTGACGAAAACCTTCAAGTACTTCGGGCAACTTATTTTTCCCCCATTCAAAAGTTCCATCATTTCTTTTCAATAATCTTTGTAAAATTTCTTCTTTCTCGACCGCTAACAAAAAATGATAAACGTCAATGCCTGCTCGTCTCAGATATCCAATCAGCTCTTCTTCATATTCATTTTTATAAAGGGTCATTGTAACAATAATCGGCCGTCCAGACTCTTTGGACATTCGTTTTAATAAATGAGCATTCCAGCAACGCCATTCCTGATACTCCTGAAAATCATTTTCTTTCATTTCTTCGGGAACTAGCTCCATCAATGCACTACCAATAATTTCTGGATCATAAATGATTGCGTTGGGAAGTTTTTGTTGTAACTCATGTGCAATGGTCGTTTTTCCGGATCCAAACGCACCGTTTAACCAAATAATTATCATAATTTCCTTTCTTCTGAACAAATTTCTTTGTTGTTTAATTTAGGTGCTAGATTACTTTTAATTTTTTTAGCCATTCACTTATAGTTACTACTTACATCTTTAACAGTAAACGAGACAAACTAAAAATACAACATCCTACGCTATTAACCTCGGGTTATATAACATACTCATCTGATAATTTCTCCCTAAAAAAACAGAATGTGGGCAATCTTTTTAAGAATAATTGAATAGAATAACAACAAACAGTAATTCAGGTATAACCAGCTAGAAATTGTTTTATTTTTAGTCACGAGTATGATAAGCATGTAAATCAAATAGAATCATATTAGGTGAGGTTACTCTGAAGAACACAGGTTATCGCTCGGAAATGTCGAGAGACAGTAACGAGTAAAGCAGGGATTGTCGAATTAAGGCTTTCCTAAGATAACTAGAATTTTTTTCTTACGTCTCAGAAAGCCAAAGCTCAATTATTGTGATTACCCTATAATCTTCTTCTTTTATTCGGCGACCTCTTTAATATGATTAATTGGAGGTTTTTAAATTGAAAGCTGTCACTGCATCATCTAAGAAAAATACCCTACTTGCTAAAAGTATCGGGAATCTTACCTTGCTCATCATTTTAGGCATTTTCATTTTTATCATCGTCTTCTCTTGGCTAAAAATGAATCGCCCTCTCCACACCCTTCCCTCAGAAGAATTCCTCGCAACACCAAGTAAAACAGATGATTTCTTATCTCCATCAAATCTTTTTTACTTTTCAATTCGAACCATGTTTCGAATGATTGTGGGGATGGCTTGGTCCTTCCTGTTTTCCTTTGTTTTTGGTATTTTAGCCGTAAAATATAAAACGGCACGAAGAGTCATTTTACCATTAGTTAATTTCCTTGAATCTGTTCCATTGCTAGGTTTTTTGACCTTTACAACTGCTTGGTTACTTGGTTTATTTCCAGGAAATGTGATGGGCGCAGAAGCGGTTGCTATTTTTGCCATCTTCACAGGTCAAGCTTGGAACATCATGTTGACTCTTTATCAAATAATGGAAGTTATTCCTTCAGATCTAGTCAATGTGACCGATCAGTTCAAGTACAATGCTTGGGAAAAATTTTGGCGGCTTGAATTTGTTTACTCAATTCCTGGCTTACTTTGGAACGTTATTATTTCTCAAACTGCGGCTTGGTTTGCCTTGGTGGCCAGCGAGCAAGCTTCTGTTGCCTTTCCTAAAGAAACCAACCTTTATTTACCAGGAATTGGTTCTTATATCCAAGTAGCATTAAATCGAGCCGACTTTAAATCCTGTTTATGGGCTGTTTTTGCCTTATTAATCAATGTGGTGATTTTAAACTTTTTAGTTTTTCAACCTTTAGTTCGAGCCACTTATTATTTTAAATATGAAACAGATGTCGAAAGTACGACGCCACCTAAATCCATCATTTATCATTTATTAAAAAAAGCAACTTTAACGAAATACTTTTCAAAAGCTTTTGTGAAATTCAGTCATTTTTGGATTTACGATTTACCAAAAGTTTGGTACTTTTTCAAGCTAGACTATCTCTATCGATTACTAGCAAAATTACGCCATTTCTTCAAAACATTATGGTATGTCAGCTTAACCATTATTGGGGTTTATTGTTCTATTAAGCTCTATCATTTCTTGCCCCATCAAGATTTCAGCATGATTCCTAGATTAACCCTTTATACTACACTACGGGTTACCTTGGCCATGGTCGTTGCTGGCATTATCTTTACTCCCTTAGCAATCTGGGTTGCGAATGATAATCGGCGCTTAAGTATCGTTCAACCGATTGGACAAATTTTAGGCTCCATTCCGTCAAATGTTTATACTCCATTCATTGTGTTGATTATTAGTATGGGCTTCAACAAATTAGAATGGTGGATTTTACCACTCATCATGGTTGGTTGCCAATGGTATTTTTTCTTTAATGTAATTGCTGGCTACTTAGCCATCCCTGATGATATTCGTGACGTAACCAAACTTTTTAAATTATCTAAATGGCAATGGTGGACAAAATTTTTGATCCCTTCTATTTTACCTTACCTCATTACAGCAATTATTAACGCTGCTGGTGCTGCTTGGAACGCTGATATCGCAGCAGAAAGCATTCAATGGGGCAAAAAATCAATAGATGTTACTGGCCTAGGACAATATATTGCGGCAAACGATGGCGTAAAAGATAAATCTGCCTTAGGAACCTTAGCGATGTGTTTCGTTGTTGGTTTATGTATCGCCTTTGTTTGGCAACCTTTATATCGAGCAGCAAAACAAAAATTTCACTATTAATAGCTGGACGACTCAACTCGACTAAATTTTTAAGATAAACTAGAGAGGAGAACGATAGGTGATTTCCCTTGACCTATCTAATAAGACGATGGAAAATAAAGAATTATTAAGCATAAAATCAGTATATAAAGAATTTGAAATTGAAGGACATTCAGAACATTTAAAAGTCCTTGAAAATATTGATTTAACAGTTAAAACGAATGAATTTTTAAGTATTATCGGACAATCAGGAACAGGAAAATCAACGTTGCTCAGAAGTATTGCTGGACTTCTTCGTACAACTAGAGGTGAAATTACTTTTGAAGATAAAATCATTAATGAGCCTGATGCCAATATCGGCATGGTTTTTCAACATTTTGCCCTTTTTCCTTGGTTGACAGTTGAAAAAAATATCAGCTTTGGCTTAGAAAACCGTAAAGAAATTTCTCGCGAACAAATAAATAAAAGAGTCAGTAATCTCATTGAAATGATTGGTTTAACTGGTTTTGAAAAAGCTTATCCCAGAGAGTTATCTGGTGGAATGAAACAGCGTGTAGGCTTTGCTCGTGCTTTAGCCATCGAACCTAGCTTATTGCTCTTAGACGAACCTTTTTCAGCTTTAGATATCATTACAGCCAGCCAATTATCTAACGATTTATTAGAAATTTGGCTAAACAATCAAATTGCGACTAAATTAATTGTGATGATCACGCATGATGTTCAACAAGCAGTTCAACTTTCTGATCGGGTTGTATTAATGGATGCAAATCCTGGTCGTATTGCCAAAATTTACTCAATCGATATCCCCAGAAATCAACGTTCGCCAAAAACAACCATTGATATTGTAGAACAAATAACAGAAGAAATGGTTCGTCGCATTCATTTGTAAATAGAACTGTTTTGACTTCTGCTTATGTCTTGACAAAGAGTTACTTAAAAGACTATTATTTCTTTGTAATAAGTTAGGTGAGGCTCCTATACAAACATAGGCTATTGCTCAGAAATGTCGAGAGACACCAATGAGTAGAACAAGACTGGTCGAGGAGAAGGCTTTTCTCAAAATAGCTAAGAGTGATCTTTACGTTGTATAGTGCTAAAGCTCAACGTTCATGTTGATATATATTTTTAGTCTCTAGTCAATCAGTTAAGTAAGTACTTTTATTTAAAATTAAGAGAGGAGTGAAAGTATGACTACTATGTTAGCAATCATTGGAACTGTTGCAATCATCACAGTTCAAGTTATTGAATATAATATGACAGAAATTCATATTCCTACTGCAGGAACATTTAATGACGATGATGCAGAACCCCCACATTCTTCTGTAACCCTTGTATTTATTCGCACTATACTTATCACTCTCTCACTTAACTTTCCATCTCATTTTTTTGAGATGGTTTTTTTATGTATTCTAGAAAATAATAAACAAAAAAGACTGTTAAATCAATGATTTAACAGTCTTTAGTATACCGGCGGCCGGGGTCGAACCGGCACTCCCGTGAAGGAACTGGATTTTGAGTCCAGCGCGTCTGCCAATTCCGCCACGCCGGCAAGATATTTTGGAAGGCGGTAACCGGATTTGAACCGGTGATGAAGGTTTTGCAGACCTCTGCCTTACCACTTGGCTATACCGCCATATTCCATTTTTGTTACAAAAAAACTGGGGTAGCTGGATTCGAACCAACGCATGACGGAGTCAAAGTCCGTTGCCTTACCGCTTGGCTATACCCCAATAAAATTACAAAGGGCGACCGATGGGAATCGAACCCACGAATGCCAGAGCCACAATCTGGTGTGTTAACCACTTCACCACGATCGCCGTAATCTTAAAAAGTGTATCTATTAAATAATTAAATGGCAGGGGCAGCAGGAATTGAACCCACACCAACGGTTTTGGAGACCGTTGTTCTACCTTTAAACTATGCCCCTAAAATGGAGGAAAGTGGATTCGAACCACTGAACCCTAAGGAACGGATTTACAGTCCGTCGCGTTTAGCCACTTCGCTATTCCTCCATAAATGGCGTGAGACAGAGTCGAACTGCCGACACACGGAGCTTCAATCCGTTGCTCTACCAACTGAGCTACCACGCCTAAAACAAAAGCTTGTTCAAATAATTTTCAAGTAACAACATTAAATGGCGGTTCCGACGGGATTTGAACCCGCGATCTCCTGCGTGACAGGCAGGCATGTTAACCCCTACACCACGGAACCAACCGAGTAATGGAGGTTAACGGGATCGAACCGCTGACCCCCTGCTTGTAAGGCAGGTGCTCTCCCAGCTGAGCTAAACCTCCAAAAAGGAATGTTACTATTAAAATAAATGACCCGTACGGGACTCGAACCCGTGTTACCGCCGTGAAAGGGCGGTG